>CAWECU010000014.1:0-141513 GCA_963807685.1 uncultured Flavobacteriaceae bacterium | reverse complement strand
TGCGCATGCATGAATCTGCAAAGCTCGCGTGCACGGCCAAGAGAAATCGTTTTATTGGCGATCTTCTCGACGTCTGGGTCGTGCTTTTGACGGCCGACCTCGCCTTTCTCATAGCCACGACGCGTCCAGTACTCCAGTACACACATCTCATGCTTCTCCAGATGGCGATCAGAGCAAGAAGACCCCCCCATCTCTAGATCTATCTGACGGCCCTTTTGCATACTGTAGTAGAAAGGAAGGGACGAAGAACAGCAGTCAATTTGCTGCGAAAATCAGCGGCGTGTGAAAGATCCTTCCCGCGATACGATCGTACCACGAACCAAAAAAGGTACTAGTAACTCGCTGACAAGATCGATTTATGCCCTCGCTCTTTGAGGAATGCACTATCCAACCCTCTCTAGATATCAACGACCCGACCGCGGCAGGGATGCAATGGAGTTCCTACCTGCATCGCCTTCGGCGTCCGCCGAACCGCCTCAGCTACCCCGAGCGGTCCGCTGATCATCTACGCCGGCAAGGAAGCGGCGCCTACCTCAGGTCAAGCCTATCAAATAGATCACACCATCGAATCGACCGGCAAACACATCCCGACCACCAAGCGACGCATCCTCTTCCGCTTCGGCACCCTCTGCCATCGAACCCGCCGCCCCCGTCCGAGAATGAGCACGTGATAACCCTATCGTGGAGTCCCACCTCCGGTCGTCCCATCCTAGCCGCCGATGGTCGGGAGGTGAAATTGCGCGACGGCAGAAAAATGCCCCTGGTTGGCGTTGGGGTTGGGATGCAGCGTCTGCTCGAGGAGAGCTGGGTACTGGGGAGGAGGGGGGGATCATCAGGAGCAACGACGTCGGGATACACCTAAGGGTTGTCTGACGCGGCTATGCCGGCCTCGCGGGGGTGGTAGCAGGATCGCCGTGGGCGGGAAGACGAAGAAGAAGAAGAAGAGGAAGACGGAAAGGCAGTTTGATCTGTTCATCGATGGTAGAAGCTACTTCGATCTTCCGAGGTTGGACGAGTCGGGCCATAACTTGGTCGTTGCCGCTCCTGCTCAAACTGCACCATCGATAGGCGGCGGCAGCAGCAGCAGCAGCAAGTTCGGTAGCTACTACGGCAAAGAGGAACGAGAGATGAGCAGCAACTGCCCGGTCGATGAAGTTGAGGAATGGACCGCCGACAGCAGCGCCATTGCCGATGGACCGTCTGGAAATAGCAACGACGACGATGACGATAACAATGACGACGACGACGACTCCTCGGTCGATGGCTTCATGGAAAACATCGATCTTGGCGTCGCCACCAACCTCCGGCAACGGGGAGAAGACGACCACCGGAAGCAGCCTACCAGGTCTACTCGTAACAATGGTACCACCACCACCGCAATGCGCAGGGCAAAGATTGGATCCGTCAAGGAGCTCCAGGAGAAGGGCGGAAGGGCGGCGGAGAAGATCGGAACGTCGACGAAGCAGGCGGTGGCGGAAACGTCGCGAAGGGCCGAGGAGGGGGTGAAGAAGCTTAAGGCTGGAACGACCAAGGTTCTCACGACGCCTATTGCCCTGATGAAGCGAAGTAGCTTGGCCGATGAGGAGATTCAGAATGGGATCGATACTAGTGACGAGGGCGGTGGTGTTGGCGTTGGTGGTGGTGGGAGTGATAGCGATGGTGGTGGTAATAAGAACACTAAAGAGGAGACAGTGCATCGCCTAGCGCCGGAGGACTACCCTCGTTCCATTCCATGCACCAGACGATTATGCAGCAGCAGAATAGCAGCGGCAATGGTGGCGTTGTATTTCAGGGACCAGATTCCAAAGCACAGAGAAGGATTCTGAGGAGACTGCAGATCAGACGATAGGCCGTCTTAGGGATCAAATATCCCACCTTGAGCTGGCGATTGCCAACAATGATCACAGAGTAGCCGCAGAGGTTGAACGATCGGTGGCCGTTGCCGAAATAGAGGCACGGATGCTGCAGATGGAGGATCAGGCAAGAAATATCGCGTCTTCGGGAGCAGCTTGAAGAACTAAGGACAACGGCATCGCAGAGTGAAAAGCTTGGACTGGAACTGGTATCGGCGTATGAGGAACTCGAGAAAGAACTGGTAGCGGCCAAGTCCGAGGCGGAACGATTGAAGGAAAGCGCGGAGGAAGCCAGAGAGGAGGCGCAGTCATTGAAGGCTGACAAGGCTGCTACCGATGAGGAGATACGCCGTCTCGAACAGCGTGTAATAAATTTACAGGAGGCCCTAGACGCCGCCCGTGCGAAGAAACCTCGGCCAAGGGGCGCACCATTCGTACCGAATGATGCAATGACGAGCTATCTGGACGATCCCAAGTGCTGTCTGTGCTCCAAGGATGCTACCGAAAACATGAGAGATTGTCAATGCGGCCAAGAGTCTTGCGATTTGCGCGCCCATGGCAGTTGTCTCATTGGGTCGAAGTACAATCCATCACCGAGCGTGAGTCATCCTGGCACTCCGGCACCGGCGCTGCCGTTGATCTTGTGCGGCGGTATATTCAAGAAGTGAATACGATAGATCGTAGCCTTGCCGTTGCGGGCGAGCATGGATACAACCAATCTTATTACATGTATTGCTACTGTAGCTGGAAGTGCACACATAAGATGCAACGAAAACCATATATGTATGATGTTGAAAGAGCAAATAAACTCTTGATCTAGTACTTAATGAACTAGTTTAAGATACCCAAGGGACATCGCTTCGGCATGTTGCAAATGCATACACACATTTTGATAATTCTGATTTTTAAGACTTTGATGTTGAGTTAATAATTCCAACAGATTGTCACGAGCTATGGATCCATGGATCGATAATCGTTCACAGCCAGGAAGAGGCAGACATACGCATCTATTCTCTACATGCTCTAATTCATCATACCAACAGCGGCCATGACGGTAGCAACGGCCAGAGGTGCGGCAGCCTTGACTGGTCCGGACGAGGTTGCATCGGGGGCGACATCGGTAACAGCGGCCTCGCAGTCTTCAATGGCTGCCGCATCCTCGGGACAGGCTATAACGGTGGATAGAGGGACATTGCAACAAGTGGGCCGTTATTGAATAATGAAGCACGCGGATCGCGAAAAGTTGCGGTCGTGCGAAAAATGCGAAGCGAAAGTGGAACCACCAAAAACATGATACATTATGCATTGAAACACCTACTAGTAGTAGTACGTACCTTCGAGGATGGCGTTGGCATCGGCAAGCTGCTCATCGGTGACGCCCTCGGCACTCGTGGGAACAGGAACGGCGGGATCGTAGCATTTCATCCAGGGATATCTGTCGACAGTAACCCCATTAGAGGTGGCGTAGCATCCAAAGCCTTATTTGGTGGTATTCACGCGCCGACAGTGAGAAATGGCCAAAGTATGACAAGATGAAGGAAAATGGGGTCAGTGGTAGAACAGAAATCAGCGCATGTTGGAAAGACGACAGCAGAATGCTACACTACTCTCCACCCCAGTAGAACATGCAGCACTGATTCTGGGCGCAATAGGCATTGCCATCAATGACGCAGCCGGCCGTGTCGGCGCGGTTAATGCCTCCGCTCGCCGCGTCCTTGGCGGCAAGGACGGCCGAGGAGGAGAGGGCCGTGAGGGCTAGTACGGGAAGGGCGGTGGTAAGCTTCATCTTTCTCTCTTCTTTCGAGGCATGTGTGGCGAGAGAAGCACGACGTAACAGGGCGGCTTTGTACAGGAGATTTAGTTGTTGGCCCACCGCATGCGGTAAGGCATGCGGACCCACTGTCGATGTCGAAGAGAATAGGCGAGAAAAAAGTAGAGGTCTGCTGAACACGCTCTTACATCATTTATCATTGAAAGAGGCCAATAAGAGTTCCTAGTAAATTTTATAAAACTATGAAGGAACCACCGGTACAATTTCTATTTTAGTAGCTCTAATTGGTTTTCTTCTTGTCGGAGGGTTATTATTCACTTTTTGTGGGGCGACTGGAACAGAAATAGGGGAACAGCGGAAGCTTCGTAGCGTGACGACGTGATTATCGTGTGTGGCGTTATTCAAGAAGTGAATACAATAAGATCGTAGCGTACATGCCGTACTGTACTTAAGGGTGAGCGTGGACGCAGCCAATCTTATGTTTGTAACTGTAGCTGGAAGTGCACACATACATGTAATGAAAATCATACATGTATGATGTTACTTAGAAGAGCAAATAAAAACTCTTGACCTACATTTAAGTACCCAAGCAACGAGACCGTCACTTAAAAGAGCATATCGGTTCATAATGCAAATGCATACATTTTGATAATTCGGAATAAGACTTCACAGTTCGTAATGCTGAGTTAATACGTGTAGTTTTTCACGAATTGGTAATCCTTTACAACCAGGAATTAGGCAGGCATACGCACCCATTCTCTATGATCTAATGCATCATGCCAACAGCGGCCATGACGGTAGCAACGGGAAGAGGTGCGGCGGCCTTGACTGGTCCGGATGAGGTTGCATCGGGGGCGTCATCGGCGACTCGGCATCGGCGACGCGGCAACGTCGCAACAGCGGCCTCGCAGTCTTCAATGGCCGCCGCATCCTCCGGACAGGCTATAAAGGCGGAAAGAGGGGCATTGCAACAATTGGGTCGTTATTGAATGAAGCATGCTGATCACGAAAAGTTGCGGTCGTGCGAAAATGCAAATATTACATGAAACACCTAATGTACGTACCTTCGAGGATGGCGTTGGCATCGGCAATCTGCTCATCGGTGACGCCCTCGGCACTCGCGGGTACAGGAACAGCGGGATCGTAGCATTTCATCCAGGGATACCTGTCGGTGTAAACCCCATCAGAGGTAGCGTAGCATCCAAAGCCTTGTTTGGTGGTATTTGCGCGCAATTAATGGCCAAAGGATGACGATATGAAGGAAAATGGGGATTAGGGGTACCATGGCAGAAAGAGAAATCAGCCCATGTTGAAAGGGAAGCCGAGGAACTACTATCGCATAGGACAGACGTACTAGAGAGGCGTTTAGCTATTAGTAGGACATTTTAGATTCTACTCACCCCAGTAGAACATGCAACACTCATTCTGGGCGCAATAGGCATTGCCGTCAATGACGCAGCCGGCGGTGTCGGCTCGGTTGATGCCTCCGCTCGCCGCGTCCTTGGCGGCAAGGACGGTCGAGGACGAGAGGGCCGTGAGGGCTAGTACGGGAAGGGCGGTGGTGAGCTTCATCTTGGCGTCTCTTGTTCCTTTTTCGAGGAATGAGGCGTGCAGTGGCTTTCTTGCAGACGCGCCAGAGGCGAGCGCCGGGAAGCTCGAGGGGGCGGGGGGCCATTGGCGTCCGCCGCCGCGCGCAACCGATGATGATGAGCCGCATTATGGCTGCTTTTTTATTTTATGCGGACGCGACAGTCAGCAAGACTGACGAGTCGTCAGTCGAGTCGAGTCGAGTCGAGTGAGTCGAGTCGAGTCATTTCTGGTCATTTCGAAACAAGGGGCGTGGAGGAAAGGTGGAGAAAAGAATTACGGAATCACGCATGCGATACCTCTTCGTATGCAATGGCATACTAGATGCGTTTAGCGATTAGAAAGTCATTTTTGATTCTCACCTATTAGTACATGCAGCATTCACCCTGGGCGCAACAGGATTCCAAATCAATGACGCAGCCGGCGGTGTGTCAGCTCGGTTGATGCCTCCCTCCTCCTTGTCAACGGCGGCAAGAAGGACGGTTGAGGACGAGAGGGCCGTGAGAGGGCTAGTACGGGAAGGGCAGTGATGAGCTTCATCTTTGTCTCTTCTTTTGATTTGATTTGAGATCTTTGTCTCTTCTTTCGAGGAAACAGCGAGTGGCGTCGAGAGGCGAAGCACGATGCGATTCGAGACGCCAGGGGCGGAAAAAGCCATCAGGGGCGAGGACTCTCTGAGGGAAGGTATCCTATAGGGGAATTATTAGAGTAGGGAGTAGCAGTCACATGCATGGTCCCACCGGCGCCCGTAGTCAGGACCAACGGGCTAAAATCAGGAGGGCACTCTTTTGCAACACCTATCTGTATGTAGAAACTCTAGCTAGCTACTTTCTAGTCCAGCATGCATCTATCTACTCTCTACTACTGTACAAAGAGGTATCGCAACCTCGCAAAAACACATTTATTTCGGACAATTGACGATGCACAGCTTAGGATAGGGATACCGCCCATCAAACTCATCAGTGCACTCCCATATATCATTATGCCGACCCTCTACATGAATTTCTGTACTTCTCGTTGAACTGTGGCAGTACTCCAAAGTAGAATCCAGCCTTTCCGCCAAACGGTGTGCCATATCAAGGTTGGTGCACTTCGCCCCGCTGTTGTTGCCTCCACCGCCTTTCGCATCATCCACGGGGCCATCCAAATCTATCCAAAGCCCAACACATCCACCAGGTGCCAATACTCTGCATATTTCGTCAACGTTATGTCCCGTTAGTGGGGCACTCTGCATCGTTAGGTAGTCCACCACCCCGTCCCCAAGAGGTATTGGTGGATCGTACTCCCAATCGATCACCCGCAAGAGCAACGGTATCGGCCTACTAGAACCACGTAATGATAGCAGCTGGCTGTTGGTACGTCGGGCATTCACGTTGAGCGCATTCCGGAAGCCGCACGTGACGCCGTGGGCCGTGAATCGTCCCTCGCCGCCAAGATCAACGTGGAGGGGATACGTTGTCGATGGCGGGATTTGCAAGTCGTCGCGCGTTGGGAAGCGAGAGGGGTCGGTGGTGGCTGGATCGCCGACGAAGCTCAAGATGCGTCGATGGACCGTGGAGAGAGGCGGATCGAGAGCAGTAGGATCGTTGCTTTCGTTTTCGGTGGTGGTGTGGAATGGATTGAATGCATCGTCGTCGCTATTGTGGGCATCTTGGTGCTGTTGAGAGAAGGATCCGAGGCCGATCCGCGAAGGAATGCAAATCTAACGGGCTGACGACGGCGGCGGATACGACGCTGATCATTTGCCGCCATCATGCGTCTTTGAAAAGGTGACGTAAGTATCGGGGCACGTACTAGTGCGGGAGCTCCGAGCGGAGGAGTGCTAATAGCAGCAGGAGGGCCATAGAAAGCAGATGGATGCATGACTGCCGTTTGATGACACCAGCTGTCATGCTACGAGCTACGAGTATCAGCAGGTGGGACCGCTTGAAATTCTCGGCAAATTAATTGTGGTCTTCTTCATACGTTTGTCGTTTCTCGCAGCCGCTTTTCTTGTACAACAGTTACGGTATCACATCCCGACCGCCTCTCCTATCCCAGCACCTCCAACTCATAGGTGGGCAAGTTCTCTCTCTCCCTCTCCGAAATAGCATTAGGCATGGTATCAAAGTAGCAGAGCGAGCGGTAAGCATAGCATGCTACAGCTGTAGCAGCATGCATGCATGCAAGACAAAAGTACTTTGAAGTGCTTCGCACGCATGATACTTTTGAAATCTTTCCATCAGACACTGTTTTCGGCGTCGTCACACATCTCGTGTCAGCGCGCATTTCGCCAATCTGCCTTGTTTTCCAAGCTGCTGCAAAGCTGCAAAAAGGCACAGTGCCATTACCTACTCCTCTCGATGTCATGGCCGTGCCAAACACAGCAACGCGAATCCGACCAACCTTTCGAAGCGGCGGCGATACTGGACATTAGTCAGGGTGACATCAGCATAACGGACGGAGAAGGGGAGCCGGTCGACATTTCCACCGTATCTTCGATACTTGCCGACGACGAGGACGAGACCAATTGGATACCAACAACAACTCCCGAATTCATGCCTACTGAGTACCGGGGACACCACGATCCAGGAAGAGAAAAGGGCAAGGAGAGTTATAAAGAACGTCAAAGCAACGGTGGTTGGGAAAAGGGAGAGAAGGAAGACGAGCAAGAACAAGGAGGAGGAGGAGGACGACGATATGTCATCAACGATCATCGGGACGGATGAATCACCGTCGCCGCCACTCGCTCACGTAACCGAGCATCCCAACGGCCGCGATGAAGGTGAAGATACCCAAGAAGAAGAAGAAGAGGAACACACTAAAGCACCACCACAATCCGTCTTCCCAACTTCACCACCACCACCACCACCAGCAGCACATGTACCGCTAATATGCCTCCAATCGGGTCTAGCCCTAAAGGCCGACCCATCCCACCTGAAGTCGTGGATAGCCCTATCCCTAACCCTCGACGGCCGGGACAAGCTGACCAAATTGGGCCAGTACACCTCCCGCCTCCTCGCGTGGTACTACGAATCCCTCGCCCGGTCCCTGGGTGATAGCATCCTGGGAGGAAGTGACGCCATGGTCGCACGGTTACTCGACAAGGCTGCCAAGTTCCGAGGATTGCAGATCAAGCTGACGGAAAGTCGCAAGGCCTACCGATTGGGACGGAGCCTCGTCGAGCTGGATAAGATTCGGAGCATGGGATGGGGACGCTTCCTTTCGTATCATCTGCGTCACTTGGTCGTTTCGGAGGAGGAGGAGGACGGGGAAGGAGGGGAGATGGTGGTTGTTATGGGGAGCAAGAAGGACGAAAGAGGCGGAGGCGAGGAGGACGAAGATGTTGCCGTGAACGGTACCGACGGGCCTACCAACAGCACTGGCAGGACGCCGCGTGCCCATAGAGCGGCGAGCAACGTCGGTTGGGGACCCGTAACGACCATTGCGACCGATGGCACGTCGTCTACTACTACTGCTCATCATGAACCGGAGCAAGATCATACTAGTAGTACTAGCAGCAACCGCCGTCGTAGTCGTCCTCGCCTGCTGCTTCGACGGGCCTCCACGAACATTGGTTGGGGTCCCGTCACATCCGAGCCGCTGCTGCCCTCGTCCTCGGCATCATCGTCGTCGAGGCTCTACCGATCCCTGTCCAGCATTGGCCAGCGCATCTACCGTCCCCTAACGTCGCAGCTCGCCCTCTCGTACAGCCCGGGGACCGACGACGTACCGTCGGCCCCCGCGTGGAAGATCATAGGCTCCACGCTCAAGCTCGTCGGTCTGATGGGATTCTGGTTGGGGGATAACGTCAACTTTTTGGGATCGTCGGGTTTCTTGGATGACATGAATCTGACCAACAAGGATGACAGGGCCAGAGCGCGGGGCGATCTGAGGAGGAGGGCGGGACACTTTGCCGCCAGGGCGTACTTTGTGGGTGCCGTTAGCGGACTTTACGTGAATTTGCGCGAGGTGCTGAGACATCGGGGTGGGACGTTGCGAACTGCCGTGGAGAGAGTTCATGAGTTGGAGCAGAAGAAGAAGAAGCGGCAACAGCAGAGCGAGAAAGGAAAGAGAAACAGCTGGGATATGAAGGATGACGAAGATGACAGCGTGGAGGACCATCCTATTGGCACCTCCCTTGGAGATATTGATTCGCAGCTTACTGCGGCAAGAACAGATTTGGAGAAGATAAAGGGGAAGCAATTCGTTCTATTCGTAGCTCTGCTCAAGGTGAGGATGTGCATGTGTACCCATCTTACTTCCTTTTCAATTATTATCATGTCTGACTTTCTTCTTCTTCCGCTAATCTCCTCTTTCCATAACCACCCCCCCCCCCCCTAGAGCTGCTGCGATGTTATTGTATTCAGCAACAACCCGGGCATAGATTTGCACAAGCGATATCGCGGTAGAAAGATGAACGAGGGATTCCATTCGTTATGTGGACTTCTATCGGCATCGACCGTACTGTACAACAATTTTCCCAATAAGGTCGTGAAGTCGGCTAATTAATTAGAAGTCTAGACGAATAATGTAGGCACTGAAATCAAACGAACGTCTGAAAACAAGTAGTCATCATATGTCTTCTTTGCTTCAAGCAGCTATAGCAGTCTTCTTGTTAGGGGCTGAGTTCTGATTTCGTTCATCAAGTTTGGCGACAGACTCAGGAGATGGAATCCCTGCATTCTTGTCAAGAGAGATGCTAGAGAGAACGGTCGGCACTTGCGATGTCTCAGCCTGTGCAGAACTAGCTGCGACGGCAGGAGGAGGAGTGACGTCTTCTATCGCAGAACCGAGGGGTATCTCAACAGCACTTTCTTGAGTGCTATTGTAACTGCTTGTGCTACTCGTATCATTTTCGACCTCACTACTAGTAGTATCTGTTGAAGCCACCGAGGCAACCTCTTCGTCTTCTTTTTCGTGGAGTCTTTCTGCGTCGTCCATACTAATTACTTCTGCAGGGATGAACTTGAGCCGGCAACAGGGGCAGGTCATGTTGTGTTTTCGTGCGTCCAACCAATCAAAGATACAATCATAGTGAAACTCATGCTTGCAGTCTTTGTTGAGCGACTTGGTGACCTTGTCCCCGGGGACGTATTCGGAGAGACAAATCGCACAGTACCTCGCCATCTTTGGCCTTGTATTTCACGCTGACCTTGTACTGGTTGCCGCTGGTCTTGTTCACCTGGATCGATGAGAAGTTGGACGATGACGACGATGACGCTGAGGACGAGAATGAATCGGGATCGAATTTCGGCGTCGGCGGCATATTTGGCATCGTACCACCAAAGCTCTTTTTGAATTCCTGATTCATTTGCTCCATCATCTTGTTCATTCTTTCCATCGACTTTTGCATGTCATGCAGATTGCCACCGCCACGCAGTGCATCAAGATTTGGCATTCCGGGAACACTTGGAACCGTCGGCCAGCGGCCAAGCGGTTGATTCGCGGTGAAGTCCGTCGGCTGCGCACCAGAGGTTGACTTTGACGTTCAGGGGCTTGCCGCGGCGAATGACCTTCAGTTGGACGGTCTGATCTGGCTTGGATTGGTTCACGTATTGGATCAATGCGTCATAACTCGACACCCCTTGGCTGTCGAAACCGCATCAGGATGTCGTTGGGCTGCAGACCATCACGAGCCGCGGGTGAACCGGGACTGACTCCGACGATCACCAGTCCGCTGTCCCGGATCGAGCACATCGGGAAGATGCATCGCAAGCAACTCGGGTGCCGATCCAAGTTGCACGCCGAGATACGCCTTGTCGGATGTAGCCGACTCTTCGCCCGCGGGCCCGGTTGCGTTTTGACCGAGTGCGGGGATGTGAAGAACCGCAGGGCTACGAAGAGAACAACGGCGAGGGGTAGAGAGAGAAGAGACGTGGCTACATCGGAATCTCCTTCGCTAGTTTTGCTGTTGCGAGTTTTCTTCGATCATCGAGGTCCAAATCTCGCGGATCACTTTCAGCTTTCGCTCGACCGATCGAAGCGAGATGTCAAGTTCCTCGGAAACTTCTTGATTCGAGTACCCCTCGAATCGCAGTCTGGCGACATCGCGCTGGGAAGCATCCGGCAAAGCACCAAACATAGCTTGTTGCTGCTCATCCATGACCGCCAAAAACTCGGGTGTCGGTTCACCGTGAACGAATTGGTCAAAGCCGCCCATGCCGCTGGCCGCTCCGCCGCCGACGATCGACTCGCCGCGAACGTTCTCGCCACCACGTTTCTTGGCGGTTTGGCGACGAATTTGGTCAACCGCTTTCATGCCCGCAATCGCGGTCAGCAGTTTCCACAGGTCATCTCGATCTTGAAGCTGATCGAACCGTCCCGCCGCGGCTCCTTTGCACAGACTATCAAAGACGCTGACGGCGACGTCTTCCTCATCGGCGATTCGCCGTGGCGCCGAACCGAGTTGTCGCGACGCCACGCGGACAAGCTGTTGGAAATACCGCTCCCAAATCTTCTGCGATGCATCGTCTTTCCCGCTTTTCAGGTCACCAATCCAAGCCGTGACCGAATCGTCGAACGAATCCATGGAGGAACCTGTTTTTCGTAATCATCGAGACAACCCTTGGGATCGCCGCCATTCCGTTTACTTCCTTGCTGGTGGGTATGTTCACAGGAAAGTATAACTATAAAGTGCTACGTTATTCACTTACGTTTGACGATCTGCCTGAAGCTTTTGACGGCTATACCATCACTCAAATTAGCGATATTCACAGCGGGAGTTTCGACAACGAAAATAAAGTGGCCTACGGCGTGGATTTGATCAATCAACAAAAAAGTGATGTGATCTTGTTTACTGGTGATCTGGTGAACAATATGACGGCCGAGATGAAGCCATGGAAATCACTGTTTGCAACGCTCCAGGCAAAAGACGGAGTTTTTTCGGTTTTGGGGAATCACGATTACGGCGAATACATGAGATGGGAATCTTCCGAAGCTAAGGCAAAAAACCTGGCCGATCTAAAAACTCTGCAAAAGGAGATGGGCTGGGATCTATTGCTCAATGAGCACCGAACTCTGGAGCGAGACGGATCTCAAATAAAGCTTATTGGGGTTGAGAATTGGGGACAGGGCTTTAAGCAAGCCGGGGATCTTCAAAAGGCCAGTGCCGGAATCGTGAAATCAGACTTTAAAATACTCATGAGCCACGATCCTACCCATTGGAAGGAGCAGGTAAAAGGATCGGACCTCAACTATCACCTCACCTTAAGCGGCCATACCCACGGAATGCAATACGGAATAGAGATACCGGGATGGATCAAATGGAGCCCTGTCAAATACCGCTACGAGAACTGGGCGGGGATTTATGAGGAATTCGGACGTTATATCAATGTAAATCGTGGTTTTGGTTTTATAGGTTATCCGGGCCGGGTCGGGATTTGGCCTGAAGTAAGTGTGATTGAGTTGAAAAAACGCCGTGATACCGCATAATTGAGCATAAATGTTATATTTGTAATAACCAATATGTTAAACACATGTCCAAATTTGGAGAATTAATTCAAACGCACGTTCCAGTTCTTCTGGATTTTTATGCCGATTGGGATCAGGCTTGCAAGGAAATGCACCCGGTATTGCGGGATGTAGCGGCAGCCTTGGGCGATAAAGCGCGTGTGATAAAAATAGACATTGAAAAGAACTCTGAGCTGGCCGAAGCGCTACGAGTCAAGGGGTTACCTACTTTAATGATCTATAAAAATGGCGAAATGAAATGGCGCCAGAGTGGGGAACAGGATGCCAATACCTTGATTGGGCTTGTTCAGGAGTATGTTTAGGTTGCTGGAATAACAATTCACTTGTATTTACGATAGTTTTGCGGTAAACAGGCGTGGTATATTAGAAAAACCATGTTTACAGCATTAGACTTATTCACAATGATGACCACCCATTAGTAGCGCATTTCCTTCATTTTTTTTCAATAAATCCGATAAAAAACACATTAATACGTTGAAAAAGAATATATTGCCCCGAATTGGCAAAATTAGATTTGCACTTTATAATAGATGATTAACCTATTATTCCCCAACTTATGAAGTTAAATATTCTACTCTTAGCTGTTATTGGATTAATTAATTATTCACCCCTATATGCCCAAATAGGAGTTGGTACTACCACGCCTGATGAATCTTCCATACTTGATGTGTCTTCAACTTCCAAAGGACTGTTAGCCCCTAGGATGACTACTGCAGAACGAATTGGAATTAGTAATCCTGCCGGAGGATTATTGGTATATGACATATCGGAAGACGCTTTTTATTATTTCGATGGTACAAAAGTTCTCTGGATAAAGCTAAGTGCACCGGCAGAGCGAGACGATTATGTCCTCGTTAAGAGTGAAGCGGATCTTCCAGTACCATCCGGAGGCAAGATAACCCTGGATACCGGCACCCTTTATGAGATCAATGGTCTCATTTCTTTGAGCAACCCTATCGAACTGAATGGCGCCTATATAATTGGTGAAGATTCGGGCGAAGATATACTCTTTTCTGCAGGAGGGACCATATTTACCGGAAGTACTGGCGGGAGTATACGTACCATCACCCTTTCAGCACCGGGAGGAACTGTATTCAATATTGATGACACCGTAGGTGATCAAAACTTTATATTGCAAAGTGCTATTATCGCCAACTCCGGGAATGTTGGAACTCTTAACGGCTTTAATCAAATATTTTTGAATGTTATCCAGTATTCTGGTAACACTGCGGGAGTCACCTATTCAAACGTGAAAAGCCTTCTGCTGAATAACCAGGGATGGTTTGGAAATAATGGCGGAGTATATGAGACGATTTCAGGAAATTTTGAACTCATTGAAAAGCTGGGAGGATTTTCCCAGGTGGTCACAGCTACGGCTGGAATGGATGTGACCGGAATTGGCACAATTATAGGAAATGCCGTTCTACAAAATGTTTTGTTCTATGGAGGAGGTAATTATATTACCGGTAGTTCTCCTTATGCAGGTTATAATTTTACCAATGTCTGGACGGTCGATTGTCCCGGAATTCCTGAAGAAGCAGACAAAGTAGCTACGGGATACATATATTTCGCGTCCGAAAATCTTACGGCAACCAATGTACTAACAGACAATGTTCCGGTAAAGATGGTGGGTACGACAACATCGGGCAATTTTTTCAGAATGGATGATGATAGCAATACGAATAATAGAATAAAATATACAGGAGTGAAACCTCGAAACTTCATGGTTACCTGTTCAGCCACTATGGAGAGATCCAGTAATGGTTCAAAGAATATCTATTCCCTAATTGTCTATAAGAATGGTGCAATTGTACCCTCCATTGTAGCAGAGCAAACTTTTGAGAATGGCGTGAGTAAAGGCACCTTTAATTTGGTAGGCTCATTGAACTTAAATACCGACGATTATATTGAAATATATGTATCTACAGATAACAAGAATATAGATCCAACAGTAACTCGCTTTAATATGGTGCTTCAATAGCGATACTATCCATGTTCCTTTCCGAAAGAAAATTCAAAACCTTTGGCAGCACATACCGAAGGTTTTTTTCTGCTTTTAGGCTGTCGTGAAACACTATGATACTACCCGCATTTATGTGCTTCATTACATTCTGAAGGCATTTTTCTTCGGAAATACTCCCATCAAAGTCTGCACTCAGGATTTCCCACATGATAATCTTGTATCCTTTTTCCTGAAGAATTCTCGATTGCTTTGAGGTTATTTTCCCATAAGGAGGCCTGAAAAGTTTGGGGTTTTGAATTTTTAGTTTTAAGTCGGCCTGTCCTTCGGAATTCAGACATTCGACTTCCACCTTTTCCATTTCTTTTTCACCTTCCAACACATCCCTTATATAATCTTCGGTGTTTGTTTTCCATCCGTTGAGATGATGAAACGTATGGTTCCCTGCCGAATGTCCTTCAGAAATTATACGACGAAAAAGTTCGGGATGCTTTTTAATATTATCGCCAATACAGAAAAAAGTGGCCTTCGCATTGTATTTATCTAATTCACTCAAAACCCAGGGGGTGACTTCGGGAATAGGACCATCGTCAAAGGTGAGATACACTTGTTTTTCAGAAAAAGGAAACGCCCAAACCCGCTTCGGAAATATTCGTTGTACGAATTTAGGCGTATGTACCAGATAAGGTTTCATAGGGTTCTATATGCGACAGAGTGGTGGGTCATTTCAGAAATATACCTACACCTTATTGTTTTTCATCAATCGGATTGGAGCAACTCCAAGGCACTTTCCATTGAGGAGTCACCCAAAATAGAATCCAGGAATTTTTCCGTTAACCGTTCCTTCCGAAGAAATTCAGTATTCACATCAATCCGCAAAGCGTCAAAGAAGGCTGCGAAGGGTTTCAGGTAATTTAAAAACTTCTGCTTCTCTTGAGCGTAGAATTCGGGGGAGTCCATGGTATAGGTTATTTCAACGAGGCTTTCGTATTGACTCATTTTCGAATAGATCTCCTCGACCAGATCTGCTTGCTCTTCCAGATTCAAACCGCCATAATACGTAAGGTATTCCTGATGTTTTTTTGTCACTGCCTCATACACTTGATGGGCTTTGTCTACTTTATCCAATTGATAATACCCCATCACGTACGGTTCCAGTAGCGAATAATACTCAAAATCTTCGACTGGCATTTTTTCCATAGCCAGATCCAGAATGTCTTCCGCTTTTTGGTTTTTGCCCTCTCGGATAAGGGTTTCGGCCAAACGCGCCAGATTGGAGCGATAGGTGATCCCGTTTCTTCGTGTTTCTGTGTCGTGATACACATTGGGTTCACCGCTGTTACCCCAGTCCCAGCTCATTACAATGTCGTACATTTTATCACTGTCGATTCGGCCCATATCAAACGGATTGCGAGGGTCGACCGGAGTGCGAATGGGCACCAATTTGTAAACAACTCCATCCAGTTGGAGGTAATCCTTCATCCAGAGGTAATCGTCATTTCCAAAGGCTCCTCCGCTAAAATAAATGGGGCGTTCCCAGTTGTTATTTGCGATGATATCCAGCATCAGGAGTCGGTTTTTATACACAAAATCGCCCGACAGAATAATGTCGATATAAGGAACAATTTTGTCGGCATCCTCCGGCTTCACGATCCCGTTTCTAAGAACCGCCTCCTTATCGACGGGTACTCGAATGATCTTGGAAGGAAAGGAGCTAATCATTTGACCGCTGTTCAGTTCTACCTTGGTAATAGGGTTCTCGCTAGCCACCCAATCCATCCAGGTTTTAATGTCGACGGTATCCTCCTTAGTTTCCTGAAATGCGATCACATCCCGGGTTCCGTAGGTATACTTGTCGTGGGTTAATTGGGAAGGAATAGGGTCGCTGCTAAAGGCCTTCTTTTTCATGTCATCGATGTACCAATCTGTTTGAAACAAGCTGGTATTTACGATGCGAATATCCTGCCGGTAGCCTTCCACATTTTGCTGGTACCACAGTGCAAAGGTGTCGTTATCGCCAATAGTAAAAAGGATCGCGTTTTCATCGCAGGAATCGAGATACATTCGACCCATAGAGTTGGCGGTGCGTCTGTTGGATCGATCGTGATCGTCCCAGTTTTGAGTAGCCAAAAGCACGGGCGCGGCCAGTAAAGTGACGCCCAGCACCAGGGGAATTGCGATTTTCGGCTTGAGATAATCTTTGGCAATCTCGTACAAGGCGTATACCCCGTAGCCAATCCACATGGCAAAGACATAAAAGGAGCCAACCAGCGCATAATCCCGTTCCCGGGGTTCGTAAACACGTTCATTGAGATATACTTTGAGGGCAAGCCCTGTGAACAGAAAGAACACAAAGAGCACCCAAAAACTTTTCATATCATTTTTACCGTGAAAGACCATCCCTAAAATACCCAGCAGTAGTGGCAGAAAATAATAGGTATTCCGGGCCTTATTGTATTTCACGTCACCCGGGAGGTTGTCCTGTGGTCCCAGGTGCCACTCGTCCACAAATGGTATGCCGCTTATCCAGTTTCCGTTGAGGGAGCCACCCTGACCTTGAACGTCATTTTGACGCCCGGCAAAGTTCCACATAAAATAGCGCCAGTACATATAACTGAACTGATGCTGGAACATATACCCCATATTTTGCTTAAAAGTAGGTTTGTTTATGTCCAGAAAGGGACCGAAATCGGTTAAAAACTTATTGTAATCGTCCCCATCCACGGCTCCCTGCCTATGAGCCTCCTTAAATTTTTTCACCTCCTCAACGAGTCGTGGTTCATCGAGATATTTAGCTTTGACGGCGAACTCGAGTCCGCCAATAAATTCCAGATAATTTGCGCTATGCTCAATGCTCCACATGCGTGGCAGCAGTGCTTTTTGGCGGTCATCTGTGTTCTGACCGGCGTTCTTGTAGTCGTTCACGATCACATATTTGCCCAGAGTAAGGTCCTTTTCGTACTTGGGTTTATCGTCTTTATAGGGGTTATTAGCATCGAGGCCAACATAGGCTTCGGTAAATTGCGGACCGTAAAACAGGTGGGTTTCGGGATATTGTTCCCGGTTGTAATAGGCCAATAATTCACGGGCGTTGTTGGGGTTATTTTCATTGATCACGGTACCGGCATTCGCCCGAATAGGCAACATCAACCAACTTGAAAATCCTATAAAAATAAACAGCACGCAGAGCAGCAGTGTATTGAACATGACATGACCGTGGCGGCGGGTATATTTTATACCGAAATAGAACAGCGCGATAAAGGCTAAGCCTGCGATGATAGTACCCGAGTTAAAGGGTAGTCCCATACTATTGACGAAGAACAATTCCGAAGCACTGAAAAGTTTCAGAGTTACGGGTAGCAAGAGTTTAAAAATAAACAGCAGTATAGCAACGGTAACCACAGTGGCGACGATAAAGTTTTTAACGGTGACCTTTTTGTATTTTTTAAAGAAATAGAGGAAACCTATGGCAGGAATGGTCAAGAGACCCATAAAGTGAACCCCGAAGGAGAGTCCTACAACAAAGGCGATCAAAATGAGCCACCGATCCCCGCGCGGGGTGAACATTTCGCGTTCCCAGCGGAGACCACAATAGAAAAGAATAGAGAGGATGCATGCGGCGGCGGCGTATACTTCGGCCTCCACGGCACTATACCAGAAACTGTCGGTAAAGGCAAAAGCGAGGGAGCCAACGGCAGCACTTCCCAGGATGGCGATGCTATTATTTTTAGTGAGTTCGCTATTTTTTGAAACGATATTGGTCAATAGGATTGTGAGGGACCAAAACATGAACAAGACGGTAAAGGCACTGGAAAATACCGACATGAGGTTGATGGTCAGGGCGATACTCGATGCGTCCATGGCGAAGATGGAGAAAAAAGCTCCCAATAACTGATATAGTGGCGCTCCCGGAGGGTGTCCTACTTCAAGATTACTCGCCGTGGTGATATACTCTCCAGCGTCCCAAAAACTTACGGTGGGTTCCACGGTGAGCCAATAGGTGAGTAGCGCAACTGCGAAGACAAGCCATCCTAAGGTTTTGTTCCATTTGCCGAAGTTAAAATCCATCATAAACATTGCTAATTTTGGTTGAGGCGAATTTACTAATAATATGAATAGCCGTATAATAAAAAATTGCTAACGTCGGGTAGGAGCGGAATATTTTGTGGAAAAGGGGGTGGAAATTGGGACTAGACCTAAAATTGCTGTCTTTTTGCGAGATTTTGTTTGCGCAAGCCAAAGAATGTTTTAAATTTGCCCGCTCGTAAGCACCACTTTGTTGCGCTTCGGAGGGCGCCAGCCCAAATGAGTTTTATTATTGGCCTATGGTGTAACTGGCAACACGTCTGGTTTTGGTCCAGAAGAGTCTAGGTTCGAGCCCTAGTAGGCCAACAAAAATCCCAACCTTTCCGGTAGGGATTTTTTAGTATTCAGTATTCAGTATTCAGTATTCAGTATTCAGTATTCAGTATTCAGTATTCAGTTTGCAGTGCGTTCCCACTAAATTTGATTTGAAATCATCAATTGGATTTTTTTTAATTAGCAGTAGGCAGTCGACGATTACTACGGTATAGCTTGTGTGTGGCTGCATCTTGAACGCTACTCCGGGGAAGATCTTGAATCGATCATCAGTTTGATCTCTTTCCGGTAATTAAGAGCTGTTTTACCGGTTATCGATTTGAATTGCTTGTTAAAGTGTGAAAAGTTATTGAACCCACAGGCATAACAGACGTCGGTGACACTCAGTTGGCTTTCGGTCAACAACTTCGTAGCGTGCACTACCCGGTACTCATTGACCACCTGAGTAAAGGTCTTGCCGGTGGCTTTCTTGAAGTAGCGGCAAAAAGAAGGAACCGTCATACTCACTTCCCCCGAGATATCTTCAAGAGGAATAGGTGTTTGAAAATTTTTGTTGATGTACTTATAGATGATATCGATTTTAAGACTATCCTTATGCGTCGCTACGAAGGCAAACCCATCCACATTTAAGAGCGTATAGTCATCGGTATTTGCTAAGTAGTTCAGGATCGCCAGAAAACCCAACATTCGATCAAAGCCGTCACTGTTGACCAATGCCTCGATCTTAGGCCCGATTCGCTTTTTGGAATCTACGCCAAAAAGAATTCCTTTCTTCGCTCGCTGGAATAATGCAGCAACCGCAGCCAGCTCGGGGACGCCGTAACCATGGTCACCTAAAAAGTCGGGTTTAAACTGAACAATGGTCTCCCGACCATTAGAGGTAAAGCGGTCTGTAAAACCATGATGCGGTAAGTTAGCACCAATAAGTATTAGCTGGCTATTGTTAAAATAGGATAGATGATTCCCTATATGTCTTTTTCCACGGCCTTTGTTCACATATACCAACTCCAGCTCAGGATGGAAATGCCAGACAGCATGTCTCATCTTCCTGTTTTCGGTATGTTGTCGCACCAGGATGGAACTTCCAAAACTAGGTGTAAGTTTCTCTAATGCCGGATGTTTCTGCATCATTAAATTTTAAGTAAAATTACAACTTACAACTATTATAAGCTATGCTAAATTACCTAAATAGTATGCTAATTTACCCTTTAATAATTTATTAACGTTTACAATGGGTTAAAATAGCATATAAATTGGATAACAGAGGTGATCCCGGTGGTTTGAATTCGGTCTACATTTGTACTGAAACTTAAACACTTATTACTATGAAAAAAGTTTTTAAAAATGGTGTCATGCTAGTTGCCCTACTTACAACTAGTTTAAATTTTGCAGCCGAAGTTGCAAACACCGCAGCCCTTAAGTATGAAAACAGAACAGGAATCATTTCGTCCAAAATCGACGTGGGTGATAAAGTAGTGGTCAAGAACCACCGCGGTCAGTTGGTAATGGATGCAGTTGCTACCAGTTCTTTGTACTACGAACAACTGTTGAAGCTAAGTTCATTACCCGATGGGTCCTACACCCTGGAGGTTATAAAGGACACCCAGGTCAATATGATACCCTTTTATGTGACGGAAGGAGAAGTATCGGTAGTTTACGAGCTTGAAAATACCTTATTTAAGCCTACGGTTAGGGTCAGGGATGATTTTCTTTACATAAACCAATTGTCCCTTAAGGAGGCCCCACTTGAAATTGAATTGTATTTCAAACCCGACAATGTTGGCGCATATTCCTTTCAATTAATTCATTCTGAAACAATAAATGGAACCATGAAAATTGGTAGAATTTATGAATTGGACAAGAAGGAAAAGGGTATGTATAAACTGGTTCTTATCACCGAAGACCGAACTTACACCGAGAAATTTAGATTTTAATTGAACTTAACCAAAATGTTAAAATCCAGCCGAAAGGCTGGATTTTTTTTTGAACTAATTTATAACAAGTAACTTGCATTATAATACAGATTGTTCTGTTATTTAATCCTTGTGAATTCTTTTTTCTGAAGGGTTAACAGAATAGGCGCGTTAGGCAATCCGTCGCCAAGCCTGCCTGCATGCCTCCCGCATGTGAACCAGCAGGCAGGGCTATGGAGGGAACGCCCAAAATATATTTTATCCTTGCCAACCATTTCAATGGCATCAAATCCTCCTGCCAATGACCATTATCATTGGAAATAACAGACCCCACCCATACTTTTAGCATATAAAAATATCCAAGAAATGTTACGTACGGTATTCATAGGGTTCCTACTTCTGTGTTTCTCAACTAGTATGGGTCAGATTGTAGTGCTGCAACCGAAAGCTGAAACAGATCTGGTGGTTACTACTGAATTGAAGACCGTAGTTCCGGAATGGATCGAAATTGCGAGAAACATCCAAATCGATGACTATTTTCAATTCATGGATTCATTGACGGTAGCCTACGACTCGCTGTTAAATTACCCATTTACCGAACATCTTTTGGTTCGGGCGAATCCCTGGATCATCGATACCCTGGCAAATACAGATTACTATAGGATGATTGATCGGGATTCATTTGTTTATGATCAAGGTAAAATGATCGTCATAAGGGCAGGTGATTCTTTACGTATTCCCGATAGTCTTGCCGCGGGGCGCATATTGAAGGATTTTAGAAATACCTTTATTGATGTAAAAATCCCTGAATTTAGGCTTCGAATAGTTCAAGATTCCAGTGAGCTGTTTTCATTCCCTATTCGGGTGGGGCAAAACAAGAAAAGGTATCTGGCCATGGGAGATCGCATAACAGACCTGCGAACCAAGACGGGTAGCGGTAAAATTATTAGGCATGCAAGGGACCCCGATTTTTACAATCCGGTCAATGGCAGGCAATTCCACCTTACTCGAAGAGATGACGATAAAACCACACTTATGCCACAAATACCGTGGATCGAGACCGAGATCAATGGGGTACAAAACGGTCAAATGATCCATCCAACCACCAATCCCGAATCCTTGGGTAAGGCGTATTCCAATGGTTGTATTGGAACCAGAGAGGCCGATGCATGGGTTATTTACTACTACGCCCCAATTGGCACTCCAATTCACATACGATACCAGCTAAAAGTAAAGGATAGTATTGGTATAGATATGTTGCTGGAAGATGTCTATAAACTTAATAATTAAATTTTTAGAATCGATTAGTTGATGAACCTGGTGGCCATCGAAATGATATTTATCATAGTAGAACGCAGCTTTGGAAAGTACTTTTGAGAAACTCAGAAAAACAGTTCTCCCATGGAAACATCTATTTTTTTAGCAGAATTTTGGGGTTGGTACCTAATTATTTTCTTTTTTGTGCTAAGCTTTAACCCCAGGCGGATAAAGCAAATCTTTGATGACCTGAAAGATCAAAAGTTTGCAATTCTGGCGGCTTTTTTGGCTATAATTGTCGGACTCATAAACGTCCTGCTTCACAATATTTGGGAAGCAGATTGGCGATTTATCGTTACTGCCATAGGCTGGCTATCCCTGCTCTTCGGTCTGGCACTTCTGGGCCTTCCCACCTGGGTAACCAATGGTCTGATCTATCTTAATGTTAAATTGGTTCAGGTTTTCTATATGCTGCTGTTGCTGCTAGGGGTATTTCTTTTAAATACGGTCTATCAACTGGTCCCCTATTGATCGGACTTATATCTATCCTAAAGTTGTTTAGTTTGAGGTTGATGCCTATTTTAATCAAAATGACTTAAGTGTAATAAAGGGTTGCCATACCTATGGTTTTTTTTGATCCCGCCAATCAAATCTCCAGGAAGCACCCGCATCTACAAACCAATTTGAGATACCGTCCTCCCCTTGCCATCCCACTGAGAAATCCAATTGGAGATTATCATTGAGTAAATAAGAGATCCCTGTATCCGAAAAGGTTTGAAAGTCGTTTAGACCACCATATAGTTCAACAAATACCCCAATCTTCTCAGTAACACCAGCCGATACGTTGATGACATAGAAATAGGCAGGTCCATCGTTATTTCCACTGTGAGTAACACCCCAGTTTGTTGTTAAAGAGAGGGATTTTGTCAACTTGTTTCCTGTGGCGAGAACGAAATTTGTGCCAATACTCTGTCGTCTATAGGCTTCGCCCTGAAGTTTGAGTATTACCCGGCCTTGAATTCCTATGGAAGGCCTCCATCCCTTATTTGTAGTCACGCTATAACGTACACCCAATTGAGAATTACTGATACCCCTCATGGATGTGTTTTCGGTGGTTCCTGAAAATTCGTCGGTTTGCCAAATTAAAACACCGTTAATGTCAAATCGTTCCCAAATTCCAAGCCTAAAGACATTGGATTGCGCCAGGGTGGTGAGCTGCATGTCGTCAAAATCAACAATAGTATAAGTAAAACCAGATTGAATTTGGAATACACTTGCTCCCAACGTACGGGTGCCAATGGCTTGCCCGGGTCTTCCTGTTGCAATTGTTTCCGAATATTGAGCGAAACACACGCCTGAAGTGAGCAAGAATAACAGAATAATTCTTTTCATTGACTTTTGCTTTGACGGGAGCCGGACGAAATTATTGAAAGAAGTCTTTCTTTTTCTCTCATGTAGTTAAAGGTAGCTAATTTTAAGAAAGTTGGAATAAAAATTTAAAATGACGGGTTTTCTCTCTAAAATTTATGGATTCCATTTTTGTAATCTTATAGGGATTCTCTTCCAGCGGCCAGTTCACCTTCAAAAGTTTTGACATACTTAAGATCATGAAACCAGTAGATGGAACTAATAATGTCGAATAAAAGTGCATTTCCGGGGGCTTCCTTTTTATGAACTTGCCAAATTATATCCTTTGCTTGTTCGAGTCGTCCGCTAGCGAGTTCGTCTTTATAGAGTCGACTAATTAATGTGTTTTCGGGCATTCCCTGAACTAATAGTTTGACGAGGTTCATTTCCAGGTTCGCATCAAAAATTTCCAAATCCTCGACCTCATTGGCAGTTATCAGGATACTGAATCTCAATGCCTCGGGGTGAGGGAATTTGCCGTCAAATGCCTGGTATAATAATTGGCCAACATTAAAAAACTCCTCATGTAGAAATAGATCTGCGTATTCTTCCCACATTTTTTCATCCTGCAATTCATGTGAAAGGTTATGAATTTGTCCGGAATTCAGCCTTCCTTCAAAGATGTACGAAAGCACATATTTTGCCGCCTCATCGGGATCATAATCAGATAACGACATCAAGCACATATCTTTCAGATCGCCTTCTGCTATATCGGAAGTATCTCCGTATTCCATTACTTCGAGCAGGTCCAGATAGTTCTCGTTATTCCATGCATTGGGGAGTTCAACGAGAGTTTCACTCTTGAGCAATTCTATATTGAATTTTTTTTTCATTTACAGGATAATTTTAGTTTTAGACACGCGATTTTTAAGCAGGTCACTACCTCATTGAAATGGTTTTTTGACCCGCATAAACGAGCACCGGTCGTCTACAAATTAGGTGGAGATTTTATCGTTTTCATTTGAATAATATCTACCAAGAATGCGAAGGCCATTGAGAAATAAATATATCCTTTGGGGATTTCAAAATGAAAACCTTCCGCGACGAGAGAAACACCAATCATCATAAGAAAACACAACGCCAAAATTTTAAAGGAAGGGTGTTTTTGGATGAAGTTACTAATTGCGTGAGAGGCTAAGAGCATGACTATTACAGCCACCACCACGGCGACATACATAATCCATAACTCTTTCACCATTCCTACGGCAGTAATGATAGAGTCTATCGAAAATACCAGGTCCAAAATGATTATTTCAAACAACAAACGTCCAAATGAACCTGTTTTCGCAGCAATTTTCGATCCATCCACTGCCATTTCGGTATTTAGATAAATTTCCCGGGTACTTTTATAAAGGAGAAATATCCCTCCGCCCAGTAAAATCAAGCTCTTTCCGGAGAATTCAATCTCGAATAGGGTAAAGAGTGTCGAATCCAGACGTAGTATAAAAGAAATAATTGTTAATAAACCCAACCGCATGACCATGGCCAAACCAAGTCCCCAATAGCGCAATTTGTTTTTATTCTTATCGGGTAATTTATCAACCAATATAGATATGAAAATGATATTGTCGATACCCAAAATTACCTCCAGGGCGATCAAGGTTAGCAAGGGAACTATTGCGTCTAACATAACTTCAGCTTAAAAAAATGAGATGAACACTTAATCATCAATAGAAGGGGCCTTAAATTTTACGGTTTCCACGTTTCTTTGGTTAGCGATATTTAGTGCTTTGGTGCTCCTCTTTTTATCATAGATCATCGCTGCGGTCATGATCAAACTCGTCCCTATGATCACAAATAGCAAGATTCCCGGTTCAAAGGTTTCGATTTGTGCCTCGGTTGGAATCGCATAGAACAATAGCACTGTAATTAATCCTCGGGGAGCAATAAATAGTTGGGGTAAAATATCTTTTCCAATAAAGATTCGAAGGAGTATAAATCTAATGATATAGATGGAGGCGATGATCAAACAACTAATAATGGCAACATCCATATTGAATAATGAGGAAACAACTATAGTGATCCCGAAGACAACAAAGAAAAAAGTCCGCACCACAAAGGCTGTTTCGGCGGTGATGGTATGAAGTTCATGATATATATGATGTGCCTTTTCGAAATTTAAAAATTTGGACAGGCGACCTTTGAAGAATAATTTCATATTCGCTATTACCAATCCAAAAATTAAAATAATGATCAAGGAGGATAGATGCATTTTCTTACCAAGGGCATAGAGTAGCAAGAGAACCGCGATAAGTAAGAATAGTTTTACCTGACTTTTTATCTTCTGAAAAATAAGGATGATCCCGTAACTCGCGACAAGAGAAATAGCTATCGTAAGAAGTAAATTTCCACTAAATCCAATGATACCACTACCCTCCGCAGGGTCTAATTTGCCTGTAAGAAAGTAAAACATCATGATTCCCATGATATCCGAAAAAGTACTTTCATACACATGAAACTCCTTTTTACTATTAGAAAGCCCGGAAACACTTGGAATAATAATAGCACTCGATAAAATGGACAAGGGAGTTGCATAGAGCCATGCCGATGTCATGGTCATATCAGGTATAAAATTATAGAGGATAAGCGCGGCAACCCATGCAGAACCAACGAGGCCAATTAAGGCGATCGCAAGTGATTTTAGAATTGGAAACAGCTTCTCTCGCTTTAGTTCCAATTCCAGTGCGGCTTCGAGTACGATCATGATAAGCCCCACGATTCCAAGTATTTCCAAAATGGGAATGAAATTTAATGTCGCTGCGTTGAAGTAGGTAATTCCGTATTGGAGTAAAACCCCTAAAACAATGAGCATTAGGACAGCAGGGATATTGGTTCTTTTCGCAATCCCATTGAAGAGAAAGGAAAGAATAATAATGATTGATACTTCGATGATCAGGTTATACGATGAAAGGATTTCCATTAGTTTTTCGGTTTGTGAGGGGTTGCTTTAATTTGATATTGATTCAGGAAGGCGATGATCTCTTCCGCCGTAGCCCCTTTTTCCAAGGTAAATTGGAGCTTATATTGGTTGTCTCCCGGGATTTTCTTTAAGATGGGTGAATGATGCAAATTTACAAGCGGATTCTCGAATAATAGATCCAGCAATTTGATTTTAGTTTCTTCCATGGTGAGATACAGCACTTTTTGGTGGACCTCGTCTTCCATCTTCTCAATACTGAAACCGAGTCTCTCAATTTCCGTATAGTTAATGAATCGCTTTCCCCGGGTGCTGGAGACGATCACTCCAAAGGGAAGCAATCGCTCAATTAGGCCCTGGTAATTCTCAAAAACAAGATGCCTTCCTTTTTCAACAAGCGGATTGCTTCTGAAAAGGACTCCGTTCAAATAGGCTCGAATATGCCTAAATGTAATAAGCCCAAAAATTAAGATCAGGATTCCGTGAGCGAACAGGTTGATGCCCACATAAACAATGAGTAACATGCTAATTCCTATCGGCATATAAAAAACGAAGATCTTTTCGGATACGTTACGTACATTTCGCTTTGTTAGGGTTTTCTTCGAAAGTTTGACAAAGATATTGACCACCAGCTTCAGTAGTACATACAGCAAAATAAGGGTAACCGTTAATTTGAAAAGATCGTTCCAGGTAAAAATTGATTCCATAAGTTCCTATCTTAAATATTGCTTTTGCTCCAAAATCCTCCGAATGTCATAAAGAACAACAGGATTGATCGACAAATTTCCGCTCACGTCCCTTAACAATACTTTGGTGTTTAAGAGCCGTTTCACTCCCGATTTAAAACGCGAATCGAATCCATCCGGCATTAACCGTCTTAACCCATATTCGCTAATTATTTTGAAGAGGGATGACTGCTTTAGAATTATGAGTTCTTCTTTGGAGAAAAAATCCAGAAATTCGGGATCGGTTTCGGTAAATAATACCATTTGTCCCTCCTGAACAAAGGTGTTGTACGTCCAGGCTTGCAGAACTTCCCCTATATTATAATTGTATTTTTTGCTCATTTTCAAAACCAGAGATTTGATTTTTTGCTGAAAAATTTCTTCTCCATTTTCAGAAATTAAGGTTCGATGCCCGGCTCCGTGTCGAAGCAAAATGGCTTCGAGAATTTCGTTCCTTCCAGACTTGCTCGTATTTATTTGAGTGCTGAACACATTTGAAAAATTTATGATCGCATCCAGATGATTTTTCATGGCTTCGGAACAAATGGCCAAAACGAGCGCATTGTCCGATTCATTTTCGATAAAACTGATCAGTGCCCTTATGTTGTCGAGAAGCCCATGATCGACATCCCGCCAAAGTTCAATATTGTCAATAACGATAATGGGAAGGGTGCTTTTTGAGTTGTGTTTTTTAACGTATTGCAGCGCATCTTTCAGATCGTGGGTAGTACTGAATTTCCGCCCGTCAATGGTCGAGGCACTATCGGGTTTCAGGACCACCATTTCTTTTCCAAAATATTTTTTGGCGACATAAGTTGAAAAAGTGGTTCGGCCGCTCAGGCGTTCCCCCGAAACCAAAACAGCTTTTGGAAAACCATTTTTCCATTGGGCAAGAGCTTCCGCGAACTTTTTCTCCTGCTGTTCACGAATGACAAGAAACAGGTCCCCAATAAAGTTCTTGGTAAGAAATAAGGTATCGTAATGCTCGTTCTCTTCCTTGAACATTCTGTGCGCGATACATTTGGTTGTCAACTCAATTTCAGAAAAAGACTCATGATATTCCGATGCCTTGTACTTCGCGCTGAAATACTGCCGCAAATAGCGATATTTTACAAGAAAATTATCAACCAGCTTGTTTCTGCCAACATCCAGGGTAGAAGAAATGGTCGAATTGAGTGACACCTCTAAGAACGGCTCATTTTTAAATAGATTGGAGACCAGAAATTTTGAACGGGTTGCCGTTGCAATTTTTTTCGAGATAACGGCCCCTTGCTCCTGAAGCGCATTTAGGTCTTCAAGAAGTACCTGAACGATTTGCACCAATGGGACACTATTTACTTTGGATTCTCGATTCTTATCGTGTTGAAACACACTTTGTAAATTTTTAAAGCATGCCTGACACTTCGCTTTAGCTATATTTTCCTGCCCGATCAAATCCATAAAGGAGGGAAAAATTTCAAAGTCGAACCACTTTTGAACCCTGCGGTTTAAATTCAATTCGCGAATTTTTAGAAAGCCGTCTTCCGATCGAACCGGGACTGAGATCTTTTGGAGAAGATTAATACTATGGCTTAGTTCCTCGGTGAACAATACCTGACTGTTTCCCAATTTCTCATACGAAAGCAGCGCAGCGTCTATTTTTTGGTGCAGCTTGTCAAAATCTTGCTTTTTAAGTGTGTCTAGTATATCGGCAATATCTGCCGTCAAACGATCATTACATTGTTTATTCTTTAAGCCGGCACCTAGGGTGGTTTCCTTCAAAGCATCAAAGTTTCCTTGTAATTCCACGAGATGACTTTCCGACGATTGGATCTTTTGAATTTGATTATTTACCTCGCCAAATTGCTTCCGGTACACGGGCCAGGGATTCTGTTGATGCTTTATTTTCGAGTCTATTGTTTTCCCTTTCTGAGTTAGATTTTGCAAGTGTGACTGTTGGGTGGTCACTTTTTCAGAAAACATAGATAAGGCACCGAGGTATATTTCTTTGGAAGCCGAAAAATGATTGCTACGTTCTTCCTCGGTAACCAGTGCCTCAGACCGTTTAATGGTGCCGATCAAGAGTTGGAGCAGGATATCTTTGGACAGGAAGGCGATGTCTTTGAAATATTCGGGGATGGAATAGTGAATGAGGTAGGCTTCGTTCATATCGACCGTAGTGCCGTTTTGAATAGCTTCATGCAGGGTGTTTCCGGAACGAATAAAATCTGAACACAGGTTTGGAAACTTAGCCTGTATCACTTCCTTGAGCGCATCGGCATCTTTGGTACTTCCCGCCACTGCCACAAAAGCGTCGTGCTTTTCAAGAAATAGCTGTGCAATTGGCAGGGATGCATTAGGTGAAATTTCAGCAAGATTTGTTTCCATGTATTATAATTTGATTTGACAGTCCCAAACAGGCCTACAATTTACCAATTTTAGCTTTAAGGAATTCCATTAGACCGAACACTTTGACACGGGCGTTTGAAAGGAACCTGGCTTTACGAGTTCATTTTAATGCTCTTTTTTGACCTCGGAAACCAACGAGTTACCCTTAATCATGATTTTCTAAGCACAACTATACCCTTGAGTAAACATAGCATTTCTTTTGCACTTTTTTACTTTTTAAAGTTATCGCTTAACGGGCCTCTCTTTGGACACAAAATCGGGATAAGGTCACTTGTATGACCTTGTTTTTTTTAGAATACCTTATAAAATTGCAAATCTGTAGTGGAGTATATAGACGAGATCCCCTCTAGCCAAAGGATCACTGAAGTCACTTTATTGCGTATCTTTAGTGCTTAAGATGAATTTGGTAAATAACCAGACAGAAGAAAATGAAGTCGTTAAAAAAATTGTTTTTGGTTCTCATAAAAGGTGTTGGAAAAGCACTTAAGGAAGCAAAAAAAATGGAGGATGAAGCATTGGTAGCTCAAATAGTGGCGTCAAACAACACCTTGTTATTTGGGACTTTATACGATAGGTATAGTAAGAAAGTATACAATAAATGTTACGGTTTCGCGACCAGTGAGGACGAAGCCGAAGACCTTACCCAGGATGTGTTTTTAAAGTTGTTTACAAACCTTCATAGTTTTCAGGGAAGATCTAAGTTTTCCACCTGGCTCTATTCCTTTACCTATAATTTTTGTGTGAATTATGTAAATAGGGATAAAGCGAGAAAACTGGATGATAATTCCTATTCCATGAGTGATCACGATTATCATTTGTCGGAAGTTGCCGATATTCAAGACGAGGATCTGTTCGAACTTCAGGTCTCAAAACTCAAGATCGCCCTTGAGAAAATCGATCCGGAAGACAAGGCCATTCTGCTGTTGAAATATCAAGATGAAGTCTCCATAAGGGAACTTCAAACCGTTCTGGATGCTGGAGAAAGTGCTGTTAAGATGAGACTGAAAAGAGCGCGGTTGAGAGTGGTGGAGGAGCATGAGAAGATCTAAAAGAATGTATTTAAAATAGTTCATCTTATTCCATCGAAACCACTATAATTGAAGGTAATGATCTACGTTCAGCCCTGTTTTTAGCTTAGCGTTTGCTTCCTTAGTTACTAGCTATTTCAAACGATTCCATTTAATTATTGGCATTTTCAAGATACTCTCAGATTATCCTTGTGATTTTGAGTGACTTATTAAAGAATAGGGTGTCTAAACTTATGTGAATACCTTAACACCTTATAAAAACAGTCCGGAGATACTAACACAGACTTCCGATGAAGATCTTGTGGGTAAGATATTGATTGAAAAAAACGCACTTTTATTTGAAGTCTTGTACGACAGGTATGAGGAAGAAGTTTTTAATAAATGCTTGAATTTTTTAAAATCGAGAGCTCTCGCCTTTCAATCGGCTAAGCGCATTTTTGTTACAATGTATCAAAATATCCATGAGGCAGTGGGCCATCCATTTGCTTCCTGGTTATATAGTTTGACCTATACGAACTGTGTCACTATTTTATCTGAAAAAAAGCAAATTGAAAAACACAGGCAAGCAGATCGTATTGTGCAAAGTAAGCATATTCGAATTGAAGTAAGTGATGCTATTTTATTTCAAATGAAGGAAGACAGACTGTCGAAGGCAATTGATCGCATAGACCCGGAGGACAAGGCTATTTTATTGTTACGGTATCAGGACGATGTTTCAGAAAAGGAAATGGAATCCTTACTCAAAGTCGATTCCAAAGAAATTAGGGCGCGCTTGAGAAAAGCAAAAGCCCGAATCATAGAAACCTATTATGAATTTTAATTATGGAACGAGAAAACCCATTTAAAAAGTTAGGCGTGCCTCCTAAAGAGGTGCCGGCGGAGCTTAAGCAAAAGGTTATGGGAGAGGTCGCTTCGGCAAAATTGCTGATGGATATGGCTGCTCTTTTTACCTCAAACTACAGTGCGACGTTGGGAAGTATGTTCAAACAAAAAACAAAAAAGAAATAAAACACTAAACCAATAATTATGGAAACAGTTAATGAATGGACCAATTTAACAATCGAATCACTTACGGCCATGGGTGAAAAAATAATGTCGGCCTTACCCAATATACTTGGAGCGATCGTTATTTTGATTTTGGGGTGGATAGTAACGAAGATCGTACTATTCCTATTAAAGAAAATTCTGAAGTTCGCACGAGTGGACAAGCTTACAGAAAAATTGAATGAGTTAAAAATTCTGGGAGATTCTAAAATAAAATTTAGTGTCACCAAGGTCATTACCGTTTTCGTTAAATGGATCTTGTTCCTGGTATTTTTGATCATCGCCGCCGATATTATGAATTGGGAAATTGTTTCCAAAGAAATAGGCAACCTGTTGAGATATTTACCAAGATTGTTTAGTGCCATCGCCCTGTTCATGATAGGAATTTATATCGCCAAATTTGTCAAAAAGGCCATTAAGGGGTTCTATGAATCGTTCGATCTTACCGGCTCAAAAATTATTAGCACCCTTGTTTTCTACATCATTGCCGTTATCGTTACGATTACCGCAATGAATCAGGCTGGGATCGACACTACGGTGGTGACCAATAACGTCACTATCATCCTGGGAGCGTTTTTGTTGGCCATAGCGATCGGATTCGGTCTGGGTTCCCGTGAAGTAATTAGAGACCTATTGCATACCTTTTACACCCGTAAGAACTACGAATTGGGAGATCACGTTAAAATCGACCAATTAGAGGGGACTGTTGAAGCTATCGATAATATTAGTATGACTCTTAAAACTGAAAAAGGGAAAGTAATCATTCCTATCAAAGACGTGGTTGAGAGTCAGGTTGAGATATCTGTGAAATAAAAAACAAGCGTATAGATCGACAGGGAAAGGAACGAAAAACTTTGAGCAAAAGTAACTTGTTGACTCATTCCCTGATCGATTTAACTTGGAGCCGCAATTGCCCAAAGCCGAAGGAGTTCGTTAGGTATTTTTTAACCACTCATTTTGGCAGAGGCAATTGTGTATTTAGTGACATTACACATTGGGGTTTTTATTTCCAACAGGTCTCTTTTCAAAGACGCAAGCTTACTTTTAAGGTAAGTTGCAAGCCTGAAAATAATTTTTTAGCAAATTTTTATCCTTGTTAAAAATGATGCTTTTAAGCACTTATTTGGTACTTTTGCCGCTGTATAAAATACCTCATTATGATCGCGCAAAAGCATGAATTACTTTTAACCCTTATCCTGTTCGTTTCAATGATTTTGCTTTTAATGGCTGTAAAATGGTCGGTTAAAAAGTTTTCTCGTTTACGAGCTATTGACGTCAACAGGATCAAGATCATCCTGAATCTATGTTATCTTTTGGTCTATCTGGTGGCGGCTTCTTTTCTCGCTATAATTTGGGGAACCGACATGCGGCAATTCACGGTATTTATCTCCTCTGTTTTGGCGGTGCTGGGAGTGGGGTTCTTTGCACAGTGGTCCATCCTATCTAATCTCACCTCAAGCGTGATTTTGTTTTTCAATCACCCCGTGCGTATCGGTGACCGGATCAAAGTACTGGATAAAGATTTTAACTGGGTTGGAAAGGTCACGAATATCACTGGATTCTATCTTTTTTTAACGACCGATAGCGGTGAAAAAATTACGTTACCTACCTCCATGGTAATGCAAAAAGGAATTCAGATGATCGAAGAAGAAGAAGAAGATGAAGGGGACATGGATGCCTATCTCGATGAAATTGAAAACATACTTTAAAAACAAATGGTTTTCCGGTATCGAACAGAATTTTAACCTTACATGTTACATGTCACAATTAACGATTCAAAATATCTGTGGTCTCCTCATGCAGTATCCAGCTGTATTTTGTGTCACTTTCCGGATCCATATCGAAGACCGAATACGAGCGAATCATTTGGTTGGAACGGGTAGGATGTATTTTGATGGGTAAATTATCTTCGGAAATATTTTCAACATGAAGTATAAATCCGTCGACCACAGGCATCCACTTCTTGTCTTTCAGAATATACAAATAATACTTTCTGAAAATAGGATCGGTGTAAATAGTATTTACAACAAGCACATCCTGTTCAAATTGATCAAAGCGCACCGAAGAAAGCGAGGCGCCAACGGCCTCGGGGATTGTAATTTTTGAGATCGCTTCGTTTTCAAAGTAAATGGTCGTGGTCTGGTTTTCATTGTCCACAACTTCCACCGCCGCATAAAAAGGTGGCGTAAGGAGCTCGAAACTGCCGCGAACGGCATCTTCAGGAATATTCGTCATACTGATACTAGTGTTGGTTTCGTTTTCTTCTTTTGTGTTGTCCTGTTTGGGATCATTCTCAATAATGTGAGATTTCGGTTTGGGCGGAGCACCACAGCTTATTACGGCCCATAAAAATGCCACGATCAAAAAATCCTTCATTAAATCTTAAAGGTAATTACAGGCATATTGGCATGATTTACAAGGTCTTCGCTAATGCTTCCATTAAAGAAATGCGCAATTCCCTTGCGGCCGTGCGTACTCATGCCTACCAATTGGGCGTTGTTTTCCCGGGCAAAACCCAGAATCCCTTTTTCCACCGAGGAGTCGTTATAGACGTTGAGGGTGTAATTCTCAACACCCATGCCCTTCACGAAATTATTCATCATGGCATTGGCCTCGGAGGAGGTTTTAAATCCGCTGGGAGTGTTTACATATAACAGATGCATTTTGGCACCCACATCCTTGGCAAATTTCTGGGCTTCGTTGAAAGGGCTTCGACATTCATCCGAAAAATCGGTGGCAAAGACAAAATCTGTTATCTCAAAATGGCTGTGCTCATTCTTTATGACCAACACCGGAATTTTGGAAGTTCGCACCACCTTTTCCGTATTGCTGCCAATGAACATTTCTTTGAATCCGCTAAGGCCATGAGACCCCATGACTATAAGGTCGATCTGTTTTTCGGTTACGGTTTGCTTAACGTCGTCGTAAATTTCACCATGTCCAATGGCTTCATAGACTTGGACATCACTTAAATACGGACGTTTGCGTAGTTTCACAAATTCATTTTCGGCCAGTCGTATAAAGTAGAGTGATTCGGGTAAGCTGCTCACTTGCCCCGTATCGTTGAGGTGAGAGGGCATGCTGAGCGAATGTTCGATGTAAATTTCACAATTGTTTTTTCGGGCGATCTGGGCGGCAACTTTTAAGGCATTTTCGGCTTGAACAGAAAAATCTGTGGGAACAAGGATTCGTTTCATCTATAGAGTTTTATTTTCCGTATACATTAAATGGAATTCGCAAAACAAGTGGGTCATTCAGGTTTGTTAATAATGAAACCGTTCTGTTTTACGCATTACATAAGCATTGATTTTGGAAGGTTATAGCAGTATTAAATTACAAAATTATAATGAGACTGAACCATTTTTATAATATCGAAAAATATAGTATATTTGCAGCGAATTTAAGAGCAAAGAGGTGAGGGGACAGAAAGTCCCCTCTTTTTATAGCCAAAATTGATGCGAGTAAAAGTAACCGAACTATTACAGAATGTCCTGGACGAAAACCCCAGCCTGTTTTTAATTGATCTTTCGATTACAGATAACAACCACATACGAGTGGTCATTGACGGGGATGATGGTGTGAAAGTTGAGGATTGTATGGCCGTGAGTCGTGGCATCGAACACAACTTGGATCGGGAAGAGGTTGATTTCTCGCTGGAAGTCCTTTCTGCGGGTGTTTCGGAGCCGTTAACGTTGGTGCGACAGTATAGGAAAAGCTTGGGTCGTACCCTCGCTGTAAAGACAAAAACCGAAACCTTTGAGGGCCGCCTGACGGTGGTAGATGATGCCGGGGTGACCCTGCAATGGAAAGCACGTGAGCCCAAGCCGGTTGGCAAAGGCAAAATAACCGTGGAGAAAGAGGCCATCGTGCCTTATCAAGATATAGTAGAAGCAAAAGTTATGGTAACATTTAATTAGAATGATATGGAAAATTTAGCGTTGATCGATTCATTTTCAGAATTTAAAGATGATAAGCTGATAGACAGAGTAACGCTCATGGCGATACTGGAGGACGTTTTTAGAAACGCCTTGAAGAAGAAATACGGAAGTGACGATAATTTTGATATCATTATCAACCCCGATAAAGGAGATTTGGAGATTTGGAGAAACCGAATCGTAGTAGCCGACGGGGAAGTGGAAGATGAGAACGAGGAAATTTCACTGAGTGAAGCCCGTAAGATCGAAGACGATTTTGAAGTAGGCGAAGATGTTTCCGAAGAAGTAAAATTGATCGACCTGGGGAGAAGATCTATTTTGGCCTTGCGTCAAAATTTGATCTCGAAGATCCACGAACACGACAATACGAACATTTACAAGCAGTTCAAGGAATTGGAAGGAGAGATCTACACCGCCGAAGTTCACCACATTCGTCACCGCGCTGTAATTCTGCTCGATGATGATGGTAATGAGATCATTCTTCCGAAGGACAAACAAATACCTTCCGATTTCTTCAGAAAAGGAGACAATGTAAGAGGGATTATTGAAAGCGTTGAGCTGAAGGGCAACAAGCCCTCGATCATTATGTCGCGCGCCAGCCCTGTCTTCCTTGAAAAATTATTCGAACAGGAAATTCCCGAAGTCTTCGACGGTTTGATAAGCGTTAAGAAAGTAGTGCGTATCCCCGGAGAAAAGGCGAAAGTCGCAGTAGATTCCTATGACGACCGTATTGATCCTGTAGGAGCTTGTGTAGGTATGAAAGGATCTCGTATTCACGGAATAGTGCGCGAATTGGGTAACGAAAATATTGATGTGATCAATTACACAGCCAATTTAAACCTATTCATTACCCGCGCTTTAAGCCCTGCCCGGGTAACTTCTATCAAATTAAATGAAGAGACCAAACGTGCCGAAGTCATCCTGAAACCAGAAGAAGTTTCTAAGGCGATTGGCCGTGGTGGACATAATATCAGACTGGCCGGACAATTGACCGGTTATGAAATTGACGTACTGAGAGAAGGTGCCGAAGAAGATGTGGAATTAACCGAGTTCTCCGATGAAATCGAAGGATGGGTGATCGAAGAGTTCAAGAAAATTGGTCTGGAAACCGCAAAGAGCGTACTCGAAAAGGGAGTGCCGTTTTTGGTAAGTAGTACCGACCTGGAAGAGGAAACGATACAGGAAGTAGTGAATATATTGAAAGAAGAATTCGAAGAGTAGTCGAAAGTTTGATTACATTTACGGTTCGAAAATTTAAAAGGAATAACAGGAAAGCATTTTATGGCGGAAGTAAAAACAATGAGACTTAGTAAGGTATTAAGAGAGTTCAACATCTCGCTTGATCGTGCCGTGGAGCATTTAGCTGCCACTGGTTACGAGATCGAAGCACGCCCTACTACAAAAATTAGTGATGCCGAATACCAAGTGCTTTTTGATGAATTCCAAACGGATAAAAGTAAAAAAGTAGCTTCCAAGGAAGTAGGTGAAGAGAAACGTAAAGAGAAGGAAGAATTACGCTTGGCACGAGAGAAGGAGCATGAGGAACGGCAAGCAGATTCTCGCGTGATCAAAGCCGAAGTCAAATTGGATGGCCCCAAGAAAGTTGGAAAAATAGACCTGGAGGCTAGCAAAGTGACCAAGACGGCCACAGAAGAAAAACCTTCCAAAACGGCGAAAGAAGAGCCCGTTGCAAAAGCAGCAGCAGTAGCTGAAGAAAAGCCAGAGGTTAAAAAGGTAGGAGCCACCGGAGCGAAAGCAACAGCCAAAAAAGCTACTGTAGCGAAAGAAACTACTGCGAAAAAGGATGTCGAAGCCCCACCAACAGACGCTCCAACTGCCGATCTTCCGAAAACGGAAGAAAAAGCCGAAGCCAAGGCTTCCGGTGAAGATTCGCCTGCAAGTGGCGGAACGGTTAAAACCCAATATAAGAAATTGGATGGCCCCAACTTCACCGGGAAAAAGATCGATCTTTCTCAATTCAAAAAACCTGAAAAGAAAAAAGAGGTCAAAAAAGATGATGACAAAGGTGAGAAAAAAGGTCGCAGAAGGCGTATTAGTAAAGAACCTTCCAAAGGAGGAGGTGGAATAAGAGATAACCGCTCAAGAGGCGGAAAAGGGCGTACTCATGTCCCCAAAGAAGAACCCAGCGAAGAAGAAGTTCAAAAGCAGGTTCGGGAGACCCTTGAGAAATTACAGGGAAAATCTTCCAAAGGAAAAGGAGCCAAATACCGAAGAGAGAAGCGAGATACACACCGTCAAAAGACCGAGGACGAACAAGCCTTGCAAGACGCTGAAAGTAAAATTATAAAGGTTACCGAGTTTGTAACCGCTAGTGAAGTGGCTACCATGATGAATGTTCCCGTAACTCAGGTTATTTCGGCCTGTATGTCCCTGGGAATGATGGTAACCATGAACCAACGTCTCGACGCGGAAACCTTGACCATTGTTGCCGATGAGTTTGGATTTTCTCTCGAATTTGTTACGGCAGATATTGAAGAAGCCGTACAAGAAGAGGAAGACTCTCCGGAAGATTTGAAACCTCGTGCTCCCATCATTACGGTTATGGGACACGTCGATCACGGGAAAACATCCCTACTGGATTATATTCGGGAAGAAAATGTGATTGCAGGCGAATCGGGTGGAATCACCCAGCATATTGGTGCTTATGGGGTGCAATTAAAGAACGGACAAAAGATCGCTTTCCTGGATACTCCGGGACACGAAGCGTTTACCGCGATGCGTGCACGTGGAGCTCAGGTAACAGATCTTGCTGTTATTGTGATTGCTGCAGACGATGATATCATGCCGCAAACGAAAGAGGCAATTGCTCATGCACAGGCCGCATCGGTACCCATCGTTTTTGCTATTAACAAAATAGATAAACCTACCGCCAACCCCGAAAAGATTAAAGAAGGATTGGCCGCCATGAATTTATTGGTGGAAGATTGGGGAGGTAAAATACAATCCCATGACATTTCAGCTAAAACTGGAGAAGGCGTGGATGATCTTCTTGAAAAAGTGTTGCTGGAAGCCGAAATTTTAGAGCTGAAAGCCAATCCGAACAAGCCAGCCAGTGGAACGGTTGTGGAAGCATTCCTCGACAAAGGACGTGGTTACGTGTCCACCATTTTGGTTCAGGCAGGAACCTTGCGAATTGGAGATTATGTGCTGGCAGGGCAAAACAGCGGTAAAGTAAAAGCCATGCACGATGAGCGTGGTAAGAAAGTTAAAGTAGCTGGACCTTCCACTCCGGTATCCATACTAGGTTTGGACGGAGCACCCCAGGCAGGAGATAAATTTAGTGTCTTTGAAGACGAACGTGAGGCCAAAGATATTGCCACCAAGCGAACGCAACTTCAGCGTGAACAATCGGTGCGTACGCAGCGTCACATTACCTTGGACGAGATTGGACGACGTATTGCCCTGGGCGAGTTTAAAGAATTGAATATTATTCTGAAAGGAGATGTGGATGGATCTGTGGAAGCATTGACAGATTCGTTCTTAAAACTTACTACTGAAGAAATACAAGTAAATATCATACATAAAGGTGTTGGTGCCATTACCGAAAGTGATGTGCTTCTGGCGTCGGCTTCCGATGCTGTGATCATTGGATTTAATGTACGCCCTATGGGGAATGCCCGTCAGATAGCCGATCAGGAAGAGATCGATATTCGAATGTATTCAATTATCTACGACGCTATCAACGACCTGAAGGATGCGATGGAAGGTATGCTCTCTCCCGAAATGAAGGAAGAAATTACCGGAACAGCTGAGATTAGAGAAACCTTTAAAATCTCGAAAGTGGGAACCATTGCGGGTTGTATGGTACTCAGTGGGAAGTTATTGCGCAATTCGGGGATCCGTTTGATTCGAGATGGAGTAGTAGTGTTCACCGGAGAACTTTCTTCCCTCAAGCGCTTTAAAGATGACGTAAAAGAAGTGGCTAAAGGCTATGATTGCGGACTTCAGGTAAAGAACTACAACGACATCCAGGAAGGCGACATCGTGGAAGGCTTCCAGGAAGTTGCCGTCAAGAAAAAGTTGAAATAAACCAAACTTATATCTATAAAAAAAGCGTTGATCACAAGGGTCAACGCTTTTTTTAGTTTCAGATAGCTCGTTCGAAGTTCTTCTTCAGATAAAGCATCCATTAAATTACTTTTCAAAATATGGGCAAGTCCTGAAAATCAGTAACTTATTTCCCAGCCTTCAAAACGAATGCCGTTGGAAAATTACGCTGCACTTCTAGTAATGCACGGTCTGCCTCAATGCGGGAAGAAAAATTTCCCACCCACACCTTGTAATTAGGAGTTTCATATTCGATGGAAGCGGGCCAACTACCATATTTATTGCGATAGTTGCCCAGGATAGAATTGGCTTTGTTTAAGTTCCCATAATAGAGCTGTATGGTGAATCCATCGGCCAGTTTATTATCCTTTTCGAGCGTTTTTTTCATCTCCAGCAGTTGGGTGATCTTAGCGTCCTGATGTACGGTCAATGTTCCCGATTGTGCCGTAATAATTTCCGAAGAAAACAAAGCAAGCAGGCATAATATGAATAAGTGGATCGGACTTTTTAATTTCATGATATAATAGCTTTAATGCAAATGTAAACCTTAATAACTTTGACAGTGTTAAATTTATTATTTAGAATTGATATAAATTAGTTAATTACTTTATTTGGATTTCGAAAATCGACTTTATGATGTACTTTTGCACAGTTATTTGAGGCACGCAAAAAATGTTTGAAAACATAAACTTTTATAACCAAATGCGTGCCAAACTTATGGACAATAATATAACCGATCGTATGGAAAAGGTAAGTTACCGAAATCTACCCTCTCAATTGTCACTCATTTTGTTAGCCTTCGTGCTAGCATTTTCAATTTCCAATAGCACGTTTGCCGCCACTACTGTACTACCCACCCAAGCCATTGATACGGCTGCGGGAGAAGCTTTGTTTAAAGCAAATTGTGCTTCGTGCCACCAATTGTATAAGAAAAGAACAGGGCCGGCACTTTATAATGTAGGGGAGAAATACGACCGCGAGTGGTTGTATAGCTGGATCAAGAACAGCCAGGCAATGGTGAAATCGGGGGATGCCCAGGCCGTGAAGATTTATGAGGAATACAACGGCTCGATCATGACCGCCTTCCCGCAATTGTCCGATGGAGATTTAGATAATATTATTGCCTATACATACACAAAACTCCCTCCACCTCCACCAAAGACTGAATTGACGGACGTGCCAGCTCCGGCAGGGATCTCAACAAATATCATTTTAGGTATTTTATCTCTGGTGTTTTTAATGCTGGTTGTTCTATTGTTCCTTGTGAACAAAACACTTCGAAGTTTTGCTACGAAGCAGGGGATTGAAGTTGAAGAAGAAAGAGAAGTACACACTCCCATTTGGAAGGCTGTCATTCAAAATCAGTTTTTGATGTTCGTCATGGCTATTTTCCTACTGTTGTCTTCCGGCTATTATATGTACGGATATTTCATGCAGGTTGGGATTGATCAGGGGTACGCACCGGTACAGCCTATTCATTATTCACATAGAATTCACGCTGGGGCGAACCAGATCGACTGTAACTACTGTCACAGTTCGGCCCGTAAAAGCAAGCATTCCGGAATTCCATCTTTGAACGTTTGTATGAACTGTCACAAAGCGATTGCCGAAGTGGCCCCGGAAACCTTAGCCGAAGGAGAAACAGAGTATGGGGTAAACTACAATGAGGAAATCAAAAAATTATACGCGGCAGTAGGTTGGGATGATGACGCCCAGGCTTATACAGGTGTGGAAAAACCGGTTAAATGGCTGCGCATTCACAACCTTCCCGATTTTGCTTACTTCAATCACTCCCAGCACGTTACTGTTGCCGGAGTTGAGTGTCAGACGTGCCACGGTCCCATCGAAGAAATGGAAATCGTTGCTCAGTTTGCTCCCCTTACCATGGGTTGGTGTATCAATTGTCACCGGGAAACCAATGTTAAAATGGAAGGAAACGAATACTACGAGAAAATCCATGCCGAACTCGCTAAAAAGTACGGGAAAGAAAAGTTGACGGTCGCTCAATTGGGTGGGCTGGAATGTGGAAAGTGTCACTACTAATAAAGAATTTGATTAATATTTTAGAATAATATGGCATCAAACAAGAAATACTGGAAAAGTGTTGAAGAGCTGGACGAAAACAGCTCTATTGTTGAGACGCTGCAACAAAACGAATTTGCAGAGCCCATCCCAACCGATGAGTTTTTGGGCGATAAAGAAACGTTGGAAGCTTCTTCGACCACACGACGCGATTTCTTAAAATATGTTGGTTTTACGACCGCAGCCGCTACATTGGCGGCATGTGAAGGGCCGGTAATTAAATCCATTCCTTATGTGGTTGCCCCGGACGAGATCGTTCCCGGAGTGGCAAACTACTATGCGACGACCATGGCAAATGGTTTCGATTTTGCCAATGTTTTGGTGAAAACCCGCGAAGGAAGACCTATTAAAATTGAACGAAACGGGCTGGCCTCTCATGGCGGGAGCGTTAACGCCCGTGTGCATGCTTCAGTTTTGTCCATGTACGATGCGAATCGTTTACAAGGCCCGAAAGTTGCCGGAGAAAATGCATCCTGGGAGGATTTAGAAGCGGCCTTTATGGGTAAAATGAATGCCATGACCGGAAAGGATGTGGTGCTGTTAACCCAAACCTTTGCCAGTCCATCGACTTCTAAATTAATTGCTGAATTTCAAACGAAATATCCAAATGTACGTCATGTAATTTACGATACGGTTTCCTCTTCGGAAGCCTTGGATGCGTTTCAGAATAAATACGGAACCCGCGCTTTACCAGATTATGATTTCTCTAAAGCTGAAGTCATAGTTTCTGTAGGAGCAGATTTTCTTGGAGATTGGCAGGGTGGAGGATACGAAACAGGTTATGCCAAGGGTCGTATTCCGAAGAACGGAAAAATGTCAAAGCACATTCAGTTTGAAGCCAATATGACTTTATCGGGTGCAAATGCAGACAAGCGTGTTCCTGCAACCGCTCGACAGCAGGCTATTGTTTTAGCTGCTTTAACAACAAACGGAAGCACTTCCGAATTACCCGAGCATATCGCAGATGCAGTAATCAAGGCAAATGCCCAATTGAAAAAAGCCGGAAATAAAGGAGTTGTGATCACCGGCCTGCCCGATGTAGCAGCTCAAACTATGGCGTTGAATTGCAACGAAGGAAGTCCGGTTATGGACACGGCTCATCCAAGAATGATCGCCATGGGCAGTTCTTCCGAAGTGAAAAACGTCATGGACGGTGTCATCAACGGAAGTGTAAACGGATTGATCACCGTGGGTGTGAATCCGGTATATTCCTTCCCAAATGCAGCGTTCGCTCAGGCCTATCAAAATCTGGAATTATCCATGGCCTTCGCCATAAAAGAAGACGAAACAGCTTCCCTGGCACAATTGGTGGCGGCTACGCCTCACTATCTCGAGTCCTGGGGTGACGTACAAATAAAGAAGGGATCTTTCAGCTTGATACAGCCCACCATTCGTCCGCTGTTTGATACCAAGCAATTTCAGGATTGTCTGGTCAAATGGACCGCAAATGGGGATTCATATTACAATTTTATAAAAGACAGCTGGTCTGCAACCGTATTGGCCGATGGTGGTTCCTGGAACCAGGCATTGCATGACGGAGTGATTGAAAGTACTGCGACGGTGACAACCGATAGCGATACCACAGGCGGAACCCTGGAAACCTCTACTTCCAATGCGGCTTTGGCGGCTCCCATTCAGGGAGGAATGGAACTTACCTTATATACCAAGACTGGTATGGGAGACGGACAGCAGGCAAATAATCCCTGGTTACAGGAATTGCCCGACCCCATCACCCGTGCGGCCTGGGACAACTATATCACAGTTTCGGCGGCAGATGCTACTGAAATGGGACTGGAAAATTTCAATGTTGCCAACGGTGCCTTAAACGGAAGCTATGTCAATATCAACTTAGGAGATGTGACTGTAGCCAATGTTCCGGTTTTGATCCAACCGGGTCAGGCCAAAGGAACCGCAGGTCTTGCCCTGGGTTATGGAAGAACAGCTTCGATTCAGTCTGAAATGCAAACTGGTGTGAACGCTTATGCGTTATACCACAACTTTTCTTCGGTACAAAATGTTACTTTGGAAAAGGCTGCGGGTATCCATGAGTTTGCCTGTGTACAATTGCACAATACCATGATGGGACGCGATATCATTCGTGAAACCACCCTCGAGATATTTAATACGAAGGACGCTCACGAATGGAACGAAGTGCCTCAGGTATCCAAGGACCATAAGGAGATCCCTGTTTCTTCTCCCGATGCCGATCTTTGGGATTCGTTTGATCGTTCTATTGGACATCATTTCAATTTATCCATTGATCTGAATGCCTGTACGGGTTGTGGAACCTGCGTGATCGCCTGTAGTTCGGAGAATAATGTTCCTGTTGTTGGAAAACAGGAAATCCGCAAGAGCAGAAGCATGCACTGGTTGCGTATTGACCGCTATTACTCCAGTGAAGAAGCCTTTACCGGAGATGTTGAAAAGAAGGATAATATATCCGGATTGGGAAGTTCCCTTTCAGAATTCGCTGAAATGGAAAACCCGGCCGAAAACCCACAAGTGGCCTTCCAGCCTCTTATGTGCCAGCACTGTAACCACGCTCCCTGTGAGACGGTTTGTCCGGTGGCTGCCACATCGCATGGACGTCAGGGCCAAAACCATATGGCGTATAACCGTTGCGTGGGGACTCGATACTGTGCCAACAACTGTCCATATAAAGTACGTCGATTCAACTGGTTCTTGTATGCCGCAAACGATGAGTTCGATTACAATATGAATAACGATTTGGGCCGAATGGTCTTGAATCCAGATGTAGTGGTACGTTCGAGAGGAGTGATGGAGAAATGTTCCATGTGTATTCAAATGACACAGAAAACTATTTTGGATGCCAAGCGAGATGGACGTATGATCAAGGATGGAGAGTTTAAGACCGCATGTTCCGCGGCCTGTGAGACCGGCGCGATCAAATTTGGTGATATCAACGATCACGACAGTGAAATTTTTGAATTGAAAAAAGACAAGCGTATGTATCACTTATTGGAAGCCGTCGGGACAAAGCCTAATGTGGTGTACCAGGCTCAAGTGAGAAATACAAACGAAGCATAATAAATCTAACTAAGAAACAGAAATTTAGATATGGCGTCGCATTACGAAGCACCTATTAGAACCCCCTTAGTTACGGGAGATAAATCCTACCACGATGTATCTGTCGATGTGGCCGCTCCGGTAGAAGGAAAAGCCAATAGAGCATGGTGGATAGTTTTTACCATTGCCTTAGTTGCCTTTTTATGGGGAATTGGCTGTATTATTTACACCATCTCCACCGGAATTGGAGTTTGGGGACTCAACCCAACGGTAAACTGGGCATGGGATATCACAAACTTTGTTTGGTGGGTAGGTATTGGTCACGCGGGAACCCTGATTTCTGCGGTATTACTACTCTTTCGTCAAAAATGGAGAATGGCGATCAACCGTTCCGCTGAGGCGATGACGATCTTCTCGGTGATTCAGGCGGGATTATTCCCCATCATTCACATGGGACGACCCTGGTTGGCCTATTGGGTATTACCAATTCCTAACCAATTTGGTTCGTTATGGGTGAACTTTAACTCACCGCTACTATGGGATGTTTTTGCGATCTCTACCTATCTTTCGGTTTCATTGGTATTCTGGTGGACAGGATTATTACCCGATTTTGCGATGATTCGCGATAGAGCGATCACTCCTTTTACGAAACGAGTTTACAGCATATTATCCTTTGGTTGGAGTGGCCGTGCCAAGGACTGGCAACGATTTGAAGAGGTATCATTGGTCTTGGCAGGTTTAGCAACTCCACTGGTACTGTCGGTACACACTATTGTATCCTTTGACTTTGCTACTTCGGTAATTCCCGGATGGCATACCACCATCTTCCCACCTTACTTTGTTGCGGGAGCGATATTCTCAGGCTTTGCAATGGTAAATACCCTACTTATTATTATGAGGAAGGTATCCAATTTGGAAAATTACATTACCATTCAGCATATAGAATTAATGAACATTGTGATCATGATCACCGGTTCGATCGTTGGGGTTGCTTATATTACTGAATTATTCATCGCCTGGTATTCCGGCGTTGAGTACGAGCAATATGCCTTCCTCAATCGTGCAACGGGACCCTATTGGTGGGCGTATTGGTCTATGATGACCTGTAATGTATTCTCACCACAGTTTATGTGGTTCCCGAAATTGAGACGAAGCATTATGTTCTCTTTCTTTATTTCGATAGTCGTAAATATTGGAATGTGGTTTGAGCGTTTTGTAATTATTGTTACTTCGCTACACCGTGATTACTTACCATCCTCATGGACGATGTTCTCACCTACCTTTGTGGATATTGGAATCTTTATTGGAACCATTGGATTCTTCTTCCTGTTGTTCCTGTTGTATTCCAGAACCTTCCCGGTTATTGCGCAGGCTGAGGTAAAATCGATCTTAAAGGCTTCCGGAAGTTTTTACAAAAAACTTAGAGCGGCTGAAGGTGACGATGTAAAACATTACGCGATGCCTGGGGGAACCGTAGCTATTTCTTCTTCGGAAATGGAACAAGATGGTACAACTGAAGAAGGTGCCAGCGATAAGGCAAATGATTTGTTGAGTAATTTAGGTTCTTTTGATCCGAATACACAAACAGCAGATGACCTGAAAAGAATTAGCGGCGTAGGTCCAAAAATGGAACAAAAGCTGCATGAACTTGGTATCTTTACTTTCGAACAAGTAAGTAGAATGACCGATACCGAATACGATTTATTAGACAGCATTACCGGAGAATTCCCAGGAAGAGCCAAGCGCGACGACTGGGCCGGACAAGCTGAGAAACTTAAAAATAGTTAACCAATGGCATCGAAAGTAATTCACGCTATCTATACCGACGATGATATCTTGCTGAATGCTGTAAAGGCAGTTAGGGAAGAGCACTATCATATTGAGGAGATTTATACGCCCTTTCCGGTACACGGGTTGGAAAAAGCCATGGGTCTGGCAGATACTCGTATCGCTATCACGTCGTTTATGTACGGTCTGGTTGGACTTGCAGTCTCAATTGTAATGATGAACTATACTATGATCTCAGATTGGCCACAGGATATTGGTGGAAAGCCAAGTTTCAGTTATATTGAAAACATGCCGGCGTTTGTCCCCATTATGTTTGAAATGACCGTATTTTTTGCGGCTCACCTGATGGTAATTACCTTCTATATGAGAAGTAAATTATGGCCCTTTAAAAAAGCAGAGAATCCCGATATTCGTACCACCGATGACCATTTCTTAATGGCGATCGATACTGGTAATCACGACGTTGCAAAAGTATCTCAGTTTTTAAGTGATACCGGAGCTGTCGAAATTAATTTAATCGAAAAAGAAGACGATCATTAATATGAGACGTATTTTAAATATAGGACTTGTTATAGTAGCTTCGATAAGCATGGTTTCATGTTTTGACAGTGCAAATCCTAATTTTCAATATATGCCCAATATGTACGAACCGATAGGTTATGAAACCTATGGGGATTACGAAATATTTGCTGAAGGTCAGGAGGCATTATTGCCTGCCGAAGGTTCTATCCCCAGAGGATGGCAACCCTACAATTATGAGAACTCCAATGACGGGTTGGTTCTGGCAAAGGCCGAATTGAAAAATCCAATTCCTGTTACCGAAAAAAGTCTTTCAGAAGGGAAAGCACTTTATACCATTTATTGTGGACTCTGTCATGGAGATAAGGGAGATGGTCAGGGAATCTTAATGAAGCGGGAAAAAATCCTGGGAGTCCCCAGTTATTCCGATGCCGGACGTGTTATTACCGAAGGAGGAGTTTATCACGTGCAGATGTACGGGTTGAATACGATGGGCTCTTATGCTTCACAAACCAATGAACTGGAACGTTGGCAAATTGTCCAACATGTTATGAACTTAAAGGCAACACTGGAAGGAACTCCTTTATTGGTACCTCAGCCAGCTGAAACCGTATTGGAGGCCGCTGCCAAAATGAACGCCGGCGTTGCGAACCCTTCCGAAGAACAACACTAACTGAAGAATAAAGAGAATAGCTAAAGATATGTATACGCTACCCAATAAATTAAAACTGTTTGCAATCATTTTTATGGTGGTTGGTGCCATTGGGATGATTTCCGGATTTTATTCAGCACCGAAGACCATCGAGGACGTTGAAAAAATAATGGCGTCTCATGACGATGGACACGGTGATGAAACTACCAATGCTACCAATGAAACTCATGGTGATGCTACAGAAGCGCATGGAGATGAAAACGGGGAGGCAGCACATGGAAGTGATGTGGAGCATAAAGAACACCTGCTGCACCAGTTGCAAAACAGACCGTGGTCTGCCTTGTACATCGCATCGTTTTTCTTTTTTATGATTGCCCTGGGAACCCTTGCATTTTATGCCATACAGCATGCATCCCAGGCGGGATGGTCGCCGGTACTTTTCAGAGTGATGGAAGGGATCACGGCCTACTTGCCCGTTGCATCGGTGATCATTTTGGTTCTTTTATTACTTTCGGCGCTACATTACAATCATATTTTTCACTGGATGGATCCCGAATTGGTGAATCCCGAAAGTGCCGACTTCGATAAATTGATCGCAAATAAAAGCGGTTGGTTGAATACAAAAAGCTTAATTATTCGAGCTATTATTTACTTATTGGGATACAATATCTATCGCTATCTTTCGAGAAAGTGGTCGCGAAATCAAGACCAGGCTACAGACAACAGATGGTTCAAAAGGAACTTCAAATTGTCTGCCGGCTTCCTGGTGTTCTTTATTTATACTGAATCAATGATGTCATGGGACTGGTTGATGAGCTTTGATCCGCATTGGTTCTCCACCTTGTACGGATGGTATGTGTTTGCGGGAATGATGGTTTCGGCCATTACAGTAATTGCCTTGATCACGATTTTCCTGAAATCTCAGGGGCACCTCGAATTTATAAATGATAGCCATATTCACGATTTAGCGAAGTACATGTTCGCGTTCAGTATATTCTGGACCTACTTGTGGTTCTCTCAATTCATGTTGATCTGGTATGCAAACATACCGGAAGAAGTGACCTATTTTGTGACAAGGATCGAAGATTACAATTTACCCTTCTTCGGAATGGTGGCCATGAACTTTATATTCCCGGTGCTTTTATTAATGAATAGTGATTACAAACGGGTTAACTGGTTTGTGGTCATGACAGGAATTGTCATTCTTGCAGGGCACTATATTGACGTATTTAATATGGTGATGCCTGCTACTGTAGGAACTTCCTGGTATATTGGAGTACCTGAAATTGGATCGCTTTTATTCTTTTTCGGATTGTTTATTTTGGTGGTATTTAACGCGCTGACCAAGGCGCCGTTATTGGCCGAACGCAGTCCGTTTATGAAGGAGAGCAAACATTTTCATTATTAATTAAATTAAAGAAGAAAGATAACGATGACCGCATTTTTAGTTGTATTAGTGATCATACTTTTTGGAGTTGCTGTTTGGCAAATGGATAAGATATTCAAATTATCCAAAACCAAAACAGAAGGCCCTTCCGAAGTAGCTAACGATAAGGACAACAATACCCAAGGATGGTTGATGTTGCTTTTCGTACTTTTTATCTACGGAATATGTATTTTTTCCTTCTGGGAATACGGAAAGGTGCTATTGCCCGAATCGGCCTCCGAACACGGAGTGGAAATTGACCAATTATGGCTCATATCCATGATCTTGATATTTATCGTTGGGATTATCACGCAATGGCTGTTGCACTATTTTGCCTTCAAATACCGTGGAAGAGTTGGACAAAGAGCAGTTTTCTACGCAGACAACGATAAGTTGGAGTTTATCTGGACCATTATCCCGGTGATCGTATTAGCAGGTTTGATCATCTATGGCTTGTTTACCTGGACAGACATTATGAATATCAACGATGAGGATGACCCTATGGTGGTTGAACTTTACGCCTACCAATTTGACTGGAGAGCTCGTTATGGAGGAGACGATAATACACTGGGAAAAGCGAACGTTCGTTTGATCGAAGGAGTGAATACGCTGGGAGTTGACGTGGCAGATCCCAACGCTCAGGACGATATTATCGTTAATGAATTACACTTGCCTAAGGATCGAAAAATCATCTTTAAAATGCGTTCGCAGGATGTATTGCATTCGGCTTATATGCCTCACTTCCGCGCACAAATGAACTGTGTTCCCGGAATGATCACCGAATTCTCTTTCACTCCAACGATAACTACTCTGGAGATGCGCGAGAATGAAGATATTATTGACAAGGTAAATCGAATCAACACCATACGAGCTGAAAAAAGTAAGGAACTCATTGCCAATAACGAGCAAGCGCTGGATCCCTATATGTTTGATTATTTGCTTCTTTGTAACAAGATTTGTGGGAATAACCACTACAATATGCAAATGAAGATCGTCGTTGAAACTCAAGAAGAGTACGAGGCTTGGATTGCTCAACAAGCGACCTTCGCCCAATCTCTGAAACAATAATAAAAATAGCTTAAAAAGATATGTCAGCACACGCACACGACCACGCAGAAGATCACCACGATGATCACGGACATCATCACAAAGAAACTTTTGTAACTAAATACATATTTAGTCAGGATCATAAAATGATCTCTAAGCAATACCTCATTACAGGTTTGTTCATGGGTATCATAGGAATTGCAATGTCGCTTCTTTTTAGATTGCAGCTGGCTTGGCCCGATGTAGAGTTTACGGTTTATGAGGTATTACTTGGAAAATGGGGAGAAGGTGGTGTTATGGATCCTAGTGTCTATTTGGCCCTGGTGACCATTCACGGAACCATTATGGTGTTCTTTGTTTTAACTGCCGGCCTTAGTGGAACCTTTAGTAACTTATTAATCCCATTGCAAATTGGAGCCAGAGATATGGCCTCCGGATTTCTGAATATGCTTTCCTACTGGATGTTCTTTATCTCCAGTTTAATTATGGTTCTCTCATTATTTGTAGAAGCCGGACCTGCCTCCGCAGGTTGGACGATTTATCCACCCCTAAGTGCATTGCCACAAGCCATTCCCGGCTCTGGAGCGGGAATGACCCTTTGGTTGGTCTCTATGGCTATTTTCATTGCTTCATCTCTGTTGGGATCACTCAATTATATTGTAACGGTTATCAATTTACGAACCAAGGGAATGTCAATGACCCGACTTCCATTGACCATTTGGGCTTTCTTTATTACTGCCGTTATCGGTGTGGTATCTTTCCCGGTATTATTGTCGGCAGCCTTATTATTGATCATGGACAGGGGATTTGGAACTTCGTTTTTCCTTTCCGATATCTATATAGCCGGTGAAGCACTTCACAATCAGGGAGGGTCTCCCGTGTTGTTTGAGCACCTCTTTTGGTTTCTGGGTCACCCGGAGGTTTACATCGTATTATTACCTGCCCTGGGGATCACTTCCGAAGTTATCGCAACCAATTCGCGAAAGCCTATTTTTGGGTATCGAGCGATGGTCGCATCCATATTGGCGATTGCATTTCTCTCCACCATCGTTTGGGGTCACCACATGTTTATTTCAGGGATGAACCCATTCCTGGGATCGGTGTTTACCTTTACTACCTTATTGATCGCGATTCCATCAGCGGTAAAAGCATTTAATTACATTACAACACTTTGGAAAGGGAATTTGCAGCTCAATCCTGCCATGCTATTCTCCATTGGGCTGGTGTCCACCTTCATTACAGGAGGTCTCACCGGAATCTTACTGGGCGATAGTGCACTCGATATTAATGTTCACGATACCTACTTCGTAGTGGCTCACTTCCACCTGGTTATGGGTATTTCGGCATTGTATGGTCTGTTTGCCGGGGTTTATCATTGGTTCCCGAAAATGTTCGAATCCAAAATGATGAACAAGAATCTTGGTTATATTCACTTCTGGGTGACGGCTATTGGCGCTTATGGAGTCTTCTTCCCCATGCACTTTATTGGAATGGCGGGTCTTCCAAGACGCTATTATACGAACACAGCATTTCCGTATTTCGATGACCTTACCGATCTGAACAAGGTAATTACCTTTTTCGCATTTTTCGCCGCTGCGGGACAATTAGTGTTCCTGTACAACTTTATTTCCTCCATGTTCTTCGGAAAAAAAGGGCCTCAAAATCCATGGAATTCCAATACGCTAGAATGGACGGCACCCATCAAACACATTCACGGAAACTGGGAAGGCGAAATTCCGCATGTGTACCGCTGGCCTTACGATTACAGTAAATTGAACAAAGATGAAAGTGACTATGTAGTGCCGGGTCAGGATTTTGTTCCGCAAACCTTGCCGTTGCAGGATAACGAAGAAGAAATGAACCACTAAGGTTTTTCTAATACCATAATAAAAACCCTTTCGGGCCGGCGACATTCGGTACTTCGGAAGGGTTTTTTGTTATATTTATACTTCAACAAACCATCCATGACGCTCCTGGAAAAATTAATCCACTATTTTCCGAAAGCAGTAGCCGGGAGTGAGCAAGAGTTTACCTCCGGGAGCATTCGGAAAGCCGTTTTTATGCTATCGGTACCCATGGTGCTCGAAATGATGATGGAATCCATCTTCTTTTTGGTCGATGCTTATTGGGTTTCAAGCCTGGGGGCCAATGCGATTGCAACCGTTGGTCTTACCGAATCTGTACTAACCCTTGTTTATGCTGTGGCCATTGGTCTTAGCATGGGAGTTACCGCCATCGTGGCGAGGCGCATAGGAGAAAAGGATGTGGCCGGAGCCTCTAAAACTGCAGTGCAATCCATCTTTCTGGGAATTGCAGTGGCCCTGCTCATAAGTGTGATCGGAATTCTTTTTCCAAAGGAGATTCTCTCTCTTATGGGTGGTGCACCCGATCTAATTTCCGAGGGTTTTGGCTATACGCAGGTGCTTCTGGGAGGGAATGCGACCATCATGTTATTATTCATCATCAATGCCGTGTTTCGGGGAGCTGGAGACGCCTCGGTGGCGATGAAGGTACTTATTGTATCCAATTTGCTCAATATCGTTTTGGATCCGCTGTTCATTTTTGGCTGGGGTCCTGTACCGGCTTTTGGAGTGAAAGGGGCAGCTATTGCAACCACTATTGGAAGGGGAAGTGCCGTCCTGTTACAATTGCTCATTCTTTTTATGGGATGGAGTAAGATCAAGGTTGGGTTTAACGATTTGATCTTCCGCGCTTCCGTCATGTCGAGATTGGTCAAGGTTTCCCTCGGAGGGATCGGGCAGTTTATCATTGGTACTTCGAGTTGGGTTTTTTTAATGCGGATCATGGCTGAATTTGGGAGTGAAGTATTGGCTGGATACACCATCGCCATTCGGGTACTTATGTTTACTTTAATGCCATCCTGGGGCATGAGTAATGCAGCTGCCACTTTGGTAGGTCAAAATCTGGGTGCCGGTAAACCCGACCGCGCTGAGACTTCGGTCTGGAAAACGGGTAAATACAATGCCTGGTTTATGGTGGTCGTCTCTCTGGCATATCTGTTCTTTTCAGAATTCATCATAAAAATTTTCAGTGACGATCCGGAAGTTATAAAATACGGGGCATTGAGTTTAAAAGTTATCGCGGCCGGTTATGTGTTTTATGCCTACGGAATGGTGGTTATTCAGGCTTTTAACGGAGCAGGCGACACCCGAACGCCAACCATCATCAATTTCTTTTGCTTTTGGGTTTTTCAGCTGCCATTTGCCTATGCAGCCGCGATTTATTTTGAATGGGGTGTTTTGGGGGTGCTGCTCGCCATAACTATTGCTGAAATATTGATCGCGTTGATTGGAATTTATTGGTTTACAAAAGGTTCCTGGAAAAGGTTCCAAGTGTAGAAAAACCATCGCTAAACTACGTATTTGTACGTATACCAAATTTTCTGCTTTCTAATTATTTTTACACCATAATACTGGTGCATCGTATGCTGGGGAGCGTTCGATGCGGAAGGCCGCAAGTTAATTGCGGCCTTTATTTTGTATTCGAAATCCTCCTTAGCGGGAATTTTTTATTGGAACCTAACGGTTGCCAAGTGAATATTCAGAACCGTTACTGATATTGGGGAGTATTGGTAATGGAAACCGGACTATTATAAGAGAGGTTTTTTTATTAAAAATAACTTCGACGAGACGCATTTGGATGGATACTTTGAAACCCGGCAACCACTTTTTTTTATAAGAGTTTTTACCAAATTTCATTCGTATATTTGTGTCATGAACGAACATCTCGATCCTACCGGCGACCAGTTGACTCCTCAGGAGCTCGACCTGGAAAAGAAGTTAAGGCCGCTAACGTTCGATGATTTCGCCGGGCAGGTTCAGGCTATCGAAAACCTTAAGGTTTTTGTTCAGGCGGCCAATATGAGGGACGAGGCCCTGGATCACACCTTGTTTCACGGTCCTCCGGGATTGGGAAAAACCACCTTAGCCCATATTCTTTCCAATGAGCTGAATGTGAACATACGCGTGACCTCTGGTCCCGTGTTGGATAAACCTGGTGACCTGGCCGGATTGCTCACCAATCTCGACGAACGTGATGTCCTTTTTATCGATGAGATTCATCGATTAAGCCCTATCGTGGAGGAGTATTTATACTCGGCCATGGAGGATTATCGAATCGATATCATGATCGAGTCCGGACCCAACGCGCGTTCGGTGCAAATTGATTTGGCACCCTTTACCCTGATAGGGGCAACCACCCGATCGGGATTGTTGACGGCTCCCATGCGAGCCCGTTTTGGAATCTCCTCTCGCCTCAATTATTATACCACCGAGTTACTTACCACCATTGTCCAGCGGAGTGCTGGTATTTTGGATATGCCTATTTCCATGGAAGCTTCTATTGAAATAGCAGGTCGCAGCCGGGGAACTCCTCGTATTTCAAATGCTTTGTTACGAAGAGTTCGGGATTTTGCACAGATTAAGGGGGATGGCACTATTGATATAAAGATCGCCAAATACGCCCTGGGGCAACTCAACGTAGATGCCCATGGGCTGGATGAAATGGACAATAAGATACTATCTACCATCATTGAAAAGTTCAAGGGTGGACCTGTTGGGATCACTACCTTGGCAACGGCTGTTTCAGAAAGTAGTGAGACCATTGAAGAGGTGTACGAGCCGTTTTTAATTCAGCAAGGCTTCATTATGCGCACCCCACGGGGACGTGAGGTGACCGAGGCAGGATACAAGCATCTTGGAAAATCTAAAGGGCCAACACAAGGGGGGTTGTTTTAATGGCTTGACGGTGTCTTCTCGAATGCTCGCCTGAGCGGAACGGGCACGGCAGTCGAGCGGTTATCAAAAAGAGAGAGTTTTAAATGAGATCCTGACTGCAATAGACCAAACAACCGGATGTCTGAATCAAAAAAATACAACTATCCCAAATCCATTTCACTGCTTAACTTCTTTTGGAATGCTGAAGCTATTCGGAAAAATCCCATTCCCTTTCATCACAAGTTTTTCAATACCTACGGGGACACTTTTTCGGTGCGTTTGGGGCGCAAGAAATACATCCTGCTCTCACGTGATAAGGAAGTAGTAGAATATATTCTTCGGAAAAATCACAAGAATTATTACAAATCCAAGATCCAAACCGATTATCTCTCCAAGTATCTGGGCCATGGCTTACTTACGATTAACGGTGAATACTGGTTGCAGCAACGCCGTTTGATCCAACCCGCTTTTCACAAGCAAAAGATGGAGCAGTTGGTAGGTTTGATGAGACAAACCATTATCGAAGAGCTGAATGCCCTTCCGAATAATAAAGAAATAGACCCTTTTTCCATCATGAATCAATTGGCGTTCAAGGTGGTGGCAACCTCACTTTTCAATGTATCGGCCGCCGATCAGATGTCGCCTGAAGCTTCAGCGGTAGGACAGGAAAAGTTGTTTCGGTTGCAAGTTATCATTCAGCAAGTACAGGAATTTTTGGTAAAGGAAGTACGACTCCCTCATAAAAAATGGTGGTTCAAAATAAGTGGCCAGGTGAAGAAACACGAAAAGCTTGCAGAGGAGAGTCGGGCCATTTTGCGGGGGATTATTGAATCACGGAAAGAATCACGGGCTGCGCACAATGACCTGCTCGATATGCTATTGTCGACCCGATATGAAGATACCGGGGAGCCTATGAGTGATACCCAATTGGTCGACGAGATCACTATTCTCTTTGTGGCAGGGCATGAAACGACGGCCAATGCGCTAACCTTTACCACTTGGCTGTTAGCAAAACATCCAGAAATTCAGCAAAAAGTACTGCAGGAGATCCTACGAGTAGAAGAGGCCACGAGTGATCCTATTCAGCAAATTGGGAAATTGGAATATACCAAAGCTGTGATCGATGAAGCCATGCGATTGTATCCCCCCGCGTGGATTACAGATCGTGAAAATTTGAAGGACGACACCCTTGCCGGTTACCATATTCGTGAGGACACTTTAATAGGAGTTTCATTTTATGAATTGCACCGGCATCCCGGCTATTGGGAAAACCCCAACGATTTTATACCTGAACGATTTCTGGGCGAAAACAAAAAGAAGACCGCCGGGCATTATTACCCTTTTGGTGCTGGTCCGCGCTTGTGCATAGGCTTGGGATTTGCCATCTACGAAATGGTTTTGGCGATCGCTTATTTGGTTGGAAATTATGCGATCACAACCACAACGGATGAAATTCAGCTAAATCCTTTGATTACCCTCAAACCGAAAGGCGTAAAAGTTGTTTTTTCCAAAAGATAATGACCAACCCAAATTTTTTCACTGGAAATAGGGCAGGGTTCACAAAGATTTTCAATCTTCGCAACATATTTAATCAGTGATGAAGAAACAGGGTATTTCATCCTTCTTGAGGAGCTTAAGAGTACTGCACCTGGCAGATAAGGTGCGATTTTATATTCAGAGATTTAAAAACCGTAAAGCCAATAAGGCGTTCAAGGCAAAGTATCCGGAGGTGATTCTGCCTCCCGATTACCTGATCTACGAATCCTTCCAACTCGATTATCACAAATACTATGTGCAAAGCAAAGATGGCGCACGTAATCTGGTTCAACTCTTCGCGAAACACATCGAACTAAAGGATAAAAAAATATTAGACTGGGGCTGTGGCCCGGCAAGGATTTTACGCCATTTACCGGAGCTGGTTGGTAATAATTGCGCCTATTACGGAACCGATTACAATGCAAGAACGATTGCCTGGTGTTCTAAAAATTTACCGGACATTCAGTTTAACAATAATACATTAAAAGCCAACTTACCTTATGAGGATAATTTCTTTGATGTGATCTACGGTCTGTCGATTTTTACCCACCTTTCTGATGCGATGCACAAGGAATGGTATGCCGAGTTGCACCGGGTACTCAAACCCGGAGGAATTTTACTATTAACCACTCAGGGAGACACCCACAAACCTAAAATGACGGCTGCCGAACTCGAACAATACAACAAAGGTGAATTGGTGGTTCGTGGACAGGTGAAAGAAGGACACCGTATCTTTTCAGCATTTCAACCCAAGCAATTCATGAATTCCTTGTTCTCAAACGCCACAGTTCTGGAACACATTGAGCAACCTCCCATAGACGGCTGGTATCCTCAGGATAAGTGGATTGTGAGGAAATAGATTTTTATTCTCAAAAGGGCTATCTTTCCGTAATGTCCATCAGCAACTATACCCGAATCATTAAAACCGAAGCAAAACGTCTCGGTTTTTTGTCTTGCGGTATCAGCAAGGTGGGATTTTTGGAGGAAGAAGCCCCGCGTCTGGAAAACTGGCTCAATAATAAGATGCAGGGAGAAATGAGTTATATGGAAAACCATTTCGACAAGCGGTTGGATCCTACGTTATTGGTTCCGGGTTCCAAAAGTGTCATTTCACTGTTGCTCAATTATTTTCCGGAAGAGACACAACGAGAAGACTCCTATAAGATTTCGAAATACGCCTATGGCACCGATTATCATTTCGTCATTAAAGACAAGCTTAAAGCCCTGCTTCATTTTATCCAAGCCGAAATTGGAGATGTTCACGGACGGGCCTTTGTCGATTCGGCGCCGGTATTGGATAAGGCCTGGGCGGCCAAGAGTGGCTTAGGCTGGATGGGAAAACACACGAATTTGTTGACCAAGCAATCGGGGTCATTTTATTTTATTGCTGAATTGATCGTCGACCTCGACCTGGAGTACGATACCCCGGTGACCGATCACTGCGGAAGCTGTACCGCCTGTATCGATGCCTGTCCTACCCAGGCGATTGTGGAACCGTACGTGGTGGATGGCAGCAAATGTATTTCCTATTTCACCATCGAACTGAAAAACGAACTACCACACGATATGAGAGGAAAATTTGACGATTGGATGTTTGGATGTGATGTATGTCAGGATGTATGCCCCTGGAATCGTTTCAGTAAAAGTCATAGCGAACCTTTGTTCAATCCCAACCCAGTCTTACTGTCGTTATCCAAAACCGAATGGAATGAAATTACGGAAGAGGTCTTTCAGGAAGTATTTAAAAAAAGTGCTGTAAAACGCACCCGATTCAGTGGACTGAAGCGAAATATAAATTTTTTGAAATAAATTTACTCTTTGCCTGTTACTCTGTTACCTTTGTTAGTCTCAATTACCACAACTTATGAGCAAGCAGAGCAAACGTGAGGAGGCTTTACGATACCACGCCCTACCCAAACCCGGAAAAATAGAAGTAGTCCCTACCAAAAAGTACGCTACCCAACGAGATCTATCCTTGGCCTACAGCCCGGGGGTGGCAGAGCCATGTCTCGAAATTGCCAAAGAAGTTGAGAATGTCTATAAATATACCAACAAGGGAAATTTGGTTGCCGTAATTTCAAACGGTACCGCTGTGCTCGGGTTGGGGAATATTGGCCCGGAAGCGTCCAAACCCGTGATGGAAGGAAAAGGCTTGCTCTTTAAGATATTCGCAGATATTGACGTATTTGATATTGAAGTAAATACAGAGAATATCGAAGAATTTATCGCCACGGTAAAACATATCGCCCCAACCTTCGGGGGAATCAATCTGGAGGACATAAAATCTCCGGAAGCTTTTGAAATTGAATGTCGTTTGCGGGATGAGCTGGACATTCCTGTTATGCATGACGATCAACATGGAACGGCCATTATTTCGGCTGCCGCATTGCTCAACGCTTTGGAAATTGCCAAGAAGGATATTTCGAAGGTAAACATCGTGGTGAGTGGAGCTGGAGCTGCTGCGATTTCTTGCACCCGCTTGTACAAGGCCTTTGGTGCCAATGCTGAACATATAGTCATGCTTGACAGTAAAGGCGTGATACGTGATGACCGGGAAGAACTTTCCGCAGAAAAAGGAGAATTCGCCACCTCCAGAAAAATTGATACGTTGGAGGAAGCCATGAAAGATGCCGATGTTTTCGTGGGCCTTTCCATTGCCGATATTGTTACCCCGGAAATGCTGCTGCTTATGGCTAAGGACCCTATTGTGTTTGCCATGGCCAATCCCGATCCCGAAATACAGTACAAAGTGGCGATCAAAACCCGTGATGATATCATTATGGCCACGGGTCGTAGCGATCACCCCAATCAAGTGAACAATGTACTTGGTTTTCCCTTTATATTTCGGGGAGCGCTTGATGTGCGGGCCACCAAGATCAACGAGGCCATGAAAATGGCAGCCGTAAAGGCCCTGGCCGAACTGGCAAAAGAATCGGTGCCGGAACAGGTCAATATCGCCTATGGTGAGACTAAGCTCATTTTTGGCAAGGAGTACATCATTCCCAAGCCCTTTGACCCCAGGCTAATCGCCAAGGTCCCTCCGGCTGTAGCGAAGGCTGCCATGGAAAGCGGTGTAGCAACCGAACCTATTTTGGATTGGGATGCCTATGTAGATGAGCTGCTGGATCGAATGGGCACTGATAATAAGATCATTCGATTTTTAATGGATCGTGCGAAAACCAATCCTAAGCGCATTGTCTTTGCCGAGGCCGATCATCTGGACGTGTTAAAAGCCGCGCAAATAGTTCATGAGGAAGGGTTGGCAATTCCAATCCTGCTGGGGCGGACCAAAGTGATCGAAGAGCTTATGGAAGAGATCGGATTTGACGATGATGTATCCATCATCGATCCCAAAAGTGACGGTCTCGGTAAAAAACTGGAAGCCTATGCAAACAATTATTGGCAACGCAGAAAAAGGAATGGGGTTACCTTGTACGATGCCAGGCGGCTTATGCGTGAGCGTAATTATTTTGCTGCTATGATGGTGAATGAAGGGGATGCCGACGGAATGATCTCCGGATATGCCAGGGCATATCCAACGGTTTTGAGACCGGTTTTGGAAACCATTGGAAAGTTTGATGGTGTTAATAAAGTGGCGACAACCAATTTAATGCTTACCCCCAAGGGACCTCTATTCATTTCAGATACGTCCATTAATATCGATCCAACGGCCAAGGAATTGGCCAATATCGCCCAAATGACCAATTACACCATCAAAATGTTTGGGCTCAAGCCTGTTATTGCCATGATTTCTTACGCCAATTTTGGCTCGTCCAAAGATCCGCATGCGGGAAAGGTTCGGGAAGCAGTGAAAATGTTGCACAAGTCGAATCCCGATATGGTAGTGGATGGAGAATTGCAAACCGATTTTGCCTTGAACCCCGACATGCTCAAGAGCAAGTTTCCTTTTTCAAAACTCGCGGGTAAAAAAGTGAACGCGCTGGTGTTTCCCAACCTGGATTCGGCGAATAGTAATTATAAGTTGCTAAAGGAACAAAATGACGTCGAATCCATTGGGCCAATTATGCTGGGAATGAAGAAACCCGTGCACATTCTGCAACTGGGTGCCAAAGTGGAAGAAATTGTAAATATGACGGCAATTGCGGTTGTCGATGCGCAGCAAAAAGAGAAGCACTCCAAAGTGGAAAAGAAGTAAAAGAGGATAAAACTACAGCACATTTTCATATTCCGAAACAGTAGCAGATGCAAATAATTATACTATATTTGAGCCATTAACTTGTTGCTAGCGAATGATAACCCATATACAGGGAAGATTAGTTGAAAAAAACCCGACCGACGTTGTTATTGATTGTAATGGTGTGGGTTATTTTTTTAACATTTCGCTACATACATTTTCACAGCTCCCCGAGAGTGAAAATGTCAAATTGTTCACACATCTGCAAGTTCGTGAAGATGCTCATATGTTGTATGGATTTTCGAGCGTCATGCAGAACGTGAAATTTTCAGATTATTGATCTCGGTTTCAGGGGTTGGGGCAAGTACGGCAAGAACAATGCTTTCGTCATTATCTCCTGAACAAGTTAAAGAGGCAATCGCTCAGTGTGATATTGCCACCATACAATCGGTAAAAGGAATTGGAGCCAAAACAGCGCAGCGGGTTGTTATTGGATTTAAAAGATAAAATTTTGAAAGTATACGGTTTGGATGGTATTTCTGCCATTTCGAGCAATACGAATAAAAATGAAGCGTTATCTGCTTTGGAGACACTTGGTTTTGTTCGGAAACAAGCTGAAAAGGTCTGTGATTTGGTTCTGAAACGAACCCGCAGGCATCGGTTGAAACGATTATAAAACAAGCTTTAAAAAATTTGTAAAAATTGGGCGCAAAAAATTACTATTACAAAAATAGCTTAGCTAACTTATATTATTCGGAGTTATACTTTTTGGGACGACCACTGTCTTCTCTCAGGATACTACGGCCACAGGTTCGACCATGGGACGTTTGGACCTTCCCACTCCCACCAGTATTCAGGATCTATACACTTATGATCCCATTACCGAAAGATATATTCTAACCCGTACGCTAGGAGATTTCAATATTTCTTATCCCATTATCCTTACTGCTGAAGAATATCAGGAATTGGTTCTTAAAGAACAAATGAAGGCCTATTTTAAAGAAAAGATCGATGCAGCCGATGGACGAAAAGAAGGGTCGGAAGAGGCTCAGAAGAACCTGTTACCTACTTTTTACGTCAATTCAAACTTTTTCGAATCGGTTTTTGGGGGAAATACCATTGAAGTAATTCCACAGGGTAGCGTAGAAATGGATCTGGGTATTTTGTATACCAAACAGGACAATCCGTCCTTTTCACCTCGAAACCGAAGCAACCTCTCCTTTGATTTTGATCAACGTATTAGCCTTAGTTTACTGGGTAAAGTAGGAGAACGACTTCAGGTGACCGCCAATTATGATACGCAATCCACCTTCGATTTTCAGAATGAAATTAAGTTGGAATATACACCTACCGAAGACGATATCATTCAGAAAATAGAAGTAGGTAACGTAAGTATGCCACTAAACAGTACCCTCATACAAGGTGCTCAAAGCCTTTTTGGGGTAAAGACTCAGTTGCAATTTGGAAAAACAACCATCACCGGGGTATTTTCTGAACAGAAGTCGGAAACCCGATCGGTAGTTGCCGAAGGAGGCGCCACGATTACCGAATTCGAATTATTCGCCCTGGATTATGACGAAAACCGACACTTCTTCCTGGCGCATTATTTTAGAGATAATTATGACCGGGTATTGAAGCAATATCCTTTCATCAATTCCAATATTCAAATTACACGGGTCGAAGTATGGATTACCAACCGTAACAATACCACCAACGATGTGCGAAACATCATTGCGCTTCAGGATATCGGTGAGTCCGATCCTACAAATATAGGTTTGAACATAGTGCCCGGCGGATTCATAAATAGATCTAAAAATTCATATCCAGATAACTCCAATAACGATTTTAATCCATTCGGAATAGATAACCCATCGGAACAAACCATTTTGAATGCTGCCATTAGAGACATCGCTACGGTTCAATATGGTTTTAGCGGAGTGCATGTCATGGACGGTACCGATTATGTTACGCTGGAGAATGCACGAAAATTACAGGGCAATGAATTTCAACTAAATTCACAACTGGGTTATATTTCCCTGAATCAACGCCTTAATAATGATGAGGTACTAGGGGTTGCGTTTCAGTTTACCGTCAATGGACAGGTGTACCAGGTAGGTGAATTTTCAACAGATGGGGTGGAAGCTACCACAGGAGAGTTTAACAATGGTCAGGGCGGCCAGGGTGGAGGCCAGGGTGGCGGAACAGGAGAACAGGGAATTACGCAAAACCTGATCGTGAAATTATTGAAATCCAATATCACCAATGTCAATGAACCGGTTTGGGATATCATGATGAAAAACATCTATCCCATAGGTGCCTTTCAATTGGAGCAGGAAGATTTTCGGTTGAACATTTTATATACAGATCCCTCTCCCTTAAACTATATTTCGCCTGTTGCTGGGACTCCATTTCCGGAGCCGTCAATTAGTAGCACAGATCCGGTAGATATCAACGATGCCACTTTATTGCGGGTATTCAATCTGGATAAACTGAACTTCAATAACGATCCGCAACAAGGAGGAGACGGGTTCTTCGATTTCTACCCCGGAATAACGGTCGATCAACAAAATGGTCGCATCATCTTTACCAGTGTAGAGCCTTTTGGAGAATACCTCTTTAATACCTTGAAGCTTAACTCGCCACCCAACGGAGAATCACAAAATTATGACGTCCCGGCCACCTATAATGCCAACCAGGGTAAGTACGTCTTTAGAACCATGTATCGCTCCACCAAAACACAGGCAGAGCAAGAAGACAGCGACAAGAATAAATTTCAGTTGAAAGGTACTTACAAATCCACCGGAGCCGATGGAATTCCCATCGGAGCCTTTAATATTCCGCAGGGTTCAGTAACCGTCACCGCCGGAGGCCGAACACTGGTCGAAGGAGTGGATTATACGGTGAACTATCAATTGGGGCGGGTTCAGATACTCGATCCTGCATTGCTCAATTCGAATACACCTATTAATATTTCCACCGAAAACAATACGCTTTTTGGTCAGCAGACCAAACGATTTACCGGGCTTGATGTACAGCACAAGTTCAATGATGAATTGCAAATAGGAGGTACCTTTTTAAATCTGAACGAACGCCCTTTGACACAGAAGTCGTCATTTCAGAATGAACCCATCAACAATACCATGTTTGGTATTAATGCCAATTATTCGACAGAAGTTCCCTTTTTGACAAGACTGGTAAACAAGCTTCCCAATATTGATACCGATGTGGATTCCAATGTTTCGGTACGCGGGGAATTTGCGTATCTGCTACCGGGTGCCCCGAAAGTATCCGATTTTGACGGAAGGATAACCGCGTACGTCGATGACTTTGAGGCGGCTCAAACGGCGGTGGATATTAGCTCACCCTTAACCTGGTCCCTCTCCAGCACACCACTTGGTTTTGGCGGAGAATTGGGAAATAACGACCTGTCTTACAACTACAACCGGGCAAAACTCGCCTGGTATACCATTGACCCTATTTTCTATAGCTCTCAACGGCCTGAGGGTATTAACGACGAAGATCTTTCTTCGCCGTTTACACGTCGGGTTTTCAGAGATGAAATATTCCCCGATCAGGATATTATTCAGGGACAAACGCAAGCTTTGTTCACTTTGGATCTGGCCTATTATCCAAACCAACGAGGAGAATACAATTTCAACCCTGTCGCAGCTGGTAGTAACACCTTGCCAAATCCGGAAACCCGATTTGGAGGTATTTCAAGACAATTGACCACCACAGATTTTGAGCGATCCAATGTGGAATACATTCAGTTTTGGGTGATGGATCCATTCATATATCCTGAAAATTCGAATAATCAGGGCGGAAAACTAAGCTTCAACCTTGGTAATATTTCCGAAGATATTCTGAAAGATGGTCGAAAGCAATACGAAAACGGACTACCGGAAGACGGAGGCGATTTTAACACGATTTCAACCGAATGGGGTAAAGTACCCAGCAATCAATCGCTCATTTATACCTTCAACACTTCGGGTGAGGAACGAACCAATCAGGATATTGGATTTGACGGTTTGAGCGATGCGGAAGAAGCTGCTAAGTTTCCGGCATTTGGAGGATTGCCCGATCCTGCGAATGACAACTATCAATACTTTTTACAGGCCGAAGGAACTATTTTGGAACGCTACCTGCAGTATAACGGGACGCAGGGAAACTCACCGGAACAGGTGACCAACACCAACCGGGGAAACAATGCCCAACCCGATGTGGAGGATATCAACCGTGATAATACCATGAATACGGTAGATAGTTATTTTGAATATGAAGTAGATCTGTTTCCTGGAATGGATCAGGAAAATGGAAAATATGTGACCGATGTCAAGGAAATATCGGTAACCACCCAAAACAATGATGAAATTCCGGTGCGTTGGATTCAATTCAGATTACCGTTAAGCGAGTATGATACGGCGGTCAATGGAATATCCGATTTCAGGTCCATTCGTTTTATGAGAATGTTCCTTTCCGGATTTAGTCAGGAAACCATTATTCGAATGGGAACGTTGGAACTTTTCCGAGGAGATTACCGAAGATATACCGAAACTCTTGATATCACGGGTGAGGAGAATTCCATGGATGACACCACCTTTGAGAATGAGGCCGTTGGGATAATTCAGAACAGCAACTATGTGATTCCACCGGGTGTTTTCCGGGAAGAATTGAACAACAATAATAACATCATTCGCCAGGATGAGCAATCCCTCGCATTGCGGGTTTGTGAATTGGAGCAGAATGATGCTAGGGCGGTTTACAAGAATTTCAATGTCGACATGCGCCAGTATAAGAACCTGGAGATGTTCATCCACGTAGAGTCTATTGAAAATCAGGTGGTACTTTCGGATGGTCAATTATCGGCTTTCATTCGTTTGGGAACCGATTTGAATACCAGTTTTTACGAAATTGAAATTCCGTTGGCGGTTTCTCCCAATCTTCCAAACCCATCCGATTCGGACGCCGAGATCGTGTGGCCGATCGAAAACAGATTGGATTTGCCACTGGAAGCCCTTCAGCAACTAAAAACACTTGCATTGGGCAGTCGAGAGGGCCTCAGTGACCCCGATCCTATTACCGGGATCTCCTATGCCGATGCAGGCGTGATCAATGCCAATGAGACCTATCGATTCGGGATCAAGGGGAACCCCAGTTTTGGGAATGTACGGGTGATCATGCTGGGACTTCGGAATAATAGCAATACCGGTGTTTGTGGTGAAGCATGGTTCAATGAGCTACGTCTTTCAGAATTGAACAACCAAGGTGGTTGGGCAGCCATTGCAAGTGTTGATGCCAATCTTGCCGATTTTGCCAATGTAAGTGCTACGGGACGAAAGAGCACCATAGGTTTTGGGTCGATCGAACAAGGACCTAATGAAAGATCTTTGGAAGACACCGAATTATATGACGTGGTTACCAATTTTAACCTGGGGCAAATGCTTCCAAAAAAATGGGGAATTCAATTGCCATTTAACTTTGGAATTGGAGAAGAAACCATCACCCCGAAATACGATCCGGAATTTCAGGATATTGAATTGGAACAGCGCATCGACAACGCCGCCACCGCCGAAGAAAAGGATCGCATCAAAGAACAATCGGTGAACTACACCAAAAGGCAAAGTGTTAATTTTATAGGGGTTCGGAAAGATCGTACCGGTGAAGGAAAACCCATGACTTATGATATTGAGAATTTCACCTTTTCTTATTCGTACAACCAGATCGATCACAACGATTTTGAAATTGAAGAATCGCTGGATCAGAATGTTCGGGTAGGTGGGACCTACAATTACAACTTTGTTCAGAAACCCTATGAACCGTTTAAAAAGAACGATTCACTGTTTAACGGTAAATACTGGCAATTCTTAAAGGATTTGAATTTCAATTACCTTCCCACCAATATTACGGTGAGTTCCAATATTGTGCGACAATACAACGAACAAAAGTTCAGAGAATTGGACCTTTTGGAAGGGAATATAGGAATTCCAACCTTGTACCAGCGAAACTTCCTTTTCGATTGGCAATATACCCTGAATTACAACCTGACAAAATCGCTGCGATTCAATTTCAATGCAGCGAATAATCGAATTGTCAATAACTACATCAATGATGGGATCGTGGACAATAGCGTAGGTGTTTGGGGTGGATTTTGGGATGTGGGAGAGCCCAATCAGCATTTCCAATCCCTGCAATTGAATTATGATATACCTACCGCTAAATTTCCGTTCCTGAAGTGGATACGGGCTACCTATTCGTATCAGGGAGATTTTCAATGGCAGGACGGCAGTGACTTGTTCAATAACATTCAGATCGAGCAAAGCGATGGAGTTACCGAAACCTTCAATTTGGGGAATTCGATTCAAAATGCGAGTACACATCGGATCAATTCCACTCTGGACATGAATAGCTTCTATCGCTATATTGGACTCACCAAAGTGAAGAAGAGCAAACGTAAAAGCGGTTCTGCCGGTGGAGAAGGTGGAGGCGGTACGAAAGGCGGCGATGGTGGTGATGGCTCAAAAGGCGAAAAAGGGAACGACGGTAAGAATGAAAAGAATAGTAAAACCGAGAACGCAGAACGCGGAGGTGTTTTGGGTCGCGGGAATTCAAATTCAAGTGGTAATTCCAGCTCCCTGAGTGGAGGAGATAAAGCCCTCAATTCCCTAATTGGACTGGTTACTTCCATTAAGAAAATTCAGTTCAACTATCAGGAGAACAATGGTATTTTCCTACCGGGTTATATCCCTTCCATTGGATTTACCGGTACACTGAAGCCAACTTCCGGATTTATCTTCGGGAGTCAGGCAGAAATTAGGGATCTGGCGGCTCGTAAAGGCTGGTTGACCTTGTATCCTGAATTTAATGAACAATACACCGAGGTAGAAAGCCGTCAACTGGATGCTCAAGTAAATATTGAGTTGCTTCCCGATTTGAAAGTCGACATTAACGGAAGCCGAATTTATTCTGAAAATTACGCCGAAAATTATATTGTCGAAGATGATTTGTATCGTTCATTGACTCCAACGACCTTTGGGAATTTCAATATTTCCACGGTATTGATTAAAACGGCCTTTGGAAGTAGTGATGAAGAAACCAGCGCGGCTTTTAATGAATTCCGTTCCAATCGACTGGTTGTTGCCGACAGACTGGCAGAGGATTTTTACGGTACCACTGGCTTTGACCGAGATGAGGAAGGCTTCCCGGTAGGTTTTGGTAAAACGAGTCAGGATGTATTGCTACCCTCCTTTTTGGCTGCATATAAGGGTAGTGATGTTTCCAAGGAGAAGACCGGTATCTTCAGGGATATTCCGTTGCCTAATTGGGACATCAAGTATACGGGTCTTATGAGGATGAAATGGTTTAAGAAGAACTTTAAAAGATTTTCCATTCAGCATGGATACCGATCGTCCTATACGGTAAATCAATTCCAAACCAATCTCGATTATGACCGAAATGACCCGACGCTTTAGATCAGGCCGGGAACTTTAAGAGCACTACTTTTTAACTAATGTGAATCTTACAGAGCAGTTCTCACCCTTGATTCGAGTGGACTTTGAAATGAAGAATTCGATTAAGATTTTGGCTGAGTATCGAAAGGACAGTGCGCTTTCCCTGAGTTTTGCCAATAATCTATTAACCGAAATAAAAGGTAATGAGATTGTACTGGGCCTTGGATATCGAGTTAAAGACTTAAAATTAGCACCAATTTCGGAGGTAAGAAGAAAGTGATAAACAGTGACCTTAATTTTAAATTGGATGTCTCGAGAAGAGATAATAAAACCATCATTCGATATCTGGACATTGATAACAATCAAACCACTGCCGGACAAACCATTTACGGATTTCAATTTTCTGCAGATTATGCCTTGAGTAAGAACCTAACGGCGCTCTTCTATTATGATCATTCATTCTCTGAGTATGCCATTTCAACGGCCTTTCCTCAAACGACCATTCGAGGTGGATTAACCCTTCGTTATAACTTCGGAAACTAACAATACATTTAAATAACTTAGATAACCATGAATGTACCTTCAAACCTAAAATATACAGCCGACCACGAATGGATTGCCATCGATGGCGATATAGCGACGGTTGGAATTACAGATTTTGCTCAGGGGGAACTGGGTGACATTGTATATGTTGAAGTGGAAACGTTGGATGAAACCCTGGATCAACAGGCGGTTTTTGGAACGGTGGAAGCCGTAAAAACCGTATCCGACCTCTTCATGCCCCTTTCGGGTGAAATAATCGAATTTAACGATTCACTTGAGTCTGAACCCGAAAAAGTAAACAGCGATCCTTATGGAGAAGGATGGATGATAAAGATTAAAATTTCCAATCCGGACGAACTTGAGGGACTATTAGACGATGCAGGGTATAAAGAATCGATTGGGACCTAAGAACCTATTGTACGGAGGTATTTTATATACCATATTCGCAACTTTTTTATTACTATATCCAGCCGAGGATATCCCAACGGTGGGGGTGCCATCTTTTGATAAACTTGGGCATCTGTGTGTTTTTGGGGTGCTTGTGTTGATATGGCTGCTTTTCGCTTCGCATAAAACCAAAGGGAAAAATGGAAGTGTGATTTGGGTACTCCTTCTCGTATTCTTTTATGGCATAGTAATTGAAGTATTGCAAGGGTTGTTTTTGCAATCGAGAACGGCAGATGGGTGGGATATATTGGCAAATGCTGCCGGAATTTTGTTGGGATGGTTAATTTTTCAGAAAATAAAAAAAGTATTTTAGCTGAAATGTTGATTTTCTTTTAAGAAAACAATTGATTTTACATATTTTAGCAATAATATAAATTCTCAATTATGGAACCGAAAAAAAACTCAAAAGCAGATCTTACCAGATGGAGTAGTATCTTTCTACTTGCCGGATTGGCATTAATGTTGGTAATTTCCTATACGGCCTTGGAATGGAAAACACATGATGAAAGCAATCTTGCAGATGTTGGATTGTCCCTTGATGATGATTTGGAAGAAGAAATTCCGGTAACCAATACAGTTACACCACCACCACCACCACCACCGCCACCGCCGGCTCCTGAAGTAATTCAAGTGGTAGAGGATGAAGATGAGGTTGAAGAAACGATCATTAAATCTACCGAAACCAGTCAAACTGAAGAAATTGTTGAGATTGAGGAAATAGAAGAGGTAGAAGAAGAAGAAATTGCCGATGTACCTTTCGCAGTTATTGAGAATGTACCTATCTATCCGGGTTGCGAAGATGCCGGAAACAACGATGCAAAGAAAAAATGCATGTCTGAAAAGGTGATGAAGTTCGTTCAGAAGAAATTCGATAATGAACTTGCAAACGACTTAGGTTTGGACGCAGGAAGACAACGTATCTCCGTACAGTTTAAAATTGACCGAAACGGAAACGTAGTCAATGTACGAGCTCGTGCTCCACACCCTCGTCTGGAACAAGAGGCCATCAAGGTGGTTCAATCACTACCAAAGATGACTCCTGGAAAACAACGAGGTAAAGCCGTTGGGGTATTATATGCCCTGCCCATCGTATTCCAGGTAGAGAATTAATAAAATAGTTTTCTTTATATAAGCAAATCGCTCCGTCAAAGACGGAGCGATTCTTTTTTGGCACAACCCTTGTGTAGCTTAGTGATATAACTCTTAAATATAAACACTATGTTACCATCTGTAAAAAATGTGAGTGGTACCAAAACAAAGGTACCATCAAAAAGAGAAGAAAAAAAACGAATTAACATTCGCTGGAGTTCAGGGCTGTTCTTTCAAGTAGGCCTAGCCGTAACCTTACTACTTAGTTTTTTGATCCTGGAAAGCGATTGGGACCTGGGATCGGGAAAAGCCTTCACCCCTCCCGATGAAATAGACTGGATTCAATCCCCTTTGGTGGCCTACCAACTGGAACAACCAGAAGTGACGGTGAAACCGCAAAAAAAGATAAAACAGCGTATCATTCAAAAACCATTGAGCCACACTTTTACAGAAGTTGATGACAAAACGCTGACGGTTGAAGGCGAAATTCCCCCAACTGACGTGACACCAGATCCACCTTTGGTAGGAAAGACCATCGCACCACCCACCACGGAGTCCGGGCCGGCGTCTTTCAATTCAGTGCAATTTGTACCTGTGTTTCCGGGTTGTGAATCTTTATCGAGCAACGATGAAAGACGCGCCTGCATGTCTTCTCAAATTGGAAAGTTTATCAACAAAAAGTTCAAAACCGATAAGTTTTCCGACTTGGAACAAGGGAAAATTTACAATGTAAATGTGCAATTTACGGTTGGGAAGGATGGTAGTGTAAAAGACATCTTGACAAGAGCCGTGCTGCCCGAAATGGAAGAGGAAGCCAAAAGAGTGATCTCAAAAATGCCAGTGATGCAGCCCGGCCGGCAGGGGAATATTGAAGTGGATGTATTATTCACTGTTCCTATCAGGTTTCAGGTGCAATAATATAAAAGACCCGTCTTAATTTTGAGACGGGTTTTTTGTTTTCTGCTGTGGGCATTTCAAAAAAAACGTATCTTTCGGGAAACTAAACGCCCTTATATCGATGAAGAGATTTGCCTTATTTCTCGTCTTACTACTTCTTTTTAACACCACTCTTTCTGCCCAAACCAAAGGAAATCCTTTTGAAAAATACCCCGTATTCTCAAACTGCGAGCAAGTGGATATCGATGGGCTCGAACTCTGTTTTAACAATACGGTTCGAGAATTGATCCACAGCAATTTTAAGGCTCCCGGAATTGTTTCAGAAGAAAACTATACGGGAAGCATCAATATCTTTTTTGAAGTGGACAAAGAAGGAAATTTCAAGTTGCTTTATGTGGATGCCGTTTATACCGAGTTGAAGGACGAAATAGGACGCGTTTTTGAGCAATTTCCGAAAATTACCCCGGCCACCTATAACGGCAGGCCTACCTACACACAATTTACCCTGAGTTTACCAGTCCCGCTGGGACAGCTTAAAGAGGAAGTTCGCAAGGCAGCGGCAATCACCCTTACTTCCGAAGAAAAAATTGGAACCACCGAGCTTCCTGAGTACGATGCCATCGAAAAGCGTCCGTACCAAAATGATGCGTATAAAAGCGGCATCAACATCCCGCTTTCACATCATAACTACAGCCTTTTTGACCCGGCAATGAATCAAATTGGAACGAATAATCATACTGCCCAAAAACCCTTTATTTATAGCGAAGTAAATAAATATTACAATTTCGAAGCCGAGAATCAAAAGATATCAAAGAACAAATCTTCATGGTTTGGCAGAAAATTCTGGGATGAACATATGGTCGCACTCAAAGGAAAGGATTATTGGCTCACCCTCGATCCCGGCGTGGATCTGCAGGCTGGAAAAGACATCGATGCGGAGATAGACACTTATAATAACACCAGGCTATTATACACCCAGGGAGGCATTGGGAAGAAAGTGAATTTTTTCGCCGTGATCTATGAGAGTCAGGGGCGTTTTGCAGATTATTTTAATCGTTTCGCCAGAGCCAGAAGACCCGATGGAGGAAATCCCGCCATCATTCCGGGTCAGGGTATCGCTAAGAACTTCAGGTCAGATTCTTTTGATTACCCCATAGCCACCGGGCAGATCTCCTATTCGCCGTCTGAGCATTTTAATATGCAATTGGGCCACGGAAAGAACTTTATTGGTGACGGATATAGGTCGTTGCTCTTAAGTGATAACGCCAGCCCCTATCCCTATTTTAAATTGAACACGACCTTCTGGAAATTAAAATATACGAATACCTGGATGTCGCTGCGCGATGTGCGTTCGGAAGTGACTGCGAACGGCTCGTTTCGAACCAAATATATGGCCAACCATTACCTAAGTTACAATGTGACCAAACGCTTAAACATTGGTCTGTTTGAAACGGTCATATGGGAAAACGACAATGACCGGGGCTTCGATCTCAATTTTGTGAATCCTGTAATTTTTTATCGGGCCATTGAATTTTCAACAGGCTCTCGCGGTGGAAATGCCGTTATAGGTTTGAGTGGAAAATACAAATTTACCAATCGGGTAAATGCCTATGCTCAATTGATCATCGATGAATTTTCGTCGGGTGATATTTTTGGTGGAAACGGGAGCTACAAAAATAAAACAGGCTACCAGATAGGAGCAAAGTATTATGATTCCTTCGGAATTAAGGGGTTGTATTTACAAGCTGAATACAATCGCGTACGACCCTTTACCTATTCGCACAATAGCGTGGTGCTCAATTACGGGCACAACAATCAGTCTATGGCACATACCCTGGGATCTAACTTTTCAGAATTTGTCGCCATTGCACGCTACCAAAGAGGCCGTATTTTTGGAGATGTAAAAGTAATCGTCGCCCAACGGGGGTTTGAGTTCAATACCACCGATGATGCTCTTTTTTACGGCGGAAATATTTACGGAACTGAAGATAATCGCGTCTCAGATTTAGGAAACGAGGTGGCCCAGGGAAATACTACCGATTTCTTTCATGCTGAATTGCAAGCGGGTTACCTCCTGAATCCGGCCACCAATTTGAAGGTATATGGCAGTGTGATCCTGCGTGATTTTAAGCCCCAGCTCAATACGGAAAGCACTTTTGAAAATAAAACGACCTGGGTAAATTTCGGAATTCGAACCGATCTATTCAACTGGTACAACGATTTTTAAACAAATTAAACTGCTACTTTTTAATCACTCCATATTTTCGACGGGCCTGGTCATAAATGAGTTCGAGGAATTTTTCAGTAGAAATATATCCGTCTCCAAAACCTCTGGCGTCAAATTCCGTAGTGATCTCTTTCATGCTTAGTATTTCTTCCTTCGATCTTTTATCCAGGTAGTGGTAGAAAACGCGGTCGCGCAAAGAAACCATCATATTACGACTAAAGATGACATCGGCCTTGCTGCCGAGCTCACCATGGCCCGGGATGACCTTAGTTTCTTCGTCTATAAGCATAATGACCTTTGAAAGCGCATCGATATAGCCATCGTAAGTCCCGCCACTATTTACATCTACAAAAGGATATTTTCCATTAAAAAATACGTCTCCGGTGTGTAGCACATTACTTTGGGTAAAATAGACCAAGGCATCTCCATCGGTATGTGCTTTGTGGACGTGGAACACCATAATATCTTCGCCATTATAATGAAAGGTGAGATCATCGGAAAAGGTAATGGTGGGATAGGTATTTTTCTTCGGAATAAATTCTGGTTGATCCTGGTAACCTTCTTTGGCCTTTTCTGTGGCTTTTTCTTTGTTGCCTTCCGCCTCCAATTTTTTTACCAACTCTGTAAAGCCGGCTTCCTGCTCTTCCATAAATTTTCTTTTGTCGGCATTCAGCAATCGTTTTCGAGCATTATCATGCGCATAAATAATAGTGCCGGTGTCGAGCATATTGCTATTACCGCCTGTATGGTCACCGTGATGGTGGGTGTTGACCAAAAACTGAACCGGTCTGCGGGTTAGCGTATTCACTAGTCCCAGAAGTTCGGGTGTGACCGCTGCAAACTGATTGTCGATCATCAAAACCCCGTCTTCGCCTTTAGATAGGCCAATATTACCTCCTTTGCCTTTCAGCATATAGATACTGTCTGTAACCTTCATCATCGAGATAGTACGTGCAGGGCCAGCGGGTTCGCTTGTATCTTGTTTATCGTCCTGGGCGAAAGTGTGAATGGATCCTGCAAAAAAAGCCAGGCTTAAAATAAATAATGTGCGCATGAGATTGTTTTTAATATCTGGGTCGAATTTAATAAAATAGTTGAAATACAACCCCAACAATATAAGATATATATTGTGAAAAATGACCCCGTGACGTATCTTTGCAACGCTTTAAAAAACAAAGGTCACTTGCCTAAAACCCAATCACCGTCTTTTCCCTCATCAGTAATTAGAAATTTTACTGAAATTACCAAAATGCGCCTTTCCGTGAGTGTGGTGTTTTCTTCGGTGGCGGGTTATTTATTGGGAGTTGTAGGGGCCATTGATTATAAAGTGCTGCTGCTATTGTGTGTGGGGGGTTACTGCATGGTGGGAGCCTCCAATGTATACAATCAAATTATAGAAAAGGACCTCGATGCCTTGATGGACCGGACCAAAAACAGGCCAATTCCCGCCGGCCGTATGGGAGTGACTCAAGCCTTTGTCCTGGCGAGTATATTGACACTCGCAGGGATCGCGATCTTATACGCTATCAATCCACAAACCGCTATGTTTGGAGCTATTTCCATCTTTATGTATGTGAGTTTGTATACCCCTTTAAAAACCAGGACACCGCTTTCCGTGTTTGTAGGGGCTTTTCCGGGAGCCATTCCTTTTATGTTGGGTTGGGTTGCCGCTACCAATGATTTTGGGATTGAACCCGGGACCTTGTTTATGATTCAGTTTTTTTGGCAGTTTCCCCATTTTTGGGCTATAGGATGGTTTCTTTATGATGATTACAAAAAGGCTGGTTTCTTTATGCTACCTACAGGCAAAAGAGACAAGGGAACGGCTATGCAAGTGGTTTTATATAGTATTTGGACGGTGTTGGTGTCGTTGATCCCGGCAGTGGGAGTTACCGGAAGATTGTATATCACCCCCATTTCTGCAATAATTATTGGCGGTTTGGGAATATGGCTCATCTATTATGCAGTGCGATTGTATCGTTTAAAAACTGCGAAATCTGCCCGACAACTCATGTTGGTAAGTGTGAGCTATATAACCCTATTGCAAATCATCTATGTTGCAGATAAATTTATAAGATAATGAAAGATTATACCGAAGGTACAGAAGATCAAAAAATACGCCGCGCCAAGAAAATGATGTTGTGGTTTGGGATGATAAGTCTTACGATGAGTTTTGCCGGTCTGACGAGTGCCTACATTGTAAGCAGAGACCAGAAAGGATTGGCTGAAAGATCTTGGAATTACCACAAGCATTTTACCTGAGTCTGGTCGTCATTGTTTTGAGTAGTTTCACCTTTCATTTTGCGAAGGCAAAAGTCCTGAAAGAAGAACGAATAAATGTCCATGGCGTTGCTATGGGCAACTTTTTTCTTGGGAGCTGCCTTTATCTGGTCTGCAGTTTAAAGGATTTTCTGAAATGGTGAATGACTTCGGAATATAATTTTACAGGAAGTAACAAGCAACACCAAAGGAACCTTTATTTATTTGATCGTAGCTGTATGCATCTGGCACATATTTTGGTAGCTCTGATATCGCTGTTGGTTGTAATTTATAATCATTATAAACTAAAGTATAAAGACGGGAAAACCCTTGGAATAGAACTGGCTGCTACTTTCTGGCACTTCGTTGATGTATCTATGGATTTATCTGTTTTTATTTTTATATTTTGTGAGATAAAAAATATACTGTATTTTTGAACCCAATTAAAACCAATATCTTTATATGGAAGCTACTGTTGCTAAAACAGGTACCGAAGGAAAAACCTGGGGTGGAGGAAACCGACCACTAAAAGCCAGTTATGGTAAAATGATGATGTGGTTTTTCATCGTTTCAGATGCCTTAACCTTTTCTGGATTTCTTGCCTCTTATGGCTTTTCAAGATTTAAATTTGTAGATGCCTGGCCGATTGCAGATCAAGTGTTTACTCACTTTCCATTTTTACATGGTGTAGATGCTCCCATGTACTATGTGGCATTTATGACGTTTGTTCTTATTTTCTCCTCTGTTACGATGGTATTGGCTGTGGATGCAGGACATAAAATGCAGCAAGAAAAAAGTGATCTTGTATATGTTCTTTACCATCATTGGAGGTGCAATTTTCGTTGGTTCACAGGCTTGGGAATGGGCAACCTTTATAAAAGGAGATTATGGTGCAGTAGAAACCAAAGGTGGAAAAATACTTACAGTTTTTGGATACAGAAGGAGAACGAGTTGCTATCGCAGATTTTGCTGCAAATATTCCTACCGAGTGAGCAAGAACATGCTGAAAAAAATGGAGTTTGGTTTCGATCTGAACCTGAAACGCAAAGCTACTTATTCATTATGAAGAAGTAAAAGCAGGTTTTCTGGCGAATGACGATCTTTTGGTTCGAATACAATATAAGGATGAACATGGCAGGCCTATCGTGCTTTCCCGAGAAGAATCTGTAGCTAAAATTGGTCAATGACGGTAAATTGGTCGTTGAAGGTGCGAACCTGAAACGATAACGAATATGGTACATCCCTTGTTTGCAGATTTCTTTTTCTTTATCACAGGTTTTCACGGTTTCCACGTATTCTCAGGAGTGTTGATCAACATTATTATTTTCTTTAATGTGGTAATTGGAACCTATGAGCGAACGAGGAAATTATGAAATGGTTGAAAAAGTTGGACTGTATTGGCACTTTGTAGATTTGGTATGGGTATTTGTATTTACCTTCTTTTATCTTGTTTAAGAAATACTGAATTTGCTTCAGTATAAAAATTAAAAAATGGCACACGAACATAAATTAGAAATATTTAGAGGTCTTGTAAAGTTCAAATCCAATATTACCAAGATTTGGGGGGTATTTGTCTTTCTTTCTATAGTAACAATTGTTGAAGTTGCATTTGGTATTACTAAACCCGAGTTTTTGACAGAAGGACGTTTTCTGGCAATGAAACTTTTAAACTGGATTTTCATTATCCTCACCCTGGTAAAGGCTTATTATATTACCTGGGACTTTATGCACATGCGCGATGAGACCAAAGGGCTGCGACGATCTGTGGTTTGGACGGCAATCTTCCTTATCTGCTATCTTGTTTTGATCTTATTGATCGAAGGAGATTATATTTTGAAGTTTATAAAAGTAACTATGTAAAATTTGATTTTTAATTAGGTCACATTCACCAGAAACTAAAGCCCTGTATTTCGACGGGCTTTTTTTGTGTCCTTAAAAATTAACTGTTAAAGGTTGTTCAACCCCGCTTTAGGTTGTATTTTTGCCCTTGTCCTTCGAAGCTTTAGCTAAGTGGGCCTCTGCTCGGCGAAGTGCCAAACAAGGAGATTCTCCACACCATCTAAAGGAAGGCGAGTTGAATAGTTTTAATTAACATTTGAATTGTGCAAGTAAAAAAAATCATTGTTCTATCCGTCCTGTTTCTTTTGCCTATAACGGTTTATATTTTTTTTGCTACCGGAAAGGATAATTTTGTAAAGCTGCCCACCCTTAGCTACGGAGTAAGTGAGCTGGATGATTTCCAGCCTGTTTCAGAAGATTCGGTTCGATTTGAGAGATCAGATCACGGTGTTGGGGTTCTTCGGAAGTGATGTGGAGGCAAAAAAGGCCAACGCCTTTAATCTGGCTCATAAGATCTATAAAAAGAACCATCAGTTTAGCGAGTTTCAATTTGTGACCTTGATCACCGAAGATCAAGTAGCACAAACCCTTCAGCTAAAGAAAGAACTGGGAGACATCGAGGATCCAAAACACTGGAATTTTGCCACTGGTACTCCAAAGTCTATTGAAAGAGTATTTGCTTCATTACAAAGTGATGATATATTGGATGCCAATTACGCCACAGCTTATGTCTTTATCATTGATAAGGAAAGGAACCTGCGAGGGCGGGATGACGACGAAGATATGGGAAGACTTTTTGGATTCAATGCTGCCGATTATGCCGAAATAAACAATAAAATGAGTGACGATATAAAGGTGGTCCTGGCCGAATATCGATTGGAACTTAAAAAATATAAAGCCGACCGGAAAGATAAGTTTAGGGACCGAAATAAATAATAAATCCTATTAGAAGGTGGCAGAAAAATTGTTGAACATGAAAAATTACTCCTACATAGGCATATCCTTTATCATTTTGATCTTTGGAATCATGTGCAGTCCCAAAAATTGTTGGGAACTTTTCAGAAGTCGATATGGCCTATATTCTCAATGAGGAAAAGAAACCTACCAAAGTGCCCGATTTTCAGTTTTACCAATCAAAATGGGGAATCGATTACCAATGAAAATTATAAAGGGAAAGTATATATTGTCGAATTTTTCTTTCACCACCTGCCCGTCTATCTGTCCGATTATGAACAGAAATATGGTGAAGATACAGAACAAGTTTTACGGCAATCCCAATTTCGGAATTGCCTCCTTCACCATCGACCCTGAATACGATACTCCGGAAGTCTTAAAAGACTATGCCGAGCAGTTATAAGATCACCAATCCCAACTGGCATTTGTTAACAGGCGATAAAACGAAATTTACACCCTTGCCAATGAGGGATTTCAAATTTACGCAGGAGAAAGTCTTGAAGCCGAAGGAGGTTTTGAACATTCGGGATTGTTCGCTTTAATTGACAAGGAAGGCTATATTCGTTCCCGATTACGACGAAAATGGCAACCCCATGATTTATTATGACGGTCTTGGAAGACGAAGGAATTCGCATGATTACTGAAGATATTGAACTCTTATTGAAATAACTAAAATGACAAACCTGTTTCCAGCAACAAATACAAGGTGTGGATTTGGATTTTATCCATTGCAATTCCCCTAGTAGTTGCCGTTTTATTTAATGTACGCATTCCAGGAGTGGAACGATTGGGTTTCCTACCTCCCATCTATGCAACTATAAACGGCATCACTGCCATTTTATTGATCGTTGCGGTTTTTCAAATTAAAAAAGGGAACAGAAAGACCCATGAATTCATAATGAAAACCTGTATCGTTCTTTCGGTTCTGTTTCTAGGGATGTATATTGCCTATCATATGACCTCAGACGACACTAAGTTATGGTGGAGAAGGAGTGATTCGATACGTGTATTATTTTATTTTGATCAGCCATATTTTCTTATCGATTGGAGTCATTCCATTTGTACTCGTAACCTTTGTAAGGGCGATTGCGCGGTGATTTTCAAAAGCACCGGAAAATTGCTAAAATTACCTTTCCTATATGGCTCTATGTGGCGATAACCGGTGTGATCGTATATCTAATGATCTCGCCATATTATTAAGTACTATGAAAACCAAAATTCTTGTTTTTGCGGCTCTCCTGCTATTTGCAACGCTTCCTACAGAAGCACAATGCGCCATGTGTCGTGCGGTTATTGAAAGTGAAGAAGAGTGGAGCGTTGGCCAAAGGAGTAAATAACGGGATTGTATACCTTATGGTTTTTCCTTATTTATTTATTGGAGGCATAGGATATTTTATTTATCGAATGTATCGAAAGAAGGAAAGGATAAGAAAATTAACAGTATCTTCACCGCTAACTGTAACAATCTTTGCTGAACATAGTCTTATATAAAAGACTTTCACGAACCATTTTACCGAAGTCTTAACATGAATTTCACATAATAGAGGTACAAACATCATTACTTTGTACCTTAATCTGTTTGCTATGATTGAAATTAAAAACTTACACAAATCCTATCATATTGGAAGCAATTCCCTCCATGTTTTAAAAGGAATCGATTTTAAAGTCAATGAAGGTGAAATGGTCGCGATTATGGGATCCTCTGGCTCGGGAAAATCTACCCTGCTCAATATTCTTGGTATGCTGGACGAAGCCGATGAAGGCAGCTACACATTGGATGGCACTCTTATAAAAAATCTCAACGAAAAAGTTGCGGCTCGATATCGGAATAGATTTCTGGGATTTGTATTTCAGTCTTTCAATCTAATCACATATAAATCGGCTTTGGATAATGTGGCTATGCCCCTATATTATCAGGGCGTTAAACGCGGAGATTGCGCTTGGAAAAAGCCATGCAGTTATCTGGAAAAAGTTGGTCTGGCAGATTGGGCCACACATTTACCCAATGAACTTTCCGGAGGACAAAAACAACGGGTAGCCATTGCCCGAGCTTTGGCGAGCGATCCAAAAGTGCTTTTGGCCGATGAGCCAACGGGAGCCTTGGATTCGTACTACATCCTATGAGGTCATGGAAATCATTCAAGCGATTAATGATGAAGGAAAAACCATTTTGATTGTCACGCATGAAGACGATATTGCGCATATGACGTAAGCGAATTGTAAATCTTAAAGATGGCGTAATTATAGATGATAATATGGTCAAACAAGTACGAGCAATACAATCAACACATGTTTAATATAGAACGATGGCAGGAAATATTTGAAACCATTCGTAAAAATAAATTGCGAACCATTCTTACAAGATTATCTGTTGCTTCGGAATATTTATTTTGGTGATCTTGCTGGGATTTGGCCAAGGAATGCAAAATGGAATCGCTCAGGAATTTGAGCAGGATGCCTCCAACCGAATTAGCGTCTGGACTGGAGTTACCACGGTAGAACATAAAGGCCTCAATCCGGGACGTTATATCGAACTTACAAATGAAGATTACGAATATCTTATTAAAAAATATGAGGACGACCTGGAATTTAAATCATCGGTATACCGAATTTGGAGTGGTGTAGCTACCTACAAAAATGAATCGGGAAGCTATCGGATAGAAGGGGTTTATCCCGATTATCAGTTTATCGAAAATGCCAGTTTGTCTCATGGTCGATTTATAAATTATACCGATCATGATAATTTTGAAAAAGTAATTACCATTGGCAATAAGGTGTATAGAGATCTCTTTGAAAAGGATGAAGACCCTATTGGAAAGCAAATTCAGATTTCAGGAATTAACTTTAAAGTAATTGGTGTTTATACCGATCCGGGTGGAGAACGTGAGGAGACACGTATTTTTTTACCTCTTTCCACTGCACAGCGAGTTTTTAATGGAGGTAACAAAGTTCGGAATTTAGGATTCACCTTAAAGCATCAGGAAACCTTTCAACAAGCACTTGAGCAATCCATTCAGTTTTCGGCAGAACTTGAAAGCTTTCTAAAAGAACGACATATTGTAGCCCCCGAAGATACCAGTGCCATAAATGTATTTAATACCCTGGAAGAAGCCAAACGATATTACGACCTTATGGCGATGATCAAACTGTTTTTCTGGATCGTGGGTATTTGTACCATCATTGCAGGAGTTGTGGGAGTGAGCAATATTATGCTTATTATCGTGAAAGAACGCACCAAAGAAATAGGAATTCGAAAAGCAATTGGTGCCCAACCCTGGTCCATTATTGGAATGATTTTGCATGAGTCTATATTTATTACCGCCATTGCAGGTTTCTTCGGGCTTATTGTGAGCATGGGTCTATTGGAAATCGTGGGTCCCAATATTGAGATAGATTATATGGTAAATCCGTCGGTGAATTTTAACGTTGCGTTGACCACTGTCTTTGTACTTATCATCGCAGGAGCTTTGGCCGGATTTTTTCCGGCTTGGCGAGCGGCCAGAATAAAACCTATTGAAGCATTAAGAGAAGAATAGCTATGTTTAACCGAGATCGTTGGAGCGAAATATTAGAGGCCTTGAGCAGTAATTGGTTTAGAACCGTACTTACCGCATTTGGAGTGATTTGGGGGATCTTTATCCTTGTGATCCTATTGGCGGCCGGAAAGGGATTAGAAAACGGTGTAAAAGCAGATTTTGGGGATATTGCCACCAATACGATGTTCATGTGGACGCAAACCATCTCTAAGCCCTACAAAGGGCTTCCAAAAGGGAGAAGATTTAGATATCGGGTAGGGGATGTACAAGCACTGCGCGATAATGTTCCCAACTTGCGATTTATCTCTCCCCGAAATCAATTGGGAGGTTTTGGCGGCAGTAATAATGTGGTTCGGGGACTGAAAACAGGCGCTTTCAATGTCTATGGGGATTATCCGGAAATTATCCAACAGCAACCCATGGACATTACCAATGGGCGTTTTATCAACTATGGGGATATCAATGAGAAACGAAAGGTCGCTATAATTGGCGAGGGTGTTAGATCGAGCATGTACGATAAGGGAGTAGATCCCATTGGAACCTATATCAAGATCAACGGTGTCAATTTTATAGTGGTAGGAACTTATAAGAAAAAATCACAAGGCGGTGATGCTGAGGAAGATCAAAAGGAAATTTATGTGCCTTTTACCGCTTTTTCACAAGCTTTTAATCAAGGGGATCAAGTAGGCTGGATGGCCATTACTGCGGAAGACGGTTCCTCGATCACCGAATTGAAGGAACAGATCTTCGACGTGATCAAAGAGCGTCATTCGATTCATCCTGAAGACGACAGAGCCATTGGAAATTTCGATTTATACCAGCAATACAGCCGAATAGAAGGCTTGTTTTTTGCCGTTAAATTGATCGCCTATTTTGTGGGGTCTTTGGTGCTCATTTCCGGAATCATTGGAATTAGTAATATCATGCTCATCGTAGTAAAAGAACGAACCAAGGAAATTGGCATACGAAGAGCATTGGGTGCCACGCCCTGGTCCATTCGAGGGCAGGTGTTGCTGGAATCGATTTTCTTAACTATCATCTCGGGAATGGTGGGTATTTCTTTGGGTGCCTTTGTCATTTACATTATAAACGTGGTCCTGGATGCAAATGGGCCAGTGGATATGTTCTCCAATCCAAGTGTCGATATCAACGTTGTGATCATTGCCCTCACTATATTAATAGTCTCAGGATTAGTGGCGGGATTGATTCCTGCTCAAAACGCAATAAAAGTAAAACCGGTTGACGCCTTGCGCACCGAATAGAATAAATAACGAACAATCTCATGAAAAAAACGGTTACCATCATCATTCTTGCAGTTATCGCCATCACATTTACCGGGGCACTGTATTATCTTTTTCAGAAAAATCAGGAGGATCCGATAATTTATACAACAGAATCTCCAAAAACCGAAACCATTGTTAAGAAAACGGTCGCGACGGGAAGTATTGTTCCGAAGGAAGAAGTGCTCATTAAGCCAAATATCTCCGGGATCATCGATGAGATTTTTGTTGAAGCCGGGGACATCATCAAGAGCGGGGACCTTATCGCCCGAGTGAGGGTGGTACCCAATATCAATTCGTTGAGCAGTGCAAACAATAATATCAATAGTGCGCGCACTGAAGTAGAAACAGCTCGCCTGGCCCTGGAAAGTGAAAAAAGCATTTACGCACGGCAGAAGGAGCTATTTGAAAAAGGAGTGATATCGGCCAACGAATTTGACAATGCACAATTGGCCTATGATCAAGCCAAACAACGCTATAGCCGAGAAAAAGTAAATCTTTCCGGAGCCCAGCAAACGTTTGATATTGTAAAGACCGGAACCACCCGTGGATTAGGAGCTTCAGCGAATACCGAAATACGCGCTACCGTTTCCGGAATGGTACTGGATGTGCCTGTAAAGGCGGGCAATCAGGTTATCGAATCCAATAATTTCAATGATGGAACGACTATAGCCACCCTGGCCGATGTCGATAAAATGATCTTTGAAGGCAAAGTAGATGAAAGTGAGGTAGGCAAGATTTCAGAAAATCTACCGCTGGAGATTACCGTAGGTGCCATTGAAAACAAAAAATTTGATGCTGTTCTGGATTATATCGCGCCCAAAGGGATCAATGAGAATGGAGCCATTCAGTTTGAGATCAAAGGAACATTGAGTAAAAAGGATACCACCTTTATTCGGGCAGGACTAAGTGCCAATGCCTCCATTATTCTGGCTCGAGCCGATAGCGTATTGAGCCTGAAAGAAGGTTTGATACAATACGATCCTAAAACAAAAGCACCCTTCGTTGAAGTGGAAAAAGGGGAGCAGGAGTTCGAACGAAAAGATATTGAACTGGGCATTAGTGATGGTATTAATGTGGAAATAAAGAGCGGTATTTCAAAGGACGATAAAATAAAAGTGTGGAACCAAATTAAGGCGGTTCCCGATTTTGGTGGTGGCGGGCGATAATTCCATCGCTTATTTTTACCATCTTTGTAACACTTTCGGCAATCAAAAGACAAACTCATCAACTACATTCAATTATGAAGAAAATTGGAATCTTAGCAATTATCCTTTGTCTGGGCTTTACATCTCAGGCTCAAAATAAAAAATGGACGCTCAAGGAGTGTGTCGCATATGCACTGGAGAATAATATAAATATAAAACAAAGCGAGTTGGATATTGAGACGGCTTTGATCGAAAAATCGGACGCTTTTGGTAATTATCTTCCCTCGTTAAATGGTTCGGCGTCAAATTCATGGAACACAGGTTTGACTCAAAATATCACCACAGGGGTATTGGAGAACCAAACCTCGAGAAACTCATCGTATAGCGTTACGATGGGGGTTACTGTTTTTCGGGGTCTTCAAAATCTGCGCTCCATGCAACGGGCCAAATTATCCCAACTTTCGGCAGATTATGGCCTGGCCAAAATGAAGGATGATATTTCACTTTTTGTAGCAAATGCCTATTTGACCGTGCTTACCAATAAAGCAAATCTCGAAGTCTTAGAGTCGCAGAACAAGGTAACGCAGGATCAGATTAGCCGCACTAACGAGTTAGTGGATGCCGGAGTATTGCCGCGTGGGGACCTGCTCGAAATAAAAGCGACCGATGCCAATGAAAAACAGTCTATCGCAATTACAGATAATTCAGTAAAAATTTCGTTGATCAGTCTGGCCCAACTATTGAGAATTCAGGATTATGAGAATTTTGATATTCAGGATGAGGGTTACGATATCATTGATGAAGGCATTGGCGAGAAATCGGTTTCCGAATTGATCACAGCAGCCAAAGAGAACCGAAGTGAGATCAAAATAGCAGAAACCAATTTTGAATTGGCAAAGAAGGATCTTCAAATAGCCAGAACCTCCTATTTACCTACTATAAACGCCTTTGTCAATTATAACACCAGGGAATCGGACAGGGCAAGTGGCATTGAGCCTATCATCGATCCGGACAACCCGGTGGTGCAATCTGAATTTCCCATCGGCGTGGTTGAAGGCACGGGGGAATCGGTTTTTGGTTTGAACAGCAACATTATTGGAGTGAGAGAACTGGATCCGTTGCCCTTTGAAGAACAACTGTATTTAAATGACGGAATATCCTACGGAGTGCAGATCAACGTGCCCATCTTCAACGGATTTTCAACCCGAAATAACGTGAGGCGCAATAAAGTGAATGCCCAACGACAGGAATACTTTTTGGAGCAGGCAAAACTAGACCTTGAATCCAATGTGTATCAGGCATTCGTCGATGTAAAAGGTTCGTTGAAATCGTATGATGCAGCCCAGACGGCTCTCGAATCTCAGGAACTTGCATATCAGTATGCTAAGGACCGATACGATGTTGGATTGACAAATGCCTTTGATTTCAGCCAGTCGAAACTGCGTTATGACAATGCCAAAATTGATGCTAATAGAGCCAAATACGATTATATATTTAAATTAAAGGTATTAGAATTGTACTTTGGTATCTCCGCAACTGACCTAAAGTTTTAATTATGAAAAAAAAGACCCTCATTTGGATACTTGTAATTGTCGTAGTTGTATGCCTTTTGCTATTCCTCGGAAATAGAAACAAAAGTACGCGCGATATAAAGGACGTAGAGATTTCCAAAATTGAGCGTATAACCATTGTGGAAACGGTGGCAGCAACAGGAAAAATACAACCCGAAGTTGAAGTAATGCTTTCTTCGGAAGTTTCCGGGGAAATTATTGAACTACCGGTAAAAGAAGGGCAACAAGTAACAAAAGGAGACCTGCTGGTACGTATCAATCCGGACCTGATCCAATCGGCTTTGAACCAATCGCAGGCAGGTTTGCAAAATTTCCGGGCGCAACTCGCCCAAACAGAAGCCAGCCTTAGAAATGCCAAGCTCAATTACGATCGCAATAAGTCGCTATTTGAAAAGGGAGTGATCTCTAAAAGCACCTGGGACGCATCTGTGGCAGAATACGAAATGGCCCAGGCCAACCAGCAGTCTGCGTATTATAACGTGCAAAGTGCTGCGGCCAATGTCAAGCAAACCCGGGATAATTTATCCCGTACCAGTATTTATGCTCCCATGACCGGTACCATTTCAAAACTCTCAGTAGAACTCGGAGAGCGTGTCGTGGGAACCGCTCAAATGGCTGGAACCGAAATAGTACGCGTGGCAGATCTAAGCCATATGGAAGTTGAGGTAGATGTGAATGAAAATGATATCGTGAAAGTGGCCATTGGCGATTCGACCATAGTGGAAGTAGACGCCTATTTAAAGCGCGAATTTAAGGGGATTGTAACCGAAATTGCCAACTCTGCGGAAACGGCGCTTTCTGTAGATCAAGTGACAAACTTTAAAGTAAAAGTGCGTATTATTCCGGAGTCCTACAAAGACCTTACCGAAGGGAAACCCGAATATTACTCCCCCTTTCGCCCTGGGATGACCGCCACGGTGGACGTGATAACCGAAACACGCGATAATATAATTGCTGTTCCCATTAGTTCGATCGTGGTGAAATTCCCTTCCGATACCATTACCAAAAAGATTGGCGAAGAAAAGGAGACCAAGACCACTGACGAAGAGAAATTCGAAGCGGTATTTGTAAATGTGGACGGAAAGGCCCAATTGAAAATAGTTACCACCGGAATTCAGGACGATAGCAATATTGAGATCACTTCAGGTTTGAGCGAAGATGAAGTAGTGATCACCGGACCCTATAATCTGGTCACCAAAAAACTGAAATCGGGAGACAAGGTGAAGGAGGAGGATGCTTCAGAAAAAAAGAAAGAAGAAGAGAGCGACGAATAATGGCAAACATACTTTGTATAGAAACGGCAACTACAAATTGCTCTGTAGCGCTTTCGGTAAACGGAAGCGTTATTTCTTTGCGGCAGGATAACAGTGCAGGCTATTCTCATGCCGAGTTGCTTCACGTTTATATTGAAGAAGTTTTAAAGGTCGGGCAAATGGATTCCTCGCAATTGGATGCAATTGCGGTAAGTAAGGGCCCCGGTTCTTATACAGGTTTACGGATAGGTGTTTCGGCGGCTAAAGGCCTTTGTTTCGCCCTGGACATTCCCTTGATCTCAGTTGCTACCCTGGAATCATTGGCCTATAAGGCTGCAGCGACCTCCGGATGGATTATTCCTATGTTGGATGCAAGAAGAATGGAAGTGTATAGTGCGGTTTTTTCTTCAGAAAAAAAGGAAATTAGAGAAACCCGTGCCGAAATCTTGACCTCCTCTTCGTTTTCGCAATATCTGGAACAGGGCGAGGTACATTTTATTGGCAGCGGGGTTGAGAAATTTCAAGGTATTTGTAATAGCTCCAAGGCTCATTTCTACCCAAAGGAACTTCCATCTGCTTCTCAAATGGCACCATTGGCACAATTAAAATATGAAAAAAGCGACACCGAAGATGTCGCTTATTTTGAGCCGTATTATTTAAAGGATTTCAGGACCGGATAACGCCCTTAGAATGTATCGTAATGCCTGATCACTCTAATAAGATCATGTTCAACATTTAGGTCCAGATCCTTTTCTCCCACATATTTCTTAATAGCATCTTTATTGCTTCCAAAGACCTTTAATTTCTTCGATCTTGAAGAGGGTAGTTCAAAGTATTTGCCATTCTTGTCGACAATATAATAGACTGGCTTATCCTTAAAGCTGGCCGGAAGATCCCGTGTGATCGAAGTGGACGCTTTTTTAGCTTGTGTAAACGCTTTTTTAGGCTTCTTAAAAAGCCCGATCTTGTTTCCTTCAAATAGTACCTGAAAATATCCACCACTTTCAATTCCTCCTTTGTATGGAGCGAATACATAGATGTCGTTCACAATTTTCACATAAACATCCGGAGATTTGGTGAGTACCTTTGCCTCACTGTTGGGTGTAGCAAGAGATTCCTTAATTTCCATCTCGTCGGCCATGGCGTTGTATCTCAAAGCAACATTATTCGCCCAAAGCGAATCATTTTTATACACGTTGCCCATAAGATAACTTGGATGATTATATGGGGTTCCCGAATAACTTTCTGTATTGTCAAAGTCAATCCCTTTGTTTTGCCTCTTGATGTATTCATCCAATTGGTACAGATCATTAGTGAATTGTCGAATACCGTAATTGTTTCCAAAATCCTGCGCAGTAACATTCAAGGATATACAAAGCACAACCGCGACTAATATTAATTTTCTCATTTCTTTATTTTTTACTTTTTTCTACCCTCCAAAATTAGAAAAGGATACCGTCAAAAACTAATCAAAAGTCATACCTTTTATTAATTTAGAGTCGATATTTATAAATATAGACCATGCTGTTTGCGCTAAACGGTGATTTATGAGTAGTTTAGTTCTTGAAAGATAAAGCTAAATATCAGGTTTCAGTAAACCGTTTCAAGAAAGTTTATTTTTTTCCATTACAAAAGGTGGGTTTTCGGTTTTCGATCCTGCAGGTATAATTGGGTTTGAAGTTTATAGAATTTTATTCCCGAGATCCACGGAAGTCTTAATTACCCTTATGAAGAAAACAGTACTTGTATTCATTGCTTTAATTGGCCACAACCTATTTGCGCAGGATTTAAGTAAAGAACTATTGTTGTCCCAATCCTATGATTCGTTAATTAGCCTGTACGATCAAAATGTAGAAGATACGATCATCGCCAAACGAATTGCCCGGATTTACATCGACAAGGCTCGTTTAGAAGGGGATAGCATTAAAATGGCAAGGGGGTATAGCCGTTTATCTTTTGTTTCTGAATATGATGAGGCCCTGAAATACCTCGATACTACGATCTCCCTGTCGGAGCATGGAAATCATAAGAATTTTCCAACCATTGGTTACCTCTTCAAATCCTTGTATCTGTATAATAATGAAGCCTACGAAGAAAGTCTTAAAAACGCCATATCAGGGTATCAATACGCAACACAGAAAAAGAATGTCGAACAGCAAATCACGGCACTTCATCAAATAAATGGTATTAATGAGCTGTGGGGGGATTACCGCAAGACGTTGGATGCGGAGCGACTCACGTATAATTTGCTGCTGGATAATAAAAATATAAATCGCTACTACGATCACTATATTTCCTCGGTAGAAGGATTGGGAAAATGCTTTGTTCGTTTAAAAAAACCCGATTCGGCCCTATATTTCTTTCAGAAGGGTATTGAGCGGGCCTTGCAGGAAAAGGACACGGTTACCTACCATGGTTTTGTTTCCCGAACGGGCACGGCCCTGTATCTTAAAGGAGCTTATACTGCTGCCTTAGACAGTCTGCGTAAAGCTGATGAATACCGCGATTATTTCGTTAGTAGTTACCCTATTTTGTACAATTACTATGTGGGAAGCATTTACCACGAACAGGGAAATGAATTGCAAGCCCTGACCTACTTTAAAAAAGTAGATTCGATCTACGAGGAAAACAAGTTGTTATCTCCCGAATTGCCTCTGGTATACCTGAGATTAGCCGAGTATTACAAATCTCAGGAAGATGAAGAAATGCAGCTAAAATACCTTTATAAACTGGTCCTGGTGGATAGTCTTATTGACGCTAAACAGGTTTATATTAAAGAGAAAACGGAAAAAGAATACACCATCCCTAAACTGCTGGAAAAGAAAGATAATCTAATTTCAGGATTGAAATTGGCGAACCGGAAATCTGCCCTAAAGGTTTGGGGGGCTTCGATCACGCTGCTGCTTACAGTCGTAGCTTTGGGGTATTATTTCAGAAGGCAGCGTACTTATAAAAAACGATTCGAGTCCCTGATGAGCAAGACCGAAAAGGAAACTGGCCCCCTTTCTTCAAGGGAAATTCCTAAGGAGCCTTCAATTCAAAAAAGTGAGATTTCAGAGGAGACCATTAATGAGATTCTGGGGTATTTATTAAAATTTGAACAACGCAAGGGATACCTTTCCCAGAAAGTCTCGTTGAGTGATACTGCCAAAAGCTTCGGAACAAATTCTACCTATCTCTCCAAAGTAGTGAACATAGAAAAACGAAAAAATTTCTCAAAATATATAAACGACCTGCGAATTTCCCATGCCTTTGAAGAATTGAAGACGAACAAGACCTTCAGAAAATACACCATTAAGGCCATAGCCCAGGAGTGTGGATTTAAGAGTGCAGAGTCCTTTTCTAAAGCGTTCTATAAGAAATATGGGATCTATCCCTCGTTTTATATCAAAAAGTTAACCGGGGGTCAGTAACAAGCGGTCTTGGAAGCACTAGAGGCTGTCAAAATGTAAAATAAGTCGCCGTAGATCGGGTTCTTTATTAATATTCAACTTGTGTTCCTTCGCAAACTGCTTTAATGTATCCTGATGTTTCCCAAAAACCAAATACTTTTTGTTCTTCGACTTGGGCATTTCAAACATTCTACCATTCTTGGCCTGAAGGAAAAAAGTGGTTTTGTCGGTAAAAGCACCTTTTAAATCCCTTTTGATCGAGGTAGCCGCTTTTTTTGGGGTAGAGAATTCTTTCACCACCTTTTTTAAGAAATTGATCTTCTTGCCTTCGTACAATACCTGGAAATAACTTCCTTCTTCATCACTTCCATTGAAGGGGATCAGGACAATAATGGTCTTATTGATCTCCACCCAGATGTCGGAAGATTTTGTAAGGGGTTTAGCCGCATAGTCGGGATCTTCCAAAGATTCTTTAATTTCAATTTCATTAGAGAAAATATTGTATCTCATGGGCGTTTCCGAGGCGATAATTGCATCCCCTTCATAAATATTTCCCGGGACAAAGGCGTCATTGAAATACGGAGATCCGTTGTAGTCTTTTGGTAGGGTGTAACTTAAGGTGTCGTTGTTCCTTTTGATATATGAATCAACACGATTCAAATCTGATGTGAGCAGTCTGGTATCCACCTGAGCGATCGAAGCAATCGACCCAAGTAAGGCGATACCTAAGATAAGCGGTTTCATGACATGTATTTTAAATTATAAGGTGTCGTAATACTTTACCAGCTTCGCGAGAGCGTAATCTTTGTTGATGTTTAATTTATTCGATTTTACAAAGTCCTTTATCTCTTTTTTATGCTGGGTAAAGACTTTTAATTTTCCTTTTCTGGACTTGGGAAACTCGAAGAAGCTTCCGTCCGATTTGTGCACTAAGTAATATACGATTTTATTCTTAAAAGCGGGCGGTGTATCACGCGTAATTGAGTTAACGGCTTCACGCCCTTCGATGAACTCTTTGGTGATTTTTTTATACAGAGAATAATTATCACCTTCCTGAATCACGATAAAGTATCCTGCTTTATCAATACCCTCTTTTACAGGAGTGTACACAAATACCTTATTCAAAATCTTAATATAAATATCTTCGCTTTTAACAAGAACTTTTGCGTTCTCATTGGAAGTATTCACTGAATTTTTCACCTCAATTTCATCTCGTTTCGCGTTGTACCGCAATGCTATATTGCTGGCCAATGTTTTACCATCCCTGAAGACATAACCATTTACGAAATCCTCATTTTCATACGATGAACCGGAAAAATCACTTTCGTTGGGGTTAATGGTGATGGCTTTATTGGTTAGATAGCGACTTGTTTCTGTCTCCTCGGTTCCCATTTGGGCCCAACCGGAAAAAGAGGATAGGAAGAAAATAGTAAATAAAGCAATTGACAAAACATTTTTCATAGTGTACATTTTTTTGAATACATACGAGGGTAAAACTAAATCGAATTACCTTCCTGGCGAAATAAGAAAGGTCGTAGTTTATAAATCCAGATGATAATCACCCCCAACAAGTCCCGGATTTTGTGCTAACAAGCTGCGAATATATAAAATATAGGAGTGCCCAGTTGTTAAAAGTGAGTGAAAAGTGAGATTTTAAAAGTCCGTAAATGTTAAAAGTAAGCCGCAGTCCTATTCCAGTAATTTCAAAGCCACGGAGGTGTCTGTGACCGGCAATTTACAGGTGTTGTTCACACAAACATAGATATAGGTTTTTCCAGCGAGATACCTCCCTTCCAGCAAGGGTGCCATATCGGGCTTCGTGCTGCCAGCGATTAGTTTTCCGGGGAGGTACTCCTTGTTGATCTCGTTTATTTTTTCCAGAGCATCTTCACCCACAACTACAATTTCGTAATAGTCTGATTGGTAATTGGAGAGTAGATCCAACCAATTTGAAAATCCACCCGGATACTGTTCGATTTCAGCTTGTACATTCTTAAGCATCTGTGTAGCAATGGTAGCATATTCTTTTTCGTCGAAATGATGCGCTAGCACAAACAAGTTTTTCGCCAGTATCGAATTGGAAGCCGGGATCACATTATCCCTGTACTCAACGGTTCGAGAAACCATTTGGTCGTCTTCGTTGGAAGTAAAATAGAACATACCACTTTCGGGATTAAAGAAATGTTCGATGGTATAGTCGGTAATGGTTTTGGATTTTTCAATCCATTGTGCATCCAGCGTCACCTCATACAATGCGATGAAGGCATCTGTAACCGCCGCTGCATCCTCTAAATATCCGTTAATGGTACTTTGTCCATTCTTGTAATTGTGAAACAAGGCCCCGTTGGTGCGAAGTTGTTTTTCTGAAATGAAACGGGCATTCATTAGGGCGGCATCGAGGTATGTTTTTTTCTGAAACACCTTATAGGCATCTACGTATCCTTTGAGCATTAAGGCATTCCAGGAAGTCAATGTTTTATCATCAAGCCTCGGTTTTGCCCGCTTGTTCCGGAAGTTGAGCAAGGTCTTTTTCCACAAGTTTTTCTTTTGCTGAAGCACAGAATCGCTGATAGAAAAGACTTGTAGTAATTCGGCATCACTTTGATCTCTTATGAGCACGTATTTCCCCTCTTCCGCCCAAATTCCGAAGTCATTGATATTATAATACGCTTTGAAAAGTTCAAAATCGTCTTTCAAAAGCCCCTGAAGTTCTTCCGAAGTATAAATATAATAAGCACCTTCTTCCAGTTCACCGGTTTCTGTGACGCTATCCGCATCCAGGGAAGAATAAAAAGCACCTTCCGCAGTGGTCATTTCACGGGCAATAAATTGCAGCGTTTCTTCCACGACTTCCTTATACAAGGGATTTTTTGTGGCCGCATAGGCATTGCTATACAGGCTTACCAACTGGGCATTATCATAAAGCATTTTCTCAAAATGTGGAATATGCCATTTTTCGTCCGTACTATAACGCGCAAACCCACCACCAACGTGATCGTAAATGCCCCCATAGGCCATTTTATCCAGGGTGAGTACCACATGAGCCAGCAAAGAGGTGTCTTGCTTCTTCACGGCTTCCCGCAACCAGAAAGCCACATTGTTGGGCATCATAAATTTAGGAGCCCGATTTGTGCCTCCATAGCGTTCGTCAAAACTGCCCTTTAGTGCCGAAATAATAGGTTGTGAATCATAAGAAGCGAAATCAACATCGTGCGTCTTAAGTGTTATGAGTTCCATACTTTTAATACCTTCTTCGAGTCGGGTGGCATAGTCGATCAGTTTCTGTGGTTCCTTTTCATAAAGGGCTTGTATTTGGTCGATGGCCTGGATCCAGTCTTCTTTTGGAAAATAGGTGCCCTCCCCATACGGGTCTGCCATCGGGAAGCGTGATCACATTTAAGCGGCCAACCGGCCCTTCCAGTCATCAATTGAACCGCATTGATATAGACTTGATCCACATCGGGTCGTTCTTCACGATCGACTTTTACAGAGATAAAATTGTTGTTCATCACCGTGGCCACAGTAGAATCTTCAAAACTCTCGCGTTCCATGACATGGCACCAATGGCAAGCAGCATAACCAATACTAACGATCATCAACTTATTCTCATCCTTCGCCTGCTGCAATGTTTTTCGATTCCACGCCTTTCCAATCCACGGGATTGTGGGCATGTTGTAACAAATAGGGGCTGGTTTCCTTAATTAAGTTCGTTTGTATAGGCATGATTTTTCACATTGATCTTTTTTTGAAGTATTACAGGAAACCAGCATCATTGCTAGGAGGAGAACAAAAATATATGGTGCATAATACTAATAATGGAAAACAAAAATACGCTTTTGAATGTTCAAAAGCGTATCAAAATAGAAGATTTGCGAAGATTTATTGTACTTCGAAAGTGATTTTTACATTGACTCGAAATTCAGTGATATCATCACCATTTACAATGGCACTTTGCTCATTCACGTAAACAGAACTTATTTGTTTTACACTTTTTACCAGCATGTTTTACTGCATTTCTGGTTGCATCTTCCCAACTTTTGGTCGAATTTGCTAATACTTCAATTACTTTTAATACTGCCATTTTTATAAAAATTTAAATTAGGATACTAAAGGTACTGAAATAAAAGCAAGAATACCGCGAGAACCCGTAAAACTATCCATTAATAGCCTCCACGTTGGTGACTTTACCCTGAAGCATTTCCTGCAGCATGGTTTCGATACCGTTTTTAAGGGTAAGGGTAGAAGAAGGACAACCGCTGCAGGCTCCCTGTAAAATTACACGAACGGTCTTGGTTTCTTCATTGAACGAGTCGAAAGCAATATTCCCACCATCGCTTGCCACGGCTGGTTTCACATATTCATCCAGAATGGAAATAATTTCTTTTTCGATGTCGGTTTGTGGTGCTTTGGTATGACTACCTTTTTCTTTGGAATTGTCACCCGCTACAGCCTAAATTTTCTTCCGATGATGCCTTATTCTGAAGAATCTCATCACTTAAAATAGGTTTTGCCGTCTTCTATATAACTGCGTATAAATTCCCGTAATTCCATAGAAATCTCCTGCCATTCGGCGATATTATACTTAGCCACCGAAACATAATTGGCACTAATAAACACCTCCTTTACAAACGGAAAACCAAACAATTCCTGTCGCCAAAGGCGCATGAACGTATCATCGATACTTTTGAATTCGAAAGTGCCTGTCGCCAAGTGTTTTATTAGCTACAAATTTCATAACTGCCTGGATTGGGCGTGCTTTCCGCATAAACCGTGACCGGAACCTTTTTTACCGCGACTGCCTCTGTAATCACCGGTTTTCCCGAATTAAGGTATTCGCGAAATCGACACCGCTACCTCGTCCTGGACGTCTTTCCACTCCACAATAGCGTATTTTTCAATAGCAATGAAATTTTGTGAAATATAGACAGTTTTAACAAAGGGAAGGTAAAACAACTGCTGCGCTATGGGGCTCGGTTGCGCTTCATCTATATTCCTGAATTCGAAGCTTTGGGCCTGAGTCAGAAATGAGTCGGCAATAAATTTTACAATATTCTCGTTATTAGTGGATTGAACTGATATGTTAAATTGCGGCATATGGTGCTTTTTTTTGCAAAATTAGCAAAGAAAACCATTGTATTCGATATATTTGGCAAATTAATGACCTACTTTATGAAAAAATTATTACTCCCCGTTTTGCTGTGCTTCGCCTACGCCGGTATTTCGCAAACCATAAATGTAAATGACCCCGCAGACCCCGAAAATGGGCTATCTGCTGAAGATTTGATCAATCAGGTTTTGATAGGGGGTGACTGTGTTCAGGTAGAATTAACCTTCCTTCAGGAAAACTGTGATGGGATTGGAGATCTCACACGACGAAGCTGGGGTTATTTTGATGCTACAGGAACCACATTTCCCTTCGCAGAAGGCATCGTTCTTTCCACCGGTTTTGGAGAAAGTGCTGAAGGGCCTAATAATGCGACCGGCTCTTCAGATACTGGTACGTGCCCTCCAGATCCCTGGGGAGGAGATGACGACTTAAAAGCCATTTTGGATGCACAAAGTGGCGATAATCAATCCACCAATAACGCCACGGTTTTTCAGTTTACCTTCATTCCCATTATACCCGACATCACCTTCGATTTTATTTTTGGTTCTGAAGAATACGAAAATGATTTTGAATGTACGGCTCAATTCAGGGACGGATTTGCATTTCTATTACGTGGACCCGGGATTCCGAATGATTCGGGAACCGCCTTCGGTGGAACCAACATCGCTGCCGTTCCGGGATCGACCAATGTTCCGGTGAGTACCCTCTCCATTCATCGAGATACCTTTATGTGTGGGACTGAGATTCCAGGAGTGAATTTTTTCCCCGAATTCTATATAAGCAATTGGGCCGGAAACAATATGAACGAAGTTCAGTTTGATGGCTATACCACCTCTTTAACTGCTGCAGCAACCCTTACTCCGGGCGCGACTTACGAACTTAAAATGGTAATTGCAGACAGAGGCGACAGTTCTTACGATTCGGCCGTATTCTTCAGAGCCGGATCTTTCGATATTGGTAGTGTAGACCTGGGGATAGACCTCACCATTGTAAATGGAAACGCAAGATGTGAAGGTGATCCCTATGAGATTATACCCGATTTAACGGTTCCGCCTAGCACTACCTTTGAGTGGCAATATGAGAGCCCCCTGGGTTCGGGCACATTTCTACCTTTTATCCCTGCTGAAATTGGACCCACCCTAACGGTCTCAACTACTGGAAATTACAAGCTAATTGTCGATTTTGCAGGAGTCTGTGTTTCTGAAGGTGAGGTCTTTGTCGAGTTTGATACTCCATTTGCCGTTAATAATTCTCCAGACCCTTTAATTCTCTGCGACCCTGATAACGGTGGTTTCGCTGAATTTGATCTCACTCTGGCCGATAACGATATTACCGGCGGCGACCCCGATCTAACGGTAAGTTACCACGGAACCCTTCTGGATGCCCAGAATGGGGTATTGCCCATTATCGGGCTATACCTGAATGACGATCCTTATAACGACAGTGTTTGGGCGCGAGTGGAAAGTATGGTGAACAGTTGTGTGGAAACCGTCGAATTATTCCTGGAAGTGAGGAATGTTCCTGTTGCCACGACCCCTGCCGAGCCTTTGCGTTTGTGCGACGATGCGACAGCCGACGGCTTTACTTTTTTCGATCTCACGGTAGTGGAGCCTGAGGTGTTGGGTGTTATGGACCCCGCCGAGTTTGATATTTACTATTATGTATTAGAGTCGGATGCGATGACTGCGGGAATGCTGGCCTTGACGGCCCCTGATTTTTCCCAGGCGATCCCTGATCCCACCAATTATTTAAATTCGAGCAATCCCCAGGAGATCTATATTCTGGTGGTGGGCAGGCCCAATAGTACGTCTCCTCCCAACCCCAATGGTGCCAATGGTTGTTACGATATAGTTCCTTTGACCCTTATTGTGGATCCTTTGCCTATGGACCTGGGTCCTTTTGAGATGATGTTGTGTGATGATGAGCTTAACGGCAGTACCCCCACCGATGGGATATCGACCTTTGATCTGGAGAGTATGAACCCTGTGGTTACGGGCGGTGATACCTCCCTTGTGGTGACCTGGTATTTGACCCCGGCCGATGAGGCTGCGGATATCCCCATTGCGAACCCCATGACCTTCCAGAACACGGTAACCCCTCAAACGATCGTAGGTCGTGTGACCACGGAGTTTGATTGTAGCATCGTTGTTACGATGACCCTTACGGTGCTTCCCAACCCCACCCCCAACCCAGCGCCCACACCTTTGGAGCTATGTGACGACGATGACGATGGTATTGTGAGCGGTTTTGACCTTACCACCAAGGACGCCGAGATCATTGGCCCTGAGACCGATGTTTCGGTGCTTTATTACGAATTATTGGCAGATGCACAGGCGGGTATCCCTGGAACTGAGATCGTAGGCTTGTACACCAATACGATTCCCACGACCCAGATCGTATATGCGCGGGTTACCCGGGATGTTCCCCCTGGAATACTGCCTTGTTATACCATTGTGGAACTGATCCTGAATGTGATCGAGCTTCCTGATATGCCTGAGGCCGGTTTTTTAAACCCCATGTTCTCTTGCGATGATGATGGAGACGGTCAGGCGATATTTGACTTAACTCAGAACGATGTGTTTGTTTTGGGTTCCCAGGACCCCAATGATTTTGTAGACCCGATCACCTATTACACCAGTGAGATAGATGCGGGGGTACCTGTCAATGCGATCGACCCTGCCACGGCCTTTGTGAGCGGTGGTCAGACCATCTGGGTACGATTGGAGAGCACTGTTACGGGTTGTGCCCGGATCACTGCTTTCACCTTGCAAGTGGGCACCTTTCCGCTCATAGGCACTGGCAACGACCTGTTCTTATGCGATGATGAGGTAAATGGTAGTACTTCCACCGATGGGCTATCGACCTTTGACCTTACCGTGAACACCACTGTGATCAATCAGGGGGATGGTACTATCGTGGTGAGCTACTACAAGGATGCGATCGATCAAATGAATGATGTTCCTGTTGCTGATGCGATGGCCTATCAGAATGAGATCAGTCCCCAACAAGAGATATTCGCAACGGCCTTTAATCCAGAGGGCTGCCCTGCCATGACCAGTTTCTTTATCAATGTGGATCCCAACCCCAATGCAGCGGTTCCCACTCCTTTGGAGGTTTGTGATGAGGACAATGATGGCTTCTACAGCTTTTTTGACCTTACGAGCAAGGATACCGAGATTGCCAATGGGGAGGGTGATGTAGTGGTTTCTTATTATGAGAGCGAGCTACTGGCCGAGATTGGCAACCCGGGGAATGCACAGTCGAGTCCATATACCAATATTATTCCCTTCAATCAAACGATGTATGCCCGTGTGACGCGCAACATCATAGGTTCTCTGGCTTGTTATACGGTAGTTCCCCTGGAACTGGAGGTAAAACAAATGCCCGATGCACCCACCGAGGATTTTATCAACCCCATGCGCCTTTGTGATGATGACGGAGACGGTTTTGCGGAGTTCGATCTCACCCAGAACGACATCCCTGTTCGCGGGGATCAGTTACCTGTGGCAGATTTTCCTATTACCTATTACGAGACTCAGGCAGATGCCAATGCAGGGACCAATGCGATCGTACTTCCCAATGCTTATACCAATATCGTTAGTCCTGTGCAGCCCATTTGGGTTCGCCTGGAGAGCGTTCAAACGGGATGTGCTCGTGTGACGCCTTTTGATATTGAGGTGGGAGCCCTTCCGGTTATAGGCGTAGGGCCTTACGATCTGGCCTTGTGTGACGATCAGGTCAATGGTAGTACGTCCACCGATGGGATATCGACCTTCGATCTTACCGATATCAACGAAGATCTTACCTTGGGTGATACGTCCCTTTCGGTGTTCTTTTATGAGAGTTTGGATGACCAGATGAACGATAACCCGATCGCGAATCCGACGGCCTATCAGAACCCCACTAATCCCAAGGATATTTTTATTACGGTATTCACCGCTGGGGAGTTTCCCTGCAGTGCAGAGTCTAACCTTACCCTTCGGGTGTTGTCCAATCCTTCCCCCACCCCTCCCTTACCTTTGAAGGTCTGTGATGAGGTGGAGAGTCGTGACGGTATTTCTCAGTTCGAGTTAACCCTCAAGGATGCTGAGATCACTGGCGGGGAGCTGGATGTGAGTATACTTTATTACGACAGCCTGGAGGCTGCCATACAAGGCGCTGTGGGCACCGAACTGGTGAGTCCTTATACCAATACGATCCCCGACGAGCAGACGATATATGCGCGGATGACCAAGGATGTTCCTCCTGCGGAGCTTGCCTGTTATTCGATCGTGGAGCTGTTGTTGGTGGTAGAGCCACTTCCCGATGACACGGCCCAGATAAGCGATGAGATCGATTGTCAGGTTCCTTTTCAAGGGGAGCAGACCATCATTTTGGATGATAAGGATCCGGAGGTATTAAACGGTCAGGACCCGGTTACCTACGATGTACTTTACTTTTTGAGCGAAGCAGACGCCTTTAATATGGTCAATAGCCTTGCCTCGGATGTTCCCTATACCTACAATACGACCGCGCAAACGATCTATGTGGGCATTCTAAATAGAGAGAGCGACTGTTATGTTTCCTATACCGAGGGGATCAACGAGCTGCTGTTCGTCTTACAAGTTAAGGAAGGGGTTACGGCTACGGCCCCCTTGCCTTATATTATTTGTGACAATTATGAGCTCAACGACGGGATAGGACAGTTTACCCTAAGTGTTGATCCGGGCAATCCGACCGATCTGGATGCCCAGGCCGCAGCCCTGGCTGGTGAGATATTGGGGGGTCAGGACCCGCTCTTATTTGGTATTACCTTTCATGAGACTATAGAGACTGCTGAGGCCGGCACAGATGCCCTCCCTGATGTCTATATCAATATCATCAACCCACAGGTGATCTATGCACGGGTAACAAATTTGATCGATCCTTCCGACGAGGATGCTTGTTTCGAGGTCGTTCCGGTCACCCTGAAGGTGGAGCCATTACCCATCGTGGAATTGGAAGAAGAATATCGATTGTGTGTGGACTCCAATGGCAACCCGATCCCTGAGGAAGAGGGAGATACCTCCCCTCCAGTGATCGATACAGGCTTGGATCCCGATTTTTATAGTTTTATCTGGTCTGTCGATGGGGTGATTCTTCCCAATGAGATAGGGCCATCGATTACGGCCTTGCAGGGCGGAGTGTATGAAGTGACTGTTACCGATCTGGTCAAGGGGTGTATGACGACAGCCTCTACCACGGTGACCCTCTCTTCCCCACCCGAGACCTACGATGCCCAGGTGATAAGTGGCGCCTTTGATGCCACTCATATCATCGAGGCTACGGCCACCGGGCAAGGGATCTATATCTTCCAGTTGGACAACGGGCCCTTCCAGGAAGAAGGGAACTTCACGGGAGTGGAGCCGGGCAATCATACGGTGACCATCAAGGATGCCAATGGCTGTGGCAGTGTAACGATCGAGTTAGGGATTATTGATTACCCGCGTATTGTAACCCCTAATCAGGATGGATTCCACGATACCTGGAATATCATTGGTATTGCCAATGGTGACCCTACGGCAAAAATTTATATATTTGACAAGTTTGGAAAATTGTTGAAGCAATTAAGCCCACTGGGAACAGGCTGGGACGGAACCTATAATGGGAACCCTCTTCCGTCAAGTGACTACTGGTTTAGAGTGGAATACAAAGAAAACGACACCCAAAAAGAGTTTAAAGGGCATTTTACCCTGAAACGTTAAGCAAACACTATGAATATCAAAAGGACCTACTTTAGCTTACTATTTATTTGCTCCTTCTTTTTTGCACAAGCGCAAGACGGAATCCCAATGTATACCGATTATTTTGCAGATAATTTGTATCTGCTTCATCCCGCCATGGCCGGTGCCGCTAATTATAACAAATTGAGAATAAGCGCCCGCCAGCAATGGTTTGATCAAGATGAAGCGCCCAATTTACAGACCTTGAGTTTCAATGCCCGAGTTGGGGAGCGATCCGGGCTGGGAGTCATTGTGTTCAACGATAAAAATGGATATCACTCCCAGGTTGGAGGGTATCTGACCTATGCACACCATATCATGTTCTCCCGAAGTAAGGCCGATTTAAATCAAATTTCCTTTGGTTTGAGTGCGGGATTAATTCAGTCCAGATTGGATGAAACGCGCTTTGACCCCAATGATTTTGATCCTATCGTCGCCGGGATCATTCAAAGCAGTTCTTATTTTAATGTGGATGCAGGAGTCTCTTATAACTTCCTGAATTTCTCCGGACACGTTACGGCTAAGAATGTAATTTTTCAAAACCGAAACCTTTTTACCGAAGATCTGGAGCCAAATAATCAAAGAACGTATTTAATATCTTCTTCTTACTTTGTGGATACTTCATATGGACTATGGGCTTATGAACCGTCGTTTCTGTTCGCCTGGAAAGAGAGAACGGGAGAACAGTCGATCGATGTAAACTTTAAGGCCTATCGTGAAATGGAATTTGGAAGGCTGTGGGGTGGAATTTCCTACCGAAGAAGTTTTGATGGATCTGAATACCTGGACGGAAATGAGATCAAAAATCAAAAGTTGCAATACATCACCCCGGTGCTGGGAGTCAATTTCAACAAGTTTATGTTCGCCTATACCTATACCTACCAAACGGGCAGTGTTCGCTTCGAGAATGGAGGCTTTCATCAAATCACTCTTGGATATAACTTCCTGGAAGGGAAAATCGCTCGATGGTCACAGGATATGCAATACAACGGAATGTTACGTCCAAGACAATAGTTACAATCATTCAACAATAAAAAAAGCCCCATTCCCGGGGCTTTTTTTTTGCTCAGTGTTATCCTTTTCAGTTCCACGTATAATTTTTTTTCATCGCCTGTTTCTTCAAAGCATCAATCATTGCACTTTCCAAACCGTTGGAATTATCTTTCTTTTGTGCCGCTATGAAATCTCTTCGCTGTTCGTTTAATTCTGAAATTTCCTGTTGCACTTTACTTCGTTCGGTCCTTTGCTTTGCCACGTAAGCCTTGATTTCTGCTTTCGATTTTCCCTTGAGGTTTTCCGGCAGATCTTCTGTTTTCAGTTTGTCATAACTGAAACCTTCCTCAGCTTCGGCATCGACCAGATCCCAGGAGCTATTCTTATAAAGGTGTGAACCTTTCGAAACTGTGCGACTTACCGCATTTTCCTTGCTAAAACCGGCCGCATTGCTGTCCTGCTCCTCCTGTACGGCTATTTTCATCCTTCCCCTGCTGCCGTAAGGAACATACGTTTGGTTGAGTTGAATGTTCAACTGTAATATCCGGTCATCATAAGGCGAGGCAATATGAATGGTCTTTTGATCGTGATTGATCGCCATATAATCACCGTAGGTAAGCAGCGCACCCTCTTTCCATTGGGAGGACACCCCATGGCTGTAATCGCCACAGAAGATAGTATTTACCACGACGTCTTTTTCCTTTGCATTATTGCCTGCGTCCCTGAAATCTACTTTTCCCTGAGTAAATGGTTCGTTTCCGGCAATAAAGATCATTTTCAGGTCATCGGCATCATTTCCCCAGTCCAACTGATCCAAAGAAGCTTGAATCACAGTTCCACAGTATTCACTTCCCCCGTTGGTCGTTAAGGAGAACAGTTCTTTGGAAACGTCATCCAGATCGTCGGTAAACGCCAATATCTTCCGAAGATATCCTGTTTTTGCCGCTAGATTGTCATTGCCATATTCGTAGAGGGCTATTTCCAGGTTGGGTCTTACGGCTTTGCATTTGGCATACGATAGTTCGTTCACGATCTCCCAAAGTTGGGCTTTGGCCTGATCGATCAAACCGTCCATGCTGTTGGAGGTATCCAGTAATAAGGCTACTTTGATATAGTGCTTGCTTGACGGCTCCACAGTCTCGAAGGTTGGGTTTAACGCAGTTTCTGTCTTTACAGGCTCATTGCATGCATATATGGACATAAATGATAGCAACATCGCCAGGGTTTGTAGGGTTTTCATCTTGATATTTGTTTTATTTGAGGTAAACTTAAGGCGATCTTAGTTGATATAAAATTCAGTTTGAGGGAACAGGGCTTTTGGATGAGGGAAGACCCCACTTGTTTTAGCGAAACGGGTTTTTTGAAGCGTATTTTCTTCGGAATAAAAAAAAGTCATTTTTCGAACTGACGTAAAGTGCGTATGTTTACGTTATAAATGAAAATGAAACCCGTAACTCTCATAGCGTTCCTACTCTTTCTGGGGTGTTCCACACTTGTTTTTTCTCAAACCAAACGGATTGGGAAAGATGATTTTGTACTTAAAGGACAGGTGTTGAATGCTGAAGACGACAGCCCCATTTCCCTTGCAAACATTGAAGTTACCGGAAAAGGCTACGCTACAACCAACAGGGCGGGAGAATTTCAGATCTCGGCTACTATTGGAGACGAGTTGGTGATACGAAGCGACGATTTCAAAACCATTTATCACATTGTCGAAAGCAATCAACGCATTACGGTGAAAGTAGAGAAGGCTATAGAAACCAAACTCCCTATTACTACCCGGTCAATGAGTGATACGATCGACTATTTCAGGGTGAATATCGATTCGGCCAAATACGCGCTTAAAAAGGACGCTAAAAAAAGTATCGATTACGTAAATAAAGCATTGCAATCGGTGACTAGTAAAAGGACCAGTAACAGTCAAAACGCCACGGCCTTCGAAACTCTGGGAGATATCAATTTACATTGGCAATTGCCCGATCTGGCCATCTCCAATTACAAGGAAAGCATACGCTCCATTCCTAAGATCGACACCCGTATTAAACTGGCCAAGGCCTTCATGCTGAACAGTAACTATCAGGAAAGTATCAAGGAGTACGAATCCTTGTTGACACGGGATCTTTCTTTCTATCAACAAGTGGAGGTATATGAAGGGTTAGGCGATAATTACAAGGCAACCAATGAAACCATAAAAAGTGTATTCAATTATCAAAAGGCCCTGGATATTTCGAACGCTCATAAGATCACCCCAAAGATCACCGACTTGAATTCGAAGATAGGAGAGGCCTATGCGCAAGGGGGGGCCATCAAGAAAGCTTCGGGATATTACGATAATTCGTTGATCCTTTCTCAAAGTGAAAATAAAAAGAGAGCGGTTCAGGAGAAAACCAAGGTAGCCGATTTCTACAATCAAAAACGTGATTTTGACAAGGAGATCGAACTGCGGCAGGAAGCTTTGACAGAAATCGAATCCATGGAAAATGAGGAAAATGCCGAGGATGATTCTAACGGTTTACTGAGTCCGCAGCGACAGAATTACAAAATAGCAAATGCTTATGTAGCTCAGGATAAGTATGAGGAAGCCATCCCGTTTTTAGAACGAAGTATCAGCGAGGCCGATGCCAAGGAAGATCTGGTGGTGGAGAAAGACGCCAGACGCAAGCTGTCTGAAATTTACAGGGATATTGGAGATTTTGACAAGGCCGCCGAAAGCTATCAGCGCTACGTAGAGGTGGTGGATGAACTCTATATCAAAAAGGAACAAGAGCTGTCTCAGGCCACTCGTTTTAGTAAAGAAATAGCACTCAAGCAAAATCGAATTACCAGTTTGGAAAGTGAAAGGGCAATCAACGAAAGCCGCTATCAACTTGCCTTTGAAAATCAAGAGCTTATTGAAAAAAATAATCAGGTGCAAAAGTGGATCATTGGTTCATTGATCGCCATTGCGCTGCTTTTATTGTACACGGCTTTCAATCAACGGAAAAATGTGAATCAACAAAAATATGCGAACAACCAATTGGCATTGAAGTCGCTCCGAACCCAAATGAATCCGCATTTTATTTTTAATGCGCTCAATTCGGTAAACAGTTTTATTGCCAGTAATGACGAACGCGCTGCGAATAAATATCTGAGCGAATTTTCACAATTAATGCGATCGGTTCTGGAGAACAGCGAGGAAGATTTTATACCCCTTTCAAAAGAAATTGAATTGCTAGAACTCTACGTGAAATTGGAACATTTTCGATTTCAGGATAAGTTTGAATATGAGTTTACCGTAGATGAGAATATCAACACCAATAACTTCGTGATTCCCCCCATGTTATTACAACCCTATGTGGAGAATGCGGTTTGGCACGGACTTCGTTATAAAGAAGACAAGGGGAAACTGGAGATTGAATTTAAACAGTTGGATCCAGAAACCGTCAACATCACCATTACCGATGACGGGATTGGACGAAAAAAATCCATAGAACTGAAAACAGAGAATCAAAAGAAACAGAATTCGAAAGGGATGGGAAACATCAAAAAGCGAATTTCTATTTTAAACGACATGTATAAGGATAAAGTAGATGTGACCGTGGAAAATGTGTTTGAAAATGCGGAAGGTACCCGGGTTCGGTTGATCCTAAAAAAGGACTAAAAATCCACTTCCTAAGTGATTAAAAGTTTAGCATGCTTAATGATATAATTTCAAAACCGTATGAAACTAAAAGCCATAATTGTTGAAGATGAGGAAACCAGTAGGGAGATCCTAAAGAACTATATCGCCAAATATTGTCCCAATGTTGAGGTATTGGGGGAAGCGGCCAATGTGGACGAGGCTTTAGTGTTGATTCGGAATAACGAACTGGATCTTGTATTTCTCGACGTGGAAATGCCCTACGGAAATGCTTTCGATCTTTTGGATAAGGTAGGGGACCGCAGCTTTGAAACGGTCTTTGTAACGGCCTACGACCACTATGCCATTGATGCTTTGAATGCCCATGCCTCTTATTATTTACTGAAACCTATTTCGATCGATGCCCTTATTGAGGCGGTAGATTATGTGCAGGAAATAAAGGAAAAAGAAAATTTATTACAAAACACTGTGCTCCAACCGAAACAAACAACGGTTTCCGGAAAGATCACCATCCCTTTACAGAATGGCTTTGAGGTGCTGGAAATTGAAGATATCTTATACTGTCAGGCCGATGATAACTACACCAATATCTTTCTTCAGGATAAAAAGAAACTGGTAAGTAAAACCTTGAAATATTTTGAAGAGGCTTTAAGCAAGAACGGTTTTGCCAGGGTACATAAATCCTATCTGGTGAACGTCAATGCTATTACCGAATATAGAAAAGGCAAGGGAGGAAGTGTGGTGTTGTTCAACGGTAAGGAAATTATGGTGAGTCCGGCGCGAAAAAAGGAATTGTTGGCTTATTTTGGGTAAATTCGCTATTGGAAACCACTCTTGTGATTTTCATAAATTCTGAAAGAAATGATCATAAAACCTGTCAACGGCAAACACCCATACATTCCTGAGGATTGTTTTATCGCCGAAAATGCTACTATCGTAGGGGATGTGAAACTGGGAAATCGATGCAGTGTTTGGTTTAATGCTGTGGTTCGGGGAGATGTTCACTACATAAAAATGGGTGATAACGTAAATGTTCAGGATGGTGCGGTGATTCACGCCACCTATCAAAACGTCACCTACCAATATTGGAAACAATGTGTCCATTGGCCATAATGCGATTGTTCACGGTTGTACCATTCAGCGACAATGTGTTGATTGGAATGGGAAGTATTGTAATGGACGATTGTGTGGTGGAGAGCAATTCAGTATTATTGCTGCCGGGGCCGTGGTTACCAAAAATACCCATGTGGAAGGCGGCAGTATTTATGCGGGTATCCCTGCCAAAAAAGTAAAAGATATTAGTGAGGAACTTATTCAGGGTGAAATCGATCGCATTGCGCATAACTATGTACACTATTCGGGGTGGTTCCGGGAGGAATAAGGATACTTCTGATACTTTTAACCCTGTTCCCAACCTTTTGTTTTATTCCGAAGAAAACTAAAATTCCTTTTTAAAAAGCTGAATACTTTTGGAATATTCTTCCAATAAGAGGCAAGCGTATCCAATTCAGTATTACTAAAAAAACGAAGGCTGGGAGTCTTTCTTTCAAGGTTTAGCAAGTTGTTTTCTTCTAAAATAGCCTGTGTACGCCGGGCCACGGCTTCCCCTGAATCAAGAATTTTAACGTGTGAAGGGAGTAGTTGTTTTAATTGCGGAATGATATACGGATAATGGCTGCACCCCAATACGAAATAATCGACTATCGGCTTCCATCATGGGCCGGACGTACTTTTTCAAGAAGATCTTGCATTTCCTGGCTGTGTCAATCTGACCCGTTTCAATAAGAGGTACCAGACCTTCACCAACAATTTCGATGAGTTGAATATCATTGGTAAATTCCTGAGATGTTTGGTTGAATAAAATGCTGCTCAATGTTCCTTTTGTAGCCAGGATTCCAATACTTTTGTGAATGAGTTTGGAGTGCTGCGGGTTTTACGGCCGGTTCTATGCCAATAATAGGAATATCATAACGCGTTCGCAAGACCGAAATTGCATTGGTTGTAGCAGTATTACAGGCAACCACAATGATTTTGCACCCCATTATCGATTAGGAACCGGGTGTTTTTTATGACTTAAAGAAATGATCTCGTCACTGGTTTTATCGCCATAAGGAGCATTTTTACTGTCTGCAAGATAGATAGTGTTTTCAAAGGGAAGCAAGCTGATGTATTTCTTGCCAAATGGAAGTACCGCCTACACCTGAATCGAAAATACCTATGGGATGCGTTGTGGTTTCATATATCGTATTAAAGATATAAAAACAGACTCACCAAAGGAGCTCATGCCTGTGAGGTTTAATAATACATATTTTGAAAAAGAATTAGATTCCTAATTCTTTTTTAACATCTGCCAAAAGATCTTTACCGTCTGCAAGCAATAGTCCACTTCCGGTTGTAGAATCCATTACATATTGAATTCCTTGTGCTCTGGCCACCTTTTGAATGGCAGCTCGTGCTTTGTCAAGAATAGGCTGATATACATCCAATTCTTTTTTACGAAGGTCTTCCATTGCCTGTTGTCTGTAGGCAGCAATATTTCTTTCCATTCCCTGAACTTCCTCAACACGTTTCTCGTTCTCTTCCTGCGTTTTGTGTCACTTCTTCATTACCATACTGCTTTACTTTTGCTTCAAATTCTTTCGCCATCGCTTTGATCTCGGTATCGTACGTTTTTTGAAGTTTTTCAAGCTGATTTTGGGCTGCTTTCATTTCAGGCATAGCTTCCATTAGGGCTTGAGTATCTATATGAGCCATTTTAGATTGCGCATTTACAAAACTTGTAGCTCCTACTAAAAGCACCGCGGCTACTAATAAGTAATTTAATTTTTTTCATTGTAATTGTATTTAATAATTAAGTGTTATTATTTATAGGGTTTATATGTATTCAATTTCTCCACCTCCCTCACCATCGCCATCACCACCTGCTGGGGAGGATTGCTTTTATTTCACGGGCATTTAAGATCGAATCTTTTCTTCGTTGTCTTTCGTCTAATAGTTTTTGTCTTCTTGCTTCAAATTCGGCTTTCTTTACAGCTCGTATTGAATCACGCACTCTTTTGCGTTCTTCCATAATTTTGTTCACGTTCGTCTTTTTTTGCTTCAACAGCTTCTTCTCTTTCTGTAACAGCCTTTTCTTCTTCTACGCTAAGTTCTTCTTTCTTTTCAATGGCTCTTTCTTCTCTTTGTTGAAGTAGCCTGAGTTCTTTTGGCAGCTCTGTTAATACTTCTTAGAACCAAATCACTAATGTCATTTCTTTTAGCCGCAAAAAGCATAACAACATCTGCAGATTTATCGAAAATGAAGTCGTATTTTTTAGTTCTCAGCAATTTCCTGAACAATATTGAACACCTGATCCTGAATGGGCTGTACCAATTGTCTTCTTTGAATCATCAAATCTCCATTTGGACCAAATCGATCCTGCTGGTATTGAAGCATTTCATCTTCCTTCAATTTAATTTCTTCTTCTCGCTCTTCAATTAGTTCTTTGGTAAGCAAAACTCTTTCATTGCTTAAATTCAGCTTCATTTGATCAATTTCCTTGTTGCCTTTTTTCAATATCTTGTTTCCATCGTTGCACTTTACCTTCTAATTGAGTAGAAGCTTCTTGATATTCAGGAACACTTTCCAGAATATATTCCATATCGATGTATCCAATTCGTGCTCCTCTTTGAGCTTTTGCAACTACGTAAAGCAAAAAATCAGCAAGTGCGACAAAAAGTAATTTTTTAGTTTTCATAATCGTTGGTTGTTGTTTAAGAAAATATCGTGCCAAAATTAAAATTGTTGTCCAATAATAAAATGTGTTTCCCATCCATTTTTGTTAATTCCACCAAGAACAGGATCGAATCCATATCCAAAATCAATACCTAATAATCCAAAGGCAGGCATAAATATACGTAATCCTGCGCCAGCAGACCTTTGTACACTAAAAGGATTATAATTTCTAAATCCGTCGTAAGAACTTCCTCCTTCTACAAATGCCAAAACATAAATGGACGCCAACTGCCTTCAAAGTAACGGGATATCTCAATTCTAACGAAAATTTATTATAAATGTTATCTCCGTCTGTTGTAGATAATGACTGATTTGGATATCCTCTTAACTGAATCACTTCTCGTCCATCTAAACTGAATGATCCCAGACCATCACCTCCTACAAAAAATCGTTCAAATGGAGGAACTCCTCGTCGTTATTATAAGCACCTAAGAATCCGAACTCGGTATTAGTTCGAAGTACTAAATCACCCATCAATACGTGTATACCAGGTTCCATTAAATTTTATTTTGTAATACTCCAGCCATTTAAATCGCTCCTGATCAATCGCCGAAATTCTATTTCTTGGCGTCCACATAGGATCGGATCGCTAGATGTTAATTCCTCAAGCCCTTCTCTTTCATCCTCAAAGCATTATAATCTACACCATTAAAAGCAGAATAAGGTACCGTAAGTTTAGCCGTCAAGCTAAAATCGGATCCAGACATTGGGTAAATAGGATTCGTAGCCGTATTATTTCTGCTAATCCCAAAGGTATAGGCCAGGTTATTTGAAAATCCATCTCCAAAGGTGAACAATCCTGTATTGTAATTTTTTAAGTTGTAATGCTGAAAACTAACCGCCTGTGAAAACTGTAAAATAATCATCCGGCCATTTAAGTCGCTTTGCTAAATCCTACAGATCCTCCGGTAATAAGAAAGCGCTGATCTTTATCTACTTCCCGGTACTAAAATTGATATTGATACTGAATGGTATGCGAAAAAGAAGTACTTAATTGAATAGGTTTTTTGCCTCCTAACCAGGGTTCGGTGAAGAAAGACTATAGGTTTGATAGTAGACACTGGCCTGTGCTCTAATGGCTAGTTTTTGGCCATCTCCCATAGGAATGGGTTTGTATGCATCTCCGTTAAATATATTCCGAAGTGAGAAATTGTTAAATGAAAGACCAAGAGTTCCCACAAAACCACCTCCACCATAACCACCTTGTAATTCAATCTGACTGGATCCTTTTTCAACTACCGAGTATTCCATATCCAGAGTACCGTTGTTTGGATCTACATTTTTAAAGTTTGGGCGATAATTGTTCAGGATCAAAAAATCCTAATTGCCCAAGTTCTCGAATGGTTCGTACCACATTCCGCTTGCTGTACTTTTGCCCCGGGCGTGTGCGCAGTTCTCTATAAATTACGTGATCGTTTGTTTTGGTCATTCCCAACAACGGTTACATGGTCAAAATAAGCAATTACTTACCTTCTTTTATCCGAATTTCAAAATCGATGGTATCCTTTCTAACGGCAACTTCAACCGGATTGATATCGCTGAAAAGAGATATCCGTTGTTCTGATATAGATTGGTTAGATCTGCGGCTTCGGGATCGCTATTATCTGCAATTCGTTCCTGTAATAAGGTACGCCGTTATAGGTTTCTCCTTTTTTAATTCCCAAAGCCTGTCGTAGTAAATTATCGGTATAAACACTATTTCCTATAAAGCGAATATCTCCGAAATAATACTTCTTCCCTTCTTCAATATTCAATTTCAGAGAGATACTTTTTATTGTTCTTAACAATTAGCGTATCACTAATAATCCGTGCATCCCGATAACCATTTGCCTTGTACTTTTTGACAATAGTTTAGCTTTGTCTTCTTCAAAACCACTTTCCGATATATTTCGAGCGCTTCCAAAAGCGAAATAGGTTTTTCCGTTTTACATTTTTCATAGAACGCCGTAGCTTTTTGTCTGGTAAGTTGCTTGTTTCCTTTAAATGTAATGGCTGACACTTTTACCCGTTCTCCTCTGTTTGATACTAATTTTCAGGTTTTGGACCAACTTCAGCCTTCCTAGGTATCTACAAAGGGAGTTGTGACTAAAGATCACCTGTAGTATTGAGAAAGCCTTCATCCTTGTACTTATTGTTAATATAGTTTTTTGTGGTAGTAATAAGATTTTTTGTGATCTTAACACCTGTTCTTAAGTTCGTTATCCTTCGATGATCTCTTTTGCCTTTCCTTTACGAATCCTTCAATATTAACTTCATTCAATTTTGGCAATTCCACGATATAAAGTTCGAAATCTACAGGATCGCCGTCAATATTGGTAACATAAAAGGCGATATCACTAAACAGATTTTGTTCCCACAGTTTTTTGGTCACGGCACTTAATTTCTCACCGGGAATGTAAATACGATCTCCCATTTTTAAGTCCTGTAAACGCAATAACGGTTTGTTCATTGAAACTTTGTGCTCCTGTAACCGTAATACTATTTATGGTGTATTTTTTACCCGATATCCAATTCTTTTTGCTGTGCATTAAGATTACAAACCGGATACTATTGTAAATAAGAAATATACAATAAAATGTTAGGTAAGAATGCAATAGTAGATTCTATTGTTTGAGTTGCTCACTGGTCTTTCCAAATCTTCGTTCTCTATTTTGATAATTTAATATGGCTTCAAAAAGATGTGTTTTTGTAAAATCCGGCCAAAGTGTTTCGGTAAAATACAATTCGGCATATGCCAATTGCCAAAGTAAAAAATTACTAATTCGTTGTTCTCCACTGGTACGTATCAACAAATCAACATCCGGTAAATTATGCGTGTAAAGATGATTATTAATAACCGATTCATCAATATCTATCGCGCGAAATTAGGTTATTTTTAACTTTAAGGCTAATCTCTTTAACTAGTTTTTATTATTTCTTCTCGTGAACCATAGCTTAAGAGCAAGTGTTAAGGTCATTCGAGAGTTGATCTTTGTGTGTTCTATGACGTCATAAAGTTCATTATAGACTTTTTTTGGTAAGGCTTCCAGATTGCCAATGGCGTTTAATTTGATATCGTTATCTTGAAGTGTTTTTATTTCTTTTTTAAGTGAAGAAACTAAAAGTTTCATTAGGAGTATCCACTTCCAGTTTTGGACGATTCCAATTTTCAGTAGAAAATGCATATAAAGTTAAAAATGGAATATTGAATTTCGCGCAGGCTTCTACAATTTCGCTAACCGCTTTAGTGCCGTTTTCATGGCCAATTGATCGTAAAAGACCTTTTTGCTTTGCCCAACGTCCATTGCCGTCCATAATAATGGCAAGATGTTTAGGGAGTTTATCTTTCGTCTATTTGGTCCTGCAAGTCCATCATGTTTAAAAATTACAATAACAAGGTTTTCTTCCAAAGGTAAAGTTAAGGTTTACCCCTGTAAAGACATACCAATCATTATTGTTAACATTTCCAAATTTAAGCTTTCATTATTAGCAAGCCCCGTATCGGGATTACTTCCGTCAAGATCATCTGTAAACGTATATCGGGCGCCAATTTCAAAACCAAGAACCATTTTCGTTCCTAAGTTTGCTTTATATCCAACGACCATCGGAATAGCCAGCGTACCGGCGTTTTCATATCTTTACAATAGTATTGTCGCCTCTTTTGTATAAAGCATTATAAAGAAGATAGGTGAAGCCGGTATAAAGATAAGGTGTGGACTGACGGACGTCCCGTATAAATATTAAAGTCCCAAAAAGTATATTCCAAGTCCTAAGGAAGCCTCTTTAATAGTGTTCTCAAATGGATACCCTCTTTCTCTTCGTCGCACTCTCCTCGAGTCAAAATCATTTCCTTTGATCCTCGCAACCAGTACAGAAGCCCTAAAAGCATGTCGGGAACTTCGGTTCCATTTAAAAATTCCCCCAAAGGTCAAATTGTTTGGTGAAATATAAGTGGTTTTGCCAACATCCCCAATATAATTAGAACCACCCATAATAGCCCCTATTTCATAGGTTTGCGAATATCCGGAATTAACGGATAACATATTATAATTACGATGGTGAAATACTTCATATACCTTAAAAGTTTGCAAATATAATAATTAACTTGGCTTATCAATATTATAAGCAAAATTGTCTCAGTTGATTAACAAATATTAAGGTCGTTTTATTGTCTAATTTCGTTTGTCTTCTCCCCATAACAACTTTTTCCCGAAGGGTTTTTACAAAACTGTCATCAACAACTGAACAAGTTTGATCGTAAATGGCGACTTTTTTATAGTGATTACCGTCTCATTTTTCAAGGTTGCAATTCGAGAATCCATAGAAACCAAATAATTTTTTTCCCGCCCCGTACCCTTAAAGTTATAGTCCAATCTGTCGGGAATCACCAATGGGCGTGCATTCAGATTGTGAGGAGCAATGGGGGTGATCACAATGCTGTTGGTACTAGGGTCTATCACAGGGCCTCCGCAGCTAAGCGAATATCCTGTAGAACCGGTTGGGGTGGACACAATAAGCCCGTCAGACCAATAGGAGGTAAGGTATTTGTCATTTACCATAGTTTCTACCTTGATCATCGAAGTGGTATTCTTTCGGTTGACGGCGATCTCATTGAAGGCAAAATTAAGAGGTGTTAATTGGGCATTTTCCGGTTGGGTTTCTATGGAAAGCAAACTTCGTTCAGAAATCGAATAATTTCCTTCCAGAATGTGCTGAATGCTCTCCGTCACTTTTTCCTTCTGAATAGTCGCTAAAAACCCCAGACGGCCGCTGTTTATACCAACAATGGGAATCCCCAGATCCCGCACAAACGTAACCGATTTCAATATGGTGCCGTCACCACCAATACTGAAGAAGAGGTCATACGAAGCATCCAGGCTCTTAAAGGTGTTCATCCCGGAGAAATCATGCGAAATGTCTTCATTGGCTTCCAAAATTTCCAGAAAGTTGGCTTCAATAAAAATTTCGGCTTTGTAGTTTTGAATGGCATCGAGGATGAGCTGAATATATTTTTCAGAATTTTCGTGATAAAATTGACCGTAAATACCAATTTTCATACCTTATATATTTAGGTACTTGTCAAGATAATCCGATCGCTCTTTTAAATCCTTGAGCATCTTGTCTTCTTCGTGTTCACTTACCACGTTGTAACCATACCTTCGGAAGGTTTGAACGATAGCATTCATCCCGGTATGACCAATTTTTATGGTCGCCTGCGTAAGATCGTTTTCGATCTTGGAAATAAAGGCACCAAGGATTTTTCCCCCGTCGGATTCAACGATCTGGCATATTTCGCTAAAGGAGTAATCGGCACTGCCTTTTTCCACCACGATGATCCCGCCAGCTTCATTTAAAAACGGGGTGTCATTGAACAAATTCATGATGTCGCCCAACTCATAGTACCCTAAATAGGTGTCGTCTTCTCCCAAAACCGGCATGATATTGCAACTATTTAAGGCGAAGGCCTCCAAAATATCCAACCAGTTGGTTTGACTCCTTACATGAAAAGTTTCCAGAGCATATTGAAAATCGCATAGGTTTTTATCGTTTTCAAAACAATAGGCATCGGTTTCCGAAATACAGCCCACATACACCCCATCTTTGGATACCGGAAGATGGGTATAGGTAAGCTGATTGAATGCGGTCTGAACCTCCTTAATTTCGGAGGTGAGCGCTACAGGCTTGATATCGTTTATGATTAATTCTGGGTGTTCAAATGTTCAATTTTTGTGCAAAATACTTAAAATTAAGATGAAAAACCGAAGTACATCTTCGTATTTTTGTGTTTTACTATTTCTGAATGACAAAGTTAAGCGTAAATATCAACAAAATTGCCACCCTTCGGAATGCCCGAGGTGGAAATATGCCCAATCTTTTAACCGTTGCTGCCGATATACAAAAATTTGGCGCGCAGGGCATAACGATGCATCCACGGCCCGATGAACGGCATATCCGGTATCAGGATGCCTACGATCTAAAACCCATAGTCACCACCGAATATAATATTGAAGGGAACCCCATGGATCGATTTACGGAAATGGTCCTTGCTATTAAACCCACTCAGGTCACATTGGTTCCCGATGCGGTGGATGCGATCACTTCCAATGCCGGTTGGGATACCATTGCGCATCAGGACTATTTGAGTGAGGTCATTTCAGAATTTAAGAGGAACGGAATTCGAACCTCTATTTTTGTGGATCCGCTTCCCAAAATGATCGAAGGAGCCGCCACCACCGGCACAGATCGCATTGAACTATACACCGAAGAATTCGCACACCAATATGGTCTTGGAAATAAAACCGCGATCGAACCGTATACCCAATGTGCAGTTTTGGCGCATCAACTGGGCCTGGGGATCAACGCCGGGCACGATCTTTCCCTCGAAAACATTAAATTCTTTAAGGATCATATTCCCCATTTACTGGAAGTCTCCATAGGCCATGCCCTTATTTGTGAGTCTATCTATCAAGGATTGGAAAATGTTGTGAAAGCTTATTTGAAACAATTGCAATGAAAATTTTCATTCTGAGATTACGGTTTTTGGTAATCGATTCGGAAGCGAATTTCATTTTTCAGAAATAAACAACAATGGAAATTACTTTATTCAAAAACCCTTCATCGCTCTTCAATGAATGAGATATTACACTCACAAATCTTTGGTGAAGGCCGTCCGTTCATCATACTCCATGGTTTTTTGGGCATGGGTGACAACTGGAAATCACTGGCGAAAGAATTTGCCGATCACGGCTATCAAATGCATTTGGTGGATCAACGCAATCACGGCCGTAGCTTTCATGACGATGCCTTTAGTTATGCGATCATGGCGGAGGATTTGCGAATCTATTGTGCGCATCACCAATTAGAAAAAATGATCCTTTTGGGACATTCCATGGGAGGCAAAACCGCTATGGAGTTCGCCACAAATTATTCAGAATTGGTACACCGTTTAATTATCGCAGATATCGCACCCAAGGCATATCCAGAGCATCATCAGGATATACTAAAAGCCTTGTCTAGTTTGGATTTTTCTGAAATAAAGACACGTGGGCAGGCAGAAGCGGTACTATCAGCATATATAAAGGAAGAAGGAAAGCGATTGTTTTTACTGAAGAATTTATATTGGAAAGAAAAGGGACAACTGGGCTTGCGAATCAATTTACCTGTTCTAATTCAAAAAATAACCGAAGTAGGAGCGGCATTACCGACAGATAGAAGATATGAAGGGGAAACCTTATTCCTTAGGGGGGCAAGTTCCCATTACATCGAGGATCTGGACGAACTCGCCATAAAAAATCAATTTCCGAAGGCACGACATGAAACCATCGAAAATGCCGGGCATTGGTTACACGCCGATAATCCCAACAAGTTTTTAGAAATCACGCTCAATTTTCTGAAAAACACATCAGCTCCTACCGGCTTTTCTCATTAAATTACGGTAAATCCACAATTTATTGTTTAGAATACGGCTAGATGTTGTCATATTGCTAATATTGTGCCATTATATTTCTTATATTGAAAAACTAATTTTAACGAAATCTTCTATGAAGACAACCTTCACTCTCATTTGTTTGTGCTTTTCCCTAGTCGTTATGGCTCAAACAACCATCACCGGAAAAATTACAGATGAAAAGTTAGAACCTGTTTTAGGGGCTAACATAATCGTGGTTGGAACCTCTTTAGGAACCGCTTCCGATTATGATGGAAATTTTACACTTACCGTTGATCTCGCGCCCCCATTCGACATCCAAATAAGCAGTATTGGATTTCAAAGAGCCGATCTGCAGGTAACCGAAAACAATCAATCTTTTACCGTTGCCTTATTGGAAGGAAGCGAACTGGATGAAGTAGTTATTTCAGCTTCGAGAACCCCGGAACGAATTTTTGAATCGCCGGTAACCGTCGAGCGTATGGGAATTCGGGAAATGCGAAATACAGCATCCGCCACCTTTTATGACGGACTTGAAAATTTAAAAGGGGTAGATGTGAATACCAATAGTTTGACGTTTAAATCGGTGAACACAAGAGGATTCGCGACCTTTCAAAATACCCGGTTTATGCAATTGGTGGATGGGATGGATAATTCGGCTCCGGCCTTGAACTTCCCATTGGGGAATCTAATTGGAATGACCGAAACCGATGTGCTGAGCGTTGAATTACTTCCAGGTGCGGCTTCTGCCTTGTATGGGGCCAACGCCTTCAATGGAATTTTATTTATGACCAGTAAGTCTCCTTTTGACTTTCAAGGAATAAGCACCTACTTCAAACAGGGAATTACTTCCCAGGAAGCAGCAGGCGATAATAGCTATACAGACTTTGGAATGCGTGCGGCACATAAGTTCAGTGAACATTTTGCGGCGAAGGTCAATTTTGGATTCCTCAGAGGAACCGATTGGGCCGCTAACAATGCAACCGATAAATTAAACCGCGGCCTAACCCGGGCAGATATCGATTATGACGGGGTCAATATTTATGGTGACGAAGTAAGCACAGACATCCGCGGCGTAGCGGAAGCTTTGGTAGGGTTGGGAATACTTCCCGCAGGAGCGGAAGCTCTGGTGCCTTCTGTGAATGTGAGTCGAACCGGATATAACGAAAGCGACCTAACAGATTATGAAGCAGAGAGTGTGATTGCCGACTGGGGTCTTTATTTAAGACCTTGGGCCAATGATTTTGAAATTGCTTACGTAGGTAAAGTAGGAACGGGATCAACGATATATCAAGGGGCGAATAGATACGCCATTGATAATTTCTTTTTACAACAGCACAAATTAGAAATTAGTAACGATAACTTTTTTGTAAGAGGTTATATTACGGAAGATAACGCAGGAGACTCCTACGATATGGTCTTTACCGGGATCAACATCAATAGAGCCTGGAAAGACGACCAAACGTGGTTTGGACAGTATGTTGGGGCCTTTGTTCAAGGGTCTTTGGCCGGTCTTTTACCTGAACAAGCGCATGCTCTGGGAAGACAGACCGCAGATGCTGGCAGGTTTGAACCTGGATCGGAAGGGTTTCAAAATGCCTTTAATAAAAGTATCAATGATTCCGATTTGAATACAGGATCCAAATTTCAGGACAATTCAAAAATATATCACGGTGATGTGAACTATAATCTAACTCACTTAATCGATTTTGCGGAAATTCAGGTAGGAGGATCGTATAGAACTTATGAGTTGAATTCCTTCGGAACTATTTATACAGACAACGACGGCCCCATTAATTATTCAGAAGTAGGGGTGTATACCCAATTACAGAAAAAGTTTTTGGAAGACGAAAGAATGAAATTAACCGCCTCCGTTCGTTACGATAAGTCGGAATTATTCGATGGTTTTTTCTCGCCAAGAGTTGCTTTGAATTATAGTGCAGGAGCAAACAAAAACCACAATATTAGGGCTTCTTTTCAAACAGGATTCAGAAATCCTACTACCCAGGATCTTTACATTGGACTTGACGTAGGAAGAGCCGTCCTGGTGGGAGGTGCAGCCGATAATCCAGCACGGGATATTCGAAGTTATGAGCTAAGCCCCACGGGCCAGGCGATTTTGGGAACCAACATACTTCAGTTTGACGGTCAGGGCGCGTATAATAATTCGTTTTTTGCCACCTCTGTGACAAACTTTGGCGCTACCGGTGATCCAACACAATTGGAAATTGCCAATTCCAATTTGGTGAAGCCCGAACAGGTGACTTCTTTTGAATTGGGATACCGAGGCAGACTAAACAAGGTAATTGTCGATCTAAGCGGCTATTACAATGCCTATAAGGATTTCCTTGCCAATGAAACGGTGATCGCTCCTTTCTATGGAGACGTTCAATTGACCCAGAATATTCCGGGAACCAGCACTCCTTTGGCACTTGCTGCGATAGGCGCAGGCGATTTCCAGGTCTATCAAACTTATACCAATTCTGATGCCGATGTAAATTCGTACGGTGCGGCGATTGGGGTAAGCACCAAATTCTTAGGTAATTTTGACCTGGGTGCAAATTATACCTATGCCTTTCTCGATTTCGATACGGAAGCAAACCCAGACTTCAGAACAAATTTTAACACTCCCGAGCATAAGGTAAAAGCTACTTTTGGCAATGCTGAACTATTCAAAAACTTTGGATTTAACGTAGCCTGGAGATGGAGTGATAACTACGAATGGGAAGCCTCGTTCGGAGACGGAGATGTTCCGGCGTTTCATGTAATAGACGCTCAGCTCAGTTACAAAGTTCCCAGTTTCCTGAAGTCACAGTTTAAAGTGGGAGCCACCAATCTATTGATGGACGAATATTTCACTGCCTTTGGAACAGGATTCATTGGTTCTATGTATTATGTATCCTGGACAATCAACAATCTATAAAAAATGCTATCATTTAAATCGATCATTATGAACACAAAATATATATGGTTATTACTGCTTTTACTAGGCTTCACGGCCTGTGAAACCGATGACAGTGGAAACACTATGGAAGAAACTGCAGTACCCTTGACCGGAGGATCTGCCGATTTCACTAACTATGTGGCCGTTGGCGCATCCATCACTGCCGGTTTTACTGATGGTGCTTTGTTTATTGCAAGCCAGGAAAATTCCTTTCCAAATATTCTTTCCCAACAATTTGCTGAGTTGGGAGGGGTAGAGCTCACACAACCCCTAATGAATGATAATATTGGAGGCTTGCTTTTGGGTGGGGTTCAAATTGCAAATCCGAGACTGTTTTTTAATGGAGCCGGGCCCGCTTTATTGGATGCCACACCCACTACGGAAGTAACGAACATACTGCCCGGGCCTTTTAAGAATATGGGAGTTCCAGGAGCCAAAAGTTTCCACTTATTGGCCAATGGCTACGGAAATGTGGCAGGCGTGGCTACCGGACAGGCAAATCCATATTTTGCCCGGATGGCTTCAAGTCCCAATGCCTCTATGTTGGAAGATGCACTTGCTCAAAACGCTAGTTTTTTCACCTTATCTGAAATGGGTGGAAACGATGTTTTAAGCTTCGCCACTTCGGGAGGAGCGGGAGTCGACCAAACCGGAAACTTCGATCCCACTACCTATGGGCCGAACGATATTACAGATCCCAATGTTTTTGCGGGAACTCTGGACGCAGTGGTAAACGCACTAACAGCTAATGGCGCAAAAGGTGCCATTACCACGGTGCCTTATGTTACCAATCTTCCATATTTTACAACAATTCCATACAATGCAGTACCACTGGATGCCGCTACTGCCGCTCTGTTGAATGGAGCCTATGCTCCCTACAACGGCGGACTATTACAAGCTGAAGCAGCCGGACTTATCTCGGCCGCGGAAAGAGAAGCCCGTACCATCGTATTTGCAGAAGGAAATAACGCGGTAGTTTTAGTAGATGAAGATCTCACCGATCTTACCCCGCTGGGACTTCCCAATTACCGTCAGGCAACCCCGACCGATCTGGTGGTATTACCAGCAGCATCTTTTATTGGAACCCTGGTCAACAATGATCCACTGCTTATCAATGGGGTATCCGTACCACTGGACGATCAATGGGTGCTGACCAGCATCGAGACCCAGTCGGTAATAACTGCAACCGATGCCTATAATGTCACCATTACTGGTGTGGCTTCTTCCAAAGGACTGGCTCTCGTGGATTTAAAAGGTATTTTGGACCAAGCTGCGACCACAGGAATTGTTTTTGATGATTTCACCATGGATACAAGCCTTGTTTTTGGTGGTTTGGTTAGTTTGGATGGAGTTCATCTTACCGCCAGAGGATACGCCTTAATGGCCAATAAAATTTTGGAGGCCATTGATGCTACCTACGCATCCAATTTCCATGAGGCAGGAAAAGTGGCAAAAGCAAACGATTATATTGTTTCCTATCCTCCCGTATTATGACTTGAATACGCCGGGATGGCTTTAGAAAAATACTAAGATTTAAAAAGACCAACGTTTGTGTTGGTCTTTTTTTTTGAGTTAGTAGCATTGTTAAACTTGAAGAATGTCTGTTAGGATCATTCTAAAGATTGCCTCAGACCAGGGGCGCTCCTTTATTTTAACCCTATTCTGTGAGGTTAATTTGGAGAACATTTCCTCGTTATTTGTTACCTTTATAAAAATTCAACTCATGAAAACCATCCTACGAATTCTTTTGACCGCAGTGGCCGTGTTTATCTTAGCCTATATTCTTCCCGGTGTTGAGGTGGCTAGTTATTGGTCTGCTGTCCTGGTTGCGATTGTCGTGGGGCTGCTTCGGTTGATCGTTAAACCTATTTTGGTACTGCTTACCCTTCCCATTACTATAATCACCCTGGGTCTGTTTCTTTTGGTCATCAATGCGGTGATCATTATGATGGCCGATTATTTTATTGGAGGTTTTGCCGTGGCTAATATTTGGTGGGCACTCTTATTTAGTTTGCTGCTTTCCATTTTACAATCCATTCTATATTCTATTCTGAATAAGGAAAATAAACAATAAGTTTCCCCGTTGTAAAAGCTTGTTAGCTTGATTTAAATATCGTATTTTTGCATCCCTAAAATTAAGGTGTAAATTTTTCAGAAACATGAATATTACAAAAAAAGACATTGATAGCTTACATGCCGTTCTTACGGTGGAGATTTCCAAGGACGATTATGCCGAAAAGGTAAATGGGATTCTCGATAATTACCGTAAAACTGCCAATATTCCCGGTTTTAGAAAGGGGCACGTGCCAATGGGTATGGTAAAAAAGCAATATGGTAAAGCGGTGTTGGTAGAGGAAGTGAATAAATTGCTTCAGGAAAACCTGCATACCTATTTAACCGAAGAGAAACTGGATGTTTTAGGCAATCCGCTACCAAAAAATGATACAGATATCGATTGGGATTCGGAAGATTTTTCGTTTGAATTCGAATTGGGGTTGGCTCCTGAATTTGATGTGGATGTCACCAAAAAAGCAGTTACTCAATACAAAGTAGTCGCCGATAAGGAAATGATCGACAATCAGGTGAAATCCATTCGGAAACAATACGGAAAGTTGATCTCGAAAACCGAGGTTGCCAAGGGCGATGAGATTACCGGGACTTTTACTTCTTCGGAAAAGGAACTGGAACTTAAACCTACCACCTTGCCGACCGATGTGGTTAAAGGCAAAAAACAATTAAGCGTGTTGATAGGTGCGAAAGTTGGAGATGAAGTGGTTTTGAAAACCAAGGGATTGTTTAAAGATGATCACGATAATGAGAGATTTTTAGGAGTTTCTCACGATGATGCCCATGGTCTGGATATTGAAGTGACTTTGAAGATCGAAGAGATCAATACTCGTGAAATGGCGGAGCTCAACCAGGAACTGTTCGACAAGTTGTTTGGAGAAGGCGTGGTAACTTCCGAAGAAGAACTGAAAGAAAAGATCAAAGAAGATGCCGAAAAACAATTTGAGCAGCAAAGTGATCAAAAATTGTTGAATGACGTGGTTGAATCATTAATTGAGAACACAAAATTTGATCTACCTGCTGATTTTTTACAAAAGTGGATTCAGGTATCCGGGGAAAAACAATTGAGCGAAGAAGAGGCAAAAGCAGAATTTGAACGAAGTGAAAAAGGATTGCGATATCAATTGATCGAAGGAAAATTACGAGCTGAGAACAATTTTCAAGTTACTTTTGAAGAGTTAAAAGACTATTCTAAGAATATGATCAAAGGACAAATGGCTCAATTTGGCCAAATGAACCCTACAGAAGAGGAATTAGATGGTATTGTGGCTCGTATCTTGGGAATCAAGAAGAGGTGAAACGATTGAGTGAACAATTGAATACCAATAAAATTCTTCAGTTCTTTAAGGAAAACGCAAAATTGAAGACTAAGGAAATTACCTATGAGAAGTTCATCAAAGAAGCCTACGCCTAATTCAGCAATAAAATAGTTATCTTTAGGGCGTTGAATAGGTTATTCAACGCCTTATTTTTTTCAATAAAAAAACGATTCATACTATATGAACTACGGAAAAGAATTTAAAGATTTTGCCATTAAAGACCAGGGAATCAGCAGTACGTATTACGACAAGATCGTAAGTAGTATGTATCCGCAGGCATTTACCCCAAATATTATTGAAGAGCGTCATATGAACGTTGCTGTTTTTGATGTTTTCTCGCGCCTTATGATGGATCGTATCATTTTTTTAGGCACCGGGATCAACGATCAGGTCGCCAATATGATTCAGGCACAATTATTGTTTTTGGAAAGCACAGATGCCTCCAAAGACATTCAAATTTATATTAACTCTCCCGGAGGAAGTGTATACGCCGGTTTGGGAATTTACGATACCATGCAGTTTATCAAGCCCGATGTGGCAACAATTTGTACGGGAATGGCAGCATCCATGGCGGCTGTATTGTTATGTGCAGGAACAGACAGGGAAGCGAAGCGGTTTAACACATTCTCGTATTATGATTCACCAACCTATGGGAGGTGCTCAGGGACAGGCAAGTGATATTGAAATTACAGCCAAGGAAATTCTTACCCTGAAAGAAGAGTTATATAAATTATTGCCAAGCACAGTGGTCAAACCTACGATAAAGTATATGATGACAGTGACCGGGATTATTGGATGAAATCTGATAAGGCCCTGGAATATGGTATGATTGACGAAATTCTGTCACGAGGATAACATCTCAAGTTAAAACAAGGAATTATGGCAAAAGAAGATTTAGAATGTTCGTTTTGTGGTCGAAAAAAGGCCGAGACCAATCTGCTCATTGCAGGTTTGGATGCCCATATTTGTGATCGCTGCATTGAACAGGCTCATGGAATTGTGGTGGAGGAAGCCTTGCACTCTACCAACAGCGAGTTGACCAAGGAGATGATGCTGAAAAAACCTAAGGCGATCAAAGCCTTTTTGGACGATTATATCATTGGCCAGGAACATACCAAGAAAGTGATGTCTGTTGCAGTATATAATCATTATAAACGACTCTTGCAACCCAAGAGCGATGACGATATTGAAATTCAAAAGAGTAATATCATTATTGTTGGAGAGACCGGAACCGGAAAAACCCTAATTGCCAAAACCATTGCGCGTATGCTTAATGTTCCTTTGGCCATTGTCGATGCTACTGTATTGACCGAAGCCGGCTATGTGGGAGAAGATGTAGAAAGTATTTTAACACGTTTGTTGCAAGCAGCCGACTATAATGTGGAAAAAGCTCAAAACGGCATCGTTTTTATTGATGAGATCGATAAAATTGCCCGCAAAAGTGATAACCCTTCCATTACACGAGATGTGAGTGGCGAAGGTGTACAACAAGCATTGCTGAAGTTATTAGAAGGCACGGTGGTAAATGTACCGCCCAAAGGAGGCCGCAAGCATCCCGATCAAAAGTTTATTGAAGTAAATACGGAAAACATACTATTTATCGCCGGTGGGGCTTTTGACGGAATCGAACGCCATATTTCGAAACGCCTCAATATGCAGGCCGTTGGATTTAGTGCTTCCAAAAGTGAAGATTCCCTGAGCGCGATAATATTCTGAAATATATCATACCAAAGGATTTGAAAGATTTTGGCTTGATTCCTGAAATCATTGGGCGTTTACCCGTTTTGACCTATATGAATCCTTTCGACAAAGGCACGCTGAGAGCTATTTTAACTGAGCCTAAGAATGCCATCATCAAGCAATATAAAAAGTTATTCGCAATGGATGATATCGATTTTGTAATTACCGAAGAAGCCTTGGATTTTATTGTTACGCAGGCCGTCGATTACAAATTGGGTGCCCGTGGATTGCGTTCCCTGTGTGAAGCCGTATTGACCGATGCCATGTACGAATTACCCGGGGAGCACCAGCAAGAACTGCATGTAACCAGAGAATATGCGGAAGCCAAACTAAGTAAGTCTACGATTAAGAAATTGAAAGCGGTTTCTTAAGAACTCTTTGACTTTGTGCTACAACTATCCGAAAGCAATAATCTTCGGTCAAAGCAGAAAATTTTATTAAAAAAGCCTCGGGGATTTTAATTCCCGAGGCTTTTCTAAACTTAAATTTAAACGTGAGGTTATGGTGTAGCCACAACGATTTTACATTTTTTATTTGCAATTTTTTGCTGCATCAATTCCTTTTTATTTTTTAAGGTATATCCAGCTACTTTTTCCGAATCATTTTGAATGGTCATTGGCACAGCACATGACGTCAAAGCCGCCGAGAAGACCAAAACCAAAATGATAGTTACGATGATGTATTTTATTGTTTTCATTACAGCCCCATTAGTAATTTGTTACTTCAAACGTACGCAGTAAGAAAAGGACTACCAAAACTTTTAGCCCAACGCGACATTATAATCGTTGAAATGCGCATAATTTTTAAAACTTCGGTAAAGCGCACAAAATCATCGATTTACGGACTTATTCTTGTCGGAAAAATCTGCTTTTAGTCGATAGGTGATAACCTAGGGTAAAGGCGGTTCCACCTTGCTGAAGGCAATTTTGAGTCCTAAACCCGCACGTACTTCACCTATTTAAATGGAGTAACTCTTCCAAATAATCGCGGGTATTGGAAAGTCGGGGAACCTTATGTTGGCCCCCGAGCTTGTCTTTCTCTTTGAGCCAGTCGTAAAACAATTTTTCACGTCCGCTATGAATGGTTGGTGCATTAAGCGTGGTGTTGTTGAATCGCTTCGCCTCATAATCACTGTTGACCTCCTGTAATGACATATCCAAGAGCTGAGAGAATTGTTTAAAATCGGAGGGAGGCGTTTTGAACTCGATGATCCATTCGTGAGAGCCTTTTTCCCGATCCTTCATAAAGATGGGTGCTGCGGTATAGTCCACTATTTCACTTTGGGTGAGTTTCGCAGCCTTTTTTAGAGCCACTTCCGCATTTTCAATGATCAATTCTTCTCCAAAGACATTGATGTGATGTTTGGTGCGCCCGGTTACCTTGATTCGAAACGGGCTAATAGAAGTAAATCGCAACAGTATCTCCAATATTATACCGCCATAATCCGGCATTGGTTGTGATAACTACGGCATAGTTTTTTCCTTTTTCAACTTCGGACAAGGGAATTACTTTTTCTGAAGGCGACCCGTAATTATCCATGGGAATAAACTCGTAGAAGATACCGTAGTCGAGCATCAACAGGAGTTCTTTATTGGCATTGCGATCCTGAATAGCAAAAAACCCTTCCGAAGCATTGTAAATTTCGTAATACCTGAAATCTCCCTTTGGCAATAACTTATTATACTGATTGAATATAAGGGTCGAAACTCACGCCTCCGTGAAAATATACTTCCAGATTGGGCCAGACATCAAACAAATTGTCCTTCCCGGTGGTTTCCAGGACATTGTTCAGTAATACCAGCATCCAGGAAGGGACTCCGGCGAAGCTCGTCACATTTTCCTGGATGGTTTCATCCACAATAGCCTGCATTTTTGTTTCCCAATCGCTCATAAGCGATATTTCACTGCTTGGGGTACTACTGAATTCAGCCCAAAACGGCATATTATCAATTAAGAATAGCCGACAGGTCCCCAAAGACGGTTCCATTTTCGCGATAGAATTCTTTGCTTCCTCCCAGTCTCAGACTCTTGCCCAAAAAGAGTTGCGAACTTCGGGATTGTTGTTAAGGTACATACAAAGCAAATCCTTACTGGCGGCATAGTGACAATTGGCCAGCGATTCTTCACTTACCGGGATAAATTTGCTCTTCGCATTAGTGGTTCCACTCGATTTGGCAAACCACTTGATGGGAGTGGGCCAGAAAATATTGCCTTCACCCCGGCGGGCCCGTTCAATAGAGGCCTCATTATCTTCATATTTGGTGACTGGCACCCGGTTGGCATATTCCCGATAATTGTTGATGGAGGCAAAGTCGTATTTCTTGCCAATTTCGGTACCTTTTCCTTGTTGTAATAAATGCTGAAGTAGCTCTTCCTGCACTTCAATGGGGTACTTCAAAAACAATTCGATCTGGTGAAACCGTTTTTTCAAAAACCAAGAAGCGATAGAATTTACTAAGGGAATTGGCATATTTTTGAAGTATATTTATAACGTAAAAATAGCAAATTAAACCATATGAACTACGAAGGCGTCCTCACAAAAATGCAAACCGAAAACGGAAGCCCTATTCAGTATTATCTGGTGTTTGAAAACGATTTTTTGAATGTAAACCAATTGTTGGGTAAAATTATTTCCATACGTTTTGTAGGGTATCAATGTTTGAATTGCAGACTGTCAAAAAAGATCTATCGCCAGGGGTTTTGTTACGACTGTTTTTTTGAAATACCTCAGGCCGCAGATTGGATCATTCGTCCCGAGTTGAGTAAAGCACATCTGGGACAAGAAGATCGCGATCTTGAGTATGAAAAAAAGGTGCAATTACAACCTCATGTTGTCTATTTGGCCAATAGTAGCAACGTAAAAGTTGGTGTGACGCGAAAATCACAGGTACCCACGAGATGGATCGACCAGGGAGCGCATGAGGCTATCGAAATTGTAGAAGTCCCCAATCGCTATCTGGCGGGAATTACCGAAATAGCCCTTAAGGACCATATTAGTGATAAAACCAATTGGCGCAGCATGTTAAAAAATGATATCAAGGACGAAGACCTGGTGGATTGGAGCTCAAAACTTAAAGAATTCATCCCGGAGGAAGCTTCCGAATATTATCTGGCAAATAATACCGAAACCCATTTGGAGTTTCCCGTGCTCCAATACCCAAGCAAACCCAAAAGCCTGAATCTTGACAAAACCCCCCACTATAATGGAAAATTGACGGGGATCAAAGGCCAGTATTTAATTTTCGAAGATAATACCGTTTTCAATGTTCGCGGAAGTGAGGGCTATGTGGTGCGCATCGAACTTACCCAATAAAAAACCGAACCCTCTGAAACACTCCAACCAGGAGTAGTGCCAGGCCCGAGAATATATCTTTTTTGGAATCCTGTTTTGCTTACAAAAATGATTCTGGAGTATCGAATATCTAATTCCCTGTGCTGTCCTTTTTCTTTTTCTTATTCCCAAAAAGGCCACCCAGTATATCCTTAACGACCTTGGTGGTTTCATCCTTGGTCGCATCGCCGGTACTTTGGGTATTTCCTGTGTTGTTCTGATTGGCAGCACCTTCTTTAGGCTTATCTTTTTTACCAATAAGGCCTTCGAGAATATCCAGACCTTTATCCTCCAGATCCTGTTTTTGTTTTTCGATAAGTTTTTGGGTAAGCGTTGCAACGGCTGTCTGAGTATTTACATTTATCTGCGGATTGGTCATGCTTCCTTTTAAAAGAACGGGAATGGAGACGGTCATCTTATCGGCCTCTCCAGGATCCAGTTTTGCCAGGAGTTTATTCACGTCGCCGCCCAGATATTTTGCTGGCACATCCATGGTGACATTATAATTGATACTTTTGTCCAGACCATGACTCCCCCCGGCTGTGATTTTCACTCCTTGCACTTCAAAATCGAAGGGTTTTACTACAATATTTCCATTGTCAAAATCCAGGGCGGTAGTGATATTCCGCAGGCTAAGTTTTTCGATATTCAAAAACTTCACTTGTTCTCCCAATTTGGACAATAAAGGTGTTTTTTCAGGATTTACTTCGGCGGTAAGCACCTGGGCTATCGCATTGCCCACTAAAGTTTTCAGGTCCGGGGTGAGGTTTTTGGTAAGTTTCCCCTTTAAATTTAGCGTGGTATTGAGATCTCCATTAAGGGATTGGGCAATAGGGGCAAGGTATTTTAGTAGGGCAAGATTTCCAAAGGACTCTGCGATATCGATCTTTTGCAGGTCGAGATTCATATTGAAGGTCGGCGTTGCTTCTTTGGTGTCCACGTTTCCGGAAAACGCTACTTCCCCGCCAAACACCTGTGAAGTTACGTTACTGAGATACGCTGCTTCATCGACGATCTTTACAGTTCCTTTGGTATTCTGAAGTTCCACATTATCGTAAATAACCTTTTGAGCAGTAAAATCGATGGTCGCGTCTAAGAAATCGGGAATTTTGACACCTTCCTCCGATGGCTGTGACGCCTTTGTTCCTCCTTTTTCATCTGGAGCGGCATCCACATCGGTCGTCATGAAATCGTTCACATTAAAGGTGTTGGATTGTACATTAAATCGTCCTTTGAGATCCTGTTTTGCCATGATCCAGGGGATCAGATTTTGAATATTTCCAGTCGCCTCGATGTCGGTCTGGCCGGTGGTTGCATTCAGTTTATTCAGCGTAATATTTCCGGGCGACATTTTGACCGCTGCTTCCGAAATATGGATGGCATCGTTAAAAGCTTCGTCCCGATAGGTAAAATTGGTTAGGCTCGCAGTTCCATTGGTTTTTATGTTTTGATATTGTTCGGTCTCCAGAGATCTCATGTCGAAATTCGTGGTCACATTCGCCTTAAAAACACCGGTGAGGCCCTGCTCCAACTCGAGGGGAAGTACCCGTTCAATATTGGCCAGATTCAGGCTTCCTTTTAGCACTAAATTGATCAGGGCATTTTGGGTCAGGTTCCGAATACTTCCGCTGGCGTTGAAAATTTCGTCATCGATCTTAAATGTTAGTCCGCCAATAGTGAGGTAGGTATCGGGAACCAGTCCGGTTTCATTTTTCAGTTGTACGTCAATTGAAATATTTTGAACGGCCTTAGGGAGGTCGGGATATTTGAACGAAGCATTCTTGCTGTTCACCGAAATGTCCAGTTTGGGAATATAGGTTTCATCAACGATGCCTTTCACCTTGCCGTCTATGGTGAAATTACCTGTGGTTGTGACTCCGTCGAGATTTTTTACGTATTCCTTCGGAATAACCGCCAGGAAGTTCTTAAAATCGGAAGAAGGGGTCTTGAACGCCAGATCCATCTCCGTATTACGTTCATTTATCTTCACAAAGCCATCAAAAGTAAGGGGCAACTCATTGATCTTAGCCTCGTTTTCCAGAAAGGTATATTTCTGGTTTTTGAGATCCATCTGGAAATCGGCATTCAGTGATAGCGTATTTTCATTCAAATATTCGACCCCTTCAAAACTCAGACTGGCGATGGCAGTTGTTTGGGTTTTTAATTCGGAAACATCCAGTGAAAAATCACCATTTCCTTCGTGATCGAAATGTGTAAGCACTAAAAATGTTTGTGTGGCCTGGTCGAGATAGTTGATTCTCGCATCATTGACCTCATAATTAGTGAGGTCAAACGTAAAGCCATTTCCCTTTTGCCCTGAATCATCGGTTTCGTCTTCTTCCGGGTTCTCGATGGCGATGTCGTAATTGGCCCGTCCCAGCGAGTCTACTTTGATATTTATGAAAGTTTCATCTAGTTGCAGGGCATCAATTTGAATAGCCTCACCGCTGTTACTTTTGAATAATTGGGTAATGCCCATGTCCAGCTTAAGGCGTTTCCCACTGGCCAGGGTATCTCCTTCGAAGGGAGCATTGTTGATGACACTAAAATTTTTAACTACCAAAGCTGCGTTGGGAAAACTGCTGAACAGGCTCAAATCCATTTCCTCCCATTCCACTTTCGCGTTGAGGTTTTCATTGATATTCTTTTTCAGTAAATCTTCCAAAGTCCCTTTAAATAGAAAGGGTGCCAGAAAAAGTAACAGGATGCCGATCCCTAGAAAGATTCCGAGTATTTTGAGTAATTTTTTCATAACGATAGATTTGGGTTGCCGTTCAGATTCGGTTCTTGCAATGAGTCAATTTCTGAAGTTCCCTTGAGTCCGAATAATTTCCGAAGTACATATACCCCGCCGTATAAAAACGGGGTGTCCAGGGCGGCTACCAGTATTTTAAATAGAAATCCGCTTAGCAGAAGTGCACCGAACAATTCCCAGCTTATTTTTCCGAAGCTACACAATAGAAATAAAACCGCAAAAGTGTCGACAAATTGTGATAAAAAGGTGGAAAAATTATTTCGCAACCAGAGATGTTTGCCACGGGTTACGCGTTTCCAAAAGTGAAATATTTGGATGTCGATGTATTGGGCCGATAAATAGGCGATCATGGAGGCGAAAACGGCCACGGCAGTCGCCCCAAATACTTTGGAGAACAGTTCATCTCCAATGGGGCTCGTTGTAATTGCCGGAGCTGCGTCTGCAAGTAATACAATACCCAAAGAAAAGAAAGATGCGAAGATACCCAGAGTCACCATTTGATTCGCCTTTTTCTTTCCGTAGACCTCGCTTACCAGATCGGTAATGAGAAAGGTAATGGGATAGGGCAATATCCCCACCGAAATCTCGAAAGTATAGATTCCGAAGAAGTCCCAGTAAAAGAACTTTTGAAAAATCAAATTGGAAACCACCAATGCCGTTATAAACAAGGCCGTCAATATAAGATAGATACGCTGGGAGAGTAATTGTTGTTTCAAATTCAAATCGCAGGACTTTTATGATTAACATTCCCAATTCGAAAATCCAAATCTCGGAATTTGGGACTTTAAAATTGGTGCTTTTTAAGCGACTTTTCCTTAAATTCGTCTTAAATGTTAAAATTACAATTTTATCAAACCACCCCATAATATATATCTGTCATTGGGCAGCAACCTGGGCAATCGTTTTGAGTATTTACAGCAAGCTGTAGATGCCATTTTTGAGGAGATAGGTGTGATCGTAAAAATATCTTCGGTGTATGAAAATCCAGCTATGGGTTTTGAAGGCAGAGATTTTTTAAACTGCGTGCTTTGGATACAAACAGACATGACGCCTATGAAGGTTCTAAATACCTGTCTTGGGATCGAAAGACAATTGGGAAGGGAGCGTAAAAAAACAAAAAAGTACACCTCACGTCCTATCGACATTGATCTTTTGTTTGTGGATGATTTGGTGCAGGATTCCAAAAAATTGATACTCCCTCATCCCGAATTTCCCAACAGGCGTTTCGTTATACAACCCATGGCCGAGGTGAACGCACAATTCATACATCCGGTGTCTAAAAAGAACATGATCCGGCTATTGGCCGACACTAAAGATCAAAACGGCATCAACAAACAGTCCAAATGGCTTCGGAATCCGCGCAAGGACTACGACATCTCAAAATATAATTATATCGCTATAGAAGGTAATATAGGTGCTGGGAAGACCAGTTTAGCCAGTCGGATCGCAACCGATTTTAACGCGAAACTCATTTTGGAGCGTTTTAAGGACAATCCGTTTTTACCGAAGTTCTATGAAAATCCGGCCCGATATGCCTTTCCCCTGGAAATGTCCTTTTTGGCAGATCGCTACCAGCAGTTATTGGAAGGAATAGCGCAGTTCGATTTATTTAAGGATTGCGTGGTGGCCGATTACGACGGCTATAAGTCTCTTATTTTTGCCAAGGTTACTTTATCTGAAGAGGAATTCAACCTCTATAAAAAGTTATTTCATTTTATGCATAAGGACCTCGCCAGTCCCGACATGTATGTCTATCTCTACCAAAATACGGAGCGATTGCTTGAGAACATCCAAAAGCGCGGGCGAAGTTTTGAAAAAGGGATCGAGGCCGATTATCTGAAAAAGATCAATGAAGGCTACTTCGAATTTGTAAAAACACTGCCTAAGGACAAGGTGAAGATCATTGATATTTCTGAACGGGATTTTATCAAAAACCGAAAGGATTATCTCGGGATTCTTCGGGAAATTCTAGAAGAGTAGGAAACCCCGTTTCAGTTAGCTCATTTTATTAAACACATCCCAAACTACGATCCCCGCACTCACCGAAATATTTAAGGAATGCTTGGTGCCGTATTGGGGGATTTCTACCACCACATCACTTGCTGAAACCACCTCCTGTTGGACGCCTTTCACCTCATTTCCGAAGATCAGGGCATAGGTTTTTTTTGGTTCCACTGTGAAATCCTGTAACGGAATGGCCTTTTCGGCCTGCTCGATGGAGACGACGATCACCCCATCATTTTGCAGGGATGCAATGAGGTCCTGTGTACTTTTGGCGTATTCCCATGCTACGCTGTCGGTTGCTCCCAGGGCCGTTTTTTGTATGTCCTTGTGAGGCGGAGTGGCTGTAATGCCACAGAGGTAGATCTTTTCAATAAGAAAAGCATCGGCGGTACGGAAAACAGAACCAATATTGTTCAAGCTGCGAATATTGTCGAGAATAAGGATCAAGGGCGTTTTATCCATTTCTTTATAGGCAGAAGGAGAAATACGACCCAATTCGCTGTTCTTAAGCTTGCGGTTCTTCATGGGACAAAAATAGAACTTTTAATTGTGTCACTTCGAGTGTTTTTATAAGTTCCTGAGCACGTATAAAAATGCATCCAGAAGTAATACATCTGTTGAAATCCCTTTTCCGAATAATCTGGATTATATATAGGATCACCAGAGCTGCTAATTCGTAAATTGTTAATAAATCGCTATAACTTGGAGGGAAATCGGCTGTAAAATAAGGGGTTGTTTTTGTATTTTTATAGGTCATAATCTGTAATGAAGATGGCGAAGAAGACCACCCCGTTAATGGGACAATACAATACCATTAAGGCCAAGTATCCCGATGCTTTGCTGCTCTTTCGGGTGGGAGATTTTTATGAGACCTTTGGAGCCGACGCGGTAAAGGCAGCCAGGATCCTCAATATCACTTTAACAGCGCGAAACAATGGTGGCGACCGTACCGAGTTGGCCGGTTTTCCACATCATTCCCTCAACACTTATTTGCCCAAATTGGTCATGGCGGGCTGCCGCGTGGCTATTTGTGACCAGTTGGAAGATCCAAAGCTCACCAAGAAGATCGTGAAGCGCGGCGTCACCGAATTGGTCACTCCGGGCGTTGCTTTCAACGATGATATTCTGAACCGTACCTCGAATAATTTTTTAGCGGCGATTCATTTTGGGGCTGTGGATCGGGGTGGCGCCAGAACGATCGGGGTTTCATTTCTGGATGTTTCCACAGGTGAATTTTTAACTTCGGAAGGGTCTGTTGAATATATCGACAAGTTGCTTCAAAATTTCGATCCCAGCGAAGTATTGTTCAGCAAACAAATGAGGTCGCTTTTTTCCGAAACTTTCGGCGAGCGGTTTCATGTGTTCCACCTGGAAGATTGGGTGTTTCAAAGCGATTACACTTCAGAAACACTTCAGAAGCACTTCGGAACAAAAAACCTAAAGGGTTTTGGCGTGGCCCATCTGGAAGAAGGAACCATCGCAGCGGGTGCGGTTTTGCATTATTTGGGAGAAACGCAGCACAACAAACTACAGCACATCACAAGAATAGCGCGTATTGCCGAAGACGAATACGTTTGGATGGATCGTTTTACGATCCGTAATTTGGAGTTATACCAATCCTACAATCAAAATGCGGTTACCTTGCTGGAGGTGATCGATAAAACCATCTCACCCATGGGAGGGCGTCTGTTGAAACGATGGATGGCGCTACCCTTAAAGCATTCCGAAAAGATCGTCCGGCGACATGAGGTGGTGAGTTATTTGCTCGATCAACCGGCCCTGTTGGAAAAAACCCGGCAATACATCAAGCAGATGGGGGATCTGGAGCGATTGATCTCCAAAACAGCCACTGGAAAAATAAGCCCCAGAGAAGTAGTTCAGCTCAAGAACTCTATGGAGGCGGTGGTGCCCTTAAAGGCCCTGGCGCTTCAGTCGGAAAACAAATCCCTGCGAATTATCGGGGAACAATTGAATGATTGTGAATCCCTTCGGAACAAGATCAAAGAAACCCTCAATGAGGAGGCACCGGTAAATATTTTAAAAGGAAGTGCGATTGCCAAAGGGGTTTCAAATGAACTGGACGAGTTGCGAAGTATAGCCACGGGAGGGAAGGACTACCTGGACACCATGTTACAGCGGGAGAGTCAACGCACTGGAATCACTTCTTTGAAGATAGCATCCAACAACGTATTTGGTTATTATATTGAAGTTCGAAACACCCATAAAGACAAGGTACCGGAGGAGTGGATTCGAAAACAAACGCTGGTCAATGCAGAGCGTTATATCACCGAGGAACTAAAAGAATACGAAACCAAAATACTAGGTGCCGAAGATAAAATACAAGCTCTGGAACAGGATATTTTTGGAAAACTACTGCAGTGGATGCTTCAATTTATTGGTCCGGTGCAGCAAACGGCTGCTTTGATCGCCGAGTTGGACTGTCTCGCCTCCTTTGCCATTCAGGCAAAACAGGGGAAATACACGCGGCCTTTGCTGGATGACAGCTTTGATCTTGATATCAAAGAGGGGCGTCATCCGGTCATCGAGCGGCAATTACCGGCAGACAGCCCATTTATTGCCAACGATGTTTTTTTGGACAGGGACAACCAGCAAATGATCATGATCACCGGGCCCAATATGAGTGGTAAAAGTGCCATCTTACGGCAAACCGCTCTCATCGTTCTGCTGGCGCAGATGGGAAGTTTTGTTCCGGCTAGGGCCGTTCGAATGGGCTGTGTGGATAAGATCTTCACCCGGGTGGGTGCGAGCGATAATATTTCGATGGGGGAGTCTACTTTTATGGTAGAGATGAATGAAACGGCGAGTATTTTGAACAATATCTCGGAGCGGAGTCTGGTGCTACTTGATGAGATTGGGCGTGGGACGAGTACCTATGACGGTATTTCCATCGCATGGGCGATCAGCGAATATTTGCATGAGCACCCCAGTAAGGCAAAAACATTGTTTGCCACGCATTATCATGAGCTCAACGAGATGACAGAAACCTTTGATCGAATTAAGAATTACAATGTTTCGGTAAAGGAATTGAAGGACAATGTATTGTTTCTTCGGAAATTGGTGCCCGGGGGTTCTCAGCACAGTTTTGGAATCCATGTAGCCAAAATGGCCGGGATGCCGCAGGCGGTTTTAAACCGGGCAAATAAGATCTTAAAACGGCTCGAAAAGAGTCATTCTTCCGAAGAACTGAGCGATAAAATGAAGGAATTGTCCAAAGACGAGTTACAATTGAGCTTTTTTAAATTGGACGATCCGTTGTTGGAAGAGATTCGCGATGAGATCCTTGCCACCGATATCGATACCCTTACCCCTATAGAAGCCCTGATGAAGTTGAACGAGATAAAGCGTATGCTGCAACCCAAGGCTTCGGTAAAGTTTAAGAAGTAGTACTTACAATGGGCAATTAAATTTCCAAGAAGCTTATGACGGCACTTCGATTTGCAAATTTTCTTGCCTTATTTCAATCCAAAAAAGCCCGGAAACGAATTGTTACCAGGCTTTTATAATTGGGGTGTTATAATCGTTATTTAATGATCAGTTTGCCAGTTGTAGTTGCCTTATTTTGGGTCACCTGAATCATATAAATTCCACCTTTTAATGTGGAAACATTTAATTGGGTATTGGCAATGACGGTATCGATCACTTTTTTACCAAGAATATCAAAGACGACCACTTGTTTTTCCCCTGGAATGGCAGTTTCAATATTGACAATTCCATTTGTGCAAGGATTGGGAAATATATTAACAGCTATCGTTGCATTGCTACCAACGCCCAAAAGCCGGCAATCGCCAATAAATGTATACACTCCTTCGAGCGTAGGATCGACGAATAGTCCGCCGGTACCATCATTGTAAAATTCACCAAATCCAATAAGTCCGGCTGTGGAGTTTTCCCAGAAAACGTTGCTTCCATCGGTAGCTTCCACCGAAAGGCCGATCCAATAGGTGATGGGAGCTCCACCCCCTCCCGGAAGTAATATGTCCGGCACTTCTATTTCAACGTCCCATACATCAAATCCAAAATTTGTTCCGGTGACGATTTGAGATATAGGGACGGCACTAAACTCCCCGCCAATGATCGCGCCGGGTTGCCCGCCGTCATCTTCATAAATATAATAATCCACAAAAGCCGCGTTCACGCCGCTTCCGGTGGCTCCCATAAATATACTGGCACGAATGGAACTTAAATTCATTTCTTCGGTTTGTAATACCACGACATCGTTCGCTACAACACGGCCTAAATTCTGGGTGCAACTTTTCCCATTTTCATAGGCGTTACCAGGGCCATTAAAGATGCACGGAGCGTACTCGTAATTGGGTTCTACATAGACAATGGGGTTGTTTTCCCCGCCGGTTTCGGTCACAAAGGTTTCTGTTTGTGCATAGGCCATGCCGCAGCTTAGCAATATCGCGAACAACAGCGTACTAATTTTCATAATTAAAGTATTTAAGATAGTTTTTCTACGAACTCTTAAATATACGGAATAACTGCGGTTTAAAGTTATAAATACCTTATTATTAATGACTTAAAGGAGTTATTTGGTCAAGGCTTATACTATGGTGAGCATTGCAAATGCCAGGGAAGATAGGTACGCTTTACAAAAGCGCACCAGTGGCTGGGGAAGTATAGAATCGCTTCAGAGGCGCATTGCAAATGCTTTGTAAGATGGTCACGCTTTACAAAAGCGCGCCAGGGGAATGATCATGTCCAAGTGGCAATATCCTCTATTTATATATGCCAACCCTATACTTTAATATAAAACTAATTTTCATATTTTTCCCAACTCCCAAATGTTTCACCCGTAGAGCATTTCACTCTAGGTGCTATACCATATCTGTCATGATGTGGTAACCTTACAAAATATGAGCCTGAAACTTCATTATTTCTTGAATTTCTTTCATCACCCGGATAAATAATTTTAGCAGAAACAGTTTTTGTTCCTGCCAGACCCCACCTATGATCTCTTTTAATGGTATAAGATTCTCCTTTTGCTAAAGGTGGAATATCATACATTTTCACCCCTTTTTTTTCTACATAAGACCGAAGTTGAATACCCGAAGCAGGATTAATGCTTGTCCTTTCGTTGCCAATATTTGTTATCACCATACGAATTTCTCTTTTACCACCTACTGGGGGTCTTTTACCATTGTCTATGCATACAATTAAATCTGGGAGTGGGCGAACTACAAATGTCTTATCTTTTTCATTATTATTTTCATTCATTTCATCTACTGCATTTGTAGCATCCGCAATAAATGTCACTGAATAATTACCAGGTCTAGGCGCTCTAAACTCTTTGACATAAGTTATGCCTTGATTTTTTACAAGCGTAATATCGAATTCTTTAGTAAATGTGCGGATAGTTAAACCTGTTGATCTTTTTACTTTTAAGGTAACAACAGGCTTCTCAACTGGATTTTCTCCATAATTCGTAACTTTACCTTCAAACTTCACAGTCTGTCTTTCTCCAGGATTTTGTGGGATTAATTTTATGCTTCCTACCTGTAAATCTGGTTTTCGGCAATCCTTCATTGTAAAAACCCCTGTTTGACCAGAAATTAAATTAGGAGTTAAAGAATCGGACCCAGAAATTTTTATCAAATAATTTCCTGAACTTGATGCAGCACCATTCCAAAGGTAGCTTCCATTATTAGAAATATTACTCGCAATGGTGCTAATGATTGTTTGTCCATTAGGATTCATTAAATAAATACTTACTGTATTTATTGTTCCACCTGAAGTTTCCCATTCGATGGATTGCTGTTCGTTCCAGCAATAATCCTGACCTCCGACTGGATTAGTTATTGTTATGGTAGTTAACGTATTTTCTGAACTTATAGTTGCAGTAGCTGGCTTCTCTTTATTCAATCGAAAAGAGGAAAATAAAATCATAATCGCTAATAATATTATTTTTATGGTATATTTCATGGCGGTAGGTTTTTATTTATTGTTAATAAAATTATTTTATTTTTCTTTCTGAAATTTGTTCACATTGTACTACAAAAAACTGCTAGGAATACTATTAAATTAATCGCATTACATTTTATTTCAGAACTAAATCCTTCATGTTTTGATACGTTTTCTAAATGTTCTTTAATACCTAACAACGCACCAATTTCTCCTTGGATTTATCTTTATTCCATATTATCATCCATTTTATTAAATTACTTCATTTAATAATAAGAGTCAATGATCTTTATCAGTAATAGAAATCCCATTTTTATCTCTAAAAGGGAGTGTTAGCCAAATTATAGAGTGAACCCCCCATCCTCTGTTCTTATGTAAGCGAATTGTCTTGAAGTTTGACACACAAATTATTCGATAGAGGATGAAAGGGGGTGCTATTTTGTTTGCTAGTCAGGCTCCCTCCCTTGGGAAGATAGGCACGCTTTATAAATGCGCGCCAGGGTAGTGTTGGCATAAATGTAAAAAAGAAAACCGTAACACTTTATAATTAAAGTAATTACGGATTTTCTAAGTACTGAAGACGGGAATTGCCTAACGGCGAGTACCGCTGCAACATTTTGAGAGAAAAAACCAAAAGCCACTATGTGGATTTCTTTTTTTGATTTCCTCCATCTTCAAAAGCGAGCTTTCTTGATGTCGTCAATCAAAAAAACCAAGATTTTCATCTTGGTTTCTTCTCATCTGTACTGAAGACGGGACTTGAACCCGTACGTCCTAATGGGCATTGGATTTTAAGTCCAACGTGTCTACCAATTCCACCACTTCAGCAAGCATCGACTACGCTTAGCAGCCGGGTAGATAATTTTTCAACTCACAGAATGCCAAACCAGAAACTGGTTTTGGCCACTGAGCGGAGTCGTAGTGAGCGAAAAACGGGATTCGAACCCGCGACCTCCACCTTGGCAAGGTGGCGCTCTACCAACTGAGCTATTTTCGCGTTTTTATAAGAACGAGCTTCATCCCTTAAGCGGTGGCAAATTTAAAACTTTTGCTAAAAATGCAAAGAATTTTTGACCAAAAATTATCGATTGTTTTATTGGGTAGTTTAGAAGGAAATTCAAGAATACAAATCCTTCAGCAATAAATACAACCACCTATAGAATTTTAGGACCAAATGCCTAAAGCTTATCACTGAAAATATTCGTGATTTCCTCGTCTACTTGTTTTTTGAGCAAATCACTCTGGGAGGGCCGTTTGCCAATGAGATAGGAAATAAAGATGAGGAAGACAACGATAGGAATGATCACGGGAAGGGAATACCAGAAGTCATATTCATCAATATATTGAATGTTGTAGTTAATCACTCCGGAAAGTTGAAACAAGAACATGGTAAAAGGTACCAGAATCGCATATTTCCACCAGTTACGGGAAGTGAGATACCATATTCCGGTGAGCAATACGAAGGTTAATTTCGTAAATAATGTATAAAAATAACTTTGCACATTATTAAAACCACCGGAACTAAAGGTGCCAAAGATAGTATCCCATTCTTTCGAATCGGCTGGTGCAAGTCTGTAGAGGTAAAATAAAAAGGGTGTGGCTATTAAAATTAAAATGAGCCACACCCCAAAAAAAATAGAAGTTTTTTTATCCGTTCGGCGGAATTTCAATTTTGTTTTTGTCGATTTGTTGTTCGTCACTGGTTAGGGATTCTGGGGTACAGCTCGCGGTAAGTACTAAGCCTACGATAGCGAAAATAAACATTAATTTTTTCATGAGGATAAAATATTAGATTAATTATCCTACAAATCTACAACGAACTTCCGAAAATTCTTACAAGAGAATTCTGCTAATATTTCCGTACTTTTGCGTTTATTTATTTTTTGAAGAACCCAGTGTATATCTTACTTACAGCCCAGTTCCCCAAGGGAAAATACAGGCCAAAAAACAGGGTCATGCCCAAAGCGAAAACATGAGGTCCAAACCATCGATCCAGTATATTGTCGGGAAAAATGTAGGAAGTGCCCAAAACATAGCCCGAAAACTCTAAAATTCCCATAAAAAACAAACCATAGGCATATTGTGTGAAGAAGGGGTAGGGTCGTAATAGGATAGAAATGGGAACCATATAAAGTATATAACAACTAATGACCTGCCACCAATACGTAAATTTTGCAATTTCAGCAAAGTTACCAAAGGCATTCATCAACATTCCAACACTAAGGTAAACTACTATATAAACGATGAGTCGCTTGGGTTCGGTGTTTTTTAATTGAGTGAGAAAACTTTGTAT
>CAWECU010000013.1:0-140080 GCA_963807685.1 uncultured Flavobacteriaceae bacterium | reverse complement strand
ACATACTGCAAACGGTCAATCCTGAAGGATTTCTAATTAAAAGTGATCTGTCCTCCAAGGAATTGGTTCGTGCTTTTGAAGAAATTATGGATGGTAAGACCTATTACAGCACTACCGTTGCAAGTCATTTCAGAAAAATGATGAACAATACGTTTCATTGGATACAGTGAATCTTCAAATATTGTATCACCTTTCACGTGGCGTCCAGACCAAAAATTTGGGCAAATACATCAACTTATCCTTAAGTGCCATCGAAAAGCGCAAAAATCATATTAAGGAGTTATTCGATATAAAATCGTCTAATGACGAAATGGTTATTGAGGAAGCTCGAAGAAGGGGATTTGTATAAAAAGTTTCTTCCTGGAGTTCTTTTAGAATTTTAACCCCTCTAAACTTACATTTTAGTTTCTATAGGATTCGCCATAGTAAAAATTCGGCCAGGATGCATTCTATTTATCTCCCAAATTTCAATTTTTTTCTTCGGGACTCACTTCTGAATAGTAGGACGCCAAAAAAAATACGAGTAAAAATTTCTTCATTTGAAGCTTGTTAAAGACAACAATCCAACACCATTTTGAGGTGAAACCTTCCTTTATAACAACTCAAAAACATGCTTTTTATAGATGTTTTCTTTCGTTTATCGATGAAAATTCTGGTTTTACCGTAGCAAAATGTGTAGAATCAGGGCATTATTTAACTTTTAAAAAGTAGGAAAATACGTAAATATACGATATAAAACGTATTACATCGATAAAAATGACGTTTAATCGAAAATATTAGTCATTAAAAATTTAACGTTTTTGACAAATTAGTTTTTAGTGTAGTTTTACCACATCCTAAATTCAACCAGATCTTAAAATCAACTTTTTAGTTCCTAACCTACTTTTTCCAAAATATACAATAAAGCAGGAATGATGAAAAATTGAGAACAGTTTTTTGTCATTTACTATTTAGAAAAAACTTATTTAACATATACGAAATGATTATGAAAAATTATTTTACTCAAACACCTGGTATCCTTTGTCTTTTTAATGACACTAGGATTTTCTGCGACTGCGCAGAATTGTTCAGATCAATGCAGGTTTAGATGAAACAATTTGTGAGAATTCTCAATTTTTCTTCTCAGGTTCATCATCCGGGATGGTGGTATCGGGACCTACCTGGGCTCAAATAGGTGGGCCATCGGTGGTGATAGTAAACCCGACGAATCCAACATCCGAGGTACTTGGGATGACGGGTGGGAATGTCTACTCGTTCAGGCTAACAGCAGAATGTAGTATTGGTGGATCAGCCTTTCCTCAGGAAATTGACATTACGGTAGAACCCATATCGATCGCGAATGTAGGAGGCGATATTGCCTCATGTCCCGACAACACGGGAAGCTTGATCGCTACTGGTAACACTCCGGGCAGTTTAGAAACGGGACTGTGGACCGTGATACCGCCAAACAATGCGGGGGTGATCATTAATTTTCCAACTTCCCCAACAACAACTTTAACACTCCCTGATAGTAGTTGTGGTGTATCCGTTTTACGCTGGACTATCACTGGTCCTGAATATGCTCCTGGGCAGGTTTGTGAATCTTATGATGAAATAACTGTTACAAATTATGGTGGGGCTCAACCTGTAGATGCAGGGGCCGATCAAAATTTAGATAATTGTTATACGGTTTCACAATCAACGAATCTACAAGGAACATTTGGAGGATGTGGGTTAAACAATCAGATGGGAATGTGGGCCTTCGTTTCCGGACCCAGTACTCCCACCATAGCGGACGATACAAATAATCAAACCGGCGTTTCGGGCCTCATTCAAGGAGTTTATGTCTTTCGATGGACCGTAAGTGGTCCTTGTGCCAACGGTTCCGATACCGTCACTATCACGGTAGATCCCGCAACACAGGACGTTACCCAGGCTTCAATTCAGGCAACCAATCAGTTCTTTTGCGACACCAATGTAACTACCGCCACTTTGATTGGAAATACTGCCAATTATACCGGAGAAACAGTTGCATGGATGCAAACCAGCGGCCCTGGGGTCACCATTACCAATCCAAATAGTAGTACAACTCAAGTTACAGGATTAGTAGCGCCCAACTCATATTCGTTCACCTATACCATAACAAACGCGGTTACCGGATGTACCAGCTCGGCTAGTGCAAATATTGGCTTTAATACAACCAACTACGATATTATTGTAAACGGTGGAAATGACATCATTGGAGCCTGTGCACGAACTTCCATTGACATTCCTTTTGTAGTGAACGGAAATGGTAGTAATTCATATAGTATCATTAGTGGACCGCTCGATTCAGCTCTTTCATTTCCAACTGCATATCAGGGCTTTTCCGATAGTTCTCCTTTAAACGTGACTTTCGATGTAGAGGGAGATTTTACTTTGGCTTTCAAACGAAGTCAAAACGGACAAGGACTAATTGGCTGTCAGGATGCAACGGATGCCATCAATGTTTCAATATCACTTACTCCCACCGGAGCAAATGCTGGTGGAGATCAGAATCTGGCTTGTGGAGTTACAGATGTAGATTTAACTGGAAATCCTATTGTTGTTGGCGAATCTCTTTGGACGCAAGTGAGTGGTCCGAATACAGCAATTATTGCGAACCCCTATAATCAAATGTCTAATTTCTCAGGGTTAATTCCAGGGACTTATATTTTTAGATATACCGTTACGGGCGGAGGCACGACTTGTCCACCTGCTGTGGACGACGTACAGGTGACCGTAATTTCGGGAACCAATGGACCTGCAATTGCTGGTCCACCTCAAACGGTTTGTTTTGATAGCCCGGTACAGCTTGGTGCAAATGTACCACCGAGTGGACAACTGGAACCTGGTCACAAGTGGCAGGTCCCGCAACCGTTAACTTTTCGGATGTAAATGACCCAAATGCTACTGCCACAGGTTTGGCATTGCCGTCAACAGCATATACGCTACAATGGTCTATAGATGGTACGCCTAGCTGTGGACCTCCGTCTACAGATCAAGTTATAATTACAACAAACGCAACACAAGGGCCGTCCGTATCAAATGCTGGAGCGGATCAATGTCTTTCGGCGGGTACTACTACTGTGACATTGGCAGGGAATGCGCCTTTAGCGGGAGAAACGGGAACCTGGACAGTGGTACCAGCAGTTGGGCTCGCCTTCACGGATCCAAATCTATTCAACACAACGGCTACGATAACCGCAGATGACAGCTATATTGTAACCTGGACATTGGACACGGTTGCACCGGGCTGTCAGTCTACCTCAGACGACGCAGAAATTACCATTGGTGGCACCGCAGTTGCCAATGCAGGAATAGATCAGAATGTTTGTTCAACTACCGTTACCATGGCTGCTACCAGTAGCACAGGAGATGGCTTATGGACGCTGGTTTCAGGTCCCGGAAGCTTTTCTATAGATGACGATACCAGCCCTGTGGCTATATTTACATTTATATATTCCGGAGTTTATGTTTTCGATTGGACCGTATCCAATGGGAGCTGCTCCAACAATTCGGATCAGGTAACTATACAAGTGGGTATTCCACCAACGACGGCAACCGTTGGAGTAGCGCAAACCAATTTGTAACAACACAACTACTACTTATCGGGGAATGCTTTCAATCAGCTTACGGAAAACGGAGTCTGGAGTGTTCTATCAGGTGCTCCTAACACACCCACCTTTAATGACGTTAGTGATCCGAACGCTATCGTGTCCGGTTTGGTAACCGGTTCGTATACTTTTCGATGGACCATTACAGGAAGCACATTCTGTCCTTCTTCGAGTGCCGATGTTGTGGTTGATGTTTTTGCTCCGGCCAATGCAGGCGCAGATCAACAACTATGCGAGGCTACAAATATTCTTTTGGAAGCAACACAGGGTTCTACAGGAACATGGACACTGGTTGCAGGCGTGACGGAGCAGTAATTACCCAAACACCGGCTAATAGTAATGCAGCAAATGTTACTATCACGCCTGGAAATACATATACGTTCAATTTTATGACGGACTACGCAGGCTGTCCGAATATGTCGGATGACGTTATCGTGGTAAATAGTGCAGGTCCCTCTGCACAGCCAGACGCTGGGCCGGATCAACTTCTTTGTCAGGCCGATCTCATACCTGTTGATACAACAACCTTAGCGGGAAATACTCCTCCGGTAGATGGTACCGTAGCCACGTGGGGCTTCGCAAGCCAGCCTTCGGGCAGTATGGCGAACATAGATTCTCCAAATAGTCCTACCAGTACTCTTTCAGGTTTATCAGTTCCCGGAATATATATTCTGGAATGGAACTTTGCACTAGGAAATTGTGGAACGAATGCCGATGTCGTTCGAATTGAAATATTCGCACCACCATCGATGGCATTCGCAGGACCGGATCAACCGACCGCTTGTTCATTGAATGCGACATTAGGCGCTGATCTACCTACAGTAGGAATCGGTACATGGAGTATTACAAGCCAACCTGGAGGTGCAGCTGCAATTATTGACAATCCAAATTCACCAACATCAACATTATCTAATATTATGTTTCTTGGCACCTATACGCTAACCTGGACGGTAACCAATGGACCATTTATTGCAGGAGGTTGCGCCCCATCTGTGATAGTGTCGATATTACTTTTACCGATGTTCCTCCTTCACCTGCAGATGCAGGTCCCGATCAGGAGTTTTGCGATGTGAATTCAACCAATATGGCTGCCGTTCCTGTCAGCCCGGGAACAGGTACTTGGTCTCAAACAGCAGGCCCCGGTGTCACCGGTCCAGGTTCCCCCGCAGGAATAGCTTCACCAAATAATCCGAATAGTTTAATACTCGGACTTGTAACAGGTATGTACGAATTTACGTGGACAAGTTCAAACGGTGGATGTGATTATTCTGATGCGATGTTAGTAACTATTGTATCCGCGCCTTCAACTGCTAATGCCGGGCCCGATCAAACACTACCACAATTTTCGAATGTTACATTGGCTGCGACTCCTATTGCTACCGGAATAGGTACATGGACCCAGGAATCCGGACCTACAACAGTAACGTTTATAGACGAAAATGACGCGGCTACTTTTGTAGCAGGAACAGATGTTGGAGTTTACGAATTCAGATGGACTGCTTCCAACGGAATATGTCCTACAAGTTTTGATATTATGCAAGTGACGATTCAGGGTGCTGCGGATCTTGAATTGACCAAATCAGTATTACCCGTCACAGCCTCTCCTGGCAGCACGGTAACGTTTACCATCTCAATTTTTAACAACGACAGTAATGGATTTGTTGATGCAACAGGAGTTGAAGTGGAAGATATGATCCCACCGGGATTTACACTTGTGAATGGTACGATTAGTAATTCGGGAGTTTATAACCCCGGAAACTTCACAATAACATGGTCAGGGTTATCAATACCTTTGGCTACAACCCTTAATCTGACGTTTGACGCTACCGTGAACGTAAGCGGACCTTATCTTAATACCGCCGAAATAACCGCTAGTGATCAGGCAGATTCAGATTCAACTGTTAATAATAATAACGGAACTGAAGACGATCAGGATACGGCAACATTCACAGTCATTGGAGACACAGATGGTGATGGAACTTATGATGATGTCGATCCAGACCCAGCTGATCCTTGTGTCGATGACGGCGTGATTGGTGACGAAGATATTACTAACCCTATTTGGCAAGCCGCCGATTGTGACGGAGATGGCGTGACCAACGGTCAAGAGATATTAGACGGAACAGATCCTTATGATTTCTGTGATTACGATCCGTTAAATCAAGATTATACAACAACTTCTACATCCTACCAGGATGCCGATTGCGATGGCGATGGTGTCACTAATGGAGACGAAATTGATCCGGACAATAATGGCATCGATGAAGGAAATGGAACCGATCCGTTCGATCCATGCGACTATGTGATTGCCGATCAAACACTACCTCCAACGGGAGCATGGAATGATGCCGATTGTGATGGAGATGGAGTAACTAATGGAGACGAAGTGATTAGTGGTACCGATCCAGCAAATCCTTGTGACTACAATCCTATTTTAGTGACTTTGCCTCAATCAACTGGATGGCTACTAGCCGACTGTGATGGTGATGGAACCTCAAACGGACAAGAAGAAGCCGACGGTACAGATCCACTGGATCCCTGTGATGTATTGATCCAAACGATTCAAACCGATCCGGGATTAGCAATAGATGATCCCGTCCAAATTGCCTACGAGATTTGGGCCGCCGCCGATTGCGATGGTGATGGTGAAACAAATGAAGAAGAAGCTACCAATGGAACCGATCCTTACGATCCTTGCGATGTTACTATTCCTGTAGCTCAAACCGATCCAATGATGCCAGGCACTTCGGAACAGGCTGCCTATGATATTTGGGCGGCAGCAGATTGTGATGGTGATGGTGAGTCTAATGGAACTGAAGTTACCAACGGTACCGATCCTTTTGATCCTTGTAGTGTAAGTGTTGCGACGATTCCGAATCCTGGTGATCCTAATTACGGAGTTTGGGCAGCAGCCGATTGTGATGGTGATGGTGAGACCAACGGAGAAGAAGCTACCAACGGCACCGATCCTTACGATCCATGTGATGTAAGAATTGCGACCGTTCCTGTGAATCCGAATCTACCCGGTGACCCTCTGCAGACTGCCTACGATATTTGGGCCGCCGCCGATTGTGATGGTGATGGAGTAACCAACGGAGTCGAAGTAGATGAAGACGGAGACGGAATAAACAACAACGGACCCAATGATACCAATCCATTTGATCCTTGTGATTACAATGTGGCCGATCAGGTAATAGCAAACGTAACTGCCGAATGGAATGCACTGGATTGTGATGGTGATGGTGTGACCAACGGAGATGAAATTATAGATGGAACCGATCCATCAGAATGCCTGTGATTATATGGCTAGTAGTGCAACACTGCCAATGTCTGCCTCATGGGATCTATTAGACTGTGATGGTGACGGAGTGACCAACGGGCAAGAAATTATCGATGGCACCGATCCTCTGGATCCTTGTGATTTTGAGTTATCAAGTCAAACTGGACCTACCAGCGGTGCTTGGGATTTACTGGATTGTGATGGCGATGGCGATCCTAACGGAACCGATCCGGATCCACTAGATCCTTGTGTTGCAACTACGCAAAATATTCCACTTTCAACCGATCCTAATTATGATATTTGGGCCGACGCTGATTGTGATGGTGATGGTGTGACAAATGGTGATGAGGTAATTGTAGGTACAGATCCTTACGATCCTTGTGATTACGATTCATCAGTACAAGATATAACAATTGTTTCAGCGGCATGGCTTGCAGCCGATTGTGATGGTGATGGAGTTTCAAATGGTACAGAACTTGGAGATGGAACCAATCCACAAGATCCTTGTGATTACTTACAAAGTAGTCAAGATTTAACGATAGTTACTCCAGCCTGGAATGATCTGGACTGTGACGGTGACGGTGTGACCAACGGTCAGGAAGTGATCGATGGAACTGATCCAACTGATCCATGTGATTACGATGCGACTACTCAAAATACAGTAGTAACAGTAACTCCTGCATGGGAAGCTTTGGATTGTGATGGAGATGGAGTGACTAACGGACAAGAATTAATAGATGGAACCGATCCACAAGATCCTTGTGAGCTGGTTGTTGCCAATCAGGATACCACCCCAACTGCAGCCTGGAACGATCTGGACTGTGACGGTGATGGTGTAACCAACGGCGATGAAGTTATCGATGGAACCGATCCTACTGATCCTTGTGACTTTATGTTATCGAGTCAATCAGTTCCAACCACCCCAGTTTGGGAGGCTCTGGATTGTGATGGCGATGGAGTGAGCAACGGACAAGAAATAATAGATGGTACGGATCCATTGGACGCTTGTGATCTGGTTGTAGCCAATCAGGATACAACACCAACTCCAGTCTGGGATGCCCTGGACTGTGACGGTGACGGAGTGACCAACGGTCAGGAAGTGATCGATGGAACTGATCCAACTGATCCATGTGATTACGATGCGACTACTCAAAATACAGTAGTAACAGTAACTCCTGCATGGGAAGCATTGGATTGTGACGGAGATGGAGTGACTAACGGACAAGAATTAATAGATGGAACCGATCCACAAGATCCTTGTGAGCTGGTTGTTGCCAATCAGGATACCACCCCAACTGCAGCCTGGAACGATCTGGACTGTGACGGTGATGGTGTAACCAACGGCGATGAAGTTATCGACGGAACCGATCCTACTGATCCTTGTGACTTTATGTTATCGAGTCAATCAGTTCCAACCACCCCAGTTTGGGAGGCTCTGGATTGTGATGGCGATGGAGTGAGCAACGGACAAGAAATAATAGATGGAACCGATCCATTGGATGCATGTGATCTGGTTGTAGCCAATCAGGATACGACACCAACTCCAGCCTGGGATGCCCTGGACTGTGACGGTGACGGTGTGACCAACGGTCAGGAAGTGATCGATGGAACTGATCCAACTGATCCATGTGATTACGATGCGACTACTCAAAATACGGTAGTAACAGTAACTCCTGCATGGGAAGCTTTGGATTGTGATGGAGATGGAGTAACCAATGGTCAGGAATTGATCGATGGAACCGATCCACAAGATCCTTGTGAGCTGGTTGTTGCCAATCAGGATACCACCCCAACTGCAGCCTGGAATGATCTGGACTGTGACGGTGATGGTGTAACCAACGGCGATGAAGTTATCGATGGAACCGATCCTACTGATCCTTGTGACTTTATGTTATCGAGTCAATCAGTTCCAACCACCCCAGTTTGGGAGGCTCTGGATTGTGATGGCGATGGAGTGAGCAACGGACAAGAAATAATAGATGGTACGGATCCATTGGACGCATGTGATCTGGTTGTAGCCAATCAGGATACAACACCAACTCCAGTCTGGGATGCCCTGGACTGTGACGGTGACGGAGTGACCAACGGTCAGGAAGTGATCGATGGAACTGATCCAACTGATCCATGTGATTACGATGCGACTACTCAAAATACAGTAGTAACAGTAACTCCTGCATGGGAAGCATTGGATTGTGACGGAGATGGAGTGACTAACGGACAAGAATTAATAGATGGAACCGATCCACAAGATCCTTGTGAGCTGGTTGTTGCCAATCAGGATACCACCCCAACTGCAGCCTGGAACGATCTGGACTGTGACGGTGATGGTGTAACCAACGGCGATGAAGTTATCGACGGAACCGATCCTACTGATCCTTGTGACTTTATGTTATCGAGTCAATCAGTTCCAACCACCCCAGTTTGGGAGGCTCTGGATTGTGATGGCGATGGAGTGAGCAACGGACAAGAAATAATAGATGGAACCGATCCATTGGATGCATGTGATCTGGTTGTAGCCAATCAGGATACGACACCAACTCCAGCCTGGGATGCCCTGGACTGTGACGGTGACGGTGTGACCAACGGTCAGGAAGTGATCGATGGAACTGATCCAACTGATCCATGTGATTACGATGCGACTACTCAAAATACGGTAGTAACAGTAACTCCTGCATGGGAAGCTTTGGATTGTGATGGAGATGGAGTAACCAATGGTCAGGAATTGATCGATGGTACCAACCCACTAGATGAATGTGATCTGGATTATACCAACCAAACGTTACCGCCGAGCCAGCAATGGATCGATGGAGATTGTGATGGCGATGGTGTAACCAACGGTGATGAAGTTATCGATGGAACCGATCCGACTAATCCTTGTGACTTTATGTTATCGAGCCAATCAGTTCCAACCACCCCAGTTTGGGAGGCTCTGGATTGTGATGGCGATGGAGTGAGCAACGGACAAGAAATAATAGATGGAACCGATCCATTGGATGCATGTGATCTGGTTGTAGCCAATCAGGATACGACACCAACCGCTGCCTGGAATGATCTGGACTGTGACGGTGACGGAGTGACCAACGGTCAGGAAGTTATCGATGGAACTGATCCAACTGATCCATGTGATTACGATGCGACTACTCAAAATACAGTAGTAACAGTAACTCCTGCATGGGAAGCATTGGATTGTGACGGAGATGGGGTAACCAATGGTCAGGAATTGATCGATGGAACCGATCCATTAGATGAATGTGATCTGGTATATACCAACCAAACGTTACCGCCGAGCCAGCAATGGATCGATGGAGATTGTGATGGCGATGGTGTAACCAACGGTGACGAAGTTATCGATGGAACCGATCCTACCGATCCTTGTGACTTTATGTTGTCCAGTCAGAGTGTGCCAACCACCCAAGCGTGGGAGGACCTCGATTGTGATGGTGATGGAGTGACTAACGGACAAGAAATAATAGATGGAACCGATCCATTAGATGAATGTGACCTGGTATATACCAATCAAACGCTACCACCGAGCCAGCAATGGATCGATGGAGATTGTGATGGAGATGGTGTAACCAATGGTCAGGAAGTTATCGATGGAACTGATCCAACTGATCCATGTGATTACGATGCGACTACTCAAAATACAGTAGTAACAGTAACTCCTGCATGGGAAGCATTGGATTGTGACGGAGATGGGGTAACCAATGGTCAGGAATTGATCGATGGAACCGATCCATTAGATGAATGTGACCTGGTATATACCAACCAAACGTTACCGCCGAGCCAGCAATGGATCGATGGAGATTGTGATGGCGATGGTGTAACCAACGGTGACGAAGTTATCGATGGAACCGATCCTACCGATCCTTGTGACTTTATGTTGTCCAGTCAGAGTGTGCCAACCACCCAAGCGTGGGAGGACCTCGATTGTGATGGTGATGGAGTGACTAACGGACAAGAAATAATAGATGGAACCGATCCATTAGATGAATGTGACCTGGTATATACCAATCAAACGCTACCACCGAGCCAGCAATGGATCGATGGAGATTGTGATGGAGATGGTGTAACCAATGGTCAGGAAGTTATCGATGGAACTGATCCAACTGATCCATGTGATTACGATGCGACTACTCAAAATACAGTAGTAACAGTAACTCCTGCATGGGAAGCATTGGATTGTGACGGAGATGGGGTAACCAATGGTCAGGAATTGATCGATGGAACCGATCCATTAGATGAATGTGACCTGGTATATACCAACCAAACGCTACCACCGAGCCAGCAATGGATCGATGGAGATTGTGATGGCGATGGTGTAACCAACGGTGACGAAGTTATCGATGGAACCGATCCTACCGATCCTTGTGACTTTATGTTGTCCAGTCAGAGTGTGCCAACCACCCAAGCGTGGGAGGACCTCGATTGTGATGGTGATGGAGTGACTAACGGACAAGAAATAATAGATGGAACCGATCCATTAGATGAATGTGACCTGGTATATACCAACCAAACGCTACCACCGAGCCAGCAATGGATCGATGGAGATTGTGATGGCGATGGAGTTCCGAATGGCGTTGAAGTAATTGACGGCACCGATCCTGTAGATCCTTGTGATTTCGTCTTAGCCAATCAAACCTTACCTCCTAGTCAGGAATGGTTAGACGCAGATTGTGATGGTGACGGAGTAACCAATGGTCAGGAAATTATAGACGGAACCGATCCTTTAGATGAATGTGATCTCGATTATACCAACCAAACAGTTCCACCTAGTCAGCAATGGATCGATGGAGATTGTGATGGCGATGGTGTGACCAACGGACAAGAAGTTATTGATGGTACGGATCCGGTGGATCCATGTGATTATGACATATTAAGTCAGGACATTACTATCATCAGTGCAGCCTGGGAAGCCCTGGATTGTGATGGTGATGGTGTGACAAACGGTCAGGAAATACTTGACGGAACAAATCCATTAGATGAATGTGACCTGGTAGTTGCCAATCAAACATTACCACCTAGTCAGCAATGGTTAGATGGAGATTGTGATGGTGATGGAGTAACCAACGGTCAGGAAGTGATCGATGGAACCAATCCTGTTGATCCTTGTGATTTCGTCTTAGCCAATCAAACTTTGCCACCTAGTCAGGAATGGTTAGATGCAGATTGTGATGGTGATGGTGTAACCAACGGTCAGGAAATTATAGACGGAACCGATCCATTGGATGAATGTGATCTCGATTACACCAACCAAACCCTTCCACCAAGCCAGCAATGGTTGGATGGAGATTGTGATGGCGACGGTGTGACCAATGGACAAGAAGTAATTGACGGTACCGATCCAACCGATCCTTGTGATTATGACATATTAAGTCAGGATATCACGACTATCAGCGCGGAGTGGGAAGCATTAGATTGTGATGGCGATGGAGTAACCAATGGTCAGGAGATCATTGATGGAACCAATCCATTAGACGAATGTGACCTGGTAGTTGCCAATCAAACATTACCACCGAGCCAGGATTGGTTAGATGGAGATTGTGACGGAGATGGAGTGACGAACGGTCAGGAAGTGATCGATGGAACCGATCCTGTTGATCCTTGTGACTTTGTATTGGCCAATCAAACTGTAACTCCAAGCCAGGAATGGTTAGAGCTGGATTGTGATGGCGATGGAGTGTCCAACGGACAAGAAATCATAGACGGAACCGATCCATTGGATGAATGTGATCTTAATTTCGAAAATCAGGATGTGCCGCCAAGTCAGGAATGGCTGGAGGGAGATTGTGATGGTGATGGTGTAACCAATGGTCAGGAAGTATTAGACGGAACCGATCCAACAGATCCTTGTGAATATAAGCCGTTGAGTCAGGACTTGACAATTACCAGCGAAGAATGGGATAATTTGGACTGTGACGGAGATGGTGTAACCAATAAGGACGAGATCCTGGATGGGACCAATCCACTGAACTTCTGTGATTTCATTCTTGAAAGTCAGACGGTCGAACCAACGCAGGAATGGTTGGATGCCGATTGCGATAATGACGGACTTTCAAATGGAGACGAACTTATCATCGGAACCGATCCGCTTGATGAGGATACAGACGGAGATGGTGTTATAGACGGAGATGAAACGAATGATGGAACCGATCCATTGGATAATTGCGATTTCGTTACAGACAGTCAAACCGTACCTCCTTCCGAAGAATGGAACGATCTCGACTGTGATGGTGACGGAGTGAGCAATGGTCAGGAGATCATTGATGGTACAGATCCGCAGGATCCTTGTGACTTCCTATGGGAGAATCAAGATATCACCATCGTAAGTGATGATTGGTTATTACTGGATTGTGATGATGACGGGATCTCTAACGGTGACGAAATTGTAACCGACGAGAATGGTGACCCAATCGAGATTCAGGATGCCAACGATAATGGAATCCCCGATCATGTAGAACCTAATAATGGTAATCCAAATTCGGAAGATAATCTAGATGTCTTTGATATCATCACACCAAACGGTGATGGCTTGAACGATGTCTTTACCATCCGAAACATTGAAAACTATCCAAACAATACATTGGAAATATTCAATAGATGGGGTGTGAAAGTGTATGATGCCGTTGGATACGGTCAGGATGACAATTTCTTTAGAGGATTCTCTAACGGAAGAATCACCATAGATCGTGGAGATCGACTACCTGTAGGAACTTACTATTACGTATTGAACTACGTCAATAAGCAAGGACAAAGTAAACGTCTGGCAGGACCTTTATACATAAACAGAAGATAAAATCAAAATATAAATGCCTGCCTGGCAACTGCCTGGCAGGCCAATATTTAAACTTATGAAAAAAATTTTCGTAACCGTATTAGTGCTAGTGACATTGGGATTATTTACCAATAAGACCTATGCTCAGCAAGATGCTCAATATACCCAGTACATGTACAATCCGTTGAGCGTGAATCCAGCCTACGCGGGATCCAGGGATGTGCTTAGTTTTGGAGCCCTTTACAGAAGCCAGTGGGTTGGCCTCGATGGAGCACCAAGAACCATGAACTTTTCAATGCACTCACCGGTTGGAAAAAAAGTTGGCCTTGGAGTGAATTTCACCCGAGACGAGATATTTATCGCCGACGAAACCAATCTCGATGTTAATTTTAGTTATACGTTGAATGTGTCGGAACAAGGCAAACTCGCCTTAGGTCTCAAAGGAGGAGCACACCTGTTAAATATCGATAGCAATAAGCTGAACACAGGAGGTTTCAATAATGGAGATCCGGATACGCAGATCAATATCGATAATAAGTTCTCCCCGCAAATTGGTGCAGGTGCTTTTTATTATACTGAAAAGTTCTATCTGGGGTTGAGTGTTCCCAACTTTTTGGAGACTGAGCATTTCGATGAATCTTCCAACAGTAATAATTCGAGTGCGACCGCAGAAGAGCGCATGAACTATTACTTGATGACCGGCTATACCTTCGATCTAACAGATAATCTGAAATTTAAGCCCGCCCTGTTGACAAAACTGGTACAAGGCTCTCCCCTGCAGGTAGATGTGTCGGCGAATTTCCTTGTCCATGAAAAACTAACACTCGGTGCCGCTTATCGCTGGAGTGCCGCTATTAGTGGATTGGTAGGCTTTCAGGTTAATGACCAGATCATGATTGGTTTTGCTTACGACAGAGAAACCACCGAATTGCAGCAATACAACGATGGCTCGTATGAATTATTTTTACGATTCGAATTGTTTAACCGAAACGACGGACTTAAAAACCCAAGATTCTTTTAATATTTTACTATGATGATATCAAGAACAACAAAATATATTTTTCTGCTGACAATGCTAGTCTTGTGCGCCGGGGTTTCGGTGGCTCAGGATATGGCGCAAGGCTCCGAAAATGGGAAAGAAGCACGTGGAGATAAGTTTTACGAAGAGTATGCCTTTATGGACGCCCGTGATGCCTATCTAAGAGCAGTCGATAAGGGATATCGTTCAGCGAACCTGCTCTCTAAATTGGCAGATTCCTATTATTTCAACGGCCAGTACGAAGATGCCTCGAAGTGGTACGGTGCTCTTTTTTCTTTTTCTGAAGATATTAGTTCCGAATACATTTATCGATATGCACAATCCCTCAAGAGTATCGGGAAATATGCGACCGCCGACAGAGTGATGACACGTTTGAACGATAGAGCCGCCGAAGACGATCGTGGCGAACTCTTTTCCGAAGAAAAAAATTATCTGAAACTCATCGAATTGCAATCTGGACGCTTCAATGTATTTAACGTTCCTTTTAATTCAAGCTATTCAGATTATGGTCCTACCTTAAACGGGGGAGAAGTTATTTTCACTTCCAATAGAAAGACCCGAACCGCCTCTCAACATTTCCATGATTGGGATGACCAGCCTTTCTCCGAATTGTATAGCATTCTGGTGAGTGGAAAAGGAGAGCCGAGCCGATATCGAGGGAAAATAAACACCCGATATCACGAATCCACAGCTGTTTTCACAAAGGATGGCCAAACGATGTATTTTACCCGAAACAACTTTACAGCGCGGAAACGAGGTAAGGATGGAGCCGGGACTACCCACCTCAAATTATACAGAGCCAAGCGAACCGAAAAGGGATGGGGAGACGCCGTAGAACTACCCTTTAATAGTGATGGTTATTCGGTGGCGCACCCTGCATTGACTGCAGATGGTAAAAGCCTGATCTTTGCCAGCGATATGCCGGGTGGAGAAGGCGCTTCAGACCTTTACATGGTGAGCATTGACGGCGATGGTTTTGGAGAACCCAAAAACCTGGGAGATGCTGTTAATACCGAAGGAAGAGAGACCTTTCCATTTGTAGATACCAATGGGGATCTTTACTTCGCTTCCGATGGACATGTAGGCCTGGGAGGGTTGGATATTTTTGTAGCCGAACTGGGCAAAGATGGAACCTATGATAAAGGATTTAATATTGGTGAACCCATCAACAGCAAAGCAGATGACTTCTCATTTGTAATTAACAGTGCCACCGGACTTGGATATTTTTCGTCCAATCGGGAAGGAGGCATGGGTGAAGACGATATTTATGGCTTTGAGCAAACCGCAGGTTTGATAAAAGAATGTTTACAATCTCTTACGGGAGAAGTAAGAGATGACGACAATCAGGATATCATCGCCAACGCGAAAGTTGTATTGGTAGATGGCGATAATAATGTGTTGGAAGAACGTGTTTCGGACCGGAATGGTAAATTCACCTTCGACGTGATGTCATGTTCCACTCCCTATGCCATTCGCGCATCAAAAGATGGTTTCGGTAATGCGGAAAAATCGTTTACTACCACTGGCGAATACGATGCTGTATCTAAAAAAACCATTTATCTGGTTCCTGAAAAGGAAGTGGATATTATGGAAGTGGGGCAGGACCTCGGGGTACTTCTCAACCTGAATCCTATCTATTTCGATCTTAGTAAATCGTACATACGCTCCGATGCTTCCGTGGAACTTATCAAGGTAATTATGGCCATGAAGGAGAATCCAACATTGAAGATTGACGTGCGTTCGCATACCGACAGTCGCTCCAGTGACGCTTTCAATCTCAGGTTGTCCGATGCCCGAGCTAAATCCACCGTGGAATACATCATTGCTGCCGGGATCGACAGAAACAGAGTTACAGGCCGTGGTTATGGTGAATCACAGTTACTCAATGGATGTACCAATGGAGTTAAATGCAGCGAGGCAGAACACCAACTCAATCGAAGATCCGAATTTATAATTGTAGCCAAATAACCGGGAACCTTCTTTTAAAACATAAAAAAACCATCCGCATAAAGTGGATGGTTTTTTTATAAATAGAACAACTACTTCTAGTTCATAGCATCCTTTACATTTTCAGCGGCTTTTTCAGTCTTTTTCTTAACGTCGTCCACTGTTTCTTCTACAGCTTTTCCAACACTATCTGCTGTTTCTTCTGCTGCCTCTTTAACTGATTCTGCTGCCTCTTCAATAGTAGTTTCTACCTCTTCAGTCTTTTTTTCCGTTTCTCTACAAGAGTAAACAGATGCAACCATACAAAGTGCCGCAAATGATAATAAAATTTTCTTCATTGTTGATAAGATTAGTGATTAATATTAAGTGTTAAAATTACTCAAATTATCGCAAGTTCAGAAGAATTCAAATACCTATTTTTGAATAGTGGAATAATTCCTATTAAAAATGGAAATTATCCAAAAAACATGTATCTTTGAGTATGGACAAAGAACTTTCTATTGAAGCCCGGCGCTTTAAAAAGGTCCGGGAAGAACAAAATCACACCCAACAATCCTTCGCTACCGCATTGGGGATAAACTCCGGCACGGCGGATATTGAGCGAGGTAAGACCAAGATTTCGGGGAAGATCGTCATGGAATTATTGCGTCAATACAATATCAACCCACTTTGGTTGTTTGGGAAGAGTTTTGTGCAATATGTGGATATCAATGGTGGTGATGTAGGTCCCAAGGTAATTACGTTGGATAAAGATGGGGAAGACTCCATCGTCCTGGTAAATCAAAAGGCTGCTGCAGGATATCCGCACAATATTCAGGATGTGGAATGGTATCAATCCCTGCCTGCCTTTAATATTCCCTTACCGGAATATCGCAATGCTACTTACAGAGGTTTTCAAGTGGAAGGAGATAGTATGTTACCCAATATCAGGCCCAACGAATGGGTTTTGGGGAAATCGGTGCCTAATATAACGGAGGCCAGCGACAGTCGTATTTATATTGTTGTTTTGAAGGATTCGGTGCTGGTTAAGAAACTTCAAAAAGTGGTGGGAGCCCCGGATCGGGTTCGGTTGGTTTCCCTCAACCCGGAATACATTCCTATCGATGTGGCAGTAAATGACATCCAGGAGCTATGGATGGTCAACAGCAAGCTTACCTTCGGAATCAATGAACCTTCCGAGAGTACATTACTAAGGCAATTACAGCAATCTATGGAAGAATTGAAAGGACAAATTAGTAATTTGAACACATAAAAAAACGGCTTCCGTTTTGGAAGCCGTTGCTATAGTAAGTCAAGTGATTCTTGTCTATCGATTTCAATTTTTATTTAGGCATCATCATTGCCAATTTTATCAATTTCTTTATCGATTTTCTCATTCACTTCTTTGTCCACTTCATTTCCTACTCGCTCTAGAATGCCTTCCTTCTCAGTAGTTTCGGTCTTTTCAACTTCCACCTCTTTCACGATGGTCTTAGTTTCAGTTTCCCGACAGGAATTGAAAGCAATTGCTGTAAATGCAAGAAGTAAAACGGTAAATAATCTTTTCATTATTGAATGTTTTATGTTAAAATTAGGCTCAAAAGTACAATTATTAACATTTAACATATACAATGTTATGCCAATCTTTTAATTTCTTTACAACATGAGTTTTAAGCAACTACAAGAATTTCTATACCGTCTTCAGGATAATAATAATAAAGAATGGATGGACGCTCATCGCAAGGAATATCAAGCGATACGAAACTTCTACATCACTTGGTTAGATGAAATGAATATAAAACTCTCAAAAATAGATCCGGAGTACTACGATACGCCCGGAAGAAAAGGAATCAATCGAATTAACAATAACCTGATGTTTCATCCAAACAAACCCGTTTATAAAGACCACTTTGCTGCAGGACTCGATCAGCGGAGCAAACAGGGTGATTTTTACATCGAAATTGGACTGAAAGATTGCTTTTTGGGTGGGGGGTATTGGCATCCCTCATCTAAAGTGCTCAAAAGTATCCGGGAAGCGATAGATTATAATGGGGGAGAATTGAAGGCAATCATCCAGAAACCGAGTTTCACCGCTACCTTTGGTGGGATGATCGAAGCTCCCACTTTAAAGCAATCTCCCAGGGGGTATCGGCCCGATCATCCGCACATTGAATTACTTAAAATGAAAACTTTTGCGGCTAGTTGTATCCTTCCTAAAAAGGTACTTTTTAGCCCCGATTTTGACCAAAAAGTAATTGAAGTCTATCAGGAGTTGCTGCCCTTCCGAAGGTATTTAAATGAGGCGGTGAGCGTTTAGTTTTTTAATATACTCCATGATAATTTGCGTCGCTCCGGTGTTGCTATTCACAAAATGTCCGGCGATCATGCCAGTTTTATTTCTGAAGTTTTTATTTGAAATCAATTTCTCCAGAATGGTGCGGCATTCCTCCGCATTCGATGCCGAAAATAATCCGGCCAATTGCTGCAGTTTATTTGCCTCCGGGAATTTCTCAAAATTTTGACCTATTACGATGGGAATCCCAAAAGTCGCAGGCTCCAGAATATTATGAAGACCGGTCGTTCCCGCGGCACCGCCCACATAAGCGACGTCTGCATAGCTGTAAATTTTGGTGAGGTAGCCAATGGTATCGATAATAAAGACCTTTTGTGTGGAGAGATCTCCCTGTTCTTTTTCAGAAAATAAGATCGATTTCCCTTTCAACTGACTTCGGAAACTTACAATTTTAGCTGGCTCTATCTTATGGGGCGCCATCACGAATTTTACGTTTTCGGGGCTGGCATTGATCGCTTCCAATAAGATCGCTTCGTCTTCCGGCCAGGTGCTTCCGCAGACAACACAAAGTGAGTTTCCGACAAAATCCTCCATAAAATCTAAAGAATTGTCCATTTCAATTTGATGGGAGACACGATCGAATCGGGTGTCGCCGCTGTGGGTTACATTATCAAAGTTCCATGCCTTTAGCAAGGCTTCCGAAGTTTGATTCTGAACAAATAGGTGATTCATCGTCCGCAGTGCTTTCCGCATAAAACCCCCGTGCGGTTTAAAGAAGATCTGTTTTTTCCGAAACACTCCTGAAACGAGCAATGCTGGTATCTTACGGTCTTTCAGCTCAAACAAATAATTGGGCCAGATCTCATATTTTACAAAAATGGCCAGCGAAGGATGTACCACGGAAATAAATTTTTTCGCATTACGTCGGGTGTCAAACGGTAAATACACAACCACGTCTGCCAAAGGGGTATTTTTTTTAACCTCATATCCAGAAGGTGAGAAAAACGTGAGTACAATTTTATGATTGGGGTGGACTTTTTTTAATTCCTGAATAATGGGAACCCCCTGCTCATATTCGCCCAGGGAAGCACAGTGGATCCATAGGGTCGAATCCCCGGGTTTGATGGACGCCTCGAGTTTGCTAAAGGATTCCTTGCGGCCATCGACAAAATGCCCAAGCTTCTTGCTGAAGCCTTTGGCCACTTGCAAATGGGCGTAGGAAACATGGGCCAGAATGTTATATAAAGTTCTGATAGGGCTAAAATAGGGGTTATTTATGAATTGATGGATTCCCTTTCGGGGGAAATAAATATCGCCTTATTATTTTACAATTTCCGTAGCTCAATCTGGAATTACGCAGACAATTTTCGTAGTTTTACGAGGAATTTTTCAGAAGAAAAAATATGCGGAAAATACAAATGGTGGACCTCAAAGGTCAGTACGAACACATCAAAGAGCAGGTGAACACTTCCGTAATCGAAGTGATAGAATCCACGGCGTTTATCAACGGGCCCGAAGTACATCAGTTTCAGAAAGAACTGGAAGCCTATCTTGGAGTAAAGCATGTGATTCCCTGTGCGAACGGAACGGATGCCCTTCAGGTAGCCATGATGGGTCTGGGATTAAAGCCCGGCGATGAGGTGATCACTGCCGATTTCACCTTCGCCGCTACGGTAGAAGTGATCGCCCTTTTAGGTCTTACTCCGGTCCTGGTCGATGTGGATCCGGTGGATTTTAATATTGATATCTCCGCTATAGAAAGAGCCATTACTCCTAAGACCAAAGCCATTGTACCGGTGCATCTGTTTGGGCTATCTGCAAAAATGGAGGAGATCATGGAACTGGCCAACGAACACGATCTGTTCGTTATAGAGGACAACGCGCAGGGAATTGGAGCTAATTATACCTCTAAGGACGGTGCTAAAAAGAAAACCGGAGGTATTGGCCATGTAGGGTCCACCTCATTTTTCCCTTCAAAGAATTTGGGATGTTATGGAGACGGAGGAGCTATTTTTACAAATGATGATGACCTGGCACACACTATCCGTGGCATTGTAAATCATGGGATGTATGAACGTTATCATCACGATGTAGTGGGAGTGAATTCACGTTTGGATTCCATTCAGGCGGCGGTGCTGAGAGCAAAACTACCGCATTTGGATTTGTACAATATTCAGCGAAGAGATGCCGCTCGAAAATATACGGAGGCTTTGTCGGGAATCGAAGGTATTGAAACGCCCACTGGAAATTGTTCGGACCAGGAATTTATCTGTGACAGCTGTGATTGCCACGTGTTTCATCAATACACCTTAAAAATCACTAATGGAAAACGCGATGCGTTGGTAGCCCATCTGAATGAAAATGGAATCCCTTGTGGCGTCTATTATCCCATACCATTGCACAGTCAGAAGGCCTATGTGGATGAGCGTTACAACGAAGGCAATTTTAAGGTAACCAACCAATTGGTCAAAGAGGTAATTTCGCTGCCCATGCATACCGAGCTGGATGATGAGCAGATCGATTTTATAACCACTACCGTGATTAATTTTGTGTCTAGATAATTCTGAATGAATTCATTATATATGAAGAAAGTACTCGTTTCCGGAGGTTTGGGATATATTGGTTCACATACCGTGGTTGAATTACAGCAATCTGGTTATAATGTGGTGATCATAGACGATCTGTCCAATGCCGAAATTGAAGTACTCGATGGCATCGAAAAGATCACAGGGATTCGACCGGAATTTGAACAGATCGATCTTCGCGATAAAGCGAAAGTAGCAACTTTTTTCAAGCAACATCAAATTGACGGCATTATACACTTTGCGGCAAGCAAGGCCGTAGGGGAAAGTGTCGAGAATCCGTTGTTGTACTACGAAAACAACTTACATTCTTTGATCTATTTGCTGCAACAGTGCGTACAGCATAAGATCTCCAATTTTATATTTAGTTCTTCCTGCACTGTGTATGGAGAACCCGATTCCCTTCCCATCACTGAAGATGCACCTATTAAGCCAGCCATTTCGCCCTACGGAAACACTAAACAGATGAGCGAAGAAATTATTTTTGATACTTGCGCAGCAACGTCTTTACAGTCGATCTCCCTGCGTTATTTTAACCCAATCGGTGCTCACGAATCGAGCGAAATTGGGGAGTTACCAAAGGGAACCCCACAGAATTTAGTGCCTTTTATAACACAAGCTGCGGCCGGACTACGGGCGCAATTATCGGTTTTTGGGGATGATTACCCCACTCCCGATGGCAGCTGTATTCGGGATTATATTCATGTGGTGGATCTGGCCAAAGCGCACGTGGTGGCAATAAGGCGTCTATTTTCCGAAGAAAATAAAACCGCTTACGAAGTCTTTAACCTGGGAACCGGAAAAGGTAGTTCGGTTTTGGAAGTAGTACAGGCCTTTGAAAAAATTACCGGGGAGAAACTCAATTACAAGATCGTAGACCGTCGTCCCGGAGATGTCATTTCGGTCTATGCAGACACCACCAAGGCCAATACAGTTTTGGGTTGGAAGACCCAAAAAACGATGGAAGAGGCTTTGGCTTCTGCCTGGAAGTGGGAGAAGAAGCTAAGGGGCATATAGCGTCCTGGGCCGTCGCTAACTCAAGTGAAAGTTGCCGTATCGAGTACTTATCTCCTGCTTTGATGCTCCATTTCCCTTAAAAACTTCGAAGGATACATGCCATAGACAACCTTAAACTTTTTCGAAAAATTCTCCGCACTTTTAAAACCGAAGTCGTTTGCAATGGCCTCAATGGTGTATTTTCTTTTTTGAGGATCGTTCTGCAATTCCGTATATGCATGGGCCACTCGTAGATCGTTCAAATAATTTTTAAAGGTTTTTCCTTTGCTGTGATTGATGATCTTTGACAAATAACTACTATTGGTTCCCAATAATTTGGACAAGGAACTAAGGCTTACCGTAGTACTTAAAAACCCTTTTTGCTGTTCAAAGCCATTCAGTTTTAACAACACTGCTTCAATGATCTCTTTGGAGATGGGAAGCGTCTTGGGACGTGAGTTGACTTGAGCCGGAGCACCGTCTCCAATTTTTCGATTGAGGCTCTCCAAAAGATCCCGATATTTCTGCTGTCTTTTTTGATGGAAATTAATCAGGAATAAGGACATTTCAGAAACCACCGTAAAAAATACTTTTCTGGGGAAGAAGATGGATTCCTTGGAAACTAAAAGATCGTTTTTGCCGATTATAGAGAGCGATGATTTATTTGCTGAAGTAATTGATAACTTGTCCATAGCGTCTAATTTACTCGAACTTATGGGCAAAACGGTAACATTGAGTTAATGCCGATAATGCTTTACTATCGGAAAAATCTCTACAACACCAATATAATTAGACGAATCGGGATCGTTTTGGAACTAAGGAGCGGCTTTTTCGGTTTCCATGCTTCGGTCAACTTTTTTCACCAATCCCTGTAATACATTACCCGGACCCACTTCGATGAACTTGTCGGCACCGTCGGCAATCATATTTTGAACAATTTGAGTCCACTTCACCGGCGCGGTCAATTGGGCCATCAGATTTTTTTTGATTTCTGAAGGATCTACTACGGCTTTGGCAGTCACATTTTGATAAATGGGACAGGCCGGAGCCGTAAATTGAGTGTCTTCGATGGCTGAAGCCAGCACCTCTCGTGCGGGTTCCATCAGAGGGCTGTGAAAGGCTCCCCCCACCGGCAGTAAAAGGGCTCGTCGCGCTCCGGCTGCCGTTAAGGATTCACATGCCTTGTTGATCGCATCGATCTCCCCGCTTATCACCAATTGTCCGGGACAGTTATAGTTGGCGGCAACCACAATACCAGGGGTTTCGGCACAAATTCTTTCGACCACTTCATCCTCCAATCCAAGTACGGCGGCCATGGTAGACGGTTGCAGTTCACAGGCCTTTTGCATAGCATTGGCACGTTGAGACACCAATCGAAGTCCGTCACTAAAGGCGATCGTTCTGTTGGCCGTCAAAGCAGACAATTCACCCAAAGAATGTCCGGCGACCATATCGGGCTGAAATCGATCTCCCATAATTTCGGCAAGAATGGTAGAGTGCAGAAAAATAGCGGGCTGGGTTACCTGGGTCTCTTTGAGTTGGTCTGCCGTACCCTCGAACATGATCTTTGTGATGTCGAAGCCTAATACCTCGTTGGCGTGCTTAAAAAGATCCTTGGCTTTCGGGGAGGCCTCGTACAGATCCAGGCCCATTCCGGGGAATTGTGCTCCCTGACCGGGAAATAGATATGCATTCATTGTATGTGGATTTTGGTTGATTTGTCTTTGGCAAAAATAACCTTTTAATTTAAGTATACGATTTCAGAATATGCGTAACCCGGGCCAGGTACGAAGCCCCAAAAAGGTTAAGATGAACCAACAGGTAATACAGCTGCCAAAGAGAGATCCGGTCTTGCCAGTTTTCGGCTAAAGGAAAAATTTCGTTGTAGCTTGTAATTACTTCGGAAGGAAATCCGCCAAAAAGAGACATCATGGCAAGATCCATTTCGCGTGGGGCAAAGGCCACCGCTGGGTCGATAAGCACCGGTCCTCTCGTGGACGAAATCAAAAAGTTGCCGTTCCACAGATCTCCGTGAATTAATGCAGGGGCTTCTTTTGAAATTTCTTCGGAAATATTTTTATAAAAAGAATTCAAATTTGAAAAATGAAAACCCCGTTCACGGGCCATTGCAAACTGAGGTTCCAACCGCTCACAAATGTAGAACTGAGCCGCATCCTCCTGCCAATTATTTTGTTGTTTCAAACTGCCTATATAATTGGAATGATCCAGCCCAAATCGTGGAGACGTCGTTTGGTGCAACGATGCCAGTTGTCTCGAAAATTCATACCATAACCCCTGCTGTGGTGCTCCGGAGGGTATATATTCCAACAGCAAATACGAAGCTCCCGCTGAGCTCCCATGCCCCATAACCTTCGGAATGGTAAAACTATCCGAATTCGCCAAGAGCCGAAGTCCTTTTGCCTCCGCCTCGAACATGCCCGGAAATTGGTCGGCACTGTTCAGCTTTAGCACATAATCTTCCGAAGTACATTTCAGTAAAAAAACAGCATTGATATCCCCACCGGATAGCGGACTAGCTTCCAACAGTTCCAGCTGGTGATGGGATGCTATTTTTTCGATCGACGGATGCATTTTTAAAAAGGAGTTTGGTGTTGGGCTGCTAACGGCGCACCCAGGTTTCATAGGTAAAGGCGTAGTTATGCCGCTCATCCTTTGGGTGATGTTCTTCTGAAAGGAGTTCCCATTCTTCCGAAGGGATTTCAGGGAAAAAGGTATCGGCTTCAAAGTGATCATGAACCCGGGTGAGCTCAATTTTTTGAGCGACTGCCAGCCCTAGATGGTAAATTTCTCCTCCACCAATGATAAACGGTTGCGCATCATTCTTAGCAAAGGCCAGGGCTTCTTCCATCGAATATACCACGACGGCGCCTTCCTTTTGATACTTTGTATCGCGGGTAATCACCAAATGGGTGCGATTGGGAAGGGGTTTTGGAAAAGACTCAAAGGTCTTCCTACCCATAATAATGTGATGCCCGGTGGTGAGTTGTTTAAAACGCTTGAAATCGTTGGGCAAATGCCAAACCAGGTCGTTGTCTTTGCCCAGTTCGTTATTCTCGCCGGCGGCGGCAATCATTGTGATCATGCTTCTTCCGGAGGTAACGGGTCTTGCGGCTCGCTCAATGCTTTCTTTTTTTTTACTTCGGAAGTGATGACCTCTTTCCGCACTTCTTTGTCAAGTTCGGCGATTCTGGCCTCTTGTTTGGCTTTCAATTTTTCAATTTGGCGGTCTTCCCATTCCTTCCCCATAAATTTATGAGTGATGAATACATTCAGCACGTGAATCAAAAACAACATGGCCCAGATCAAAATGGCCCAAACAAACCAGTTGTGGATGAAAAAGTCTTTGCCAATTCCCAAAACCCCATTGATGATGATCAAGAGAATGGAACCGGCCAGGAACACGATAAAATGTCGCATCAACTTTTTTTTCTGTTTGATACGAGCCCTCGCATATTGGTATTGTTCCCGTTGTTCGGGATCAATTCTTTCTGTTTTGCTAGTTTTTGAAAACATAGTTAGCTATTTTTATCCAACGTCGCATCCGCTTCACACGCCGCGATATCTGTAAATGTAAAAATACCAAATTTTCATCTGTTATGCGACCACAATATGAAAGACTTTGAAGACCTGTTTCCGGCTGCGAAGGAATTTACCTATTTAAATACCGCCTCCTGTGGTCTTTTATCGAAATCGCTGGTGAAATGGCGACATGAGCACGATACTCACTTACTGTTAGGTGGCAGCACCTTCCGGGATCTGCACAAGCCCCATATTCGGGAAATACGGGGTAGTGTGGGACGATTTTTTTCTACTTCGGAAGCAAACGTAGCGTTGGTTCCTAATTTTTCCTTTGGCTTCAATACCTTGCTGGACGGATTGCCAAAGGGCCAAAAGGTGCTATTATTACAAGGGGATTATCCGTCCATCAACTGGCCGGTGGAACAGCGGGATTTTGAAGTTTGCTACGCTCCCATCGATGCAAATCTGGAACAGAACATTGAAGCAGCCTGTGAAGCTCATGAGCCTGATATCTTTGCCTTTAGTGTGGTGCAATATATTAGCGGACTCAAGATCGATCTCGATTTTTTAAAAGAATTGAAATCGAGACATCCCAATTTACTCTTGATGGCCGACGGGACTCAGTTTTTGGGTACCACTCAATTCAATTTTGAAGAACATGCGATCGATGTCATAGGTGCGAGTGCTTATAAGTGGATGTTGTCCGGTTATGGCAACGCATTCTTTATGATCAAGAAAGCGGCGCAGGATCGATTTTCAATGAAAACGATTGGGTTTAATTCGGCGGATGCCAGATTCAGCAAAAAAAACGACATAGAATTTGTGGGCCACCTGGAACCGGGGCATCAGGATACTTTAAATTATGGGAGTTTGGGAGAATCCATTCGGTTTTTTGAGGGTATAGGGATGCGGTCCATCGAGCAGCATTTGCAACAACTCACCGCTGCGGCAAAAAAGGAATTCATGAAATTGGGTCTGTTGGGAGATGCATCGGTGAGGCGATCTCATCATTCGACCATTTTTAATTTAAAAGGAAATGCCGAATTGTTTCAGAAATTAAAAGAAAATAAGATCATCGCTTCGCTCCGCGGCAAAGGTATACGCGTGAGTTTTCATTTGTATAATTCCGAAGAAGATCTGGAAAAACTACTGTCTTTGCTTTATCGGGAAAAAGCCCGGTAATTAAACAAGTGGTTTCGGCATTTACTTACCCGTTTTGAAGGTAATTGGTACGGTATATTTAATAGCTCGTGGTTTACCACCCAACATTCCCGATTTGGCCATTTTAGGCATCGCGAGTATGTTTCTTTTTGCCTCACCTTGTAATGAGGTACTTCCGCCGGTTACGCTTTGAATATCGACCGTGCCTTGTTCGGTGACGTAAAAAACCACCACCACACGGCCCTGATCATTCTTTTTGTAGGCTTCGGCAGGATACTTAAAATTTTTACCAATATGTTGCGCCAGTTTTTGTTTGAAGCAGGCATCGATGCCGCTGCCACTTTTACCTTCACAGCCCGGCCAAACAGGGGCGATCTCTATTAAGGTGACAGTATTTTTGTTTACGTTGCCCCAATCTTCTTGGGAAAGCCCAATACTGGTAACAAGCAAACAGCTAAGAAATAGTAAATTTTTCATAAGTAGGTATTTAACTAAACCGCAACAGCTCCTTTGATATGCGGATGCGGATTATAATCATTTAGGGTAAAGTCATCAAATTTAAAGCCAAATATATCCTTTACATCTGGATTTAGCAACATTTTCGGTAAAGGGCGCACTTCCCGGGATAACTGAAGTTCCAATTGTTCGAGGTGATTGCTGTAAATATGGGCATCCCCAAAGGTATGTATAAAATCACCGGGCTGGTATCCGCAAACCTGAGCGATCATCATGGTAAAAAGGGCGTAGGAAGCAATATTAAAGGGAACTCCCAGGAAAATATCTGCACTCCTTTGATATAATTGACACGAAAGTTTTCCATCGGCCACGTAAAATTGGAAAAAGGCATGGCAAGGCGGTAAGGCTGCTTTTCCATTGGCTACATTTTCTGAAAAGGGCTTGGAAGTATCAGGCAAAACACTTGGATTCCAGGCGCTAACCAACATGCGTCTGCTGTCGGGGTTGTGCTTCAGGGTGTGAATGAGTTCAGAGATTTGATCGATCTCATCTCCATTCCAATTGCGCCACTGATAGCCATACACCGGCCCTAAATCGCCATTTTCATCGGCCCAAGCGTTCCAAATACGCACGCCGTTCTCCTGAAGGTATTTCACATTGGTATCCCCATTCAAAAACCACAACAGTTCATAAACAATGGATTTTAAATGCAATTTTTTGGTGGTTACCATTGGAAAGCCTTCACTTAGGTCGAATCGCATTTGGTAACCGAAAACACTTTTGGTGCCTGTTCCCGTACGGTCGCTTTTTTGATTTCCTTCTTGTAGTACGTGTTTTACGAGGTCGTGATATTGCTTCATCGTCAATCGGTATTTGTTCGCCAAAATTAAAAAACAAGCGATAGTTTTATAACTCGAAATGCCTAGTTTTATTATAAGTTATTAACTTTTACTTCAGAAGCTTATCCAATGATTATTCCCGCGATAGTCGCAGAGATCAAAGACGCGATGGAACCTCCCAACAGGGCCCGCATTCCAAATTTGGACAATACTTTGCGCTGCCCCGGTGCCAGAGACCCTATCCCTCCAATTTGAATGCCAATGGAGGCAAAATTGGCGAACCCGCACAGCATATATGTCGCCATAATGATGGACTTCTCGTAATTGAGATGGATTGAGTTTGAAACATTTTTCAGGTCGGCGAGTTGAATATAACCCACAAATTCACTAGCTACGATTTTAATACCCAGCAGCTGTCCCATCATCATCATATCTTCCCTGGCAACTCCAATGAGCCACATTAAGGGGGCGAAAACAGTTCCTAAAACGGCTTCCAATGAAAGTGTGGGATAATCGGTGTTTGCGGCCATCCATTCGTTCATGGACGTAAGCTCTCCAATCCAGCCTAGAATCCCGTTGAACATGGCAATAAAAGCAACAAAGACCAAAAGCATGGCACCAACGTTTACTGCAAGTTTTAAGCCTTCGGTGGTTCCATTGGCAATGGCGTCCAGCAGGTTGGATCCAATTTTTTCAGAAGAAACCTTTACATCGGTATTGATCTCTTCGGTCTGGGGATATAAAATCTTTGAAATAACGATGGCGCCGGGCGCAGCCATTACGGAAGCTGCCAGCAGGTGTTTTGCGAAGACCAAACGCAAAGCAGGGTCATCACCCCCAAGGAAGCCAATATAAGCCGCCAAAACCGCTCCTGCGACGGTAGCCATCCCACCAATCATGACCAGCAACATTTCGCTTTTGTTCATTCGCTCCAGATAGGCTTTGATCAATAAAGGGGCTTCAGTTTGTCCCAGAAATATATTTCCGGCCACACTCAAACTTTCAGCACCAGAGATCTTCAATAATTTAGTGAGTAACCATCCAAAGGCTTTTACCACTTTCTGAATCACCCCAAGATAGAACAGCACCGAGGTGAGCGCAGAGAAGAATATGATCGTTGGTAATACCTGAAAGGCAAAAATAAATCCGTAGGAATTGATATCCATCACCCCGCTGAATAAAAATTCACTTCCCGATCTGGTGTAATCGAGAACGCTCACAAATATTTGACCCATGCCCTCGAAAATATTTTGAATGATGGAAATTTTTAAGACTCCAATGGCAATGACCATTTGGAATGCCAAGCCAATTCCAACGGTGCGCCAGTTAATGCCTTTGCGGTTGGCGCTAAATAAAAACGCAATAAATATAAGGGAGAACATCCCTAGGGCACCTCGCCAGAGACTGTTCCAGGAAAATCCCTGACTCGGGATTATTGAATCTTTCTTAGGTGGGGCATTGAAGTAATCGGGATGTCCTTCAGAAACAAAGGAAAATATATGGTTTCCCTTGCGCAGTTCCAGTGAACGATCGTCTGCAGCGATGAGGTCGTAGTAAATATCCACTGCCACCGGCACTTTTTGCTTGAACACCACCAGGTCATTGTTTTGCAACCAGTATCCCTGCGAAAAACTATTGTTGAGGATGGCCTTGTACGCCCCATTGGCTTCCATCGCGACGAATTCTTTCCCTTTAATAAAATCAACGCTGTTAAAAACCTTGCCGGGATATTTATCGTAGACCCGGTGTGAGCGTAGTTGCCAATAGTTTATTTTCGAATCCCTAAGATCTGTGCTCGTTTTTTCAGATCGGATGTAGCGGTATCGCACATTGTTTTCAGTAAAAACGAGGGTGGTATCGGTAAGCTCGGTGATGCGGTAACGCCTGAGGGTATCTTTGGGCTGGTTGTAAAATAATACCAATAAATTATTCTGAAGCATATAGTCCCCTGAAGCCTCCAGATTGTCCTTGGCTTCGAGCGAGTAGCTAAAGGTGCCATTGTTAAGATTCAGATGGTCTTTTTCAGAATTGATGGGGAAAAGAGAGGTCCCATCCAGCGTTTCAATATGCGAAAACTGCCAATCTTTTTCGATGTTCTGCGAAGCGATACTTCCGAAGAAACCTAAAAAAAACAAACCGGATAAAAACAGTTTGAAGACTTTTGAATTTACATTCCGGTTTTTGAGTAAAGTTCCTCCCTCCATAAACTAGTAACATTTTAAACGGGCTGCTTCTCCCCTTAGGTTCGTTTCGAAATTTCGTCCCGGATCGCCGCCGCTTTCTCGTAGTTTTCCTGGGCGACCGCCTCATCGAGCATTTCGTTGAGCTCTTTTAAAGTGTGTTTACTGAAATCTTCTGAAACTATTTTAACCGCTTCCCGGTCTTCCCCCATGATCAACTCTTCGATAACGGCATCTTCATCTTCTGAAATGTTTTGGTCTTTGGGAGGGTTTTTCAGATAAATACCGGCTTTATCCAATATATTCTTATAAGTAAAAATAGGGGCCTTAAAACGAAGTGCCAGGGCAATGGCATCACTGGTGCGGGCGTCAATGATCTCTTCGATCTTGTCCCGTTCACAAATAATACTACTGTAGAATACGCCATCGACCAATTTGTGAATGATCACCTGTTTTATGATGATCTCAAAACGATCTGAAAAATTTTTAAACAGATCATGGGTAAGGGGTCTGGGTGGTTTGATCTCCTTTTCCAGAGCAATCGCAATGGATTGAGCCTCAAAGGCGCCTATGACAATGGGTAATTTACGATCGCCATCTTCTTCACTTAAAATAAGGGCATAAGCCCCATTTTGTGTCTGACTGTAAGAAATTCCTTTTATGTTAAGGCGTACCAGGCTCATGAAACGTTCTGAAAAGTCTACTCATCCCTAACGAGCGACTATTTCTGTATTATTTTTGTTGAAGCCAACTATTATCCGTTCTAGGCGGAAGGGAAGTCAAAAAATTGGCCTGATTTTCTTTGCAAATATTCCTAGGTCAAATCTAAGGTCATTGATTGAATTTTACAAGGCAATTACCAGTAAAATTTAGATTGAATGGCAGGAACTGAAAAAGGGCGTTTAAACAAGGCTTTCGCTTATTTAAACAGCCCTTTTGCAAGGCACAAAATACTAAATTTTATGCGTTTTGCGCTTTAAACGACTTTAATTTTTCGATGAGTTGTGGCACGACCTCGAAGGCATCTCCCACGATACCATAATCGGCTGCCTTAAAAAATGGGGCTTCCGGGTCATTATTGATGACCACTTTTACTTTGGAAGAGTTAATTCCCGCCAAATGCTGTATCGCACCACTAATTCCAATGGCGACGTACAAATTGGAAGCTACCGGTTTTCCGGTTTGCCCTACGTGCTCCGAATGAGGTCTCCAACCCATATCGCTTACCGGTTTGGAACAAGCGGTTGCTGCACCTAAAACTTCGGCGAGCTCTTCTATCATTCCCCAATTTTCAGGACCTTTGAGTCCGCGACCCCCTGAAACAACGATCTCGGCATCGGCAATAGTTACTTTATCGGTTGCCCTATCTACCGACACAACTTCAACACCTCCCGCATGGGCAGTTGGCGCAAAGCTTTCAGCTGCAGCGGTGGTAGGATTTTCTTTTATCCCATAAGAATTTTTCCCCAAGCCAATCACTTTCACCGGGGTGTTGATCTCGGTCACGGCAAAGGCTTTGTTGGTGTATACGCTGTGTTTTACCTTAAAAGGGGCGGTACTTTCAGGAAGTTGAATGACGTTTGGGACATATCCGGCTTCCAAATTGACGGCAACCAGGGGTGCCATAAATTTACAATTCGCACTGGAAGTTAATATCACCACCGATACACCCTCGGCTTTGGCGGCTTGCGCTATGACATCGGCGTATCCTTCGGCACTAAAGGTCTTTAAGGCTTCGTTTTGTACCTCCAGGACTTTGGAAGCTCCGTAGGTTCCCAGTTCAGCGGCATCGCCACCGTTTATGGAGATAGCCGTGACGGTGGTTCCCATCATATCTGCAATTCCATTGGCATAGGCGACCGCTTCGTGAGCGATCTTTTTAAATCTTCCTTCTTCAGATTCTGTATAAACTAGTACTGACATATATTAAATAACTTTAGCTTCGTTGTGTAATAAATTAACAAGATCATCGACATTGTCGACTAAAGTAACCGCACCACGCGGAGCTGGTTTCTCAAATTGAACGGTCTGTGTTTCGGCATTAGCATCGACAGGTTCTTTAACATGCATTGGCTTGGATCTGGCCTGCATGATCCCTCTCATATTCGGAATACGCAGGTCGCTTTCTTCTACCAGACCCTTTTGTCCACCAATAATCAGCGGAAGACTGGTTTTTAAGGTCTCTTTCCCACCGTCGATCTCTCGTACAGCAGTGGCAGTGTCCCCTTCGATCTCCAGGCTGATACAGGTGTTTACGAAATTGGCTCCGGTTAATTTGGCGATCATTCCTGGAACCATTCCGCCATTATAATCAATGGATTCACGTCCTCCAATGACCAGGTCGTAGGCACCTTCTTTTACCACATTTGCCAGTTGTTTTGCCACCGAATAGCCATCGGTTGCAGGTGTGTTCACTCGAATGGCTTCATCGGCACCTATGGCCAGTGCTTTCCGCAACGTAGGTTCGGTTTCCACCCCACCCACGTTCGCCACATGCACGGTCGCGCCTTGTTTTTCCTTGAACCACATGGCACGGGTAAGGCCAAATTCGTCATTGGGATTGATCACAAACTGGACGCCCTGGGTATCAAATTTGGTGTCGCCCTCAGTGAAATTAATCTTGGAAGTAGTGTCCGGTACGTGACTTATACAGACTAATATTTTCATTTGTTAGATTTTATTGAATTCTCTAGTTAAAAATGTAATTTTTCGAGGGCACGAAGATACAACATTCCCCATACATTTCCTATGCGCGCATAGTATTATTTCATCTATATATCTTCCTAATCCTTGTCCTTTCCCAAGGCCAATTCAAATAGGACACACTATTTTTCGTAACTTTAGGTACTAACTAATTCGATCTCATGTTTCGCTTACTGGCTTTCATAGCATTCTTTTTGTGTTTTTGTGATCTTGCTGCACAAAATAGAGAGATTGACTCGGCCACCACAGCCATCATGCGCGGACGACTCCAACAAGTAGAATCGATCTCTTTAAATAATCTTGATGCCGCTTTTCATGCTTTGGACAGTATAGAATCGGATTTTAAAAATTCCGGGAATGAGAATCTATGGACGGAATTTTTATTACTGAAAGCGAATTTCTTTCTGGCCAGTAAGGAACATGATTCCATAATCAAACTACTGATTCCTGTTGTCGAAGATTTCGACCATGCTTCTACGCCCAATAAAGCGAACGCATATCTTCATATTGGACACGCTTATAAGTTGGCCTGGGTCCCGGATAGTGCATTGGTCAATTATATTAAAGCCCTGAGATTTTACGAAAAAGCAGATAATCAACGAGGGTTGTCTCTTACTTATTTGGCACTGGGTCTTACTTATGACAAGCTTAAAAGTGACGACATGGCTGCCCATTTCTTTGATAAGTCGATCGAATACTCCACGAATTCAAAGATCATTGAAATGCACAAAAAGGAGATCACCAATAGGGAGATCAGGCCGGTAAGTGTAAATAGAACATTGGAACTTTCTCATGATATCGCTAAAATTGCTGAACAGCAGGGAAACAAACGTCTTTTGATGGTGGCCTATTCCGATTTGAAGCGCAATTACTTCGAACTTAAGAAATACGATGAGGCCCTGGAATATGCTTACAAGGAATTGGAGATGATCGAAGCCACAGCAGCCAATGCATTATTGCCTAAGACAAATACGTTTGTTGGGTCTATATATATGCTTCAGAATAAATATGATAAGGCTATAAAAAAATTCCAGGAGGCCCTTCCTAATGCGCCTGATAGCTTGCGATTGAATATTTATCAAAACCTGAAACAAATCTACGATCGTGAGGGAAATTCGAAGGCCGCCCTCGCTGTTTTGGAGCAATATGTGGTTTTAAAAGATTCTATGACCAGTCGCAAGTCCGAGGCTTCGATCGCCAGGGTTATGGCCCAGTTCAAGACCGAACTTCAGGAAGAGCAAATTAAATCGTTAAGCTTTGAAAATGAACTTAATACCACGAGGATAGCAAAGCAACGCACGACCCTTTTTGGAACCATAGGAGCGAGTTTATTGCTACTTATTTTAGGGCTTTTGGGGTATAAAAACTATAAGACCCGACAAGAACTTGGTCAATCCCAGTTAAACTTCAAATTGCTGCAAACACAAATGAATCCGCATTTTATGTTTAACGCCTTAAATGAGATCAATGCCAGCTTGACGTCAAATGATTCTGAGAATACCTCTCACTATTTAACTGCCTACAGTAAATTGATGCGATCCATTTTGCAGAGTTCATCGCATGAATTTGTATCTATCGCAGAGGATATTGCTTTAATTTCCAATTATCTGAAACTTCAGCAGCTTGTTCACGATCACCATTTTACATTTGAGGTATCCGTTTCCGAAGAAATAGATACCCATTACCTTCAAATACCACCTATGCTCACCCAACCCTATGTTGAGAATGCCATACTTCATGGAGTACATGGTATTTCTGAAGGCCATATTCGTGTAAATTATCAGTTGAAGGACGATTATGTTGAAATTGAAATAGCCGATAACGGCAAAGGAATTGTGGTTAAAGAACATTCGGGAAACGAATTACATACCTCTATGGGAACTACCATCATTGAACAACGGGTGGAAACCTATCGAAAACTACATAAATTTGACATTGACATTAACACACGATCCGGGGATGCTGGTGGAACAACGATCCTCCTTCGGTTTCCGATAAAAATTCTAACACAGCAATGAGATTAAGTTGTTTGGTCATAGAAGATAATCCCAAAGAACGGGCTCGGGTAGCGGAAGTTTTAAAGAAACACTTTCCCACCATCAAGGAACTTACTTTCGCCCATTCTGCTTCTGAAGCCCGGACAAACCTCATGCTGGCGCAACCCCATCTTATTATAGCCGATATTAACTTGGGAGATGCCCTGGTCTTTGAAGTACTTAGGGAAATACCCAATCTGAATTCGAAGATCATTTTCACCACGTCACACAGTAAGTATGCGATAGAGGCCTTTAAATTTAGCGCGATAAACTATTTACTGAAACCTTATGATACCGATGAATTTATTTCCGAAGTAACCAAAACCATCGCATTGATCAACCAGGAAAACTATCATCAGCAACTGGAGGTGCTGTTTCACAATATGAAGACGGAGCAGGCTCCCAAACGTTTGGTGTTGAAAAACCATGACCTCATTCATGTGGTCGAGATGGATTCCATCCTTTATGCACAGGCCGATAGTAACTACACCCATTTTTTTTGTGAAGACCGAAAGATCCTGGTGTCCAAATCCCTAAAAACCTTTGAAGAACAATTGGCTTCTTATCAATTCTTTCGTTGCCACCATTCGTACCTGGTCAATCTTGCTAAGATCAAAGCGCTACATAAATCAGGGGACGCACTTATTCTTAGTGATGATTCCTCAGTTCCGGTTGCCTCTAGTAAAAAGAAAATACTCTACGATTTGCTAGGGTAATTTCCCCTAAAAATTTCATATTCTCATTGATTTCCTAGGACTACTCATTGAAATGGGTTAACCACTCATTTGCCTCAATTTGTCTTTCCCCGGCAGTTACATTTGGTGTTATTAATTCTAAAACACAACATCATGAAAACTTTAAAAAATGAACTTATTAAAGCAATATGTCTGGTTTTAATTATGAGTACCACGAGCATATTTTCACAAAGCACTACAGAACCGGCAAGCAGAACCTCGTTCTATAATGCATTGAATGCCATAAATTGGGACAACTTTTCTGTAAAAGACGGATTGGAGGATGATCTTTCTTGTTATCCCGATTTCCTGGCAAAGATCAGGCAAATGACAAAAGTTACTCTAGAAGACAAGGTGGGTGAGCCCTATAATGAAGCGACAAAACTTTTGAGAAGCGTACAAGAAATCCTCGAAAAGCATGACTTCGATGAAATCCAAATTCCGAAGATGCCGTTCTCAAAGTTTCCTCTGAGAGACCATCTGTTAAATAGTCTGCAAGGTGACTACAAATTCGACTTTAATTTTCAGGATACTTTTCAGGGAAATGGGAGATTAGACGATAAGGAATATGAAGACATCATGGAATTATACCGCGAATTCAAGAATCGTGACGGTGTTCTAATCCAATCCACATCCTATAGGGATAGAGACCTAAATTGTCGTTTTACGATGGAGTTATTTATGAAACTGGAAAACTTTGACTTTGCACGCGGTCGGGCAAACTGGAGAGTACGTAAGCAAATAGCAATAGATTGCGATTGCATCAAAAGAAAAGGTAGCAATAAGGGTATGTTCGACCTGGATAATGGTTTTACGATATTGGAAACTTTTGTGAATTCCTCTTTGAAGATTGAGAATTTAAAACACACCACATTCACTAAACGAGAGAATGTTGAAATGGTCTTTTTAAACTATATGTGTTGTAATGGAGAGCAAAGTGAGGATAAAGACCCCAATGAAAGCGATCCAAATGAAGGTGGTGGTGAAGGCGATGGAGGAGAAGAAAATGGCGATGGATCTTCGGGTGGTGACCCTGTTGACAAAGACAAGGACTGCTGTGACGAGTCTCAGGACAAAAACAGTATTGGATTCTTCCCCGTCCTTAATTTTGGAAATAACTTAGAGGACTCCACGATTGGAATAAGTATCGAGTACCTCCACAATATGGGGAATTCGTTTGGAAATAATGAGTGGTATGCGGGGCTTCAAGGTACCTATGCGACTAGCAGTGCCCAGGGAGGCGAACTCACCGAGAATTTTTATTCGGGGGCAGTGATTGTTGAAAACAGAACCCCCATATTGCCTTGCGTTAAGTGGGTTCAGCGGGTGAGTGGTGAATTCGGGCAGGGAACCTTAGAGGCCTTTGGGAACACAGACGATTTTACGCATTATTCTATCGATCTGCGCACCGGAGCTACCTTTGATCTCACCTCAAATTTTTCGGTAGCGATCGATGCTGCGCTTCTGGAGATTGGGAGTCAGACATTCAAGCCCACCAATGGCCCGGAAATTAAAACAGACATTACAAACCTTTATGTACCTCCGCAGGACGTCCGCTTCGGATTTAGATTCTTTTTTTAAGTGTTGTTTGTTTTATATGAAACCGTCGGGATTTTGGTTCCGGCGGTTTTTGTTGTGTATGTTTCATCGGAATAGAATACGCATTTCACTAAAATGTTCCTTCAAAATGATAAATAGTGTTATTTTTGTGGTTCTGTTCCGATCACTGTCGGAATATTCAGCATAATATACCAAAGTTAGTATGAAGACACTACAATTTAGAGAAGCCATTTGTGAAGCCATGAGCGAGGAAATGAGACGTGACGAGACCATCTATTTAATGGGGGAAGAAGTTGCCGAATACAATGGGGCCTATAAAGCCAGTAAAGGAATGTTAGCCGAATTTGGTGCCAAACGAGTCATTGACACCCCCATTTCCGAATTAGGATTTTCAGGAATTGCCATTGGATCGGCCATGAACGGAAATCGTCCTATTGTGGAATATATGACTTTCAATTTCTCGCTGGTGGGGATCGATCAAATTATAAATAATGCGGCGAAGATCCGGCAAATGAGCGGGGGTCAATTTAATTGCCCCATTGTTTTCCGTGGCCCTACCGCCTCTGCAGGTCAATTGGCCGCCACACATTCCCAGGCCTTTGAAAGTTGGTTCGCCAACTGTCCGGGATTGAAAGTGGTGGTGCCGAGCAACCCCGCAGATGCCAAAGGACTCTTAAAGAGTGCCATTCGGGATAATGACCCGGTTATTTTTATGGAGAGCGAGCAAATGTATGGTGACAAGGGAGAGGTGCCTGAGGGTGAATATTTGATTCCGATTGGTGTAGCCGAAGTAAAACGGGAAGGAAAGGATGTGACCATTGTTTCTTTCGGAAAAATAATTAAGGAAGCCTACGCTGCTGCCGATACACTGGCCGAAGAGGGTATCGAATGTGAAGTGATCGACCTGCGAACTGTTTGTCCGCTGGATCATAAAACCATATTGGACTCGGTGAAGAAAACCAACCGTTTGGTAATTTTGGAAGAGGCCTGGCCCTATGGCAATGTTTCTACCGAAATCACCTATCAGGTGCAGAGTCAGGCCTTCGACTATCTGGATGCGCCTATCGAAAAAATTAACACCGCAGACACTCCGGCACCTTACTCGCCGGAGTTGTTCAAAGAATGGCTGCCTAACCGTGAAGATGTGATCAAAGCTGTTAAAAAAGTGTTATACCGCTAGAAATCACACTTTTTTATCGATATTTCCGTTTCCAAATCCGACACTCTTCTAGTTTTTTATGAGGCTATACTTACTTTTCCTATCTCTATGTTTTACTTCTATGCTGTTTTCACAGACCAAGGTAAGTGGTGAGGTAAAGGACGAATATGGAGAACCAGTAGCCTTTGCCAATGTAATTTTCAAAGATTCGAACGAAGGAACCATCAGCAATGAAAATGGGAGGTTTTATTTGGAAAGTACAGAAACACATAACGCCCTATGGGTATCCTTTGTAGGGTATGAATTACAGGTAGTCCCGCTCGAAAAACGAACTACTTATCAGTTGACCGTTGTGCTCAAGGAAGAAGCTTCCGCCCTGGATGCCGTTTATATTTTTAGCGCAAAGACATCAAAAAAAGACAATCCTGCCATTGCCATTCTGAAAAAAATATGGGAGAACCGAAGAGAGAATGGTGTCAAAAAATTCAAGCAATACAGTTACGACAAATACGAAAAACTGGAATTTGATATCAATACCATTGATTCTTCCCTCATAAAAAGCCGAATTTTCAAAGGAATGGAATTTGTTTGGAAGCAAATTGATACTTCCAATGTGACCGGAAACTCCTACCTGCCCATTTTTATCAACGAGGCGTATTCGAAAGTCTACGGAGATAATGTGTTGCAGCAACAAAAGGAAATTCTGGAAGGAAATAAAAACTCGGGTTTTGAGAACAATCAAACCCTTATCGCCTTTGTCAAAGATATGTATAAGGAGTATGACGTCTACGACAACTACCTCAAGTTTTTCGATAAGGCCTTTACCAGTCCGTTGTCCCGGACCGGAGTGGACGTATACAATTATGTGTTGCTGGACAGTGCCTACCGCGATAATAAATGGTGTTATAATATTGTATACTATCCCAGGCGTAAGAACGAGCTGACCTTTAAAGGGGATTTTTGGGTTAATGATTCTACCTGGGCTATCAAAGAGATCAATCTGCAGGCCTCCAAAAGTGCCAATTTGAACTGGGTACGGGAGGTGTATATCGAGCAGGAATTCGATGTTTTGAACGATTCTATATTTTTGATTACCCGCGATTATTTTTTAAGTGATTTCAGTTTCAGAAAAAAAGAAGAGGCACAGGGAATATACGGAAAGCGTACCACCTTGTTTGATCACTATGCATTTGATGAGCGAAAAGAAAAATCGTTTTATCAGGAGCAGGTAGACCCCTACCAATTGGAGATCTATAACAGGCCGGACAGTTTTTGGGAAGAGCGGCGCATGGAAAAACTGAACAAAGATGAAAAAGGGGTGTACGATATGCTCGATACCCTGAAAAATGTGCCCCGCTTCAAAGCGCTTTATAATATAGGAGCCACTTTGGCCAGTGGTTATTACCAAATAGGAAATGTAGACGTGGGACCTGTATTCTCGGTTTTTGGGTTCAATGAAGCCGAAGGAATGCGTATCCGGTTAGGGGGTCGCACCTATTTTAGTCAGAACGATCCCTGGCGACTCGAGGTTTTCGGAGCCTATGGATTCAAAGACCAACGCTTTAAATATGGTATTTCAGGAAAGTATTTAGTAGATAGGAAATCTCGTTTCACCGTTTTTGCTGGCCATCGTAAAGATGTGGAACAAACCGGTGCAAGTCTTACCAGTACGACCGATGTACTGGGGCGCAATTTGGCGTCATCATCGTTAATTTCGGTAGGTGCGAATGACCGACTTACCCGCGTGAATTTAACGACTGCTGGATTTTCGGTCGATCCGGTTAAGAATTTTAAGGTGCGAGTGACAGGTTCTTTCCGAATGTTGGAATCGGCAACAGAAACCTTCAGTCTGGATTATTTTGATACCAATGGAGACATTCAAAGTACCATCTCACAGCCCGAAGTCGAACTAGGCTTGTTCTATACCCCAAAGCGGAAGACTTCCGGTTATGGTGTGGAACAAACCATCATAAACGATGGGGATTATGCCAGCTTTTATTTAGGATATACCTACGGAACCAAGGGCGTTTTTGGTGGAGATTTTGAGTATTCCAAACTACAGGCATTGTATACCCAACCCTGGAACATAGGAGGGTTTGGGAGAACCTACACCACAATTGAAGTTGGTAAAACCTTCGATGAAGTACCTTTGGCCTTGCTGAGTCCTATTCCGGGGAATCAAACCTTATTCAGTATCTACAACACCTTTACCCAACTCGATTTTTACGAGTTCGTGAGCGATACCTACGCCTCTTTTCATTTACAACACAACTTTGGCGGCCGTCTTTTCTCGCGCATTCCCTGGATGCGCAAGTTAAATTTGAGGGAGATCATTAGTTTCAGAGCGGTGTATGGGGATATTTCTGAAGCCAATATCGAGTTAAGCAGGCCTGCGTTCGAGGTTTTGACCAATCGCCCTTTGTTGCCCAGCACCCTTGCTCCGTCGGACCAGATGTATTGGGAGTGGAGCGTTGGGGTTGGAAATATTTTTAGGGTATTTCGATTGGACTTCAACTTCCGGGGTAACTATCTGGACAATCCGGGTGCCCGGGATTTTGGTGTGACCGGGGTGTTTGGGTTTTCGTTTTAACTCACTTGGTAAGCACAAGGGTTCCCTCACTCAAAAGCACTTTTTACTAATTTCCCATATTAAAAACATGTCCCCCCGGAGTTTTTGAGCTATTCCAGAAGGACGCGTATTGAGATTGAATGATCCTTTTTGACAGCTTGTAATAAAAAATATGGCAATTCGAAATTTTTGGATAGCCACATTCCTTGGAAATTTATGTTTCCCACCCCACAAAATTTTCATACTTTTGCCCTCGCAAAAACGAACTCAATTCAAACTAAATAACATAGAATGGAACAATACATTATTTACATGCCAATAGCTATGGCATTGCTGGGGCTAATTTATATGCTCATAAAGAGATCTTGGGTGATGAAACAGGACGCCGGAGATGGTAAGATGAAAGAAATTTCAGATCACATCTATGAGGGGGCCTTAGCTTTCTTAAATGCAGAATATAGATTACTGGCTGTGTTCGTAGTGATTGTAAGTGTATTACTCGCTGCAGTAGCATTTTTTGTTCCCACAACCCACTGGCTTATTGTGATCGCGTTTATTTTCGGGGCTTTTTTCTCGGCCTTTGCTGGAAATATCGGGATGCGTATTGCCACCAAGACCAATGTGAGAACCACTCAGGCGGCTCGTACGAGTTTACCTAACGCCCTTAAAGTCTCCTTTGGTGGTGGAACTGTAATGGGGCTTGGCGTTGCCGGTCTTGCAGTGCTTGGTTTAACAGCATTCTTTATAATATTCTTTCAATATTTCATGGGGGGTGTCTGGACCAGTAATGCCGATATGACCGTGGTACTTGAAACATTGGCTGGTTTCTCTCTGGGAGCCGAATCCATTGCACTTTTCGCTCGTGTGGGAGGTGGTATTTACACCAAAGCTGCCGATGTGGGAGCCGACCTGGTTGGAAAAGTGGAAGCAGGAATTCCCGAGGATGATCCCCGTAACCCGGCAACGATTGCCGACAACGTGGGAGATAATGTTGGAGATGTGGCCGGTATGGGAGCCGATTTATTTGGATCGTACGTAGCGACAGTATTGGCTGCGATGGTTCTGGGGAATTATATTATTAAAGATATGGGTGGTAATATCACCGATGCTTTTGGAGGTATTGGCCCCATTTTATTGCCTATGGCGATTGCCGGGGTAGGGATTGTGATCTCTGCCATTGGGACCATGCTTGTTAAGATCAAGAGCAATGATGCAAAAGAATCACAGGTAATGGGAGCCCTGAATGTAGGGAACATCACCTCCATCGTTTTAGTAGCTATCTCCTGTTATATCCTTACACTTTGGATGCTGCCGGAGACCATGGAAATGAAATTCTTTGGAGAAGGTATGGTTGAAATTTCTTCTTTAAGAGTTTTCTTTGCCACCTTGGCCGGATTGATCGTGGGAGGACTCATTTCTTCCATTACGGAATACTATACAGGATTGGGTAAGAAGCCCATCCTTAATATTGTACAACAATCCAGTACCGGTGCGGGTACTAATATCATTGCCGGTTTGGCAACGGGTATGATCTCTACCTTCCCTTCGGTATTATTATTCGCAGGGGCGATTTGGGCCTCTTATGCACTGGCAGGATTCTATGGGGTAGCGTTGGCCGCTTCGGCCATGATGGCTACTACCGGAATGCAGTTGGCTATTGATGCTTTTGGACCCATTTCAGACAATGCCGGAGGTATTGCCGAGATGAGCGAACAAGAGCCTATCGTTCGGGAACGTACCGATATATTGGATTCCGTAGGAAATACGACTGCCGCTACCGGAAAAGGATTCGCGATCGCTTCGGCGGCCCTGACCTCTCTGGCTTTGTTTGCAGCTTATGTAACATTTACGGGTATTGATGGAATTAACATCTTTAAGGCTCCTGTTTTGGCGATGCTTTTTGTTGGAGGAATGGTCCCGGTGGTCTTTTCTGCGCTCGCCATGAAGGCGGTAGGTAAAGCGGCCATGGAAATGGTGCAGGAAGTACGGCGTCAATTCCGTGATATCCCTGGAATTATGGAAGGAACCGGAAAGCCGGAATACGACAAATGTGTGGCTATTTCTACGGAAGCTTCCTTAAAGCAAATGTTACTTCCCGGTATACTGACCATTGGTTTTCCTTTGGCGATCGCTTTTATTCCCATGATCTTCGGAATGGAAAATCTGGCCATCGCAGAGATGCTTGGTGGATATATGGCAGGTGTGACCGTGAGTGGTGTACTTTGGGCCATCTTCCAGAACAATGCCGGAGGTGCCTGGGATAACGCTAAGAAATCGTTTGAAGCCGGAGTAGAGATCGACGGTGAAATGACTTTTAAAGGTTCGGAGGCCCATAAGGCTGCGGTGACCGGAGATACAGTTGGAGATCCTTTTAAGGATACCTCAGGACCTTCTATGAATATTTTGATCAAGCTTACCTGTTTGATCGGCCTGGTATTGGCTCCCATCTTAGGGGGTCACGATGTGCATGGTGCGGATACTTCCGCAACTGAAAATGTATGGGTAGATTTTGATGGAAAAGAGGCCGGCGAAAAGGAAGTCAAGATTAACATGACTACCGAAGGTGACCTTACAGTAGCGACCATTGAAACGATTTCAACGGTCGATGGAAAGAAACAAAAAAACGTTCAGAAGATCAAAGGAACCGAGGCCGAGGTAAAAGCCAAGTTGGCCGAATTGGAAGGAACCATCCAACTTCAAAAAGAGGGCGACGCGATGGCTGGTGATGGTCTTCAGAAAGAGGTAAATGTGGAAATGACAGAGAACACAGACGGTACCGCAAAAGCAGTGGTGACCACAACAATTACCGAAAATGGCGAATCTTCTACATCCGAAGAAACCTTTGAAGGAACCATGGAAGAAGTGAAGGCTAAACTGGAGGCCTTGGAGAAGGTTGACGTAAATGTTAAAGGAAAAAAAGTAATAAAAAAGGTAATCGAAGAGGTTGAAGAAACCAAGTCATAAACCTGATTTCAGTGTATTAAAAAAAGCCCGGGCAAATTGTCCGGGCTTTTTTATTGGTGCTTATAATGTTGTCTAGAAGAGCCCATGAATTTCAGCATCAATCTTTGTGATAACTTCTCCCAAATCCTCCGGTTCGTCTACAAAGTTGATATCGTCCACATCGATCACCAGGAGGCTTCCTTTGTCATACCCATGGATCCAGGCTTCGTAGCGTTCGTTCAGCCTACTTAAATAATCGATGCTAATAGAATTTTCGTACTCGCGTCCCCGTTTGTGAATTTGATTCACAAGATTGGGAATGGAACTGCGCAGGTAAATTAAGAGATCCGGACCTTTAGTCACACTTTCCATCAAGTCGAAAAGGGCCTTGTAATTTTCGTAATCACGATTGGTCATCAGGCCCATTGCGTGAAGGTTGGGCGCAAAAATATAGGCGTCTTCATAAATGGTGCGGTCCTGAATTACCTTTTTACCACTTTCCCGAATTTCCAAAATTTGTCGGAACCTACTATTCAAAAAGTAGATTTGTAGATTGAAGGACCAACGTTCCATTTGATTGTAAAAATCGTCGAGATAAGGGTTGTCTTCTACGTCTTCGAAATGTGCCTTCCATCTGTAATGCTTGGCCAGCAAACGGGTAAGAGTCGTTTTGCCGGAGCCAATATTTCCTGCGATTGCAACGTGCATAAATGTTTCTACTTAGGTTGAGTTAGTTTATAGGTGGATAAAATTTTACCGTCATAAATATACAGGAATTCTTGGGTTAGCTGCAAGTCTTTTATGTGGTTTTCGTTTAAGTTAATTTCGAGAGGGGTAATGGTTTCCTCCTTAATAAGATAGAGTTGGTTTTCTTTGAGGCCAATTATATTTTTGCCGTTTCTTACCACGGTGTCAAAGCCTTCCAGTTTTTTTTCTGAAAGCAGGCTTCCGTAAATATTGACCTGCCATAAATAGTTTTCGGTTAGGAGCAGGCATCTGTTAAAATCGCTTGCCTGGGTCAATAATTTGCCTTCATAAGGTTGGGAGAATATGGTCGCCCGGCGGCTTCGATAGTCGTATAACTGCAATTGCTGGGTGTCTGTATTAAAGATCCAAAGCCTGTTATTACCAGCATTGGTGGCTGCGCTAATATTCAGGAAAGACGGCAGATTGTTGAAATTAATGCGTTCTTTTTCACTCAGGCGGTTGTCCAGGAACACTACGGTATTTACATCGGCATAAAATACCACGATATTCAAAGGATTGATGATATCCACCGTAGTAATAGGTCCCAATTGAAGATCGCGAAATACAAATTTCCCCAGATCCCCATCCTTATGCAGCACACCATCATTGATATAATACAAATGCTGGTAGGAGTCAACCCCCACAAACCGATCGACCTCCAGGGATCTTGTCGCCCCTCGCTTAAGCAGTTGGGCATTGGTTGCGCACGAAAATAATAATAGCAGGATAATAGTTCGCATAAACCAACAAGATACAAAAACAAGGCCAAAGGAAAATGTACGATTTAAGATTTTCGAAGTACGAAGTGGAATAGGTTATATTCAAGACCAAATTGTCACTTCGATCCTGCCCGCCAGCAGAGGCAGGTGATCCCGATAGCTAACGGGATTGTATCGAGAAGCAAAAGGCTTGACGAAACATAGTTCCTCGATAGCCAATAACACAAATCCATACATCTTTATTCGGGCAAAAAAGAAACCGAAGAGGAACGCAAAGTTTTAAAAATAATGAATTGGAAAAAGCTTCATTATTTTTAAAACAACCACCCCGACATTGGGGTTAGCAAACCAGTTTATAGCCATAACCGCGTACGTTAATGATCTGTACGCTTTCGTCCTGCTTGAGTTTTTTCCGAACCTGCCTGCCGGCAAGGCAGGGCTTGGAGATAAACACATCCATACTTCTGGCGTTGAAAAGAGGGATTGGAAACGCAAAGTTTTAAAAATTATGAATTGGAAAAAGCTTCAATATTTTTAAAACAACCACCCCTACTTTGGGGTTAGCATACTAGTTTATAGCCATAACCGCGTACGTTAATGATCTGTACGCTTTCGTCCTGCTTGAGTTTTTTCCGAACCTGCCTGCCGGCAAGGCAGGGCTTGGAGATAAACACATCCATACTTCTGGCGTTGAAAAGAGGGATTGGAAACGCAAAGTTTTAAAAATAATGAATTGGAAAAAGCTTCAATATTTTTAAAACAACCACCCCTACTTTGGGGTTAGCATACTAGTTTATAGCCATAACCGCGTACGTTAATGATCTGTACGCTTTCGTCCTGCTTGAGTTTTTTCCGAAGCTTGGAGATAAACACATCCATACTTCTGGCATTAAAAAAATCGTCTTCACCCCAAAGTTTTTTTAGGATGATGGAGCGGTCGAGTACCTGGTTTTTATTGTTGTGCAAGTGATACAACAAATGCGCTTCGCGATGGGTGAGCTTGACCGGTGACTCATTTTTATACTGAAGCGTTTGTTGCTTGAAGAAAAATTGATAGGCGCCAATAGGCACCGCTGCCACTTCATGAGCGTCCTTTTGTTGCAACAAATTTTTTATACGAACGATCAACTCTTCCATACTAAAGGGTTTTTTTAAATAGTCATTGCCGCCCAACGTAAATCCTTCGACCACATCCCGGGTTTGCGACTTTGCGGTAAGGAAGATAATAGGGATATCGGGGTCTTGCATTCGTATTTCCCGCGCCAGGGTAAAGCCATCTTTTTTGGGCATCATCACGTCCAGGACCAGCAATTGTGGTTTTTCCTGGTAATACAGTTCCAAAGCATCGTTTCCATCTTTGCATAAAAATACGTTGAAGCCTTTGGTCTCGAGGCTTTCTTTGACAATTTGCCCAAGTGCCGGCTCGTCTTCGGCCAATAGTATTTTCGCCAGACTATCCATAGGGAAGTGTAATTTTAAAAACTGTATTCGGCCGGATGCTTACCGATAACGTTCCGCTGTGTTTTTCCACAATTTTCTTTGCATAATACAAACCAATACCAAATCCTTTTATATCATGAGTATTGCCTTTGGGTACCCGATAGAATTTATCAAAGATCTGCTTTTTTTGCGCTTCGGTGAGGCTGTTGCCGTTGTCCCCAATGGAAAATACAAGGGTATCTTTGTTTTTCTGAATGCCTACTGAAATATCGGTGCCCCCATATTTTATGGCGTTGTCGATAATATTATTGACAGCATTTTCGAAGTGAAATAGGTCTATAGGATATACAATTTCTTCCTCCGGAATGTCCAAGGCGATCGTCTTTTCTCCCTCCACAAAAGCTTCTTTGTGTGCGGCTTTTCGAAGTAGTTCCACCAGGTCGTGCGACTCATAATTGAGTTCGAGTTTTTCGCTGTCCAAAGTGGCGGTTTCCAATAATTTTTCCACCATAAGGTTCAATTTTTCCACCTGCTCCCCAGATAGCTTTGCATACCGGAGGGTTTTTTCGGTGTCGTTCTCAGCATTGAAATTTTGAATTGCTTCCATCGCGATTCCAATGGTGGCGATGGGTGTTTTAAACTCATGGGTGATATTGTTAATAAGATCATTCTTTACCTCGGCCAGTTGCTTTTGTTGTTTGATGATCTTCAGAAGGTATAGCAGGCAGAAGATCACGCTCCCCACCAAAACGAAGGACAAAAAGATACCCAGCAGGTTGCGCTTTAGAACGGCAAGAGTGACGTTGGTAAAATGTGCGCTCAACTGGTTGTTGTAAAAGGAATACGGCGATTTCGATGTGGTCTTTAGCGTAGCTTTTTCAATAATTTCGGGGCGCAATTCTTCTGTTTTCTGAAACGTATTGATGTACTTCAAACCATACGCCAACTTTATATTTTTTCGCTCTAGTTCTTCGGAAAAAAGACTGTCGATCTTGGCCAGGGAAAGTTTGTCTTCCGTAAAAGAAACAATGATTTTTGAGGACAATTCGGTGATGGGGTTTTTGGAGGCATCAATGAACTCGAAGATGGAACTATCCAAATGTCTAATTTGAGCCGAATCAACAATCTTTATATTGAGATCCATGCTATCGCCAAATTGAGATTTCACAATGGTGACGCCCTTGTGAATGCTATCGGCAAACATGGCTCGTAGAGGCTTTCCGTCCCGCCGTTTGAAAGTTTCCCGGGTGCGTATTTCTCCCAGGATAGTGCTGTCACTACGGGTTCGGAAGGGGCTTGTTTTGGCAAGTTGCGTATAATAACCGTCCACAGCGTTATCCAGGCTGGTTTGGACGTCATTGAGCATTTGCTGTTTGCCGGTTTGGTAATTCTTGTAATTCCAATATACCTGTATACAAAGAGTAGCCAGAATCACAAGGCTGATAAAGTATAGGATGCTTTTATATTGAAATCCGTTCATTACCTCAAAAGTACTGCGATAAGGGGTTGACTACCAAATCGCTTAACACACGTTAACACTGCTTAACTTTAAAACACACATTTCCTTTGCATCTTTGTAAGATAAAATTTCAAACAACATAACTATGAAAACACTTATAAACTTAAGCCTCGCACTCGCCTTTTTGATGTCGGGTGCCATCTATGGGCAAGATGTACAGGGAATTGCAACTTACAAGACACAACGCAAAATGGATATGGAATTGGATAGTACCCAAATGGACGAAGCCATGCGAAAACAGATCACGGCCATGATGAAAAAACAACTGGAAAAGGAATATACCCTGGAATTCACTAAGGACGAATCGGTTTACCGCGAGGTCCCGAAATTGGACGACGCCAACTCGGCAGGTGTGGGAGGAATGGTCTTTAAAGTAGAGGTGGTAGGCAGCGGTGCCAGCGATGTGCTGTACAAAAATGTCAAGGAGGGACGCTTCGCGAATCAAAATGAAATGTTCAGCAAACAATTCCTTATAAAAGACAAGATCGAAGCCAAAGAGTGGACGCTGGTAAAAGAAACTAAGAACATTGGGGAATATGCCTGTTTTAAGGCCATCCATACCTACGAGCGACCCAAAAGGATCATGAGAACGATTTCTTCCGAAGATAATAAAAAGGAAGAGGATACAACCGAAGCACCCGTTGAGGAAATGGAAACCGTGACGGTTACCGCCTGGTATACGCCACAAATTCCCGTAGCGAATGGCCCCGCAGACTTTCAAGGGCTTCCGGGCTTAATCCTTGAACTCAATGATGGAGAGTTAAATATGTTATGCAGTAAAGTAGTGCTCAACCCCAAAGGTGGCTTGTCCATCAAAGAACCGGAAGGCGGAAAAATAGTAACGCAGGAAAAGTACGACGAGATCATGGATAAGAAAATGAAAGAGATGGAAGAGCAGTTTGAGAGCGATGGCCGTCGTAAAGGGAATGGAAATAGAATGGAAATACGAATTGGCGGATAAGTTTCCAACCTCAATTAAACCTTTTATTAAACCCATAGTCTAAGGATATTATAATAACTTTGAGTTTGAAAAAAAACCCGGACTATGAAACAAATATCCTTAGTAGCATTAGTATTATTTTCCCTGTCGAGCATTGCCCAAAACATTAGTGGAAAAGCCTATTACGAATCCAAGACCACGGTAGACATGGAGAACTTTGGTGGTCGCCAAATGAGCGAGGATCAAAAGCGGCAGATCGCCGATCGGATGAAAAGCATGCTTGAAAAAACCTATATTCTAACCTTTAGTGGAAATGAGTCTATTTATAAGGAGGAAGAAAAGTTGGAAACCGGAGCCGGAAATCGGGGTTGGGGGATGATGATGAGCAGCTTTTCTGCTGGAAAGCAATACAAGAATCTGGAAGCCAATCAAATTTTAGAGGAGCGGGAGTTCTTCGGAAAACAATTTTTGGTGAAGGATACCATCACCAATTTACAATGGACGGTGGGAAAGGAATCAAAGCAAATTGGGCAGTATCTGGTAATAAAAGCCACGGCGATGAAGCAGGTGGATCCCAACGATTTCAGTATGGCCAGAAGACGCAGGGACCGTGACAGGGACAACGAAGATAAAAAAGAAGGCGAGGAAGCCGTTGATAGTACCAAAACCGATAGCACCAAAACCGAAAGTGATCCTTTTGACGAGATCGAAGTACCCAAAGAAGTGATGGTGACAGCTTGGTTTACACCACAGATTCCGGTGAAGAATGGCCCTGGAGAATATGCAGGATTGCCGGGTTTGATCCTGGAAATGAACGTAGACAGAACGACCATCCTTTGCTCAAAAATAGTATTGAATCCCAAGGAAGCTGATAAAATTGAGGCTCCCGATACCGGAAAAGAAGTTTCCCGTTCAGAATACAACAAAATTGTAAAAGAAAAAATGGACGAAATGCGGGAAAACTTTCGGGGACGGGGAGATCGAAGAGGTGGCGGTGGCCGAAGATTCGGTGGTTAGTTATCAAAGAACCTTAGTGAACTATTTTACAAACTCCCTTGAACCAAGTACCAATAACTTAGCGGTGCTGGCAACAGGGCCGGGGAGGGCTATGTCAAATTCATCATCAAAAAATTAATGAAAAAACTCACATTTTTATTTTTGTTACTATCCACGGCTTGCACCCTGGCACAATCGATCAAAGTACGGGGAACCATTAGGGATTCGATTGGGAACCCGCTCGAGTTTGCCAATGTAATAGCCACCGTACAAGAAAGCGGTGCCATCGAATCATACGCCATAAGCAATGGGGAAGGTCGTTTTCAGTTGGATCTCGCAAAGGAGAATACCTATCTTCTAAAGGCCAGCTTTTTAGGGTATTCGAATGCTGAAAAAACAGTTACGGTTGCGACCGATTCAGAAAATATGACCCTCGATTTTACTTTGAATCCATTGGAGGAACAACTGGAAGGAGTGGAAATTGTTTACGAAATGCCTGTTACTGTCAGAGGAGATACTATCGTATACAATGCAGATTCCTTCAATCGTGGGGATGAACGAAAGCTGGGCGATGTATTGAAAAACCTACCCGGGCTTGAGGTAAACGACGAAGGCGAGATCGAGGTTGAGGGCAAGGCCGTTACTAAGGTAATGGTGGAAGGAAAGGATTTTTTTGACGGCGACTCGAAACTGGCCACTAAAAATATTCCCGCAGATGCAGTTGACAAAGTAGAAGTGCTGCGCAACTATAATGAAGTTGGTCAAATGCGCGGCCTTGGCAACGACCGCGACAATGTTGCAATTAATATCAAACTCAAAGAGGGAAAAAAGAACTTTTGGTTTGGAGAGGTCACGGCAGGTGTCGGGATGGATGATGAAGAGGACGCGCGGTATTTGGTGCACCCCAAACTCTTTTATTACAGTCCGGAGTACAGCATCAACCTCATCACCGATTTCAACGATATTGGAGAAGTACCGTTTACGTTTCGGGACTATTTTAATTTTACGGGCGGTTTTCGAAATTTCAACCGGGGTGGAGGAACCAATTTTAATGTCAGCCAAAGTGATCTGGGATTTGCGGTTGCCCAGAATAATCGCGCCAATGCGATTGAGACCAAATTCCTGGCAGGGAATTTTAGCTGGAGAGCCACCCAGAAATGGGACCTGAGCGGATTTGCCATTCTAAGTGATAACAAAACCAATATCGTGACCAACGCGATCCGGCAATTCATTTCCACAGGGGCTGTTGAAAACACCAGCAGCAATACCAATCAGCAAAACCAATTGGGAATGATTAAATTGAGCAGTAGTTATAAACCAAACTCCGACTTTCAGCTCGACTACGACGCTTTAATTAAAACCTCTAAGCAGACCGAAAATGCGAATACCTTATCACAGTTTGGAGGTCTGGAAAATGATATTTCAGAAGGAAAAGAAAACAAGCCTTTTTCGATCAATCAGAATGTAAACGTCTATTACACCCTGGATGACGACAATATTTTTGCAGGGCAGGTACAGCATTTGTGGCAGGACGAAGATCCGTTTTACAACGCGGTGACCGATCTGCTTCCGTTTCCCGGGATCTTACCTGTGGACACCCTTCAGAATCGCTACAATATCAATCAGGAAAAGAATGTGAAAACCCACAAGTTGGATGGGAAGGTGGATTATTATTATGTGCTCAACAATACCAGTAATATCAATTTGACCTTCGGAAGTACCCTGAGCAACCAACAATTCAATTCGAATATGTTCCAATTGCTGGATAATGGTAGCCGGAACGATCTGCGCCAAACTCCGCTGATCGATGGCGAAGCCCAACCATTGGAGAACGATGTGGAATATGGTTTTTCCGACGTCTTTTTAGGGGTACATTATAAGGTAAAGACCGGTAAATTTACATTTACACCTGGAGCAACACTGCACAATTACACTATAAAGAACACCCAATTCGGAACTACGGAAAAGCAGAATGACTGGCTGCTGTTACCCGATTTTAACGCGATCTTCGAAATAAAAAAGAGCGAGAGCCTTCGGTTTAACTACGATATTTCGGCGCGATATACCGACGTGAACGATTTTGCGGCCGCCTATGTCTTTAATGATTACAACCGTTTGTTTCGGGGAAATCGATTTTTGGAAAACTCCCTGTCGCAGAATTACCGTTTGAGTTATTTCAGCTTCAACCTATTCAATTACACCAATGTGAGTGGAAATTTGAGTTATTCCCGTACCATTGATGGGATCAAGAGCAACACCAATATTGTGGCGATCAACCAGGTAACCACACCTGTGAACATTGACAGTAATTTCCCAGATGAGACTTTTTCAGCCTTTGGTCGTTTCAGTAAAAGAATAAAGAAAATTCAGTTTAGTGCCAATGGTAATCTGTCGTTGAACAAATCGAATAACCTTATTCAGGATAGGGGTGGAGACGGTGAGGGAAATGGTGGGGGATCAGATATAATACCTCGCACCAGTGAGAGTTTTACTCAAAATTACCGTGCCAGTGTCCGAAGCAGTTTTAGAGACTGGCCCAATTTTGAGGTGGGTTATAACTATACTGTAAATAAATATGACAATGGAGGGCTGGAGCAAACCTTTTACACCAACCGTCCCTTTGCCAATGTCGACCTAAATTTCCTGAAACATTTCTCCTTAGTGGCCAATTGGGACTTTTATAATTATTCAGACAAGGCCGAAACTATTAAGAATGAGTACTCTTTCTTTAATGCCACCTTATATTTTCAAAAAGGGGAAAGCCCTTGGGAATTTTCGGTTCAGGCCAACAATATTCTGAATACGGAGTTCACCAATAATGACAGTTTTAACGACCAGTTCAATACGACCAATCAATATTTTATACTACCGCGCATCGTGATGTTTGTGGTGAAGTATGATCTTTGAGTTGAGATATTAGAGTATGGATTATAGAGTTTAGATTTATCATTGCTACTCACTACTCACTACTCACTACTCCTACTCACTACTCACTACTCACTACTCCCCACTTTTCCCTATCTTTCTGAAAAACTTCGATATGCGTAAGATTCTCTTCGGAATTGTGATCACTTTGGTTCTTGTTTTCGGGCTGAGGTATTGTGAGCATCAGCAGGATGAAAAGGAAGCATTGCGTTTGAATTCGGTGTTCCTTCAGAAAGAATTGAATAACGTTAGCAAACTCATTGTAACCGAAGGTAACTATGCCCAGGTGTACACCTATGAGGATTTAAAAACCGTATATTTTGATGTCTTTACCGCCAAAAAGAAGGCTTTGGTGGTAGTTAATGCTACGGCAACGATCGCCTACGATCTCAGCGAAGTGAAAACCACGATCGATGCAGCCACGAAAACTGTCACCATTACTTACATCCCCGAACCAGAACTTTCCATCAATCCCGATATTGAATATTACGACTTGCAACAGGATTATCTCAATCAATTCGAGGCGGCCGATTTTAATAAAATTAGAGTCCGGGTAGAAGATTCCCTTCGGAAAACCATAGCAACTTCCAGCTTGGTGACCAATGCTCAAAACCGACTTATTTCGGAATTACAAAAGATCTACTTACTTACCAATTCTATGGGATGGAGACTTCAGTACAAAACAACCTCTATTACTACTGAAACTGATCTGCAAGGCTTGAAATTATAAGTAAGTAAGGAGCAACGAGGCCCTCTTATAGTTATATAATTGATTTTCAGAATATTACTATTTAAGGGCCAAATTGTGAGAAGAATCGGGACTGAAAAAGCGATCCGAGGCGAAGTTAGGGCAGCATCTGGTTATCTCTACGTGTAAATACGTACCCCATGAATTTTTATGTGTTATTCATCGTATTTTTTGGGCGTTGAACTAATAATATTTTCTTAATGGAAGGAAAGATGTACTTTCCTTTGATCTAACTAATTCAAATTCCAATTATGAAAAAATTTACCCTAGCATTATTAATGTTTGCGGTCACGTGTTTTACATATGGCCAAACAACAGTAACTAAAACCTATGCCGGGCCTACCGTCACAGTGGATGGTTGTGGATCCTATTGCGTGGCACTTCCCAGTGTCACTTTTGTAGCAGGCGATTTCACACCTGGTTGCACAACAATAACCGATGTTGAAATAAGTATTGACTGGCTCAAGACCGATGGCTCTTGTGGCGCACCGGGTGCCGGAAATTCCTTCCATAACGAAACGAACTTTCGTATAGATGGGCCTGCCGCTATGGAGATCCTGGCCACTCCAGGAACCTGGACCGGTGCTGTAAGTTCACCACCCGTAACAACGGTCTTCGATCAGGCGGCCGCAGGGCCACCTGTAGTCGGAACTCCGGTAAGTGGAACGTTTCAACCTAACGGTGGAAATTTAGATAACTTTAATGGATTAAGCGCATTGGGTGCATGGAATCTGGCCGCAGGAGATACTGCTGGATCAGATCCTCTTTGTGTGATCGCTTACTCTGTGACTATCACAGTAGGCGCTGCTAATGATATTTGTGCTACTGCTTCTACCATAGATCCCGTTGCGGGAGGTACCATAAGTGGTGACACTACGTGCGCGACTGATAGCGGTGTTGCGAATTGTGCTGGTTTTAGTACTTCACCAGATGTTTGGTATACTTTTACCGATACCACTGGAACAGGAATGATCGTTGATGTCAATACATGTTCTGCAGCATCAACTTACGATACGGTACTTAATGTATATACAGGCAGCTGCGGCGCCTTAGTATGCGTAGGAGGGGATGATGATGATCCTAGCTGCGCAATTGGACCCTTTGCCGGCTTAAATAGCAGGGTTCCATTTGTTACTGATGGATCCTCGACCTATTGGGTTAAAGTAAATGGATTTTCCTCAGGATCAGGTGCCTTCGATCTTAATTATAGTTCGTGTGTCATTGCTATTACGTGTCCCGCAGATGTGGTCGTAAGTAATGATCCCGGTGCCTGTGAAGCGACTGGTGTTGCACTAGGTACTCCAACCACCAACGGGTGCCCAGGCGAAATCGTAAGTAACGATGCGCCTGCTGCATTTCCTGTAGGATTGACCGTTGTCACCTGGACAGTTACTGATGCTTCAGGGACTGCAGTGGCAACTTGTATGCAAAATGTAACTGTTAATGATACACAAGATCCCCTTATTGGGTGTCCCGCAGACATTACGGTAAATAATGATCCCGGAGTTTGTGGAGCAGCCGTAGCTTATGGTGTGGCCTTTTCAGACAACTGTCCTGGATCCACATTAGCTCAAACGGCCGGACAAGCAAGCGGAACTGTCTTCCCCATTGGAACGACAACGAATACCTTTATAGTAACCGATGCCTCGGGAAATACAGCTACCTGTAGTTTTGACGTGACGGTTAGTGATACAGAACCACCCGTAATTGTTTGCCCTGCAGATATTGTAGTAAATAATGATCCTGGTGTTTGTGGTGCTACGGTAGCTTATGCGACTCCCGTTGGAACGGACAATTGTCCCGGAGCCACTACGTCACAAACAGCCGGACAAGCAAGCGGAACAGTTTTCCCAGTGGGAACAACAACCAATACTTTTGAAGTAACAGATGCCAGTGGAAACACAGCTACCTGTAGTTTTGATGTTACGGTGAACGATACGGAAGATCCCGTGATCACCTGCCCGGCAGATATTACAGTAAGTAATGATCCCGGACTTTGTAGTGCTGTGGTGAATTATACGGTTACTGCTACAGATAATTGTGGAATTCCTGGCCCTCCCGTAGAATATATTTCAAATGGTGATTTTGAAACTGGAACTTTAGCAGGGTGGACACCAATGGTAACAGGTGCCGGAATGTTCACTATAAACGATGGAACCCCGGTTCCCGATGGTCCCGGAACGGCAACCGCTCCTATCAATGGTAGTTTTGATCTGTTGTCACAACAGAATAATCCATCTACCCATATGGTATCACAACCCATCGTAGTACCAGCCGGAGTGGCTGCAGCTACGGTAAGTTGGAACGACCGGATCAGGAATCATCATACAGTATTCGATGATCCGCTTCAAGAATTTAAAGTAGAAATACTGGATGCTGGGATGCTTCCTATTCAGGAGATATTCTCAACCAATCCCGGAGATCCTCTTATTCAGATAGGGCCAAATGCCAGATCGTTTGATCTAACGGCCTTATTGCAAACTTTGGGAGGACAAACTATATATTTAAGCTTCTTCCAAAATACACAGTTATTTTTCTTTAATGTAAATCTAGATGATATCAGTCTCACGATCCAAACTGGTCTTGCAATAACACAAACCGCAGGATTACCAAGTGGAAGTGCTTTCCCGGTAGGAACCACTACCAATACCTTTGTTGCGACCGATGCAGCAGGAAACACCGATACTTGTAGCTTCGATGTAACAGTAAACGATACGGAGCCTCCGGTTGCAGTTTGTGCAGTAGGACCGGCGTTGAATCCTTCGGAAGCAGGAGTACCTCTTGGTCAACCTATTCCCGCTACGGGAACTTCAGGACCCATGACGCCTTCTGTGGCGACAGTTACAGATTCGGGAGTTTTGGGAGTAGATTACAATTTAGATACAGTTGAACTCGATCTCAACCATACTTTTGATGGAGATCTGGATATAAGCCTAACCTCACCCATGGGAACTGTTTTACAGCTTTCCAATGACAATGGAGGAAGCGGAAACAACTATACTGGAACGATATTCCAGGATGGTGGTGCCAATATCAATCTGGGAAGTGCTCCTTTTACAGGAATCTTCGAGCCTGAAGGAGGAACCTTTGCCGCTGCCTTTGGTGGTCAAGATATCAATGGTAACTGGACTTTGAATATCCAGGATAACTTTGGAGGAGACTCAGGTCAACTGCTTAACTTCCGGGTAAACTTTATGGGTCTAGCTGGAGGACCTGTCCAGGTTGTTCTGGATGGTACGGGTAATGCTAGCATTACAGTCGCCGATATAGATGCCGGATCCACAGATAATTGTGGTATTGCATCGACGAGTATCGATATAACCGACTTCACCTGTGCCGATATTGGAATCAATGTCGTCACACTAACAGTGACGGATGTTAATGGAAATGTCTCAACCTGTACATCTGATGTACTAGTGATCGACGATCAACCGCCTGTAGCGGTTTGTCAGGATATCACAGTGCAGCTGGATGCCAACGGAATGGCTTCTATTGTACCAGCTGATATTGACGGAGGTTCGACCGATAACTGTGCGATTACGTTAGATGCTAGTCAGACCGACTTTACTTGTGCAGACGTTGGAGTAAATGTAGTGACCTTAACAGTGACCGATGAAGGTGGAAATGTTACCACCTGTACTGCAAACGTAACCGTTGAAGACAATGTTCCCCCGGTTGCAGTATGTAACGATTTTGATGTATTCCTTGACGCCAGTGGAATGGTTTCTATCACCGCAGCCGATGTGGATGGAGGTTCTACCGATGCCTGCGGAATTGCGGGTATATCGATTGATATAATGGACTTCACTTGTGCAGACATTGGTCCGAACAACGTGACTCTAACTGTAACCGACAACAACGGAAACATGAGCACTTGTGTTGGTGTGGTGACTGTAATCGATGATATACCGCCGGTGATCGCCTGTCCTGCAGATGTGAATACGAATACCGATCCTGGGCAGTGTAGCGCTGTAGTTACCTTCCCGAATGCGATCGCACTCGACAATTGTATGGTAACCGTGGCTCAAACCGGTGGTTTACCTTCCGGTAGTCCTTTCCCGGTTGGAATTAATTTTGTTGAATTTACAGCAACCGATGCAGGTGGAAACACCGCCGTATGTACCATGACAATTACCGTAACCGACAACGAAGATCCTGTAGTGGTTTGTAACGACCTTACGGTTGAGCTCGATGCCTCTGGTAATGTTACCGTTGATGTAAACGATGTAGCAACTGTGACCGATAACTGTCCAGGTGCAACTATTCTGTTTGGAGGATTGACTCCTGGTGCGTTGACTACTTCATTCGCAGACAATAATGGTTTCAGCGGAAACATGTTCGATGTAATGCCATTGAATGATATCACTGTTAATTCATTTGATGTGAACAATAGTGATGGATCTGTGGATTATGAGGTTTATATGAAGACTGGTAGTTATGTTGGTTCTGAATCTACTCCAGGAGACTGGACTCTGGTTGGAACTGCGCTAGGTGTACCTGGAGCAGGAGGTGGTAATCCCACTCCACTTAACCTTAGTATGGGAGTTAATTTGACGGCTGGAAATATGGTATCCTTCTATGTTGCACAGACCAATGGTACCAACCATAATTATATTAATGGTGCTGTTGAAGGCGCACTTTGGGCCTCTGATGCGAATCTTGAAATATTTGAAGGTGTTGGTAAAGCTGGCCCTGCTGTATTCACAGGAGGTACATTCAGACCAAGAAACTTTAGTGGTACCATCATTTACGAATCTGGAAACCCACCATCGACTACATTAGACTTTACATGTGCCGATGTTGGACCCAACACCGTACAGGTTACCGCTACCGATGCGTCTGGAAATACAGCTACCTGTATGACTACCATTACGGTTGAGGACAATATTGCTCCAATCATAGTTTGTATTGGTGAGCAATTAACCGGACCTAACACGGTAAGTGATAGTCCCGGAACTGCTATTGTAGACAATACTACGGTATCTACCACTATTACGGTTCCTGATAGCTTTACGATCACCGACCTTAATGTAGATATGAACATCACCCATACTTGGGTTGGTGACCTGACCATTACTTTAGAATCACCTGCCCTTACGCAAGTGGTTATATTTGATGGTTCTGTCGACGGATGTTCAGGAGATAACATCATGGATCTTTATGATGACGAATCTGGCAACCCACTAGTCTGCGATGCAGGAAGTGGAGATGCCTTCCCATTGGCCGACTATATTCCATCGAATGCACTTTCTGCCTTTGACGGAGAAGATACTGCCGGTGTTTGGACCTTGTTTGTTGCCGATGGCGCAGGTGGGGATCAGGGAACCATCGATAGCTGGAGCTTGATCTATGATTTCGATCCTATAGTGTCTACCCCATTAGAGGTGGATCTGGATGCTAACGGTATGGCGACTATCCTTGCCAGTGATCTATTATTGAGTGTAGACGAAGCTTGTGGATGGACTGCAACGGTTGCTGGTGTAGGACCACCAGTAAGTTTGGAGACTACCTTCGCAGGTGGTAACGGAAACTTCGGAAACATGTTCGATATGAATGCCTTGAATGATGTTACTGTTGAATCGTTCGATATTCACGGAGACACGGGAGCTACCTTTGATGTAGAGGTATATGCCAAGACCGGAACCTATGTAGGTTTCGAGACCGATCCAGGCGCATGGACCTTGATAGGTACCGCACCGGGTGTCGTATCTAACGGAGATGGAGTGGCAACCCCACTTGATCTGATGTTAGGATATGAGATGAGTGCTGGAGAGACGCATGCGTTCTATGTAACTCCAACCGATTTCTCCACAGGTGGATTCAACTACACCAATGGTACTGGTGTTGGAAATGTATTTGCCAGTGATGCTAATATCGAGTTCTTAGAAGGATCCGGATCCGGATATCCATTTAATGGAACCTTGTTCTCCCCACGTGTATGGAATGGAAACATTATCTATACCGCAGGTGGAGGAATGAGTACTACTATCGACTTTACGTGTGCCGATTTAGGTGAGAACATCATTGAGGTAACGGTAACCGATGACAGTGGTAATGTTGCTACTTGTATGGCTACTGTAAATGTAAATGACGTGACACCTCCGATACTTATCTGTATGGATGTGACCATCGAACTGGATGAGAACGGTGTAGCAGAGATAGATCCTAACGATTTGTTAGCGGTAATGCCATCTAGCTATGAGGTGATTACTATTAGTAGTGATAACCAAAGTGGAGCGGTAGGTAATACCGATTTAACGGTGCCTGTTACTGCTGGGGATAATATCTCCTTCGACTGGATGTACAATACTTCAGACGGTCCTGCATTTGATAGCTTCGGATACTTGTTAAATGGTGTCTATACTGAAGTGATCGATCCGGGAGGAGCCAACACTCAAATGGGAACTACTGGGCCTATCGCAGTAGCACCGGGAGATGTGTTTGGATTTAGATCTACTTCCGTAGATGGTCTGTTTGGACCTTCTACCACAGTGGTAAGTAATTTCATTCCTGGCTTTACGGGTCAGTTTGAGCCAGCTAACTGGACGCTTACCTTGGACAACTCAGACGGAGACGCGTTCTTCGTAGAGATTCCTGGTGGTCCGTTATCCTTCGATGCTTGTGGTATCGAGATATTGGCAGTAGATATTACTGAAGTAACTTGTGATGATATAGGAACACCGGTTGTGATTACCGTATTTGCAAGTGACTCTAGTTTGAACCCTGCTGTTTGTCAATCTACGGTAACTGTAGTAGACCTTCTTGGACCTGTAATGACATGTCCAGCAGATCAAACGGTTGATCCGGGTGTAGGTAACCTGTTCTGGGAAGTAGAAGACTACTTCGCATTGGGAACTGCTTCCGCCACAGACAACTGTACTGATCCTGTGACTATCTTGACACAAGATCCTGCACCGGGTACTTTATTACCTGATGGAGTCTATACCATTACGATCTCTGGCGAGGACGAGTATGGAAACATAGGAGTTTGTACGTTCGAACTTACTGTGGAGAGTATCTTAGGTATTAATACGGTTGATATTTCAACAATTGTAATGTATCCTAACCCAGCGAGAAATGTGGTGAACATCAGTAATCCACAAAGTATCGACCTGGAGCAGGCTGCGATCTATGATGTTACTGGACGTTTGATCCAAACATATGATCTACGTGATATGGGAACCGAAAAGGCATTGGATGTTTCAAGATTGAGCACGGCAACGTACTTAGTATTGATCCAGGGCCAAGATGGTCAGATTACTAAACAACTGATCAAAGAGTAATTTTTTTCAGATTAACTGTCGAAATTAATTAGTTAGAAAGCTTCTCTCAATTTATTGGGGGAGGCTTTTGTTTTTAATTACATTTATAAGTAAGTATGGAATTTGGGTAGTTGTAACGGATCAAACCAAGGATTGGTATCTCTTTTTCAGAATAGAAAAAATTCATTCCTAAAACATCATGCAGCATACGTTGTCCATCGGAAAACTGACTCGAGTGCTTGTGCTGAGTATGTCGAAGTGTCGAAGTATTGAAGGGTCGCAGATCGTCTTCTCGATACTCCCGATAGCAATCGGGGTTAACTCCTATCGTCACTAAAATTTATTTGCTTTTGCCGGCATGCTCGAAGTTACAAATCGTACATAATGTCCGGTTTCAGAAAAAAGTAAGAAAGAATGGACTTAAGGAAGATATTCTACGGCATGACCGTTATCGACCAACCATTGATTCACATTCAGATCGTCCAAATGAATAGTGGCAAGATAGCGGCCGTACTTTCCTTGCTTGTCCTTGAAGGTGTGAATCTCTACTTCCTTGTCTAAAATCATCCCACGCAGAATATCCCGTACCACCAAGCCTTCTTCTCTTTCTTCGCCTCGCATTTCCGGGGTGTCGATTCCGTATAATCGAAGTTTCATTTCCTGATAATGAAGAAAACCAAGATCCACAACAGCGGTAACCGTGTCGCCGTCGTATACGGCTTTGATGTGTGCTTTATAGTTGTACATAATTCAAAATGAGTTTGTTATATCAAAACTACGAAAAACGCAGCGAGAAGAAATTAAAAAGAACCCTTTTTTCTCAGGAAAAATCCGGTATCTGAATAATTTAGAGATATTTACCTAAGGAAACCCATCCGCCGCCATTTATGACTACTATACCTTGATTTCGAAGGTAAGCCGCTGCCTGCCCACTTCGTGCACCACTTTGACAACAGGTGATCACCGGTTTGTTCCATTTTTTTATTTCTGAAAGTCGGGTAGAAATCTGTTGGAGCGGAATATGATTGGATCCGGGAATGGCCCCATTCTTGTATTCAGCCTGGGTTCGAACGTCCAAAATAACAGCTCCTCTTTGATAAAAGTCCTGTATTTTCTTTTTTTTGTTTCCGAATAAATCAAATATTCCCATGAGTAATCACCGCATTTCACGGCCTTATGTATTAATTAAAAAATTTAAGATGCATCGATTAATTGGAGGCCTCCGCCAATCAAATGTGCAATTTCCGGCCTTTGTTCTTTTAAATTTTGAAGATATTCCAGTATTTCTTCAGATAAAGTGAGCTCATAAATCTCCATAGGCAACAACCAATCGTTGGAATGGTTCATTCGAAGCTCATTAAATATGGTATGTAGTGCTTCCATCTCCAAAGGGCTTTCGCCTTGTTGGAAAGTAGGAGAAGTTCTTATCGTTCTTACTTTTTTGTACAAAGCGTTCAAGGCTTGCTCCTTTTCCGAAAGTGCAACACGAATGGTTTCCGTAGTACTTTTATGAGTCGTAAGGTCAAAAGAAAGATAATCTGCTGCCCCGGCAAAGGCAGATACGATTTCCTTCCCAACGGCCATGTCAAAATCCCCCATTTCGGGGCTAAATAACACTTCATTTTTATAACTCACCGTGCAGTTATTAAACTGAATCAACATGAGTTCACCTCGCAGGTTACGCATTCCGGTAATGTTTAGCCCTTCTACGGTAATGCCGCTTTCAAACTCGAAGGCAATGGGTTTTCCGTCGTAAAAATTATACGCCTGCAGATCCCGCGGCCCCATATTCTCGATGGCGAGATTAATTCCTTTTAACTTTCCGAGGGGAGATCGAAATCCGTTGACGTGTCGGCTAACACCATGTCCAATCACTTCTTTTTCGCGATAGGAAAGTGCAGTTTCACCTTCGGTTTCGAAATAAACGACCTCATTATCTTCATTTTTTATCATTCGTGTAAAATGACCGCTGATTTGTAATCCTGTGCTAATTTCAATCGATCCCAGTTGTTTCGATTCGATCAATTTGTTGAGTCCGCGCCATCCACCTTTACGAACCGCCATGGTATTCGCGAATTCTTCCAGTACTTCCTGCAAATAGGCGAAATCTGGAGTCACATAGAGCTGTGGTTGTGGTTTGGTAATATCAAAATCCTGATAAGCGGCATCAATGGAATAGGGGATTTTTTTCACTTCGTCTTTCATGCACCATTCACTTTCTCCAATGGAGGAAAGTAAGCCGGCACCATATATTCTGGGATCTTCCGGAGTTCCCACCATGCCGTATTCAACAGTCCACCAGTGTAAATTACGGATCAGTGATATTTCCGATGTTGCTACTTCTTTATTCTGAAGCCCTTCAACACGTTTCTCGGCTGCGTCTATCTTCTCAGGAGGGATTCCTTCAGCTTCTTTTAAAATAGACAATTCGCGTACGGCTTCATACATTTCGATATCATGCGCGCTGGAAATGGCTTTTGCGCCCACCTCTCCAAAACGGCGTAAATATTCAGCATAATCGGGACTAGCAATAATGGGAGCATGTCCCGCACCTTCGTGAATAATATCTGGGGCCGGGGTATATTCAATATGTTCGAGTTGTCTAATGTCACTTGCAATGACCAGCACCTTGTAGGCCTGAAACTCCATAAACGCATTGGGTGGAATGAATCCATCTACGGCCACAGCAGCCCAGCCAATTTCTTTCAAAATACGGTTCATCCCGTACATGGATGGAATCTCATCGATGGAAATACCCGTCTTCTGCAAGCCGGTCACATAGCTCTCATGGGCCACGCTACTTAGATAATCCACATTTTTCCGCATCACAAAACGCCACACCGCTTGATTGATAGGCGTGTATTGCGTATAATTCTGTGGTTTGATGTACTGCTTTAAGTGCGGTGGCAAGCGGTCGATCAACTCGTTCGATTCAATGTGCTGTTCCATAGACGGTCAAAAGTAGTAAGTATTGGTGAAATCTCCCGTAAAATCTCAAATTATTGGTGGGCTATTTGTCGGCCAAGGCTGATTTCCAAAGTTGAGAACCTGTTTTGGGTTAAGGTTCCAACCCCGCATCCTAATATAAAACTCATTACCATTTACTATCTTAGCTTTTCAATGAAACCCACCACCCGGAAAGAAGAAATAATCACTGTGGCTTCCCAACTTTTTAAGGAAAAGGGATACAGTGCTGTGTCGGTTCGGGATATTGGACAGGCCATGGGTATGAAGGCGGCCAGTTTGTACAACCATATTGAAAGCAAACAGGAGATATTATCTATTTTAATTTTAGAACTCGCCCATAATTTTACTTCTGGAATGGCCGAGGTGTTGCAAACCAAACTATCCCCCTTACAGAAAATCGAAAAACTCATTGAATTACATATCGATATTACAGTAAATTATTCTGAAGCATTGGCAGCACTAAATAACGACTGGATGCACCTGGAAGGAGCGGATCTATTGAATTTTACGAACATGCGAGAGGAGTATGAAGAGAATTTCAGATCGATCATCAAGGAAGGGATCCAATTAGGGCAACTGCAACCCCGTCATCCCGAGGTCATATTGTTTTCCATTTTATCTACGCTTAGAACCCTGTATCTGTGGTATCAAAAACGAGGAAAATTGGACGTAAATGTCTTAAAAAAGGACATGGTCGCAGTTTTGCTTCGCGGTATCGTTTGATAGTAAAAGCGGTGGCTCACGTGGGATAAAGGGGTGAATAAGCTTCGGAAAATTTCGAATAAGCCAAGATGTTAATAAACTTGTATATGTAACTAACAAACGTTAGTTTTGTGGGATATTAAATAGAATGGTATGGCAACCTTTCATAAGGTAAAAGTAAAAGATATTTACAAGGAAATCGACGATTGCTCGGTGGTCTCTTTTGATATTCCGCCGGAACTCACGTCTCAATTTACCTATAAACAAGGGCAACACTTAACGCTAAAAGCCGATATTCAGGGCGAGGATACCCGCCGTTCATATAGTTTGTGCTCTAGTCCGGTCAATCAAGAATGGAAGGTTGCCGTGAAACTTATTCCCGGGGGTAAGTTCTCCTCCTATGTAAATACCAAACTCAAGCAGGGAGATGTTCTGGAAATAATGTCCCCCAGCGGAAATTTTGGTGTGGATGTTTCAGAAAAACCCAAGACCTATATGGCCTTTGCGGCAGGAAGCGGGATCACCCCTGTTTTGTCCATGATCAAGACCCATTTGGCATTGGAACCCAATTCCAATTTCAAGTTATTCTATTTGAATCGAACGGTAAAATCCATTATCTTTAAAGAGGAGATCGAACAGCTTCGAAATCAATATTTTGGTAGGTTTGAGATCTTCTATTTTTTGACAAAGGAGCGTCGGGATATCGAGTTGATGAATGGTAGGTTTACTTCGGAAAAATTACAGGAGATCTTTCAAAAGCTCGTCAATGTGACCGAAGTGGATGAAGCTTTCCTGTGTGGGCCGGAAGCAATGGTTTTTTTGGTGAGAGATGAATTGATAAAAGCCGGAATGCCCAAGGATAATGTGCATTATGAGTTATTTGTTACGGGCCTTTCCGAAGAAGATATCAAACGCGCCGAACGTCTGGCACAGCAGAATGTGGAAGGTGTCGAAATCACGGTCGTCGATGGGGGTAAGGAGTTTCACTTCACCATGACCAGTGATTACGATAACATACTCGATGCTGCCCTGGCGGCTGGAGCCGATCTTCCTTTCGCCTGTAAAGGAGGTGTATGCAGCACCTGCAAGTGTCAGGTTTTGGAAGGTTCGGTAGAAATGAAGGTGAATTACGCCCTGGAAGAGAGTGAGCTGGCACAAAACTTTGTATTGAGTTGTCAGTCCGTACCCACGTCGGAAAGTGTAAAAGTAAACTACGATGTATAATTTAAAAGTCACACATCATGAGTGAAAAAGAAGTAAAAAACCTGGAAGCGATTTTCGAAGCCCGCATTGCAAGGGACGAAAAGATCGAACCGAAGGATTGGATGCCGGAGAAATACCGTAAGACACATATTCGACAGATATCCCAGCACGCACATTCCGAAATTATTGGGATGTTACCGGAGGGAAATTGGATATCCCGCGCTCCTTCGCTACGTAGAAAAGCCGCCCTTTTGGCGAAAGTACAGGATGAAGCAGGGCACGGACTCTATTTATATTCGGCCTGTGAAACTCTGGGAATTTCCCGAGAGGAACTATATGAGCAATTGCATAGTGGTAAGGCCAAATACTCCTCAATTTTCAACTATCCAACGATTACCTGGGCCGATATGGGTGCTATAGGCTGGTTGGTGGATGGAGCCGCTATTATTAATCAGGTACCTTTATGCAATACCTCTTTTGGCCCCTATGCCAGGGCGATGGTTCGGGTCTGTAAGGAAGAAAGTTTTCATCAGCGGCAGGGTTTTGAGATCATGCTAACCCTATGCAACGGAAGCCCGGAGCAAAAAGAAATGGCTCAGGACGCCTTAAACCGATGGTGGTGGCCAAGTTTAATGATGCTGGGACCCACCGACGCCGAGTCGGTGCATACCGAGCAATCCATGAAATGGAAACTGAAACGTAAAACCAACGACGAATTAAGACAACAATTTATAGATCAGACGGTTCCGCAAGCAGACCTCCTGGGAATCACGATTCCGGATCCCGATCTGAAATGGAATGAGGAGACGGGCCATTACGATTTTGGTGAAATAGACTGGGACGAATTTTGGCAAGTGGTCAAAGGTCATGGTCCGTGCAACAAAGAGCGCATGAATGCCCGAGTAGGAGCCTGGGAAGAAGGAGCCTGGGTGCGGGATGCCGCTATGGCACATGCTGAAAAGCAGGCGCAACGAAACCTGAAAAAAGTAGGGTAAACGACCCGAAGAACTGAGACAGTTGATGCATTTGTCTCAAATCTAAATCTAAATTCAAATAAAAATGAAAAATAACTGGCCCCTTTGGGAAGTATTCGTTCGAAGTAAAAATGGATTGGAACATCGCCACTTTGGAAGTCTGCACGCTGCAGATGCCGAAATGGCATTGGAAAACGCCCGCGATGTTTACACGCGTCGCAATGAGGGTGTGAGCATTTGGGTAGTGGAAAGCAAGCATATCACCGCATCCAATCCGGAACATAATGGCGAAATGTTCGAACCGGCACAGGATAAGGTATACCGCCACCCTACCTTTTACAATTTGCCCGATGAGGTAAAGCATATGTAATATGGAAAACAAAAATTTATACCAATATATCCTCGGAATCGCAGACAATAGTCTCATCCTGGGTCAGCGATTGGGAGAGTTATGTGGCCATGGCCCCAATCTGGAGACCGATATCGCATGCACCAATATTTCGTTGGATCTTATAGGACAGACCCGAAGTTACTATCAGTATGCCGCCAAAATTTCAGAAGAAAACAAGACTGAAGATGACGTCGCATTTTTACGATTGGAACGGGAGTACAAAAATGTATTGCTGGTCGAACAACCAAATGAACATTTCGGATATGTAATAGGGCGTCAGTTTTTATTTGACGTCTATCACTTGTTGTTAATGCAGGAACTTCAGAATAGCAAGGATGAAACCTTGGCCGCGATTGCAAAAAAAGGAATCAAGGAAGTGAGTTATCACAAGCGTTTTTCGGGAGATTGGGTAAAGCGATTGGGAGATGGAACGGAGGAAAGTAACCAAAAAATGCAGAACGCCATCGATGACCTTTGGCGCTTTACGGACGAATTGTTCCAACTCACAGAAACCGATAAAATGATGATTGCTGATGGAATAGGAGTCGATGTGTCGAAATTCAGGCAGGCCTATTATGAGGAAGTTTCAAAATTGCTGAAGCTTGCGAACCTTAACGTTCCTGAAAGCAAGTATTTCACCAGTGGTGGAAAGAAGGGAATACACAGTGAACACATGGGGTATTTGCTGGCCGATTTGCAATATATGCAACGCACCTATCCCAATATGAAGTGGTAGGTTAACCTGATTATTGACTATTGAACTTGATAGCACCAAATATTGACACAGAATTACTTCCCATCCTCGAATTGGTAAGCGATCCCGAGATCCCGGTACTTTCGGTGTTGGATCTGGGCGTGATTCGGGAGGCGATTACAGTAGACGGCGTGGTAAAAATAAAACTTACGCCCACTTATTCCGGTTGTCCGGCAATGGATGTGATAAGTGAAGATCTGGAGAAGGCCTTTTCCGAAGCTGGTAAAAAAACCGAAATAGAATTGGTGCTGGCTCCGGCCTGGTCTACAGACTGGATTAGTGAGGCGGGAAGACAAAAAATGGAGGCCTACGGGATAGCCGCGCCTTTGGAGGAAACGGCCGATAAGGAAGCATTATTAGGCGGTAAAAAAATAGTGAAATGCACCAACTGTGGGAGTACGAATACCCATTTGGTGAGCCAGTTTGGGTCCACAGCCTGCAAAGCGTTATTCAAATGCGATGACTGTCAGGAACCCTTTGACTACTTCAAATGTTTGAAGTAGCTACGGATAATAAAAAAAGGTATGAGCAATAATTCAATTGACATCAGAATTGAAAACAATATCGCATGGCTAACCCTTAACAGGCCCGAGGTATTTAATAGTTTCAACCGTGAAATGGCTTTGCGGTTGCAAGATCATTTGGATGCCTGCGAGGGTAATGACCAGGTACGCGCAATTGTGCTCACAGGAAACGGAAAGGCCTTTTGTGCAGGGCAAGACCTGAAGGAAGTGACCTCACCGGAGTTGAATCCCGGTTTTAAAAAAATTCTGGAGGAACATTATAATCCTATCATATCGCGAATCAGATCTATTGAAAAACCCATCATCGCAGCCGTTAATGGAGTAGCGGCAGGCGCGGGCGCAAATATTGCCCTGGCCTGTGATGTGGTAGTTGCTTCGGAAAGGGCGAGTTTTATACAGGCGTTTAGCAAAATTGGATTGATCCCCGATAGTGCCGGGACTTTCTTTTTGCCTCGATTGATCGGATTTCAGAAAGCATCGGCATTGATGCTATTGGGAGACAAGGTTTTAGCAGAGGAGGCCGAAAAATTGGGGATGGTATATAAGGTGTTTTCTTCGGAATTGTTTTCGGAAGAAACCCAAAAGATCGCGGAAACCCTGGCACAAATGCCAACCAAAGCGCTGGGAATGACCAAACGCCTGCTCAATCGATCGATGGCAAATGATCTCAAAGCACAATTGGAATTGGAATCGAAATTACAGATAGAAGCTGCGCAAAGTGAAGACTACGCTGAAGGCGTTGCCGCCTTTGTAGAAAAAAGAAGACCTGAGTTTAAAGGAAAATAATTGATTAACGAATGGAGATTTTTAATTAACGATTTTTGATTTTAAAAGAATTTGAATGAAACCAAATCAGTTAGAGGAAAGATTAATTCTATTCGCAGTCAATGTAATATTAGCTTGTAAGAAAATTGACACCTCATTTGCAGCTGGACATTTGGCTAAACAGCTTATCCGTTCAGCAACGTCATCTGCTTTGAATTATGGTGAGGCACGTAGCGCCGAGTCGACTCGTGATTTTCTTCATAAAATGAAGTTATGTTTGAAAGAATTAAGAGAATGTATGATAACATGAAAATTCAAAAAGGAGCTGCGCTAGTTTCCGATAAGGCAAGCTTTGAGAAATTGATTGCGGAAAGTGATGAGTTAATCTCCATTTTCGTGGCTAGCATAAAAACCGCAACATCAAAATTGAACTAATGGAATTTAACCACTTCAAAGATCCAAAATCAAAAATCGTTAATCTCCAATCATTAATCGTTAATCAACATGATTAAAAAAGTAGGAATCATAGGCTCCGGTACCATGGGAACTGGTATTGCGCAAGTAGCGGCCACAGCGGGGTGCCTGGTTAAAATATACGACACTCATAGCGATGCGCTTGTTAAGGCAAAGGCTTCCCTTGAAAAAATATTGAACCGTCTGGTCGAAAAAGGCCGAATCAATTCCGAAGAAAAAAATCGAATTAAGGGGAACATTCAATATGTGAATTCGTTGAAAGAACTGGCGGATTCCAACCTCACCATCGAAGCGATTGTTGAAAAACTCGCGGTCAAACAAAGCGTGTTTCTCGAATTGGAAGGGTATGTTTCCAACGATTGTATCATCGCTACCAATACCTCTTCTTTGTCGGTTGCGTCGATAGCTTCAGCCTTAAAGAATCCAAAGCGCTGCGTGGGGATACACTTTTTTAATCCGGCGCCATTGATGCGATTGGTGGAGGTGATTCCAGCCATACAGACGTCTCCCGGGATCTTGGATATTTCGGTAAAAACGATTGAAGAATGGGGAAAAATTGTAGCCGTTGCCAAAGATACTCCCGGTTTTATTGTAAACAGGGTGGCACGTCCTTTCTATGGGGAGTCCCTCAGGATCTATGAGGAAGGTATCGCAGATTTTGCTACCATTGACTGGGCACTAAAAAATTTAGGTGGCTTTAAAATGGGGCCTTTCGAATTGATGGATTTCATTGGGAATGACGTGAATTACACGGTGACGGAATCAGTCTTTAAGGCTTTTTATTACGACCCGCGCTACAAACCCGCATTCACACAAAAACGGATGGCGGAGGCAGGTTATTTGGGCAGGAAAACCGGCAAAGGATACTATAATTATGGCGAGGGATCCGAAAATCCTGAGCCTGTTGAAGATATGAAATTAGGGGAACGAATACTAGATAGGGTGTTGGTAATGCTTATCAATGAAGCAGCAGACGCCCTGTTTCTGAAGGTCGCCAGCGCCGAAGATATAGACAGTGCCATGACCAAAGGTGTTAACTATCCGAAAGGATTATTGACCTGGGCAGATGAAAAAGGGATGGCTTGGTGCGTTGACAAGATGGACGAGCTTTATAACAATTATCACGAAGACCGATATCGTTGTTCACCCTTGTTAAGAAGTATGGAAAGGGATCATCAAACATTTTTTTAAATGAAAGGAGAAGCCATTCCATACAAAATGTTAAGTCTCGACGCTTTCAGTCAATGGCTGGGAATCGAGATATTGGAATGTGAACTGGGAAGATGTAAGGTAGGTATGACGATCCGAAAGGAAATGCTTAATAGCATGGACAAGGCCCATGGAGGGATTAGCTATTCACTGGCGGACACCGCTTTCGGATTCACAGCGAATACCCACGGAAAATACGCAGTTTCCATTGAGTCTAGCGTCAATCATATTTCGGCTCTGGAAGAAGGAGATTATTTAACGGCCGAGGCAACTTTGGACGTGCAAAAAACGAAAGTCGGATTCAATATTGTAGAGGTAAAACGCGGGGATGAATTGGTGGCCCTTTTTAAAGGCGTGGTGTATCGAACAACAAAAGACTGGGAGGAATAAGAAGTGACAAACACAAATAAAATGAAAGAAGCCTATATCATAGATGGCATTAGAACACCCATTGGTAGTTACCATGGAACCCTGAGCATGGTGCGAACCGACGACTTGGGAGCAATCGTGATTTCAGAAATTGTAAAACGTAACTCGAACATTCCCAAAGAAGCCTACGACGATGTGATCCTGGGTTGTGCCAATCAGGCGGGCGAGGACAATAGAAATGTCGCCCGAATGGCTTTACTACTGGGAGGATTGCCTTTTACAGTGCCAGGAGAAACGGTGAACCGATTGTGCAGCAGCGGGCTAAGTGCTATCATTCAGGCCAATCGTGCGATTAAAGCAGGAGATGGGGATTTGTTTATCTCGGGTGGGGTCGAAAATATGACCCGTGGCCCCTACGTAATTGCAAAACCTTCTTCTGCCTTCGGAAACGATTCAAAGATGTACGATTCGAGTTTTGGCTGGCGGTTTATCAACCCGAAAATGCAAGAACTATACGGTACGGACGGAATGGGAAATACGGCAGAAAACTTAGTGGAAAAATATAAGATCTCGCGAGAAGATCAGGACGCATTTGCTTATGCGAGTCAGATGAAAGCTGCCAAAGCTCAGAAGAATGGGCGTTTGGCCAGGGAGATTGTTGCCGTTGAAATTCCGCAGCGAAAAAAAGATCCTATTATTTTTTCTGAAGATGAATTCGTTAAATCGGGAACCACACCGGAGATACTCGCCAAATTACGTCCTGCCTTTAAGAAAGACGGAGGTAGCGTTACCGCTGGAAATTCATCTGGTTTGAATGACGGAGCAGCTGCTACGATCATCGCTTCCGAAGATGCGGTAAAAAAATACAAGCTCAAGCCGCTCGCCCGGATTGTAAGCTCGGCAGTAGTGGGGGTGGAACCAAGGATTATGGGCATTGGCCCGGTAGAAGCTTCTAATAAAGCCTTGCAAAAAGCCGGATTGACGATGGATCAAATGGATATCATTGAGTTGAATGAGGCCTTTGCGGCGCAAGCTTTGGCCTGTATTAGGGAATGGGGATTGGCAGACGATGACCCCAGGATCAACCCCAATGGAGGAGCAATTGCCATTGGGCATCCTTTGGGCGTGACGGGAGCACGAACTGCCTATTCGGCCGCATTGGAATTAAAAGAAACAGGCAAGCGATATGCGCTGGTCACTATGTGCATAGGGGTGGGTCAGGGTTATGCTGCGGTGATAGAGAATATGAATATTTAAAATTGTCACCTCGAGCGCAGTCGAGAGGTTTTTATTATGAAAATTCTAATTATAGGAGGAAACGGAACCATTGGTAAAAAAGTCACTGTGCGCCTGAAAGAAGTACATGAAGTGATCATTGGTGGTAGGAAATCTGGCGATCTAACCATAGACATTGCAGACAGTGCTTCCATTGAACGTGCTCTCAATCAGATAGGAAAGTTGGATGCGATCGTAAATATTTCAGGAGAAGCCAAATGGGATAGGTTTGAAAACCTTTCCGAAGAAGATTTTTATATAGGTATCAAAAGCAAAATGATGGGGCAGGTGAATTTGGTTCGTATTGGAAAGAACTATTTGAACGAAGGGGGTTCTATTACATTAACAACTGGAATCCTGGCCGATGAACCCGTAGATATGACCACCAGTGCTGCCATGGTGAATGGAGCCATTCAGAGCTTTACCATGGCTGTGGCCCTTGAAATGAAAAATGGCATTCGCGTCAATGCGGTTTCGGCAGATCTGGTGGAGGATGCTTATGAAAAATACAAAGACTATTTCCCCGGAAACACACCGGTGTCCATGCGCAAAGTGGTGGATGGATATGTAAAATGTGTGTTTGGTAAAATCAATGGTGAAATTGTACGAATACGCGCTTAAACTGAAGTGAAATTATGACAAAAACACAGCATTACGTTACAGGCCAATGGCTGGATGGAAAGGGGAGCGGGACTCCCATTCTCGATTCCATCACCGGCGAACATTTTACGAATGTCACAACCGAAGGATTGGATATTCCTTCCATACTTCAGTACGGCCGGGATAAAGGAGACACACTCCGTAAAATGACTTTTCAGGAACGAGGCAATATGTTGAAAAAACTAGCTTTGTACCTCATCAAAAAGAAACAAGCTTTTTATGAATTGAGCTATCGAACAGGTGCCACCAAAATTGACAGCTGGATCGATATCGAAGGAGGTTTTGGAAATTTATTTGCGAATGCTTCGCTTCGGAAATTATTTCCCAATCAGCCATTTCATGTAGAAGGGGATGCCATCGATCTATCCCGCGGAGGTCGTTTTATGGCACATCATATCATGGTACCCCGGGAAGGGGTGGCTGTGCACATCAATGCTTTTAATTTCCCGGTTTGGGGCATGTTGGAGAAATGTGCCGTCAATTGGATGGCCGGAATGCCGGCGGTAGTACTTCCCGCTCCTCAAACCGCCTATTTAACCGAATTGGTCGTAAAAGAAATTATTGCTTCCGGAATCCTTCCCGAAGGTGCATTACAACTCATAAGTGGAACCGTAATGAATATTTTGGACACGGTTCAATCTCAGGATGTGGTGACCTTTACGGGTTCGGCCAGTACTGGAAAATTGATAAAGAACCACCCGCAGTTGTTGGAGGAATCGGTGCCGTTTACAATGGAATCCGATTCATTGAATGCTTCTATTTTAGGTGAGGATGCCGTTCCGGGCACACTGGAATTCGATCTCTTTATCAAGGAGGTACGTAAAGAAATGACTGTAAAATGTGGTCAAAAATGTACGGCTATCCGCCGAATTATCGCGCCCGAAAAATTGGTGGAAGACGTTCAAATTGCATTAGGGAAGGCGTTGGATAAGGTCACTATAGGTGATCCCCGAATCAAAGAAGTGCGTATGGGGGCTCTTGTTAATGATGCCCAACGACAGTCGGTGAAAGACCAGGTAGCAAAGATCGCAAAAACGGCCTCGATCGTTTATGGAACTTTGGATGAGGTCGAGACCCTCGGAGCCGATTCCAAAAAAGGAGCCTTCATAAAGCCTATCCTGCTTCGGGAGGATCACCCATTCAAGAATGAAGCGGCACATACCATTGAGGCCTTCGGTCCGGTGAGCACTTTGATGCCCTATAAAACATTGGACGAGGCCATCACCCTGTCTAAGATGGGAAAAGGCTCTCTGGTGAGCTCTATTATCACCAACGATAACGACATCGCCCGTGAGTATACTATTTCGGCCGCAAGTCACCACGGCCGAATTTTAGTGTTGAATCGAGAAAATGAAAAGGTAAGTACGGGCCACGGTTCTCCTTTACCCAATTTAATTCACGGAGGCCCGGGACGAGCCGGAGGTGGTGAAGAAATGGGCGGAATGCGTGGTGTGAAACATTATTTACAGCGTTGTGCCATTCAGGGTTCGCCAACTACACTAACGGAGATCACGGGTATTTACCAGCCTAATTCAGCTTATAAAGAAGCACCCCAGCACCCCTTTAAATATCATTGGGAAGACATCCATCCAGGCATGTCCATGAAAACACACAAACGCACGATCACCGATGGAGATATCGTGAATTTTGCGAACCTCACCTGGGATCATTTTTATGCTCATACGGATATTACGTCCCTCGACGGAAGTATTTTCGAAAAACGCACCGCCCATGGCTATTTTATCATTGCGGCGGCGGCCGGATTGTTTGTCCATCCCAATAAAGGACCGGTGGCTGCCAACTACGGTTTGGAAGAATGCAGGTTCCTGCGTCCCTTGTATCACAACGACACGATTTATGTTCGTTTGACCTGTAAGCAAAAGATCGACCGCGATCAGCGTGGCACCGAATTACCCAGCGGAATTGTAAAATGGTACGGAGAAGTGTTTGATGCCGACGACGAATTGGTTGCGGTAGTTACTGTGCTTACACTGGTTCAGAAAAAGCAAACGGTCTTTACGGAAATAACTTCGGAAGTGATCGCGCAATGCCTTGATGAATTAACTAAAGATTCCAAACCCGCCTGGGGTGACATCAAACCTCAGAACATGATCGAACACCTGGAGTATACCTATAGGATAGCCTCAGGGGAACTACAGGATTTTGAAATAGCAACCCCGGAAAAATATTTGGAACGAACACACGAAACGCTCTACAACTATAAAAAAATGCCTCACGGGTATGATTTCCCTTTGGCCGATACCTCGGAGATCGAAAAGTGTAAACATCCGGATCTGGCTACAGCAAAGGAAAAAATGTTGGAAGCAAGAGACGAGTATCTGGCTTACTTTAAGGAAAATCCGGAAGCTAGAACCAATAATGTAGTGTTTGGAGCCTTGAATAAATTCGAATGGTATTTATTGGAACGCAAACATTTGAATCATCATTTTGAACAGTTTGGACTATTATGAATGCACCCTACGTAAAAGAAAGCACAGAAAACGGAATTTCAACTATAGAATTCTTTCATCCGGCGCATAACAGCTTGCCCGGAGATCTGTTGGCAGAATTAACTTCGCTTATCACCGCCGCAGGTGAGAATGACGAGGTGAAAGTGATCGTCCTCAAAAGCGGAGGGGAGCGCACCTTCTGTGCCGGAGCCAGTTTTAAGGAGCTCAGCAATATCAACGATGCGGAAACAGGGCGCGTTTTCTTTAGTGGTTTTGCCAATGTGATCAATGCCATGCGAAAGTGTCCAAAGTTTATTATTGGCAGAATTCAAGGGAAGACAGTTGGAGGAGGAGTAGGTTTAGCATCAGCGACCGACTATTGTATGGCTTCGAAGTTTGCAGCCATTAAACTGAGCGAATTGAATGTGGGGATTGGCCCCTTTGTGGTTGGGCCCGCCATTGAACGAAAAATCGGACTTTCTGCTATGTCGCAAATCGGTATTGACGCTAATAGTTTTTATGATGCTGAATGGGCACGTCAAAAAGGATTGTATACCAAAGTTTTTGAATCTACGGAAGCCCTTGACGAAGGCGTGTTGCAGTTTGCTGTAAATTTATGCAGTTATAATCCTGAAGCCATGAGAGAAATGAAGAAAATATTATGGGACGGCACTGAAGATTGGGATGAACTCTTAGCCGAACGAGCCGCAATAAGTGGTAGGTTGGTTTTGAGTGCGTTCACCAAAAAGACCTTAAAACGATTTAAATGATCTATTCATTCAAAGGACATATCCCAGTCGTACACGAATCCAGTTTCGTGCATCCCCTTGCGGCCGTGACCGGAAACGTAATCATTGGCAAAAACTGTTACATAGGACCCGGCGCAGCGATTCGCGGGGATTGGGGTGAGATTATTCTGAAAGATGGTGTGAATGTTCAGGAAAACTGTACGGTGCATATGTTTCCGGGGAAATCGATCGTTTTGAAGGAGGGCGCCCACGTGGGCCACGGAGCGGTTATTCATGGGGCGAACCTGGGCCGAAATTGCCTTATAGGCATGAACAGTGTGATCATGGATGATGCCGAAATTGGAGACGAGTGCATTGTAGGAGCGATGTCCTTTGTTAAGGCCGAAACCATCATTCCGAAGCGAACATTAGTTGCCGGAAATCCGGTGCGGGAGATCAAAGAGGTGAGTGACGAGATGATGGAATGGAAAACGGCAGGCACTCGGCTGTATCAACAATTACCATCAGACTGCCATGAGAGTTTGAAAGAAGTGAAGCCCTTGCGGGAAATTCCGAAGGTACGACCAAAACAGGAGGATTTTTATAAAACATTAGAAGAGTTAAAGCGAAAATAATAGTATGTCGCAAGTAGAATTTAAAATGCCCAAATTGGGCGAGAGTATCACTGAAGCGGCCATTATCAAATGGTTTAAAAGCGTTGGGGATACCGTTGAAATAGACGAAATCCTGCTGGAAGTGGCCACAGACAAGGTGGATGCGGAAGTACCATCGACCCTGTCCGGGGAAATAGTGGAGTTGCTGTATGAACCCAACGATGTGGTGGGGATAGGAGATGTAATCGCGGTAATTGCTACCAATGGAAAGGCCTCTTTGGCATCTAAAGTGAAAGCAGAGAAAAAAGTCGTTGCAAAGGCGGATTTGGAAAAAGTAGTTGTTCCAGCAAACAAAAAGCGAAAAGTAACGGCTGCGACTTCTTCTTTTAAAGTGAATGAAAATATGTTTGTGAGTCCCTTGGTCGATAGTATCGCCAGGGAACATCATATTAGTTATGAAGAGTTGGCTCGTATTACAGGTACGGGAAAAGATGGGCGACTCCGAAAAAGTGACGTGCTTGCCTATTTGAACGATGGCAGACCCTATCAATTTGTGCAACCTGCTTCCGAATCTGGATTTAAGGTGCCCGATCTTCAGTTTGATAAAGGTAGCGGTAAAATTGTTGAGATGGACAGGATGCGGCAGATGATCGCCGATAGGATGGTGTATAGTAAACATACCTCACCCCACGTGACTGCCTATGTGGAAGCCGATCTTACCGAAATGGTAAACTGGCGCAATGTGAATAAGGGACCTTTTCAGAAAAAACACAAAGAAAAACTAACCTATACGCCGCTATTTATTGAAGCGGTCGCGAAGGCGATCCAGGATTTTCCAATGATCAATTCTTCATTGGATGGGCGAAATATTATTGTAAAAGATGAAATTAATATTGGGATGGCCACCGCACTTCCCAATGGAAATTTGATCGTACCTGTGGTTCGAAATGCAAACAAGAAAAACCTGGCAGAACTGGCATTAGCTACCAACGATCTTGTGGGCAAGGCCCGTACAGGTGAACTGAAAGCTGATGACCTCCATGGCAGCACTTTTACCATTAGCAATGTGGGTACCTTCGGGAGTTTGATGGGTACGCCCATTATAAATCAGCCGGAAGCGGCTATTCTTGCGCTGGGAATCATTAAAAAACGAGCTGAGGTCATGGAACGACCTGATGGTGATTCTATTGAAGTGCGAAGTATGATGTACCTCTCTCTTTCATTCGATCATCGTATTGTGGATGGCTATTTGGCGGGTTCATTTTTAAGACGAATTGGCGATTACCTCGAAGAATTTGATACCACACGAAAAATCTAGCAGCAAATAGCTCATTACGAAAATGATTAAAGAGGAAATAAAAGATTTGAATTCGAAAAAACTACATAAAGAAATCTTGGAGGAGGGCTATAGAAATCTCGTGACAGCCAAGGCGATAACATTTTTATATGAGGAAAACTTTAAAGTGGTTTCCAAGTATGTGCATGCTACTTCGAGGGGCCATGAGGCCATTCAGGCGGCTGTTGGGATGCAATTGAAGCCACAGGACTACGCGTTTCCTTATTACCGGGATGATTGCATGCTGCTGTCCATTGGGATGAAACCGTACGATCTCATGTTACAAGTGCTGGCAAAGCGAGATGATCCTTTTTCTGGCGGGAGGACGTATTATTGTCACCCCAGCTTAAGGGATGATGACAAACCTAAAATTCCACATCAAAGTAGTGCAACCGGTATGCAGGCGATTCCCGCCACCGGAGTTGCCATGGGGTTTTGGTACTCCGAGGCGGAGGGCCTGTTTGATTCCTCCGAAGGTGAAAAGCCTGTTGTAGTTTGCTCTTTGGGAGATGCCTCCGTGACCGAGGGTGAAGTAGCCGAGGCCTTTCAAATGGCTGCCTTTAAGCAATTGCCTATTCTCTATTTGGTGCAGGATAATGGTTGGGATATATCTGCCAATGCCGAGGAAACAAGTGCGCAGAATGCCTACGAATACGCCCGGGGATTTAAAGGATTCGAAGCGGTTTCGATTGACGGAACCGATTTTGAGGAATGCTATCAAACGGTTTCCGAGGTTATTGAAAAAATACGAATGGAACGAAGACCGTTTCTGGTTCACGCCAAAGTACCTTTGTTGAATCATCATACTTCCGGTGTTCGAATGGAATGGTATCGAGATGATCTCGAAGAAGCCCGAAGCAGAGATCCTTATCCGAAGATGAAAGCGCTGTTGATGGCTAATGGTTTTACGGAAGATGAATTGCAAGACATAGAAACTGAGTGTATTGCGACGGTTCGGCAGGATCTAGAAAAAGCTTTGCAAGCAGAGAACCCGAAACCCGAAGATCTGTTTACACATGATTTTGCCCCAACGCCAATTACCGAAGAAATCGGAGATCGTTCCCCAAAGGGAGCCGAAAAGGTGGTAATGGTGGATTGTGCATTGTTTGCGATCGAAGAACTCATGGCAAAACACAAAGAATGTCTGTTGTACGGACAGGATGTAGGGGCGCGATTAGGTGGTGTATTTCGTGAAGCGGCAACCCTAGCGCAGAAATTTGGAGATAATCGTGTTTTTAATACGCCCATCCAGGAGGCTTTTATTGTGGGTTCCACGGTAGGAATGAGTGCGGTTGGATTAAAGCCCATCGTTGAGGTACAATTTGCCGATTATATTTGGCCGGGTCTAAATCAATTGTTTACAGAAGTTAGCCGAAGTTGTTATCTGTCCAATGGAAAATGGCCTGTATCTATGATTCTACGGGTGCCTATTGGAGCCTACGGAAGTGGCGGACCTTATCATTCGTCGTCGGTGGAAAGTGTGGTGACCAATATTCGCGGATTGAAAATTGCCTATCCGAGCAATGGTGCCGATCTAAAAGGATTGCTAAAAGCCGCGTATTACGATCCCAATCCGGTGGTGATCTTTGAGCATAAAGGTTTGTATTGGAGTAAAGTTCCGGGAACCAAAGGCGCTACTTCGGTGGAACCGGGTGAAGATTATATCTTACCCTTCGGAAAAGCATGGGTGCTTCAGGAAATCTGGAAACAGGAGGAAATGGAAACCTTGTCGATCATTACCTACGGAATGGGAGTGCACTGGGCGATAAATGCTTCCGAAGAACTGGGACTTCAGAAAAACATAGAAATAGTCGATCTACGGACGCTGCATCCGCTCGATTATGAAACGGTGTTTCAAAGTGTAAGCAAATGTGGCAAATGTCTGGTCGTAACCGAAGAACCTTCAGAAAATAGTTTTTCCAGAGCCTTGCAAGGAAGAATTCAAGAGGAATGTTTCCAACATCTAGATGCCCCGGTCATGGTGATTGGAAGTGAAAATATGCCTGCCATTCCTTTAAATGCCGAATTGGAAAAAACCATGGTTCCTTCCGTGGAAAAAGTGAAAAAGAAGATCGAAGCCTTGCTAAATTATTAAAGGAAGCCGAATTTACTTGTTTATAGAGCTAAGAAGGATTCGTAGATTTATTCAGAAAACAACTTACTTTTACTATTCACTAAACCGATTACCATGAAATATAACTTTACAATGCTTGCCTTATTCCTGGTGCTTTCCGTCAATGCCCAATGGACTACCAATACCGATGAAAACACGCTGGTGGTTGATAGTGATGGAGGAGACATGAAAGCCATTGGAACTTCGGACGGGCAAACTTATGTGGTCTTTTGGAAGGTGGTCGCCGTTCCGGAAAATTACGAATTGAGAATGCAGGTGCTGGATGTAAATGGCAATCAGACCCTGGGCCCCGACGGGATAGTGGTAAGTAACACCATCCCCATGAGTACTTTTACGGTGATTTGGAACATTGTTACCGACGAGGATGACAATATTTACATAGGTGTCACCGGAACAGGAGGAGGGGACCCCGTCTTTGTTTTTAAGCTTGATAGCGATGGGAATCATCTTTGGGGTTCCGGAGGTGTCAATGTGGGATCTGGGTTTGTGCCGACCATACTGCCCTTGAGCTCGGGTGATGCCATCGTTTCCTGGTATCCCGGAACAGAAAGTGTGATGCAAAAATACGATGCTTCGGGAACGGCGGTTTGGGGATCCCCTCAGCCGGTCGTAAATGGAGGTAATAATACGGTTCCCGCCAATTTGTTCGAATTGTCCGGTGGGGATATTATACTGGTCTTTCACAGTCTTATTGGAGGGATCAATTCCAATCTTTTTGCCCAACGATACAACAGTGCGGGAGTGCTGCAATGGGGAACTCCCACCCAGCTTTCCAACCAAGCGACAGCGTTCAACAGGTCGTACGGAGGTCTTCAGGATGGGGATGTGGTCTATTACGGCTATTTTGGATCTACAGGGGTGCGATTCGATTCGTTTCTTCAGCGGATCAATGCCGATGGCAGCTTGCCTTGGGGGATCAATGGTTCAGATCTCGATACGAGTCAGGCAAATTATGAAATGGATACCCGAATTGCTTTCGAGTTGGGTTCACAAAACATATGGGCGGTATGTACGGCAACAAATAGCAGTCAAAGTGAAAAAGGCGAGTATGTTCAAAAATTTGACAAGGTTACAGGGGCCAGGGGATTAACCGATTCGGCGAAGGCTGTTTACGCCATAAGCGGTGATGACAATGTGCATGCCGGAGCCTTACAATTAAAAAATGACAGCCCCTTATTCTTGCACAAAAGCGGCTTTGACAATGGGGTGAGCCCAACGACGCTCGGTGTGGTCTACCTGGATTCGAACGGAGATTTTATCTGGCCCGAACAATCGAGGCCTGTGGCTACCTTTTCAGCAAATAAAAGTAGAATTCATTATACCGCCCCTGTGAATAATCAAAGTGTAGCGGTTTTTATCGAGGAGAAGGTAGTTAATCCTAAAATCTACGCTCAGAACTTTTTGGATGAGGAATTGGGGATTGACGATCTGCAAGCGGCCAATGGGGTTGTTTATACCAATCCGGTTGCAGATGAATTAAGTATCCTAAGTGCGGTAGCTATTTCAGATATTTCTGTGTATACGCTGTTCGGTCAACGTATTTTTTCTGAAGCATACAGCAACACCTCTCAGCTAGCAATAGCTATTGAAAATTGGGCTACAGGAATCTACATCATTCGACTTTCTGCTGAAAATGGCACTCAAATGCACTTCAAGGTGCTGAAACAATAAGTTATTCAGAATAAAAAAAGCCGCCCAGGTTATGGGCGGCTTAACGGTATGAAAAAAATCCAGCCTATTATAATTTAATAAGCTTGATGACGTGAGTCGCGTCAATTGATTCAATCTTAGCCAGGTAATTTCCTGACGTAAGAGTTGACATATTCAGGTTCATAATGTTTTGATCACCCTTTTGCTGAAGCACTTGTCTTCCAAGGATATCATAAACGGTTACGTTTAGGATCTCCTCATTTGCGTTGATATTAATAATGTCCTGTACAGGATTAGGGTAATAGGTCAAACCTTCAATGGTTGCATCTTCTACTCCAAGTGAAGGATCGTAGATCATAAGGTCGAATTCTGCATCTTCCGGCATGGCCGAGAAGTCTTCGGTATAAATAGCCCAGTTGGTTCCTGTATACCAGGCTCCTGTAATATGGTCAAGTACTACATTTCCTGATCCTCCGGATATTCCCCAGTTATGCGTATATACGAATACGGCATTTGGGTTGCCATTAAGCAACGGATGGTCAATGGACGTATAGTTACCTGTAATATTGGCCACCTCAGCACGATGGGTTGTTACGCCCGTGTTAGTTCCATCCGGAACGCCTATAAAGAAGGCTGTATCTAATGGAAGATTAGACAGATCCTCAGGGAAGATATTCCATCGATCTGTCGTATTGTTGTACCAAACCGCATAGGTATGGTCATTTCGCAGACTGTTAGGATTGAAATAGGTGGTTAGAACTATTCTCGCATTAGGGTTACCATTTAGGTCTGGATGGTTGATTACCGAGTACACCGGATTTGTTGCCTGGTTGGCCAAATCAGCAATATGCAACACCACATCACCACTTCCTATATAAACATTATAGGAAGATCCCACGACCATGGCAGCACCGTTTTCATTGTAAACACCCCATTTGCTCTGTCCGGCGCTATAGAAGACTCCGGTGTTGTTGTCATTATAGACACCCGCACTTCCAGGGGGGTTCCAGTTATGACTTACAAGGATCTCTGCATTCGGATTTCCATTGAGGTCGGGATGATCAATGTAACTGGCATCAGCCGAAATGTTTCCAGCCGTGGCCGTATGGACGAACATGTTTTGCGCAGACACCACACTAATGCAAAGTGCCGCTAAAAGGGTAAAAATTGTTTTCATAATTAAAGATTTAAATGTTACTATTTTAGGTATGATTTCCTGACGGTAAAGATAAAATCTAACTAGCTGATTCAGAGTAGTTAAAAATTCCTTTTTTACTGGGTGTTTTCCCTGTAATTATATAAGGATTTCACCTTTGACACTTTAAAAGTAACTATTGAAAACAATTTTCGATATGAATTTTGTCACAAAGGATGCGATATATGTAACAAAAAAGCCCTCATTATGAGTGCTTTAGCTTATTTTTTAGCACTTCCGGGCGGATATTGCGCTACAATTTCTTTGACGATCTCTCGTATGCGTGCTTCTTTCTTTTCGATATTACCGCTGGTAATCAATCGGGCACTACCAATTCCCTGCCATACCAACTCATTGGTTTTTGCATCAATGAAGTCTAAATACAAACTACCTTCGGTGGTGGTAGAGACATTGTTTCCATAAAAACCTCCGTACCAATAAGGGTTCCAGCCCCATCCATATCCAAAGTTATTGTTATAAACATCCACTCGTTCGCGTTCTTTGGTAAAGAAGCTCACGAGGATGTCCGGGTTGTCACTTTTCGTCATTCCCTTTGGCGGAGAGTTCCGCGTCCAGGGCTCTAAGGACTCTTTTTTTGTCAAGGTCGCTTATTTCTGCCTTGTCGATTCCGGGTTTAAAAAAAGCATAGTTTTGATAGCTTCCAAAATTGGCGTTTTTGTCATAATCTGCCGCCACTCGGACGGTGGTACAAGAGCCAAATATGAATAACATAAGTAAAGCAGGTAATAATCTAAGAAATTTCATAGCGTGAATTTTTAGTTGAATAAATCATCATCTACAAAATTTGGAAGCGTCACTTTTAATTCGGGATTCCGTTTCATTTCCCTTTTTATAGCAAAAATCGCTTCCTCATTTCGTGCCCAACTGCGTCTTGCAATTCCATTATTTACATCCCAGAAAAGCATCGCTTCCAAACGTCGTTGTGCGTCTTTACTACCATCAAGAACCATACCGAAATCCACCATTAATAACCTCTCCCCAGCCCACGCCACCACCGTTGTGAATGCTTACCCAGGTCGCTCCTCGAAAGCTATCTCCAATTACATTTTGGATGGCCATATCGGCCGTAAATCGACTTCCGTCGTAAATATTTGAAGTTTCCCGATAAGGAGAATCGGTTCCCGAAACATCATGATGATCACGTCCCAAGATCACAATGCCAATCTCGTTCTTTGGCGATGGCCTTGTTGAATGCTGAGGCAATCTTCATACGTCCTTCAGCATCGGCATATAAAATACGGGCCTGAGAGCCCACCACCAATTTATTTTCCTGTGCCCCTTGTATCCATTGAATATTATCGGCCATTTGTTGCTGTATTTCGTTCGGGGAATCTTTCATTATTTCTTCCAGCACCTCACAGGCAATGGCATCGGTTTTGGCGAGGTCTTCGGCTTTGCCCGAAGCACACACCCATCGAAAAGGTCCAAAGCCGTAATCAAAGCACATGGGTCCCATAATGTCCTGCACATAAGTCGGGTATTTAAAATCGATTTGGTTTTCTGCCATAATATCGGCTCCGGCTCGGGATGCTTCCAGTAAAAAGGCATTGCCGTAGTCGAAGAAATAGGTGCCTTTTGCGGTATGTGTATTAATTGCTGTTGCTTGGCGTCGCAGGCTTTCCTGCACTTTTTCCTTAAACAGCGGTGGGTTTCCGACATCATTTCTACCGAGCTTCATAACTCATTCCTACCGGATAATAACCCCCTGCCCAGGGATTGTGCAGCGAAGTTTGATCGCTTCCCAGATCTATTTTTATCCCATCCTCATCAAAATGTTCCCAAACGTCCACAATGTTTCCATCGTAGGCAATGGAGACCATTTCTTTATCTGAAATAGCCTTGCGAACTCTATTTCCCAATTCTGTTACATCACCAATCACTTCATCTACCCAACCTTGACTGTGCCGCGTATGTGTTGCTTTTTTATTTACCTCGGCACAAACAGTAATACATCCGGCGATGATTCCGGCTTTGGGCTGCGCCCCACTCATTCCGCCCAGTCCCGAGGTGACAAATAATCCGCCAGCAGTAGATTTATTAATTTTTCTGAATCCGTTCAATACGGTAATGGTCGTACCATGCACAATGCCCTGCGGACCAATATACATATAGCTACCTGCCGTCATTTGCCCGTATTGCGTTACGCCAAGTGCATTGAATTTTTCCCAGTCGTCCGGCTGAGAATAATTGGGAATCATCATTCCATTGGTCACGACCACTCTGGGTGCGTCCTTATGAGACGGAAACAAGCCCAGGGGATGCCCCGAATACATTACCAAAGTTTGTTCGTTGGTCATTTCAGAAAGATATTGCAATACCAATCTGTACTGCGCCCAATTTTGAAAAACGGCCCCATTACCTCCATAGGTGATCAATTCATGCGGATGTTGTGCCACGGCGTGATCCAAGTTATTCTGAATCATCAACATGATGGCTTTGGCCTGCGTGCAATTTCCTGGATAGGCATCGAGCGGACGTGCGTAGATCTCATAATCGGGTCTGAACCGGTACATGTATATTCGCCCAAAGGTGTCCAGTTCTTCTTTAAATTCGGGTAAGAGCGTAGCATGATGCTTAGGGTCAAAATACCGCAGCGCATTGCGTAGTGCTAGTTTTTCCTCATCGGGGGATAGTATTTTTTTACGGTTGGGTGCGTGGTTCACCTCCGGGTTGTAGGGTTTTGGGTTGGGAAGCTCCTTCGGGATGCCTTGTTGTATCTCTTCTTTAAATGTCATTCTTTACAAGTGTTCGGTATTCTGTGTTCAGTAGCATGGCTACCCATTACTTTTTATGAGTCCTTTTTTTATTAAATCCGTAGGGGCAATGGCGGCAGTTACTTTCACAGCAATACCCTCGTTTGAGATGGTATTGTTCGGTAAAGCACTTATAACCTTCGGGAGTGAGGTAAAAGTCACCTTCTTCGAGTTCTATTTTTTTCTTCGGAAATAGCATGGTTACAAAAGTACGTAATTCAGGATTTACTATTGATTAGATATTAGACGTTAGATATTAGATGCTGTGCAATCGTAAATAGTCAATAATAAATAATAAATTACCTCATAACCCAATTACATTCAATGATACTTATAGTGAGCCGTGTTTTACTTCGGAATAAATTCAACGGGATGGTACTCTGGCCCTTTGTTATTCTGAAGAACAAAAGCCTAAAAGACGACCGGGTTTTTCTGAACCACGAACGCATCCACCTGAAACAGCAGGCGGAGTTACTGGTGCTATTCTTTTATGTCTGGTACGGGTTGGAGTTTCTCTTCAGAATAATTCAATATAAAAATAGATACAAAGCATACCGAAATATCAGTTTTGAGCGAGAGGCATATGCGCATGAAAAAGACCTCGATTACTTAAAAAAGAGGTCTTTTTGGAAGTTCTTCAACTATATCTAAGCTTATTTTCTGATAATACGAAGGGTTTTCGACGATCCATCTTTCGTTTTAATATCCAGCAAATAGATGCCAGCGGCGGTAGTAATTTCCATTTGTAAAGAATTTGTTTCCTTATACTTTTTCTGAAACAGGGTTTGCCCAAGCAGATTGCTTACCGTGACCTCAATTTCGGCATGTGTTCTGTCAAATACCAGATTCAGGTCTCCATAGGTCGGATTTGGAAACGCGACCACCGAATTTGTAAAATCTACATCGGTGGTACCCAAAGTGCCATCTTCAAAAATGTATAAGGCTCCCGTGCTCCCCCCACCGGTGCTATTATCTTCCGGAGCTCCACCGATAATGCTATCGGCATCGAGATCCACACTATGGCCAAATTTATCCGACGTGGCGCGATCGCCAGTCAGTAATTTTTGGGTCTGATTCCAAAATCCGCTGCCATCCTTTTCATATACAAATGCCGCACCTGCGTCACTCCAAAATGGTGGATCACCATCAATTCCGTAGTTTTGTAAAGGGGTTCCCAAAACCGCGCGCGTACCAAATATGGCCACGGAATGCCCTGCATTGTCCTGACCCCAACGATCACCTCCTACAATCTTATCCTGTGCCCAGCTATTGTCTTCATCAAAAATATAGGCTGCGCCGGCGTTGTTTTTAGGGTCGCTATTCGCGTCATCGTAGTCATGATAGGGCGCTCCTACGATATAGTAGTTATCATAAACATCTACCGACCATCCAAATCGATCTCCAAAATAGGTATCGGTAGCCTCCATGATGCGCGTTTCTTCCCACTCCACACCGTTATACTCAAAAGCGTAGGCACCGCCATATTCACTAAGGGTTGGGATATCTCTATGATAGGCCCCCACGATCAATTTGTCTTCCCAAATGGCGACCGAGTACCCGAAATAATCGTTGGGATCGCGGTCTGAAGCCACAATTTTCTGTGAAAACCCCCAAACGCCACCAACCCGTGTGTAAATGTAGGCCGAACCCGCGTTTTGCATATTTCCGGCCTCATTTTCATCTTCGTCCTCATGAAAGGCACCCACAATAATAGTATTCCCGGAAATAGACACGCTGTTCCCATACCGATCGCTTGACTTTCGTACAGTAGCTTCCAATTTAGCTACCTGAACCCAAACTCCGGCTCCGTTTCTTTCAAATACGTAAGCCGCTCCTCTGGCAGCGTTTTCCTCGACGGCTCCAATTACCGCATAGGTACCGCTTATATCCACGGATATTCCAAACCAATCGCCTATTTCACGGTCTGCCGCTACTAATTTGGCTTCATGCACCCATTCATCGGTGCCTGCGTTGTAATGATAAATATAGGCGGCCCCTGCATCGCTCAGCGGATTTCCACCGGTTCCATCATGATCTTCGTGCCAGGCTCCGGCGATGATATAATCACCCGATTTTGCCACGGAAATGGCGTGGTTGTCCCCAGCCTGTTGGTCTGTGGCCTCCACCTTGTAGCTTTCTTCCCATTCCTGGCCGTATCCAAGGGTGATAAATGTAAAGACCAGAATGCATTGTAGTAATTTTTTCATAAGTATAAAATTGAGTCGATAACTGCCCATAGCAATTACCTGTGATTACTGTGTTTTATACTTAGTCAATTGTGGATTTTGTTTTGTAACCTCCTTGATTTGTGTTTTCTTTGGGAAATTAGTACGAACTTCTGAAGTGCTACATAAAAATGACCTTCAGATACATTAATCAAAGGTCATTTTGTTAGTGGTTTTATTTGAGTTATTGAATCTATTTTTCCACTTTTTCGTAATTTGGTGCCGCCTTGGTTTCTGGACGTTCGGTAGTATTTGTAAGGTAATCGATTGGAACCGAAAAGCTTTTAGGGAGATAATTTGTCCTTTTTGTCACTCTTTCTAAGAGACCTAGTAATACAGGGGCTGACAAAGGTGTCAAAGTTACTTGTTGGCCACTCAATTTTGATCGATTTGCGACACCATTGGGTGATTCGCTGATTTGGTTTGGCGTTGAAGTCACATTCATCGGAGTGTCCATCTGGGTACTGAACATCCAAACTAACTTGCTGCTCACTTAGTTCAGTCCCCAACTTTTGTCCCAAAGAGACAAAACTAATAAATCCAACGTTCGGTACGAATAATGAATATTTCATCTCTCTATTTATTGATGATATATAATGCAATTTATTATGAGCCCAGCACCCATATTTCCCCCGCTGAGGTTTGCTACATAAAAGTCTATACTGTCTACTCGCGGCAACGCAATCAAGTAAAATCATTCCATGTGCAGGGCCCACGGTGCGTTGGCCAAATAACATCTATAACTGCAAATTGGGTCATACCAACATACGCGCAAAGTTCCCTATCACGATATGTACCATCAGCTATTGCGAGTAATGGACCAACATAGAGCTTTTCCGATCGAACTAATTTCGGATGTATTAATAAACCCTGGTCCCCAAACAGGAGCAACACCAGTTCCTTGTGAAAGCAATATTTGATCGACACCGCCAAACGCGTTTCCGGGCATAAAGGCACCGTCTAATTTAAGATTACCATTTACGTCCAGCATTTCTGTCGGGGTGGTCGTATTGATCCCAACTTGAGCAGAGAGTAAGGCTGTGAACTTAGTGAAGAAAAATAAATATATAAATCCTTTGAAAATATGTGAGGTTGGAAATTTCATAATGGTAATTTATTAATTGAACCGTTATAAATATAATAACATTCGGTCTTTATAAGTAAGAATATGTAAGCCAAATAGTTAAAAAATCGATGAAAAGTATATTACTTAGACCAAATTTATGAATCGTCAATAATTCGTAGGAAAAATACGGTAGATTTGGTAGGATTTTAGAAGTTCCGACGTGCTAAAGATAGCATCGGAACGATCGAATTTGCGACTTAAACCTGCTAATATTCAATAGGATAGTGTGGCCAATCTCAAAAAAAACATCAACAATTAACAAGAATAATCGTCTTATTGTGGCTCGATTAGTTTTTCACAAAGTGAGTCGAAATGGACTAGTTCTCCTGCTCTTCAAGATAGGCGTCAGGATACAAATAATTGCCTCTTTGATGTGCTTCTTTTTCCACTTCAACGATAACCGGGTTCTTCCTGGCATAAGGGTCATTTCGGACTCCCGTGACCTGCCAGCTTATTTTTACGTTGGGTTGTTCCGATTTAATAAGAAAGGTATTGCCGGAAATCTCTTTGGCGATCATTACCTTAGAAAAGGACCCAATAGTGGTTAATTGGTATCTGAAGTCAATATTCAGGGCTGAAAAGTACTCTGGCATGGTAACTAAGGCTTCACCTTGAGCGTTGGTGGTAACGTTTCCGTTATAGATATTCATCATATCGGGGCTTTCCACAAAACTGTGATATAAATATTTGTTGGTTGGGTCCAACGGATGATCGATCTTAAATGTCCCGCCGCCTTTCGAAATAGTACCTGTGACATCCAGATTTCCGTTAACATTTAAATTGTTGACGACGTTCAGGTCTCCGTCACTATCAAGGGTCATTGCAATAGCACTGGGGTTTGCGCTTGTGGAGCCATTCCCGGCATAAAAATTAAATGTACCATTCCCTTGATTATGACCAATATCCAGTACATCGCTGTAATTATTATGTCTGAAAAATCCCTTTAAATAGGTATTACCATCCCATAACTCATAGGATGTATGTGGAATATTTCGATGGGCCCAGTATTATCCAGTCTCATCGAGGTGGCTTTATTGGTTGGTTTTAACAACGTGAAGATCAGAAAGTGGGTGAACATCTACACTTTTTCCAATTTTTACATCACCATTTGGAGAAATCACTATTGGAGCGCTCGCTCACATCTTCGTCGGTCCCAATATAAAAATCTGAATTGGTGGCGATCAGACGATATTCTTAACATTGATATTCCATGCTTGAGACTGCGCGCTCGATCTGATATTTTCTGAAACCGAATCATAATTTGAAGCACCTCCTCCAATTTCAATATCTCCCAAAACTCTTAGAAGATCATTTTCTCCAACATTGTTAACGGTACCTATAACCAATTGCTGGGTTGCCGATGACAAACGCATGCTTTCAATATTGTTTGTCTTGAATACGAGATCGTTGTCGTTGACGGTGCCAATAAAATTACAGGTATCATCTGTTTCAGAATTCCCCGATGTCTTCCAACCACCGCTGATCGATTGCCAGGCTGTCCCAGTCCAGAAAAGAAAGCCTTTTCCGGTCGTGACATTTGTGTTGAATACCAATAATCCTTCCGAACTTCCACCGGTAATTGGTGCTATGGAACTTAGATCGGGTATACTCACTCTTGGGATCAAAATACCTTTGTCTGAACTGTCTATATCCAAAACACTTGATGGGTCGGGAGAAGTGGTATTAATTCCGATTTGGGCAAACGATTCTAGTCCAGATAACATCATTAAAAAAATGATCGCAATAAATTTTGATCGAAACTCATAAGTAGACTTCATCACGTTGGTAATTAAGAAGTTGGGGGTACTCAATAATACACCAATTAATCGACAAAAAGAAAAAAAATCGCTAAAGAGCATAATAGTTAACATATGCGCGAATAAACCTACAACTAAAATGAATTTTTCAAGTGAATTACCTTCAAGGTGTAGATCTTTATACGGTGTTTGCACGATTACTGTGTTACGGATACCACTCCCGGCCTACCTTGTAACGTAGTTTCGGTCTGCCCGATTCACACGATAGTCCATACGAAGCTGGTGGAACAGCTAGCAGGTAACCACCTGTATGTACAAAAAAGACCTCGGCTTTTATAGAAAACGATCTTTTCGAAAATTTATATGCGGAAAATTACTCTGAAGATTGAACGATCACTTTATAGGAGAACTTAGCATTTGAAACGCCGTTATTTAACTCGGTTAGGACAAAAGTGTTTTTATTCTTCTTTGAAACATAGATTCCATTGCTCTTGCCTTCCATCTGAATGGAAACGGTAACCATGTCTTCAATTCTTTTTCCATACAACGCTTTAGCGATCTGAGGATCTATGTAAATCTCGGCGATGCCTCTGGTGAGAGTTCCACTTCCCTGATCCTTGAAAATTATAGGGCCATCGTTTGTGGAAGCCGATAGGTCCATTACTTTAGTATCGTAGTTTCTGGATATGATATCCGGAGCCATATAGGCATATTGTGCTTGCATACTTGAGGTGAACAACAAGATACTGGCACATACGATGAATTTGTAAAGTAGGGCGGGGCGCGTTGGGGTCATTTTACTTTGTTTTTGAGGCATTGTAATAGTACTACATATGCTGATAAAATACAAAAATAATCGACGAAATGCACAAATGTTATTATTTTAAAAAATAAGTTCGGATAATTCCTACTTAGTTAATACAAAAATAATCGACGAAAAACCATGCTGGCATATCTTTGGACCCATTAAAAAAAGCCCGATGCGTAAACATCGGGCTTTTTGAAGAAGAGTGAACTCCTTTATTCTTTGACGAATTTTTTAGTGACATCTCCTATTTCCGTGGTAATCTTCAGGAAGTAGATGCCGGTCTCCAAGGAATCCAGATCTGCAGTATGCGCATTTTTTTCATCGTACACCGTTTCATAAAACCGGCGGCCTCTGACATCGAAAACTTCAATGTTCTTGATATAGGCATTCGGTGAATGGATGTTGATGATCCCGGTCGTTGGATTCGGGAATATTTTGATATTTTGCAGGCTACTATCGTCGGGCCCCAATACCTCTTCTCCCTCAAACTGTAGGGTGAATCTATTGTGGAAGGTTCCTTTATTACTTGTAAAAGTGTAGGCTCCATTTCTAAGATTGGTCACCGTGTTGGTGACGTTATCTAAGAGGTATACGGTTGATTGATCAAGGTTTTCCCCTTCGATGGTTGAAATTGAAATCACATATTCCAATTCCGCCTCCATTTGTGTGGAGAAACCTACCGGTACTTTCATGCCGTTCTCAAAAGCTTCCCTGGTTTGGATTCCTAACTGCTGTGTACCGTCTTCAAGGTGCGAATAGATGGAAACCACGGTTGCCAATCGTCGGCTATCGTAGCCATTATCAATAGTGGCCGAGGCATTTTCAGAAAAGGCAATCAAGGTAGATCCGCCCATTTCATATCGTAAATTCTCGATATTAAGCCAGATACGATCTATCCCGTTTTGGTTCCGAAGGGTATTATTATTAGATGTTCTTCTCATGGAATTGCTAAAGGTTGCCGTTCCTCCGGCCGTGGCTTTGATACCAAATCCTTGTCCGGTTGAAATATAACCATTGGGTCTTGTTGCAATTACTTCGGGATTTCCAGCTCCAATTCCGCCAGACAGGTTGTACATAGAGATATCCTCCATGGAGAAATTCATGGTGCCTGCTCCCGGAAGACCCGTACTTGGGGGTGTTAGATGTTCCCAGAAATAAACTTCGTCCACCATACTATTGGCATTGATAAAGTCGTCGGCAAAAATAGACGAAGGATAAGGGTTTGCCAATACATTTGGACTAGCATTCTTGTTATCTCCCGATGTAGGTCCCGGAGTGTTATAGGTCACCGGAAAGGTTACATCTCCATTGTTCAGGGTTCCGCTGTCATAAGTGTAGCTAAAGACTCCTCCAGCACCACCAGACTGTGATTGTGGGCGAACCAGATAGCCTTCACCAACATCAACTGTACCTCCTGCCGCGTATGCGGACCAAAAGTTGTTATTATCATCGGCAAAGTTCTCCGCTCCGGGGAATTGGATTTCCACATCGGGGTGGGGTACAAAATTTGCTGTGTTCGCGTCCAATACCAGATATGCAGAACTCCAAACATCTCCACGCGTTTCTCCCGTCATTGGGCTTCCCAGGATCATAAAGTCCCTGGAGGCAAGATTCGGAGTGTCCATATTAACATTGATGGTTCCATTATTAGTTACCACGGCAGTTCCGTTGGATTGTACTACGCTTCCGCTGTGGTCAACGATCAAAGTACCATTTACCGTAATGTCATTGGTGATATCGATATAATCGTCGGCGGCAACGGTAAGTGTTCTGCTGGCATCTACCTCACACGTACACGCTTCAAAACTTCCGTTTCCTCCCGCAGAGGTATCGTAATCTGAACTAATTTTGGCGTTAGAACCCACATTGGGTGCTCCGCTACTCCAGGTTCCGCCTCCTAAGTAAGAAGTTGTTGGAGCAACTATAGTCACTGTGGCGGTACAGGTCGACTCATTTTCATTCCCATCATGTACGGTTAGGGTAACCGTTTGAGGTCCTATGTCGTTACAGGTAAATGTCGTTTTGTCCAGATGCATATCAAAAATGAGAACATTATCTGTTGATCCATTGTCTACTTGAGCAGGGGTAATGGTAGCGTTACCCGTAGCATCCAGGTTTACTGAAATATCCTGACAAACCACCGTTGGTGGGGTAGCATCGTATCCCGGGTCTTTTACTACAAAGAATCCGGTATTGTAGTTACTTATAATCATGTTTCCACTCTTAAAGTAAGGATAGACGTTCCAAGCTCCATCGAACTGAGCACTATTGCTCGCTGGCCAGGTATCAAAATACTTGACTTCGGTCATGACCTGACCGGCAATGTTGGTAATGTCCTTCACGCGTAGTCCTGCTCTATAGCTCGCCATGTAAAAACGATTTCCTTTTACGTAACCATTATGATCAATGGCAGAATTTGGGCCAAAATAATTGAAGTGAATGCTGGGAGTATCCAGATCGGTAAGATCGAAGACCACCGTCTTAGTGTTTACACCGTCCATTACTTCATCCTCTTCGTCCCCTAATATAAAATAGCTCTTGTCGTGTGTAAACCATCCTTGATGTGTATAATGAAAATTTGGATACGTGATGTCCGAAATCTTGATCACATTATTCTTGTCGGTTACGTCCAAAATCACCATCTCATTTTCATTACTACCAATAAAGATTTCCTGTCCCTGGTAGTCTGGATCCGGTCCATCATAGGTTATTACTTGAGCGTCATGGGTATATAACTCTCCGTCATAAGTGTTAATGAGTGTTGGACTGGCAGGTATTGAAATGTCTATAAACCATGGTCCTCCTTTGGAAAGACCCGACCTGCTCGTTCCAACCACGTAGGCAATGGCTGTGGCTTCATTGATCACAATATTATGCGCAGATCCGAAGCCTCCGTAGTGGCCATCTTCGGTAAAAGTTCTATTGGGGTCGGTGGCTAGTCCACGTAAACGTGTGAGATCGAAAACCTGCATGCCGTGACTTCCTGCTTCACTTACGATAAAAGCATGATTATTATAGGTTTTAACATCCCTCCATAAACTATTGCCCGAGTGAGTCATCAATCGACCGAGTCTTCTGGGACTTACAGGATTACTTATGTCAATAAAATATGTACTGTTGTTCAATCCAACCAATGCGTATTCTTTCCCATCCATTGGATCGGTCCAGCCCCAGGAATCATTTCCCGAAGTAGCACCCAATTGTCCAAGTGAAAGGTACGATTGGAGGTCTATTCCATTACAAGGATAAGCACCAGCAAAACCACCTGAACAGGGAGTTTGTGCGTAAAGTAAAGAAGAACTAAGCAGGAATACAGAAAGTAGTAATTTGTGCATGGGTACGAGGGTTAAATTTTTTTTGATGTTTGATTGGGTTCGTTTTAAACTCCTTGGAATGAAAATTCTATGGTACATGGCACATCGGCTCCAACATGGCCTCGTCCATCACCTGAATTACCTCCGTTTTCAAAATGAGTTGAAACAAAGATATCCACTTCCAGTTTAAAATTATAAACTGTTCCTGCAGTTAAATTAATATACTGAGTAAGTGAACTATCGTGTTTGAAATTTTCGTAATAGGTGCCCAGGCCAATTCCACCATTATAAGAAGAATAGGAGTGGGTATAGGTGAGATAGGCTGTTCCGTCGAACGTGAATCGAATCAACCCTTCCTGAGTTGCCATCATTATTTGTCCTGTGGTAGGTAAAATAACTTTACCGGCTCCAAAGTTAAAGCTGGTCTTGATCTTATAAGTCCCTGTATATTTGGGAGTAAATGATGAACCGGTACCAAGACCTGGTATTTCAACCCAATCAGACGAGCCTGTGTTATAAGAAGTATCACCAGTGGTGGTTCTTAAATCAGGGACGGTTTGTTCAAACTGGGCGGCGTCTTCTCTTAAATATTGAGGAATCCACATACTGCCATCCCAAGCGTAGTTGCCGGGAGTAACATCATTGATTCCTGCAGAGGTTGTATTTGTGTTGTAAACCACGGTTCCTTCTACAATGGATCCCCCAGTTGGGTTTAGTACCGGAGCTTCTACAAGCGTACTTGTTAACGCGACTCTGGGATAGATAAATCCTGTAGAATCACTATTTGACAAATCCAATATACCTTCTGGTGCGTTGGTTCCAATGCCCACTTGGGCCGAGCTTATGGCAATTCCTGAAAAGAATATCATTGCCACTATTACTATGTTGTTCGTAAATTTCATAATCTTTTTATTGAGATTAAACGGCTTATTCTACTGGATTTTATTGTTCGAGATAGGTAATTTCTACAAAGCAGGGTACTCCATCACCTACGTATCCCATTCCCGTACCTGAGACTCCTGCATTCACAAATCCAAGTGCCGGATACTGGCTGAATTCTAACGACAAATTGTAGAATGTCAAGGCATTTAAATTGATGTAAATAGTTTTGAAGGTTTCCATCCAAATATTGCTAAAATTGGTACCACCACCTATGTGTTGATTATAGGTTGAGTATGCTCTAACATTCAGTAAATAAGGAGTGCCATCAAAAATAAATCGAAAATCTCCTTCCGCCAGGGCCGTGTTTATATCGCCATTGTTGACCATATCGCCTCCGCCATAATTGGTTTTAATTTCGATCTTATACGTTCCATTGTATTTCGCGAAAAAAGTGATTCCATCTGCCACCCCAAGTCCAGGAACGTCCTGATAACCGGGTGTTGATGATGTTCTTAAAATACTTGATTGCTTGTAAAGTTGTGTTTGTCTTTTAAAAAACTGGATCACCCATTCGGTTCCATCCCAGGTATAAATACCAGGTTCTACATCGTTTGAGCCGGTACTCGTTGTATTGGTGTTATAGACTGTTGTACCTGGCACTAATCCTCCCCCAAGGGGATTCACTACTGGGGCAGCGACATTCGTTCCCGTCAAAGCAGCCGAGGGATAAACCACCCCCATGGTGCTACTGTCGATATCTAAAATTCCTTGCGGGGTATTGGTGCCTATTCCAACCTGAGCGATTGAAATATTACCCGTTAAAAGTACGATCAGACAAATTCGAAAAAAAGTATTGTTTTTCATATCTATTGAATATTTCTTAGCTTCCTATATAAATAAACTCGACGGAGCACGGAACGTGATCTGGGATGCCAATGTAGCCCTTCCCTGTGCCGGAGTTTCCGTTATTAACAAATCCTGGAGAATCGTATTGATCAAAAGCGACATTATAATTATATGAAGCACCTGCCGTAAGAGTTACATATTCGACAACCGAGAATTGTTCCCATATAGCGTAATAGTTGGTGCCCGTATCGGTACGTGTTGCATTAGTTTTTGCAGGCATTAAATAATCGGTGCCGTCGAACGTAAAGCGAAACATTCCTTCCTGAACTCCTACATCGGTACCCGCAGAGGCATTTACGATATAGCCGGCGCCGTAATTCAAACTCACTTCTATTTTGTATGTGCCGGTATATTGGGCGACAAAAGTTTTACTGGTCAATCCCGGAATATTTTCGTACCCGGCTGATGATGAAGGTTGAAAGAAACTGGTTTGTGTATTGAATTCGGCGTGTTTTTTGGTAAATTTATTTACCCATTTTATCCCTGTCCAAACGTAAATACCTTTGTAGACATCATTTGCACCACTAGTCGTGGAGTTGGTATTGTATACAACGGTTCCTATGGCAAGACCGCCACCTTGCGGATTTACAACAGGAGCTTCAACGTTTGTGGCTGTAAGTGCAACCCTTGGAAGAACTAGCCCATAAGTAGTACTGTTGACATCTAAAATACCAGCTGGGGTTTTCGTGTTGATACCTGCTTGGGCATAGGTAGCGTTACATAGGCCCATAAAGGTAAAAAGAAACAAAAGCGCAAGGGCTTTTATAGTAGGTTGTAAGTTCATACTTCATGGTTTTAAGGAATTGGGTGATGCAATTATAACAAAAAAACAGACGAACAACAAAAAAATTCGATGAAATGCAATTATTTTTATCTTATGTACGAATTAACTGATAGAAAATTCGTTGTTTCTTTGAAGGTATATTCCTCGCACATGCGTATGTAAACCCTTTACTTCACTGTGGCAATGTATATATAGGCAGTTATTGGCGGTGATGGTAATTCCAAATTTCTTGTATATTTTTATTTTCAGAAAAAAAAGAGCCTGTTAAAAATACTTTAACAGACTCTTTATGAGTATGATAGATATTAATTATTAATTTCAATGGCAGTTATAGGCTGCGTCAATGAACTACTACCTATATTTTGAGCTTCGCCTGCAGTATTTTCTTGCGGAGCGATCGCTTTTGGAGCATTGGGGAATCTTAAGTCACTGTACTTAGATGATTCTCCGGAAATGGCACCTCCATCATCTTTGCGATTGGCTACAATATGCCATGAAAAAGAAACGTTCGAAGAAGTTCCATTACTTAGTTCCTTCACTTTGAAGCCCGTAGCGGTTTTTTCGGTGACATAAACTCCATTACAATCTCCTTCCAATTGAATAAATACTTTCAATGGGTGTTCATCATTTACTGTGATATTGTTGGAGAATGTTGGATCTATGTTGATAGTCGCAACTCCATTGATAAGCTCTGAAACACCATAATCTTCAAATAAAACTTCCGGTGCTTCCGAAGCAAACATCACCTTGCTATTACCATTAATATCTTCTACGATCGTAGATACGGCTCCGTTACCAATAATTTTATAGTTCGTTCCTGAATATCTGGCTCCGGCATAAGCATACGATGAATTACTATTCGATCCACCACTGTATAAGTATCCACCGTAGTACATATTTCCACCTCCAACCTGACTGTTGTTGGTATATCCTGCCAATTGGGCTCTTGGGTCCCTGGCGTCGGCGGTGATCGCATTTCCTGTATAATTGGTCTGGAATCTGGCCGCTTCTAAGTCGCCAATTGTTGTTATTGGACCTTCTGTCATTACATACAAGCCCAAATCGGTAGCATTGGAGTTCACCCCTACGTTCATTATCTGACTCGAGGAGATGGAAGTGGTACTGCCTGAAACCGCTCGTAATCCCATGTTGGACTTGGTCGAGGCCTGTTGATCGGTTACGGCAAGGACCCCGTTGGAGCCTGTAACTCCAGTACCCCATCCTATGATCCCACCAATTAAGAAGGCACTACCGGTATAAGCAGTTGTTCCATAGATACCGTGGTTATTACTTGAAGTACCAAATATTCCCAGGCCGGTTCCCGTATCTTCACCGTACAGGGAGACACCGTTGCTGGAAGTTTGGGCATAGACACCATAGGGTTGCGGACTGTTGTTAACTCTCAGCGCCACATTGTTAAAGGGTGTATTTCCTATACCTACCGTACCTGCTGCATCGATTTGAATTCTTTCGGTATCGTTTGTTTTAAAGCTCATGGATGTGTTGTCGGTAGTCCCCAGGAAATTCGTGGCCACATTGGTTCCGGCGTTTCCTTCCAACGACCAGTCCTTTCCTCCTGTACCGCCCATGGCGATCCATTTGGTTCCATCCCAGTAGTAGAATCCCGGCAATACCTCGGTACTACCAGTGGAACTATTCGCAGTATTGTACACAAACAATCCTGTAGCCGGCGATGTAACCGGACTGGCCGAATTGGTTGCGGTTAAGGCAACTCGGTTGATAAGAATCCCCCGATCCGGATCGGACATGTCTATTTGTGCACTTGGATTCGGGTTGTTGGTTCCCACACCTATATTATCATTGGCAGCATCTATAAATAAGGTATTGGCATTGTTGATGGTTTCAACCCTTAGATTGGTTTGATCGGCATTGTCGTTGAAAACCACTTCTGAATTATTTCCATCTTCATTGAATTCAACCATTTCCCGAGCGCCCGCACTTATATTTACCCGATCGTCCGCACTTCTCCATAGTCCACTGTCCGTGTCACCATCCCAGCTGTAAAACGGATTTGCATTGGTTCCATCTGCCATGGCCCATACCTGGTTGGCATTTGGAATTCTCAAGCGTTCCACACCATTGGTGACGAGGCCAAATTCGTCGGCTCCGGGACTGTAAAATCCTTTATTGGGATCGGTGGCCCATCCAAATAGCGGATTGGCTGCCGTTCCGGCCGAGTTGGCCCGTATGCGCCCGTCACTTAAGATGGAAAGCCTGTCGGTTCCACCTGTAGTAATTGTAAGCTCATCGGCTCCTGATCGGTAGAACCCAGTGTCGCTGTCACCATTCCATTGAAAGAAAGGAGATACGGCTGTTCCGTCCGCAAAGGCGGCGAGTTTACCTCCTGCGGTGACCCGAAGGCGCTCCGTATTGTTGGTTCTGAAGCTCATATCGACATTATCTACCGTTCCAATAAAGTTTGAGGCCGGTGTCGTACCTATATTTCCTGATGACTTCCAGTCGTCACTTAGGATAGGAAACCAAAGGCTACCGGTCCAGTAGTGAAATCCTACTCCTGTTGAAGAGTTAGTGTTATAAACCAAAAGACTTTCGGTGGCGCCACCTGTGATAGGGGCGATGGTACTTAGATCTGTGATGTTTACCCGAGGGACTAATAACCCTTTGTCGCTGCTGTCAACGTCTAAAATGGATCCCGCCTGGGGAGTGGTCGTGTTAATTCCTACTTGTGCGGTTATTGTTTCCTGAAAGATCAAGGCCGCAATAAGAATAATGCATAATTTTGAGAGTAGTGTTGTTTTCATAAGCTTTAAGATTACTTACGAGGGCAATACAATAATACCACTAAATAACGTTTAAGAGCAAATATATTCGATAAAATACTTAATACTTTAACATATCTTCCTACAAAGTCTTAAAATTATCTGGATAGAGCAATGTTAAATTCGGTCGAAAGTTTGAAGAAAATAAAGGCAAAAAATCCTTATTTTGGAAATTATGTAATAAAGTATGGCAGTTATGGCCTTTTTTTGAAGTATACGTAATTTTTGAATTCACCGTGGAATCGATCCAATTTTTTAACAAATAACCTTTGTTTTTATTGAAACATCTATCTGAAATTCAACAAATTGATGCGAACAAGCTTCCAGAGGGCTCCTATTCCCTTTCGATACTAAGGGAGGATCAATTACACCCTTTTGTCTCCGGAAATAAATTCAGAAAACTCAAATATATCCTTGAAGACGCCCGTAAAATGGGAGATGACACCCTATTGACCTTTGGCGGAGCCTTTTCAAATCACATTGCGGCGGTGGCTGCGGCTGGCAGGGAATTGGGATTACATACCCTGGGCGTGATTCGTGGGGAGGAGTTGCAAACTAAAGTTTCACAAAATCCTACCCTGCGGTTTGCCTCCGAATGTAGTATGCGGCTGCATTTTGTGACCCGGAACGCGTATAAACGAAAGGAAGAACCTTCATTTATCGCCGGGCTTCGGAAAAAATTCGGTGCTTTTTATTTGATTCCGGAAGGTGGAACCCATACCCTGGCGGTAAAGGGTTGCGAAGAGATACTTTCTGAAATGACAGCAAATTTCGATTATATCTGCGTTCCGGTGGGTACGGGCGGCACTATTTCAGGAATCATAAACGCTTCCGAAGCACATCAAACGGTATTGGGTTATTCGGCCTTAAAGGGGACTTTTCAGCATGCAGAAATAAAGAAATACACTCAAAAGACCAATTATCAATTGATCGACGATTATTGTTTTGGAGGCTATGGTAAAATAGATTCTACTTTGGTGCGTTTTATCAATGAATTCAAAGCCAATCACGATATTCCGCTGGACCCTGTTTATGTGGGTAAAATGTTCTTCGGAATTCTGGAGGGTATGAAAAATAAAAAATTCAAAGAAAATAGCCGTATTTTAGCCGTTCATACCGGAGGTTTGCAAGGAATTGCCGGAATGAATCTAAAACTGAAAAAGAAGAACCTACCTCAAATCTTGTAATATGAATTTTAGAATTATCCCCGTTTTAATTGTCCTCGCCCTTTTTTTGAACAGTTGTAAATCGAAGAAAAGAGTGATCTCTTCAAAAAGAACAACTAAAATGGAACGGGTAGTGATCGATTCCAAATCTGAGGATATTTCAGAAACGGAAACAGAGACCGTAATCAAAACGCCTCCCAGAAAAGCGACCTACGTCGAGGTGGTTAGTTCTTATATTGATAATTATTCCGCAATCGCGCAAGAAGAAATGCTTCAATATGGCATTCCTGCGAGTATAACCCTGGCACAAGGCATTCTCGAGAGTGGTGCCGGGAGAGGTGCATTGACCCAAAAGGCTAATAACCATTTTGGGATTAAATGTCACACCAGTTGGACGGGTGAACGGGTCTATCACGACGATGACGAAAAAGGGGAATGTTTTCGAAAATATAAGGATCCTAAATATTCCTTTCGTGATCACTCCTTATTCCTGTCCCAGCGGACCCGTTATCAAGACCTTTTCAAACTTAGGAAAAGTGACTATAAGGGTTGGGCCAAAGGGCTTAAGAAGGCAGGGTATGCCACCGATCCTAAATACCCAAATAAACTCATTAACATCATTGAACGCTACGACCTTACACGCTATGATGATAGCGTCCTTGGGGGTGAAGCGTCGCTAGCGCGCATCGACGACACGAAAATTAGTACGTATACCGTGCAAAAAGGGGAGACCTTATATAGTATCTCCCGCAGATTTAATATGACCGTGGAAACCTTGAAAGAGTATAACGGCTTGCAATCCAATTCCATTTCTGTTGGGCAAGTGTTATATTTGCATCCTGTAAAAGGTCGTTAATATTCCCTATGATATATAAAAGAAGCAGTGCCTTGTTTGCTGAGGCGCAAAAAGTGATCCCAGGCGGTGTGAATTCACCTGTGCGTGCCTTCAAGGCCGTGGGAGGAGACCCTATTTTTGTGGAAAAGGCAGCTGGAGCCTATTTGTACGATGTAGATGGTAACCGTCTCATCGATTACATCAACTCCTGGGGTCCGATGATTCTCGGCCACGCCCATGCTCCCGTACTGGAAGCCCTTATCGATAAAGCTCGAAAAGGAACCTCCTTTGGAATGCCTACCGAAATTGAAACTGAAATAGCCGCCCTCGCGGTTTCCATGGTACCCGCCATTGATAAAATTCGCTTTGTGAATAGTGGAACGGAGGCTTGTATGAGTGCTGTTCGATTAGCCCGGGGCTATACCGGAAAAGAAAAAATAATCAAATTTGCCGGTTGTTATCACGGGCACAGTGACTCCTTTCTTATACAAGCGGGTAGCGGTGCGATCACCTTAGGAACACCCAACAGTCCGGGTGTGACCACCGGAACCGCCAAAGACACCTTGCTTGCCAGATACAACGATTTGGAGAACGTAGCAGAGATCATTGGGCAGTATCCCGGAGAGATCGCCTGTATTATTTTGGAACCTGTTGCGGGAAATATGGGCTGCATCCCACCAGCTACGGGATTTCTTCAGGGGCTTCGGAAGTTATGCGATGACCATCAAATACTGCTTATTTTCGATGAGGTCATGACCGGATTTCGCCTGGCAAAAGGAGGAGTTCAGGAATTGCTGGGGGTCAATGCCGATATGGTCACCTTCGGAAAAGTGATAGGGGGAGGCCTTCCGGTAGGGGCATTTGCTGCCCGTGAAGAAATAATGAATTACCTGGCACCGCAGGGACCCGTATACCAGGCGGGAACGCTAAGCGGGAATCCGTTGGCCATGGCTGCGGGATTGGCGATGCTCACTGAATTGAATGATCAGCCCGAAATATTCACCGCTATCGAACAAAAAACCGCCTATCTCCATAAGGGTTTTACCAAGGTTTTAACCGAAAATAGTGTACCGCATACCATAAACCGGTTGGGATCAATGCTATCCATTCATTTTTCAGAGACACCCGTCACCAACTTCGAGACGGCAGCCAAAGCAGCCGAAGGGGATGCATTCAAGCAATTTTTCCATGGTATGTTGAACGAAGGGGTCTATATCGCGCCTAGTGCTTATGAGACTTGGTTTATTTGCAACGCCCTGAGTACGGAAGATCTCGACCGTACCATTGAGGCTTGTAAGCGGGCCTCTAAAAATTTGGCATAAAAAAACCCTCTTGGCGACCAAGAGGGTTTTTTTAGGGTATTAATAATGTTACTGTTCCCTGATGCCAAGCCATTTCTGGTATTGGGCCGCAGTAAGGGTTTCTTTCATTGACGTGTTTAACAGATCATCAAACTTTTTCTTGTCGGCCATTACAGCTGCATTTTTCATGTCTTTTCCAGTTACATATTTTCTGTAGTTCGTTTCCTTACTCACCAAAGCTCTAAAAACAGTACGCTGCTGATCCCCGTTTAACTCTAATTTCTCAGTGAGATCTGCGGTTTGTTTTTTAGCAATTACTTCAGGTTTGTTTTCATCCTGCTTGAGGGTTTGAGCGTTCATAGTGCCCATACCTAGTAGTATTACAAAAGAAACTGCGATTACTTTAAAAATATTCTTCATGGTTTTTATATTAATTTGAGGTCACTAATGTAACCAATTTAATAATAATGAACCAAGAACTGCGCCAAAAAACCCCTTATCGTTTTTTTCGTCCCAAGCGATGTCTGTGTTCTTTGTGCTTTCTTGAATGGGCTTTGTCGAATTTCTCGAATTGCTCCTTCGTTAAAATAGACTTTAGCTTCTTTTTAGTGGCAATTTTCTCGTCCAGCCTGCGATTAGCACGCTCGTACATCTCATTGGTCGAAATATCACCTTGTTTCTTTATTTCGGGTTTGTTTTGCTCCCGTTTTGTAGCCATTTCGAGGTTCAGCTTCATAATTTCCGTTTGCTGTGCCTCGCTCAGATCCAGATGGAGGGTCATTTCTTTGGTTTTTAGTTCGGCTTTCTGTTGCGGACTAAATTGTTCCATTTTGTCGTGCATGTTTTTTCGGGGGCCTTCTTTTCCGTGTCCGGGAGGCTGGGCTTGGAGAGTGCCACTTACTACTAATAATACGATCATCAATACTTGTTTCATTTTCTTATGTTTTAAGGGTTAACAGTGCTATGACCTTACGCCTTGCATATGGTTTAATGCAGTTAATGTAAAGTTTTGTTAAAATGTATTCCGAAGAAATTGAAACTTACCCATGACCGCACTTCCCTAATTCAAAAAGCGTCTTCCCTCAATGTTTGTTTTAAACCTGCCGACCGGGTTTTACTTTCACTCTGAATTTTAAAATCAATTAATTATGAAAAGTAAGTTATTATTGCTGGCGTTGCCGGTATTATTTGTGGGATTTTGGCTTTCGATCGACCTGTCGAAAGGTGACTATGCCGAAACAAAACGAACTCTGGTTCCCGAAGAAGGCTGTGTTTTTATGACCGTGATGGGAGAACAATCATCTGAAGACTTTAATGTGTTTAAGAATAACGAGAATCTAAACGTTTCGGTGCGCGATGGGTTGGCCTGGATGAGCGAAGCCCAACTGCCCGGCGGAGGCTATGGCGCCGGAAGTCATAATGCCCAGAATGTAAAGGATCCTCATGCCGTTAAGGCAGATCCTGCCACTACTGCGATGGTGGTGCAGGCTTTTTTACGAAGCGGAACGACCTTGAAAGGCAGTCCCTATTCAAAAAACCTGAAGGATGCCATCAATTATTTGTTGGAAACTGTCGAGAACACCCCAAAAGATGCTCCGTATATCACTAAAGTTCGCGGAACACAGATCCAGACCAAACTAGGACAAAATATCGATGCGGTATTGACGGCTCAGGTATTATCCAACCTGGTCGATCGTAATCTAAAAGGGGTGGACGAGAAACGGGTAATCCGCTGTTTGGATATTTGCGTTTCCAAAATTCAACAGGGAACAGATTCCGAAGGAAAACAAAAAGGAGCTGGTTGGGCGGGAGTGCTGCAAAGCGGCCTGGCAACCAGTGCTCTGGAATCTGCCCAGGCAGTTGGCGCCGATGTCGAAGAAGAGATCATAGAGCGTAGTAAAAACTACCAGAAAGACAACTACGACGCCAAGAGCGGGAACGTAAAAACCGAAGATGGTGCCGGAGTTATGCTGTATGCCGTGAGCAATAGTGTGCGCGCAAGTGCCAAAGAAGCGCGAAAGGTGAAAACGGATTTTGAAAAGGCAAAACGCGACGGAAAAATTGACGATAAGGCAACTATTTCTCCCGCAACCCTAAGGCAAATTGGTTATGGCGAGGCTGAAGCTATGGAGTACAATGCCAGTTATGAGGTATACAATTCAGCGAAAAACAAGGCTCAGCAGGCCGATGTGTTGAACGGCTTCGGAAATAACGGGGGCGAAGAGTTTTTGAGCTTTTTGCAAACCGGAGAGTCTTTAGTGGTAAGCAAGGATACCGACTGGAAAAAATGGTATGACGATATGAGCGGTCGTATTTTAAAGATCCAAAACGCCGATGGAAGCTGGAATGGGCACCACTGTATTACCAGCCCCGTGTTTTGTACGGCTACAAGTATCTTATTGCTTACCGTTGAAAATGACATTGACTTTTTGAGTAAAGTTGGGGAATAATTGGGCCACTAAGTCGTTATTTATAAAAGCAGACTTACAACACTTTGCAGATTGGTAAAACAAGGCTACATTTAATTTCAAATAGTTTAGGTTGGTTTAGACACCGCCACAGACTTTCGGCAGCAATGCCGCGTCTCCTATGCCAAGAGGAGAAAAGTCGTGGCGGTGTTTTTTAGTGAGATCGTATTTTGCAAACTAAATTGCGTAGTCAAACTCGGACGCGCTTTTGCAAAATCGAGTCCGACTGTTTTAAGCATTGCAAATGCAAAATTAAATTGGCACGCTTTTCAAAAGCGCACTAGCGCAGTTAGGTTCATCTCGATTTTTTCAGACGCTCCTTACAAACTCACGAATTGACGGGATTTTTAAAATACTTTTTCCGAAGCCAAAAGGAAACCCTAACCAATAGGATCAACGCCGGCACTTCCACCAGGGGGCCAATAACTCCGGCAAAGGCCTGTCCGGAATTGAGCCCGAAAACAGCGATGGCAACAGCGATCGCCAGTTCAAAGTTATTCCCTGCTGCCGTAAAGGCGACAGCGGCTGTTTTATCGTAGTCGGCACCCATGGCTTTGCTAAAGAAAAATCCAATTAAGAACATCAAACTGAAATAGATGAGTAGGGGTACTGCAATGATCAAAACGTCCAAGGGGATCTCGACGATCAATTCTCCTTTGAGTGAAAACATGACCACAATGGTAAACAACAACGCGATCAGGGTCATGGGCGAAATGGCGGGAATGAATTTTTGAGTATACCAGACTTCTCCCTTCCATTTAACGAGGATAAGTCTGCTTAAAATTCCCATGACAAAGGGAATTCCCAGATAGATCGCTACACTCTCCGCAATCGTTGCGATCGAAATATCCACGATAGCGCCATCAAATCCGAAGTAGGGCGGAAGTACGGTAATAAAGATCCAGGCATAAAAGCTGTAAGCAAAAACCTGAAAAATGCTGTTGAGAGCTACCAAACCTGCGCCATATTCACTGCTACCTTCGGCAAGGTCGTTCCAAACAAGCACCATCGCAATACAACGGGCCAGGCCAATTAAAATAAGGCCGACCATATATTCGGGATAATCGCGCAGGAAGGTAATGGCCAGGACGAACATCAAGATCGGGCCGATGACCCAATTGAGTAGTAGGGAAATGGATAGAATTCTGGTGTTGCGAAAAACCTTAGGCAACAAGGCATAATTTACTTTTGCCAGGGGTGGATACATCATTAATATCAACCCAATTGCGATGGGAATATTGGTGGTTCCACTGCTAAAAGAATCAATTAGTGTTGGAAAGGAGGGCACTAAATAACCAATTCCCACGCCGATAGCCATGGCGATAAAAATCCACAGCGTAAGATACCTATCCAGAAAACTTAATTTTTTCAGGGTCACTATTTTTGAGGGCGTGAAAGTAAGAAATGTTCCATCTAATTCAAAGTTTTTCCACTACAAGTCATCATTCCCATCACCACTAAAATAGAAGTAATTGCTTCAGCAATATTTTTTTAATTGAACCATACCGCATACCGTTGTCTCCGTAATGCCAGAGCTAGTTTTTCCTCCATTTCCAGGGCGGCAATTCTAGTAGGCAACGGATCGATATGATTGTACAGGCTGGGCCGAAGGTACATCCCATATTTTTGCACAATGTTTGAAGCTAGTTTGTGGCCTTTTTTGTTTCGGTAACCGGTTTTGTGTTGCAAAAAACGTTCTTTGGGAGTTTTACTGGTCATCCCTACATATAAACACTGTAATATACCATTAAACTGAGGATTGGCTGCACGAAACCTGGCATTTTCAGTAAAAACGCGTTTGGACAATTCTACCACATAAATTCTATATTCTGTTTTGGGCATCCTACTCAACCTTTTGTTGATATCAAGCAACTTCTTATCCCGATGCTTCCGTCGTTTCTACTATTTCATAATCGTTATTGTAATAAGTGATTAAATTTAATAAAAACTCATTTTCTGTGCCGAGTAATCTAAACACTCCATTATTTTCCACTATGAATTCCGCAATAATTCTATCACTTGTCTTCTTTCGGAAAAATATATTAATTGCCTCATTAATTAAGATATAAGGTGTTAGTAAAATACCTTTGACAGACCACCACCCAGCAACAGCTGTGGTAAGGTTTGAGACAATTCTTTTCTTTCTACCGCAGTGATAGCATAATATTCTGTTTCGGCTACTTTGGTGATACCCTATTAGAACTGACACAATCATATTGAACTCTTGTCCGCTTAAATCACTCTTTTTTTGACCGCAATTAGGACAATTTAGGTTTTCGATTTTTTTGACCAGAGATTGTTTTTCGAAGTGGGTAAGGGTATCCGTCTCGGCGTTAACCCAAGTGATTAGGCTTTCGTCAAGATTACGCCTTTTAATTTCGTCTCTTATAATTCCGATGATTTCTTTCCGCAAGCCTTTAGATTCGGATCGCGCAATATTTTCAATTTTTGAATCGGAGAAATACTTGTAATTTTCCTTTATCTCTTCAACACTATACATGGGTGTTTCTCTGTTGATAATTATTTTTTTAACTTCAAACCGGTACTTTCCCCTCCTCCCGCATATAAAGTCAAACTTTCTACTTGTCCTTGTTGATTTACGTTAAAGGTAATTTGAATTTGTGCATCGGGTGCATGAAATACAGTTTCAGATTTAGGAGTAAATACATATGCTTCCTGATCGGTAGCTTTCGCTTTTAACTCATTCCCATGTTTGGAAACGGTGATCACAAATCCGGGAGACAGTTCATAATCCCCCAGATAACTCTGCAAAACTTCATAATCGATACTAATTTCTTTAATTAAATTTTTTGTGTCCACATAAACTTTTCCATTCTTCATCACAAAAACCAGATTGAATATGGTATTTGAAAAGTCGTTTTCCAGGTCTCCTTTGACGGCAACGATATCGGCATAGGTTCCCTCTTTTATAGTTCCGATTTCGTCTTCCTTGTCCATAAATTTTGCCGATAAATAGGTAGATGAACGCAGTATTTCCAACGGCTTCATCCCTTCTTCCTCATAGGCGACCAAAATATTCTTTGCGGCTTCTCCCTGAGGCATTTCCAAATCCAAATAATTGTCTGAGCCAGTTACGATGGTTACTCCCGCCTTGATCGCACGTTGCAATCGATCCCGGTATCGGTCTTTGGCCCTTTTTAATTGTATTTCTCGATTCCATTTAAAGTCGACGATATCATAGTACTTATGAAAAAGAGATTCAGAAAGATCGGTAGGGACCAGAACTACACCTTTTTGTGCCATACGGGCCAGGGTGGTGTCCGAAATTTGATACCCATGTTCAATACCATCGACTCCTGCAGTTACTGCTTCCCACACTGCAAGATCGGTCGTGGCGTGGGCGGTCACCTTTTTATTGTAGCGATGTGCCATTTTCACAATGGCTTTCATTTCATCTATGGTGAGACTGGTATTATTGGGTGAATTGTTTGCGCAGATCTTGATGATATCGGCACCATAATTTACGTGTAACCGAACCGCATTAATAGCATCATCCACATTCCGAACGATGGTATATTCATCTGAAATTACATCTCTATTACTTTTTATCAGGCCTGGAACTTGTCCGCCTTCAGAAATAATAATGGGCCCGGAAACAAACATTCTGGGACCCACAACGGTACCTTCATCAATAGCCTTTTTTAAAGCAACGTCAAGAAAGGCCCCCGAGTCGCCCAAATCTCTAACAGTGGTAAAACCATTTTCCAACCAAGATTTGGCACGTTTCGATCCTCGAAGGACCCGCAAGGCATCCCCTTCGAACAACAGTTTGTCGGCCATGGGAGTTTCATCGTTTAAGTCGTCCAGCGTCATTAAATGGGTATGGCCGTCGATCAGCCCGGGTAGCACCGTGTATTCAGTCAAATCGATCGTTACCGCGTTTTCAGGAATTTCGATGGTTTCACCCACTTCAACGATTTTATTGTTTTCTATTTTGATGACGTAATTGGAAAGTAGCTGCTCATTTTCAGAATCGAATAATTTTCCAGCTTTGATAAAGGTCGCATAATTGGGCTTCTCGGATTGCTTCGGAGTTATGGTGTCGATTTTTGTATCAAGAGAATCAGTAGCGGTAACACTATCTGGATCTCCGGACTTCAATTTATGCTCGTTAATACAGGAACTGAACACGCAGATTAAAATTGACAGCGGTAGTATAAATACGGAGGCTCCTTTTTTCATTGCTTTCATTGGTACATGGTTAAATTTGTTTTGACACAATTGACGGGTGATTCTTTCGTGCCGACTTCCGAAGATAACTCTTTACGGTAAGAAGTGTAAACCTTATGACATCAATTCTAAGGTAAAAGCCAGAGGTTTTACGCAAACGAAAAGACTTCTTCACCTGGGTAAAAAAGCCTTTTAAATACATTAAATAGGGTCTCTGCCCACGGCAGGCAGGTTTAACAACCCATGAGCCCGAAGGAAACCACCAATACCTGATCTACTTTTTCTCCTTTCGAATTTTCGGCCGCTTCCCATTCCCCCGGTGCTTTGGAGATGAGTTCGATCATTGTTTTATCTACGGAAGGGTAGTTCGAAGTTCTATCCAGATAAACCTTTTCAATAGTCCCGTTTTTGGTCACCGTAAAATATAGCTTGGCCGGCTGAAGTTTCTCAGGAACTACATTAAATCTACTTTCCTTACTGCTTTCTCTAAGATATTCCATGAGAGCCTCCTTACCATTTGAGTAGGTTGCTTGCTTTTCCGGAACAACCGTAAGGTATGGGCCCCAACGGCTATTTTCAATGAGGCCTGTCTTGGGCCACTTTTCCATGTACTCGGCCATGATCACTAAATTGGTTGAGTATTCGACCGATCGTAATAATTCGATCTGAGCAGGCGTCAGGATACCACTTTTACCGGTTTCCTTTGTCTCGGTCTTCTTATCACCGTCCAGAATCACAACACTTAATGAACTATAGGATAAAATACGTTGGGTATGCTCCTCACCAATAAGATCATTGAAAGCGGATACTTTGTCCAGATCGGTCTTTTTGATTGCGTTAAACCTTGGGGCTATGTCGTAGATAAAATCAGAAAAGTTTTTCTTTTTAACTTTCTCCGGTGCTGGTGTATTGATAGCGACCTCATCGCTAACCGCTATTTCTACTTGATCGGTCTCTGAATCATTTCCGTCCATAAAACCATAGGCCACTAAGCTAAAGACCACGAGTAAAGCGCAAAACAGTAGAATATTCTTTTTCATAGTAAATGTATTTAATGATGAATTTCAATCAAATCTACTGCGGATCTCCACTTTCCCGGCCAGATGAATTGTAAAATGATGTAAATTTTGTGTAAAACAGTTTCATTTGACACAAATTCAAATAGTTTTGTAAGATGAGCCTCAATCAGATTAAAATAGTTTCTTGCACTTTTGCCTGCCTGCTATTGTTTATATCACAAAGCAACGCTCAAGATACGCAAGATGAACAACATATAGAAGTAGCATTGCGAATGATCGGGCATCAAGTCCTGCTCAACTCAAAAGATAGTACGGCTCGCGTATTGCCGATCATCAAGGAAGAGGGCCGATATAGAATTCAGTTCGAATCGGAATTTGAATTCAGACCTGAAGAACTGGTTGCTACCGTGAATCGGGTGGTTCAGGAAACGAGCTTGGCAAAAAGTTATATCATAGAAGTGGAGGAATGTGAAACTAGGGAGGTGGTCTACAGTTATGAAATGAACAAATTGAAGCAAACCGATATTATCCCCTGCAAAGGTCGCGTGCAACCCAAATCCTGTTATAGTCTATTATTTACCCTGATAGAAACCAAGGAGAGTAGTGGCACGATGAATATCATTCTCTCCGTTCTAGTGGTTGTACTTATAGCGCTTTTACTCTTTTTTCTTCGGAAGAGAAGGAATATACCAATCCTCGACCCAAATTTGATCTCCTTAGGCGCTTATCAGTTTGATAAACGGAATAGTGAGTTATTATTTGAAAACAGGAGTGTGGAGTTAACCAGCAAAGAAGCCGAGCTCCTGCTATTACTTTACGACGCGGTGAACACCAGTGTCCAACGCGAAGTTATTCTCAACAGGGTTTGGGGAGATGAAGGAGATTATGTGGGCAGAACTCTGGATGTGTTTATTTCGAAATTGCGCAAAAAATTAGAGGCCGATTCGAGCGTAAAGATCGTAAACATTCGAGGAATCGGGTATAAGCTCGTTGTGAATAATTAAAACTTCAACTATCCTGTGAATCCATCCCAGACCTGATGTGCTGCCGGACGACGACTTAGTCTTTCCTTTCAGCTAAGAATAGTGGGTTGTTATCCAAATCGGTAAAATGAGCCAATCGAATCCAGCCATCCTGTTCGATGGTCAGTTCAATTCCCTCGGCCGTTAACTCTTTAATGGTTTCATCAAATTCAACGACCCCTAAACCAATGGAAATATTATTTCCAACTTTCACTTTATCGGAAGTTGGATGAAGGCCTATTAGCAGGTCGGGAGCCTGTACTTCGGCGTAATGATCTCCATACCGGTTCAGTAACTCTAGCCCCAGTTTCCCTTTATAAAAGCCAATAGCATCATCCATATTGGATACCATGACATTGATACGACATGTTTTTAAATGTTTCATATGCAATGATTGAGTGGATCGATAAATTTATGTTCGCTATTTCAGAGATTTATCGCAGCGCCATTCTGTCTGCAGAAAGTATCTAAATCATAAGTAGCCCTTAAACTACCTTCACAAACAAACCATCACCGATTTTATTCACCTTGGCAACGCCGTGCTTCGTCAAACCTTTAATGGTCTTATCCCACTTTTTATTGCTTAGTCCAGATTGAATTTTGAGATCATTCAAATCGATAGGTGAATTGCTTTTCAGAATAGCAAATACCGCTTTTTCCTCATCGGTCATGGCCACAACTTTCTTCTCAGGTCTCATTTGCGGGAAGAACAACACCTCCTGAATGGAATCATTATTGGTAAGGAACATGATCAATCGGTCCATTCCAATTCCCATTCCACTGGTGGGTGGCATTCCGTATTCCAATGCACGTAAGAAATCATAATCGATAAATTCGGTTGCCTCATCATCTCCTCGATCGGCTAGTCTAACTTGCTCTTCAAATCGTTCCCTTTGATCGATAGGGTCGTTCAATTCGCTATAGGCATTCGCCAGTTCCTTTCCGCAAACCATGAATTCAAATCGTTCGGTAAGTTCAGGATCGGTGCGATGTTCTTTACATAACGGACTCATTTCTTTGGGATAATCGATAATGAATGTGGGCTGAATATAATTCGCTTCACATTTCTCTCCAAAGATCTCATCGATGATCTTTCCTTTCCCCATGGTTTCATCCACTTCCACTCCCAGATCCTTTGCTGCTTGTCGTAATTCGTCTTCCGTTTTACCACTAATATCTAAATCCGGTATGTGTTTTAATCGCATCGGCCATCGTAACCCGTGGGTAAGGTGCTTTAAAATCTATATTATGTTCTCCAAATGTTGCTTTTGATGTTCCGTTCACTTCCGTAGCACAGTACTCCAGTAATTGTTCACAGAAATCCATCATCCAGTTGTAATCCTTGTAGGCCACATAGATCTCCATCTGGGTGAATTCAGGATTGTGAGTACGATCCATTCCTTCATTTCTGAAATCCTTGGCAAACTCATAAACGCCATCGAAACCACCAACAATAAGTCGTTTTAAGTACAGTTCATTGGCAATTCGCATATACAATGGAATGTCCAGTGAATTATGATGGGTCTTAAAAGGTCGGGCGGCTGCACCTCCGGGAATGGGTTGCAAAATGGGTGTTTCCACCTCAAAATACTCATGTCCACTTAAAAACGTACGCATGGCATTGAACAACTTGGTTCGCTTTACAAAAACATCTTTTACATGCGGATTTACAACCAGATCCACATAACGCTGACGATAGCGCTGCTCGGGATCGTTAAATGCATCGTGTACATTTCCATCTGCATCTACTCTGGGTTGTGGCAAGGGTTTTAAAGCTTTGGAAAGCAATTTGAATTCCTTCACCATCACCGTTTTCTCACCTACCTGTGTAGTGAATAATTCGCCTTTGATCCCAATAAAATCACCTATATCAAGTAGTTTTTTATAGACTTCATTATACTGAGTTTTATCTTCACCTGGGCAAATCTCATCTCGGTTAAAATACACCTGAATACGACCTTCCGAATCCTGTAATTCGGCAAAGGAAGCTTTCCCCTGAATACGACGCGACATTAATCGACCGGCAATAGTTACCTTCTTACCTTCTGCGAATTTGTCCTTAATACCCTGGGAGGTAGCATCCACCGGATATAGATCGGCCGGATATGGATTGATACCTAAATTGCGTAATTGTACGAGTTTTTCTCTTCGTACGAGTTCGTGTTCAGAAAGTTGCATAGATAATCTATAAAAATAAGCTGCAAAGATAGCTACAAACATCTTGTAAATCAATAGCTGTAACAAAAGCAAAAACTCCCGACCTATACCTTGAATTAATTCCTAAATTTGCCCTTATGAGTTTTTGGAGAGTCTTGCTTTCTATTTTGTTTCCGCCCCTTGCCGTTATTGACAAAGGCTGCGGGTCTGTATTAATTGTCTTAATCTTGACCCTTTGTGGGTGGATCCCCGGTGTGATTGCAGCACTCATTATATTGAATAATCCCGACAACTAATATTTTATTCTTTATATCGCGATTCCATCGGAGTTCAAAACCCAAGGGTCACGATGTTTAATTATTTCCTGAATGCTTTATCAATTCTTCTATGCCTTTAAGTCTAAAGGATGGATGAACTAAATGACGACCTAAATCAACAATACTTCCTTTTGAGTTTGTTAGTACAACAACACCTTTACTTCTATCTGTATTGAACCCTGTAAATGATTTGTACCCACTTGTAGATCCATCATGATAAATGATCGTTGCATCTTCCGTAGAACGCACCTCCCATCCAAGGCTTGGCTTCAATATTTCTGTTCCTTTTATTTGTAGCTGTTGATGAGAAAAATTCATTGCAGGATTAAGAGGTGTTTTCAAAAGGCCCATATTCGCCGATATAAATTTAATTAGTTCCTTTGGTGTTGTTTTAATACCTCCATGGCCCGACAGCTGACGTGTCCAAATAGGAACTTCCTTATGGCCGTTGTGAGCGGGAAGTAGTCTTTTCTTCATTGATGGAGTTAGGACTAATTGTGTATCTACCAAACCTAGCGGGTCTGCTAGATATTCCTGTAACAAATAGCAATAGTTTTTCCCGCTATTTATCTCCAAAATTCTTGCCAGTAGGGCAAATCCAATATTAGAATACTCATATTCCGAACCAATATCTCGCGTTAGTTTATAACTTGATATAAATTCCATTAAATTTTCTTTTGAATAGTCTGCCCAAGGATTGCTTTTGTCATTAGGGGAAAAATTTGGCGGGAAATTTGGAAGACCAGAAGTATGAGTGGCAAGATGTGCCAAAGTAATTGATTGACCTTTTCTTGTAGGAACTTTTATATTTTCAGGAAGATACTTTTCTATTCGATCGCTAAGGGATAGTTCCCCTGTTCGATCCATTTCGGCTAAAATAATTGTAGTATAAACCTTTGAAATTGACCCAATGTCGTAAACAGAATTCTCATCAGGTTTCAATCTACTTGCTGGAGATATTGATCCATAACTATAATACCTGATTCCAATTGAATCCACTACAGCGACAAAAATACTTACATATTTTCCTTGTTCTATTCTATTAATTATACTTCGTTCAACATTTGAAGTAATGTCATTTACCTCCTGTGCCGCACAATTAAAAAGAAATGTAAATAACAAGCTTAGTGCTATGGCTTTAGTTTTAAAAAATAATTTCATAGTTCCAATTTGTAAGATTTCAAGGGAATCACTTTGAAAGCCATTTTCCTATTATGGCTTTTTCTTTTATAGGTGATAGTTTAACAGGTGAATCATTGTAGATTTCTCCAAACTGGAAATCAGTCTTAGGAAACCTTCTTTTATAGCCCATAATCTGGTCTATAATCATTTCAGCAATATTTCTGTTGTATAATCCTTTGTTTAGTGCTTTTTCTACATTGAAATAATAGGCTCCTACAGGCTTTTGTCTCCAATACTCAATTTCTTTATATGGTAAAACCCCATTTTCAAGTAAAAAATCTTCTGGAATCCAGTATATTTTTTTTGGCATCCCTGTTACACTTGTAAGTGCGGAAATATATTCTTTGAACAGAATAGGTTCATAGGCAACATTAAAAACACCATAGATGTTATTATTTAAACAGTTTATTATGAAATTAGTGAGACTATTGGCATCAGTAACTTGAAAATGATGATTTGCAACCTTTGGAACCAAAATTTCATCCCCTTTGAGAAATCTGATTGGCCAATAAGGTTCTTCATGGGGATTGCCGGGATCAGGGATACGAGAGCTTCTAATACCATGACATCTGTAAATGGTAAAATTTAGATTTGTTTTCTCCATGATGACTTTTTCGGCAAATGTCTTTCGGATAGCATATCTAAAATTTTGTTTAATAGTTTTAGGAAAAGTCGGTAATTCGTTTAAAGGGTAATTCTCATCTATCCCTTTTATGTTCCAATCTTTATAGACCGAAATTGTTGAGATGTAATGATAATGACCTATCTGTTCTTGAAATTCATATAAAAAGTCAGAAACAGCTTTCGGAGACTTTTGCCAAGTATCAATCACACAATCCCAGTATTTAGAGACTATATCTTTTTTTATTGACTTAAGTCCATTCTTGTTCTCTTTTTCTCTATCGCAATATATTATTGATAGTTCTTTGAATAAATGTGGGTTGGTTATGCCTCGATTCAAGAGAGTTACATTATGCCCATTTGAAATAAATGCTCTGACGATTGATGGCCCTAGGAACCCTCTTCCTCCCAATATCAATATTTCTTTCTTCTTAATTGGCATGAGAACTTTATCAGCAGAATAAACCGGTAGATAGGCTAAAATCGCAGCCAAAGATTTCATGAAATCGCGCTTAGTCATAGTTTTTATTCAGAATAGTTTATTTGGTCCATAAAACGTAATACCTAAATCAACCAGAAGATTCAAACCTTGTCCAGATTCCTATTTTATTTGATTTTGTTGAAGTTAATCTATCACCTGTTAAAACAGGTTCTGGTAGTTCATTTACATGCACTTTAACTTTTTCATTATTAATATTGATCTTTACTTTTTTGACCAAACAGTTCCCTGTTTTTAACTGAATACTTTTATAGCTTTTAAAGTCAAATTAGGCTCAAAACTCGTTAATGAGACTACTTTTTCATCTACAATTGAAAATACAATCTCAACGGATGTTGTGCCATTATACGTAAACACATTTTTTGATTTCTGATATAAAGCACCTCCAAATTTTCCTATTCTGCCTAGCGAAAGCATTTTTCTCATGTTTAGTTTAATGCTAAGGCCATCTTCCTTTGAATTGCCATACTTATAGTCCCCTAAGTACTTTTGTTTTTCTGTCAATGTCATTTCTATATAAGTAGACGCATTATCGGCATTGCCTGCTTCATGTAAAAAACTTTTGGGTTTGTTATAAGAGTTTTTTTGTCTTTCAGATATACCTTTCGTCTTAAAGCCCGTTTTAACATGTTGTAACAAACTGATACCGTGCGGGCCTGTAATTTCCTGAACACCCGGGCTTCCTGCCAACATAGCTTGAACTGCATCATAATTTCCCAGCATTGCCTATGTAAATATGTTGGGTCTAGCTCCTTTACTTAATAAATATTCCACAATATCCTTTCTCCCTACATGTGATGCCGCTCCAATAGCTGTCTCCCAATCTCCAAAGCTCCAATCTCAGGTAACCCTTGACAATTCAGGGCGATTATTTAGTAGTTCTTTTAATCTATCAATATTGAAATGTGAAACACCAACCACTTCAGAAACAATTTCATCATCGATGGAGGGATACCGATGAAATACTTCATTAGTCAAGGCCAGATCTGAATCTGCTGAAAGTACTTTATTCGCAAAAATAATGTTTGGCATTGCCACTGCCAATATTCCGAGAACTGAACTCTTCAAAACGGCGCGCCTAGAACTTTGATATTTGTTTTCCATATTATTAGATTTATATAAAAACTCTGGCAAGTAAATATTTGCCTCAGGCTTATACAGATATCCTGCCTTATTTTATTATCAGTGATTTTGTGGCTTGAAATTTTACAGTGCTCACCGCAATGAAATAAGTTCCAGATTCCAGATGCGATGCATCCCAGGTCAAGGACTCAAAACCACCCCGACCAGAGTTTAATGAACTATCCGTAACAATGTCAACTAGTTGCCCCAGGGTATTAAATACCTGAATTGTTAAATTATTGTCCACCGTATTAATGGGAAATGCAATATTCACAATGTCATTGGCCGGATTTGGGTAAATAATAAAATCCTCTTCACTTGAATTTACATCCGAAATTGCTAATGGATCATTCACAAAGTCCCTTTCATAAATTCCATTCCCATGTGTAGCAATTCTCGTGTTTTCGGTTTGAGGGTGATATATTCAGATCCATAACAAGAGTTGCCTCGGGCAACGCATCGCTAAATGGTTCCCAGGTATTTCCGCTATTTTCGGAAAAATATACGCCTAAATCATTACCAACATACAGATTGTCTGTATTCAAAGGGTCTATGGCAATGGTATTTGCCGGAAGGTCCGGTAAATTTCCATCTATGGCATTCCAATTAGCACCACCATCAGTTGATCTAAATACATGGTCGGTTCCAAAACCTGAATATAATGCATATATTATATTACTATTCAAGGGATCTATTTCTATATCCTTGCAAATTCTGTCTGGCAGACCAGTTAACTGGGCGAATGTAGTACCTCCGTCAGTCGATTTAAACATTTTGGCCGGCACCGTTCCCGATGTAGGTGTTAACGGTATGGGTGATGTTGCCACATATATTTCGTCGTGATTGCTCGGGGAGACGGCTATTTTCACAACAACACTCACACCATCGATCGGCTGGTTGACCGTAGCATTCCAGGTTGCTGCACCGTCGATGGATTTATAAATTAACCTGCTTCCGGCGTACATGACATCATTATTGGAAGGTGCAATTTCGTATGGAGCGGAAAATGCCACGAAATCACCATTTACCAGTGTTGGTTTGGCGTTAAAAAAACTAAGACCACCGTTTGTAGATTTCAATATTTCCAGATTTTGAGCCGATGCAAACACAATTTGGTCATCATCCTGTCGAACAGATGCAGACATGCCGTCACCACCTATTACTCTAAACCACGAGGGTTGTCCCCTGTAAATATAAGTGGCATTATCTTGTGCTCCCGCAATACAATAATCAGGGTTCGTGGCCGAACTTGCCATATTCGCGTAGAACTGTCCCGTTTGGAGGCCGCCATTGTGTGTTTCGAATGTTTCTCCTCCATCATTTGAAGAGAATATACCTCCGTCGGTGGCATAGAATACTTGGTCGGCAACAAGAGGATGATAATACACAGCATGAATATCAGCATGGACATAGTTGGGACCTCCTTCAGGAACTTCAATGGAAATCTCGCCAAATTGCCATGCCTGCCAGTTCGATTTTTTCACGAAGTTAGCACCAAAATCAGTCGATTTCCAGGTATCGATCCCCACATTTATTACTTCTGAGGGGTTCGTTGGATTAATAGCAATATCATGAGAATACCACCCCTGAAATTGAGCAATATTCTGATTATTAATGTTATCCCAAGTAGCTCCTGCATCGGTAGATTTGAATACTCCAGCAGGTGTTGTTGGATCAGTATTAAATGTCCCTACCTGAATAGATGCATAAATAATATCAGAATTAGAAGGGTCCAGGGTAAGCTTTGCATTTCCAGACCACGCATTAATTAATCCGGGGTGAAGTAATTCGTTAAAACTACTTCCATTGTCCACCGATTTAAAGATTCCACTTAAAGTTGGGTCCAGATTGAAATTAAAATTTCCTTGAGAAACATATAAAATACCTGTATTCGTAGGGTCGATTTCGATATCTATACAGTTTAATTCATTGAAGACCAATGACCAGTTTTCACCTCCATCCAAACTTCGATACACACCATCTGTCGTCGCGGCGAATATATGTTGAGAATTTTGTGGGCTAATCTCTATATCCTGTACTCCCTTGATTTCTGTCACGTCAAAAGGAAGAACCTGTACCCATGTATCGCCCGCATCTGTAGTTTTTAAAATTCCAATTCCGTAGGTGCCTCGAGTCCTTCTGTTTATGGTACCAGGTTCGGCAAAACCAACACCATAGGTTTCTCCTGTTCCAATATATATAATATCCGAATTATTATTATCAATGACAATTGATGCAACTCCTAAAACAGGAAAACCAGTTTCAATGGGTTGCCATGCATTCTGCCCAACTCCTCTAGTAGTTGTTTTCCATAATCCACCGCTGGCTGAGCCTGCGTATATAATATCGGCATTAGTAGGATGAAAAGCGAGAGCAAGAGTTCGTCCACCAATATTTTGGGGGCCTAGGCTTTCCCATTCGCCTGGAAGTGTTCGACCTCGTTGAGCCTCCATTTGACGCTTTTCATTGAATGCCTGTGTGAATTTCGAAACAGGAATATTATCAGAAGGATACGCTCTTTCGAAAAACCATAAATCCATGCTCATACCAGCACCGGATGTCTTAAAATTTTTCTTTAATTCAGGATCGCTTGTAGTTATTTTCTGAATAACAACAATTGAAAATATTAATAGGATAAATAGGGCGGTAATATTTAATTTTTTCATAACTATTTTTTAGGGGTTAACAATAAAATTTTCTAATTCATTATTTATTATAATTGAGTTTATTTGCCTTTTTTTGTGATATCCAACCAACAAGAAGATTCTCTATTTCTTTTATGTCTTTTTTGGATTGCTCCCAATCTGTAACAATTCTAAAATAAAGTCTGTAAGCAGTATCTATACCCCCATACTGGTATAGCGTTTTGTATTTTTCAACTAAATTTGTGGAAGTATTAAATTTTAAACACTCATTGATTGCTTGATCACTATTATCGAAATAATCTTTGGACATGTTAGAAATTGGTATATCAGGCTTGAACAATTTTTTATTCTCATCGCTTGACCAATCTCTCCAATAGATTGTAGATATTCTAACTGTTAATTTAGAATTACTTAATCGTTTTTTTATAGCATCACCATAAGAATTTGGAGAAGCTCCCGATGGCTCACCAACAAAAATGGTATTTGTCCATTTACCTAAATCATTTGCTAGATATTGAGCGGCTGAAAAGGTTTTTCTACCAATCAAGGTATATAGGTTTCCAATAGTATTTATTTGTTTATGCTTAAGGATAAGATTAACAATTGCTAAGGAGAAACTATTATTTCCTCCAAAATTATTTCTGAGATCAACAATCAACTTATTTGGATTTTGTTTATCTATTACTCTTTCTAGCTCACCTAAGAACTCTACAAGAGTAGATTGACCTTCTTGATTGTTCATTTGATTGATCTGAACATACAGTGTTTTTTTATCGTCAATCAAATCATACCAATAATAGCGATCATTCTTTGTTTTTAAAAGATTCAGCTTATTTGAATTAAGCTTGTTGTTTGTTAATTTAACATCGGTCACTTTTGCTAATGGCGAGATTACTATATTTGATTCTGTTGAATTGTTCGACTTTAAAGTCAAATTGATTTCATTCACTTTGTCAGTTATTTTCAACGCGTGCAGCACTTCTGCTACACTTAATTTTGAAGCAGCTATGAGCCTATAACCCAGTTCAGTATCATAATGAGACACTTCACGAGCCCGTTCAAGACATTCTTTTACAGCAATTCCATTTATTTCTAAGACTTCTTTTCCAATTAAATTTTGATATTCATTTGAGGCTTTTATTATATATAAGCCATCATCAAACCAATAAAATTCAACAGGTAGATGCTGAAACATTAAATTTGTGTTTTCAGGTAGAGGGTTTTTTGTATGTGATTGATAAAACCCTAATCCTTCTTGAATGGGAAGAGATAATCTTGTGTGTCCATCACCAACCAATGCAACAAACTTGGCAAATTCAACAATAATTTCATGATCGTTTAGTGTAGGAATAGCATTCTTTATTTTTACATATTTTTCTTCAAATTTTGATGCTGGTGTGTTGTGGTACAAATTGCGATGTTTTGACTTTAAAAGCATGTATAGCTCTTTAAAGTCCTGTATCCATAGTGCAGCAGTGTGCCTTATGAAAGGGCTATTTGTTTGATTAATTTTGGTGAGCCATTGAAATAGGGGTTCTTCATATTGGTCTTCACTTATTTTGTGTCCTTCTCCCTCGAAAACTTTTATTTCATATGCTTTACCGTTATGCCTTAGTCTTCTTATATTCTGAAGACTTATTTCAACGGGACTTAAATGATCTAAACCTGAATCTCCAAAAATCCAGAAGATAGGAGTTTCAGTATTTTCCAAATATTGAATTGGGTTGAAATCTGCGACGTTGCTATACCATTTACGATATTCATATAATGATTCTGAAAAAGGATTTTCGGAGGCATATACCCTGGAAAACCAGGGTTTATCTTTGAACTTTTCAAATAATTTAGTGAAAGAGTCGGGAGATTTATAGTCCTTACCAAATTCTTTTTCCTTCTTTTGTATCTTTTGGGCTTCTTCAAGGTCACGCTTCGAAAACCCCTCTTTTTTCAGTCTTACACTTCTTTCAAATATCCGGTCCTCTTCTAAGGTGGTCACCGAAGCAGATTTCATTATGATATAGTGGATGTAGTCCGTTTTGGAAGTTGCGAGTGCTACGACCCATCCGCCCTGGCTCGTTGCTTGTACTCCTATTTTTGAATTGTCAACTTCTACTCGATTACGTAAATAGTCGATTGCAGCAACAAGGTCATCGGCTAAATCGTTAAAACTAAATCGACTCCAGGATTCTTTCGATCCATCAGAAAGACCGGTTCCTCTTTTATCGTAGATTAAAACAACATATCCCATGGACGCAAACCATTGTGCGCTGTAAATACTATTCTTTCTAGTCTCTTCCCCCGATCCATGGAGAAAAACTATCGTTGGTGCTGGGCCACTGAGGTCAGGAACATACAATGTTCCTGAAAGAGTGAATTCTCCATTCTGAAACGTGACTTCCTCAGTTTTCTGAGCAATACAAAGATTGAACGTAAAAAGAAGGATAAGAATATAATTTTTCATGGCTCTATTCGCTTTCTTCTAGCGCTAGCAATATGATTGTGATTTTTATATCATTCCCAATAACACTAGTTCCGTCTGGTAAGTTTTTGTCGAATCCTACTCCGTAATCCTGTCTGTTTACAGTTGTTGTAGCATTTAATGAAATAGATTGTTTCCTGGAAGGTAAATCTAACTTTGGCCCTTTGATATTGAATGGAAACGCTATGGTTTTCGTGGTACCATGGATTGTGAGTTCCCCGATTAGGTAATACGAATCTTCTTCGAATTTTGTTCCTGAACTAACAAACTTAATTTCGGGAAAGTTCTCTGCATCCAGAAATGCACTACTTTTTACTGCCTTTTCTCCACCAGAATTATTTGCGTCGTAACTCGATACAAGTACTGTGGCGCTTAGCTTCGTTTTTCTAAGATCATTTTGATTAAGATCTACTGTACCCCTCAAGTCTTTAAATCGCCCAACTACATCGACGACCCCGAAGCGAGTTACTTGAATTTGAACTAGACTATGACTGGCATCTATTGTGTATTCCTGGGCAGTAGTCGATACTGTGGGAAGGAGAGCAACGAGCAATATATATAATATGGTTTTCATTTATAAAAAATTTAAGTGGGCTAAGAATAAAAAATTGGAGCTCGCAAATGTTAATCCCTGTCGGATTAACCAAATTTTAGGAAAAATTTAAGAGTAAGGAGAAAGTACTCAGTTAAACTGAAACTTAAAGAATCAAGACCCTAATTCTTGTGTGATAAAACGATTTCTTCTACTATTTTCTTTCTGTATTCTGAAGGAGATATACCTTTTATATTTTTAAACGCCTTGTAGAATGTAATCCTATTATTAAATCCGGATCTATAGGCTATATCGACAAGCTTTAGATTTTCTTTTTCAATATTTTTAATCATCCTTTCGGCTTCTTGAATTCGGTATTTATTAATAAACTCGAAGAAAGACATATTAAAATTTTCATTGATTATCTGAGAGGCATGATGTCTGTTTATATTCATACGTTCTGCTAGGTCTACCAAACGTAAATCACTATCCAGGTGAGGAGCTTCTGTATCCATGATATTTAGTAATTTCTCTTGAAACTTGACCGACATCCCTTCCGATAATCCTGATTTATAGTATTTCAGTAAAGGAAAGATCTTTACAAGTGATTTTCCACTAAACACTTTAGAATGAATAAATCCAAAATAGGTAGTCGTGGCAATGAACAGAACCATCATAAAACTAATAAGGTAATCGTGCTGTTTTTCAAGAATACCCAACTTCAGAAGTCCAAAAAATAGAAACCATGACACTCCAAATCCTGCGAATAGAAAGGTGATTAATTTCAACCAGATCCTCATTTCCAAATCACCTTCATAATTCTTTTTAAATATCTTGTAAGACAAGTATGCATAGACTAAAAGCAATGATGCAAGGAACCAGACCAAATACTTTTCCGGGAATAAAATATAATTTCGAAGGGTACCTTGATTAAAATAAAGCTCTCGTGTTTCCAAAGAAAGAAAATAGAAACCTCCATAAGAAATCATAACAACTATAAATGGAATTAGATGCAATGTGTCGGTAACCTTCAGTTTTTTTAGAGTAACTAGGCTTCGGATATATATGAAAAATAATCCGCCATAAAGGGAAAAGGGTATCAGGTAAATAAATACAAGGCGCCTATTGAGATATGTATCGAATTTACTCCAGTATAAAACATTATAAAAGATATTATAAGCAAATAACAGTAAAAAAAATCCCCATATTACATTCGCTTGCTTTATATGACTTTTTCTAAAAAACAATACTACTGCCACAATGATGGCTTGAAATGAAAAAAACAGAAATATTATTTCCCAAATGTTCATAGGTTGAAAAGGTAATTTCGAATAAAAGTAAAAATATTTCTGTTCGAGTTTGAAATGTTAACTTTTGTCAGGAAAAAGCATTACAATATAAATTAGTTTAAAGATGCACAATTCGAAAGTGTGACATTTGATGGAAAAGTTATGATTCAACGTAGAACCTCTTGAGCACTAAATCTATTTAATATATACGGATATTGTTGAACAATGATATAAATTTTAAGATTTGCAATAATAAAACCAAATCTTTCAGGGGCTAATAAGACCCATCATATCAGGTTCATATTCCAAAAATGCAATAATCCTAGGAGAGTAACAAAAGCTTGGCTTTTTGTTATTTTGCTCCCAATCGACAATACTCGACTGGGAAACACCTAATTTTTTTGCAGTTTATTTTATCTCCAGATTAAGGTTCAGGCGTCTTACTCTCAAGTGATCACCAATTGTTTGAAGGGACCTTGGGTAACGGGAATCTTTAGGGATTACTGCTTTTAAGACCATTTCACAGATGGTCAACGAAACGTGATCGTTAGGTCGGTCACGTCCACTTTCGCGCTCATTTACCGAATTATTCGATATATTTACTGTTCTCCCTTATGCGTTTTTAGACCACTTTATTGGAAGTTGAGGTCTTGCGTCTTTATTCCAATTAATTGGTTGGATGAGGATTTCCGGTATTGATGTAAACCCTTTATAGCACATAATTAAAATGAAAACTGTAAAAAATGATTCTCCTCCAAATGGGCTGCTAAGTTTAAAAACTGTGATTAGAACCAAAGATTTTGAAGCTTCAAAAAATTTTTATACTCAGGTGCTGCAGTTAGAAATAATTGAAGAATACGATGATGGAGATGGCTCCAAAGGGCTTATCATGAGGTTTGGCCCGGAAGGGAGCAATGCATTTTTTGAAATTTCTGAAATAGAGAAAACCCATACTTATTATCAGGAGGCTTTTAGTTCAACTGTTGAAAATGATAAAACCGGGATACAGTTGAAAACCGATACTATGGAATTTTGGGCCACATTGTTAAAGGAAAAATGGAACGCCAGAGGCCCAATTCTTCGCCCCTGGGGATCCTATTATCTCTATTTGAGGGATCCGGACGGACTTCAGATCATAATCTATCAGGAAAAAACAAAATAAGGTTTTGGAACAATAGCCTAAAAGACTTGTTTTTCTCCCACTGGCGCTCGTTTCCAACGAGTGTCCAAATCTCCGCTGGCGCTCGTCTCCAACGAGTGCCCACTTACAACCAGACCTCACCATATAAAGCAGACACCGTCTTAAAGTTGGTTCTGTACCAGAAAAGTCGTGTAATTTTTTCTACTTTTAAGCAGCTATTTGTTTGCACCTGAAAAGAGTAAGATGCAAAAAGACGCAAATCGTTTTAAATCGGTACAGTCAATAGCCACTAACAATGAAAAACCGAACATCGTATCTCTTACTATTTCTCATGCTCCTTTTGGGAGGCAAGGCCATGGCTCAAAAGGAAGTCAGCAACGCTTCAGAATTAAAAAATTGTAGCATGGGTACGGCAACCCTGGCCAAGGCAAATGCGCAATGGGCCTGCTATTTGAATACCCGAAGGATCGACTCCCTTGCCAATCTTTATATGACCGATGCGGTGAAAGTGGATGATGCAGGATGGAGGATGGCCGGAACTCGCAATATACTTGCATACTATGCCAACTTTCCTCTTAAAATTGACAGCCTTTGGACGATTTTTAATGTAGTCGCAAACGCAAATAAGCGGTATGAATATGAGATTGGAGCTTTTAGAACATCGGATAACCGAACTTTTAAGCAACTGGTGATTTGGAATATTGCAACGACACATAAAACAAGAGTATTCGAATTTATCGCTCCTTCAGAGAACGTGGGAACGGACATTGCTCAAATTAACAAAAGGCGGGAAAAATGGATGGAGCTCTGTAATTTGCACGATGCTAAGACGCTCGTAACCCAATTATATACCAGCAATGCCGTGTACTACAATCATAAACCGGTAATTATCGGATTCGATGCGATAGCGGCCGAATATGGCTATATGAATAACAAAAACTACCAACTTACCCTGAATCCCATAACGGTCGAGTTTGTCAATGACGAATTAGCCTTCGAAATTGGACAATGCGAAGGGGGCTATAACGGAAAATATGTCCTTATCTGGCAAAGAAATGATCTGGGCGAGTGGAGGATACTTGTGGATTCGAATATTTGATCACTCGCTTGAATACCCAGATAAAAAATGGAGTTCGTAAGCTCTAATCGTAGAGTTTCGATATCTTTGTGATGCTATTCGGAATAAAGCTATAAACTCACCAAATACGTACGTTATGTTTAAAAAGTTATTATTAATCGCGACCCTCGCCCTTACCGCCATCAGCTGCCAATTCACCGAAACCATGACCCTTAACGAAGATGGTACTGGACGAATCGCCATGGAAATGGATTTTAGTGAAATGATGTCACTCAGTGATGCTTTTGCAAACGATTCCAGTCTGGTGCGGACGGATACCATTGTGTATATGAAAGATATGTTGTTGGAGAAAAAAGACAGTATCTCCAAACTTCCAAAGGCGGAACAGCAAAAATTAAAGAAGCTTGAAAACTACAGTTTTCGCACGCTTATGGATCCGGAAAGCAGTAAAATGTTCTTCATCATTGCTACCGACTTCCAAAAAATTGATCAGGCGAACGATTTGATGTCGGCTATGGAAAATAGCGGTTCCTTTATGCAGGGTACCGGCAGTGATGTAAAAGTGGGAAGTGATGATGACTCTGGAGGGATTATTGGGGTAAATTATTCGTTTAAAAAAGGTAAATTTAAGCGTGATGCCTATGTGCTGGACAAAGCCAAGCACAAAGTCCAGATCGACAGTATGAAGCAGGCGGAAGCATTTATGGGAGGGGCTACCTATCGCCTGAAGTATACCTTTCCGAAGAAAATTAAAAAAGTATCAGTACCCGATGCTACCTTCTCCTTAGACGGCAAAACCATGGAGTTTGAACGATCCATGCTGGAATATATGAAAGATCCCGACATCCTGGATGTGGAAGTAGAATTGGAAAAATAATCAATGAATAAAGCAGTCGAAATACAAGACCTCGGTCGCAAGGATTACAAAGAAGCCTGGGAATATCAGGAGGAACTTTTCAAGGGTATTTTGGATATAAAGATCAAAAACCGAAGGGAGGGACTCCAGTTGAAAACCCCCAACTATTTTCTGTTTGTCGAGCATCCGCATGTGTATACGCTGGGTAAAAGCGGGGACGTGGATAATTTGTTGATTTCTGAAGAAAAACTGGCCGAAATTGGAGCTACCTTCTATAAAATCAATCGAGGGGGCGATATTACCTATCACGGACCCGGGCAAATCGTGGGATATCCCATTATCGACCTCGATAACTTCTTTACCGACATTCACAAATACCTTCGGTTCCTGGAAGAAATGGTGATCTTAACACTCGCCGAATATGGCCTTAAAGCCGAACGCTCCAGGGGTGAAACCGGAGTATGGCTGGATGTGGGCACCCCCTTCGCCCGTAAGATCTGCGCCCTGGGTGTACGAGCCAGCCGTTGGGTAACCATGCATGGGTTTGCCTTCAACGTTAATTCGAATTTGGGTTATTTTGACCATATGATTCCCTGCGGAATTCGAGGCAAAGCGGTAACTTCGCTCAACGTCGAACTGGGCAAAGCGGAAGTATCTATTTCCGAAGTAAAAGAAAAACTTCAAAAGCATTTCGCCACCCTTTTCGAAGCCGAAATGAGTGAGAAAATGCTTTTATCTTAAGCAGAATAATTTCTGTATTTCCTTACCCCACTTATAAATATATAGTAAATCCTGCTCCTAGGGTAAAGCCATTATTTGTGCTTTCATTAGATGATCGATTGTTGGTGTTTTTGGAATGGAGATAACTCAAAATAGGCTCCAACGAGACCTGTGGTCCTAAAAATATCGCATACCCTACACCTAATCGATATCGAAAGGAATCGCTTTTTGATATAGTACCTTGACTATTGGACCTGCTGGTTCCTATGCCAGCCGACACCTGTCCAAAAAGGCCATTCACCAGATAATAACGGGCAAATGGGCCTACTGAAATACCAGTGCTAGTTCCAGAGGATGTTTCATCTTGAGGATTTGTGAATTCCTGATCCGTATAATTGAAAGAGGTCTCTAACCCTAGGGCCAACCGGTCAATTACAAAATATGCCGCCTTTGGGCTAATTCCTAACCCGAATGATTTGTTCTCGGTTTTGAATTCAGCTCCTTGCGACTTAGAATTGTTAATAGAGAAAAACGCCGAGCCATCTACTATAAAGTGGCCTTTGTCTGTTGGATGGGTCGTTGCTTCCTATTGTGCCGAAGTGGTTTCCGCGGAGCAAATGATCGCGCAGGCAAGTAGTACTTTTTCATATGATATATTTTAAGTTTAGGTTGCGGTCGCAACTATCATTCCTAAAACGTATATATGACGGCTATTAAGTTTTCTTTATGGCTCTTTTAGTATAAGTTTAATTACTAAAAGACGTTAGCAAACTTCTCCCCATTAATTCCCCATCTTGGTTGTAATCTTCATTCTTAACAAGGCCTACTCCCTCAGAGATCCATTGTTTTGAATTGCTTGTAAATCCGCCGATGCTCATTTCCATGGTTTGAGTGATCACTAAACAAATAAAGGTTCCGGCCGGGGTGGTGAGGGTTTCCTCGCCGATGACCTCTCGATTGGTGATCTCTGTTTTCATCTCCATGATCTTTTGCCCATTCGATGTAATAGTGATGGTCATTCCCGCATCAGCAAGTGATTCCCCCACCGCCATCTAATTGGGGAGATCCAGATTTGTTCCGGAAATCTCAGATTCCATGTTCATTCCTTCAAACCGACTTAACATCCCGGGTCGCATAAAGGACTTAAAATCGATAGAAACCACACCATTATGGCAACGCACGGCGTAATCTGTCGAACTAAGTGCGCTTCCATTTTCGTCTGTCATACTCATGTTCATGGTTGCTGTTTTACCCGTATCGGTAGGGGTGATATTGGTGATATGATATTGCACGATTCCCAGCATTTTGTCATCACCATCGTAAAGTGAAAGTTGCGAATTGGCACCTTCAGAGAATGGATAATATTTGCTACAGCTTCCTTGTGCGATGCTAACAAGGGAAGTCGTTAAAGCTAATAGCGTGCAAATGGCTATTTCTTTCATCTTTTTCTGATTTAAATTAATTAACGAGGGCCAACTCTTGGTCCTTCATTTGTGATGCGAATGGTAAGTATCTTTGAGGTCTCGTTTCCTTTAAAATCATAGGTTGAGAAATAGACATCACGCTCTTCAACGGTACTTGTAGTAGCGCCATTTGCAATAAAGTCTACGGAAGTAAACAAACCGGTTGTCGGATCATCTCTATCACCGTTACAAAGAATTTCCAGTTCTCCGTTACTAATGCTGCGAATAATACAAGGATCCGCAAAGAAATTAGTTACTTGAAAAATAGGGTTACCAGCGAGTCTCCACCGAATAAATTGTAAACCACCAGCGTCATTTGCCGAGAATAATGCATTGTAGGCATCACCTCGTTTGAGATATAAGACACTATTGTCAAAGTCGAAAGTTTCTCTTATTTCCTCATTGAGAGTAGTTCCTCGGATATGAAATAAAAAAGTGGGTGCCACCGAGTCTCGCTCAGGCACTATCGTTCTGCAATTTATGGAGACCAGTCCTATCAGTATAAAGTATATGTATGTTATTCTTTTCATCTTAAAGAACTCTAGTTTATTTTTAAGGCCTCACCCGTATTTTTACGCGGCAGTTCTTCTGTTTGTTTTCTTCGGAATCGTTTGGAGCCACCGGCTGACTTTTGCCAAAACCCATTTCCACAAACTTCGTGATTTTATGGTTTTCTTTTTTATTTGGAAAATTTAGTTAGTACGGAGGTTCCTGTAATTTTTCCTTTTTTGTTATAATCTTGTTGCTTAACCATTCCCACTCCTTTTGCTAACCATTGTTTTGCTTTTCCTGTACGGTTCATTCCCATTTTAATGTTAGAGGTATAGCTTATTACATAACATTCAAAAGAGCCGGCAGGAGTGGTTATCGTTTCCATTCCATCAACAGTTCTGTCTGTCATCAGAACTGACATAGACATATTAATACCACCCATATCAATATCCATTTTCATAGACGCATCTGGCAAGGTTTGCCCAACACTTAGATTACTTGGGATCACCACATTGGTTCCTGTGATATCGGTCTTCATTCCTTCAAATTGGTCAAACAAATCAGGGCTCATTAATGATTTAACATCAATAGAAACTTCATCACCAGTACAACTTATTTGGTATTCACCATCGGTAATAATTTCTCCTTTTTTGTCTTTTACTATACTATTTATTATTGCAGTAGTTGTTCCTCCTGAATTAGTAATAGATTTTACCGTGTGATCTGCAGACGCTACTACCTTATCTTTGTTACTATAATTAGTAATTTGAAAACTAATACCTTCTTCAAAAGGGTAAAAAGCACTACAATCTTGACTAAATCCGGTGAATGTGGCACTTGCAATTGCCAGCAATACTAAAACTTGTTTTTTCATAATTTGAATTTTTATTAGTTGTTTGTGGGTACTATGAGTATTTCTACTCGTCTGTTTTTTTGTTTATTTTCCTTTGTAGTATTCGGAACTATCGGATTTGTTTCTCCATATCCTTTTATATTAAATGAATACTCTTTATTTAATAACTTTTTTAATTCACCAGACACTTGAGTAGCTCTGTTTTCAGATAGTTTCAAGTTTGTTACCGGGTTTCCGTCGTTATCGGTGTGTCCATTAACGGTAATATTTCCTTTTGGAAATGCTTTTATTTTATTGGCTAACTTTTGCAGTTCTTTTGTGGCAGATTCTTTTAAGGTATAAGAGCCCGAGTCGAATAAAACTGCACTATCCATGGAAAGTAGCATTGCCCCACCTATGGCCGCTACAGCATCGATATCTGCTCCGGGAATACCACTAGGTGTTTCCAGGTCTGTAAGCCGAACATAATTAAAAGTGTCCCCAATTTTTACAAAAGGCTCAATGTCGACCATTGCGGTACCCCCCTCAATTTTTCCAACCGAAATCCAATCGATTCCATTTTTGGAAATTTCGAGAAGGGTAGGTTCTATTGCGCCCATTTCAAAAACATATAAATCGGGTCCCTTTACATTAGAAAGGGAATTATTAGTAAAGGCAAGTGTAATTTGCCCCTTAAGCCCTAAGTTACATATTTTTTGGTCTACTTCCCGAAACCTCTTTGTCGACATATCCGGAGGGCCAATAATTCCTTCTGAGTTTGCTCCACGTGGTCCGAAATTTTTAGAAACCACAGCATCTGCAAATGATAGATCGCCAAGTGGAAGAAATACAAAATTTTGACGCTCATCTATATAGGTATTATCCGCTCCATCTTCACTTTTATACCAAGTGGGATTGTCTTTGTAAAATTGCTTTCTTGCTTTGGCTGCTTTCACTAAAAATTGCTTGGAAAGTTCCTTTTTTTTCTGAAGTGTTTTCGCTATGATCTCTTTAAATTTTGGGGAAGCATTTCCACTATTTAGATGATTTGAAACAGCTTGAGGAACTTCGTAATCTCCTGAAGCTATGGCGACTTTTTCTGAAGGAAGATTTTCTAACAACTTTGGGAATCTCTCCAAAAGCTGAAGCTCCTCTGAAGTAATTTCATAATGTTCTTTTAATATCGTACGCGTTTCAGTTTCCGAAGTACTCGCTGCTAATCTTCTTAGCGTTTGTAACCTTTTTTGATTGGTTTTTACATTGTACTTGTTGAGGTTTTCCTCAATAAAACCAGCATTTCGATTCCCAAGGTTTTTTTGTAAAACGGTATTGATTTCCATTTCGGTTTCTGCACCGTTATATTTACTGGTAAGCTTTTGGTCTTCGCTTGCATTGTATGCCGCTACCAAATCTTCGGCTTCTTGAAGCGTCATCCCAATCCCTGCCTGTTGCATTCTTTTCTGAATATCGGCAGCATAGGCAGCGGCTTCTTCTTTTGCATTTGTAGGTTGGGATCTCGCTAAACGTTCTTTGGTAATAGTCTCAATGGAAGTTTTGAATTCTGCCCTGCTTAATTGCTTTTTGTTTAAAAGCATTTCATAATTCATTTCTGTTGAAAAATTTTCGATTCCTTCAAGAAATTGTTCGAAGTTTTCAAGCCCTTCTTTAGTTTCATCATCCATGTCCCATCCACCTTCCTCTAATTCCGCAAAAAGGTCTGTTTCTTCATCTGTTTCTTCACCAGCATTATTTTCTGCAACCGGAGGTGTAACCTCTTTTTTCTCTTCGGAAGAGTTTCCGCAAGCAGTTAGGAACAGTAGTAGTAATAGGCTGATGGCGAGTATTCGTTTCATGTTGTTAATCTTTACGTGTGTAGTTCATTTTGGTAAACTCAAAGTATAAATAACCAAAACGGTCATACCAGTCTTCAATTCCATGAGCAGCCTCACAATCGTTGAGCTCCATAAGAATCTCGTGTTGAGATTGAATCAGTTCTGCATATTTCTTATCGTAAGATATCTTTAGCTCATTCACAGACTTTATAACCCCAATCTTTTGAGATTGCCAGGCAAGGCCAGAAACACCATGGTATCCAGAGACATTATCGCCAAAGGCGATCATTCTATCCGTGAAGGTTTTGGTACATGTATAGATCGTTTTGAGGCGTTCAAAAGTGTATCGATTTTGGTTGAATCGCTGCCTTGCATCTAAAAAGCATTGTTCGCAATCGTCTGTTTCACAGAAACTAGGAATTCTCGGCATCCCCGGAGGAGGCGTGCTATTCATGCAGCTATTGAGCCCTGTGTATGCCTCATACGCCCCTTTAGCAGCACCATAAGTTCCTAATGCTTTGCCCACTTTGTTACCTAAATCACCCATTCTTTTGATGCCATCACCAACACGACTGGCATCACCCCATCCGCTTCCTCTGTCCTCAGCAGCACGATCTCTTAACCAGTCTTGATATTGTTGCTGACTGTTGGGCCCCCATGTGGTGCCGCTATGTTGCTGACTTAAGCCCACTTGTACGAAGCCTAAAAAGCATATTAAAAATATACCGACCGATTTATTCTTATTTAAAACCTTGGCTAGTAGGAAACCAATAACCAATAAGGCGATACCTAGTAAAACATATAATAGGGTGTTAGAGTTTCCAGAACTAGTTGAACCATCATTAGAACCATTTGAGTTATTTGAATCGTTTGAATCGTTTTGAGTAATTGCAGTAGTTTCTCCGGATTTCAACTCGTCTGGACGCGCTTTTCGAAATGCCGACCCGAGGTATTCTTTAACGGGAGGGTTCGCATAAATTATTAAAGTATAATTGATCTTCTTACTTCCGGGTCGTACATGAATCCCAAAGTCACCTTCGGTTCGAATTTGAAAATGCACGATTCCTTCTTCCGCGGTTCCAGTATTTTGCGTCTCTACAACATCTTCCCAGTTGGTATTGGCAATGTCTACTTCAAAATCTGCATCACCGTAATTGCTAAAAAGATAAACATCAATGGGTCGAAACATATCAACTTTGGCGAACCAGTAATGTGAATCTTTATCGAGAGTTGCATTAGTGATCACACCCGAGGCACCCTCCACTTTATTATCATCGATCAATTCAAGTTTGACCGGCTTTATGTTTTTGTCCATTGAAAAAGGCTGCGCACTTAAATTTGGACAAAAAAAGGCGACAAGAATAACGGCTATTGAATAATGTAGTGGTTTCATAGTGGTTTATTTTTTATGTTTTTGTAATAGGTAATCGCCTAAGTTGAGTGCGAGTTGCTTGCGGGTTTCTTTTTGGTCTTTATCAAATTTTCTACATTCCAATACCGGACAATAACTAATCTGTATGGTTCCTTCATAATTGTTGTTATACAGCATTAACCAATTGTTAAAGGGATGAATACACAAATAGGTGTCTTTTGTTTTACTTATCTGCGCAGTTAAAGGACTTCCTTCGTCCGTATAGTTTTTTATCTCATTGGTTATTTCATTCTTAGAAAATGGATGCCATTGTAATGAGAGGGACCATTTAGAATCATCATTTAGCATTATTTCATAGGCACAATTGCCATATCCTGATACATCTTTAATAGTGTTTTCAGAAAGACTGAGGGCAGTGGCAATATCGGCAGCAGTAATAAAACTACAGTCCCCTTTTTTTAGATTGAATAGTGAGTTATAGTCGCCTTGTTGTGGTAAAGAAACACCGTCTTTTTGATTGGGAGTTTCTTCTTTTTTTGAAGTCTCCGTAGTTTCTTTTTTTTCTGAAGAAGCTTCGGCATTCTTTTTCTCGGAAGAATTACACGAAACAAGTAATACGATAAGGCTAAAAATGGCAATTGTTTTCATAAAATATTGTTTAACGGTTTCCTTTTTCTTTTTCTTGGCCTTCTTTAATAGCTTTCAATAAGAGTTCGTTGAACTGAGCTTTTGCTAATTCCTTTTTATCGGGATCTAGACTATTGTCGTAAAATTGGTATTGTTCTATAAGTTTTGCCTTCATTTTAGGGGTAGTATCCATTTTATCCACAAGACTCATAAAATCATCAATTCCTTTAAATTCTTCAATATTCATCTTGTTTCCGAAAACATCGCCATAGAAATTTGCCTGCAGGTCTAAGAAGTTGTCCGTGTCTTCTGTTTTGCTCTCAGTTGTATTTAGATCTGGTACTTGCCCATACGATGTATATGAGATCGTACAGAAAAGGAGAAGGAGGTACATAGGTTTTTTCATTTTTTTAAAATTTAGTTTTCAATTTCTTAGAGGATGATTTTATTTTCTAAAGCGCTAGGCACACTTCTAATTTTTCAATTATTTGTTGTTAGGTTTTGAAATACTATCGTTTTGTACACCTATAATGTCCACTTCTTTAGATTTCTCTTTTTTCTTCTTCTTCTTCTCCTTCTTCGATTTTTTCGGAGCCTCAACGACACTATCCAGTGCACGGTCGGTACTTTTTTGTGTTTCTTTCTCTACCCGTCTTTCAACGGTTCTTTCGGCAGCCCGTTCTACTTTCTTCCCGAGTTTTTTGAATACCTGTCCGTTACAAAGTGAGGTTCCGCCTAACGCGAGGAGTATGCAAATAATTTTAATAGTTCTCATCTGTTTTAATTTTAAAGATTCGTGCCGTACAACCCTGCTCTTGGGTGCCTGGCTATTTAGTTTGTCACCTCCTTGGGAAGGCCCCTATCATTACTCACCTTACTTTGTGCTGCGTAACGAGCGTGATGATGTCGCATTGATAGGATAAAAGTATAAGGAACGACGGTTGGATTGTGAGAGGTATGTAACGAAGGTTATGACGTATGTAACATCCTTGTTTTTAGGGGTTATTCTGAAACAAATACGACTTATTTGGATCTAAGTAGATAGGTATTCAGTTGGGGAGGTTCCGTATTCCTGCTTAAAGCATTTGGCGAAATAGGATGGGTCGTTAAAACCAACAGTATAACCTATTTCCGAAATGGAGATCTTGTTCTCTTTCAATAGTGTTGTGGCCAATTTGAGGCGTTGAGAGCGAATGAATTCGGTAGTCGATTGTCCGGTTAATGCTTTCAATTTACGGTGCAGTTGCATTCTGCTTACGCCCATTTCCTTACCAAATTGCTCGGCGGTGAAATCGGGCTGGGTTAATTTTTCGTCAAAAACAGTTTGCAGGCGATCGAGAAACTTTTCGTCTGCCGAAGACACCGAAATATCTTTTGGTTTTAAAATGACCTCCTGGGCAAAACGCTGCTGCAGTACTCTTCTATTCTCAATTAAATTGCTGGCAGTTCCAAGTAATAACTGCGAATTGAACGGCTTGGTGATATAGGCATCGGCCCCGGTTTCCAAGCCTTGCAACTTATCCATATCTTCCGTTTTGGCAGTAAGGAGGATCACGGGAATGTGGGAGGTAATTTCATCTTCCTTGACCCGCTTTGTAAAAGAGAAGCCGTCCTCTTCGGGCATCATAACATCACTAATTATAATATCGGGTACTAGTTCGAGGGCGCGATCAAAACCTTTTTTACCGTTGCTTGCCGTTCGCACTTCAAAAGAATTTTCGAAGATCGAGGATATATAGTTTAGGATGTCCTTATTATCATCTACAACCAGCACTACTGGTGCATCTTCCGCTACGACTCCCGGAGATTCCGCAATTACATTGGCAGCGTTAAGCGGGGTATGTTCAATTACCTGAAGTGCTTCATTCAGTATTTCCGAAGCCTCGTAATTGTGCATGGATGTATTCAAAGTGAGGGCGAAAGTGGTAAATCCGGGATTGTTTTTGGGCATAAACACCATCCCTTTGTGTAGTTCCGCCAACTCCTTAGTAAGCGCCAGACCTATCCCCGAACCTGTGCGTTGCGGGTTGGTTTGGTAAAAACGGTCAAAGACCTTTTCACGTTCATCGGCCGAAAGATCATCGCTGCTATTGGTGATCGCAATGTCGAATACCTCTTTGTCGCGTGTTCCGAAGAGCTCAATAACACCTTGTTCCGGAGTGTATTTAATGGCGTTGCCAATAAGGTTGAAAAGTATCTTTTCGAGGGCATCGCGATCGAACCAGTCTACAGCCGAATCTTCTTTTAAATGAATTTTGAAGTCGATTTGTTTTTCTCGGGCACTAAATGTGAATGCCTCAGCTTGTACCGCAATAAATTGTGGCAGGTTGCCCGGTTGGACCTGCAACTTGCGATTTCCACTTTCCAATTTCGACAGGGCCAATAATTGATCGACAAGCGACTCCAACCGCTGAGTATTACTTTGAGCCGCCAAAAGGTTTCTGCGCTGCGCGGGAGATAGTTGACCCGACGTGATTTGATCGTCCAAAGGTCCTTTGATCAACGTAAGCGGCGTCCTGAATTCGTGCGATATGTTTGCGAAGAAAGTCGACTTGGCAGCATCCAGCTCTTTTAACTTATTGTTGGTCCTCTGGCGGGTTCGATACTGAAAAAAGAAAAATAATCCTGCGAGGGTTGTGAGTCCCAGTCCGCCCAATAAGATATTACGCTGATTGGTTTTTTGTTGTTCGGCCAGCAGGTTTTGGGAGGTGAGCAGAGCGATCTCTCGATCCCTGCTTTCGGTTTGATAGCGCCCTTCGATCTCTTTAATACGCTCCGCACTTTGCAAGGCTTCGAGAGAATCTTTCAGCTGAGTGGCCTGCCGCAAATTAGTATAGGCACTTTCGAATTTATTCTGTTGCGCATAGGCTTCTGAAACCAAAGCGTATACCTGTTGATCCACGCTACTATTCTTATTTCCCCGGTTATAACTGAGTACAGTTTCCAGCGTTGTTAGTGCTCGAGACGGATTCTTTTTCAGAAGAAATAATTTGGCCAGTTGTATCCCACTTTGAGATGCTTCATAGTCGAAAATGTTATTTTTATTCAGTTCCAGTGCCTCCTGAAGGAAAGTTTCTGCCTTGTCGAGTTGCTGTGTCTCGATATACAGCAGGCCTAGTGTGGCATTTATTTCAGAAACAGTACGCTCGTCCTTTATCATCGTGAAGAATTCTCTACTTCCGTTGAGCAGGCTATCTGCGCGTATATAATTCTTCTTATAGAAATAGACCTCTCCCAAATGCCGGTTGGTCGTTTGCATGTAAAACGATGCCGCATTGGGAGGCAGCTTCTTAAATTCGTCATTGGCTTTAAGAAAATAGGTCTCGGCGGTGGTGTAATCCTTTAGGTCGGTGTAAATATTCCCTAGGCTTTGGAAGGCTGCAGCAATAATAT
>CAWECU010000012.1:0-506766 GCA_963807685.1 uncultured Flavobacteriaceae bacterium | reverse complement strand
ACCGATACGGTTGTTTTAGACCATTATATCACATCGGGAATTTCAAAAAATGCCAATGGCTCTGTTTCCATTTCGCGCCAGAATTTTGAGATCCTGCCTAGCCTGATCGAAACCGATGTACTTCAAATCGCACAGATCCTTCCAGGCGTTGAAAGCACCGATGAGACGGTCGCAAACATCAACATCAGGGGGGGCAAAAATGACGAGGTCCTCATACTGTGGAACGATATACGGATGTATCAAAGCAGTCACTTCTTCGGACTTATTTCAGCGTTAAACCCTAACCTCACCAACGACGTCACCATTTACAAAAACGGAACCCACCCAAAATATGGCGAAACTACCTCAGGGGTGATCAGCATTCGATCCGACGAAGAGATTCCTGAACAGGTAACCGGAGGGGCCGGGATCAACCTGATAAGCACCAATGCATATGCCAAAATACCGGCTTCAGAAACCTTTGGGATCAATGTGTCTGGCCGAACGTCGATCAACAGTGGTATTGGCAACCCGGTCTACAATCAATTTTACAGCCGTATTTTTCAGAATACTATTATCACCAATTTGGAAACGAATACTGCCCAAGGCCTTCGTTCTTCCAACGAGGATTTTAACTTTTACGACCTCAGTATTAAAGGGATTTGGGACATTTCAGAAAAAGACAAACTCACCTACAGTTTTTTGGCGATCAATAATACGCTCGAGTTTACTGAATTATTTGTAGCTCAAACTAATTCCAGCTCCAATCAAAGCACACTAATGCAATCCAGTAACGTGAATGGAGCACAATGGAGACGTAATTGGAATTCGAAATTGTCCACAAAGATCCACTGGGGTCGCAGCAATTACCTGCTAGAAGAATCGAATCGGGAAGTGAATACCGAGACCACCACGGCGCAAACGAACGACGTGAACGAAACTGAATTCAAACTGGAGGCTACCTACCGCTTCACCCGAAATTTTTTAACAACTGCGGGCTATGCCTACACCAATACCCAAGTGACCAACGGTGTCGATTCTCTCACTTCGACCGCCAGCAACCTGAAAAGAAACGCCTATTTTTTAAATAGTCGCTGGAAGCTGAATAATCAAAAAACCATCGTATCTGCGGGAGTTCGCGTGACTGCCTATCCTGCCTTCGAATCCAATTTTGTGGAACCCCGATTGACCCTTTATCAGCAACTCAATCGAAATTTTAGCCTAGCTCTTTCCGGAGAACAAAAAAATCAAGGGGTGTTACAATTTACCGATGTCGAAAATCCTTTTCTGGGGGTTGAGAATAAACGTTGGATCCTCGCCAATAATGCGGGTCTTCCTATATTAAAAAGTGAGCAAATATCCCTGGGTGCGGCGTTCAAAAAAGACAGGTGGACATTGGAGGCAACCACATACTACAAAAAGGTGGACAACATTTCCACCTTTACTCAGGGCTTTAGAAATCAGCTCATCGATGTGGTTTCCCTCGGGAGTTATGATGCCACGGGCTTTGAACTTTCAGCCAATAAAAGATCGAAAAATATCAACGTTTGGCTGAGTTATAGTTTTGTGGAAAGCGATTACAACTTCCCGGAACTCATCCCTTCCTCCTTCCGGAACAACTTTGCGACCCGGCATTCGGTGAATTTGGCAGTGACCTATACGTTAAAATCGTTCCTCTTCTCGGTAGGAAGTACTTTTAAGTCGGGAAATCCTTTTACTGAGGTAGCCTCGGGCAATGAAATTGTGATGACAAACGGGGTACCCACCATTAATTTTGAGCCACCCAATGAGCGGATTTTGGACGCCTATTTTAGAACCGATTTCTCCGCAGCCTATACCTTTAAACTCGACGAGACCTTTCACGGAAAATTAAATCTCGCTTTGCTGAATATCTTTAACCGGAGAAACGCCCTGGATACTTATTTCCGTTTGCAAGTCAATGAAGACGGGGAGTTTTCGGTGAATAGAATCGAGCAGTTCTCTTTAGGCTTTACCCCCAATATTTCGTTTCAGTTGTTATTCTGAAAACTACATCCGATCCGGAACCTGAATGCCTAATAAGGAAAAAGCCGTTTTTATAACCTGAGCCACCGCCCGCGCCAAATGTATTCTGAAATTTCTTTCTGAAGCTTCTTCGGCTCCCAAAATGGATACGTTTTGATAGAACGAATTGAATTCTTTCACCAGGTCGTAGGTGTAATTTGCCACCAGTGCCGGACTGTAATTTTCGGCAGCCAGTTGAATGGTCTCCGGAAATAACTGAAGTTGTTTTATCAACTCCCGTTCCTTGGGATGTAAGGTCACTTCGGCTGTACTGAGCGGAGAAGTTGCGCCGGCTTTTCGAAGTATCGACATAATTCGGGCATAGGTATATTGAATAAATGGCCCGGTATTTCCCTGAAAGTCCACACTCTCTTCAGGATTGAAAAGGATGCGCTTTTTGGGATCTACTTTCAGAATGTAGTATTTTAAAGCACCCAACCCAATGGTTTTATAGAGTCGCTTTTTTTCTGCTGCGGAAAAGTCGTCGATCTTCCCCAGCTCTTCTGAAATTTTTTGTGCCGTTTCGCCCATATCCTGGATAAGATCGTCGGCATCGACCACGGTACCTTCCCGACTTTTCATTTTCCCGGAAGGCAAATCCACCATGCCATAACTCAAATGATGCAGATTTTCGGCCCAATGAAAGCCCAATTTCTTCAGAATCAAAAACAAAACCTTAAAATGATAGTCCTGCTCATTGCCCACGGTGTAGATCATTCCATTAATATCGGGCTGATCCTTGACCCGCTGAATCGCTGTACCTATGTCCTGGGTCATGTAGACCGAGGTACCGTCACTTCGCAACACAATTTTTTCGTCCAGCCCATCCTCGGTGAGATCGCACCAAACCGAACCATCGTCTTTTTGAAAGAAGACGCCGCGTTCCAAACCATCCATAACATTATCCTTTCCCAGCAGATAGGTGTTGCTTTCGTAATAATAGCTGTCAAAATCTACACCTATAGCTTTATAGGTTTTCTCAAACCCTTTATACACCCAGCCATTCATCTTTTTCCAAAGCGATACAATTTCGGGGTCACCAGCCTCCCATTTTATAAGCATTTTCTGGGCTTCCAGTAAGGAGGGAGCCAGATTCTTAGCTTCTTCCTCGGTTTTTCCCGAGGCCTGTAATTGTGCTATTTCCTTTTTGTATTCCTGATCAAATTTTACATAATAATTTCCCACCAATTTGTCACCTTTTATTCCGGTGCTTTCAGGGGTTTCTCCGTTTCCATATCGCTTCCACGCCAACATGCTTTTACATATATGGATTCCCCGGTCATTGATGATCTGGGTTTGGTATACCTTCTTGCCGGCGGCTTTTAAAATTTGAGCCACACTATAGCCCAACAATACATTTCGAACATGCCCCAGGTGGAGCGGTTTGTTGGTATTGGGTGATGCAAATTCGACCATCATGGCGTCATTACCCTGCGGATTTCTTCCGTAGTTGGAAAAGTTGTCCACACTTCCGAAGAAATTCAAATAATAGGCATCGGTCAAAACCAGATTTAAAAAGCCTTTCACCACATTGAATTTGGAAACCTCCGTAACGTTTTCCACCAAATAATTCCCGATCGACTCACCAATTTGTATTGGATTACCCTTTACTACCCGCAACATAGGAAATACCACCACCGTAATATCGCCTTCAAAATCCTTGCGCGTCGCCTGAAATTCGACAGTTTGCAATTGAGCCTGGTATAGCTCTTGAACGGCAGATTTTATTTTTTCTGAAAGGATTTCTTGTAAGCTCATGCTGTGATTGATAAAAAAAGGAACTCCGAAGCTTTAACACAGGAGTTCGATGGCAAAGATACAAGAATTTTGGGCTTTCAATTCAACCCTTTTCATTAAAAAATGAGACGTTATTGATACCGTTTTGACATCCATGAAGCGGCTATGGCCAAAAGCCCAAGGATGATTTTTGGAAGTGCCTGATCCTCCTGCCCGGGAACTTCAGCGACGTAATCAAGAATTCCCAACACGATGAGACCGAGACCTCCTACCAATAGTATGGCTCGAAGCGCTTTCATGAGTCCTTAGGAAGAAATACCTCTGCCATCATACAACGGGCGCTTCCACCACCACAGGCTTCGATGGTGGTCAAATCACTGCTAAGAATAGCACAGTGCTTTTCAATGGCCGTGATCTGACTTTGAGTTAAGCTGCTGCGCGCGGCATCGCTCATTACCATGTAGTTCCCGTCTCTGCCCCGAACCTGAAGCATATTCCCGGCAAATTGATACATTTGAGCTTCAGTGATATCAATGACCTCTTTGCCGCTCTGTTTTAATTGTTTGACGACGTTTTTTCGTTCAGCAGCATCGTCGATGGTATCGAGACAGATCACGGCGAAGTCTTCGGCAAGAGCCATCATGACATTGGTGTGATAGATAGGTTGACGTTCTCCATTCCAGGTTTGATAGGCAGTAAACACGATCGGATCGCATTCAAAATCTTCACAAAATTCGATGAACAATTCCTCATGGGCGCGTGGAGACAGGGCGCAATAAGCCTTTTGATTCACGCGATCCATCACAATACTTCCCGTACCTTCCAGGAATACACCCGCCTCTTCCGCAGAAGTATAATCCATAAAGCCTTCCACTAAAAAGCCTTCGGCTTCTAAACGGTCAATAATCTCCTCACGGCGTTCTCTTCGCCTGTTTTCGGCAAACATCGGGTACAAACCTACGGTGCCATTACTATGGAAGCTTACCCAATTATTAGGAAAAATGGAGTCGGGGGTGTCCATTTCCAATAGATCATCTTCAACGATCACGGTCACACCTACGGCTCTTAACTTTTCTACCATGGCATCAAACTCTGCCTGAGCACGTGAGTTCACATCACCATTTCTTATTTCAATTTGTTTTTGAAAATAATTATTGACGGCCGTTTCTTCGTTCATCCGAAAAGCTACAGGCCGAATCATTAAAATGGTATTGGTAATTTGCGACATGAAATTATTTGATTTTTGTAAAACAAATTTACGTGTTTTTCTCATTGAAAAACCAGCTTAAATACGCTAACTTCGTTTTTCCCAAATACGAGTACAGATGGATAACGGATCCCAAAAACATCCGATTTTCGTATCGCAAAAAATGAAACCATATGAAAAAATACGTGCTGCTGGCAATAGGTACGCTTATGGGAATTGTATATGGTATTTCGATAGGGAAATACAAGGTATTTCCCTATGAACACCTCAAGAATTTTCAAAATATGTACTTGGAAAGTCCCTCCATTGAGCCGGACCTGTCGGGGATTGATGTGGAAAGTCTTATTTCGGTGCATCCCAATTCCTCCGATTCGATACGGGCCAGACTGAATCAATTGGTCCTGGGTCAGGATAGTCTTCCCCATTCCATGCCTGACACCATTTATAAAATTACAGACAAGGCTTATGAAGATGTGGAAAATCTGGATTATATTGAGCAGTTTGAAGTACATCAACAATATGGTTTAAACTCCGTTGGAAATATTTTCCATCCTGAGAAAAGCAATAATCAACTGTTGATCTACCATCAGGGACATGTGGGCGGTTTTATTCGATCCAAAGACGTTATGGAACGTTTTATCAATGAAGGGTTTACGGTATATGCCTTCAGTATGCCTTTGCGTGGTAAAAATAAACAAGAGACCATTCCCCTTGAAAAGATGGGGAATATGAAAACCCTGGGCAGCCATGAAAATTTCAAATTCCTGGATCAGCCCCTTTCCATCTTTGCCAAACCGGTTATTGTAATGACCAATTATGCTGCTCTCAAAAACTTTGATGCCATAAGTATGTGTGGAATTAGCGGAGGTGGCTGGACCACTACCCTCATAGCTGCAATGGATCCTCGAATTAATTACAGTTTCCCGGTTTCGGGATCGTATCCCTTCTTCATAAGATTTGAAATCGCGGAAGGAAGAAGTTACGGAGATTTTGAACAGACCTATCCCCAACTTTACAGTCAGGTAAATTATCTCGATATGTACATCTTAGGTTCGGTGGGAACGAATCGTTTTCAAACTCAAATCCTAAACCGCTATGAGTTTTGCTGTTTCTATGGCGAGTATTCGAAGTACTATGAGCCCGTGATAAAAACTTCGGTGGCTGCCTTCGATAGCGGGGATTTTTCTGTTTTGCTCGACAGTACTCACAGGGAACATAAAATTTCGCAGTTTGCATTGGAAGAAATGATTTCACAAATTGAATTAGCTTCCCTCAGCAAGCAAAAAGGGAGAGCTATTGTAAATTCACCAAACCCCTCAGCCGTAACCGATGACTGAAAAACAAAAAATGTTATCAGGGAGAATGTATGATCCCATGGACCCGCAATTGGTCGAGGACCGCTTGAAGGCTCGCATAGCGTTTCAGAAAATCAACACGATTCCTGAAGACCAAAAGAAAGAGCGCGACAAGCTTTTCCGGGATTTAATGGGAGAGGCGGGCCCAGGGCTTTGGATCGAACCTCCGTTTTATTGTGACTACGGCTACAACATTAAACTGGGGAAGAACGTATTCATGAATTTCAATTGCTGCATACTGGATGTTATGGAAGTAACGATGGGTAACAACGTAATGTTGGCACCTAATGTTCAAATTTATACGGCCACCCATCCATTGGAAGCGAAAACACGAAATTCGGGTAGAGAATTTGCAAAATCGATTACCATTGGAAATGATGTTTGGATTGGTGGGGGCGCGATCATCTGCCCTGGAGTCACTATTGGCAATGGCGTCGTGATTGGTGCCGGATCTGTTGTTACGAAGGATGTACCAGATAATGTGTTTGTTGGAGGGAATCCTGCCAGGGTCATTAAGCATATAGATAATTAAGGGGCCATTCGGTTTTCAACTAGCATAAAACCCAGTATCTTTGCAGCCCGTTTTTGGTATTTTTTTTATTCTGAAAGTACCGGAAAAACCATTAATTTTTTCAGAAAAAACACTACTATGAATATCCACCCATGGCATGATGTAAACATTGGAGATCAAACCCCCGAACTCGTAAACGGAATCATTGAAATTCCGAAGAATAGTCGCGCCAAATACGAATTGGATAAAGCATCCGGGATGTTAAAACTAGACCGGGTTTTATATTCTTCGATCAATTATCCCGCTAATTATGGCTTTATTCCACAGACCTATTGCGACGATGATGACCCTCTGGATATTCTCATATTGTCCCAAATTGATGTGGTCCCTATGTGCATTGTGGAGGCCAAAGTAATTGGAGTGATGCGAATGATGGACGAAGGTGAAATGGATGACAAGATCATTGCAGTTGCCGCCAATGACATGAGCGTAAACCACCTGAATGAAATTGAAGAATTACCCGAACATTGGTTGAAAGAGCTTCGGAGTTTTTTCGAGAACTACAAGGAATTGGAGCACAAAGAAGTGGTTGTGGAAGATTTTCAAAACCGCACAGTTGCCTTGGAGGTAATCGCCCAGGCCATTATTGATTACAAAGTAAAGTTTGGTACATAGCCGATTATTCCCGTCTCAAAGGCATGGTCGAACAACGCAGCAGGCCTCCCTGTTTGGCGATTTGAGAATACGATACTTCCTCAACGGTAAAGCCTTGTTCACGAAGCCAGGCATTCAAACGGGTAAAGCTTTTTTCTGAGAGAACCACTTCCGGAGAAATCGAGAATATATTGCTGGTCATGGCAGCCATTTCTTCTTTACTAATATGAAAGCAGTTTTCTTTTCCGAAGAAATTAACCAACCACTCATATTCTTCTTCCTCTAAAAATCCTTCTTGATGGATAATGGCTTTCCCTTTCCCAAGCGGCTGGAAACAACAATCCAAATGCAAAGCGCTATTCAAGGGATCGGTATTAGACTTCCTGAGATTAAAGGTCTTGAAAATTTTATTCGGAAAGAGTTCCTGCAATGCGACTACCGCTTTCATGTTGGTACGGGCGGTGATAAAATTGGGGTAGTCCTCGCCGCGATACGTTCCCACAAAAATATAATCTCCCCAGGGCATCACATCACCTCCTTCGATATGACAGTCTTCGGGAAGTCGTATTCTATTCGACTTGGGTACATTTTGCCATACATGCTCGATCGCATCAATTTCCCGTTCGCGTTCGGGTAAAATATTGGCAATAATGAACTTATCTTCTATTACAAAGGAAATGTCGCGGGCGAAAATTTGATTGTAATTTTCGAGAACTTCGGGTCTGTAAACAGTAACGTCATATTTTCTTAATACGTTGGCGACGCCTTCCAATTCGTCGATCATATCTTTTTCTGAAGGATAGGTGCCTGCCAGAATATGCCTCAAAGAAGTGGGATCGTATGCATCTTCCGGTTTGGGCATAGGTCCGTTATCTTTTGCGCTGCCCAATATGACGGCAAGGAGCGGAGCAATTTCGTCTTTTATGTTGAGTTGCATCTTTTAGATATAAAAAAGCACCCGTTAGCATTGGGTGCTCTATTTTTTTTCAGAATAACGACTTATCTGTTTTTTATGTCTTTGAAGGGGCGTTGAGTTTCACCAATATACACCTGTCTTGGACGGCCAATAGGTTCTTTCCGTAGTCGCATTTCCTTCCATTGAGCGATCCAGCCGGGTAAGCGTCCCAAGGCGAACATAGCGGTAAACATCTCGACTGGAATTCCCATCGAACGATAAATAATCCCGGAATAAAAATCGACATTGGGATATAATTTTCTGTCGACAAAATACGAATCTTCCAACGCTTCTTTTTCCAATCCTTTTGCAATATCCAGTATTGGATCATCCACACCCAGGTCTTGCAATACTTCATCTGCGGAAACTTTAATGATCTTCGCTCGTGGGTCGAAGTTCTTGTACACGCGATGTCCAAAGCCCATCAATCTAAAGGGATCATTTTTATCTTTGGCCTTGGCCATATATTTTTTGGTATCTCCCCCATCTTCTTTAATCGCTTCCAGCATTTCGATTACCGCTTGATTCGCTCCTCCGTGCAAGGGGCCCCAAAGGGCACTCATCCCTGCGGACAGAGAGGCAAACAATCCGGCATGAGACGAGCCCACCATTCGAACTGTAGATGTTGAGCAATTTTGCTCATGGTCTGCATGAAGAATCAATAATTTATCAAGAGCATTCACCAAAACCTTATTGCTGGTGTATTCACCGCTGGGTTTCTTAAACATCATCTTCAGGAAATTATCTACATATCCCAGAGAGTCATCGCCGTAATCCAGAGGTAATCCAGCTCTTTTTCGATACGCCCATGCCGTCAACACAGGAAATTTACCCAAAATACGAACGATTGAATTGTACATTTCGTCTTCGCTATCCACATTGACGGAGGTCGGATTAAACGCGATCAATGCACTGGTCAGGGAAGAAATGACACCCATGGGGTGTGCCGCTTTCGGGAAACCGTCCAATATCTTTTTTACGTCTTCATCCACATGAGACTGTTCCTTGATGTCATCGTGAAACTTGCTAAGCTCCTCTTGAGTGGGTAATTCCCCAAAGATCAATAGGTAAGCTACTTCCAGAAAATCTGCTTTTTCTGCCAGTTCCTCGATGGAGTAGCCCCGATAGCGAAGAACTCCTTCTTCTCCATTTAAAAAGGTAATGGCACTTTCACAGGATCCTGTATTCTTATAGCCAGCATCAATGGTTATTACTCCACCGGTAACACCTCGAAGCGTTTTTATATCAATGGCAAGTTCGTTTTCAGTCCCTTTAATTACCGGGAATTGATACTTCACACCATTTATTTCAAGCGTTGCGTTCTTAGACATAGGAATTATTTGAGATTGTTGTTGGATTTCAAGGAATGCTAAATTACGAAAAATTGGACGATTTTTTTAACAATTGCTTACCCTTCTTAGGTTAAAAAAACCTTAATTAATCAATTGAGTAAGTTTTTACTCGATTTTGGAATACTTCTAATCGTTTCTCATGCTTTCACGAATCCGAATTAAATAGTAAACCGTCCTACCCAAAGATATTCTCCAGGGAAGGACGGTCGTATTTATCAATTTTTTAGACTATATTTTGAACGCCTTTCTTCCGGGATAATAGGCCACGCCTTCCAGTTCTTCTTCAATACGAAGCAATTGATTGTATTTTGCCATACGATCACTTCTTGAGGCTGAACCCGTTTTAATTTGACCGGTGTTCAATGCTACAGCCAGATCGGCTATGGTATTATCCTCTGTCTCGCCACTACGATGGGACATCACAGAAGTAAAACCTGCATTGTGGGCCATATTCACAGCGGCAATAGTTTCACTCAAAGTTCCTATTTGATTTACCTTTATGAGTATAGAGTTTGCAATGCCTTCTTTGATACCACGAGACAGTCTTTCTACATTGGTCACAAACAGATCATCTCCAACCAGTTGCACTTTATCGCCAATTTTTTCGGTTAAATATTTCCAGCCTTCCCAATCATTTTCATCCATACCATCTTCAATGGAAATAATAGGATAGTTTGTTGCCAATTCGGCCAGATAATCGGCTTGTTCCTGTGATGTTCTCACCTTGCCAGTTTCGCCTTCAAATTTTGTATAGTCGTATTTACCGTTTACATAGAATTCGGCTGCGGCACAATCCAGAGCGATCATCACTTCATCCCCCAATTTGTAACCGGCCTTTTCAGTTGCCAACGCAATGGTTTCAAGGGCGTCTTCCGTGCCATCGAGGGTTGGAGCAAACCCGCCTTCATCGCCCACCGCGGTACTCAATCCGCGATCGTGTAAAACTTTTTTCAGGTGGTGGAATATTTCAGATCCCATTTGCATAGCGTGCGTAAAGCTCCGTGCCTTAACAGGCATCACCATAAATTCCTGAAAAGCAATAGGAGCGTCACTGTGTGACCCACCGTTGATAATATTCATCATAGGTACCGGAAGTGTTTTAGCACTCACCCCACCTACATAGCGATATAACGGCATCCCCAATTCATTTGCAGCGGCTTTGGCAGCCGCAAGGGACACCCCCAAAATGGCATTGGCTCCCAATTTTGATTTGTTGGGGGTACCATCCAGATCGATCATAATCTGGTCGATACTTTCCTGTTCAAAAACAGAGACACCCAGGAGAGTTCCTGCGATTTTTCCGTTCACATTTTCGACGGCCTTTAAAACACCTTTTCCCATATAATGATCACCCCCGTCACGTAATTCAACAGCTTCGTGCTCTCCGGTGGATGCACCCGAAGGTACCGCAGCGCGACCTAATGTTCCGGTTTCGGTGATTACGTCTACTTCGACGGTAGGATTTCCGCGAGAATCAAATATTTGTCTCGCGCGTATATCTATTATTATGCTCATAGTTTTTAAGTTAGTTTTCCAGCGTGAAGATACAAAATGTGCTTAGTTTAATTTACCAATACCACAATAATGACGTGCCTTAAAGCACTAAAACGTTTTCGATGGCTCAAAAAAAAAGCTCCATTCAATGAGCTTTTTCCAGTTTCGCATTTTTTATGTTTTCAACGAATTCATCAAATAAATAAGACGCATCATGCGGTCCGGGGCTGGCCTCGGGATGATATTGAACCGAGAATACCGGTTTGTTCTTAATTCGAATTCCGGCGACGGTATGATCATTCAGGTGTACATGAGTGATCTCGACGTCGGGGTGCGCTTCGGTTTCCTCACGGTTAATAGCGAATCCATGATTTTGTGAGGTGATCTCACCTTTCCCGATCAATAGATTTTTAACCGGATGGTTGATCCCTCTGTGGCCATTGTGCATTTTATAGGTGGAAATTCCATGAGCCAGACCTATGACCTGATGTCCCAAACAAATTCCGAATAATGGAACCTCTTGTTCCAGTATCTGCTTCGCGATTTCGATGGCATTGGTCAATGGTTCCGGATCTCCGGGGCCATTACTTAGAAAGTAAGCATCGGGTTCGAAGGCTTGCATTTCGGCGAAGGAAGCATCGTACGGAAATACTTTGACGTAACAATCTCTCTTGGCCAGGTTGCGAAGGATATTTTTCTTAATACCCAGATCCAGCGCCGAAATTTTATAGCTGGCGTTTTCATTTCCGAAGAAATAAGGCTTTTTGGTCGAAACTTTGGAAGCCAATTCCAAACCTTTCATCTCAGGAATACGGGCCAACTGTGCTTTAAGGTCATCGACGGCATCCACCTCAGTAGATATTACCGCATTCATGGCGCCATTATCACGGATATAGTTGACCAATGCGCGGGTATCTACATCGCTAATGGCCAATAAATTGTTCTTATTCAGGAATTCTTCCAAAGTAGCATCCGCTAGTGGGCGGGATTGATGGTAACTGAAATTGCGAACGATCAAGCCTGCAATCTTCACGCCTTCCGATTCAACCTCCTCAGCATTCGTTCCATAATTTCCAATGTGAGCATTGGTCGCTACCATAAGCTGGCCGAAATAAGAAGGGTCTGTAAAAATTTCCTGATAGCCGGTCATTCCGGTGTTAAAACAAACTTCTCCAAAGGCCGAACCTTCTTTACCTCCTACTGCCTTTCCGTAGAAAATAGTTCCGTCTGCTAATAAAATAAGTGCTTTTTTTCGTGTTTGGTACTTCATTTTTCTGAAAAATCTGTTGCAAAAATAATATAAAAAAAGGGATAAACTAAATAGCTTATCCCTTTGTTATTCACAGAAGCAGAATCATTTATTCTTCTTCCTTTTTAGTTTCTGTTGCGGCGACTGCCGTGGCAGTTCCAACTGCGGCGGCTCCAACTGCGGCGGCTGCAGCTCCACCTCGACGTCCTCTACGAGTAGATTTCTTCTTGGTTGCTTTTCCAGCGTTGTACAACTCGTTAAAGTCTACCAATTCGATCATCGCCATATCTGCATTATCTCCCAGACGATTTCCCAATTTGATGATACGTGTGTATCCTCCGGGACGATCACCTACTTTTACGGCGACATCTCTAAACAATTCGGCTACAGCTTCCTTTTGACGAAGTCTTGCCATAACAATACGACGATTGTGAGTGGTGTCTTCTTTAGACTTAGTAATCATTGGTTCTACAAAACGTTCTAAGAGCTTTTGCTTTAGCAACTGTAGTATTGATTCTTTTATGTTCAATTAGGGAACAAGCCATATTCGCCAGCATCGACTTTCTATGTGCGGTCTTTCTTCCTAAATGATTTACTTTTTTTCCGTGTCTCATGACATTTGTATTATCATCTTGCTTCCAAACTCGCTGTACGAGGAGCAAAATATGATTAATTAATCTTTATCCAATTTATATTTTGAAAGGTCCATTCCGAAGTTAAGTCCTTTCACATTTACTAGCTCTTCCAATTCAGTAAGTGATTTCTTTCCGAAGTTTCTGAATTTCATCAGATCGTTCTTATTGAAAGAAACCAAGTCTCCTAAGGTATCAACTTCAGCTGCTTTTAAACAATTCAATGCTCGAACCGAAAGATCCATATCCATCAATTTGGTTTTCAGCAACTGACGCATGTGAAGGGATTCTTCATCATAGGTTTCAGTTTGAGCGATCTCATCGGCCTCCAGCGTGATACGCTCGTCACTAAACAACATAAAGTGATGGATCAATGTTTTAGCGGCTTCGGTTAATGCATCTTTTGGATTGAATAGAACCGTCTGTAATGATTTCAAAAACCAATTTTTCGTAATCCGTTTTTTGCTCTACACGGAAGTTCTCAATGCTGTATTTAACATTTTTGATAGGTGTATAGATCGAATCTGTAAAGATGGTTCCCAATGGTGCGTTTGCCTTTTTGTTTTCTTCTGCAGGAACATAACCTCTCCCTTTTTCGATAGTAATTTCGAAGTTCAGGTTTACTTTGGAATCCATATTACAAATAACCAGATCCGGGTTTAACACCTGGAAGCCGGAAATAAACTTCTGAAAATCACCAGCGGTAAACTGTTCTTGTCCAGAAACCGAAATGGTAACAGTTTCGTTATCTATTTCGTCTATTTGTCTTTTGAAACGAACTTGTTTCAGATTTAAAATAATTTCCGTAACATCTTCTACAACACCGGCAATCGTTGAAAACTCATGATCTACCCCTTCGATGCGTACAGAAGTAATTGCAAATCCTTCCAATGAAGAAAGTAAAACTCGTCTTAATGCGTTACCTACTGTCAATCCATAACCGGGTTCCAAAGGACGAAATTCGAATTTCCCTTCGAAATCGGTTGAATTGATCATGATAACTTTGTCAGGCTTCTGAAAACTAAATACTGCCATAATGTGACTCGTGTGGTTTTTAATTATTTTGAATATAATTCGACGATAAACTGCTCGTTGATGTTTTCAGGAATCTGAAGACGCTGAGGAACAGAAACAAAGGTTCCTTCTTTCGTCTCACCATTCCAGGTGATCCACTCATAAACGTGATTTGCATTTGCCAACGAATTCTGAATAGCTTCAAGAGATTTTGATTTCTCTCTAACTGCTACTACATCCCCTGCTTTCACCTGATAAGATGGAATGTTTACTTTTTCACCATTTACGGTGATATGACGGTGAGAAACTAATTGTCTTCCGGCACCTACGGCTTGGAGCAATCCCCATACGGTACACAACATTATCCAAACGTGACTCACATAATTGAAGCAATACTTCACCCGTAATTCCGGGAGCTGCAGTTGCTTTTTTAAACATGTTTCTGAATTGACGCTCCAATATACCATAGGTATATTTTGCTTTTTGCTTTTCAGCCAATTGGATTGCATACTCAGATTTTTTACCTCGCCGACGGTTATTACCGTGTTGTCCCGGAGGGTAATTTCTTTTTTCGAAGGATTTGTCTTCGCCGAAAATAGCTTCACCAAACTTTCGGGCTATTTTTGTTTTTGGACCAGTATATCTTGCCATTTTTAAATTTGAATTTTGAAGGGAAAACTAAATTAAGGTCTTACGTTAATCCTCTAGTGATCGAATTCCTTCAGGTTGATACTTAATTAATTAAACTCTTCTTCTTTTCGGAGGTCTACATCCGTTGTGCGGCATTGGGGTAACGTCGATAATCTCGGTCACTTCAATTCCTGCATTGTGGATGGAACGAATGGCAGATTCTCTACCATTACCAGGTCCTTTTACGTAGACTTTTACCTTACGCAAACCTGCCTCATGCGCCACCTTTGCAGCATCTTCCGAAGCCAACTGAGCTGCATAAGGAGTGTTTTTCTTCGATCCTCTAAAACCCATTTTACCGGCTGAAGACCAAGAGATCACATCTCCGCCTTTATTGGTTAACGAAATGATAATGTTGTTGAAGGAAGCGGTGACATGTGCTTCACCAGTTGCCTCAACATTTACCTTACGTTTTTTTGTGCTTTTTGAGCTAGACTTTGCCATATCTCTAGTGATTATTTAGTTGCTTTTTTCTTGTTAGCAACTGTTTTACGTTTTCCTTTTCTTGTTCTTGAGTTATTCTTAGTGCGTTGTCCTCGCAACGGAAGACCAACTCTGTGTCGAATACCTCTGTAACAACCTATGTCCATTAAGCGTTTGATACTTAATTGAACTTCGCTACGTAATTCACCTTCGATCTTGAAAGACCCAACAGCATCACGAATTGCCCCGATCTCGTCATCGTTCCATTCGTTTACTTTTTTGTCTTCACCAACTCCGGCTTTCTCCAGTATATCCTTCGCACGGCTTCTGCCAATTCCGAAGATATACGTTAACGCGACTACACCCCTTTTTTGTTTTGGGATATCTACACCTGCGATTCTTGCCATAACTTATCCTTGTCTTTGTTTGAACCTTGGGTTCTTCTTATTAATTACATACAATCGACCGTTTCTGCGTACAATCTTGCAGTCGGCACTTCTTTTTTTAACGGATGCTCTAACTTTCATCAGTTCTCTTTTTATCTAGATAGCAACGAAATATTCGTCCTTAATATCTATACGTTATACGAGCCTTAGTCAAATCGTAAGGACTCATTTCTAATTTAACTTTATCTCCGGGTAATAACTTAATATAATGCATGCGCATTTTTCCCGAAATGTGTGCTGTAACTATATGACCATTTTCCAATTCCACACGGAACATTGCATTCGACAATGCTTCTACAATGGTTCCGTCCTGTTCTATTGCGGGTTGTTTTGCCATATATTAATTATGCTACTGCTTTTCTGTTTTTACCACTCTTCATCAAACCATCATAATGACGATTTAATAAATACGAATTAACTTGTTGCATCGTATCGATAGCCACACCCACCATAATGAGAAGTGAGGTGCCTCCGTAAAACAAAGCCCATCCTGCCTGAATGTTCATCAACTTAACCACAAAAGCAGGAAATACTGCTACCAACGCCAGGAAAATAGATCCCGGCAGGGTGATCTGTGACATAATCCTATCCAAATACTCCGCAGTATCGGTTCCAGGTTTAATTCCCGGAATAAATCCACCACTTCGTTTAAGGTCATCTGCCATTTTATTGGTCGGAACCGTGATCGCTGTATAGAAATAGGTAAAGATGATAATCAGGATTGCAAAGGTAATATTGTACCACAATCCGAAGATATCACTGTAAACTGCCAATACAGACTGTGCCCAGGAAGCATCGGATAAACTGGCTACCGCAGAGGGAACAAACATAAATGCCTGAGCAAATATAATGGGCATAACTCCCGAAGCATTCAGCTTTAAAGGAATAAACTGCCGCGCACCGCCAAAGACGTTCTTTTCATAACCACCACCGGCAGTTCTTCTCGCGTATTGAACCGGTATTTTGCGCACCGCCAATACCAACATGATACATAACAGGATTACGACAAACCAGATAACCAATTCGATCAATACAAGCATGATAGAGCTGGATCCTAATTCTTCCACAAACGATTGAGGCAAGGTGGCAATAATACCCACCATGATCAAAATAGAGATCCCGTTACCAATACCTTTATCGGTGATTTTTTCTCCTAACCACATAGCAAAAATACACCCTGTGACTAGTATGATAATAGATGAAACATAAAAAATAGGTGTCAATCCTAAAACAAACGCCTCAGCTGGTACCCCAAGGAACTGCATTCCTGCAATATAACTTGGAGCTTGCACCAAACAAATACCAATGGTCAACCATCGGGTAATTTGTGTGATCTTTTTACGCCCACTTTCTCCTTCTTTTTGTAGTTTCTGAAGATAAGGAACGGCAATTTGCATCAACTGCACCACAATAGACGCCGAAATATAAGGCATAATACCCAGTGCAAAAACCGAAGCCTTTGCAAAAGCACCTCCGGTAAAAGCGTTTAATAAGCTTCCCAATCCGCCGCCTTCAAAATTACCTTGAAAACTATCTAGCAAATCTGCATCAATTCCGGGAAGTGGAATTTGAGCACCAAAGCGGTAAACCAATAAAAGACCCAACGTAACGATAATACGATTACGCAGCTCCTCTATTTTCCAAACATTCTTTATGGTGTCAATAAATTTCATCCTATCTAAAAAATTACAATTCTACAACTTCTCCACCAGCAGCTTCAATAGCGGCTTTTGCGGATGCAGTAAATTTGTGAGCAGATACTTTTAATTTCGCCTTTAACTCTCCTCTTCCCAAAATCTTCACCATCTCATTTTTACGTGCCAATCTGAGATCAACCAACGTATCAAAGTCTAAGGTATCCTTGATCTTCTTGTCATCAACCAACGCCTGAAGCGTATCCAGGTTCACACCTTGATATTCCTTACGGTTGATATTGGTGAATCCAAACTTAGGAACACGACGTTGCAAGGGCATCTGTCCTCCTTCAAATCCTAATTTCTTAGAATATCCGGAACGAGACTTGGCTCCTTTGTGTCCACGAGTAGCAGTACCACCTTTACCGGAACCTTGACCGCGACCTACTCGCTTCCCTTTATTTTTTACTGAACCCTCTGCTGGTTTTAAGTTACTTAAATCCATTGTGAATATCTTATTTAGTTTCTACTGAAACCAAGTGATTAACTTTTTTTATCATACCAAGAATATTTGGCGTGTCTTCATGCTCTACGACCTGGCCAATCTTCTTAAGACCCAAAGCTTCGAGCGTTCTCTTTTGGTTTTGAGTGCGATTGATTGCACTTTTCACCTTTTTTACTTTAATTTTTGCCATTTGTTCTAGTATTTTATCCTTTAAATAATTTCTCAAGCGAAATACCTCTTTGATTAGCCACAGTCTGCGCACTTCGCAATTGCAATAAGGCATCAAAAGTCGCCTTTACCACATTGTGGGGATTTGATGATCCTTGAGATTTTGACAATACATCATGGACTCCAACTGCTTCCAATACAGCACGTACAGCACCACCGGCAATTACACCGGTACCAGGTGCTGCTGGTAACAGATGTTACTCTTGCTCCACCGTATTTACCTTTTTGTTCATGCGGAAGTGTTGCCTTGTTCAAAGGAATACGAACCAGATTCTTCTTGGCATCTTCAATAGCTTTTGCAATCGCACTCGCCACATCCTTTGATTTTCCAAGTCCTTGTCCAACTACTCCATTCTCGTCACCTACAACAACAATAGCTGAAAATCCGAAAGCACGTCCACCCTTGGTTACTTTGGTCACACGTTGTACACCTACCAAACGATCCTTTAATTCAAGACCACTGGGTTTTACTGTTTCTACGTTTTTATAATCTTGATACATATTCTTAGAATTTTAGTCCGCCTTCGCGAGCTCCTTCAGCTAATGATTTTACTCTTCCGTGATATAGGTAACCGCCTCTGTCAAAAGTAATGCTGTCTACTCCGGCTTTTACCGCTTTTTCAGCAATTGCTTTTCCTACCAATTTTGCTGCTTCCGTTTTATTCACTTTGGAAGCATCAATATCTTTATCTCTTGAAGATGCAGCAGTAATGGTTTTTCCACTTACATCGTCAATAAGTTGCGCATAAATTTCTTTATTACTTCTGAAAATTGCCAAACGGGGACGTTGATCTGTTCCCGAAACCGTTTTTCGTATTCTGAAACGTAAGCGATCTCTTCTTTCGCTTTTTGATAATGCCATAATATAATTCTTATGCAGATTTACCTGCTTTTCTTCTTATTTGTTCTCCTACAAACTTGATACCTTTTCCTTTGTAAGGTTCCGGCTTACGGAAGGCGCGAATTTTAGCCGCGACCTGTCCAACCAATTGTTTGTCGAAAGAAGTTAATTTTACGATTGGATTCTTTCCTTTGTCAGAAACCGTTTCCACTTTCACTTCCGGAGCGATATCCAAAACAATGTTGTGTGAAAACCCAACGCCAAATCTAATTTCTGTCCCTGGTTACTGGCACGATATCCTACTCCTACTAATTCCAATTCCTTGGTCCATCCCTTGGATACACCTTCGATCATATTGAAAACAAAAGATCGGTACAAACCGTGCTTTGCTCTGTGATCTTTAAAATCTGAAGGACGCTCAACTATAACATTACCTTCTTCCACTTTTACGCTAACATCTGAAAATTCCTGAGTTAACTCGCCTAATTTCCCTTTTACGGTAATTACGTTGTCTTTTACATCAACTGTAACTCCTTCTGGAATTGCTACCGGGTTATTACCTATTCTTGACATTTCTAGTCTTTATATATTAGTATACGTAACACAATACTTCACCACCTACATTTTGATTCGCAGCTTGCTTTCCTGTCATCACTCCAGCTGAAGTGGAAACAATGGCAATACCCAAACCATTCAAAATACGAGGCAGTTCTGTAGAACCTGCATATTTACGTAAACCTGGTTTACTAATTCTTTGTATTTTCTTGATTACCGGATCTTTTGTAAGCTTGTCATATTTTAAAGCGATTTTAATGGTCCCTTGCGGACCTTTATCGTCTTCAAATTTATAACTCAAAATATAACCTTGATCAAAAAGAATCTTTGTAATCTCCTTTTTTAAATTTGAAGCGGGTATCTCGACAACGCGATGTCCTGCTTTTACTGCATTTCTAACTCTGGTTAGATAATCCGCGATTGGATCTGTATTCATATATATTAATTTGCGGTAGTGGTTTTCAGCTATTGCCGAACCTAAAACCAATTTATAATTTTACCAACTTGCTTTTCTAACTCCCGGGATCAAACCTTGATTTGCCATTTCACGAAAAGTTACACGTGAAATTCCAAATTTTCTCATATATCCTTTAGGTCTACCCGTTAATTTACAACGATTGTGCATACGAATTGGTGATGCATTTTTTGGTAATTTTTGTAATGCTTCATAATCGCCAGCTTCTTTTAAAGCTTTGCGTCTTTCAGCATACTTTGCTACCGTTTTTGCTCTTTTAACCTCACGGGCTTTCATTGATTCTTTAGCCATCTCTTAGTTCTTTTTAAAAGGTATTCCTAATTCGGTTAGTAATGATTTTGCTTCCTTATCGGTTGCAGCCGAAGTGACAAACGTAATGTTCATACCTTCAATTTTCTTTACTTTATCGATATCGATTTCAGGAAAGATAATTTGCTCGGTAACACCTAAAGAGTAATTTCCTCTACCGTCAAAACCGGTCGCTTTAATTCCGTTGAAATCTCTTACCCTTGGTAAAGCAGAAGTAACAAGTCTATCTAAAAACTCATACATACGCTCTCCACGTAAAGTAACTTTTGTGCCAATTGGCATTCCTTTACGAAGTTTAAAATTTGCAACATCCTTCTTAGAAATCGTTGGCACTGCCTTTTGACCCGTAATATTTGTCAATTCATCAACAGAATAGTCGATTAATTTTTTATCGGCTACGGCAGCACCAACTCCTTGAGACACAACGATGCGCTCTAGTTTTGGAACCTGCATTACATTTTTGTAACCAAATTCGTCTGTAAGAGCATTGATTACTCGGCTCTTATATTCTTCCTTAAGTCTTGGTGAATATGCCATAACTATATTACTTGATTCGATTGTTTGGAAAATCTAACTTTTTTACCATCTTCCATTTTATATCCTACTCGTGTTGCTTTTCCAGATTTTGGATCGATCAAGCGATAGGTTTGAAATATGTATAGGAGCTTCTTTTTTTGTAATTCCTCCCTGAGGATTACTTGCACTTGGCTTCTCATGTTTCTGAAACCATATTTACTCCTTCTACGATTGCTTTGTTTTTGTCAGTTAATATACTTTCATCACTTTACCTTCAGAACCTTTATGTTCTCCGGTAGTAACTACTACGGTATCTCCCGATTTTATTTTAAGCTTTGCCATCTTAGTTTTCATATTAAAGCACCTCTGGTGCCAATGATACTATTTTCATAAATTGTTTGTCACGAAGCTCTCTTGCCACGGGTCCAAATACACGTGTTCCTCTCATTTCTCCGGTAGGGGTTAAAAGTACACAAGCATTGTCGTCGAAACGAATATAAGATCCATCGGGTCTTCTTACTTCCTTTACGGTACGCACTACAACAGCTGTAGAAACAGTTCCTTTTTTTACGGTTCCATTAGGAGTAGCATCTTTTACAGTAACTACAATTTTGTCACCAATAGAAGCATATCTTCTTTTTGTACCTCCTAACACACGAATGGTAAGAACTTCTTTCGCTCCTGTGTTATCTGCAACTTTAAGTCTTGATTCTTGTTGTATCATGATTACTTAGCTCTTTCAATTATTTCTACTAATCTCCAACTTTTGGTTTTACTTAAAGGTCTTGTTTCCATGATCTTTACAGTATCTCCTTCGTTGCAGTCGTTTTTTTCGTCGTGTGCAACGTATTTTTTCGTTTTTAACACGAACTTTCCGTACATCGGGTGTTTTACTTTTTTTACTTCTGCAACAACAATAGATTTTTCCATTTTGCTACTGGTAACAACTCCAATACGTTCTTTTCTTAAGTTTCTTTTATTCTTCCATCTTTCAGCTGGGTACAATTACTGTACTTCTCTTTTAGTTAGTTCTGTCGCAATTCTGGCAATTGATCTTCGTGTGACCTCTTAATTGAATTGGATTTTCCAACGGTGAAATGGTGTGTGCCATTTTAAAATCTGAATAAGCCTTTTTAGCCTCAGCGAATTGTTCTTGTAGCTCTGCTGTTGATGCTTCTTTTATCTCTGATTGTTTCATAATGACAATTTCAAAAAATTAAGCTTGAAAATCTCTGGACATAATAAACTTTGTTTTCACAGGAAGCTTCTGAGCCGCAAGGCGCAAGGCTTCTTTTGCTGTTTCAACAGGTACTCCAGATACTTCAAACAAAACTCTACCTGGTTTAACAACTGCTGCCCAATATTCAACAGCACCTTTACCTTTACCCATACGTACCTCAAGAGGTTTTTTGGTAATTGGCTTATCTGGAAAGATCATAATCCAAATGGATCCTTCTCTTTTCATATAACGAGTTGCAGCAATACGTGCAGCTTCTATTTGACGAGCTGTCAAGAAATTTGAATCTAAAGACTTAATACCAAAGGTTCCGTAGGAAAGTTGGTTTCCACGACCTGCATTGCCCTTCATTCGGCCTTTATTTGCTTTACGGAACTTTGTTCTTTTAGGTTGTAACATTTTCTTTTCTCTTTAAAAAATTACTTTCTGTACGACGTGATTTATTGTTTCCACCTCGACCTGCCGCTTTTTCCACCTTTTTTGGATAAACCAACCAATGGAGAAAGCTCTCTTTTTCCATATACTTCGCCTTTCATAATCCATACTTTAACACCCAATCTACCATAAGTAGTGTGTGCCTCAACTAAAGCATAGTCAATATCGGCTCTAAATGTTGATAAAGGAATACGACCTTCTTTGTACGATTCAGATACGCGCCATTTCGGCACCATTTAATCTTCCTGAGATCTGAATTTTAACACCTTCCGAATTCATTCGCATTGCAGCAGCAATTGCCATTTTGATTGCACGACGGTATGAAATTCTGTTTTCAATTTGTCTTGCAATACTAGAACCTACTAAAAATGCATCTAGTTCAGGTCTTTTAATCTCATGGATATTGATCTGTACTTCCTTATCTGTAATTTTCTTAAGCTCTTCTTTTAACTTGTCTACCTCTTGACCGCCTTTACCAATAATGATACCTGGACGAGCCGTTGTGATAGTAACGGTTACAAGTTTAAGCGTACGCTCAATAATTACTCTGGACACACTTGCTTTACTTAAACGAGCGTGAATATATTTTCTAATCTTGTCGTCTTCGGCCAATTTATCGCCGTAGTCGTTACCTCCGTACCAGTTGGATTCCCATCCTCTAATAATACCTAGGCGATTCCCGATTGGATTTGTCTTCTGTCCCATTTATTAATTTGCTTTGTGTGTTATCGTTAGCACCAAGCACGAGTGTTACGTGATTGGAACGTTTTCTAATTCTGTGTGCGCGACCCTGAGGTGCAGGTACGAAGTCTTTTCAACATAGTTCCACCATCCACACGAATCTCCTTAACAAAAAGATCGGCATCTTCAACTGAAGCATCTTCATTCTTTGCCTGCCAGTTGGCAATAGCAGACAACAATAACGTCTCCAAACGACGTGATGATTCTTTTGAACTGAACTTCAAAATATTAAGCGCTTTATCTACTTTCTCACCGCGAACCAAATCCGCCATTAAACGCATTTTTCTTGGTGATGTAGGGCAATTATTCAATTTGGCGAAGTACATTGTCTTCTTTGCTTCCTTGATTTGCTCTGCTCTTTCTCTTTTACGAACTCCCATGGCCTATTATTTTTTTCCTTTATTTTTTGCACCTGCGTGACCACGGAATGATCTTGTGGGTGAAAATTCTCCTAATTTATGTCCTACCATATTCTCAGTCACATATACAGGTACGAATTGACGTCCGTTATGAACTGCGATGGTTTGTCCAACAAAATCTGGAGTAATCATTGAAGCTCTCGACCAAGTTTTGATCACGGTCTTCTTATTAGAATCCACATTTTGTCTGTACTTTCTTATCTAACTTAAAGTGAACGTAAGGTCCTTTTTTTAATGATCTTGCCATAGCTTATTTCTTTCTACGTTCTATAATATATTTATTACTCTGTTTTCGTTTTAGAACGGGTTCTAAATCCTTTTGCAGGAATTCCGTTTCTAGAACGTGGATGTCCTCCTGAAGATTTACCTTCACCACCACCCATTGGGTGATCAACCGGATTCATAACTACAGGTCTTGTACGAGGTCTTCTACCCAACCATCTTGATCTACCAGCTTTTCCAGAAACTAACAACTGATGGTCACTGTTTGAAACAGCACCAATTGTTGCCATACAAGTAACCAAGATCATATCGTGTTTCACCTGAAGGTAATTTTACGGTTGCATATCTTACCATCTCTTGCCATTAACTGAGCAAACGCACCGGCACTTCGAGCCAATAACAGCACCTTGACCAGGACGTAACTCTAAACAAGAAATAATAGTACCTAATGGAATAGTTGATAAGAAGCATTGCGTTTCCAATTTCTGGAGCAACTTTATCACCCGAAACGATATTTTGTCCTACTTGAAGTCCGTTTTGAGCAATCACATATCGCTTTTCACCATCTTGATAATTTAACAATGCGATAAATGCTGTACGGTTTGGATCGTATTCAATAGTTGCAACAGTAGCAGGAATTCCCTGCTTGTCACGTTTAAAATCGATAATTCGGTATCTTCTTTTATGACCACCACCTATATAGCGCATGGTCATTTTTCCTTGACTGTTTCTACCACCAGAACTTTTGTTCGGAGCTAATAAACTTTTCTCCGGCTTATCAGTTGTAATGGCGTCAAAACCATTTACAACTCTAAAACGCTGACCTGGGGTGATAGGTTTTAATTTTCTTACTGACATTTTTGTCTAATTAAATCTAACTAATTCTTAGATGTTTCTGTAAAAATCTATTGTATCACCTTCCGCCACCTGTACTATTGCTTTTTTATAAGCATTAGTTTTACCAGTTTGAACTCCCGTCTTTGTATGACGAGTTTTTCTATTCGGGCGGACATTCATTGTGCGAACTTTTTCAACAGAAACTCCGTAAGTGGCTTCCACCGCTTTCTTGATTTCTACCTTATTCGCCTTTGGGTTCACTACAAAACCGAAGATGTTATTCTCTTCCGCATCTTTAGTAGCTTTTTCCGTAATTATAGGTTTTATTAAGATATTCATCTCGTTTCTATTTACTTAAGTTTGTTTCAATTCCTTCCAAAGAACCTTCAAACAACACAAGGCTGTTTGCATTCAAAATTTTGTAAGTACTTAAATGTGAGTTAGTTACAACTTCAGTACCTTTCAAATTGCGAGACGACAAATATACATTATTATTTGAGTCTCCCAACACAAACAAAGATTTTTTGTTTTCAAGTCCTAAGGCTCTTCAAAACAGCGGTAAAATCTTGAGTTTTGGGAGCCTCAAAAGTAAAGTCTTCAAGCACAACAATCGCCTTGTCATTTGCCTTCATACTTAAGGCAGATTTACGTGCCAAACGCTTTAAATTTTTATTCAATTTAAAGGAGTAATTTCTGTGGTCTTGGACCAAACATTCTACCACCACCTTTGAATATACCAGACTTGATACTTCCCGCACGGGCAGTACCCGTTCCTTTTTGTTTCTTTATCTTTCTGGTAGATCCCTGTGATCTCTGCACGTTCCTTCGCCTTTGCTGTTCCTTGTCGTTGATTGGCAAGATATTGCTTCACATCAAGGTAAACAGCGTGATTGTTAGGCTCTATTCCGAACACATCCTTAGAAAGTTCAACCTTTCTTCCTGTGTCTTTTCCGTTTTTATCTAATACAGCTACCTTCATTATTTCTGAATCGTTACGTAAGCGTTTTTATGACCAGGAACACATCCTTTAACCACAAGTAGGTTCTTTTCAGCAACTACTTTCAACACTCGTAAGTTTTGTACTTTCACTTTTTCATTCCCCATTTGTCCAGCCATCTTCATTCCTTTGAATACTCTCGCAGGATAAGAAGCAGCACCAATAGAACCTGGAGCTCTTAATCGGTTATGCTGACCGTGAGTCGCTTGACCCACACCAGCAAAACCGTGACGTTTTACAACCCCTTGAAAACCTTTTCCTTTAGAAGTTCCCGCAACATCGACGAATTCACCTTCTACAAAATGTTCCACAGTGATCGTATCACCTAATTTATACTCCTCTTCAAATCCTTGGAATTCGGCGACTTTACGTTTTACAACGGTTCCTGCTTTTTTAGCGTGGCCTTCGGCAGCTTTAGTAGCAGTCTTTTTGTCATCGAAACCAAGTTGAAGAGCTTCGTACCCGTCAACCTCTTTGGTTCTGACTTGGGTAACAACACAGGGTCCAACCTCAATAACGGTACACGGCATATTCTTTCCTTTCTCGTCAAAGATGCTGGTCATCCCTATCTTTTTTCCAATTAACCCAGACATAATTTATTATTTATTAATTATTATTAATTTTAATTTTTATCTCTGGAAACTCTCTCTCAGAAAAAAACAGGGTCAAAATAAATTCAACCCTGAATATTATTTTGTTTCCGTTTTTCCTTCGCTCGCAGCTCCGGACATGTTCTTCTGAAGCATTTACTTCAGAATATCACTTACACTTTGATCTCTACTTCTACACCACTTGGCAACTCCAATTTCATTAGAGCGTCAATAGTTTTTGAAGAAGAGCTGTAGATATCCAATAATCTCTTGTAAGAGCTTAATTGAAATTGTTCTCTACTCTTCTTGTTTACGTGTGGTGAACGCAACACAGTAAATATCTTTTTATGTGTTGGCAACGGAATTGGTCCCGTTACAACTGCACCAGTACTTTTTACTGTCTTTACGATTTTTTCAGCAGATTTGTCCACTAAATTGTGATCGTAAGATTTTAATTTAATTCTAATTTTTTGACTCATTGCTGAATTATTATAGCGTTAGCGGTTCCTTTTGCTGCTGCAATTACTTCTTCTGAAATATTTGAAGGAGTTTCAGCATAATGTGAAAATTCCATGGTTGATGTTGCACGACCTGATGACAATGTTCTCAATGTGGTTACATAACCAAACATTTCAGAAAGTGGCACTTCAGCCTTTACAACTTTTGCACCTGCTCTGATCACCCATATCATTTACCTGACCACGACGACGGTTAAGGTCACCTACAATATCACCCATATTTTCTTCAGGAGTAATAACCTTCAAGTTTCATGATAGGCTCAAGAATTACTGCTCCAGCCGATTTTGCAACAGCTTTAAAGCCCATTTTGCAGCCAGTTCGAAAGACAGTGCATCAGAATCCACAGCGTGGAAAGAACCATCCTTCAAGGTTACTTTCAAACTATCAACTTCGAATCCTGCTAAAGGTCCATTGATCATTGCCTGTTTAAATCCTTTTTCAACAGAAGGAATAAATTCTTTAGGAACATTACCACCTTTAATGCTGTTTACAAACTTCAAGACCTACTGTTACCTTCTTCTGCTGGTTCTAATGTAAATACGATATCCGCAAATTTACCACGACCACCAGATTGCTTCTTGTAAACCTCTCTGTGATCTGCAGCACGTAGTAATCGCTTCTTTGTATTCAACCTGAGGTTGTCCCTGGTTTACTTCAACCTTAAACTCACGTCTTAAACGATCGACAATAATATCTAAGTGAAGCTCACCCATTCCAGAAATAATAGTTTGTCCTGAAGCTTCATCGGTACGTACCTGGAATGTTGGATCTTCTTCAGCCAACTTAGCCAAAGCCATACCTAATTTATCAACATCGGCCTTGGTCTTAGGCTCAACCGCGATACCAATTACCGGATCTGGGAAGTCCATACTTTCCAAAACAATAGGATGTTTTTCATCAGTCATGGTATCTCCCGTCTTGATATCTTTAAAACCAACGGCTGCTCCAATATCTCCTGCTTCGATAAAATCGATGGCATTTTGTTTGTTGGAGTGCATCTGGTAGATACGTGAAATACGTTCTTTTTTACCAGAACGATTGTTCAAGATATAAGAACCTGCATCCAAACGACCTGAATAAGCACGGAAGAATGCCAAACGTCCTACAAAAGGATCGGTTGCAATCTTAAATGCCAAGTGCCGCGAATGGCTCCTTTACATCCGGCTTACGTAATTCTTCTTTTTCTGTATCAGGATTCATACCAATAATACCTTCCTTATCTATAGGTGAAGGTAAGTAACGACAAACAGCATCTAAAAGGAATTGAACTCCTTTATTCTTAAATGCAGAACCACAGATCATTGGAATGATAGACATATCCATTACAGCAGCACGAAGTGCAGCATGCACCTCATCTTCTGTAATAGAATCTTCATCTTCCATATATTTTTCTAAAAGATTCTCATCGTAAGCAGCAACTTCTTCAATAAGTTTTCCACGTAACATTTTGCAGCTTCTTCCTTTAATTCCTCAGGAATATCAATAACATCAAAGGTTGCTCCCATGAGTTTCATCATGCCAAATAATAGCACGATTTTTCACCAAATCAACAATTCCTTTAAAATCTATCTTCATCACCAATATTCAAAACAATAGGAACTGCATTAGAACCCAACATATCTTTTACCTGCTGACATACAGCCATAAAGTTAGCTCCCTGACGGTCCATTTTATTTACAAAACCAATACGAGGTACTTTATAATTATCGGCAAGTCTCCAGTTAGTCTCAGATTGTGGCTCTACACCATCAACTGCACTAAACAAGAAAACCAATCCATCAAGTACACGTAAAGATCGATTTACCTCAACAGTAAAATCAACGTGACCAGGAGTATCGATAATATTAAAGTGATATCCTTTTGTATCGGCAACAGGTTCTCCATTTTCCAGTGGAAATTCCCAGGTACAAGTAGTTGCAGCTGAAGTAATGGTAATACCTCGTTCCTGCTCTTGTTCCATCCAGTCCATAGTAGCAGCACCATCGTGTACCTCACCAATTTTATGGCTTACTCCTGTATAGTAAAGAATACGCTCTGTAGTAGTAGTTTTACCGGCATCAATATGCGCAGCAATTCCTATATTTCTAGTATATTTTAAATCTCTTTGCCATTTCTATTAAAATCTAAAATGTGAGAATGCTTTGTTTGCTTCTGCCATTTTATGAGTATCCATACGCTTTTTAACTGCTGCACCTTCTTCTTTAGATGCTGCTAAAATTTCTCCGGCTAATTTTTGAGCCATAGATTTCTCATTTCTCTTTCTGGCATAACGGATCAACCACTTCATCGCTGTGGAAATTTTTCGATCTGGTCGAATTTGCATTGGAATCTGGAAGGTTGCCCCTCCTACTCTTCGGCTACGTACTTCTACGTGAGGCATCACATTGGAAAGGGCATCTTTCCATATTTCCAAGCCTGATTTTTCTTCGTCTTGTTTTTTCTCTTCTACAATGTCAATTGCATCGTAAAACACTTTAAAAGCCACCGACTTTTTTCCGTCCCACATCATGTTGTTTACAAAACGTGTTACTAATTGATCGTTAAATCTTGGATCCGGTAAAAGCGGTCTTTTTTTGGCTGCTCTTTTTCTCATTTCTTCGTCTTAAATAAGTTTAAAATTACTTCTTAGGGCGTTTTGCACCGTACTTAGATCTACGTTGTGTTCTACCTTCAACACCTGCGGTGTCTAAAGCTCCACGAACGATGTGATATCTAACTCCTGGCAAATCCTTTACCCTTCCACCTCTAACCAATACTATCGAGTGCTCTTGCAGATTGTGTCCTTCACCACCGATGTATGCGTTTACTTCTTTGCCATTTGTCAATCTAACCCTTGCTACTTTACGCATTGCAGAATTAGGTTTTTTAGGCGTAGTAGTATATACACGCGTACACACACCTCGTCGTTGAGGGCACGAATCTAAAGCAGCCGATTTACTCTTCTTGGTTATTTTGGCTCTTCCTTTTCGTACTAATTGTGAAATTGTTGGCATATAAAATATGTATTATACTTAATTAATTATACAATTCCCCTTTTTATAGGGCTTGCAAAGGTAGAAATAAAATTGGAACTTTCAAACCTTACCATATTAATTTTGAGGCACCTTGTAATTATTTAAAACTGAAATATGAAAAACCAAGCTATAACGTTAGATTTACAACCTTAAAACCTGCATTTTGAAATATTTTCTATTCTTTTTTTATACCTTAATATATATACCCATATTTTCTGAAAAATGCTAAGCGCAAAATTTACAGCTTGAAATTAAAGCAGAGCAGGATCTTTCAGAAGGCTCATTGATACCTTGATTCCATCTCTGAATTTTAAAAATTATCGTCCCTGAAAAAAGAAGTCGACTCTCTTTTCCGAGTTTCAACAGCTGGGATTTCTGGAAAGCACTTTAGAAAATATTGCCCGAAAAAACGATTCGAATATTCGAGGCGTACTTCTTTTCGGAAATCGTTGGAAAGAAATTAAGATCTATTATTCTGCAGCAGACTTCAGCAAAAAAGAACTTCTGCTCGTTTCTTCTGAAATTACCGAAGACTATTTTATCCTTCCCATTTCACAAATTGAACCAGCACTTCAATTTTAAATGGATTGAAAACCGAGAATGGAAATCCCTTTGCCAAACTAAAATTATCCAAGATCGTGAAAATTGATAAGCAGATCCTTTCTGCAAATCTTAATCTTTCAGGAGGGCCGGTTCGAACTATTGATAATATTGTGGTGAAAGGCTATGAAAAATTTCCAAGATCTTACTTGAAGTATTATGCCGGAATTAAAAAAGGAAAGATATTCAATCAGAAAAAGGTGATTCGCCAAAACGAACTTTTGAATAACCTGGGTTTCGTATCGACCCTAAAATCGCCCGAAGCACTTTTCAGAAAAGATTCCACCTCCATTTACTTTTACCTGAAAAAAAGAAATCACAACTTCTTTGACGGTGTTTTAGGTTTTGCGACAAACGAAGATACCCAAAAGCTGCAATTTAATGGCTATCTCAATTTGGAACTCAACAATAATCTGAATTTTGGAGAACAATTGTTGGTAAATTACAAAGCTGATGGAAAGGAGCAACTCAACTTTAGGGTTCGAACCACCTTGCCTTATATTTTTAAAACTCCCTTCGGAATTAGCGTCGAATTGAAAATCTTCAAGAAAGACAGCACCTTTACCACTACCGATCAACAAGTGCGGGTGAGCTATCAGGTAAATCCAAACAGCGAGTTATATGTAGGATACAAAACATATGAATCGAGTAATTTACTGGATGTAATCATCGCCGGATCGGCAGTGGAAGATTATGATTCGCGCTATCTTTTACTAGGCGCCAGCTACAAACAACTTCAAACCTTGAGTTTCTTTCCGGTAAAAACCTTTATTGGGGTTGATTCTGAAATTGGAAACAGAGCTACCCTTGACAAACAGGAACAACAGTTCCGAATTACAGGTAACATAAGCCATATTTTTAATCTGAATTTTAAGAAACTCCATTTATCTGAACAATTCCACCTGCGTTTTATCCAGCGATACCTATCTCACCAATGAACTTTTTCGATTTGGCGGAATTAACAGTATTCGAGGCTTTGAGGAAAATAGCATTGACGCCTCTTTGTTTTCGATTTTAAATACCGAATATCGATACCAATTTAAGCAACACCACCTATATCCACAGCATCATAGATTTGGCCTATTTTGAAAATCAAACATTGAACCTTACAGAAGAGCTATATAGTTATGGAATTGGGGCTGGGCCTGCAAACCAAAGCGGGGGTTTTTAAATTAAATATCGCAAATGGAATTTCGGAAATGCAAAATTTTAAATTTTCAAATACAAAAATACATATCAGTCTATCTTCCCGATTTTAGTAAACCCGATAACCCCTTACCTCCCCGTGTTAAAAAAAAACCAAATTTTAAGTTTAAAAAGTTGTGTAATTAACTTTTTATTGTGACTTTTGGCATTGGCTAATTCAAATAAATTATAAAATGAGAACAAAGTTTAGTGGAATTTTGACGCTATTACTAGCGTTAGTAGTGCAACTCACGTTCGCACAAGAAAAAACAATCTCAGGAACGATCACAGACGAGAACAGTTTGCCGTTACCTGGGGTTAATGTTATTATAAAAGGGACTACTACGGGAACCCAGTCTGATTTTGACGGAAATTACTCTGTTAATGCATCGGCCGGGCAAACAATTGTATTTAGTTACCTTGGTTACACAACAGAAGAGAGACGGGTGACGGCGAGTACTTCGAACATTACGTTCAGTATGGCTCCTGATGCGGAAGCTCTTACAGAAGTTGTTGTAACAGGATACGGTGGTAGAACCAAATCCAAAAAAGCCTTAGGTTATGCGGTAAGTACGATCGAGGCAGAATCTATCGAAAACAAACCGGAATCTGATGTAGTGAGAAGTTTGAACGGTAAAGTTGCCGGGGTGCAAATTACTGGTAACAGTGGTGCTTCAGGTTCGGGTACAAACTTTATCATTCGTTCAAAGAGTTCTATCAACGGTAGTAACCAACCATTATTCGTGGTGGATGGTATTCCATTCGATTCCCAAACAAATAACCAAACTGGTTTCGCAGGTGGTAATACGGTAACAAGTAGCCGTTTCCTCGATTTGGATCCTAACAGTATCGAAAGCGTACAGGTCTTGAAAGGTCTGAGTGCAGCAGTACTATACGGTCAGCAAGGTAGAAACGGGGTTGTGTTGATTACTACTAAAAACGGAAGTTCGAAAAAATTGAACGAGAAGTTTGAGGTAACTCTTTCTCAATCTGTTTATACTACCGAAATCAGTAACCTGGCAGATTACCAAAACGAGTATGGTCAAGGTGCAAACAACGCTCCTAACCCTGCTTTCGTAGGTAACTGGGGTGGCCGTTTAGACGCCGGATTAACTATCCTTCACCCTTACGCTGGTTTGGGAGCTATCTTTCCTCAGTTTGATCAATTGACAATTCCTTATGTTGCCGCTGAGAAAAACGTTGAAGATTTCTTCAGAACAGGTGTGGGCAACTCGACTTCTGTAAACGTAGCCGGTGCTGGTGATGGTGGAAGCCGTTACAACATCAACTTTGGTTATACTACGGAAGACGGTTATATTCCAGGTAACGGTTTAACTCGTTACAATATAGGTATGGGTGGAACTGCTAAGCTGAGTAACAAATTTACATTCAACGGTACTGCGACCTTTAGTAACCTTCGAGTAAATACACCACCAATTGCTGCAAACAACGCAGGAGGTGCACTTTCGATCTTTACCCGTTTGTTATTCATTCCAAGAAACGTTGATTTACCGAATCTTCCTTTCGAAGATCCAAACACAGGTGCCAGTATCTACTACAGAACAGACCAGGAGAATCCTTACTGGTTAGTTAAGTATGCCGGACAAGAGCAAAAGACAAACCGTTTCACTAGTAAACTTGCTACTACTTATGACATTAGCGACAAGGTTAGTGTTGGTTACAAATTTGGTTTGGATACATATACTGAACTGCAAGAGTTTAGAGTGGCTAACGGTGCTGTAACTGCTCCATACCTTGGAGGGTACTACAGAACCATCGAAGCAACTAACTTCATTTTTGACCACAACTTAAACTTTAGTTTTAACAACCTTGCGTTGGCAGAAAATTTCAATTTAACTGCTCAATTAGGTTTCAACGCGAGACGTGATGCTTATTCTCAATTTGGTATCTCTAGTTCGAACCAGGTTGTATTTGGTTTCTTTAACCATAACAACTTCGTAACATCTACGAACAACGACCCGGTTGCAGGTCAAATGGATTTTACTGGAATAAGAAACATCTTAGGAGCCTACGGAGAAGCTTCCTTTGATTACGATAACTTTTTATTCGTAACCTTTTCTGGTCGTAATGACTGGGGATCAACTGTTGAATTGGAGAACAGATCTTTGTTCTATCCAGGGGTTTCATTATCATTCGTTCCAACATCACTTGATGGTGTTAGCACTAGTGGAAGCCTTAACTTCCTGAAATTCCGTGCAGGTTACGGTACTTCAGCTCGTTTCCCAGGATTGTTTGGTACCAGAGAATCTTTATCAACCAGCCCAGGTGCATTTATTGACCAGGGAGGTAACTCAATTACAATTAACTCTTTACCAACGACAAGAGGTAACAGAAACCTGAAGCCTGAATTACAGAAGGAGTTTGAAGTTGGTGTTGAAGCCGAATTCTTCAAAAGAAGATTGACATTGGACGCCACGGTTTACAAAAGAATTATTGAGGATCAAATCGTGAACAGACCTTTAAACCCATCGACTGGTTTCTCTTTCATCAATGACAACATTGCAGAAAGTGAAATCCAAGGTATTGAATTGGGTGTGAATATTACTCCAATCGTAGCAGGTGATTTCAAGTGGGAGATGAGAAACAACTTCACCGCTTATGAAAACGAAGTGACTAGCTTAGGAGATCTTGAAGCCTTCCCATTTGCAGGTTTCATTGGTCTTGGTAACTACGCTTCAGAAGGTGAGCCATTAGGAGTTATTAAAGGTAACTATGCTGTTAAGTACGATCCAAATAATGTCACAACAGAGAATCCGTTAGGATTGGGTGTTGAAGGAACTTTGTTGATCGATCCTAACACAGGTAAGATCCTTGACAGTGATAACGTTGGTTTGCCTAACGAAACTGTAGGTGATCCAAATCCAGATTGGAATGCGACTTCTATCAACACTTTCTCTTTTAGAGGACTGTCTCTTTCGGCTCAGGTTGAATACCAGCATGGTGGAGATATCTACTCTCAAACAGCTTCTCAGTTCTACCGTCGAGGTGTAACTACGGTAAATGTTGATAACAGAGAAGGTAGTTATGTGATTCCAGGTATATTGGCCAACCCAAATACGGGGCAACTATTAACCGACGGATCCGGAAATCCAATTCAAAATACAATTCAAATTGGTGCTAATGATGTTTACTTTATCAACTTAGTTGATCCAGTAGGACAAGGTATCTATGATGCATCTCACTTCAGATTGAGAGAAGTATCCTTAGCGTATAAATTGCCAGAGAAATTTTTAGAGAAAACACCATTCGGTTCAGTTTCGTTTGCTTTATCTGGTCAAAACCTATACGTAAGAACCTTTAACATTCCTCAAGCGTTTAACTTTGACCCAGAAGCTTTGAGTACGGGTGTAGGTAACGGTCAAGGTCTTGAATTTCAAACAGGACCCACGAACAAGCGTTATTCGTTTAGTGTAAAAGCAACATTCTAAAAATTAACAGTATCATATTATGAAAAATATATTTAAAATAACACTTCTAGCTTCGGTTCTCGGCTTCTTTGCGAGCTGTGAGACCATTGAGTTGGAATTATTAGAGAGTCCTAACAATATTACTGTGGAGTCTGCAGACCCTAACTTTGTATTGAATGATATCCAGTTGACCTTTAACGGTATTGTTAGTGGTTATAGTGGAACAGCAACGGGATTAATGCGTATGCGTTACCAGTTTGGTACCTATGCGAATTCCGTTACAGAACAAACCTTGAGTGGTGAATGGCAGCAGTCTTACCAAATGTTTGGTAACATCGACCTTTTACAAGGAATCAACGATTTGGCTGAAGAAGGAGATGAAATTCCTTATCACGTAGGTGTGGCCCAGGTATTAGAGGCTTATGCTTATTTCCTATTGGTTGACCATGCTGGAGATGTACCTTACTCTGAGGCTAATAACCCGGAAGAGTTTCCTAACCCGAGAACAGATCCCGGAAAGGATGTGTACGATGCTCAATTCGAGCTTTTGGATGATGCCATCGCTAATTTGAGTGTCACTTCTATTAAGGTTCCTCAGGACATTTTCTTTGGAGGAGATTTTGATCCCGCTAATTGGATCAGTTTGGCAAATACCATTAAACTAAGATCGTATTTGAACCTTCGTTTGACCAATCCTGATAAGGCTCGTGCCGGAATCAATAGTGTATTGGCCGGTGGTAGATTTATCAACACCGTCGATGAAGACTTCCAGTTCAACTATTCTACGGTACAGAACCCGGTAGAGAGTAGACACCCATTTTTTACGGGTAACTACCAGGCAGCCGGTTCCGGACAATACATGAGTAACAACTTATACGATTTGATGAACGTGGGTGACAATCAGCCTCCTTTTGTGGAGACTGGAACTCCCGATCCAAGAGGACGTTACTATTTCTACCGTCAGACGGCCGATGCGCCTTCTGGTTCCAATTTACCTTGTGAAGGGGATGCTACCTACGATTACTGCTATGTGGGTAACTTATACTGGGGTAGAGACCATACCGATGACGCGGGGATACCTGCCGATAACGTAAGAAGATCCACCTATGGGGTATATCCCGGTGGTGGAGCCTTTGACAGAGATCTATTCGAGCAGGCCAGAGCGGCCAGTGAAACGATGGACGGTGCGGGTATCTTTCCCATCTACCTTTCCTCTCAAACTCACTTTGCCCTGGCAGAAGCTGCCCTTTTCCTTAATACAGGTGGAGGAAGCCCTGCTGCCTTGCTAGAGCAGGGGATTCGATTGAGCATGGAGAAAGTAACAGACTTCCCAACAGTATCTACGGTGAATCCAGATACCAGTGAAGACTTTGCGGCTACCAATGCCCAGATCAATGCCTATGTCAATGAAGTGGTAAGTGCTTTCAACAGTGCCAATACGGCCGGTAAAATGGAGATCATTGCCAGACAGAACCTAATTGCTTCTTATGGAAGCGGAACAGAGCCTTACAATACTTACAGAAGAACCGGAGAGCCAACGCTTCAAACGCCGGTTATTGCGGCAGGTTCTTTTCCAAGAATTTGGAGATATCCTCAGGATGAGGTTTCTGGTAATCCTAACATTACCCAACAACCTCTTACAAACAGAACATTCTGGGATAATAACCCCGGTGGTTTTATTGACTAATTAAAAAAAATATAATCATGAAAAGATTCAAATATATAGTAATGGCAATGGTAATTGCGGTGGGTTCCAGTAGCGTTTTTACCAGCTGCGAAGATTCAGACAAGTTCCGTTTTCCTGAATTGGGCAATGGAGGATATGTTAAGTTTGTATTCCAACCCGATGTATGGGAAGGCTTACAAATTATAGACGGAGTTTCTATTGTGAAGTATCACATTGGGTCCGATCCTACCACGGCAACCTTTGATGCACTCACCGAAGATCCCTCAGGAAATGTGGCATCTTACGAACTATTCGTAAGAGGTACTTTTGACGGTGCTCCAGATGACCCGATTGCTTATAAGAGTACAACTTCATTCCCTTTTGATGTAAGTTATACCGGAGCCGATATGGCTGCCCTCTTTGGGGTGGACATTGAGACCTTCCAGGCAACAGACGAGTTTTTCTTTACCTCTATCATCACCCTTACCGATGGTACCGTGTACAACTCTATAGTTACGGCTTGTGAGGAGTGCCCGGGTGCCTTAGTGGATGACGATGGAAACCCATTGGATCCGGGAACATGGAATGGTGGAACTATCGACGGAGTACTACTCCAAGGTGGTGATACCGGAGAGAACTTCCTGTTACCAGCTATCTATTGGGTAGTGAAGTACAGAGACCCAAGCTAATAACAGCTATTTGATCTTTTCATGTTAAGTGAAACAAGTTTATAGTTGCCGTCCATCGATTTCGGTTAAACTACATACTAATTGCTATGAATTAGAGAATCTTGTTTCTACAGGAAAGCCCGCTCCATACGAACGGGCTTTTTTATGTTCCAATTTCTTCGGAATTAAAAAATTCGGAAACCTATTAATTTGTCTTTCCCGATAGTAGCATCGGTGACCGTGAAATATGGCTTTCGAACATCGTCGTCAAAAACCAGATAGCCTTGAAACTGAAAAATGGTACCTTTTTCGTCGGTCGCTTCAGCAACCCCGAAAGATTCGAAGCTTTTTAACTTGCCCAACTTATTTTCCATAGTTGAAATTTTAGTTTTCAAGCCGGAGGCAACCGAGCTGGGGATTTCAACGTGGTCTTTGATTACATCCACTTCCTTAAAATTATGATCCACTAAACTTTGAGAGAATGCATGAAAACTCTTTGATTTCGCGCTAATTTTTTCAAGTACCGCTACCGGATAGTAGTAGGAGGCCGTATCATTTTTACTGTTGATTAATTCCACATCAATATGAGTATAGTCGCTCTTTTCTTTTTGCGTAAAGCTTTCATACATCAACATGGCAATATTGGCAGTAGTAACAGTGGGTTCGAGCGTATCAATTCGCTTACTTTCCGAAATTTTTACATTGAATTTTTTCATGGTTTTCGAACCCATCTCACTATTAAAGCTTTTTGAATAAGAAGTCTGGGCGTCGTAAAGAGCTGCGATCTGATCGAGTCCTTTTTGTTCGTTTTCCGAAACACAACCAACCAACAATAGGGTTAGGAACGTAATAAGTATATAAGATTTCATAAGATATAAATTTCAATCACTTCTTCACATTTCAAGGCAGAACCGAAAACGCAAATTTCCGAAGGGATTCTTTAAAATTCCGGTAGCTCCGGCATCCTATTTATTATAAAGTTCTTTCGAAACTTTTTCGTATTTGTCACCGGATGTCCATTTCGGAGTGACCGGGTCGTTGGCAATCATTCTTCCGGCCAGTACATAGGCGCGAAAGAACTTTTCCAGGTAATCGTAGTCCATATTATCGGCATGGTCACTGGGCTGGTGGTAGTATTTGGTCACATCGCCGTCAAAGGATCGGAAGCCTAAGGAAAAAGTAGGAGCCGGGATGCCTTTAGCGGCAAAGTTTACATTGTCACTTCGATCGAATAAACCTTGTTCCGGAGCCGGATCGTCATTGGCCGTAAGACCGAAAGTGGATACGGCATCCTTTATATTTTTTTCAGCAGTGGTACGTGGGAGTCCAATGATCGTTGCCAGGGAAGTGTCGTTATATCCTGCATTATCACTGTTAAAACAGTATACCATTTGGTTGAGCGGCAACACGGGATTGTCTACATAAAAACGACTTCCCAAAAGGCCTTTCTCCTCTCCAGTGAACAATATAAAGAGGGCAGAACGCTTGGTGGGATATTTTGCCAAACTTTGAGCCATGCTCAACACCGTAGTCGTTCCAACTGCATTATCTCTGGCCCCGTTATAAATAATATCTCCCGTATCGTCCGGAGCACCAATGCCAACGTGGTCGTAATGGGCAGAGTAAATAATATATTCATTTTTTAGCAGAGGATCGGTTCCTTCCACAACGCCAATGACATTTTGCGATTTTATTTCTCTTTTATTAGAGCCGTCCATCTTGAGTTTAACCGCATGTTTGCCCGTTTCCATTTCCTTGGCAATACTGCCATATTCGTCATGCACCCATAAGTATCCCAATTGTCCTTTGTCTTTAATATATTCCTCCTTGTTTTTAGCTACCTCCAAACTTGCTGCGTTGAAGTTATGATCGATAAAACTCCAGATCGCAGCGTCCGACTTTATTAACTCAATCACGCCTGCAGCTCCGGCATTTTTGGCTAGTTCCGCCTTCTGACTTCTAAGTCTGAAAGCGCCACGGGGACTGTTATTGTCTGGTCTGCCACCTTTTATGACCACCATTTTTTTACGTACATCCTTTCCCTTATAATCTTCCTCAAGGCCATAACCTAGATAAACTGCGTCCCCCGTGAAATTTAATTGCGTTGCATGCAATGCTACTTTTTGCTTTACTTCTTTTCCATCGATTGAAAGGGTCATTCTTTTTGGAGGCTCTACTTTTAATAAGGCTACCTCCTGATAGTAAGTACCTGTTTTAGGGTTCGGCTTTACGCCATAGCTTCGAAGCGTATTGGCCAGATATAAAGCAGCTATTTTATTTTCGGGAGTACCGGTTTCACGACCTTTCAGAAGATCGTCTGCCAGGAAATATATGTGACCTTGTATGGTGTTTTTATCTACAGTGGTGAGTACTTTTTCTTTTTCAGATTGCGCAAATGCGAAGCTAACAAATAATAGAGCGATGAGCAGGAAGCCTGTATTTTTCATAAATGTGATTTTATTTTGATTGGGGTTAAAGATAGCCAAATAATTGAAACCCATTTTTCATTTAAAAAGTGATTCGGAAGGATAGGTTTGGTGTAAATTTCAAGGCAAGTTCGTCAATCTCTTCCACGGCATCGTTATTGTCAATCCTATAAAAATGATTGACTACATTATTGGTATTCAATAAGTTCCAAATAGACAATCCGGCAAAAGCCGTTGCTTTTTCCCCCAAGCTAAACTCATAGGTTCCCGAAACATCTACCCGAATATAATCCTTGATATTCGTAGCATTGGGAAGGGAATAGTTGAGCTGCCCATCCACAATTTCAGAGCCTTCTACCAAAAGGGTAGTAGGTTTGCCGCTGTGCCAGTTAAATCCGCCGGAAATATTGAAATCTTTTACGGAGTAATTAATTCCGTAGGTAACCAAATGGCGAATGTCAATATTATTGAAAAATTCCTGAGGAATAAACACGTCAAATTTATAATCGTTCTTGGCGTAGGAATAGCTCAACCAGGTGTTCACGTTTTCAAACCTTTTGTTCAATAAAAAATCAACGCCTCGGGTGGTATAACTTCCCCAGGTTTTTTGATCCTGAAATTGATTCTGAAACCCTTGACTTTGAGAGGTAATTCCCATGACTCTTTTGAGGTAGGGTTCGGCACTTACCAGCCAACCTTTTCGTCTATAGGTAAAACCCGCCGAGAGTTGTTGCCCTTTCACAATAGGAATTTCACCGGGCTTGGACAAAACCCATCTTCGGTTTTCTACACCCAGAAAGTCATTTTGAAAGTCGGTGATCTGGGAGGTGGTCTGGCTCTTGAGCTCTCCCAGGATCTCGAAGCTCAGGTTTTGGGTAAGCTGATAATTAAAACTCAATCGCGGCTCCCAGAGCACCTCATTGAACTTATCGATATGATTAACTCTCAAGCCCAGGTTAAGTGAGGTGGCCGGGAAGGGTTTGAAGTGGGTTTCTCCAAAAAAACTATGAGTGAGCAACACCTGTTTATCTCTTCGTTCAAAAAAAGGATTGTTTATCTGTTCAAAATTTGTGATCCCGGTTTCGTTCAATTGATATCCAAATTCACTCTTCACATTTTCAGAAAAAAGAAAAGTTCCACTCACCTTAAGGCCCGATTCCAGAACATCATTTTCTTGCAACAGTGCCTGTTCGTTGAGTATATCGGCATTTAATGCCTGCAGTTCGTAACTCGAACCGTACAATTGGAGATCTGTACTAAAATAATCGCTCCATTGACGTTTGTAATACAAGCCCCCTGAAATATTATTTTGAACCAGATCGCTTTTGAGCGAAAGAGGCTCATTGTTAATTTCGGCATTTTCAAGGAATTTCAGGTCATTGGCAAGGATCAATAAGTTGATACGGAGGACATCTTTCTCACTGGGTTTTAACTGTATTCTCAGGCTGCTGTCGAAAAAACTAAAGGCGTCGTTGGAGTTGGGCAGCACATTTTCTCCGTCCATGGTGAGTTCGGTATTTTGAAATGCCTTATCGAAATACGCATTGTAAGTAGGGGTTTCTACCAAATTATTGATCGATTTTCGCCCGGAAACCTGAAGGGAGCCCTTACTTCCCAGAGGTACATTGGCAAAGACATCGGCACTTAGGAGATTGAGGCCTGCTCCCACGGTAAATTTGGAATTGATTTCATTGGCTCCTTCCATGGAGATCACTCCCGAAACTCCATCTCCAAAGGAGGCGGGAGTTCCGTTTTTGATTACCGTTACGTTTTGAGTTAGAAAAGGATTGAAAGCGGAGATCAACCCGAAAAAATGCCCGTTTTGGTACATTTTTATCCCGTCCCAAAGAATAAGATTCTGATCGTTAGTACCACCACGAATGTTAATGAAGGAAACAGTTTCGTTTACACTTTGAATGCCCGGAAGCGCCTGTATAGTTAATAAAACGTCCGGTTCTATGAGTCCGGGGAGGATGTCGAAATCGTCGTAATTGACCGTAAGAGAGCCGTTTTCATTCTTTGAGATTCCCTTGGCAAAATAATTGGAAAGAGTAACGGTAGTAAGGTATTCGATCCCGGGAGCCATTGTTATTTTTTTGCAAGGTTTATTCTGAAAAGATTTGCCCTTAAATATTTGGGTTGTAAAGCCGGTGTATTCTATCGTAATCGGGTCTTCGGAAGTGCGCAAGAGTAATTCAAAGGTTCCGTCGGCACGGGTTGAACTGCGCTGATACGAAGTGATAACCCCTGCAGTGGAAAGCGCCGCCTCTGTTTCCGAAGAAAATACAAGCCCACAAACGGGAATTAGCCCATCTCTTATTTTCATCGCTACCGTTCTATCCTCAAGCACATCATAGCCAAACAGCGTATTTCTTCTCAAAAAAAGCATGGTGGCCTCAAAGGATCGCTGCGGGACCGGATTGATAAAGTGAGTCGCCAGATCTGCGTCTTTAAAGGAAAAATTGACCGGAAATTGATCTTCAATTTGAACGAGATACTCACGAAGCGGTATTTTGTCTTGCGCCAGAATAAATTGCGCAATAAATAGGAGGATAAAGAATGGAGACTTCTTTAATAGGGTCACTGTTATTTGGATTTTAGCATCACTTTATTTCCTTCAATCGTGTAAGACAAGTTAAGGGGAATTGTGATAGCCTGCAAGGCAGTTTCCAAATTTTCGTGAGTAAAGCTTCCTGTAAAAAGAGTTTGATCGATAGCATCGCCGGGTGCTACCGCAACATTGTATTGGCGTTCGAGCTCCCGAACAACTTCGGAGAAGGGAACACTTGTAAAAGACGATTTGGTATGTATCCAGGCCGGTTCCTGTAAGGGAGTAGTGGCCTTGTGGGTATTCGTTCCCAAATGCATTGAAACTATTTCCGGCGGTTAGTTTTGTCAATGTGTTATTGTAATTGACCTGAACCACTCCTTCGTAACAAATCACTTCGAAAAAGTCTGCTCGTGATTTTACGGTGAATTGCGTTCCCAAAACTTCGACCGCGCCTTGAGCCGTGTTCACTGTAAATTTAGAACCTCTTGCCACCTTAAAATAGGCTTCGCCTTCCAATTGTACGTATCGATTATCTTCCCAGTTCTTAGCCTGAAAGGAAATTTGAGAACCGGCGTTCAGAATTACTTCTGAAGCATCGGGTAGGTTACATTCGGTTTTTTGAGAATTTTGAGCAAAAAAAGATTTTTCCGGAGTATGTTGAAGTGAAAGATACAAGCCCAGTGATAGCACAAGGGCAGCCGCGACACCAATCCAGTATCGTTTTCGGTGGTTTCTGGCAGTAGTGGGTTTGTTGTTTTTCAGTTTTTGATAAGACTGATCGACATCGAAAGAGGGTGCTTTGAACTGTTGAGCAACCTCATCAATTTTGATAAAAACACTAGAGGCGTCCAATTGCTTGAACGCCTTTAGCTCTTTTTCATCAAGGCTGTTATCCAACCACTTGATAATTAAATCTTCCTTTTTCATGTCAATTCACTTATATAACAACTTCATTTCTAAAATTCCTACCCGGATTTGCATTAAATTTCGTCAAGATCTTTTCTTAAGTTCTCCAGAGCGGTGTAGATGCGCTTTTCCACTGCTTTGCGGGAAATTCCCAACAGGGCGGCAATTTCTTTGTGGCGTTTGCCTTCCACCCGATTTAGCATAAAAGCGATGCGCTGTCCTTCGGGAAGTTTAGCGAGCGCGTTTTCAAATTTCTGAAGGTATTGGTTTTCTTCCAGGAGGAATTCCGGGTTTTCGTTGGTGTATTCCCTGGGTTTGTGTTGCTGATATTTCAAGACTACTTTTTGATGCTTGATCTCGTTCAACGTTAGGTTGTTTACTATGGTGAATAAAAAGCTTTTGGCCTTGTCCACCGAGGTTTCCTTGCACTTATTCCATAGGGTAATAAACGCTTCCTGCACTTTATCTTCGGGGTTTACCTGTGGGCCGTATTTGTAGTACACAAAATTGTGCAGGTCTGTTGCCCATTTTTTATATAGTTGAGAAAATACCTGCTCATCGCAAATATTTTCAAAGAGCGGTTTACCCATAGAAGCTTTTTCTTGTAAAGATATAAAATTATGGAAGTAGGAATTTTAGAAATGAAGTTGTTATATTGATAGTTGAAAAATGATGTGATGAAAAAATACCTTTTACTTTGCCTTTTGATTGTGGCCGGTGCATGTCAGAAAGAAGAGTCGACGACGGCTCAGGAAGACGGATTCAATTCCTTTTTGGCAGATGCTCAACTAACTAAGCTCATGCAAGCGGTGTCGTCTCACGACGGAAGTTTTGACGATATCATAGATCAATGTCATTGTTTCAGTATAAAGTTTCCTTACAATATTCTTCTTAACGGAGAGACATATCCAATACAATCGGAGAACGACCTGTTAACCATTGATGATTACGATATGGTGGAGCCTGTATTCCCGTTGACGATAACTTTTGGCGATTATATAGAAACGCAGGTAAGCTCCCTCAAGAATTTAAAAAATTATAGGACACAGTGCTATAACGGCTTGTTGTACGATGACGTTATTAATTGTGTCGATTTTATTTATCCGGTACATATCTCTATTTACAATACTGATAATTCCAACTATCAAACGGTGGTTTTCAACCATGATGAGGAAACGTTTTTAGGAATTAGTGAATTCGATTCGGGTACTCTTGCTTCTATAAATTACCCGATCCGGGTTCAAATGATCGACGGATCACAAATTGAAATTGAATCGGATGAACAATTGAAATACAGAATTCTTCAAATGATTCCCGTTTGCCAATAAAATAAAATACAATTGCCAGGATTAGAAGCCCTTCCCCAGCGAAGGGCTTTTTATTTGAAGACATTTTTATGTTTAATAAATTTTGAATTAAATTAAACAAAAAGTTAAAGTTGTATTAAAAGCGAATTCTCCGGTAGTAATTATTGCGGCTTTGTTGTTTAATAATAAACCATTAAACTTAAACAAAATGAAACAATTACTTAAAATCTCACTTTTTGCGATTATGGCTTTTGCCATAGTTTCTTGTAGCAATGACGACGATAATAACTCGAATGGTGGAGACGCCACCGTGAGTATTGCCGCCTTTGTTGCAGACAATCCCGATTATTCATCGCTTCTCGCAGCTCTGGAACGTGCAGGATTGGTTGCCACTCTTGATGGAACAACCGACTTTACAGTTTTTGCACCCAATAATACTGCATTCGAAGCATTTCTGAATGCTAACGGATTTGCAAGCGTAGACGATGTGCCTGTGGATGTACTTACCAATATTCTTTTGAATCATGTGGTGAATGGTACGGTCGAATCTACCCAACTAACGACCGGATATATTAATTCTTTGGCGGTCTTCGGCACCACCGGTTTTAATTTAAGTTTGTATGTAGATACAGCATCCGGGGTCACAATCAACGGGGTTTCGACGGTTACAACAGCCGATATCGCAGCCACTAATGGAGTGATCCACGCGGTAGATGCTGTTATTGGCATTCCAACGATTGTTACTCAGGCTACTGCCAATGCAGACTTTTCAATTTTAGTGGACGCTTTGGTAGCGGCAAGTGACGGGACCGTAGATTATGTAGCCTTACTTTCCGGAACTGCAGCTTCACCTTTTACAGTTTTCGCCCCAACCAATGATGCTTTTGGAAATTTATTGCAACTATTGGGAGCTACCTCATTGGATGATATTCCTACCGATGTGCTTCAAGTAGTATTGAATTATCATGTTTTGGCAGGAGCTAATGTAAGAGCCGGGGATCTTTCCGAAGGACAAATGGCCACTACCTTTCAGGGAGAAGACATTACTATTTCTCTAACCGGAGGACCTAAAGTAATTGACGCTACTGGAATGCCTGCCAATATTATCGTGACCGATGTCCAAACCGGAAACGGAGTGGTACACGCCATTGATAAAGTATTATTGCCCAATCAGGCACTCGATATTGTTGACCCAACCATTTCAGGTTTAGCGATGATGACTGCAGACCTTTCTACCTTGAATGAGGCTTTGGAAATTACCGGCCTGAATACTGTATTGAACGACCGTAATGCGGAGTTCACTGTATTTGCGCCTACAAATGCTGCCTTCGATACGTTCTTAGGCGGGACAGCGGTTAGTGATGTTCCCGTAGATGTGTTAACTCAGGTAGTTCTGAATCACGCTTTGACCGGAACATTTTTGTCAACAGATCTTTCGACCTCTTACACGACTACCTTGGCGACATACGGAGGAACAGACAACAACTTGAGTCTGTATATCAATACCGATAGTGGCGTAACGCTAAATGGAATTTCCAATGTAGCTGCTCCCGATATCACTGCTGCAAATGGTGTAGTACATGTGGTGGATGCCGTAATTGGATTGCCCACTGTGGTAACCTTTGCTGTGGCAGATCCTACCTTTGGAACACTGGTTTCAGCACTTACGAGAAGCGATCAACCCGACTATGTGAGTATATTGAGTACTTCTTTAGGAACCGATCCGGCGCCGTTTACAGTTTTCGCTCCAACAAATGATGCTTTTGAAGCATTGTTAGTAGAATTAGGTCTTGGAGATCTATCCGAAATCGATGGGCCAACGTTAACTGCTACACTCAATACCCACGTTATAGCCGGTGCCAATGTTCGTGCCGAAGATTTGGTAAGCGGAGTTGTAGGTACTCTGGGAGATGACATTACTATCGATGCGACCAACGCAACGATTACCGATCCAAACGGACGTGTAAGTAATATCATTGTGGTGAACGTTCAGGCGGCGAATGGAGTAGTCCACGCCATAGATAAAGTAATATTACCCCAATTGTAAAATCAATTTTCTCATAATTGATTGGTTAGTTAGTTGATTGCTGAAAGCGCCTTGTCATACTAGTGATAAGGCGTTTTCTTTTATAAATAACTCAGCCACCATTGATCCCTGTGATTGGCTTTGTACCTCATATACCAGTTACTAAGAGGATACAGTGCCAGAACCACCCCCACCCAAACCAGATACACAATGCCCAATGAATATCCGTATCCGGCCAAAGTTCCATCGCTCAGGGAATCCAAAGTAAGGATCATCATTTTCCATTCCCCACCCGAGATGAGCAATCCAAGAATGGCCAATAAGTGAATAAGCATTACATGCAGGACATAGAAAAATAAGGGAACCCTTCCATAGACCAGCAGAAAATTGGTGAGTTTGTTCTGAATATTTTCGATGAAATATAAAAAGAGTAAGGGGAACCCCAGGGTAATCAACAGAAACAAAAGGGAGGGCGGGTATTTTGAAACATTGAAGAAAGACAGTAGGGTATATGTGGTATTTTTCTGAAGACTCCAGGGAACCAGATCACCGTATACATTAATACCTCTCAAAACCAGAAATAGGGCTATGGAACCTATTCCCAGACCCAGCAACCATTTTTTCCGAAGGGAGACGTCAAAATCTTTGGTGTAAAGGGTTCCAAAGACATATCCCAGGCACATCACCCCAACCCACGGCATGATGGGATACAAAAAGCTAATCCATGTATCACCTATTTGAATAAAGGCTACCTGGTGTAAGGTATACCAAAGCAACGAAACAAAATCGCTGCCCTGAGTTGTGATCCCATCCAAAAGGTTGTGACCAAAAACGAGCAATAAACCTATAACGATCAACAGGTTCTTCGGAAGGTAAATGAGTAGTGAAAGTACGACCATACAAAGCCCAATGGCCCAGATCACCTGAAGATTATAAAAACTAAAGGTCACATCGAACCACCACAAGAAGGTCATAACGGTAATTTCCAGCAGCATAAGCCATAAACCCCTGGTAAAGAGAAATTTAAAAAGCTGTTTTTTGGTCTTATTTCGACCGTACAGGAAGGCCGAGGTACCGGCCAGAAAAACAAATACGGGTGCACAAAAGTGCGTGATGAATCGTGTGAAGAACAGCACAGGTGTTGTAGTCTCCATATCCGTGGGATCGCTTACCAACGCAGCCGCATGAAAGTAATCCCGAACATGGTCCAGGGCCATGATCACCATAACAATTCCACGTAACAAATCAATAGACTGAATGCGGTAACTTTTAACCTTGGTCATTGCATGCATGCTAACTTCAGAATAAAACAGAAATCCGCCACTTCAAAAGATGTGCATCTGAAGTGGCGGCTCTTTGGTTAAGGATATCCATTCCGTAAAGAAAAAGAATGATTCTCTAATTCTTCTTCATCGTAGCGTCCTTATTCTTTGCTACTTTTTTCTTTGGCTCCTCTTTTTTCATGGTACCGTCTTTACTGGTAGTGCCATCCTTTGTCATCACTGCAGATTTCACCTCGCGTGCGGTAGCCATATCCATCTCGGCTTTCATGCGTGGGGCATTATCCCAATAACCATACTCTCGTACAACTTTAGAATCTACCATTTGAAAAGAAAGATGTACTGGTATCACCAATGGTTTTACAGCACTGGTAAGTGATCCCTGCCAAACACCCCAATAGTTGACCCAGGTTCTTCCTTTATCGTCAACGACCATTTCAATTTCGCCCTCTTCTTTTTGAAATTTATAGCTCGATAGACCGGAAATCGACGTTTTAAGTCTCTCAAGGGTCACATCGGGTGCGACTCCTCCATCTTTAGTATTGTGATAACTTTTGGCCGTATCTGAATAATGACTGCGCCAGCCTACCCAGTCTCCCGTTTCATAATCCTCGATGAGCGCTTTGACAACATCGATCTCGGGCGAAGTTTCGGTATATCGTTTTTCACAAGCCGTAAATAACAGGATGGCAAATCCTAGTAAAACTAATTTTTTCATGGTTTTAAAATTTAAGTGATTATTCATATTTTTTCATCGAAATGAAACGGCAATGTGTTTGAAACGATCCATATTTTCGAGCGCCGATTACTTTTGCGGAGCATAGGGCAGCCAATTTCATTTTTAAAGTTTTCATGCGAAATAGATCAAATGGTTAGTATTTTTTTTACTTCGGTTGTGGCTCGTATCAAGGAAATTCCATCAACCTAATAAAACCTTCGCATGGTAGGTGGATAGGGTAGAAGTAGGCGAATCAATGGTGCCTGAAGGGACAACTATAGTTAGTATAAAGTCTGAATAAGCAAAGACTAAGTTATTATAAAAAATTGAATTCTTAACACCCAGATGCTAATATTTATTTGAAAATCATTCGATTAGTTTGAACTGCCTATAGTATAACCGTGCTCCTCGATACAGCAAGGGTTCCCATTTAACGATAGCCGGCGCTGCCAAAGGCTTCACCCGTACCAGTTTGACAATATTGACGAAGGCTTTCCATATACCTGCCCCAACTGAAGTTACAAATAGCGTAGAAGTCACCTTGTTCCTCCCAACCCAGATGTGAAAAACGAAGCCGGGTTTTTCCTTCATTCTCATCCAGCTGAAATTCGAAGGTATTCCCCAACCAATCGTGAGCACTTCCCACGCACTTCCAGACAATTTTCTCATTGGGTTTGTGTAAGATAATTTCCATGAGCGGCCCTTTGAAGTCGCCAAAATCAAACTGAATGGTACCACCCAGGGACGCATCCCCTTCGGTCTGAACCGTCCACCAATTGGAAAGCCCTTCAATAGTTGAAATAGCCTCAAAGACCCGTTCCCTGGAAGCGTTTATGTGAAATAACTGTTTGATAGCATACTCCATAAGTTTCGTTTTAAAGGGTTATGACCAATGGTTAATTGAATTTAGAAAACGAGACAACTAATTTCTTCAGAAGATCTACTTACCCTTCTTTTTATTCTGGTAATACGCATAGAAAACAGCGACGAGTGCACCAACGATGGCACCAATGATGATGGTGGACATTCGTAAACTAATAAGATCCATAGGTATCGTTTTTATGTGGTCCATTATAAAGATACGAATTAGATGTAAGCTACACTTTTATGCAAGAAAAACCCCACGAAGAAAATTAGCCTTACCTTTGCCGCTTACTTTGAATGGCCCCTAATCGATATAGATTGTCATTCGCAAACAATTTATATGTCATTTAAAACTTTAGGGCTGTCCGATGCCCTGCTGAAAGCTATCAGCAAAAAAGGATATACTGTTCCAACTCCCATTCAACAAAAAGCCATTCCAAAGATATTAGAACGCAGGGACATACTGGCTTCCGCGCAAACGGGAACCGGGAAAACCGCGGGATTTACGCTTCCCATGCTTCAAATTTTAAACAGCCGACCTCCACTGCATAAACGTCCCGTACGAGCATTGATCCTTACCCCTACCCGCGAACTGGCGGCACAGGTACTGGAGGACGTAAAAACCTATGGTGAATTCGTTGACATACGCTCCACTGTTATTTTTGGTGGCGTAAATGCCAATCCGCAAATACGAACGCTTCGCCAGGGAGTGGATATACTGGTGGCTACACCGGGACGTTTGCTGGACCTGCACAACCAGGGAGTATTTTCGCTGGCTAAGGTCGAGATTCTGGTGCTCGACGAAGCCGACCGTATGCTCGATATGGGCTTTTTGCGCGATATTAAAAAAATATTGGCGCTTATGCCTAAACGGCGTCAAAACTTATTGTTTTCGGCTACTTTTTCAAAAGAGATCAAACAATTGGCCGGATCCTTTTTACACAATCCGGTGATGGTGGAAGCCACTCCCGAAAATACAACCGCCGAAAAGGTGGAACAGATCGTATATCGGACCAATAAATCCAAAAAGACCGATTTACTCATTAAACTTATTGACGACGGAGACTGGGATCAGGTCCTCATCTTTACCCGAACCAAACACGGGGCCAATCGCCTGGCGCAGAAGTTGGACAAAGCGTCCATTTCTTCCGCAGCGATTCATGGTAATAAAAGTCAGGGTGCCCGCACCAAAGCCCTCGCTGGCTTTAAGGCTGGAAAAGTTCGTGTGCTGGTAGCGACCGATATCGCTGCCCGAGGTCTGGACATCCCTTTGCTGCCACATGTAGTGAACTACGAGCTGCCCAATATCCCCGAAGATTACGTACATCGTATTGGCCGAACGGGAAGGGCGGGAGCCAGCGGAGAAGCCATTTCTCTGGTAAGTGTCGATGAAAATGAATTTGTGAGAGGGATCGAAAAATTGCTCGGGCAACGTCTGGAAAGTGAAGTGATCGCCGGGTTCGAACCTACCGAAAACCTACAGGAGATCCTGGATAAAAAGGCTGAAAATAAAGCGCAAAACCAGCGGGGGAGAAACAATAGTCGGAACAAAAATCATACCAATGCTTCGAACACAGGCGATCGCAATCGTGGTAGGAACCGAAATAGAGGGAGGCGGTAAAGAGCGCCAAGGAGTACAACAACAGATCCTTATTTAATGAACTTTTTCATGAGGTAGCCATGATTAGGTTTTCGACCAATTGCCAATTTCAGCGGTTATTGTCTTACCCATCGGATGTTGTTTTAGTACATTGCGATACCCAGGACCCCTTCTGAATGAACAACTTAAAGAAACATAGTCATTGGCTCTTTTTATGCGTCTTTCTCTTGATAGGAGGCTTCTTTTTCTACTATTTATACGACAATTTTGAACAACAGGAAATTGAAGCACGCGATCTGAAATTGGAGAACCAGCACCGTAGATCCATTGAACAATTTACAAGTTCGGTGGATAAATTTGCCGGATTGGTATCTGGTATGCGTTCGTATATGAACATGTCTCCCGAATTACCATCGGCAGTCGATTTTCAACAATTTGTCAGGAATCAATACAACGATCTGAAACTTCGGGATTCGATTGTGGTTTCCTTCATCGATACCGCCCATGTATTCCGGCAATCCTTTAGTCGAAATACCATGGATCCTGCGAAATTGGTTGGGCAGTCGGTTCAAACCTTGCGAAGCGAAGAAAAAATACGCCGACTCAATCATTTAATGACTCACGATTCCTTGCAAATGTTTCCCCCGATAAATCTGGTCGAAGGTTGGGTAGGACTCCCTATAGATTTTAGAGTTCACAGAAATGGTAAAACCCTTGGGTATGTAGCTCCAATCCTAAGTTTTAAATCTATACTTGAAGAAATTTACAACGATGATCTGAATAAAGAATTCCTATTTCAATTCAGCACCCAGGAAGGCTTCGATTTTGACAGGGAACAGGCGTACGATAATACTCAGGTCTATAATAAGAATCGGGATTTAGAGTACTATAAGAACTTTGATGTGACTGACGCTAATTACTTATTTTCCACGGTTTCCTATTACGGCTTTAAAATTAAAGTGGGTACCGCTTACAAGAGTTCGTACCAAAGGAATTCCAACTTCATCGGGATACTATTGTTTTGGTATTTCACCATTGCCGTACTAGTGTCGGTTGTTGTATGGCAAATTAATAGGTTCAGAAAACTTAATTTAAAACTTGTAAAGAATAATAAATTACTTCTTCAAAACAGAAAAGAAATTAATAATAAAAACCAGGAACTCCTCAAGTTGACGAAGACTCAGAACAAGTTTTTCTCTATTATAGGTCACGATATCAAACAACCCTTAAGTGCTATAGAAGGCTTGTTGTCGTTACTTCAAGACGAAGAAATTAAGGATCCGGATCTGGCGGGAATTGTTAGAGGATTGACGAGTTCTACGAAAAATACAACCAACCTATTGAATAATTTGCTGCGCTGGGCTCGTTCTCAAACCGGGGACATCAAGTATAAGCCTACACAAGTTGATATCAATGTGATGCTAAAGGAAGTGATCGAAACCTTATATTTTCAGGCTAAGGAAAAAAATATAAAACTAAGTTACCTGCAGCAGGGGGAGTTAGATTACTTCGGTGACACCGATATGCTGCAGACTATTTTCCGGAATTTAATCTCGAATGCCATCAAATTTACTAATCCAGGAGGTACTGTCCTAATTGCATCTGAAATCAGCGAAAATTCACTCTCCATAAAGGTGACGGACAAAGGAATTGGAATGACCCCGGAAGAGATCGACTCCTTATTTAAGCTAGATCAACAAATAAGTACCGTGGGAACCTCGGGCGAAATGGGAACCGGTTTGGGATTAATTCTATGCTACGATTTTACTTTAAAACACGGCGGTTTCTTAGAGGTGGAAAGTGAATTAGATAAAGGCACGCAGTTCACAGTAGTGCTGCCCATAAAAAATCGTAAACTGGCAAAACCAGAAAGGGCGGGTCAATAGCAGAAATAAAGACCGTCCGAGTAAACCCAAAACGGGCGGCAACCGCAATAGGCCCCGCAGTAGGGGAAGGCGTTAAATCGCTACGCCTTTAATTTCGTTCGAAAGTGACTTTGGTGGCCGTTACTTCTTGTTGGTCTACCGTTACTTTTTGAGATCGAAGTACCGCGGTTATCGAATCTTGGCGGGTTCCGTTTTCAGTAGTTACATCGAAGTAAAAGTGTATTTTCTGAAGGGAATCTGAAAGTTCTTGCACGGCGCCATTCTGACGAATATTCTCAATGGAAATGATGTTGACACTGTCGGGAATGTTGAGGTCTGCTTCCGAAAGCCCTCGCAGTTGCGATCGAATATCTTCCCTGAAATCGGGATGTTTCTGTTGTAATACAACCAATTCAAAATAGTCCTTGAGTTTGGCTTCCGCGAGTTGGGTGTTGGCAACTATGGACGTTTCTTCTAACCCCATGGAACTATTTTCCGAAACTTCAGCTTCCGAGAAATCCATATCGCTCATGGATGCCTCTTTGGCATTATTCGCGCAGGATGACAACAGCAATGCGATCGCTATGTAGATCAACTTCTTCATTTTACCATAAATTTCAGCTTGATAATTTTTCCATTTTTATAGGCCTTGTCCAATATTTTAATATTCTTCAGACTGCTCGTTGGGACGGTTAGCTTATTGATAAATTCTTCTTTGGAATACAATTCGATGCCAAGATTTTGTGAATACAGCTGATAAATTTGCGCGTCTTCGGCAATCAATTGTTGTAATTGTTGTTTGCGTTTTTTCCAGTCGGACTTATTTCCGTTGGAATAATACTGCAGCATGAGGGCGTAGTCATCGGTTCGTAATTTAACCACGGGACTGTTTTTGGTGTTGATATGTCTGGCAATAGTATCGGTTTTATGATAGGGTGACTGCACGATAAATTGGATGGTTTTTTCTTTGGTCTGAAAGGTGAAGCACCCCAAACTGTCTGTTTTTAAATACAAAGGCGATTGTTCTTGCTGAAGAATTTTCACATCAACCACCGAAGTGATCGCCTCATTTTTATCTTCGTCCACCAAACAAAAATGAAAATTATTTTCACCCGGCCAATAGAACGCAGCGACGGCGAGGAGTGGGATGAGCAGTAAAAAAGCACGATATTTTTTGGTAGCCCCTTTCTTTCCTTGTAACAACACAGGACTGCTGTTTTTAGCTCTGAATTCATTCCAATTCGTATAACCTACATAGGCACTCAGCAAGTTCAGCATGTCGATACGCGGCAGTTTGTGGACATCATTTTTGAAATAGGTATAAAACCATTTCTCACTCACCCGGGCCTTCACTTTGCTGAACAGATCCTCCTGAAAGGCGACAATTTCGGCCCCTTTCCATGCTTCAATGGCTCCCGCAGTGGGATATTCCTTTGAAAAAGTGCTTGCAATGCTGTTTTTCAAGAGATTAAAAAGATGTTTGTCGTTTGGGTTCACAGGATGTATTATTCAGAATAGCAACAAATTGTAAAATAGTTTACAATTGTTTTACCCCGGTTTTTCAAAGCCCCGCCTTCGGGACGACTTAGGTTTGTGGATATAATTCTTAAAAATATAAAATTATGAACACAAAACAATTGAATTCCGTACTTAAAAAAGGAGTCATAACAGGGGTTATGATCTTCGTCTTTGGCTGCAATACCGGAGCGTATCAAGAGAATCTTGCTCTGGAGGCCGTAGATGTTTCCGAAGAATTTGAAGGCACCGTTAATGAAAATGCCAATTTGAACAGCACTATGGGTCAGGAGGAAGCCCCACCCGCGAAGGAAATGCATCCCGATCTGAAGATCATCAAATCGGCTGCCGCTAAATACAAAGTAGACAACGTAAAAGTAGCGACAGAGCAGATCAAGAAAATAGCGATGGCGTACGATTCCTATATTTCCGACTTGCGCTTTCAGAATAACCTATATCAGATTGAAAACCGGTTTACACTAAAAGTTCCGCAGCAACACTTCGATGTCTTGATGGATTCCATTGCAGGGGTGGCGTCGTTTATCGAATATGAAAATATCACCACCAAAGATGTCACCGAAGAATATGTCGATCTGCAATCCCGGCTCAAAACAAAGCTCGAAGTAAAGGCTCGTTACGAGGAAATACTCCGCCGAGAGGCCAAGACCGTCAAAGACATTTTGCTCACCGAAGACAAGCTGCGGATTATCCAGGAGGAGATCGAAGCGGCCCAGGGGCGGTTGAAATACCTCACCAGCAAAGTTGCGTTCAGCACCATCCAGATCGACCTTTACGAAACCGTGGAATATGTGGAGGAGCCTGCGAGCTATAAAAAGACCTTTTTGGATAAATCGAAGAACGGCTTTTCCTTTGGCTGGAGCATGATCGAGGCCATCGTTTTGTTTGTGATCCACGTATGGCCGCTTTGGATTGGTGGGATATTGCTTTTTGTTTTTCTTCGGAAAAAATTCAGGAAGTAGTTTTAAGTAGGCAGTATTCATTAGCCGTTGGCAGTGGCACTGGCAGTAGGCAGTGGCAGTAGGCAGTATCAAATCATTGAAATAAGTTGATTTATTACTGCCTGCTGTCACTGTGTGCTACTTTTATATCTTAAAATCGGCATCAATAAATACCACATCAGACTTTGGGAGAAGAATGGTATATTTAGCTGATATAATGTCGGTTTGAACCGTCTAATACCCAAGAACTATGATTAAAATAGACCAATGTGTAGCGATTTTGATTGATGGAAACAACATTGAGCGAAGTTTGCAGAGCCTGTTGAAGAAGAATGTACTTGCCAATTTTGATACGCTGGTACCCAGACTATTGGGAGATCGTGCCCTGAACCGTCTGGTGTATTTTCGGGAAGGGAAGGAGATAAGTGCCAAACTGGCCGAACGCCTGCATGAAAACTTTCACGGAAGTGTGATCCCTTGCCACAAATCTGCTGATATTCCCCTCACTATATTCGCCACCCAGGTAGCTGAAAAGGTGGATACCATCATCATCCTTAGTGGTGACTCCGACTATGTGGAACTGGTCCGCTTCCTGAAGTCACGAGGCGTACGGGTAGAAATTGCTGCCGTGGAGAAAAACGCTGCTGCCGTACTAATCGATGAGGCCGATCACTTTACTCCCATTACGAAGGAAGATGCCTTTGAATATAGTCCGTCCAAAACGGCAAAGACCTATAAAAAGAAGACCTAATAGTCCTTTGCTGTTGTAACCAATTTGATTTCATAAGTCAGTATCTATGTTAGTCATTCAATGGGCCGAACAATACAAAGTAATCTGGACACAAAAACTACTATCCTAAAGAAGAAATCAAAATGAACGCAATTATCGTTGAAGCGACCTACAACGCCCCGGTGGCTAAAGTCTGGAAAGCCTTGACGAACAAGGACGAAATGAAGCAATGGTATTTCGACCTCTCCGAATTTAAATCGGAAGTAGGCTTCGAGTTTAGCTTTGAAGGCACCGGGCGTACCGGAAAAAAGTATATCCACCATTGTAAGATCACCGAGGTCATTCCCTTTAAAAAATTGCAATACAGCTGGGAATATGAAACGGTGGATGGAACTTCCCTGGTCACTTTTGAATTGTTCGAGCAAGGAAACAAAACCCGCCTAAAACTCACCCATAGCGGCGTTGATAGCTTCCCGCAAAACGATCCGGACTTTGTTTCTGGAAATTTCAAGGGTGGCTGGACGCAGCTGTTGACGGAGCTGTTGATGGGGTATTTGACGGAGTAGGCATAGGAGGCAGTTGCCAGTGTTCAGTAGGCAGTTGAGCCCCACCAATGCTGGCCATTTATTGTGGTAAGTCTTTTTTCGGAAGTACGATCTCAAACATGGTAAGTAGGTTGTCTTTTGCTTGAGCTTTATGGTATCCAAATTGGCTATTAGGTGATCGAATGCAAAGGGTGTAAAAAGTTATGGATATAATTTAGAATTTGAACTTAATTGCTTGTGACAATTTGGCTTCAGTTTTATCATTGAACCAAATTACTTTGGGAAAAGCCAACTAACCGCTACAAAGTCGTTTAAAAGTTTGGTTAGTTGATCAAATAATGCCTGATCGCCATCAACTCCCTCCAGATTTATTTTACTTTGAATTGAATCTATTTTAGGAGTAAATTTTGCAGCTGCAAAATCTGCCCGCTGTTGTGGAATTGTCGCCAAGAATTCGGCCAGTGAATTGGATTTCAAAGCTTCTTGCGCCTGTGCTGTTATATATTTTAATTCCATATCTATGGCTCCTATCATCAATATAAAGCTTTCATGAAAACTGAAATGGATGTTGTGTAAACTTAAGATCAACTGATCGCTTTCAGCATACATATGTTTGGTGAAATTTCCTCGTAGGTAGTTAAATTGCATCGTCTTGATTTCTAGAGGTAGATTATCAAAATCTAACATTAGCGCGGGGAGTTCTTCCGGATTTAGCCACTCTACGGCAATCCGTTTATCCATTGTTTTTAAATTGGCATTAATTTCCTCGTAAACCGAAAGTTTTCCTAAAGCACCCATGCCTTTAATCCACTGAAACCATGTCGCTAGCTCCTGCCACATACGCTCTTTGTGCAGGTGGGGAATATTAATATGTCCCTTGCGTATGCCTAATCCATGTTCCTCTCGCAAGGCATTCTCATTTCCTTCGATGTTAACATATTCTTCCTGATTATACTTGTATGCTTTCTTATCATCTTCAGCACCAAAGAAATTAGGTACGGTTACTCCTTGAGTGTTTGTGCCACGTTGCATGTGAATGCCATGACCAAGTTCATGTCCCAGTGTTATAAAAACAGGTGTCGCCAATTCATTCCTATTGGCATCCGCTAATCTAGATTCTTTATTCGGGCTACCATCGGATAAATCAGAGGGCATTGTTACTTTTACTGCAGTGCCTTTCCCAAATTCGTAGTAGGTGGTAACGGCATTGTCTACTAGTCTTACACCCAATTGTTTATCTTGCATTGGCTTTAACTCATTGAGTAGTTTTAAGCGCTCCTCCTCATTCATACCGGTGATTTCAGTCTCGGGATAATGCTGGGCGTCCTCCACTGCAGGTGGTTCGTCAAGTTTCGTTAAATTATCAAGATTAGCTACTACGGGAGACGCAGCAAAGTCTTTGTTCTGTTTGTTAACCAAATGAACTGGCTCAATCAAAACCAGATGTTGGGATGTATTAATGTCTGTGACCATTGATCGTCCAAACTTTCCCTCCAATAGCCGCGAAAATTCTACGAGCACTTTCATCTTGAATCCGTCGTGTTGTTCTCCTGTGTCTGAATCAATGTTGCTAATTTGAATGTTTCCGGTGCCTTCAATTAAACCACGCCACAAGTCCCGCACTTGTCCCTGTACATCTTCTTCCAAATTTTCGAAACCTGCAATGGGTAAGCCGCCCTCTCCGGAACCATCTTGCGATTCATTAACAGAGCGTTCCACAATTCGCTGTCGCTCCGCTTTTGTGGTATCCATCAAGTTTCGTACTGCAGTAGCACCAACTACTTCAGACATATCAGGGGCCTTATTTTTGGTTAGCCATTCGTATACTGCATGTTCAACTACTGAAAGATTACCAATTCTCTCGCCTACTTCGGTATCATCGCCTAGTAAATTATAGTCGTTCGCCAACTCGAGGATGCCTTCCGGAATCCCATCTACTAAACCATCTATTTGTCTTTGCACCACGTGTTGAGCAGATTTTGCAGGTTGATGACTGTTGCTAGCCATTGCCTGAAAAGCTTTGAGTTCCGAAACATGAGGGCTATTATTCACCATCCCCTGCAAATTTGCCAATTGAATGGCTTCCGGTCGCTTATCGTCAAACTGAAAGGCGGACGCATCAGCGCTTTGCATTTGAGGAACCTCATTTACAACCGTTTGGCTTTTAGTCTCTTGAGTTTTATCAGCGTGAGTGCCCATGCTTTACATTTCAGGTATAGGAAAAGCGAATAACCTGTTTTTCAAGGTACTGGTAAAATTTGGGATGCGGTATAGGTGTTTATACGTAATTGCCTTTGTTTTAAAAAGTAGGCAGTTGGCAGTGGCAGTCGCAGTTGGCAGTGTTCAGTGTTCAGTATTCTGTGTTCAGTAGGCCGTGGGAGTTGGAATTGGAAGTAGTGGATCAAATCTCCAAAATATTGCCTTTTACTTACTGCTCACTGCAACTGCTTACTGTCAACTAATTCAATAACCCTCTTTGCCACTCCCTATCCAATTTGTATCTTTGCCTTTCTTAAAACTGAAGTAAGAATATGTTCGATAATTTAAGCGATAAGCTGGACAAAGCCCTCCACGTTCTCAAAGGACACGGAAGCATCACCGAAGTAAACGTAGCCGAGACCTTGAAGGAAGTCCGTCGCGCCTTGCTCGATGCCGATGTCAACTTTAAAATAGCCAAGGATTTTACCACCCGCGTTAAGGAAAAAGCGTTGGGTCAAAATGTATTGACCAGCTTGCAGCCCAGCCAGCTCATGGTGAAGATCGTAAAAGATGAGCTCACTGAACTCATGGGTGGCGAAACCGAAGGGATCAACCTGGGTGGCTCACCCACCGTCATTTTAATGGCCGGACTACAAGGAAGTGGTAAAACTACTTTCTCCGGGAAACTGGCTAATTTCCTTAAAACTAAAAAATCTAAAAAACCCTTACTCGTAGCCTGTGACGTGTATCGTCCTGCGGCCATCAACCAATTGCAGGTAGTGGGAGAACAAATAGGCGTTGAGGTCTACACCGAAGAAGGGAATATGAATCCCGTGGAGATCGCCACCAATGCCCTGGCGCATGCCAAGCAACACGGTCACAATGTGGTGATCGTCGATACCGCCGGTCGATTGGCTGTGGATGAAGTAATGATGACGGAGATCGCCAATGTACACAAGGCCATCCATCCCCAGGAAACACTTTTTGTAGTGGATTCCATGACGGGACAGGATGCGGTCAACACGGCAAAAGCCTTTAACGAGCGATTGAATTTTGAAGGAGTGGTCTTGACTAAACTCGATGGGGATACCCGTGGAGGTGCTGCCATTTCGATCAAGAGTGTCGTGGACAAACCTATCAAATTTATAGGTACGGGCGAGAAGATGGACGCCATCGATGTCTTCCATCCGGCGCGTATGGCAGATCGAATTTTGGGCATGGGTGATGTTGTTTCCCTTGTGGAACGTGCCCAGGAGCAATTTGATGAAGAAGAAGCACGAAAACTTCAGAAGAAAATAGCAAAGAACCAATTTGGTTTTGATGACTTCCTGAAGCAGATTCAGCAGGTCAAGAAAATGGGAAGCATGAAGGATCTCGTAGGAATGATCCCCGGTGCCGGCAAAATGATGAAAGGGATGGATATCGACGATGATGCCTTCAAACATATTGAAGCCATTATCCACTCCATGACCCCGGACGAACGCAGCAAGCCAGCTTCGATCAATGCCAGTCGGAAAAAGAGAATAGGCAAGGGGAGTGGTACTTCGGTGCAACAGGTCAACCAATTACTGAAGCAGTTCAACCAAATGAGCAAAATGATGAAAATGATGCAAGGCGGTGGAGGCCGGAAGATGATGCAGATGATGGGGAAAATGAAGTAATTTGGTTGATGGTTAATTGTTGACCGTTGACAGCACTTACTTGTGAAATTAGGATCGCTACGCACATAAATTTTTTGGAAATCTAACAACCAACAACCAACAACCAACAACCAACAACCAACAACCAACAACCAACAACTATCAACGAAATATGACAATACTCGACGGAAAGAAAATCTCAAACGACATCAAGGAAGAAATCAAGGCCGAGGTCCAGAAAATGAAGGACAGAGGCGAAAAAGTACCACATCTAGCCGCTGTATTGGTGGGGGATGACGGGGCGAGTCTCACCTATGTGGGGAGCAAGGTACGTTCTTGCGAGCGTATTGGTTTTGAGTCGACCCTCGTCAAAATGTCGAATACCACGACCGAGGTGGAGCTGTTAAAAAAGATCAAGGAATTGAACGAAGACGATAACATCGATGGGTTTATTGTGCAATTGCCGCTTCCATCGCAGATCGATGAGCAGAAAGTGTTATTGGCAGTCGATCCCTCCAAGGACGTGGATGGTTTTCACCCGACGAACTTCGGAAAAATGGCTTTGGATATGAGTAGTTTTATTCCTGCGACTCCCTTCGGAATTTTGGAATTGTTGGAGCGATATAAAGTAGAAACCATCGGAAAACATACTGTCGTTATTGGCCGAAGCCATATAGTAGGTCGCCCCATGAGTATTTTAATGAGCCGAAAAGGCTGGCCTGGAAACAGTACGGTAACCCTTACCCATAGCCGTACCAAGAATATTGAAGAGATCACCAAAAAAGCCGATATTATTATCTCGGCACTGGGTGTCCCCGAATTTTTAAAAGCCGATATGGTCAAGGAAGGCGTCGTGGTTATCGACGTTGGGATTACACGAGTTCCCGATGAAAACCATCCAAAAGGCTATGTGCTTAAAGGGGACGTCGATTTTGAAAACGTTAGTAAAAAGGCATCTTTTATTACCCCGGTGCCAGGGGGAGTGGGTCCAATGACCATCGCGATGTTGCTAAAAAATACGTTGTTGGCGAGAGAACTACGAAAGAACTCTTAAACACTTTTTTCTGAAAGGTCCCGCCATTCCAGGTAGCGGTCAAAATCGGTTTTAAGTAGCTTCAGGGCAAGCGCAATGACCCCGGCATCGTCCATATAGCCTAAAACGGGTATAAAATCGGGGATAATATCCATGGGGTTCAACACATACAACAGTACCAGTATAATGCTGCCAATGGAATGCCAGGGTACTTCACGATAACTCCCATTCTTGTAATCTTTGAGCATGGAGAACATATGCCCGGCCAATTCAACATATTTTTTAATGGGCCCTTTCTTTTTGAACTTCCGATTTATCTTTTCTTCGTTCTCAAAGATAATCTCTACATCTTTTTCGTCTATATAGGTCACTTCCTCGTTAAAGGATGCTTCATCGATATGTTTGAGATGGGGAGGTCTTTTCTTTTTTTCTTCCATAACAGTAGTCAAATGGGCTAATCACCAGCCGTTTTGCCCAGATATTCGCTTCGATATATACTAAGTAGTACCAGAAATAAACTGATAAGCAAAGGCCCGAAGATCAATCCAATAAACCCGAATAAAGGCACCCCTACGATCACTCCAATTAGTGTAATTAGCGGATGTACGTTGTCTAGTTTTTTCATCACGAAGAGGCGCACAATATTATCCGATGAGCCCACGATTACTAGTCCGTAGATCAGGATTCCCCAAGCCTGTCCCGTATTCCCGGAAGAAAGTTCCAGGATAAAGACCGGCAGTATACCCAGTAGTGTACCTACAAATGGGATCATGGAACCTATGGTTACGATCACAAACCAAAAGAAAGGATCCTGAACACCAAAGATCAGGAAACCAATAAGTGCAACTACTCCTTGTACTACAGCTACTAATGGAATTCCCAGCGCATTGGAGCGAACCATGGCATTAATTTCTTTGCTGATAATTTTCAAATTCGATTTGCTCACCGGCATATAGTCCCCCACAGAGTTTTGAATAAGGCGACGATCGGTTAGCATATAATACAAAAGGAAATACATAAGTCCAATAGCAATGAACACATTAAAGGTACTCCCTGCAAAACTTTGCAGATTGTTAGATAACCAGGAGGAGATGGCGCCCACATCGATCTGTGATGCCAGGTCGTATCCAAATCGCTCCTCCAAAAACGCCAGTTGATCCTTAAAGGCGCGCGCCACTTTTTCTGAATTTTGAACCGCGTTTCCAATTTTGTTTCCCAAAAGAAGTAACACTCCTGAAACCGGGAGTAAAATACCCACAAAGGAGATTAAACAAAGCAGGGCGGCGGCTAACCATGGTTTCCAGCCCTTCCGAACCAGTTTCAGCATCCACCCTCGCAAAATCACATAAATGGTGATGGCTCCCAGCACCCCGGAAAAATAAGGGAGTAATTCCCTGAAAATGAGCCCTCCCATGACGAGAATGATCACGAGTACGAATACTTGACGGATGATGTTTGGCGAAATAGTTTTCATATTATGTGGCAAATAATTGGTCTATATTTTTAAAGGCTTTGAACTCAATCGCGTTTCCCGAAGGATCATTAAAGAACATGGTCGCCTGCTCCCCTTTTTCTCCTTCAAATCGAGTGTAAGGTTCGATAATAAAGGGGATGTTGTGCTTTCTGATTTTTTCTGAAAGCAGCCGGAAGGTTTCCATATCCAGCACCACCCCGAAATGAGGCACCGGAACTTCTTTACCGTCCACCGGATTCGAATGGGCTTGATCCACACCGGCACTTTCTTTGTGATGAATCACCAACTGATGGCCATAGAAATTGAAATCCACCCAATGATCGCTGCTTCTCCCTTCAGTACAGCCCAGTACATCGCGATAGAATTTTCGATTGGTTGGAATATCATTTACAGGAATGGCCAGATGAAAAGGGCGTATGGTTTCTTTCATGGTTCTCTAATTTTCGAAGAGGTAATTAATACTCACGGTGGCGAGTTCATTATTCGGGAATTTCGAAGAAAAAACCGGATCTGAATGCAAGCCTATTTCAGAAATAACCTTATAAAAAATATCCAGTTCCAGAATATACTGATCGCTGAATCCGTGGGTGGCATCATAGGCCGTGGCTGCGGTTTTTCCAATATTCTGTGCGGTGATCTTCGGGTCTATGGTATGCAATTCGATCAATAGCAACCCAAATTTACGAATGTAAGGCTTCCAGTTCTCAAAATGTTCTTTTAGATTTTGCTCTACCTCCGCATTGGGAAGGCGCTTCCCCATGGAAGCAAAAGCACCGGTGGAGGTGCTCACAGCCTTCGGGTCGATATTTTTTGGGGTTTCCCATGGCCGATTATGATCTAAAAAAGTACGAACATTGAGCAGATCGCAGAGGTCGATATCATAGCTGGCCTGAATGTCTTCTTCCAATTGTTGTGGATTTCCGATGTCGCCCCAAATAACCTTGGCCCAAATATCGGCTTTGACCAAATTGGCGCGTGTTACTTTTAAGGCGGCCTTATTGTAATCCACACCCACCAGAAATAGAGGATACTGATCCAGGATGGCTCCCCGTTTGGTGCGCTGCTCAATTACCTCGAACAAATGAATTAAAAAGGCACCGTTGCCACAACCCATATCGAGAATTCCCTTGGGTTGTTCGGCTATGGGTTTGTTGAAGCGGGAAATAACGATCTCATCAATTTTTTTGAAATAAGCAGAATGTGCTCCCCCACTGCCCCAAACGTTCATTTCCCGATCCACATGAATTTCATGGGCCGTAGGGATCGAACTTCTGAAAATAAGTGCATTCCCAAACATAAGTTCGTCGACCCTGCGAAACGTAGGGATATACGATACTGTCACACCATAGGCTGAAGATCGTCGTGCGAAAAACAGGCCTTTGTCCGTAAAACGATAGTGCTCATTTTTTTTACTGAACCACCCCAAATGGCAGAAGAAATCCAGTATTTTACTAAAACTCACCGGGTCTTCATGAAACTCGTCGGCACTGAATGAGGCTTCCATAAAATATTTATGGAACATACCGTCCATACCCAAAAACACCGTAATAGGTCCTACAAGTACCCCTTCGATCTGCTTGGAAATTTGAGCCTCGATCTCACGGGCCAGCGCATCTTCTGATCGAGGTGAGTAATCTCCATTTTTATACTTATTGAAGATACGACTCAGCGGTGCAAATTGATCGGCATCGGAGTGACGCGGGTGAAATTCTTCCGAACTTTTCATAAAAGAAACGACTTCCTGAAAAGTATCGGCCAAACCGAATGCAATTTCGCTTCGTTCATTGGTTCCAATCAAAATTTGGTTCTTTTCCCCGTCAATGCTATAATCGAGCCACCCTTGGGAAGCCAGCATCCGGATACCTACATTGAGGTAGCCGTCATTGCCATCAAATTCACGGGTTATATCGGTGAGTGTACACTCTTTTTTCTTCAGAATAAAATCCAACACTCCTTTTTCCTGAAAGGCATAGGCAACGGGTGCTACAGCGATACCATCCAAATGGCGGAAGAGTTCGTTTCGGTATTGATTTTTTTCGGAAGCTGTTAACATAGAAGTGAAAAAACTACCTAGTAAATATAGGCTATTTCCAACTAATTGGTCTTGTTAATTTTTTCAGTGTGTAGTAGATTCCATCGAAAATGGGCGGTAGAACAGGCAGTACTATTAGGTAGCTAATTCCCGGGTTTATCCTGGTGATCTAAAGAGGGTTCCAGATGTCCAGATATATCTTCCAATCGTCCGATATGCATTTCCAGACGATCACGTATTTCCCTTAGGAACTATTTACTATTCCTTATCTGGGGTATCCTCCACATCCCAACCAATCATAAAATACTTGAATTTGGCGGCATCGGGTATTTGGGTTACCTCTACTTTTGCACTGTAATCATATCGCAGACTGGCAGGCAATTCCTTTTTGTCAATGGTAAGATACACATCGCTGTCCTTCAGAAATACCACCACCGAGTTGATCGCATTTTGGATGCCAACGACCTCATAATTTGCTTTTACATCGGCGAAAGTACTGTTTAAATTGAGTCCCTTTTCGGTCTTAAAACGGGCATCAAAAATTTGAATATTCGTAATTACCGAGTTAGGGTCCGTTTCATCTTCAGGAGACAACAAGAGTAATTTTTTACCGCCTTTCTCATATATTTCAACCTCACCCTGGGTTCCTAATGTATTTTCAATACTGCTTAAAGGCACGATCGAATCCAGGGGGAAAATGGAATCTACCTGCTTCATCTGCATTTGTTTCGTCAAGGGACCAATCTGCCCATTTTGAATTAAATACGGATCTTTTTCCTGAGCGCATTGAACAAACATCAGGCCTGCGAGCACTCCAATTAAAAGGGTCTTTTTCATATGTAAATTTACTTTTTTTATATTCTAACAACTAACAACTAACAACTAACAACTAACAACTAACAACTAACAACTAACAACTAACAACTAACAACTAACAACTAACGAAGCATCTTGGTCAGTATCCCCAGTACACTGCGAATTACCGTCGGACTGGTAAACACTTTTTCGAAGGAACTCTTCGTTCTTCGACGGGTCGAGGTGCTGCGACGGCTGGTGCTACTGCTGGTTTCGGCTTTTTCCTTTGCAGCCTTTTCCTTTGCCTCTTGTTGGTTGGCCGTTTCAATTTTTTTGTTTAATAATTCGTAAGCACTTTCGCGATCTATTTCTTCGTTGTATTCCTTTACCAGTTTGGATTCACTCACCAGCGTTTCCAATTCATCCTCGGTCAAAATATCCATTCGGCTCATGGGGGCACGCAACATCGTAGCTGCGAGGGGAGTGGGAATTCCCTTTTCGTTCAACGCCGAAATCAGTGCTTCTCCCGTACCCAATGAGGTGAGTACCTGGTCGGTTTTGTAATAGTCGGATATAGGATAATTCTCGGCAGTCAATTTGATGGCTTTCCTATCTTTGGCGGTAAACGCGCGCAGGGCATGCTGTATTTTTAAACCTAGTTGGCTTAGCACCCCGTCGGGTACATCGGTTGGATTTTGAGTGACAAAATACAGTCCCACACCTTTGGAACGAATTAGTTTTACGATGCTCTCGATCTGGTCGAGCAGGGCATCGCTGGCCTCCTTAAAAATTAAGTGGGCCTCGTCGATAAAGATCACCAGTTCGGGCCTTCCACTATCTCCTTGTTCCGGAAAGGTGGAGTAGATCTCCGCGAGGAGGCAGAGCATAAAGGTAGAGAACAACTTGGGTCGATCCTGAATGTCGGTAAGGCGCACAATGTTGATATAACCACGGCCATTGCGGTCTACGCGCAGCAGGTCATCGGTGTCGAACGACTTTTCACCAAAGAAAATATCTCCGCCCTGTTGTTCCAGTTCCACGATCTTTCGGAGAATCGCACCCGAAGAAGCAGGGGAAATCCGGCCGTATTCCCGGGCGATCTCGTCCTTACCTTCCTCGTTGGCATACTGAATGATCTTCTTAAAATCCTTCAGATCCAGCAAGGGTAATTTGTTATCGTCACAATATTTGAATAAGATGGAAATAATCCCCGCCTGCGTTTCAGAAACATCCAGAATACGGGAGATCAATACGGGGCCAAACTCACTGACGGTAGCCCTCAGCCGAACTCCGTTTTGCTTGGAAAGCGTCAATATTTCAACAGGAAAACTTTTCGCCTCAAAAGGGATCCCTATGGCAGCATGGCGTTCATCGATCTTGGGATGTCCCGGGCTGGGTTGTGCAATTCCGCTTAAATCGCCTTTCATATCCATGAGTAACACGGGCACACCCTTTTCTGAAAGGTTTTCGGCCAGTATTTGTAAGGTCTTCGTTTTTCCGGTTCCGGTGGCTCCGGCAATGAGGCCGTGACGATTCATCGTCTTTAAAGGAATCTTCACAAGCGCATTCGTGACCGTTTTTCCATCCAACATAGCCGCTCCCATGATGATTGAATCGCCTTTGGTGGCGTAGCCTTTGTTGATATAATCGAAAAATACTTGTTTGTCTGCCATCTTTCAAAATTTTGATAAAAATAGCGATTGTAGGTAAGCTACTGAAATATTCCGTATTTTAAATTCATAAATGCGAAGACTTTTCGACCTAACAAATCAAATTCCTTATGAACGCATCCAAATATTACTTTTTTCTCTTTTTCTTCGGAATGATAGCCTGCACTTCCCCTTCCGAAGAGAAAACAAAAACCATGGCTGCTTCCGAAGCAAAAACCGAAGCCGCGAATACTACTGTTTATCATCCTTCCCATGAGCCGAAAAAGCGTTCGGCACCCTTTAGTGACGTGGTTCAGGTCGGGGATCTGTATTACCTGTCCGGGCAAATAGGGATGGATCATTCCACCCGGGAATTGGTACAGGGGGGTATTGAAGCCGAAACTATTCAGGCTCTGGAAAATATCAAAGCCGTACTTGCGCATCATGGTTTGTCAATGCGCCAGGTGGTCAAGGCGACGGTGATCCTGGATGAGATCGAAGATTTTGCGGCCTTTAACGAAATCTATAAAGGCTATTTTACTCAAAAACCCGCCCGTACCACCTTTGCGACCGAAGCCCTGGCCAGAGGCGCTAAGATCGAAATTGAAGTGGTCGCCGTAAGGGGCTTTGATTAGCTATGGGAATCATCAGGAAAATACGTCGCACGACTGCTGACAACTGAATACTTTCAACTATTTTTGCAGCATGGAAACGAAAGTGCAGGAATTGGTGAATCGCGGAGAAATGCTCCCCTTGATGGAAGAGTTTTACACCATTCAGGGAGAAGGCTATCACAAGGGTACGGCTGCCTATTTTATTCGGGTGGGCGGTTGTGACGTAGGCTGTCATTGGTGTGATGTCAAAGAAAGTTGGAACCCCGATATTCACCCTCCCACTGCGATTGAATCCATCGCCGAGAATGCGGTAAAATATTCACAAACCATTGTGATAACGGGCGGTGAACCACTTACCTGGGATATGGGTCCGTTGACCCAACTGCTGAAAGATAAAGGCGTTGTTACCCATATAGAAACCTCCGGGGCTTATGCCTTGACGGGTACCTGGGATTGGATCTGCTTATCCCCGAAAAAACTCAAATTACCTACCAAAGAGATTTATAATAAAGCGCATGAGCTTAAGGTGATCATCTTTAACAAGGACGATTTCCGCTTCGCAGAGGAGCAAGCGGCCAAAGTTTCCAAAGACTGTAAGCTCTATTTGCAACCCGAATGGAGCAAACGCGATAAAATGATTCCTCAGATCGTCGATTACGTAATGAAGCATCCCAAATGGGTAGTGTCGCTGCAAACCCACAAATACCTGAATATTCCCTAAAAAAATCCCTGCACTCAACTTTTAATAAGCGACGCACAGGGAGTATATTTTTAAACATATTGTATTGCAGCCATGGCCCTCATTCAACGGTTTTTTGCCGCTTCGAAGGAAGCTGTGCTACTTGGAAAAGGGCACTTTTACGCGAACGGTTCCCCAGCCCAGGTACATGTCCACACCTTTGGGGGCTTCGTCAAAGGCGATCGAAAAAGCTTCGATGGATTCCTTTTCGTTGGTGCAGGGTACCTTGACGCGCACCACATCCTTTGTCTGGTCATATGAGTAGGCACCCCAAACATTGGTAGCCTTATTGATGATAGCCGTCCATTCGTTGTCACCCGGAATCGTGTAGAACGTGTAAGTTCCGGCCTTAACAGTAGTGCCACCTACTTTCATATCGGTATATAACGTAAGCTCTGCCGCTTCATTGGCGCCGGTTCTCCACACCTTTCCATTTTGAGCCAGTGAACTTACTTCGCGGCCTTTGAGTTGAGGCCGGCCATAGATAATTCGTATCAGTTTCTCCGGGGTTCTATTGCTGGTTGGAAATACTGCCGCGTCCATAGGACTCACGTCCATTTTGGCGAATTTTTGAGCTTCCGCAGTGAAACTGAATGCCAGCGTTAATACAAAGAGAAAGAGCGTGAGCGTAGTCGTTTTTTTCATGAGATTTATTTTAAGCATTAAAGTTACTTTTTATTACTTCAGAAACTTATAATTTTATGTGAAAATTTTGGATCGAAAACTAAATTTCGGTCGTAAATTTCTAGGAATACTTACGCCAGAAATAAACTTTATTTTCAGTCCTTTTTCCGAAGTATTTTTTCCACAGATATTTGTTAATAACTTCGCAGCGATATAATGCCTAAACCCTTGAATTTATTGGTGATTTGGTTATATTTGCTTGTTAGCGAAAATTTGAATAAAACAACCTAAAATATATGAGCGAAGAACAGAAAAAAGGTAGTTACCGAGCCGATAGTATACAGGCGTTGGAAGGGATGGAACACGTACGGATGCGTCCTTCGATGTACATTGGAGATATTGGGGTTCGGGGATTACATCATTTGGTCTATGAAGTGGTGGATAATTCCATTGATGAGGCCATGGGTGGTTTCTGTGATACCATTGAAGTTTGGATCAATGAAGATAACTCGGTAAGTGTTCGGGACAATGGTCGTGGAATTCCTGTCGACATGCATAAAAAGGAAGGTGTTTCTGCACTGGAGGTCGTAATGACCAAGATTGGTGCGGGGGGTAAATTTGATAAGGATTCATACAAAGTATCGGGGGGTTTGCACGGGGTGGGAGTTTCGGTTGTAAATGCACTTTCTGAAAAATTAAAGGCAACGGTCTATCGGGATGGGAAAGTATGGGAGCAGGAATACGAACGGGGAAAAAGTATGTACCCCGTCAAATCGGTTGGCGAAACCACCGAACGTGGTACCCTGGTCACATTTAAGCCCGATTCCCAGATCTTTAAACAATCGTTGGAATACAACTATGACACCCTTGCGAGCAGACTTCGCGAATTGTCTTATCTGAATAAAGGAATCAGCATTTACTTCAGTGATAAGCGTGAAAAGGACGAAAACGGGGAAGTAGTTCGGGAAAAATTTTACAGCGACGAAGGTCTGAAGGAATTTATCCGTTTTCTGGACGGAAACCGTGAATCGCTTATAAGCGATGTGATCGCGATGGAAGGTGAGAAGAACGGCATTCCCGTTGAAGTGGCCATGATCTATAATACTTCCTTTAATGAAAACCTGCATTCTTATGTAAATAACATCAATACCCATGAAGGAGGAACCCATCTGTCCGGCTTTCGACGTGGTTTAACAACTACCTTGAAGAAATATGCAGACGCATCGGGGATGTTGGATAAACTGAAGTTCGAGATTGCCGGGGACGATTTCCGTGAAGGGTTGACCGCTATTATTTCGGTGAAGGTAGGAGAGCCGCAATTCGAAGGGCAAACCAAAACCAAGCTGGGAAATCGTGAAGTCACTGCAGCGGTGAGTCAGGCCGTTTCTGAAATGCTGGAAAACTATTTGGAGGAACATCCCATCGATGCCAAGATCATCGTACAAAAAGTAATTTTGGCTGCCACAGCGCGTCATGCGGCCCGCAAGGCACGGGAAATGGTACAGCGTAAAACAGTGATGAGCGGAGGTGGATTGCCCGGTAAGCTTTCCGATTGTTCGGAACAAGATCCCACAAAATGTGAAGTGTTCCTTGTCGAGGGTGACTCGGCCGGGGGAACGGCCAAACAAGGCCGCGACCGTATGTTCCAGGCTATTTTACCGCTTCGAGGAAAGATTCTCAACGTGGAAAAAGCTATGCAGCACAAGGTCTTTGAAAACGAAGAAATTCGTAATATCTATACCGCACTGGGTGTCACCATTGGTACCGAGGAAGATAGTAAGGCACTCAACCTTGAGAAACTGCGCTACCATAAGATCGTAATCATGTGTGATGCCGATGTCGATGGGAGTCATATCTCTACCTTGATCCTGACCTTCTTCTTTAGATATATGAGGGAACTCGTAGAGGGCGGACATGTATACATTGCAACGCCTCCTTTATATCTGGTGAAAAAAGGAGCCAAGAAAGAATACGCCTGGGACGATGACCAACGCGATATGATCAACCAAAAATTTGGAGGAGCGGCCAGTATCCAACGTTATAAGGGTCTGGGGGAAATGAATGCAGAGCAGTTGTGGGATACTACAATGAACCCCGAATTCAGGACGTTGCGACAGGTTACCATAGATAACGGAACCGAAGCAGATCGTATCTTCTCCATGTTAATGGGTGACGAAGTGCCACCGCGTCGAGAGTTTATCGAAAAGAACGCGGTATACGCCAATATCGACGCCTAACAGCATTTTATTAGCAACAAAGCCCATTTTGTTTACTTCGGAATGGGCTTTGTTGTTTTTAGACATTCCATGACTAAAATTTGAGCAGATAATTGTACTTTTACCGCTCGAAAATTAATCTTACAAAATTCAGAATATGAAAGTTACAGTAGTAGGAGCAGGTGCCGTAGGTGCGAGTTGTGCCGAGTACATTGCCATTAAAAATTTTGCCAGCGAAGTAGTTCTATTAGACATTAAAGAGGGCTTTGCCGAAGGGAAGGCCATGGATTTAATGCAAACCGCCTCATTGAACGGTTTTGACACCAAAATAACCGGTACGACGAATGATTACGGTAAAACGGCGGGCAGCGATATTTGTGTGATCACTTCGGGTATTCCTCGAAAGCCCGGGATGACCCGTGAAGAACTCATTGGGATCAATGCGGGAATCGTGAAAACTGTTTCTTCAAACCTAATCAAGCATTCTCCGAATACTATTGTCATCGTAGTGAGTAACCCCATGGACACCATGACCTATTTGGTGCATAAAACCACCGGATTGCCCAAGCACCGAATTATTGGTATGGGTGGAGCCCTGGATAGTGCCCGTTTCAAATATCGTTTGGCTGAAGCCCTGGGAGCACCTATAAGTGATGTGGATGGAATGGTGATTGGCGGTCACAGCGACAAAGGAATGGTGCCTTTAACCCGTTTTGCCACCCGAAATAGTATTCCGGTTTCTGAATTTATTTCCGAAGAAAGATTGACGCAAGTTAAAGAAGATACCAAAGTTGGAGGCGCCACGCTTACCAAATTATTAGGTACCTCGGCCTGGTACGCTCCGGGAGCGGCCGTTTCGGGATTGGTGCAAGCCATTGCCTGCGACCAGAAAAAAATATTCCCCTGTTCCACACTTTTGGAGGGAGAATACGGTTTGAACGACCTCTGCATTGGGGTGCCGGTAGTCCTGGGTCGCAACGGAATTGAAGAAATTGTCATGCTCGATCTTAGCGACGCCGAAAAGGCTCACATGGAAGAAAGTGCCGATGGAGTGAGTAAGACCAATGGTTTGTTGGAACTATAACATTCAAAAATTTTTGTCTTTACAAAAGCTGCTGTTTGGCGGCTTTTGTTTTTTATACGCCTGCCTGCGCCCCTTCCGTAGAAAGAATTGATTCCAGCGCATCCATACGATTTACCTTAGATATTCTAAGAAGAATCTGGTAATACCGTCTTTATTTATTTATATTTGGCGCATGAATATGAAAGGGTACCTCAGTACTTTAATAATCATCCTTGCCTTATTTGGTATCTATTGGGAATCCACCTCTGTGCCGAATCAGGAAATCGTTGTTCAATTTGACGATGGCAAGGTGACGGTTGATGAAGCTCAAAAGGCCATAGCAATTGTGAAGAAGCAGTTGCAGGTTCTTGGCGTTGAAAATATTCAGGTTTTCGAGGGAGATGACGGAGGATTGAAAATTACCTATTACAGCGCCATTGATGTCGCTGAAATTAAAAGAGCCTTTTCAGAAGAAGAAAAACTGGAATTGGGGTCTATTTTCTATAGTCAGGAGAATGAGCCGTTTAAAATTCCCACAAAGGATAACTCCACTACCTACAAACTCAATGTTTGTGAAATCCACCCGAGCCCCGATGCTGAAATGGGTTTCAATGGATTTCTTCCGGAGATCATCCCAGGTCACGATCGCTACCTGAACACGATCGTATATTTCACAGTGGATGAAATAGTTGTCCGGCAAAAAAATCAAATCGATAAAGTAGCGTATACCGTGCATCGAAACGTCGCGCTGCTATTAGATACCGCTTCACATAACATCCCTGAAGTAAGGGCGGGACCTGCTCCTTCGGGGATTTCGTAGTTTTGGTCATGGTTCCAACGGATGAAATACGTCCCGGAGCCTAGTGTACTTCTCCAAGCATACGACCCAATTTACCAGTACATCTTAAGAGTGAGAAACAGAGGATTAATCACCCGATATTCTTACTTTTTTAAAATGGCTTTTTATTCAAAGAAAAGCGTCGAAAATCTTATTTAAACAATAGTAATCATTGTCGGATTATCGGGTAAACTCTATATTTGCCCGTTTTAAAAAATTTGACATAAAAAATAGAAGCATGCAAAACAAAGGATTAATTACAGCGTTTGCGATCGTGTTTGGCTTGGTAAGTTTGTACCAATTGTCATACACATTTGTCGCAAGCAATGTGGAGAAGGCCGCCAAGGAATATTCACAGAGCAAATTTCCGAAGGAGCAGCCCAATGAGCGCGCAGCGGCCATGGACCAATATCTGGACTCGGTCAACAACCTGCCTCAGTTTTTGGGGATCGACTACCAAACTTCGAAAGAGAAGCAATTGCAAAAGGGTCTTGACCTTGAAGGTGGGGTCAATGTCATACTGCAGGTATCTGTAAAAGATATCTTGAGAGGTTTGACCAATAACACCAAAAGTGGGGCATTCACACAGGCGATTGCCGGTGCCGATGTACGTCAGACTTCCGAACAGGAAACCTATCTGGAGTCTTTCTTTAACGCTTTTGAGGCACTTCCGGGAGATAATAAACTGGCTTCTCCCGACATTTTCTTTAACAAGAATCTCGAAGGCCAAATTGAAAGTAATTACACCAACGACCAGGTAAAAACGGTACTTGGAAAGAAGATCGACGAAGCGATCGAATCTGCTTTTGAAGTATTACGAAAGCGTATCGATAAATTTGGGGTAACACAACCAAACCTGCAACGTCTGGGGAACTCAGGGAGAATCCTGGTAGAACTTCCCGGAGCCAAAGACGTGGAGCGTGTTACCGATTTGGTAGTAAAAACAGCTTTACTGGAGTTTTGGGATGTGTACAAAACGGAAGATATCTATCCCTTTATCTTAGCAGCCGATCAAAAGCTAAGTGAGGTTCTAACACCCAAAAAAGAAGAAGCCGAGGCTGCGGAAGTTCAAGATACAACAGCCACCGAAAAAGATGCGGTTGCCGAGTTATTGGGTGGGGAAGAAGTGGATGCCGGTGATGAACTGGATAATCCCAATCCCCTTATCGGGTTATCAACCGAACAACGCGCCAGTAATTTTGGGATCCTGACCTATAAACTAGCCGATACCGCGCTTGTCAACAGCTATTTGAGAATGCCACAGATACGCGCGTTGCTGACAGGTGATCAACGAAACGCCAAATTCGTATGGAGTATCCCCGAATATAACGACGTTTTAAAGGAGGAGATTACCAGTTTGTATGCCTTGGTAAGAAAGACCCGTGATGATATCGCTCCGTTGAGCGGAGGTGTGATCACAGACGCCCAACAATCGTATACTCCCTCCGGAGAAGTTTCGGTAACCATGCAAATGAATGGCGCCGGCGCGAAGATCTGGGAAGATATGACCGAGGAGGCCTTTAAAAATGAAACGCAAATAGCGGTAGTGTTGGATGATATTGTCTATTCAGCACCCGGGATTAGCAAAGGAAAAATTTCGGGTGGCCGTAGTGAGATTACCGGAAGCTTTAGCATCGAAGAAGGAGCGGATCTTGCCAACGTGTTACGGGCAGGTAAATTACCGGCATCTGCAGATATTATACAAGCAGAGGTGGTTGGACCCACATTAGGACAGGAAGCCATAGACAGTGGTATACTTTCTTTTATCATCGCCCTGGCATTTGTATTGCTTTGGATGATCTTTTACTACGGAAAAGCGGGAGCTTTCGCCGATGTTGCCTTGATCGTTAACATTCTCTTTATCTTCGGAATACTGGCTGGTTTGAACGCCGTATTAACATTGCCTGGTATCGCTGGTATTGTATTGACGATAGGTATTTCGGTGGATGCGAACGTACTTATCTTTGAACGGATTCGGGAGGAATTGGCGAAAGGTAAATCGCAACGAGACTCCATCAACGATGGTTTCAGCAACGCACTGTCTTCGATCCTGGATGCCAACATTACCACCGGACTTACCGGTTTGATCTTATTGGTGTTCGGAACCGGACCTATCAAAGGGTTTGCCACAACCTTGCTTATTGGTATTGCCACTTCCTTATTCACGGCTATCTTTATTACGAGATTGTTTATCGATCAATATACCAGAAACGGAAAACCATTGAACTTCTCAACCGCCGCTACGAAAAACCTCTTCAAGAATGTCAATATCGATTTCATCAAGAAACGCAAGGTCGCTTATGTGATCTCCGGTTTATTGATCGCTATTAGTTTGGGATCCTTGTTTACGGTAGGTTTGAACCAGGGCATTGACTTCGTAGGGGGTCGTACCTATACCGTTCGCTTTGACCGGGACGTAAATGCTATCGATATTCAGAACGATCTGATCGCTGTCTACGGAAGCGCCGAGGCCAAAACCTATGGTGGCGACAACCAATTGAAAATTACCACCAAGTATCGGGTGGATGAATCGGGAACTGAAGTAGATGTCGTTATTGAAAAGATGTTGTTTGAAGCCCTGAAACCACATCTTCCCGATGGAATGACTTATGAAGATTTTACTTCGAGTCAGGAGGAAAAAACTGCGGGACGAATGGGATACTATAAGGTAAGCCCAACCATCGCCGATGATATCAAGAAATCGTCCTTTTGGGCCGTCTTGGGGTCATTGGTAGTTGTATTCCTCTACATACTCCTGCGTTTTAGAAGATGGCAATTTAGTTTGGGAGCTGTTGCCGCAGTATTCCATGATGTGCTCATCGTTTTGGGTATTTTCTCACTTACCTACAAGTTCATGCCTTTCAATATGGAGATTGGCCAGTCGTTTATCGCTGCGATCCTAACGGTAATTGGTTACTCCCTGAATGATACGGTGGTTGTATTTGACCGTATTCGTGAGTTCTTTAACGACCATGAAAAATGGAAAATGAATCGCATCATCAACTCGGCCTTGAACAGCACCTTGAGCCGTACGTTAAATACCTCGATGACCACCTTGATCGTGCTATTGACCATCTTTCTTTTAGGCGCTGAATCCATTCGCGGATTGATCTTTGCCTTGATCGTTGGGGTTCTGGTAGGTACCTATTCATCGCTGTTTATTGCGACTCCGGTATTCTATGATACCGTTAAGAGACGAGGAATCGATTTGAGTGATCCTAAGGACGAAGAGGAAGAAGCGAAATAGTCTTTCTTTCTTCGGAATAAATTAAAACCCGCTTTCCAAAAGGAAGCGGGTTTTTTGTTTGGGTGCTATATCAGGTTGAACGCCAACCCGAAAGATGTATACTGGTATGCAGTCGAAACCTATTTTATTTCCCTGCTACCGAATGCACGGTTAGTGAACAATATTTTTTTTATTGTGGTACCGAAGTTTTGCTGAATTCGATCACATCCCCGGCTTCCAATCCCCACAGATCGCTTTGTCCGGCATTGACTTCCAATACATATTTCGCAGGAGCTTCAGAAGGCAACGAACCTTTATCATAGGGTTTCGCATTCTTTTGTATACTTACTATTTTTCGGTTGCCGTCGATGTATATAATGTCAAGAGCGAATTCAGTATTCTTCATATAGAACGAGCGGCGTTTTATGTCGTCGAAAATAAAAAGCATAGCGCGATCCGACTGCATGGACTTTCGATACATCAATCCGGTTTCGGTCTCATAATCGGTCTCTGCGAATTCGATGTCCAGTTGGGCCACGATAGAATCGGTCTCGGCCTTTTTAAGCGTTAATTCCCCCTCTTTTTTAAACGTGACCTCTTTAGTGAGTACTTTTGTTTCTGAAGAATCCTTGCAGCTATACGATTGGAGTAACAGCCCCAATAACGCGACAGCGATGAGTCTTTTTTTCATATCAGGCTAATTTCTTTTTTGAAGATTTCATCATAAAATACACCCCGGCAATAATAAAGGGTATGCTCAGCCATTGTCCCGTGGATAAGGTGTTTCCAAGCATATCTTCAAAACCTTCCTGGCTTTTCTTGTAAAATTCTACCACAAAACGCACCGTCCAAAGCAGCACTAAAAATAACCCGAACAGGTATCCCAGTTGTGTTCTCTTTTCGGTTTTCCAGTATACAACCCAAAGAATCAGCAACACAAAAACATATCCAAAAGCTTCGTATAACTGTGCCGGATGGCGCGGGAAAGTCTCATTAAGTTTTTCAAAAACAACACCATAATCGCCGTTCGTGGGTTTGCCAATGATTTCAGAATTCATAAAATTTCCAATACGCACCAAAATCGCACCAAATGCCACCGGAATAACGACCCGGTCCAAAATCCAAAGTAAAGGCCCCTTGAGCACCTTTTTATTATAAATAAACATGGAAATAATTACCCCGATAGCCGCTCCATGGCTCGCCAATCCACGGAATCCTGTAAATTTAAATCCGTTCACCGTAGAAATAGGTAAAAAGATGGAAAGGGGATCTTGTGTGATCAATTCAGATTGATAAAAAATGACGTGGCCTAAGCGGGCGCCTATAAGTATGGCCAGCACCATATAAATAAACAGACTGTCGAGTTTCACAAGAGACACTCCTTCGCGTTTGTAAATGCTTTTCATGATAAACCATCCCACAATAAAGGCGATGACAAACATAAGACTGTAGTACTGAATGGTATAAAAACCAAGATCAATACCGTCTGAAGGGTTCCAATGGAAGCTTAAAAAGTGCATAAGTTATTGGTTAATTATGGTCTGCTTTTCCTTGTGGGTTAAGCGTTCAACGGTAAATATAAAAAGACCCTTACGATTAAATGTTAATTATTTCTTTTCTTTTCCAGATCGTTTTCCGAAGTTTTGGCGGCTCTTTCTTTGGGAGCCGGAACCGGATCATGGCCACTGCCGCCCCAGGGATGACAGCTTCCAATACGCTTTATAGACAAAAGGCTTCCCTTCCATAATCCATGTGTTTTTAAGGCTTCCACCGTATAATGAGAGCAGGTGGGCGTATAGCGGCAGGTCGAAGGAAACAACGGAGAAAGGACTCCTTGATAGACCCTAATGAGAAGGATAAAGGGAAAGATGATAATTTTCCGCAGCATGTACAATGTGTTTTTAAAGGACGAAATAGCTTCCGAAGAAATTAAACTCCTAAATCAATGAATAGGTCGTTCCCTCTTTCCCATCCTTAAGTTGAATACCAACTTCCTGTAATTGATCTCTAATTTTATCACTTGTGGCGAAATCTTTATTGGCTCGGGCCTCGTTGCGCAAAGCGATCAGCAAATCCACAGCACCGGCTAGTTTATTGCTATCGTGGCCTCCTTCTGTGACGTGGTCCACCAATCCAAGGACGTCAAATAAGAAGTCGTGCATGGTTCGTTGCAAGAGCTTCAAATCGTTTTCGGTAATGGCCGCATTGCCTTCTTTGATGGCCGTGATCTCTTTAGCTGCTTCAAACAATTGCGCGATGAGGATAGGGCTGTTAAAGTCGTCGTTCATGGCGTCGTAGCAGGACTGTCGCCATGAAGCCACATTAAAACTACTTTCCGTTCCGGTACTCAGTTCAGCAAGCGAGCGATAGGCATCCATGAGTCGGAAGAACCCTTTTTCCGAAGCCTCCAACGCATCGTTCGAAAAGTCCAAAATACTTTTGTAATTAGCCTGATACATAAAGAATTTGGCCACCGTTGGGGCAAAAGCCTTGCTTAAAATATCATTCTCCCCACTGAAAAGTTCGTTGGGAAGGATGTTATTTCCGGTCGATTTCGCCATTTTTTTACCATTTAAGGTCAGCATATTGGTATGCATCCAGTAATTTACCGGAGACTCATTATTACAAGCCTCTGCCTGGGCAATTTCACATTCGTGATGCGGAAATTTAAGGTCCATTCCCCCGCCGTGGATGTCAAAATTATTCCCTAGATATTTGGTGCTCATTGCGGTACATTCCAGGTGCCATCCCGGAAAACCATCACTCCAGGGCGAAGGCCAGCGCATGATGTGCTGTACTTCGGCTTTTTTCCAAAGGGCAAAATCCTGCGGATTCTTTTTCTCGCTCTGAGCAGCCAGTTCACGGGTATTGGTGACCATGTCTTCGAGCAGTCGCTCCGCTGAGTTTTCCGTAGGTATGGTCTTCGTTGAACTTTAGCACATCAAAATAGACGCTGCCGTTCTTTTCATAAGCGTACCCTTCAGCAATAATCTTCTCGATAATTTGAATTTGCTCAATAATATGTCCCGTTGCAGTGGGTTCAATACTGGGCGGGAAGGCGTTGAATTTTTGCATCACATTGTGAAAATCGACCGCGTACATCTGTACCACTTCCATGGGCTCCAGTTGTTCGATACGCGCTTTTTTCAAAATAGGGTCTTCTCCACTTTCACCATCGTTCTCCAGATGTCCGGCATCGGTAATATTACGAACATAACGCACCTTGTATCCCAAATGTTTCAAATATCGAAACACCAGATCGAAAGACAGGAACGTGCGGCAATTGCCCATATGCACATTGCTGTAAACCGTGGGGCCACACACGTACATACCAACGGCACCTGGATGAATAGGTCGAAACGTTTCCTTGGTCTTGGTGAGCGAATTGTAAATTTGTAATTCTTGCTGTTCGTATAAGATTCATTGCAGTTTGTGAGTCGAAGCCGTAACCAAGACCGATGTATAACTGATGTTTTTTTCTGAATTAAAAGTATATCTAAAATTCGGTCTCCAGCTTGATGTAATCTAAAAATTCGCGTCGAGTATCCATTTCTTTGAATTTACCGCCAAATTCGCTGGTCACCGTACTGCTGTCAATGTCGCGAATTCCTCTGGAATTTACACAAAGGTGCTTGGCATCGATCACACAGGCCACATCATCGGTACCTAGAATGTGTTGTAATTCTTTACAATTTGCATTGTAAGTCGCTCCTGAACCTGTGGCCGTTTTGCGAAATAATCCACAACCCGGTTCATTTTGGAGAATCCCACCACCGTTCCGTTTGAAATATAGGCAATATGAGCTTTTCCAACGATGGGCAGCAAATGGTGCTCGCAGGTAGAGTAGAGGGTAATATTCTTTTCCACCAGCATTTCGCCGTATTTGTATTTATTTTCGAAGGTAGAAGCTTTTGGTTTTCGCTCCGGATGCAGCCCGCCAAATATCTCCTGAACGAACATTTTTGCCACCCGTGAAGGTGTTCCTTTTAAACTATCGTCTGTAAGGTCCATACCCAGCGTTGTAAGTATGTTGGTTACATCTTTTTTGATAGCGGCAATCTTCTCAATATCACTCAAATCAAATGCGTCCGCCCGCAAAGGTGTATCCCCCGAAGTACCCACGTGATCATTGCCCAAGGCTTCAATTTCCTTCAATTGTTTCTCTAAATCCATAAATTGGGTATTAAGTGCTATTCACACACAAAGCGCAAAGATACATATAAGGATAATCTCATAAAAATATAACGAATTGCTTTTTAGCACCCGTATTCAGCAACGATTTCATAAAATTTTCTTAATTTTCGCCAAAACCTATTCTAAACGTTATGAAGAAGATTCACCCCAGGTCATTACCTTCGTTCTTATTATTGTTATTTTTTACCGTCAATACCTACGCACAAGGCCCCGGCAGCTTATTTGTCGACGCCGGTCCGGACGCCATAGCAGACTGCGCCTCCGGGGGTTGTACAGACATTACAGCCACCTTTTTGGAAACTTTCGATACCACCGGCTTGAGTTACATGGTAAACTCTATTCCTTATACGCCTCCGTTCGCGTTTGATGGTTTAGCGAATCAATTAAACCCAAATATCGATGATGCGTGGTCTCCGGTAGATAACTTACCTTTTGATTTTTGTTTCTTCGGAAGTCTGGAAACTGAATTTCAGGTAGGCTCTAACGGCGTGATTCGTTTCGATGTAGATCCAAATGACACGGGTCCGGGTTCCAATGGATGGTCTTTTTCCGAAAATCTACCCAACAATACAAATCCCACCCTGGGAGAGGCTAATGTGTGCTCTCCGGTGCACGATATTGATCCGGCAGCTTCTACTACCGAAGAAATTGCGTATGAGGTACTTGGCACTTTTCCCAATAGAGTATTGGTCGTTTCCTATTTTGAAGTGCCCATGTTCTCCTGTAATAACTTGCTGGCCACTCAAATGATGGTTTTTTATGAGTTTTCCAATGTGATTGAAATGTATATACAGGACAAACCCTCCTGTAATACATGGCAGAATGGCGCCACCGCCATTGGAATTCAGAATGATGCCGGAAATACCGCCTTTGTTCCGCCAGGGAGAAACACTTCCGATTCTCCTTACACCCTCACCAATGAGGCCTGGAGTTTTGAACCCATCGGTCCAACAACCTATGTTTTTGAGTGGTTGGATTCTACAGGTACGGTCATAGGAACCACCCCAACGATCAATGTTTGTCCGTTGGGAGTTGAAACCTATACCGCGCGGGTAACCTGGACCAATGTTTGCAATGGAGACGTAGTAGTTCTTACCGATGACGTTGTAGTTACCAATACCGCTCCATTCTCTGTAGATCTTGGTCCAGATCAAAATGTATGTGGTTCCGATACTATTATCCTTGATGCAAGTGGTAATGCACCAGCCGGTGCTATTTATGAGTGGTTTCTGAATGGAATTTCCCAGGGACCCCCTTCACCCGCAAATCCTACATTTACGGTTACTAGTCCCAACTCTGGAACCTATTCTGTTGAGGTTGTCGACCCCGTCGATCCTACCTGTGTGGTAGGGGACAGCATTGAGATCAACTATTTCACCCAGCCTTATATTGACATGCCACCCAATGACCTGTTCATTTGTAACACCGATGGTGCGACCCCGGGTATTTTTGATCTTACCGTCAATGAACCAATAGTTGTAGGCCCTCAGGATCCTACCATGCTGATCATTACTTATTTGGATGGCGGTGGAGCCGTAATCGGTGCTCCCGCTGCTTACAATATTGTAGGCTCAAACGAAACGATCACTATTCGGTTGGAAGACCTCTCCGGTTCTTGTTCTGCGGAAGCAACCTTCGAAATAAATTACGCAACAGCTATTGCAGGTGCTGTTTCCGACTATACCGTTTGTGACCAGGATGGTTCGGGAGGAGAAGATCTCGACCTGAGTGTATTATTCGATGTAACCGTTTTGAACGGTGCGAATTCATCCGACTTTTTTATTACCTATCATTTGAGCCAGGCGGATGCAGATGGAGATGTAAATGCGATTACGTCGCCTTATACGGCGCTTGTTCCTTCAGTTCAGATCTTCGTTCGATTGGAAAGTGCCATAGAGTCTACATGTTTTGATACTTCTCAGAATTTCACAATTTTCGTGGACTCCGCGCCAGCGATCAATAACCCTATGCCGTTGATTTTGTGCGACCCTGATAACGGTGGTTTTGCTGAATTTGATCTCACTCTGGCCGATAACGATATTACCGGCGGCGACCCCGATCTAACGGTAAGTTACCACGGAACCCTTCTGGATGCCCAGAATGGGGTATTGCCCATTATCGGGCTGTACCTGAATGACGATCCTTATAACGACAGTGTTTGGGCGCGAGTGGAAAGTATGAGCAGTAGCTGTTATGAAACCGTCGAATTATTCCTGGAAGTGAGGAATGTTCCTGTTGCCACGACCCCTGCCGAGCCTTTGCGTTTGTGCGACGATGCGACAGCCGACGGCTTTACTTTTTTCGATCTCACGGTAGTGGAGCCTGAGGTGTTGGGTGTTATGGACCCCGCCGAGTTTGATATTTACTATTATGTATTAGAGTCGGATGCGATGACTGCGGGAATGCTGGCCTTGACGGCCCCTGATTTTTCCCAGGCGATCCCTGATCCCACCAATTATTTAAATTCGAGCAATCCCCAGGAGATCTATATTCTGGTGGTGGGCAGGCCCAATAGTACGTCTCCTCCCAACCCCAATGGTGCCAATGGTTGTTACGATATAGTTCCTTTGACCCTTATTGTGGATCCTTTGCCTATGGACCTGGGTCCTTTTGAGATGATGTTGTGTGATGATGAGCTTAACGGCAGTACCCCCACCGATGGGATATCGACCTTTGATCTGGAGAGTATGAACCCTGTGGTTACGGGCGGTGATACCTCCCTTGTGGTGACCTGGTATTTGACCCCGGCCGATGAGGCTGCGGATATCCCCATTGCGAACCCCATGACCTTCCAGAACACGGTAACCCCTCAAACGATCGTAGGTCGTGTGACCACGGAGTTTGATTGTAGCATCGTTGTTACGATGACCCTTACGGTGCTTCCCAACCCCACCCCCAACCCAGCGCCCACACCTTTGGAGCTATGTGACGACGATGACGATGGTATTGTGAGCGGTTTTGACCTTACCACCAAGGACGCCGAGATCATTGGCCCTGAGACCGATGTTTCGGTGCTTTATTACGAATTATTGGCAGATGCACAGGCGGGTATCCCTGGAACTGAGATCGTAGGCTTGTACACCAATACGATTCCCACGACCCAGATCGTATATGCGCGGGTTACCCGGGATGTTCCCCCTGGAATACTGCCTTGTTATACCATTGTGGAACTGATCCTGAATGTGATCGAGCTTCCTGATATGCCTGAGGCCGGTTTTTTAAACCCCATGTTCTCTTGCGATGATGATGGAGACGGTCAGGCGATATTTGACTTAACTCAGAACGATGTGTTTGTTTTGGGTTCCCAGGACCCCAATGATTTTGTAGACCCGATCACCTATTACACCAGTGAGATAGATGCGGGGGTACCTGTCAATGCGATCGACCCTGCCACGGCCTTTGTGAGCGGTGGTCAGACCATCTGGGTACGATTGGAGAGCACTGTTACGGGTTGTGCCCGGATCACTGCTTTCACCTTGCAAGTGGGCACCTTTCCGCTCATAGGCACTGGCAACGACCTGTTCTTATGCGATGATGAGGTAAATGGTAGTACTTCCACCGATGGGCTATCGACCTTTGACCTTACCGTGAACACCACTGTGATCAATCAGGGGGATGGTACTATCGTGGTGAGCTACTACAAGGATGCGATCGATCAAATGAATGATGTTCCTGTTGCTGATGCGATGGCCTATCAGAATGAGATCAGTCCCCAACAAGAGATATTCGCAACGGCCTTTAATCCAGAGGGCTGCCCTGCCATGACCAGTTTCTTTATCAATGTGGATCCCAACCCCAATGCAGCGGTTCCCACTCCTTTGGAGGTTTGTGATGAGGACAATGATGGCTTCTACAGCTTTTTTGACCTTACGAGCAAGGATACCGAGATTGCCAATGGGGAGGGTGATGTAGTGGTTTCTTATTATGAGAGCGAGCTACTGGCCGAGATTGGCAACCCGGGGAATGCACAGTCGAGTCCATATACCAATATTATTCCCTTCAATCAAACGATGTATGCCCGTGTGACGCGCAACATCATAGGTTCTCTGGCTTGTTATACGGTAGTTCCCCTGGAACTGGAGGTAAAACAAATGCCCGATGCACCCACCGAGGATTTTATCAACCCCATGCGCCTTTGTGATGATGACGGAGACGGTTTTGCGGAGTTCGATCTCACCCAGAACGACATCCCTGTTCGCGGGGATCAGTTACCTGTGGCAGATTTTCCTATTACCTATTACGAGACTCAGGCAGATGCCAATGCAGGGACCAATGCGATCGTACTTCCCAATGCTTATACCAATATCGTTAGTCCTGTGCAGCCCATTTGGGTTCGCCTGGAGAGCGTTCAAACGGGATGTGCTCGTGTGACGCCTTTTGATATTGAGGTGGGAGCCCTTCCGGTTATAGGCGTAGGGCCTTACGATCTGGCCTTGTGTGACGATCAGGTCAATGGTAGTACGTCCACCGATGGGATATCGACCTTCGATCTTACCGATATCAACGAAGATCTTACCTTGGGTGATACGTCCCTTTCGGTGTTCTTTTATGAGAGTTTGGATGACCAGATGAACGATAACCCGATCGCGAATCCGACGGCCTATCAGAACCCCACTAATCCCAAGGATATTTTTATTACGGTATTCACCGCTGGGGAGTTTCCCTGCAGTGCAGAGTCTAACCTTACCCTTCGGGTGTTGTCCAATCCTTCCCCCACCCCTCCCTTACCTTTGAAGGTCTGTGATGAGGTGGAGAGTCGTGACGGTATTTCTCAGTTCGAGTTAACCCTCAAGGATGCTGAGATCACTGGCGGGGAGCTGGATGTGAGTATACTTTATTACGACAGCCTGGAGGCTGCCATACAAGGCGCTGTGGGCACCGAACTGGTGAGTCCTTATACCAATACGATCCCCGACGAGCAGACGATATATGCGCGGATGACCAAGGATGTTCCTCCTGCGGAGCTTGCCTGTTATTCGATCGTGGAGCTGTTGTTGGTGGTAGAGCCACTTCCCGATGACACGGCCCAGATAAGCGATGAGATCGATTGTCAGGTTCCTTTTCAAGGGGAGCAGACCATCATTTTGGATGATAAGGATCCGGAGGTATTAAACGGTCAGGACCCGGTTACCTACGATGTACTTTACTTTTTGAGCGAAGCAGACGCCTTTAATATGGTCAATAGCCTTGCCTCGGATGTTCCCTATACCTACAATACGACCGCGCAAACGATCTATGTGGGCATTCTAAATAGAGAGAGCGACTGTTATGTTTCCTATACCGAGGGGATCAACGAGCTGCTGTTCGTCTTACAAGTTAAGGAAGGGGTTACGGCTACGGCCCCCTTGCCTTATATTATTTGTGACAATTATGAGCTCAACGACGGGATAGGACAGTTTACCCTAAGTGTTGATCCGGGCAATCCGACCGATCTGGATGCCCAGGCCGCAGCCCTGGCTGGTGAGATATTGGGGGGTCAGGACCCGCTCTTATTTGGTATTACCTTTCATGAGACTATAGAGACTGCTGAGGCCGGCACAGATGCCCTCCCTGATGTCTATATCAATATCATCAACCCACAGGTGATCTATGCACGGGTAACAAATTTGATCGATCCTTCCGACGAGGATGCTTGTTTCGAGGTCGTTCCGGTCACCCTGAAGGTGGAGCCATTACCCATCGTGGAATTGGAAGAAGAATATCGATTGTGTGTGGACTCCAATGGCAACCCGATCCCTGAGGAAGAGGGAGATACCTCCCCTCCAGTGATCGATACAGGCTTGGATCCCGATTTTTATAGTTTTATCTGGTCTGTCGATGGGGTGATTCTTCCCAATGAGATAGGGCCATCGATTACGGCCTTGCAGGGCGGAGTGTATGAAGTGACTGTTACCGATCTGGTCAAGGGGTGTATGACGACAGCCTCTACCACGGTGACCCTCTCTTCCCCACCCGAGACCTACGATGCCCAGGTGATAAGTGGCGCCTTTGATGCCACTCATATCATCGAGGCTACGGCCACCGGGCAAGGGATCTATATCTTCCAGTTGGACAACGGGCCCTTCCAGGAAGAAGGGAACTTCACGGGAGTGGAGCCGGGCAATCATACGGTGACCATCAAGGATGCCAATGGCTGTGGCAGTGTAACGATCGAGTTGGGGATTATTGATTACCCGCGTATTGTAACCCCTAATCAGGATGGATTCCACGATACCTGGAATATCATTGGTATTGCCAATGGTGACCCTACGGCAAAAATTTATATATTCGATAGATTCGGGAAGCTACTCAAACAATTAAGTCCGTTGGGGCCTGGCTGGGACGGAACCTATAATGGGAACCCTCTTCCGTCAAGTGACTACTGGTTTAGAGTGGAATACAAAGAAAACGACACCCAAAAAGAGTTTAAAGGGCATTTTACCCTGAAACGTTAAGAGACAGTTTCTTTTTTAAAGTACAAAAACCCATCATTGTGATGGGTTTTTTTATTCATCTTCTCTGAAATACACCAATTCTGAAAAGAAATTTTTAGTGTCGAATAGTTCGCCATGTCGATTTTTTATATGGCGATTAAATACTTTTTTGTGTACAATATGTTCAAGTAAAATTCAAATTTATTACCTTTAAACGATTATAAAGTAATGAATACCATTTACTTATGACTTTTTGCTGCGAAATTTCGCTTGAGTGTTAAAAATGCAAGAATTCCTATATTAATCAATAAACTAATCAATTATGAACAAATTTTTATTTTTTGCGCTAATTGCTTTAATGGGATTTAATTCTATTAATGCACAAGAGGTAGCTTTAACGGATACCGAATTTGACAATCTATCGGCAATTAACTTGTCCGATATCAACGGATTGACGCTTAACAATGAAACAGTGTCAAGTGTTCAAGAAGAAAAAGACATGAAATTTGGAGTTATTGGCGGTCTTGTTTTCTCTACTCTGTATGGTGATGAGGCAGACAGCTTTGACAGCAGGACAGGTTTCCATTTTGGGATAATGGCAACCAGGTCAGTTTCTGAGGATTTTGCCATCCATGGTGAACTCCTTTATGCGGCGATGGGATCCGATTTTAAGGAAGAGGGTTTTGATATATTCGAAGCCGGAACCAACAGAGGCGGTGGAGGTGATATTACGGGAACCTATAAGTTGGACTACTTACTATTACTGATAGCGGCTCAATATGAGATCGCCAAGGGTCTTACCCTCGAAGCCGGGCCTCAGGTTGGATTTTTGTTGTCTGCTAAAGATGAATTTGAGTTTGACGGAATATCAGAAGAAGAAGATGTTAAAGACCAGACTAAAGGACTCGACGTTGGCGTGTCGGGAGGAGTTGGGTATGAATTTGATTTGGGATTATATCTTAAAGCCCGCTATTATTTAGGTCTATTAGAAGTTAACGACTTTATGTTTCCAGGGAATGAAAGTTGGAAAAACGGCGCTCTGTTCTTTTCTGCCGGATTTTTCTTTAATTAATTTATCATTCAGGAGTAAAACGAAATCAAAGGAAGTAGCAATACTTCCTTTGTTGTTTCAACCTACGCGAATATTGCCATTCACTAAAGGTTTAGACCAAGAGTGAGTAAAAAGCTATCAAAGGTGGTATCGATGCTGGCAGCATCTGTCAATCCAACATTGTACAACTGCTGATTTCGACTTTGTTCTGCCCGCGAATAGGCTACATCGAATGAATAACTTCCGAAGTTATACCCCAAACCAGTGGTAAATCCCTTGCGATCTCCTAAAATATTACTGTCCTTAAACGGACTTTCTTCGAAATTAAGACCTCCCCGAATACTTAGATTATTAATTCGATATTCCCCTCCCACCTTGAAAGTTGAAACGCCTTTGAGCGTATTATCTATGGAATTATTTATATCGGAAAAGAGGAAATCATTTCTAGAATTGAACTGAATATTCGCAAAATTCTTATACGAATAATCGAAACTTATAAGTCCGTCCTGCCCAAAGATATACGCCATACTCCCCGAGATTCGGGATGGAGTGCGTAAATTATAATCTTCAAATACATTGATCACAGCCGGATTGATAATTTCGGTTATGCTTTGATTGTCGACGGTACGCTCAGTTTCCAGATATTGCGTGGTTTCTTCGGAAATAACAAACCAGGTGGGTGTGTCATAGGTAATGCCGAGTCTAAAATCATTGGCTACCTTAAAAATGGCTCCCAATTGTGCTGAAAAACCGGCTCCTACCACCGATAGATTGTTCTCAAATTCAATGCGATCCACGATACTTCCTGAATTTGAATTGTTTTCAAATAACAGGGTGCTTTCATCATAATCGATAATATGCGAGTTCAGATTAATTCCGAAGAACGAATTTTCACCATATTGCGCAGCCAGGTTGAAGGTGAATTTTCCGTTATAACCCTGACTTAAAAATATATAATCCTGATTGAAGCGACCGGGCGCTACATTGGAAACATATTGAGTGTTGCCGGGATTATTTTGAAGGGGATCAAATATAAAACCCTGAAACCCTAAAAATGCGTTTTGTGCTTTGGTTCCCTGAGTACGCCCCAAAAATGCGTACAGATCTGAAATACTCTCCCCTCCCTGTAATTCCAATAGATCCAGAGATATTCCCTGAGCCTGTTCTACAAAGAAATCTGCGATGGACGTATTGCCGTTTCCCGAGATCAAAAGTTCGTTGTCGTGGTTGTTGGTTTGGTTATAGTTCAAGGCCAAAGTCATTTTTTTCCAGCCGGATTCTTCATTGAAATTTTCAAAAATAAACACACCGCCCGCCTGATTGATGTTCACATCGCTATTTGAATTTTGAGTGCGGGTATTGAAATAATTAGAGCTGTTATCCACCCCATCCACCGAAAGCGTAAACGTGGCCTTGTTTTGCAGAAAAACGGCACTGCCGGCCGGGTTTAGAGCAATGGCAGACATATCACCACCCAGGGCACCAAAAGCTCCGCTCATGGCATTAAAACGGGCTGTTCCGGTGGTCACATCGGTGGCATAGCGCAGGCCATCGGTCAAGCCCTGTGCGTTTATTACTGAAATTGAAAATAAGATGAGTGTAAAAAGTATGATCTTTTTCATGTTGCAAATTTTATTGTTCGGATTTTGCTGAATAAAAATGCCGGAGCGCTACATTCAGCATAAAAAAATCATCATTTCATATATCGATAAAAAATGATGATTTCTTTGAATTCTTTACTCGTATGATGATTAGATTATCCGCGTCCTCTTCCTCCACGTGAACCACTACTTCTGGAGCTTCCACCACCTCTTGAACTTCGCACCGATCCCGAACTACGTGACGGAGAAGAACTGCGCACTGAGTTGGATCGCGATGAGCGATTTACAGAGCTGTTGGGTCTGGATGACCTGTTGACAGAGTTGTTGGGTCTGGATGATCTGTTGACAGAGTTGTTGGGTCTGGAAGATCTGTTCACCGAATTATTGGGACGTGTATTTCGTACCGAAGACCTATTGCCGCGATTTACGCTGCTGTTGGGACGGGTATTTCGTACCGAATTTCTGTTTCTTACACTATTGTTGCTATTCGTAGCCCTGGCGGATCTCCGTGCCATTTCAGATCGTGCATAAGTGCTTCTGTTTGTGACGCTGCTGCGATTGGTATTGTAGCGCGATCTTCCGGTGGCATAATTTGTGTTTCTTCTTCCTCGATTGTAATTGTAGGCGTAGGCATTTCCGAAGTAACCCCCGTAATATGTTCCGTAATAAGGGCCATAATATCCACAGTACCATGGATTGTAAAAACCACCATATCCCCACCATCCGGAATTCCAGCCCCAGTAAGAGTATCCAAAGCCCCAGCCCCAAAAGGGTCTGTACCATCCGTAACTCCAATATGGATTGTACCAGCCACCATAGCCGTAGTATCCACCGCCACCATAGATATTAATGGTAACGTCAGTGGTATTGTCACCCCATCCGCCATAACCATCCTCATATTCTCGTTCTTCAGTGATGATATTTCCGTATTCATCTATGCTATCGGTTGTGGTGTAGGCCTCAATATCTGTGAAAATCACATCCTCTTCAGGAATATCTTCAATGGTTTGACTTTTGGTTTTGAAGTATTGTTGGTAGTAATTATTTTTATCGATTGTTTCCGTTTCTTCTGAAGTTTCCACTTCCGAAGTACCACTGCTGTAAATGCCATCATTGTCTGGAACGTACCGGTAGGTCGTGCAGCTTGAAAATATCAAAGCAGCGAGTCCAAAAAGGGCCAGTGAAAACAAATTTCGGGAGGAGGGTATCTTGGTGAGCATATCGCGGTGTTTAAAATTGTTGGACATCATAAAAATAACTAGTTTTGCCGAGAACTAATAATATTTAACATAGTCACAACTTTTGTGCCAAAACCACTGCTATGGCAAAGAATTTAACTACACGTGAAGAGGATTATTCAAAATGGTATAATGACTTGGTAATACAGGCTGATCTGGCTGAAAACTCGGGTGTTCGTGGGTGTATGGTGATCAAGCCGTACGGCTATGCTATCTGGGAAAGAATGCAGGCGGAACTGGATCGAATGTTCAAAGAGACCGGGCATGAAAACGCCTATTTCCCAATATTTATACCGAAATCTTACTTCAGCAAGGAGGCTAGTCATGTGGATGGTTTTGCCAAAGAATGTGCCGTTGTGACACATTACCGATTGAGAAATGCTGCGGATGGTAGCGGAATTGAAGTGGATCCCGATGCAAAACTGGAAGAGGAATTGATCGTGAGACCAACTTCGGAAACCATCATTTGGGATACTTATCGCAAATGGGTGCAATCCTATCGAGACCTTCCCCTTTTGATCAATCAATGGGCCAATGTGGTTCGATGGGAGATGCGTACGCGATTATTTCTACGCACAACCGAATTTTTATGGCAGGAAGGGCATACTGCACATGCCACAAAGGATGAAGCCGTGGCGGAAGCCGAACAAATGTTGAATATCTATGCTCATTTCGTAGAAAATTATATGGCAGTTCCGGTTATTAAAGGTGTTAAAACCGAAAGCGAACGCTTTGCCGGAGCTTTGGAAACTTACTGTATTGAAGCCTTGATGCAAGACGGAAAGGCGTTACAAGCGGGAACTTCACATTTTTTGGGGCAAAATTTCGCCAAGGCCTTTGATGTAAAATTTACCGATAAAGAAGGGAAGCTGGACCATGTTTGGGCGACTTCCTGGGGAGTTTCAACCCGCTTGATGGGAGCTTTGGTCATGACACACAGTGATGACAATGGTTTGGTATTACCCCCTAATTTGGCGCCGTATCAGGTGGTGATCGTTCCTATTTATCGAAATGACGAACAACTGGCCGATGCTAGTTCGGTGGCAACGCAATTGATGGCTGAACTGCGTGCTCAGGGGATTCGGGTGAAATTTGACAATCGCGATACGCACAAACCCGGCTGGAAATTCAACGAATACGAATTGAAAGGAGTGCCGGTTCGTATTGCGATCGGACCTAAAGATGTGGAGAATGGAACTGTGGAAATCGCTCGTCGGGATACCTTGACGAAGGAATTGGTTAAAACGGAGGAGGCCAGCGGGAAGGTAGTCGCATTGATGACAGAAATTCAGGAGAATTTGTATACCAAAGCGGCGAACTTCAGAAAGGAGAAAACAACGGTGGTTTCGGGTTACGATGAATTCAAGGAAATTTTAGAAACCAAAGGCGGATTTATATTGGCCCATTGGGACGGAACTACCGAGACTGAAGATCGTATTAAAAAAGAGACCAAAGCGACGATTCGATGCATCCCTCTGGATGAGGATACGGAGCCGGGAAGCTGCATGGTTACCGGTAATCCCAGTGCCCGTAAAGTTCTGTTCGCGAAGGCGTATTAAATTTTTAAGAAAAAAGCTATCTCGAATTTGCAGCATTTCAAAAAAGTTGTATTTTTGCACCCGCCTGAACAACATAATTGATCAAATTCATGTTTGGAAGGCGAAAAACAAAAATAATGGTCCGTTCGTCTAGGGGTTAGGACGCCAGGTTTTCATCCTGGTAACAGGGGTTCGATTCCCCTACGGACTACAAAAACAATAAGATAGAAATTATGGCGAATCATAAGTCAGCCTTAAAGAGAATTAGAAGCAACGAAACCAGACGTTTGCGCAATCGTTACCAACATAAGACGACGCGTAATGCTATGAAGAAGTTGAAGGAAACGACCAACAAAAAGGAAGCTCAAAAGCTTTTCCCGGAGGTGGTATCCATGTTGGATAAGTTGGCGAAGACTAACGTTATTCACGCGAACAAAGCAGCCAACTTGAAATCAGGCTTGGCAAAGCACATCGCAGCGCTTTAGGCATTCTCTTTATTCTTACCGTATTTAGAACTCTTTCAGGTACACTGAAGGAGTTTTTTTGTGACCAATTTTTACTGAAGGTATCCTACTTTCCGTGTCGTTTTTTCTCCTACAAATTGTTGTAATTGTTCCTTGTATGAAGAAATTATGATCTCGAAGACGAAATCGAAGAATGGGGTATAACTTTCAGAATCGCCTTTGGTTATTTTAAATTCTTGGTCGGCATAGGCAGATTTGACCCAGAATTCACCCTTAGAATTTTTACGAAACATAATATGAACCAAAATAAGTTCCTCCGGAAGGGTTTCCGGGGCTCTGCAAACCGTAAGTCCAAGGCCGAAACTCCAGTAATGGTCTTCACTCAATGATAAGGCGTGAATGAGGGCAGCGGGTACCAGTTCAAAACCACCTTCTTCGTTGACTCTGTATAATGAAAATTGACTTTCGGGAACTTGATAGTATGCCTTTAGTTCACGAACCAATTCCATAGATAAAGCGTGACAATTGGTTTGATAGGTATTGAAGTTCTTCTGGGCCGCGTCATAGGCGCCACAGAGTTCATGAAATTTGGTTGTTTTCATACGTATGTTTTTAAAAGGTATAGCCCTTAGTAAGACGGAAATTGGCCTCCTAACTAACAAATAAAGTTAAGAGGTTGGGGTGTTCCTTTTTTCATCTTTTCCTTAGTTTGTGACTTCTTTCTTCGGAAGAAACACGGGCGTGTGTTATCGGATATCCTTACTCAATTGTTCAGACGTAAAGCCATTATTAAAACCAGCTGAATTAGACGCATAACTACTTACTTCTGTGCTCATTTGCCGTTAAAGAGGCCTTTGTTTTTATTCATTATAGTCCCAAGCCTGTGCGCTTCATTCCTGATACAGTTAGGGTTGTTTACGGTTAGTTCGGATAAAAAACCCGCAGGGCACCCTGAACTTTGGGGTCAAAGGGATAAATGACGATGGGTGCAGTATCTTTGGGTTGAAAGACCACAATTTTGGAATGAAATTTCACATAGTTAAGGTCTTCCTTATTTTTAAAGGATAGTTCAGGCAAGCTTGCACTTTGGGATAAACTCAGTACTTTTTTTTCTTGAGTAAAGGGGTTTTTATCGGACTCCTGTTTGAAAACGTTCTTCTCTTGAGCAGCCATAAAAGTTGTTGAAAATCCAAACAAAATAAGGGCTAAGACTGTTTTCATACACTTCGTTCTTAATTTTATAAAGTTAGTGAATTTAGGCTAAGCACGGTCTATTATACGATTACCACATTTTTTTTGCTCGGCCTTAAATCCCGTCCTAGGGGATTAAGGTATCGATATTTCCTCCATTTCGGGCGATATCACGGACAATAGAAGAAGAAATATGTGAGTATTCTGGACTGCAGACCATAAAGATGCTGTCGACGCCATTGACTTTCGCATTGGCCTGAGCAATAGATTGTTCGTAACTGAAATCGGAAGTGTTACGCAATCCCCGAAGAATAAACTGTGCATCTTCGTCCTTACAGAAATCGGCTGTTAGCCCGGTGTATGCTTTTACTGTGACTTTTGGATTTTGAGAGAAGGCACTCTCAATGAGTGCAAATCGAACATCCAAAGACCACATATACTTTTTGGCGGCATTGGTTCCAATAGCCACAATGATCTCGTCAAAAAGCGGTAAGGCTCTTTCGATAATATCTACATGGCCCAACGTAATTGGGTCGAAAGATCCGGGAAATACGGCGCGTTTCATATTTATATTTTATTATGTACGATGTACGATGTACGATGTACGATGTTCTATGGTTGACTAAGTTAGTGATATTTGTTGATTTTGGTAATTCTCAAATTTCACCGAAATTCCTATCAACTATCAACTATCAACTATCAACTTCAACTATCAACTATCAACTATCAACTATCAACTATCAACTATCAACCAACAACCAACAACCATCAACCAATAGCATCCTCGATGAGCATACCAAAGAACTCACTAAGGGACATTTCGGCCTCTCGCACCTGCTTGGGTACAATACTTTCGGTGGAAAGCCCCGGAGTGGTATTGATCTCGATAAAATACGGAACACCTTCCTGTATGATAAATTCACTTCGGGTGATCCCTGTCATGGTCAAATAACTATAAATTTTGATAGCTTCCGTTTGGACAGCGAGCGTTTCTTCTTCGGAAATTCGGGCAGGGGTGATTTCTTGCGATTTGCCCAGATATTTCGCTTCGTAATCGAAAAAGTCATTTTCCGAAATAATTTCAGTAGGGGAAAAAGCAATCAATTCATTTTCACTTCGGAAGACTCCAACCGAAACTTCCGTACCTGAAAGTGCGGTTTCGATAATAACTTCCTGGTCTTCTTCATAGGCTTTTTGAATGGCCGGGATTAGATCAGCTGCTGTATGTACCTTGCTAATTCCAAAGCTGGAACCGGCTCTATTCGGTTTTACAAAACAGGGGAGACCCACCTTTTCAATAATGGTATCGGTTTCGATATCGGATCCTTTGTTGATATAATAGGAAGTAGCACAGCGAATTCCGAAGTTTTTCAATACAGTTAAACAATCCCGTTTATTAAAACTCAATGCCGCCTGGTAAAAACCAGTACTCGTTTGCGGAATTCCCAGTAATTCAAAATAGGCGGCAAGATATCCATCCTCGCCCGGTGTGCCGTGAACCGTATTAAAAACAACATCCGGGATGATGTTTTGTGTTCCATCACTAAAACTAAAATTCCCTTTATCCACCGCGTATCGCGTCCCGTCCTCAGCAACGTGGTTCCACCCATCTGCCAAAATATGCAGCATATAAACATTGTACTGTTTGCGATCCAGGGATTCGCAAACCACCGTTCCACTTTGGATGGAAATATCAAATTCTTTGGAATATCCGCCCATAACGACGGCCACATTCTTTTTTGCCATAACAAATAATTAAAACAGACGTTAACAAAAATATCACTATTCCATTAAAGGATGGTAAATTTGTGTTTACTATTTTTGTGCACTAACATCTAACGTATGTCTTTTATTAAATTCCTGTTTACAAAGACCTTTTTGAAACAATTGGGTTTAGCAGTGGTAGCACTCATTGTGTTGTCTTTTATCCTGCTTTGGTGGTTGAAATTCACCACCAATCATGGACAGCAAATTGAGGTTCCGGACCTATCGAAGATGACTTTGGAACAGGCTGAGGAGGCACTTGACGATTTGGATCTGCGATACGAGGTGATGGATACAACCAATTACAATCCGGGCTTTCCCTATAAAACGGTCATTGAACAAATTCCAAATGCCGGAAAATTTGTCAAGGAAAACCGAAAGATTTATGTTTCATTAAACCGTTCCGGATATCCAATGATCACAATACCACCGGTGTTGGGAAAGACCAAGCGTCAAGCCGAACCAACGCTGAAAGCCATTGGTTTTGAAATAGGAAAAATAAGTTATCGCAAGTATATCGCTAAGGACGAGGTACTGGAATTACGGCATAAGGGAACGAAAATAGCCCCCGGTGATAAACTCCAAAAAACATCTGTAATCGATTTGGTGCTGGGTGATGGAAATGGCGGACTTAATCGCGAAGCGGTGGAGGAAGCTGCTGAAGAGTTGGATATAAACGCCAAAAAAACCGAACCTGAAACTCACGATGATGAAGGAAATTAATGGCCCTGAAATAGAGGAGGCCGGGAGCGATGATCTATATGAACATTTTAAGTTTGTAGCCGATAAGGGGCAACAACCGCTAAGGGTGGACAAATACCTCATGAACAAAGTTGAGAACGCCACTCGAAATAAAATTCAAAAAGCCGCCAAGGATGGCAATATTCATGTCAATGATGTGCCGGTAAAATCCAGTTACAAGGTAAAAGGAAACGATGTGGTGCGGGTACTTTTTGAACACCCACCCTACGAATTCTTATTGGTTCCGGAAGACATTCCAATCAATGTGGTCTATGAAGATGATCAGGTTTTGGTTGTCGATAAGCCGGCTGGAATGGTCGTCCACCCGGGACATGGAAATTACAGCGGAACACTTATCAATGCGTTGACATTTCATTTTGAAAATTTACCTAAAAATAGTAGTAACCGTCCGGGCTTGGTGCATCGCATCGATAAGGATACCAGTGGTTTACTAGTCGTGGCCAAAACTGAGGAGGCCATGACGCATCTCTCCAAACAATTTTTTAACAAGACGACCGAGCGGGAGTATATAGCTTTGGTCTGGGGAAGTGTTGAAGCAGATGAAGGGACCATTGACGGACCTATTGGTCGTCACCCCAAAAACCGACTGCAGAATACCGTCTTTTTTGGTGACGATGCCGAAAAAGGAAAACCTGCGATCACTCATTTCAAGGTTTTGGAACGTTTGGGCTATGTCACTTTGGTCTCCTGCAAACTGGAAACCGGACGCACCCATCAAATTCGAGTACATTTAAAGTACATAGGGCATACCATTTTTAACGATGAGCGCTACGGTGGAGACAAGATACTCAAAGGAACTACTTTTACGAAGTACAAGCAATTTGTCGATAATTGTTTCAAAGTACTACCGCGACAGGCCTTGCACGCGCGCACCCTTGGATTTGTACACCCGATTACCGGTAAAACACTTCGTTTCGAATCGCCCATTCCCGAGGATATAGTGGCCTGTCTGGAGAAATGGCGGAACTATTCCAAACATGTGACCGAATAATTTCGCAAGTTCACATTGGCTCTTTTCTTTCTTAATTCAATTCATACCGAATGCTCCTTTCCTCATTTTTTATTTTTATTTTTACTGAAAAGAAAAGCTAAACACCGAAAAATGAAAATTGTTATTTCACCCGCAAAATCCCTTGACTTCGAACGACCGCTTCCCACTGATGAACATTCCGAAGCGGCCTTCCTATCGGAATCCGAACGCCTCAATAAATTAATGAAAAAGAAATCGGCCAAAAGCCTGTCGAAGTTAATGAGTATTTCCGATGCTTTGGGCCGTTTGAATTATGAACGCAATCAGGAATGGAACCTGCCATTTAAAACTACGAATGCCCGCCCCGCGATATATGCCTTTAGCGGTGATGTGTATCGCGGTATGGACATGTATACCCTTCCGAAGAAAAAAATAGGGCATCTTCAAAATACCCTTCGCATTATTTCGGGATTGTATGGGATACTGAAACCGCTGGATCTCATTCAGCCGTATCGCCTGGAAATGGGTACGCGAATAAAAGTGGGAGTGAACAAGAACCTCTACGAATTTTGGAAAAAGAAGATTACCAAAGTACTCAATGAAGAACTGGAGGAAGACGAAGTTTTTGTCAACCTCGCCAGTAACGAATATTTTAAGGCAATCGATCTAAAAGCGTTGAAAGTACCTGTGGTCACTCCTATATTTAAAGATTTTAAGAACGGTGAATATAAAACGATCATGACCTTTGCCAAACTGGCCCGTGGCTATATGACCCGCTATATTATTGATACGGGAGCGAAAACCATCGATGACCTCAAAGGGTTTGATTACGAAGGATATCACTTTAGTGAACCGATGTCAAACGACAATGAATTGGTCTTTATTCGATAGCTTTTTTTAATTTGAATTGAAATGAAAGAACATTTCACCACCGCCTATTTAAAAGACAATAACAAAACCTAATCGTACCCTTGTTTCACCATACACATCCGTACCCACCATTTATTCCGGAACAGGCAACCAAACTTATTGTGGGCACGTTGCCACCGCCTCGCTTTACTTTGGGAGACTTAAAGGAAGGAGACGTAGATTTTTGCTATGGGAGCCGTGACGGACAGTTATGGCCTATTCTCGATCGTATCTTCGACCTTGGATTACCCTTTGAAAACACACAAGCCGCAATCGTACATCGAAAGGAATTTCTCATCAACAACCAAATTGGAATTTGTGATATCGTGGCATCGGCACGACGTGAGAAAATTGACGCGAGCGATTTGGGAATGCAAGCCGTGACACTTCGGGATCTTATCCTCGTACTGGAAGATCACCCCAAAATAGATACCCTCTTATTTACCGGCGGGAATAGCAAAAATGGCCCCGAGTATTTCTTCCGAAGAAGCCTGAAAACGTATGAATTAAGGCTGGAAATAGTATCGAATGAAGTACCTCGAATTCATGAATTCCGACTCCCGAAAAGCCGTCGAACAATTCGAACGGTTTCTCTTACGGCTCCCTCCGGTGCTGCAAACAGGGCTGTGGGAAGCCTTCAGAAATACAAAGAGCTGAAAGCTAAAAACCCCGAAATAACGACGGTTGATTTCAGAGTTTTACAGTATCGTGAATTCTTTTGAATGACATATGAGATGCTTCTCATCTTTTACCTGGTTCATAAAAACTCCACCCGAAGTGAGTCCAGATAAACATAAAAAACAGGAGAAAATGTGAGGCTCAGCTTATCTTCAGCCGCATCGGTATATGGAGCTATACAGAGTAATCGGTTATTCTCGAAGTCGGTCTTCAATACCGTGGGGCCAAACAGGTTTTCGGAACCAAGGATTTTGTCACCCAATGATTCCCATGGCCCATCGAGCGCATTGGATTTGTAGACTCTAACTCCCTTGTCAACTTCTTCATCTAATTGCCCTTCATACAAGCGGTTACAACTTGAAATAATGAGATAGTACATATCTTTATCCTTGTCGTACAACACTTTTGGCAGTTCTAACTGTGTAAACTCATTCCCATCGGGTACCGTAACGGGAGGGAATAATTTAGTGATTTTATAAAATGGTCCAATTTTTTGTACTTCCGCTCTAACCAAAGCACTCCTGGCAGGAGACACCTTACCTCCCCAAAAGAGATTGATGCTTTCATTGGTATCAAGAAAAATAAAAGGATCTCGCCATGCCAAAATGGGGCCACCTTGCTCTCCCTTTTTGCTGCCAAGCATTTCAGGCACATCCAGATAATACCCCATTTTTGTTATTTCTTGGTAATCTCTACGCGGGGACGACAAAGCGATCGCCGCTACCTGGTCTATGACGTATCCATCACCAGATTCTGCTAATACGATGTTTTGGAGAAATGTTCGGTCTGAGTCAGCTTTCTCAAGTGCTGTAAGTGCCACTAACTTTCTTCCATCAGCCATGGCTTCAATGGAGCCACTCCAAATAGTATAGTAGTCAGACTTTTTCGACCATGCATCTGCTTTTAAAAAACATCCCTCATCCTTCCAACTTCTTCCGTTGTTTTCAGAAGTAAAATGTCTAATGTGAAACGGAAAGTCATTGCGTTCCATGGGTTGAAGTGACGTACCATCAAACTTCAATCGTGATATGGCTAAACAATAGAGATGAATGACATCCACTTCCACATAGGACCACGCGTCCCAAAGATAAAGGTGTGGATGACAAATACCGTTTTCAAAGATTTGATCATGTGGAGGGGGAATTCGCGGTGCCGTGTCATCCTTGTAAATAGGTGTTCTACTCATATTTTAATATACTATAGATCACAGTTTTCGGAACGCTTTATCCTTTAAATAATAAATTCAAGGTAACCGGTTTGAACTATTTTCCTGATTTTGCCGAACTATGGATTGAAAGTAAAAACCTCCAGTTGGGCATTGTTGCTTACCACTATAAAATAATCTTTTCCGTTCACTTTCAGGTTAGTAATGTCTTTGGAGTCGCTGTCGATAAAAGGATCGTACTCCTTGCTCAGGGCAAAGTTACCCGCACCGTCTCCTAATAGCACATATCCATAATTACTGTCGTAACGAATGGTTTCCACTTCAGCGTCATAGATGGCGCCGACACCCAGCACATCCAGATGACCATCATTGTTTATATCCTTGGAAAGCAGGGAGAGCGTAGGGCCTATTTGGGTGCCATTGGGTAGCACGGTGATTTTAAAACTCCCGTTGCCCAGGTTTTCCGCGTAGACCGTTTCAAACATATGGGCGGTGAGTTTGAAGGCGTCTTTTAATTTATCCTCCCCGTAAATATCTTTCATTTCGAGGCTCGCAAATTCCTTATACGTTGCAATCTTGTCCAGTAAATATGGGTTTTGCTCGCTGCTGCATTCTTTGCCGCGCACCGGCACCAATTTTCCGTCGTTGATCTTGCTCAGGGCGACGTCAAAGCTTCCATTGTCGTCAAAATCCTTTCCGTAGATATAAATAGGTTTGTCCTTTTTGGGCTGAAATTTATTGTTTTTACCAATATTTCCGAAGAAATAATCCTCATCCCCGTCCCCGTCATAATCTCCGGCTGTAGCACTAAACCACCATCCTTCCGTACTGTCGAACCCTGAAATATTCTCGGCTTTTGCAAAATTTCCGCTATTGTTGTTAAAAATAGTAGGCCGCATCCATTCCCCCACGACCAGCAGATCAAGGTCGCTATCGCCATCGTAATCGGTAAAAAGTGCCTGAGAAATCATGCCAATTTTAGATAAAGAATTACTCCCCGCAGTCGCGTCGGTGAATTTTCCATTTTCATTGTTAAGCAAATAGGATCTGGGTGTTTTCGGGTATTCGGAAGGGATCACATTACCTCCTATAAAAAGGTCGAGGTCTCCGTCCCCATCGTAATCACCTGCCACAACCGATTTACCGGAAGTGAGCATTTTTGGTAGTGCCGAAGGATTGGCAGTAAAGTTTCCTTTTCCATCATTTTTGTAGAGCCTGTCCTGGAGTAACGGACTGTCCTTATCCAGTTCATAACCCGCGCTTACCACATAAAGATCCTGATCTCCATCGCCGTCGGCATCGAAGAAAAGGGCATTGGCATCTTCGTACTTAGCCTCTTTTTTCCAGAGACTTTCGCTGGATTTTGAGAAACTTCCGTTTTTATTCTGAAGGTACAAGGCGGCACTTGCATTCGCGGCATTACCAACGAAAAAGTCGTCAAGGCCATCATTATTCACATCGCTGGTGACGATGCCTGTTCCCTTTGTTGATTGTTTCTGAGGAATCAAAAGCTGAAGACTGTAGTCGTTAAAACTGTTTTCCTGATGGGTAAAATCAATCCCTATAGCTGTTGGGTCAATCGTTATTTTTTTACCGATGGCGGCGACGGCTGTTTTGTTCCCCCCGGCTGAGGTGTAATCTACTTCGATCAATGTATTTGATTGTGGAGCGTCAATTTTTGAAACCTTTCCATCGGGCCATTCCACCACGATATTATCGACTGCTTTGGTTTCGCCAAGTCCAAAGTGCAGGATATTGGTTACCGAAGACTGGTACCCCCTTGCTAAGTATAATTTTTGATATTGGCTTCCTTTCTTGTTGTTAACGGTCACCGACGCGCCTATGGCCATTGGGTTAGTTCCAGGGCCCTTTAATTGTACTTGCAGGTAGTTTTGATTGGCATTGTTGCGATACACCCCTACCACATCGTTTGCATTACTCACCATAAGATCCATGTCGCCGTCGTTGTCAAAATCGGCATACACAGCACCGTTGGAGAACGATGGATCTTCCATGCCCCATTCTTTAATAGTATTGGTGAAACTAAGATCGCCATTATTCTTATAGAAATAATTATTGAGTTTTTCTGAAGGCATTAGCGCCAGAACAGCATCCAGGGTCATGGATTCTCCTTTTTCGTTTCGGGTTTTCAATTCACTGCGAAAATCCTGATTGGTATAATCCTTCACCACTCCGTTCGAAATAAAAATATCTTTCAGGCCATCGTTGTCCAGATCGACAATGAGGGGAGCCCAACTCCAATCGGTTTTTACGATTCCGCTTAACTGCGCTGTTTCCTGGTATTTTCCGTTGCCTAAATTATAATGTAGCATATTGGCCATATAGGCATGGTGGTATCCTACCTTAACCATATTCTCGAAGTTGGAAGTACTCATGGAGGCCATGTTTTCCTTACTACGTGCGTAGTTTTCGGCAAGCATATCAACGGTGACCAGATCGGGATTCCCATCGTTGTTGAGGTCGGCATAATCCACGCCCATACTATTAAAGGAGATGTGATTAAGGCGCGATATGATTTCATCTTTAAAGGTTCCGTCCTGTTGGTTGATATACATAATATCCGGCTCCAAATAATCATTGGCCACATAAATATCGTCCCAGCCGTCATTGTTAAAATCGCCCACTGCACCACCTAAACCCCATGCTTTGTTGTATAGTTTTGCAGCTCCGGTAACTTTGGTGAATCGGGAGCCGTCGTTTCGGTAGAGTTGATCGCTGGTGATCTCTTCAATTTGACTTTGGATAACTCCGCTAATTCGGGTATTGTTTTTAAAATCGTAGCGATAGTTCAGCACAAAAAGATCGAGGTCTCCATCTTTGTCATAGTCCAGCTGATATACCTGGGTGGTATAACCCGGATCATCGATGCCCCATTTGGCCGCTTCTTCGGTAAAAGTTCCATTTTTTTGATTGACGAAGAGCTTATTTCTTCTGCCATTATCGTCTCCCAGGGAGCCAGCCTTCGAGATGTAAATATCGAGCCAGCCGTCATTATTAATATCCAGCATGGTGGCGCCGGTGGCAAAACCGGTGAAATCTTCTGTTTTTGATGTGGTTGTGATGTCCTCAAAAACAAAATCTCCGGTGTTTTTATAGAGCTTGTTTGGGCCTTGATTGGAGATCAGATAGACGTCTTGTAATCCGTCATTGTCTATATCTCCCACGGCAAGTCCGGCACCCGCATAAAGGTAAGGGTAGTTTAAGAAATTGAACTCCATGGATTCCACCACTTTATTCTTAAAAGTGATGTTGGAAGTTTCGGAAGGAATTTTGGAGAAAAGGGTAGTGGCTCCATTGGTAAAAACTCCTGTTTTTTCTGAATCTGAAACTTCATTGGCACAAGAAAAGAGGGTGAGTAAAAGGAGTAATGAAAGTAGTTTCGGAAGCATTGTTGTGGTATTATAATTTTTTAGGTTGTAAGCAAATATATAAAACTTTGCCTTTAGTTTTTTTAAGGCTAAAATTTAACACAAATTAGTGCACTTTATCGTTTTTTTGGGTTTGTTGTCTTTTTATTTTAGTGGTAAAATATTTTTATTTACCTTAACAGACTATTAACTAATTTTGATAAAATTTAACTAATTAAATTATGAAAAAAATTACATTTTTATTTGCATTATTGGTCACATTTTCGATGTGGCAGGTCAATGCACAAAACTACGAGTCGCTTTCTGAAGCGGTTTCCGGGGGTGTAGAATTAAACACCACCACAACGAATACAAACCGACAGGCTGTAGTGACAGAGGTATTCAATTATGCTGTCAATTCTACATTTGTTGACCGGGCGACCTTTGATGCCGCTGCAGGACCAGGGATGTTCCTGGAAGACTTTGAGGGTGGACCTGGACCGGGTGTTCTCGCTGTTTGTGGAAGTGCGGTGAACGCCGCTGGAAATGCATGTTTCCCTGCTGGTGAGATACTTCCGGGTATTAGTATCTACCAAGCAGGAGATCCAACAAATACATTGGGTATTGGTACTGGCTGGAGTGTAAACGTTAATCCTGTTGTGGGATCTAACACATTTGTCGACTTTACCCGAATTGATTTTTCGACCGATGTGAATGCCTTTGGGTTTGATTTTTACACCTTATTTACCGGAACAACTACAGATATTCGTATTTTTGGTGCTGGTGGATTGATTGCCACATTCAATGTAGCAACGTCAAATCCTTCTTTCTTTGGTGCCATAGCCGATGAAGCGATCGTTAGCGTTGAACTTGAATCAACAGGATCTGCTCAAGCAGAAGAAATCGGCTTGCTTGCATTTGGTAGAGCTCCTTCTCAAACTTGTGGATTAGCTCCATTACCTATTCCTGCTGTTGGAACTTCAGGTCCTATGGATCCTTCTCCAGCTACCGTGGGTCTTCCCGGTGTTGTTGGAACAGACTACAGGATTGCTAGTGTAACTCTGGACTTGAACCATACCTTTGATGGGGATTTGGATATTTCATTGACCTCACCAGATCTTACTGTTTTACAATTAAGTAATGACAATGGTGGTTCAGGTAACGACTATATAGGAACTGTGTTTATGGACGGAGCTCCTTCTATCGACGGGCAGGCTGCACCATTTACCGGTACTTTTGAACCAGAGGGTGGACCAATGAATCCTGCATTCGACGGTGACAACCTTACAGGAGACTGGGTCTTGAATATCTTTGATAATTTTGGAGGAGACAGTGGTATCCTTATTGACTGGTGTATCAACTTCGAACCTATCCTTGGTAGCCCACCGGTTATTTCCTGTCCTGCAGATATTAATGAATTTACCGATGCAGGTCAATGTGGCGGCGTTGTAAACTATACAGCCGTAGCCATTGATCCTGATGGTAACCTGGATACTGTAGAGCAAATCGATCCGGATCCATTGGTTCTGGGTAGTGGTGATGAATTCCCTGTGGGAACTACCGCTGTGACTTTTCGTGCAACAGATACCTTCGGAAACTTTTCCGAGTGTACCTTCAATGTTACCATAACCGACAACGAAGACCCAGTAGTGGTTTGTAACGACCTTACGGTTGAGCTCGATGCGGCAGGTAATGTTACTGTTGATGTGAACGATGTAGCGACTGTGACAGACAACTGTCCAGGTTCGACTCTGTTATTCGGAGGATTAGCTCCGGGTGCTTTGACTACTTCTTTTGCTAGTAACAACGGATCTGCTGGAAATATGTTCGATGTAATGCCACTTAATGATATTACGGTCAATTCATTTGATGTGAATAATACCAGTGGTGGAACCGTTGATTATGAAATTTATTTCAAAGTTGGAACCTATGTTGGTTCTGAGACTACTGCCGGAGATTGGGCCTTGGTTGGTTCTGCTCTTGGAGTTCCTGGTGCTGGTACTGATGCTCCGACACCTCTTGGTTTGGCTATGGGGATTCCGCTTACGGCTGGAAATGTCTATGCTTTCTACGTAGCTGATATTGGCCCTGGAACCCATCGTTATATTAACGGGGGAACCGCAGGAGATCTTTGGGCATCTGATGCCAATTTGGAGATCTACGAAGGTGCCGGTAAGGGAGGACTTTTCGGTGCTACCTTCAGTCCGAGAAACTTTAGTGGTACACTTCTATACGAATTTGGTAACCCACCATCAACTACGATCGACTTTGACTGTGGTGACGTTGGACCCAACACTGTACAGGTTACCGCTACGGATCCATCTGGAAATACAGCTACTTGTATGACAACTATTACCGTTGAGGACAATATTGCTCCAATTATAGTTTGTATTGGAGAACAAGTTACAGGACCTAACACAGAAAGTGATAGTCCTGGAACTGCTATTGTAGACAATACTACGGTATCTACCACCATTACGGTTCCTGATAGCTTTACGATCACCGACCTTAATGTAGATATGAACATCACCCATACCTGGGTTGGTGACTTGACCATTACTTTGGAATCACCTGCCCTTACGCAAGTGGTTATATTTGATGGTTCTGCCGATGGATGTTCAGGAGACAACATTTTCGATCTTTACGATGACGAATCCGGGAATCCACTAGTTTGTATGGCAGGAACCGCTGATGCTTTCCCATTGGCCGACTATATTCCATCGAATGCACTTTCTGCCTTTGACGGAGAAGATACTGCCGGTGTTTGGACCTTGTTTGTTGCCGATGGCGCAGGTGGGGATCAGGGAACCATCGATAGCTGGAGCTTGATCTACGATTTCGATCCTATAGTAGCCACTCCACTTGAGGTGGATCTGGATGCTAACGGTATGGCGAGCTTACTTGCCAGTGACCTTCTTATTAGTGTAGACGAGGCTTGTGGATGGACCGCAACGGTTCCCGGAGTTGGAGCACCTGTAAGTTTAGAGACTACCTTCGCAGGTGGTAACGGAAACTTCGGAAACATGTTCGATATGAATGCCTTGAATGATGTAACTGTTGATTCTTTCGATATTCACGGAGACACGGGAGCTACCTTTGATGTAGAGGTATATGCCAAGACCGGAACCTATGTAGGTTTCGAGACCGATCCAGGCGCATGGACCTTGATAGGTACCGCACCGGGTGTCGTATCTAACGGAGATGGAGTGGCAACCCCACTTGATCTGATGTTAGGATATGAGATGGGAGCAGGCGAGACGCATGCGTTCTATGTAACTCCAACCGATTTCTCCACAGGTGGATTCAACTACACCAATGGTACTGGTGTTGGAAATGTATTTGCCAGTGATGCTAATATCGAGTTCTTAGAAGGATCCGGATCCGGATATCCATTTAATGGAACCTTGTTCTCCCCACGTGTATGGAATGGAAACATTATCTATACCGCAGCTGGAGGCATGAGTACTACTATCGACTTTACGTGTGCCGATTTGGGTCAGAACCTTATTGAGGTAACAGTAACCGATGACAGTGGTAATGTTGCTACTTGTATGGCTACTGTAAATGTAAATGACGTGACACCTCCGATACTTATCTGTATGGATGTGACCATCGAACTGGATGAGAACGGAGTTGCCGAGATCGATCCTAACGCTTTGTTAGGCCAGATGCCTGGTACCTTTGAGGTGATCACTATTAGTAGTGATAACCAAAGTGGAGCGGTAGGTAATACCGATTTAACGGTGCCTGTTACTGCTGGGGATAATATCTCCTTCGACTGGATGTACAATACTTCAGACGGTCCTGCATTTGATAGCTTCGGATACTTGTTAAATGGTGTCTATACTGAAGTGATCGATCCGGGAGGAGCCAACACTCAAATGGGAACTACTGGGCCTATCGCAGTAGCACCGGGAGATGTGTTTGGATTTAGATCTACTTCCGTAGATGGTCTGTTTGGGCCTTCTACCACAGTGGTAAGTAATTTCATTCCTGGCTTTACGGGTCAGTTTGAGCCAGCTAACTGGACGCTTACCTTGGACAACTCAGACGGAGACGCGTTCTTCGTAGAGATTCCTGGTGGTCCGTTATCCTTCGATGCTTGTGGTATCGAGATATTGGCAGTAGATATTACTGAAGTAACTTGTGATGATATAGGAACACCTGTTGTGATCACTGTATTTGCAAGTGACTCTAGTTTAAACGCTTCTGTTTGTCAATCTACGGTAACTGTAGTAGACCTTCTTGGACCTGTAATGACATGTCCAGCAGATCAAACGGTTGATCCGGGTGTAGGTAACCTGTTCTGGGAAGTAGAAGACTACTTCGCATTGGGAACTGCTTCCGCCACAGACAACTGTACTGATCCTGTGACTATCTTGACACAAGATCCTGCACCGGGTACTTTATTACCTGATGGAGTCTATACCATTACGATCTCTGGTGAAGACGAGTATGGAAACATAGGAGTTTGTACGTTCGAACTTACTGTGGAGAGTATCTTAGGTCTTGATGATCTTGGTCTTGGAGATGGCATCGCCATGTATCCAAACCCAGCTGATAACAACGTGACCATCGCAAATTCTACAGGTATCCAATTGGATCAACTTGCAATTTACGATGTGAACGGAAGATTGATCAATACGATCGACCTTACCGATATGCAGCAAGAAAGAACAATTGATGTGTCTAACCTGGCTTCCGGAGTGTACATGGTACAAATCCAGGGTGAAGGTGCGAGCACAATGAAAAGACTCGTAAAAGAGTAATAGATTATTTAATTAATCAACCAAAAAAAACCCCCTCCAGCAATGGAGGGGGTTTGTTTTTTATAGTAAGATTATTTTTTCTTTTTGGTCTCTGCTTTGGTCTCTGCTTTGGTCTCTGCTTTGGTCTCTGCTTTGGCTTCTGCTTTGGCTTCTGCTTTGGCTTCGGTTTTGGCTTCGGTTTTGGCTTTGGGTTTAACTGCGGCTTTAGCTTTTGATTTGACTTCGGCTTTAGCTTTTGGTCTAGCTTTAGGTTTAACTTTGGTTTTAGCTTTAACTTTGACTTTTGCGGTTGGTTGACGTGCTTTCTTTTTGCGCGGCCTTAACTTTCCCGCACTGCCCATAGTAATTTTACCCCGTTTCGTTTTTTTGTCTCCTTTTCCCATATTAATATGTTTAATTTATAGATAAATATAAATTTACAAAGAAAGACTGTATTCACAGCTATAATAACCAACGAACTAGGCTCTAATGCTTTTTATAAACTCCGGGATGCCTTCCAGACCCTCCTTAGACAGCTTTTTTATAAAGGCACTTCCTATAATCGCCCCTTTGGTAGATCGGGTCGCCGCGCGGTAGCTGCTGGCGTCACTTATTCCAAAACCTACAATTCGGGGGTTTTTGAGCTCAAGCCGGGCAATCCTATTAAAATAGCGCTCCTGTTCGTCACCAAACCCGGAGGTCGCCCCGGTAGTACTCGCGCTGCTTACCATATAGATGAATCCATTACTGGCTCGGTCTATGTCCTGAATGCGCTCTTCTGAAGTTTGAGGAGTGATTAAAAACACATTCAAAAGGCCGTACTTCTCAAAAATTTCCTGATAATGTTCTTGATATTCAGCCAAAGGGAGGTCGGGGAGGATCAGACCATCAATTCCAATTTCCTGGCATTTGGCACAGAATGCCTCAACCCCATATTGTAATACGGGATTAAAATAACCCATAATAATGAGTGGAATGGATACCGTTTTGCGAATGTCTTTCAGTTGCTCAAAGAGAAGTTGGGTAGTCATACCATTGTGTAAGGCTTGTGCCGAACTGGCTTGAATGGTGGGTCCGTCTGCCAAAGGATCGCTAAAAGGCAGTCCTATTTCAATAAAGTCGACTCCGTTTCGCTCCAACTGTTCAATAATGGGTACGGTATCATTAAGACAGGGATAACCCGCTGTACAATAAATGGACAATAATTTATGTTCCTCTTGTAATTTGGCTTTTATTCTGTTCATGATAAACTTTTGTGTTAGGCTCGCCCGTAGTGGGATACATTCGGGCGGGGATTGAAGACGCTACACGCCTGTAAGCCCCTCCCTCCGTCGCCACAGTGGTAGGAGGTAACTCCCAATTTATAGATTAAAATATTTTATATAGGTATTTAGGTCCTTATCGCCGCGGCCACTTAAATTGACCACCACAATATCGTTTTGTTTGAATTTTCGCTCCTTGAAAATAGCAAGCGCATGACTCGTTTCTATGGCAGGAATGATTCCTTCGAGCTGACTCAATTCCAGCCCTGCCTGCATGGCATCTGCATCGGTTATCGAGATAAACTCACCGCGCCCACTGGTATACAAATGAGCGTGCATGGGTCCTACCCCTGGGTAGTCCAAACCGGCAGAAATGGAATATGGTTCGGTGATTTGTCCATCATCGGTTTGCATGAGTAAGGTTTTACTGCCGTGAATGATTCCTATTTTTCCCAGAGCGGAGGTAGCGGCACTTTCCCCGCTGTGAATCCCTTTCCCTGCGGCCTCTACCGCGATAATACCAACTTCGGGCTGATCCAGATAATGATAGAAAGCCCCTGCTGCATTGCTTCCACCACCCACACAGGCAACCACATAATCTGGGTATTCTCTGCCCTCCTTGTTTTGCAGTTGCACTTTGATCTCTTTGGAAATTACACTCTGAAAGCGGGCCACCATATCGGGATAGGGATGTGGCCCCACCACACTGCCTATAATATAATGTGTATCGACCGGGTTGTTGATCCAGTCGCGAATGGCTTCATTGGTTGCGTCTTTTAGAGTTCTGCTCCCGCTTAGCGCCGGGACGACTGTCGCGCCCAGCATTTTCATTCGGGCTACATTTGGAGCCTGACGCTCAATGTCGATCTCGCCCATGTATACAATGCATTCCAGCCCCATAAGGGCGCAAACAGTTGCGGTTGCCACGCCGTGTTGGCCAGCACCGGTTTCCGCGATTATCCGTTTTTTGCCCAAACGCTTCGCCAGCAGAATTTGTCCTATAGTGTTATTTACCTTATGAGCACCTGTATGACAAAGATCTTCTCGTTTAAGATATACCTTGGTATTGTATTTTGCTGAAAAACGTTTGGCAAAATACAAGGGAGTAGGGCGGCCCACGTATTCTTTGAGGAGTTGATCAAATTCTTTTTGAAAACTTTCTTCGGAAGTGATGCGCAAATATTGAAGCCTCAGTTCTTCAACATTGGGATAGAGCATTTCGGGGATATAAGCTCCCCCAAATTCTCCATAGTAGCCCTTTTCGTTTACGTTGTAACTTATAGCGTTCGTGTTCATTGCTCCGTTTATTGTTCAGCTTTATTAATAATAGTTTCATTTTAACCTTTTCATAAATTGGAAAAGCTTGGCCACATCTTTTTCTCCCGGTCTTATTTCAAATTTGCTGTTCACATCGATGGTGTCAATGGGTAATCCCGAATTAAGGATACTTTTTACGGCATTCAATTCGGCCAAACCAATGCCACCACTCAACACTATGGGTTTGGCAGATGAATAGTCTTTCAGCACCCTCCAATCGAAGGTATAGCCAGTGCCACCCCTGGCTTTTCCCCGGGTGTCAAACAGGAATTTGTGCACATGCTTTTCATAGGGTGCCAACCGATCAAAATCGAATTCATCTTTGATACTGAAGACCTTCCACACCTCGACTCCGCCCGACTTAACTTCTTCACAAAATTCGGGAGTTTCAGTTCCGTGGAGTTGGATGACATCCAAATGGTATTTTTTTATTTTTTCTGAAATGGTTCCCAAATCGGCATCCACAAAAACTCCAACTCTTTTAACATCGGAGGGCAGTTTGGGAATAGAACCTTCAAAATTACGCGGACTCCCTTCATAAAATATAAAGCCTAAATAATCGGGTTGAAGTTGGGAAACCTCTTCCGTATTATGCTTCATGCCACATATTTTGAGTTTTGGGATCATACCAATTGTTCGAGAAATTTTTGTGCGGCTTCGCCGGGGTTCCGGGTTTTCATGAAATGTTCCCCCATAAGAAAACCTTGATACCCGTATGTTTTCAGTTCTGCGATGGCCTGAGTACTGCTGATACCGCTTTCAGATATTTTCACAAATTCCTTAGGAATTAATTCGGAAAGGATCCTGCTCGTTTCCAGGGAAACCTCGAAGGTTTTCAGATTTCTGTTATTAACCCCCAGGATATCCACCGTTGGGTGCAGGGATTTTTCAAGTTCGGCTGCATTGTGAACTTCCAGCAGGACGTCCATTCCCAATTGTCTGGCCAGGTTCGAATACGCGATGATCTCTTCTTTGGTAAGGCAGTTGGCGATAAGTAAAATAGCATCGGCACCGTAAGCTTTGGCTTCGTAGATTTGGTAGGGGTCGATGATAAATTCTTTCCGAAGTATGGGCAGCGAAACCTGTTGACGTGCCAGGATCAAATCGTCCAGTGAGCCACCGAAAAACTTGGTGTCGGTCAGTACCGAAATAGCGCACACCCCCGCATTTTGATAGCCCAAAACAACTTCCGGTAGTAAGGCAGTGTCGTTGATAACCGACTTGCTGGGCGATCTTCTTTTATGCTCGGCAATGATACCATGGTCGGAACTGCGCAGAGCACCCGCCATGGAAATACATTCCCTCGAAAAGAGCTGTGATTGTTCCAAAAGTGAAATGGGAAAGCCAATTTTTCTGGCTTCCACTTCCTGTCTTTTGTAGGTCGTTATTTGATCGAGTATGGTCACTTTTTTTATTGATTATTGACTAGTGATAATTGATTATTAGTGTCATTATAATTTATTCTGTCCGATCGTTCCAATATTTTCGAAGGATCTTTCATCATTTAACTACTTAGCTCTTGTAATTTGTTTAACGCCCTCAGTGCTTTCCCCGATGCTAAGGATTCTTCGGCTCTTGCAAATGCAGTGGGGATGGAACATTTTTCCACGGTGGCAATTGCCAGGGCTGCATTGGCACAGACCACGTTTTTCTGGGCTTCGGAACCTTGATTCTTTAAAATGTCCATAAATATCTTGGCCGATGCCTCCACGGTTTTACCTCCGTATATATCACTTTGTTGAATTGGGTCTACCCCAAAATCGGAGGGCTGAAGAAGTTGTTCCGAAGTATTTGAAATTATTTTTACAGACCCTGTTAAGGAGACTTCGTCATAACCGTCAACCGCATGTACCACCGTGAAATTTTTGTCGCCTTTTTGATATAAGTAACCGTACATTCGGGCCAATTCCAAATTGAACACGCCTACCAACTGGTTCCTGGGAAATGCCGGATTTACTATGGGCCCCAGCATATTGAAAAACGTCTTTACCCCCAATTCCCGTCGAATGGGAGCCACCTGTTTCATGGCGGGGTGGAAGAGAGGAGCGTGTAGGATACATATACCGGCTTCCTCAAGGCAACGTATCAAATAATCCCGGTCATTACTGAACTTTATGCCCAATTGTTCCATCACATTGCTGCTACCGCTTATGGACGAGACCCCGTAGTTTCCATGCTTGGTGACCAGCACCCCGGCACCTGCAGTAACGAAGGAAGCCAAGGTCGAAATATTAAAAGTGTCTTTGCCGTCCCCTCCGGTGCCGCACAAGTCTATGGTATTGTAGTCGCTCACGTTTACAGGAACGCACAACCCCAACAAAGCGTCCCGGAATCCTTCCAGTTCTTCGAGACTAATGCTGCGCATCATATAAACTGTTATAAAGGCGGTGATCTCACTGGGATTGTAAGCCCCTTCACTTATGGATACCAATACAGCTCTTGCCTCTTCCTTGGAAAGTTGCTCGTGATTGATAAGTCTGTTTAATATTTGTTTCATTTATTTTTCTTATTTCTGAACAGGCCCCGCCATTGCGCATCGCCCTTCTAAACGCTTAGTACTGTATCCAATTTTTCATTATTTCTTTTCCCTTGGGAGTGAGCACGCTTTCTGGATGGAATTGCACTCCTTTTATGTCGAATTCGCGATGACGCAACGACATGATTTGTCCGTGATCTTCTACGGAAGTAATCTCCAAAACATCGGGAAAATCGTCGTTGGAAACTACCCAGGAATGATAGCGACCTACTTCCAATTCCTTGCCCAATCCTTCAAAAAGACTTTCATTCTCCACGACTACCTGTACCTTTGATGCAACCCCATGAAATACTTCGCTTAGATTGACAATGCTCCCGCCAAAAACTTCAGCGATGGCTTGTTGCCCCAGACAGACTCCCAAAATGGGCTTCTTTCCGGCATACATTTTAATTAAGGCCTTGAGCAACCCTGCCTCATCGGGAATTCCAGGTCCCGGGGAAAGCAGCACCTTGTCGTACTGGGCCACTTCTTCCAAGTGAAATTGATCGTTTCGTTTGACCGTAACCTGGCAATCCAACTCCTCCAGATAGTGGACCAGATTGTATACAAAACTGTCGTAATTGTCGATAACTAGTATTTTCATTTTATATATGTTCGGCAAGCTCCAATGCTTTGGTTAGGGCTCCTAATTTATTGTATACTTCCTGCAACTCTTTTTCTTCATTACTTTCTGAAACCACACCGGCTCCCGCCTGGTAATGGAGTTGGTGATTCTTACTCACGAAAGAGCGAATGATAATGGCGTGATTATAATTTCCTTTGAAATCCATAAATCCAATAGCGCCGCCGTAAAAATCCCGATTCACATTTTCATATTTTTCCAATAATTCCATAGCCTTGTGTTTGGGTGCCCCGCTCAAGGTTCCTGCCGGGAAGGTGTCCGCCACAATTTGCATGGTAGAAGTCTCTGGATTTTTGTTCGCCGTCACTTTACTCACCAGATGAATCACATGTGAAAAAAACTGCACCTCCTTATACGTGGCAACCGTCACATTATTGCCATGACGACTGAGATCGTTGCGAGCCAGATCCACCAGCATGGTGTGTTCGCTGTTTTCCTTTGCATCTGCCGAAAGCTCCTTGGCAAGTTCGGCATCCCTTTCGTCATTTCCGGTTCGTTTGAAGGTTCCGGCGATGGGGTGTATCTCTGCCTTGCCGTTACTTACAATAAGTTGCGCCTCCGGGGAACTGCCAAAAATTTTAAAACTTCCGTAGTCAAAATAGAACAAATACGGGGATGGGTTTACGCTGCGCAATGCTCTGTAAACATTAAATTCATCACCGCTGAATGCTTGTGAAAATCGCTTGCTTGGCACAATTTGAAAAACATCCCCACGCGCGCAGTGCGCTTTGCATTTACGCACCAGATCCTTGAAATCGGAATCGGCTAAATTAGTGGTGGCGGCTCCCTTTCTCGCAAAGGGATATTCAACAAAATCCTTTGATTTGAGCAGCTGTTCCAGTTTCGGAATGTTATTTTCGGTATCAAAACAATGGGCAAAAATATAGGCTTCGTTATTGAAGTGATTGATGGCAATTATATTGCGGTAGACCGCATAATACATATCGGGGATTTGAAGATCGCCTTCCTTTTTTGAGACGGCAACATCTTCAAAATAACGCAGCGCGTCGTATGCCATATATCCAAAGAGACCATGATGTATGAATTTATAATCTTTGTTCTCTTCTACTGAAAAACTTGCGGTAAAATTTTCCATAACCTCCGGAATGTCCGTAGCCGAGGTAATTTCCATGAGCTTTTGGGTTCCATCGGGAAAGTGTTGGGTAACGACTTCATTTTCAATTCGGATGGATGCGATGGGATTGCAGCATATATAACTAAAGGTACTGTCGTTGGCATGATAGTCACTACTTTCGAGAAGCAAACTATTGGGAAATTTATCCCGCAACCGCAAATACACTGAGACCGGGGTAAGGGTGTCTGCCAGTAGTTTTTTGGAGTATGTTTTTAAATTGAATTTCATAGCTTTTCTAAAATGAAAAAGGCCTGTCGTGCAGACAGGCCTTTTATATGATATATAGATGGTCTAACTCACGCTTGTGCTCGTAAATAGTTCCACCACCAGATATTTGTATTAATTTGCTTCATGTATGGCAACAAATATAGAAATGTAAATCAAAACATCAAACCATTTGCTAAAAAATTAGTCCAAAAAAAGGATTTGGCATAATTTTTAGTAAATTAAGAATATGGAATTAAAGCATGTGTATCATTTGTATCGTCGTGCAGGATTTGGAATTTTACCCAAAGATGCCACAGCAATGTCCCGACTTTCTCGGGAGCAAGTGGTTGATGGATTGTTCGAGGCTTCCATAGATTATGAACCACTCCATATTGACATGTCTTCGTTCGACGAATTTTTTGAAGAATATCCGCAACCCACTTTTGCGCAATTCCGAAACGTGGTGCTAAATAATGCTACTTTGCAATTCCCATTGAATAAGGCCTGGCTTGAACGCCTTTGTGATCCTGGCCGTCCCCTGAATGAACGAATGACCTTATTTTGGGCAAATGTTTTTGTTTGTGAAGACATTGTGCCACCTTACATTCAACAATATAATAATACGCTGCGAAGGCATGCCCTGGGAAATTTCAAGGATTTTACAATCGCGATTTCGAAGGAACCCATCATGATGCGATATTTGAACACCGAACAAAACAAAAAAGCGCATCCCAATGAGAATTTTGCCCGTGAATTGATGGAACTTTTCACCCTGGGTCCCGGCCACTATACTGAAGACGATATAAAGGAAGCAGCGCGTGCCTTTACGGGATATACTTACCATAGGGATGGCAGGTTTCGATTTGATAAAAGTGCGCATGATTTGGGAGACAAGGAATTTTTTGGTTTTAAAGGAAACATGGATGGAGATACCATCATTAAAATCATTACCCGAAAACGGGAATGTGCACAGTTCATATGTGCGAAGATCTACCGTTATTTTGTAAATGACGTGCCCAATGAAGCTCGTATCAATGAGTTGGTGGAGGTGTTTTATCCCAGCTATGAAATTAGCGAGGTCATGCGTTATTTGTTTACTTCGGAATGGTTTTATGCTTCGGAAAACATAGGAACGAAAATAAAGTCGCCTATGGACTTATTGACCTCCATGTATCGCCTGGTACCGTTTCGATTTATGGAAGATCAACAGCCTATTTTTGTACAGCGCTTGTTAGGTCAGCAATTGTCAAAACCACCCAATGTCGCCGGATGGGAAGGGGGTAGGGCCTGGATCGATGTCAACACCATTCTGGTGCGATTAAAACTTCCCGGCCTGCTTTTGGGGGAAGGCTTTGTACCCTACTCCGAGCATAGGTTTCGCATTGGCCGTAACTTCTTCGGAAATGAACTGAATGTTGAAACTCATTGGGAACGCTTTGATGAAAATTACGGATCACTTTCAGAAAAAGAACTTTTGGAAACGGTCTTGGCCTGTCCGGTAACTGAGGGAACGGAGCAAGTTTTAGATAAAGCCGAGGCGACTTCAGCTAAAGAATTATGCCTGCAATTAATGTCCTTACCCGATTTTCAATTAACCTAAACTGCTATGAAACGAAGAAATTTTATTAAGAATTCGACCTTGGCAAGCAGCTTGTTTTTTGTGCCAAGTTTTGTTCGTGCCATGGATGAGAGCATGTTTTTGGCTACGGGTTTCAGGCGCTTGATTATTATTCAGCTTACCGGAGGAAATGACGGATTGAATACCCTGGTTCCTTATCGCAATGATATCTATTACAAGAACCGGCCTAGCATTGCCGTAAGCAGGAATGATGTGCTCGCCATCAACGATGAGGTAGGATTGCACAAAAGTATGGAACCACTTAAAAACCTGTACGATAATGGCGAATTAACAATTATAAATAAGGTGGGATATCCCAACCCGGATCGATCCCATTTCAGGTCCACCGATATTTGGCAGACCGCAAGTTCCGGCAACGAATTTTTAAAAAATGGCTGGATTGGAAGGTATTTGGATCAGCATGGGCAGAAACCTTATAACGCCATTGAAATTGGAGATTCACTTTCTCTAATGATGAAGGGGAAACAGCAAAGGGGCGTCGTAACTCAAAATGCCGGTTTACTACATATTATGGCTAAAGATCCCTATTTTGAGCATGTCCTCGGGCTTCAGAGCGATGCGCATTTAAGCGAACACAACATGGGCTATTTATACCGAACCATGATCGATGCAAAACAATCTGCCGCTTATATCTATGAAAAATCCAAGGTGTATTCCTCCCAATTGGATTATGGAAATTATAAGTTTGGTCGGCACTTGAAGACTATTGGTGAGTTTGTCAATTCAGGCCTGGACACTAAGATTTACTACGCCTCTCTGGCCGGTTTCGACACTCATGCGAGCCAAAGCGAACGGCAGGAACAACTTTTGGATATGTATGCCCGGGCGGTGGGAACCTTGGTGGAAGATCTTAAAGGCGGCAATACGTTCAATGACACCCTCATTCTTACTTTTTCTGAATTTGGTCGTCGGGTAGAACAAAACGGGGGGCATGGCACCGATCATGGCGCCGCGAACAATGTTTTTGTGATTGGGAATAAATTGAAAAAACCAGGACTCTTCAATGAAGCGCCCAGTTTGCTTGATCTCGATGACATTGGAGATGTGAAGTATGAAATTGATTTCCGAAGTGTATATGCCAATATTTTGGAAGACTGGCTGAGTGTTTCCAGGGAACATATTATAACACCCGCCGTCCAGTCCGTGGCTATTGTATAAAAAAAGCGCTACTTCAAAAACTTGAAATAGCGCTTAATTTTTCTCAGACTTGAGGCCGTATTAGAATTTCAAGGTCACATCCAATGTGAATTTATCAGAAATAGCTCTGTCGCCCAAATCGTCGGCAAAACTTCCCGATCCATATCGAAGGCCAAATTTGGTGCGGTCAATTTTCAAGCTGGTAATCGCTGCACTGGTTCCCATTTCAAGTTCGAAAGTAACAGGCTCCGTGGTTCCTTTAATGGTGATATCTCCACTTACTTCATAGGTATTACCATCTTTGGTTGCCTTGTTAATGACCAGGGTGGCCGTTGGATACGTCGCAATTCCGAAGAAGTCATCGCTTTTCAAATGTCCTTCAAGTTTTCCTTTGCTTTCCCCTTCGAGATCAGTCACGTCAATGGATGTCATGTCTACCACGAACATTCCGCCTAGTAGTTTTTCACCATCCATTTCAAGATAACCTTCTGTGAGGGAAATAGTCCCGGTGTGGGAGCCAAGAATCTTTTTACCTGTCCAGGTGATGGAACTTTCTTTGATATCGATCTTCTTTTTTATAGGAGTTGTAAAAGCAGAAGCTGTAAGCACTACAGCGATAATTAAAAGGGATTTCATTGTTTTCATTTAGTTTAATTTTTAGAATTATAATTTATTTTTCACGTAATAGGTCCAATAGGTGATTGAGGGTATCAAGCTCGTGGCTCGTCAAGTGGCTCACAATATGTTCGTTGGTTTCTTCGGTTATGGGATCCAGCACTTGCAATAGTTCCAGGCCTTCTTTGGTGATAGTAATTTCAACTTTTCTACGATTTTCAGCACAAATAGTACGCACAGCCCAGCCTTTTTTTATTAGTTTATCGACCAGGCGTGTGGTATTGCTGCTTCGGTCGATCATACGTTCCTGTATGGTTGATAGGTTGGCAGGATTTCCTCTTTGACCTCGCAGGATACGCAAAACGTTGTATTGTGGTATGCTAAGATCATGTGGTTTTAAGACGGCAATGATCGCCTCTTCCACGAACCGGGAAGTGTACATGAGGTTGATCACGGTTTTGGTCGTGATTCCCATTTTATGTATAGACTTTATCGCGGCTTCAATCTTCATGTTTGTTATTACAATAATTGTACATACAAATGTACATGTATTTTATGTTCTGAAACAAACTTTAACATCATTTTAATTTTCGCACAACTTAGGTACATTAACGAAACGTTAAATGATTTCTGAAGTTTGGCTGCTTTTCCTATTTTTAGATCATGATAAAATCCATGACACTTGGTCTATCGGTCTTTCTGCTTATGGCTTGTTCCGAAAACAAGAAGAAGGTAGAAGCGCTTGCCGAAACTTCTTCAGAATTACAGATTGAAACTACTGAAAAGGTGGTCCCGGTAATGGGCATACCTTCTTTTAATTTTAGTGAGCTTGAAAAAGAGTTTTTGCAGCAAAATGACCAACGAGTCTATGTGCTCAATTTTTGGGCAACCTGGTGCAAGCCTTGTGTCAAGGAACTGCCGGCCTTTGAGCAATTGCGTTCAGCCTATGAGACGAAAAACGTCGAAGTGGTTCTGGTGAGTTTGGACTTTCCTGAAAATCTGGCAACCAGAGTCGTCCCCTTTGTAAGCGACCACGATTTGAAATCGAAGGTCATCCTGTTGGATGATCCCGATGCCAATTCATGGATTCCAAAGGTAAGTGAAACCTGGAGCGGTGCCATTCCGGCCACATTGATGATAAAGAATGGAACTTCAAAATTTTACGAGCGTTCCTTTACTTTCGAAGAATTGGAAAACGAATTAAAAACAATCTTATAAATTATAATGAATATGAAAAGTAAATACATTTTTGGTCTCTTGATCGTTGTAGTCCTGGGGGTGATCACCTTTACCAGTTTTAAAAGCGACGAAATTACGAGCGATGGATACACTATTGGTTCGGAAGCCGCGGACATTAATTTGATGAATGTCGACAATACAATGATATCCTATGATAGTTTCCCGGATGCTAAAGGATTCATTGTTATTTTCACCTGTAATACCTGCCCGTATGCGGTGGCCAGCGAAGACAGGATTATCGCGCTGGATGCCGAATTCAAAGATAAAGGCTATCCCGTGATCGCGATCAATCCAAACAATCCCGACGTGCAACCCGATGACACTTTCGAGTTGATGCAAGCCAAGGCGGCAGACAAAGGATTTACCTTTCCGTATTTATATGACGCCTCCAAAAGCGTATATGCTGAATACGGAGCTAAAAAGACCCCCCATGTCTATTTGCTTCAGAAGGAAAACAACAAAAAAATTGTGAAATACATTGGTGCTATTGATGACAATGTTCGCAATGGAGCATTGGTAAAGGATCGGTTTTTGGCCAACGCGGTTTACGAATTGTTGGATGGTAAAGAGGTGACGGTTAAAGAAACGAAAGCGATTGGCTGCTCTGTGAAGGTGTAGTCAACCAATATGAGTCATCAAAGCCGAAGTTTCATAGAAGGATCTTCGGCTTTCGTATTTCTAGCTAATTTGATGGTCTAAAAGGGTGTTATCGTACATTGCTGGCAGTAAAAACTGACTATAGTTGGAAGCATATTGTGTTTTCTGAAAACCACCTTGTAACATTTCCTCTTTTTTTACGTCTATTGTAAGTATAATTTGTAATTTTAAGATAAAATTAACAGCATGCAGGACCTTACTCAAAGCCAATGGCGAGAGCAAATAGCACAAGATGAGGACGCCTTTATACTGGACGTTCGTACCAACATGGAGGTGGAAGAGGGAATGATTCCCAATGCCCTTCAGATCGATATTCAAAATGCTTCCGGTTTTATGCAAAAGGCGCGGGATTTGGATACCTCCAAGAATTATTACATCTATTGTAGATCGGGGGGGAGAAGCGCACAGGCATGCATGATTTTAAATTCGTTGGGTTTCCCCAATACATACAATCTGCGAGGCGGAATAATAGAATGGCATGGGGAAACAACAACCTAAAATAAATCGATATGAAAAAAATAGCTTTCGTAGGACTTTTAGCACTATTTACAGTGTTACAAGCCTGCAACAACCCGAATAAAGGCGAGATAGAAATGGTTTCGGCCGTACAGGTATATGAAGCCGTTTATGGCGAAAACAGTTTACAATTGGTAGATGTTAGAACTTCGGAAGAATACGCCGTAAGTCATTTAAAGAATGCCCAGAATATTTGTGTTACTAATGATGATTTTAAGAAAAAAGTCGCAGGGTTGGACAAAGAGAAACCCGTTTATGTGTACTGTAAAAAAGGGGGGAGAAGTGCCGAGGCGGCCATAATTTTGAAGGAAATGGGATTTACTAAAGTATACGACTTGCAAGGTGGAATTACTTCCTGGGAGTCTGAGGGTTTGGAAACTATAAATTAGTTACAATTCTTACGCGATTTTAATAGCCATCCATGGGATGGCTTTTTGTTAATAGAATAAGGCTTTTAATTTTCAGAATAATAACGCAATTTTGGATCAACCGGAAGAGCAGTCGCTGGTCAAATCCCGTTTTTTTCCCCGATTAGATTATGGCAATCAACTGAAATCCATGGGGGATAAGTTCACAAATCTAAAATTTTAATATGAAACCACTTTGTTTTGTTTTGATGCCCTTCGGAACCAAGACCGATAAGATGGGCCGGGAGATCGATTTCAATCATATTTATGAGGCCCTCATAAAAAAAGCGATCGAAAGATGCGATTTGGAACCGATACGGGCTGATGAAGAATTATTGGGTGGAACCATTCATAAACCTATGTACGAACGATTGGTATTATGCGATTATGCGATTGCAGATCTCACCTCCCTAAATGCCAATGTTTTCTATGAACTGGGTTTACGACATGCCATCAAAGCACATACTACCATTCCCATATTCGCTTTCGATGCCGACCTTCCCTTCGATCTAAAAATGCAAAGAACACTTCCGTATAAATTGAATAAAGAAGGGAAACTCGAGGACATTGAAGCTACCATGGATATGCTGGTGGATCATTTGAATGCCACCAAAGGTCAGGGAAATGTCGATAGTCCGGTATTTCAGTTAATAGATGGCTGGAAAGTGTCTCACAACCTTTCACACGAAAAAACCGATGCCTTCCGAACACAGGCGGTTTATGAAAATAGCACGAAAGAAGACCTCTTCAAGGCTCGAAATGAAGGTAAGGAGGCGGTTGTCAAAATGTTCGAGAAATTAAAACCCATCAATGAAAAGTCAGTTGGGGTAATTATTGATCTTTTTCTTTCCTTACGTGGTGTTAAAGCCTGGGATGAAATGATTCGCTGTTATGAAGAAATGGATGCACCTCTGCAAAAGTTGAAAATGGTACAGGAGCAACTTGGTTTTGCCTATAACCGTATGGGAGATTCTGAACAAGCCAAACGAATTTTGGAAGGCGTTATTAAGGAGTATGGTCCCGATCCCGAGACCAATGGGATTTTGGGAAGGGTATATAAAGATCTATACGCAGCCGCCAAAAAAGAAAATAATAAACTCAAGGCTGCCGGGTTTTTAAATATGGCCATAAAAAGTTATCGGGAGGGATTCGATGCAGACTGGAGAGATGCATACCCCGGTGTGAACCTGGTGACCCTGCTGGAATTGAAAGGAGATGAAAAATCATTGGGAGAATACTTACCCATTGTACAGTTTGCAAACAAACGAAAAATGGAGGCAACCACCCCCGATTACTGGGACATGGTTACTCAGGGTGAATTGAATATTCTGAAAAGAGATTATGAGGCCGCCACCGAAAACCTCTCCGAAGCCATCGCACTCATCCCCGATAATGAGATATGGATGCTGGAGTCTACGCTCAATAATTTGGAGATCATTCAAAAGGCCCGAGAGGAAAATAAGTCGGAAGACGAAGAACTTTCCAATTTAATAGAATCATTCAAAGCCTATCTATAATCAGAGGCTACCAACCGGGTAGCTCAATAGAAATAACCTTTAAACAATGCGATACGCGATGTTCACACCTTGCTGAAGGCGTACAATATTGGTAGCCTACATTCTGGTGTATCTTAAGTCATCCACAAAATGTCTTTTAACTGACGCTTATCCTTTTTTGCTACCCTTTTTAATGCGTTTGCTAAGATTGGCCAACGCATCTTTCAATGTTTTGATATGTAGTGCCAAATCTTCAAGAGTGGCTTTATTTTTATGTGGTAACAGCCCTATATCACTTGCCTTATATACTTTAATGAGTGCATAGATCAATATCTTAAGGTGCTCCAATTCGGCTAGTTTTTTACCTTCGGAACCGGCTTTTTCCCAAATGCGATTGAAGTTTTTCTCAAGGGCAACCCAACCTTCTTCTTCCAAGGGATTGTCCCTGTCGACCATTAAGAGGCACATTTCAATATTTAAAACCGATAACATGGTCCAATAATCCTGATTATGAGTATTTAGCTCTGGTTTTATTTTATCTCTTTCATTTTTTAGGATTTTAATTGCATCAGGATTTAGATATAATTTGCAGGGTAAAGGATTCTTAACCTTATTACCTTCGGTGTCATTCGGAATGTATTGATTGGCGTCAAACTTCAGCTTAAATTCGCGGGAAGGAATCGTTCCGCTTAGGTCGATAATCGCCGATAATTCAACGGCATTCGTTAATGGATATACTACATTTCCTTTCTTATAATTATTATAGGCGGCCAGATAATAAATCATCGCTCTTTTCAAAGAATCCAGCAGTACTTCTTTATTGGGAGCCACCATGGCCAGTCGTTTGTAGGTGCTGCCCAGCATATTCAATCGCTCTGCTGTTTCACCAACCTTCAATAAAATTTTCAGATCATCAATCACTTTCAGAATTTCATCGTACGATTTCTTTTTTTCTGAGGGTTTGATATTTACCCCTTGATGATATACGTTTTGTACATTTAATTTAGCTCTGGTATTGCAATAAATCTCCAACGCGGAAAGGGAAAAATTGGCTTTTTCGATTCCCAGCAGATCATAGAACTTTTCAAGTGCTTTTTCATAATTTGCCAGTTGATAGTATATTCTCGCCAATTTCTCAACAACCTCGGCAGTCAATAAAGTTTCCGGATCCTTCATAACCGCTCCCTCAATTTTTATTAAATCCTCGAGATAATTAACATCTTCCCCGATTCCCATTTCAATATCGTTCATGGTATTATCTAGGTCGATTTCTGCTTCCTGAGGGACGATATAACTTGGTTCCCATTCTTTTCGGGAGATATCTCTTATTTTAAAGAAAGGATCTCCATAACATTGATAAGCGCCCCAGGTGTTATTTCCCGGGTGCTTTTTGAATATATAACTTCGCGCTTTTTTGACAGAATCACCAAAGTTCTCGCCTTTGAACATATGCTCATAGAATTTTTTGGCAAAGTCTAAAGCAGCCTCATCATTCACAACCCAGCCCGCTGCGATCACGGCTTTAACACCAATACTGATCAATTGGGTGCCAATATTAGCCGCCAATTTGTAACGGTCTTTATAATATTGCTCATGATCTGAATTTACAGCACCCAGATGGCAGCAATTCACAAATACGAGTTCGGGTACCACAGGTAATTGTTGAATTTGGAACACAGATAGAAAAAGGTTATCACCAATCACCATACCCGATTGCTTCGGAAATTTTTCATTGAAAACTCCATGACCAGCCAAATGAATGATGGAATAATCCTTACAGAAGAAGTCGGTAATAATTTTAGAAGCATTCTCTTCAATAAGGGAGGAAAACGGATAATTTGCATTCTCCAAAACCTTTGCCACGGCAGCTCCTTCCATTCTGGCTCCGGGTAATTGACCAATGAAGCCATTCAAAATGGGGTCGGCTACAATCAATGCACCTCTTTCTGCGACTCTTTTTATATCTGTTCTATAATCCTGGGTAGAGAGCTGTCGTATCATTCCGGTGTTAATACAAAGCGGTTCGGCATTGATGGCATCATCTTGCAACAGTTCCCATGGATAGGACGCCGTATGCGCGTCCAGTATCCATAAAACATGTCCTTTTCTCCTTAATTTTTCTTTCATTTCGTTCGGAATCAATAATTCGAACAAGGTTTTGGCGGTACAATTGTCCCAATCATTTTTGGTAGACGCCTTGGAAATGAATAAATCAATTAGTGGTGTACTACTGAAAAGACGACTTTCTTCTTGCCTGGAATCTCGTGTCGACGCACCAAATACCATGCTCGACATTTCACCGGTCTCATCATTCCCTTTATTATATTTTACGGTAATTCTGTTCCACCAGTCTTCAGTAGTATCCATAGGAATTCTCTTTCTTATTCCTAAGCGGTTCAGGATTTGAGGATTCCCAATGTTTATGTGATAGTTGTCATTTTCTCGTTTGAAAATTCTATTGATAATGTACATGCAATTGAGCGCCAGATCTGAATATCGCTCAATAAACTCCAAATTTTCAACCGTTGGATAGGTAGAGTTTTGTAGTCCTTTTACTTTCAAATTTGCCTGATTCACTCCGTTAATCACTGCCTTCATCGAATTCTCTATGGTGAGTCCGCCATAACCACTCGCCATGATCAAGGCAGATATGCCAATCGTCTGGTTGGGGACACCTTTTCCTGCAAGATGAATCAAATAATTGAGTACCCCTTGCTCCACTGTTTTTCCCAACTCCAGAGAGGTGAGTTCGTCGTGCTCGCCCATTCCCACGATGATGGCTCCCTTAAAGTCGCTGTCATGGGTCGTTTCAAAAATAGCATTCGTACCTATCGCGCCCGGATATAAGCCCAATTCGTGTTTGTGACTCAAACTTTGTTTTAAATAGAAGTTAATGGCTTTTTCAGCATATAAAATTCCGTCGTTTAAAAAATGCCCGGCTAAAACAGGATAGGAGGCATATCGCAAATCACCGTTTGCGATGGTCACGTTCAAGGGTATTTGGCTTGCCTCGAACTCATTGCTCTCGGAAAAACCGAAAATGGTATTTTCCAAACCGGAGGGTGATACGTCAAAATCTACATCGGGTTCTGCGCTAAAGACTTCGGTACCAGCTCGGGACATGGGCCTTGTTTTGCTCAACATCCTTGTTTTTCCGGTCGACAAAATTTCTTCGATGCCGTCAAATAGTTCCGGAGCATTGGCTAAGGCTCCGTGGGAGAAACGGGTGTAATAGACCGAGTTCCCATCAATCAACTGTTGTGGTATTCCCAATTTCCAGGATACGCTTTGATCTCCTTCTCCCGTGTATAAAAAGCGCAATCGCTCTTTGTCTTTGGGTAGAAATTCATCGAGATAATAGTTAATTGGGGTCATTTTATCCTTTCCGGCGATATAGACCATATTTGAATAGTTGATTCGCTTACTTTTGGCATTCACCGTATCCCGATAATTTCTAAATGCATCGAGATCTTCAGAAGAGGGTAAAGGCCAATCGTCTCTACCAAAAAACGTTCGCATTTCTTTCCACACCTCCAAATTTGCATAATCTTCTCGTAGCTCTTCCGAAGTTAAAGGCAGCAGACCCAATATGCCCGGAAACTGCGAAAACATTTCCAGTAATCTTTTCTTTGTATGAATTAAATCAAGCTTACTTAGTTTGTTAATGATGGCATCTTTTCCAAATAGAACCGTAAGTATACGATGCGAACCACCTAAGGGAGAACCCAAAAAGATAAGTCTGAATCCGTTGGTCTCGTTTAGTTTCAACCACGTTGATTCATGATTAATTATAAAATCGCGCACAAGCACTCCACCCATGGAGTGCCCTATGATCTTGATAGGTTGTTTTTCCTCTGGTTTGACCGCTAAAAGGCTTTCTATTTTAGTGTTGAATTCTTTGGCACTTTCTTGAAGTGGTTTCCTCCAGTCGAAGGGGTAAACGATGACATCATACTTATTGGACAACCATTTATACAGCTTGTAATACGATGTTTTTACAACCGAAGTAGCGTCAATTATGTTTCTTGGATCATAATCTAATTTGGTAAGTCCACCCGATAGAATTTGACCATAATGCAGCCATAATTCCTTTTCCTTTCTTGTTAGATTGGATCCCATGATCCCCGGCAGTAAAATAATAATAGGACGTTTGCCCGTAGGAAGGTCGTTGTCGGGTTCCAACTCGCCATATTCAAGGCCTCGATCCGATGCAGGAATTGCATTTTGAGGGACTAATTTGAATCCTGGAATGGGATTCGGCATATCGGTTTTGATAGCCAGATCGATCGCATCCAGTGTCTGCTTATTTTTAAAATAGGAAACATGATCCACCGTTGGACCCTGGTCAAAAAAGTACTGTATTTCATCCAGTCTATTGGCACCTAAGTACATTGAGTCGGTATTGACCACAAGGTCATTGCGCTGCCAGTAGAATAACTTGCCTAGAATAACCAATAGCCCATGACCGGAAGCGGTAAGCGTACCATTTCCTGAGATCACCGCAAGGGCTTCTCCTCGAATGGCGGCACCATCGGAAGGATCATTTAATACTTTCAGAAAAGGAGAATCGGGATTTTGTGCCTCCAATCCTGGAAGCACATTGATATCATCCTTACTGGCCACGGCGGCCATAAGTAGTTCTTTTAAAATATCCCCTGCAATACCGGGCAACAAATTGGTAAATACATTGAGGATATGATCCAATCTTTTGGAGGCTAATTTGGTTCCGGCTGCCGGACAAGCAACTCGAATGAATTTTTTTACGGTAATCGACTTTTTCTTAAATAAGGTATTTAGCTTTTTAATTTGCTTAACATCGTCGGTGCGCTCTTCAGCGTTCAGCAAATTGATGTGTTTTTGGCTAAACCCTCTGGCATTCTTATTTTCCGAACTATATCGATTCAGAATATCCCCAACAATACCTCCCCGTGAATGTGAAATAATATGTATCGTCGCTTTATCGGGTAATAATTGCGCCAGCTTCAAGACATTCTCTAACGGACTTTCAGTTAGGGTCCTGTGCTGAAACGCGATCACACGGTCTTCGTAGTTCTTGAATAAGGTTTTCCATACCCCCGTATTTTTTAAATCACCAAAAGCCCCAAGTGCATCGGAGTTGGTTCCATGAATAAATAAGAAATAGGGCTTTTTAATTTCTTCTTCGGACTTGGCTTTTGTTCCATCAAAGATCCCGAATTCAAATGCTTCATTCACCGTAAATAGTTCGGCTCCGTTCTCTGGAAAACCTCGTTTGCTAAGGTCTTTCCGAATAGGGCTGGCCGGGTCCTCAGGTAGATTATTGAGTAAATTTTTTACTTCAAGTCTTTTGGCAATATCTCCAACTTTCGAGCTAACCACATTTTTCTTTGTAAAAACCGTTAAAAGTTTTAGAGCAATTTTTCCAACGATACCGCGCTCTGCGGCGGGAGCATCTACGCTGCCGGGAAGAACAAAACCCGATTGGTCACCATCGCGCTGGCTCGAATTAGGAAGCGCAGGATCCATTTCGGGGAACAACTCGTGCATGGTAGTTCGGTCGACCATCCAGGTAGTTCCTTCATTGTCGTTTAGAGTTAATTCAAGTAGTTGTTCAGTTCCCTCAAGTGCTATTTCCAGCCTGTTGCCCTTATCCCGATTGCTGGATTCGAGGGTATAGGTAACGACACTACCGTCCTTATTGGCTTCTTTGGTTCCGTGTACAACAAGTTTTTTTAAAGGCTCCATACGATGAAATTAAAATGTGAGAATGTAATAACTGCTTACTCTCTTGAATAAAGAAATGATTCGTTATCTACGAAAAAGGGGAGTCTTTTTCAAAGGGGAGAATTAAAGATACAATAAATTTTCAGTTGAACGGATGGTTTTTTAAGCCGTATTTCCTTCGGAATGGATATTGAAAAATTCTTAAAAAAAAGGAGTAAAACCCTACAAATTAGAGGATTATCGATAATTTATAAGGAATATTCCTACATATATTTCACAAATTCTGCGATGTTCAGACTCCAATTTTCAGCTTGTATTCTGTATATTTATAGGTTCAAAGGCTAACACAAAACGAAAACGGAATGAAAAAAACTACACTAATCATAATTCTGTCAGCCCTGATGTTTGAATGCTATGCCCAAATGAGCTATGTGGGCAGGCAATACGATAATGGTAACTTGTATTATACCGGTACCCTTTCGGGTGCTTTGGAAACCGGAGAGTGGAAATATTATCATGAAAATGGTAAGTTGGAAGCGGTAGGAAATTATTCCGAAGGAGAAAAGACCGGGGAATGGAAATATTACCATGAAAATGGAACTCTGGAATCGAGTGGAGTTTTTATGGCAGGAACAAAAACGGGAAATTGGAAGTACTACGATACTAACGGTCAACTCACAAGCGTCATCACCAATACGGATAGACTCACCAAAGGGGAACTTAGCGCCGTGAGTGATGGTAACACAGAAGAACAAGAAAACGAACTTATTGATTATAACGAACCTTTTGTCGCCACGGTAGCGCCTGTTCGGAATGAAAATATTGAAGAAGGCGATGACCTTCTGAAAAAATTTAAAGCCAAGGAACAGGCCCTGATCAATGAAGAAGCGTATGCGAGCTATCTCAAAAAGCAATCGGATGACCGCTTGTATCGCGTGAAGCAATTGGAGGCAATTATTTCATTGAATAACGAAGCGGCCAATAAAGTAGCAGTTCAAAAAGAAAATGCTATCAAAGAAGTTGCCCTGAAGGAAGAGGCATTGAAAGAGGCCGCCCGAAAAGAAGCAGCGATGAAGGAAGCGGCACTGAAAGAAGCCGCACTAAAGGAAGCTGCATTGAAGGAAGCCGCACGGAAGGAAGCCGAATTGAAAGAAACAGCTAGAAAAGAAGCTGCCCTGAAAGAAGCGGCAAGAAAAGAAGCTGCCTTAAAGGAGGCTGCACTGAAAGAAGCCACACGCAAGGAAGCCGCCATGAAAGAAGCTGCCCGTAAGGAAGCCGCGCTCAAAGAGGCCGCTTTACAAGAGGCTGCCCGTAAGGAAGCTCTCCTAAAAGAAGCTGCGTTAAAGGAAGCTGCGCTTAAAGAAGCAGCACTCAAAGAGGCTGCCTTAAAAGAAGCCGCTTTAAAAGAAGCCGCCTTAAAGGAAGCCGCCCTTAAAGAAGTCGCCTTAAAAGAAGTGGCTCTCAAGGAAGCCGCCTTGAGGGAGGCCGCACTAAAGGAAGCTGCCCTTAAAGAAGCCGCGTTGATGGAATCCTTATTGAGAGAAACTGCCTTGAAAGAAGCTGCCCTGAAAGAGGCTGCCTTAAAGGAAGCGGCGTTAAATGAAGCTGCCTTAAAGGAAGCCGCTCGATTGGAGGTTATCAAGATAGAAGCTGCGAAAAAAGAGGCTGTCCAACAAGAAGCTGAAAGGATAAAAAACGCGCGAATCGAAGCTGCCAAAGCGGAAGCGGCCCGACTTGAGATCGAGAAAATAGAAGCGGAACAAAAAGAAGCCGCCATGAAGAAGGCCGCCTTAAAAGAAGCAGCACGCAAGGAAGCCGCCAAAATACTAGCTGCCCGAAAAGAGGCCGAAAGACTTGAAGCGGCTCGAATTGAGGCTGAAAGGAAAGAAGCCGCGCGAAAAGAGGCCGCACGGATTGAAGCAGAGAAACTCGAGGCCGTACGAAAAGAAGTTGCCAGGCTTGAAGCTGCCCAAAAAGAGGCTGCCAGAGTAGAAGCGGCTCGATTGGAAGCCGCCCGAATCGAAGCTGAAAAGTTGGAGGCAGCTCGGAAAAAAGCAGCCCGATTAGAGGCTGAACGGATCGAAGCAGCTAAAAAGGAAGCTGCCCGTATCGAAGCTGAAAAGTTAGAAGCAGCACGCAAGGAAGCCGCCCGATTGGAAGCTGCCCGTATCGAAGCTGAAAAGTTAGAAACCGCACGAAAAGAAGCCGCCCGATTGGAAGCAGCGCGTATCGAAGCTGAAAAGTTGGAAACCGCCCGTAAAGAAGCCGCCCGATTGGAAGCGGCCCGTATCGAAGCTGAAAAGTTGGAAGCCGCCCGTAAAGAAGCCGCCCGATTGGAAGCAGCGCGTATCGAAGCTGAAAAGTTAGAAACCGCACGAAAAGAAGCCGCCCGATTGGAAGCAGCGCGTATCGAAGCTGAAAAGTTAGAAACGGCACGAAAAGAAGCCGCCCGATTGGAAGCAGCCCGTATCGAAGCTGAAAAGTTAGAAACGGCACGAAAAGAAGCTGCCCGATTGGAAGCAGCGCGTATCGAAGCTGAAAAGTTGGAACTCGCACGAAAAGAGGCCGCCCGATTGGAAGCTGCGCGTATCGAAGCCGCCAAAAAAGAAGCGGAAAGGGTTAAAGCTGCTAAAGAAGAAGCTGCCAGAGTTGACGCTGCAAGAAAAGAAGCTGCCTTGATTGAAGCTGCCAAAAAAGAGGCCGCCAGGATAGAAGCCGAAAAGCAGGAAATTGCCAAAAAGGAAGCCGCATTGGAGGAGGCCGCCCTTATAGAAGCTGCCCGTAAAGAGGCTGCCAGAATCGAAGAGGCGAAAGCTAAGGCTGCAAAAGTGGAAGCTGTTAAAGAGGAAGCTGCCATGATCGAAGCTGCTAAAGCCGAGGCCGCCAAAATTGAAGCTGCACGAAAAGAGGCGGCAAAAATCGAGGCTGAGGAAGCAGAAGCTGCCTTAATTGAAGACGCCCGAAAAGAGGCTGCCAAAATTGAAGCTGAGAAGGTTGAAGCAGCAAATAAAGAAATTGAGAAAAAAGAAACTGAAATCACTATAGCGCCCATTATGGAAGTGGACACTTTCACTTACACGGTGAGTAGTGGAGATTACCTGGGAAAAATCGCCCAGCGTTTTGGAGTTAAGGTGAGAGATATCAAAGCATGGAACGATTTAAAGAGCAGCACCGTAAAAGTAGGACAGCGCTTGCTAATCAAAGGGACCACGACAAAAAAGGAAACCAAGGTTAAAGTTCCTACCACTAAAGAGGTAACCGTAGTTGAAGTGCCTACCACTGTTATTTCTGAAATGACCAAGGGGTACTATAAAGATGGACAATTAAGGGATATTGGAGAGTATTCTTTAAGCGGGAAAACGGGAGAATGGAAGTACTATCACCCTAACGGACAGCTAAGAGACATAGGACATTTTGCCGATGGGAAGCAAATTGGAGAATGGAAGTATTATTATGAAGATGGAATTTTGGAGTCGGTTGGAAATTATGAGGCCGGATTGAAAACCGGGGAATGGAAAACGTACCACACGAACGAAACCTTAAAGTCTATTGGGAGTTTTGTGGAAGGAAAGTTAAACGGACCCTGGAAGTACTACCACGACAACGGTCAATTGGAATCCAACGGAACCTATAAAGACTGGAAGAAAAAAGGAAAATGGAATTACTATAACCTCGATGGAACCTTAGAGAATTCTAAGTATCATTGATCCTTACCTTGAGGCCTTATACAATAACTTCGATAAGGCAATAAAAATAAAAAAGCCTCCCATAAGGAGGCTTTTTTTATGAAGTAGGAAGGATTGCCATTGCTGTTCTCGAATGACTCCCTTGACCAAATTATAACTGCTTTAAATTAGGCGTTTATTCATAAAAGCCCTGCCCGATCCCGTTTTTAAATATTTTTCAAATTCAAAAGCCTTGTATTTATCGGTAAATTCAATTTTAGTTACTACGGTTCCAGGCATCCTGTATTTCGTAGACGCTACATGGCGGCTAAGATGTCGTGATAATCCATCTCTTAAATTGGCGGTGCATCCCACATAATTACTGCCATCATTACAATTTAAAATATAAAAGGTCCAATTTTTCATAAGTTTAAGTTGAAAGTGGACTGTGTCCACTGTCCGCGTGCCGCCTAAACATTAGCGGAGGAGCAAGCTCACAAGGGAAGTAGTAATATAAATTTATGAATTTTAAAACAAAAAACTCGCCGTCGCTTTCTAAAAAAGAAAGCTATGGCGAGCGAAGGTGGAGCCGGAGGGATTCGAACCCTCGTCCAAACAAGCAATAATACTAGCTTTCTACATGCTTAGTTTTCATTTGAATTTTCGTCTGCTTCCCGGTCGAAAACTACCAAGTTACAGCTTAGCTTCGATTAAGTTTCGCAAGCGCATCAAAGCCCTGCGCGAGCTAGGTTTACTTTTACGAAGTCACTATATCAAATGCCGCAAACCAAGGCTTTTGAGTGACTTCCTGCTTTCCCACCTAGTGGGACGAGGCGTAATCCTACTATAATTCGGATTATGCAGCTAGGGCGTAGTTATTATCGCCGTTTAAAAAGTGTGAAATATGAGATTTACGAGCTGTATCCCAGCGCTCGACATGCTTACAGTACCATTAGACCCGCTGTCAAAACCAGTCGGCCCCATTATTTTCAATGAGCTTTTCCACGTCAAAGTGGACGGCAAAGATACACTAAAAACACTATCTTTGCCGCTTCATTTACCCCGATAACTATCTATACAAAAAGTATTCCAAATGCCTATAACCTTTGCCATTATTAAAGAAAGTAAGAATCCGCCCGATAGGCGTGTTGTTTTGTCACCTAAAAAGTGTCAGGAAGTCATACAGACGTTTCCGGACGCTAGGATTATCGTCGAAGCTTCAGATATTCGGGTTTTTGGAGATGCGGCCTATCGGGCGGTGGGAGTTGAGGTGATGCGGGATATTTCGGAGGCGGACATTTTGCTGGGCGTCAAAGAAGTACCCATCGACGAATTACTTCCGAATAAAAAATACTTTTTTTTCAGTCATACCATTAAAAAACAACCCTACAATCGAAAATTACTACGGGCCATACTCGATAAGAACATTGAATTCTATGACCATGAGACCATTATACGGGAAAATGGAGCCCGTTTGATCGGTTTTGGACGCTATGCAGGCCTGGTGGGTACCTATAACGGATTTAGGGCGTTGGGGATACGCGACGGACTGTTTGAGCTGCCCAAAGTGGAAACCCTGGCCCATCTGGATGCCGTAAAGCTGGAATTGGACAAGATTACCCTTCCGAAGAAACTGAACATCATATTGTCCGGTACCGGGAAAGTGGCAGCCGGGGCAAAGGAGATATTGGATCATTTGAAGATCAAAGAAGTGACCGATGCTGTCTACCTTTCTTCCAATTTTTCGGAACCGGTTTATTGCCTAATTGACGTTATGGAATATAGCAGGCGCAAAGACGGGAAGGCCGGGAATAAGTTTGAATTTTACAAGGATCCCTCGGGCTACGAAAGTAATTTTATGCCCTATGCCAGAAAGAGTGACTTCTTTATCGCCGGACATTTTTGGGGAGACGGGGCCCCTTTTCTATTTACACGGGAGGATGCCAGGCAACCCGATTTCAACATCCAATTGATCGCGGATATCTCCTGCGATATCGATGGTCCGGTAGCGAGCACGCTAAGAGCGTCAACCATTGCAGAGCCGTTTTATGGCTATGATCCGCAAAGTGAGACCGAAGTTCCCTTCGGAACGCGTAATTCTATTGGCGTCATGGCCGTTGATAATCTCCCTACCGAACTTCCTCAGGATGCCAGTGAAGGCTTTGGTGAGATGTTTATGGATCATGTGATTCCTGCCTTCTTCAACAATGACATGGGTGGGGTATTGAAACGCTCTCAAATGACCACGCAGGATGGTAAACTTACCGAACGTTTTAGCTATCTACAGGACTACGTTGAAGGGAAGGAATAGGCCTAAATTACCATTTTAGCAAGCATGTACGTGCTTCAACGCTAGTCTGCTAGGTCGTTTATCGATGATATTATCTCTTTTATCGAATTTAACACACCGTTGGTCGAAAATTCCTACGGTGCAACCGTAATTCATGGATTATTGACTAAACTTGTAGGGTTAAAAACCCCCAAATGAAAAACGTAGCCCCCCTTCTGTTCTTTCTATTTATTGGAACTTCATGTTTTAGTCAAGTAGGAATCAATACCACCGATCCACAATCCACCTTGGACGTTAACGGTACTATCCGTGTCACAGGAATAAAATCTGCCTATCAAGATGTCGAAGCCGTCAGGATTCTGGGTGTTGACGAAGATGGGAATTTTGTAGAGGTTGAGATTGATGAAAACTTAATTCTGGAAGACAATAGGATTAGGGCTAACAGTAGAATCTCAAGATTAGGTACTATTCCCACTTTAAATATCGGGATCGCACACAATCTAAACTTGATTATTCTACCGGGAGAACCCAATGATGATAAGAAGGTAATCCGATTGTTTAATTTAGCCGGTAATTTCGATATTACAGGTATTGCGGCCGGAGTAGATGGCCAGCAAATTTGGCTGTATCCCCAGAGTGGTAGAATTAGACTACTGCGCGGAAATGCAGGGTCCTTGCCTGCAAATCGGATTCAGGGAACCGGGATGTGGACCATATTTCAGTACGAAATGATACAATTGATGTACGACGCTAATATTGCAAAATGGATCATTATGGATAACTAACCCTATTTGGTTTCATTCTTAAAAAATTGTAAAGTGCGCTTTGAAAATTCAAGGCGCACTTTGCATTTATACTTTTTTAGCGGGTTTCCGGGCCTATAAGGTGATAGGGTACGAATTGTTCCTCCGCTCCCCGAAAAGTGACGAGACAGGCCCGGAATAACTCAGATGGATTATCTGAAACTGATGCTCTTTTAGAGTGTTTCCATCGCTATAAGGTCATCGAATAAGGATTGGTACTCGCATTGGTACTCCGTTCACTGAACAGTGACGAGACAGGCCAGGCATAACTCAGATGGATATCTGAAACCCATGCTCTTTTAGAGTGTTTCCTCTGCTATAAGGTCATCGAATAAGGATTGGTACTCACATTGGTACTTCGTTCACTGAACAGTGACGAGACAGGCCCGGAATAAATCAGAAGGATTTCTGAAACCCATGCTCCTCAATGAACACAAATATATAAGTGGATCATAGTATAATACGTATATAGAAACTGAAGGAAGAAATAGGTAAATGAGGAGCGTATATCTATCCGGATCTTTTACTTGCCATTAAGATGCATTGAGATCTTCAGCAGGAACTCTTCATTCTTGTAGGGCTTAATTATAAAGTCGTTGAACAGGTCGTTGGTGTTTTTTATCAGAACCTTTTCTTCTTCAACAGCAGTAAGTGCCAGGACCGGAGTATTTTGGCCTAAAGAACGAATTATTTCGGTGGCTTCAAACCCATTCATTTCAGGCATATTGATATCCATGAGGATAAGATCGAGCTTTTCGGTTTTAACCAGGTCTATAGCTTGTTTGCCATTTCCTGCCACCAATACGGAAGCATGATGTTTCTCCAATGTTTTTTTCGTAACCAGCTGGTTGATCTTATTATCATCCACTACTAAGATACTCTTGCCTGCAAAGGAAGTGGGTGCCACCTCCAGCGAAGTGCCATTAAGCTGGCCCACTTCGGTTTTGTTAAAATAAAGCGTAAATGAAATGTCTGTTCCTTTCCCGGGTTCACTCTGCAATAGTATGTCAGACCCTAATGAGTTTAATAGTTTCTTGACGATAGGCAGGCCTAGGCCGGTTCCCTGATGTTCGTAATTCGATCCTATATCGGAGAATTCATCAAAGAGGTGCTCCTGTCTTTTATTTGAGATCCCGATACCTGTATCCCGGATAGAGAAATGCAGGCAGATCCTATCGCCTTCGTCCGCTCCGCGATCGACTTGTATGTTAATGATGCCATGATGCGTGAACTTTGATGCATTGCTTACGAGATTCATCAAAATTTGTGAAAGTTTGATATCGTCGCCTATTAATAGATGCGGCACCGCATCATCAATCCGGACATTATACTCGTTGGGTTTATTGGTATTTAAAAATCTGGAAGATTCCACTACTCTGCTTATCAAATCTCTAATACCGAATTCCGTTTGCCTAAGAATTTGATTCCCTTTTGTATCCATCCGGGTGAATTGTAATACGTTATTGATTAGCGAAAGCAGGTAATCTGCGGAGAATTTTAAGGAATTCAGGTTTTCTGCCTGATGTTCCATTTTATTATCATCAAGCAGGAATGATGAGATACCAATAATTCCATACAGCGGGGTCCGTAGTTCATGAGTAATGTTGGAGAATAATCGGTTCTTGGCCTCGGCCTGCGCGTCACTTTCATCTTTAGCCTCAAGGTATTGCTTGTTTTTCTTCAATAGATCTTTCAAAAGTTTTTTACGTTTAAGAAAGGAGATAGTTAAAACAATGGAAAAGACAAATAGGATGGCAGATGCTATTTTAATCCACAATGCTGTGGTCTCCCTTTTAGTTTCCTGCAGGTCGATTTTATTTTGAAGCGCTTGTGCCTTCAGATCTTGCTGATACTGATCGAGTTTGAATTTTGCAGTAACCGTTTGAATGGACTGAATTTTATCGGCCTTGTATTTCTCACTTTTAATCTCATCGGCCTGCAACAAATAATTTGTAGCTGCTTCAAAATTACCCAGATCAATTTGTATTTCGGCGGCAACTTCATAGGCTTCTATGAGGGCCTCTGTATAGCCGGATTTTTCGGCTAGTAGGATGCTTTCCTCCAGATGAGGAAGTGCACCTTCCGGATCGTTCTTTAAGCGAAATAAACGTGCTGTGACCAGTTTTGCGACCGCATGATACGCCTCCGATTTCACGCTTTTCATATATGCATTGGTTTTAGCCACATGGTATTCAGACTCAACTAATTGTTTCATGTCCAAACTCAATTCAGCAATATTGTAATGAAGAATGAATAAATGAGTACTATCGTTTAACTTTTCTGCCAATGGAATGGCTTCCTTGTACTTTAATAAGGCCAGGTCATTTTTCTCTTGAAGTGCATAGAGATTTCCCAGATCGATTCGGGCCGTGGTGAGGCTACGTGTGGTATCATTGAACCTTTCAGCTTCGTGAATAGTACTAAAAAAAATACGCTTCGCCTGAACCGTATCATACAGCTGTAGAAAGGCATTTCCCATAAGGCTGGACACCCTGAAAATGGCATTTCTATCCTCTATTCGACGAGCTAATTTGATCGTTTCTTCCCCAATTTCGATAGTTTGCCCATAATTATTGCTATAAAATTGATTGCGGACATACTTCACAAGGGTATCAACCCTTTGAGCGCGGGAAAGCTGCAAAGAATCCTGCTCTTTTCCAGAAACTGGCTGACTGAGGCAGGGCGCTACATATAGCGTACAGAGAAGTACCAGGGGTATAAGTAGTTTCACTTCTAATCTAATTTGGGGGCTGTAATATATCGTTTTTTTGCTTAAACACAAAGATTGTGAGGTGTTTAGATGTTCTCACTTCATTTATCGATACAAATTGCCGTGGGTCTAAATTTCGGGATAATTTGGATGCCCGGTGGATTAAGGCTATTTGAGTACCACTATTTCTTTATTTTCAATTAGCATTTCCATAAATAATCCAAGATTTTCAGGCTCTTCCTGGAATTCTGAAATGTGTGAGCATGACTTCTTCCGAAGGAAGCCTCACAGAAGGCTACCGCTGTCTTCCCGACCACGTAGATGGTACAAAGTGATGCGCACCTTCCGAAGTGAAAAAACGTGGAACCATGACATTGCTCATATTTTTTTCAGGTAAATAATTTGAGCTTTATACATTCGTTTAAATCTGGAGTTATGAAGAAAAGAGCACCCGTTTCATCCATTATGACCAAAAAAGTGATCACCGTAAAACACAACGACACGCTCGATGCCGCTGAACGACTTTTTAAGACCAATTTCATTAGGCACATCCCCGTAGTGAAGGGGGATAAAATTATGGGTATGCTTAGCTATACAGATCTTCTGCGCATCAGTTTTGCCGATGCGGTTGTGGAAGACAGTGATACGATAATGACCCAGGTCTACGACCTTTTTACTATTGAGCACGTGATGGCGAAAAATGTCGTGAGCGTTTCTTCAGACACCACTATAAAGGAAACGGCAGAAATACTCGCAAAACGGGAGTTTCATGCCATTCCGGTGGTAGATAACGATCAATTGGTAGGCATTATAACGACAACAGATCTTATCAACTATTTATTGGAACAATATTGATGGTATTTGGATTGCCTTGTGTGGAATTTGCCTTGAAATTTCCGTGAGTGGTTTGTTTCAGAAATTGAAAACACCAAAAATCAAATCCTTTTAAGTGCGATCGCTTCCTTGTTTTGCATTGAAACAATATTGGCGAAGAACTCTTGCAGGCTTTTGTAGGCTTCGGCTTCGAAGTAGCTGTGTTTCAATTTATAACTATATCGTACCGTAAGTTTTCCATTGGTGTTTCCATAAATAATCGAACATTCCCCGGCGCCTCCCGGGATCTTTACTATTTTATTTTCGGGCAATTCGGTGACGATATATTGATCGTTCAAATCGATACTTAATAAAAAAGTTTCGGTTCTGGGATATCCAAAATCAACAGGATATTGCCGTTCGGTAAGCGTGAATGGGTTTTTATCAAAACTTTTCTTCACAAAAAAAGGATACAGGAATAACTCACTTACCTCGACCAACTCAACTTGAACGGTATAGGTTTCTTTTAAATTTTGCTCAAGTTGGTCCTTGTTCTCACAGCTATAATTACGTATTTCCAGATCAATATAAGACTTCGTCCAATCCTTAAGGTATTCATCCCGGGATTTTTTGTTCAGTGTCTTTCGTTTTTCGGCAGCATTGTAGCCAGTATAGGTTTCGGCCACTTTTCCGGACATCAGCCCATTTTCGTCAATTGCCAGTTTTGCATTAATGAACCAGGCGTTTTTCGCATAGGGTGCCAGGGGGATCCAGGAACTCCCATTTTTGAAATCCATAAGCCTGCCCTGACCATTGAGATCTCGAAATGGCAATAACCCAAACGGACTTTCCTTCTCAGTAGCATCGAGCAAATAACGCACTCCTTTAATTTCAGCCGAAGCGATGGAATGATTGAAGTCGGTTAGCACCGGATACAGCTGGGTGGGAAGGCCATGAGTACGTGTAGAGATAAGCACCAATTTGGCGTCAATATTCGCTGCGCTAAGGGCATTAATGAGCGCCAGATTGATTTCGGTGTTATTGGCGGCTCCTTCTTCAAAAGCTTCCTTTACTCGCACATTGGACATTCTGAAATTCTCATCCCAGTTAAAATGATCCTGAATGAAATAATAAACGGCTTTTGCTCGTTCCAGATCATCCCCGATCGAATGGATATTTGCGGGAAGTCGCTCCTTGAAAAAACTCTCGTATTTGAGCTGTCCCCCGAGATCCTTATCGGTTCGGAATTCTTTGTCAACGTCCTTCCAATCTTTGGTATATTCGGTCTTATTTCCTTTGAAATTGGTGTGTTCCACCAGCTCAAACTTTATTGCTGCCAGATAATTTTTCGCACTAAGCATGTACTTCTCTTTCTTAAAGGCAGGCACATCCACCATGGCATAGACCGCTAGCTCGCAATCGGCGTTTTGCACGTGTCCCGGTAGTGAAAAACAATCTTCAAGGAGCGAAACTTCATTGATATCGAGGGATTCGTATCCCACCAGGGATCTGCTGTATATGTAGTTTCCGGGCATTTCTGAAATGAATTCGCTATAAACTTTAGGAATATTGCCTTGAAATTCCCATGTGCCGAAGTTGAAATAAAACGGACTCTCAATGAGGTACGAATATTCCAAAACGGCGCCGTCCTGGACATTGGGAAAGGTAAAACGTTTCAAATACCAATTCTCGGTCTCACGGGTTTCGTAAATGTCTGCACTTTTTAAAAAAGTTTGCACCGTTCCGTTATGAGTGATCGCTTTGATGGAGATCACTTCTTCTCTGGCATTGGAGGTTTTATAAAAGGGGATGATCACTATGGCTCCGTCAAAATTACCAGCGTCGATGACCTTTATTTTACGATGTACTTCTTTGATGAGTTTTACATAGCTGTCATCGACCAATTTCACATAGTTTTTACCCTTTTCGAACAGCACCACACCTGCCGCTTCGGGGTCTTTGGGATAGGTTTTTAACTCAAGATCGTTGTACGTGGGTCTTCCAAATTCGGCTGTGATTCGTTGTTGCGCGATCCCTGTGCTGCTTAGAAATAATAGCAGGAGGGAACTCATTTTGATAAAATTCATAAAGGTGATGCGTTGATAATGAAAATTACACCAAAAAATTAGACTGGGTCTTCGGAGAGCGGTTTTTTTTCTAATCTGAAGAATAACGGCCATTTTAGGAGTCCTTCAGCTTCAGAAAATGCATTCTTTTAAAAAATACATAGGCAAGACGAAGGCCCATTCCGAAGGAAAAAGTCATCAACCAGGCAACTTTGTGTTCCGAAGGAAAACTTATTATTTCCCAAATATCCCGAATTAAAATATGCGGCCGTTGGACAAGATCCCAGGAATTCCAGCGCAGGAACCGGCCCAGATATATGCCAAATCCCACAAGAAAGGGAACGACCCAAATAATATAAGAAGTACGTTTTTCAGAAAAATGAATACGAAGCAAGGTTTCCATATCACGCACCGAAATAAAATAAAACAGCAACCCACTTAAGGCACAGGCCGAAATGATCACAGCATCCAATGCGATATGGGCTTTTAAGTGGCCCAGATGTATCAAATCGGTTATAATATAGGGCGCATTGGGGAGGAATAGTAGCCAGAGAGCAAACCAGAACATGAGTGCATATTTGTTAAGGCTGGATTTGCCGGTAAGACCGGAAGTGATCAAAAATGGAAGCGCCGCCAAAAATAAGTTCCACACCAAAAAAAGCGAAAAGTAGGATTGCGTAAGTTTTATACGAAATAGTAATAAAACAAGTGATAGGCTCGTGATGGTCACGATCGCAAGATTGATGTGAAAGCGATTGAATAAATGATCTTTAAGTTGTTTCATAGTTTCTGAATTTTTCGATAAGTAACACAGGGATGATTCCAAACCAATAGGCCACCAGATCCCATCCATCAAAGGTTTGCCCCAATAGCAGCAAGACCACTTTGTTTTCGATATGAAAGTGTTTGGTGATGGACATAAGTTGTAATAACTCGACTGAAAAGGCGATGACTAAAACCCACTGTAGCGTTCTTTTGGAGGATAGTTTCCAGACGAGTCTTAGTAAGGTGTAGAGCAGGGGAATTACCAGAATATCTCCTATAAATCCTCTCACGAATTTGTGGAAGTGAAAGACGGCGATGGCCACTTCGGTAACCAGTAGCAGTATAAAAATGGTCGCGTAACGTTTCATTGTTTAGCTATTAATCTTGGATTTTTGAGGTCATAGAAGCACGCGGTAGGTGGAAAATGCCCACCCCACCAGGTGCCTTTAACAACTTCTTTTTTTTAGGATTTGTGTTTTACCCATTTCCCCAATCAATTTTTCGGGAGGCGAACATGATGATGGCCAAAATCGCGAAGAGCCCGATACTTCCCACCAAAAGCGCATAATTCTCGAGTTGGATGATCACATAGATAAAACCATATAGCGAAGCCAGCGACCCACAAACCAATAAGGGGAATTTGAAGCCTTTCAGGATGGCTCGAGAATAGAAGGTGATCAATCCCAGCACGGAGCAAGCGGCGATCACGTACGCTTTTAAGAACGAACTGTGTTCCGAAATTGAGATGAGTAGCGTGTAAAACATCACCAACGCCAAACCGATCATCACGTATTGAAAGGGATGTATGTATAGTTTACTGGCCAATTGGATCATTAAAAATACCAGCAGGGTGAGTCCGATGACCATAAAACCATATTTGGCTGTGCGCTCACTTTTTTGGTATTCGTCTACTGGAATGATGAGTTTTGTTCCGAAGGCAAACTCCACGAGATCGGGGAGGCGATTGAAGAATTTCTGTTCAAATTGCCTATTGATCTGCAATACCTTCCACGAAGCTTTAAAACCCTGAGCCGTGATCTCCCGCGAGCCGTCTTCGGGAAGGTATTTACCATCAAAGCTTGGCGAATTCCAATTGGAATCCATGGTCGCTATAGTCTCCTTGCCAATGGGAATGAATTTCAGGCTTTCACTTCCGTTTATTTTTATGTCGAAAGAGAAGGGGAGGAGGTTGTTATTCTGCTCGGAAACGTTATTTACAGTCTCACTTTGAACGGTGTTGAGGTAATCCTGCGAATATTTAGGGGTCATGGCGAGCGCCTGTTCGCCTATATTCAGTTCGAGGGTATTGCGGATTCCCTTTAAATTGGAGGTCTTGATCAACACTGTGATTTTATCCCAAAGAATATTTTCGGGTTCAATGTCATTGTCTGAAAGGTCGATAGCAGGAAAGGTTCCGTTTACTTTGATATCTGCAGTATAAACGACACTTTCATAAATACTTCGCTTGAGCGGTTCTGCCTTGCTCGTCACCTGGGAGGCGATTTTGAGCTCATCGGGGAAGAGGTAGGCATGGTTGAGGATCTCTTCCGACTTAATTTCGTAGCTTTTTGTCTTTTGAATGTAGACCTTTTCCTCCTTAAAGGTTTTATACGGAACTTTTAAAATGGGCCCTGCGAGTACCACTTCATTTCCCCATTTGCTATTGATCTCCTTGACTACTTCCTCTTGGCGGAAGGCGCGTTCGCTAATCAGGCTTTTGACAAATTCCAGCGGAATGAGCAGTACCAACAATAAAAATCCCACCACCAGCATACGAGCAGTGATGGAGTGTTTTAACCAGTGTGTAAATTTTCCTTTTTTAGGTTCCATGATAGAGTGTTTTAGTTATTAAACGATGATTTATAATGGGAATTCGATAATTAAATAGGCGTACAATGCAGCAACTGGAATATTGGTCAAAATGATACAGAGGCCGTAAAAGGATTCCAGATAGTCCTTGCGAATGAGGTCGATCAATAATAGGAGTGCTATAATGCCGTTAAAAATGATGGCGAGGCACAGGTAGAACAACCCAAGGCCGATCAAACCAATAAGGTCGGAAACCAGAAATTGTATCCCAAATAATAGCGTTCCCAGTATAAAAAAAACGAGTGCAATGATTTTGGCAGATCTTAGGGAGACCATCAGGCCTTTTCGTTGTGTCATAGAGCGTTTGGTTTAATAGGTTGTGGTTTTGATTGATGTTGGAACTCTTGTATTTTTTTCTGAATAGTTTCTGAAAAGATCGTGCTTCTGAACAATTCGAAGTCCAGTGGCAAAAGGGCCTTAAAATCGAACTGATGAAAGGGATTGCCCTTCTTTCCGAAGTCATACGACTTGCGATAATAGGGGAGGTATTCGGGAAGAATGAGGGTTCCTAACAACAGGACCGCGAACAAATAGGGAGTTCGCTTCCCATTTCCGAAGCACACATACTGAAGTGCTATCTCGTCTTCCGCCCGGATGCCAAAACCCGTAAGCACGTGATAGGCATCGTGTCGCTCCACCTTGTCGAGCAATTGAAAATTGTTGGCATCTAGAAAACAACCCAGTCGATACCCATACGAATTTTCGGGCATGTCCAGTAGCTGTTGATTGGTAATATTCCAGGGTTGCTTCTTTTTGAAACGGGTGTACACCTTTTGGGTCACCTTAAATAACCAGTGAATGAATTGTTTTCTTTTATGTTTCATAAAGTACTTTGTATTTCAAAGTAAATGTTTAAAAAAATAGTGCTATGGTTTCTTAATTAGTTTTTCCAATGCGTTGATATGTTTTCTGAATTCATCTTTTCCCAGTTTGGTGGCGCTGTAACTGGTGTTGGGTTTACGGTTTATGAATTGTTTCTCCACAAGAATATAGGCCTCTTTTTCCAGCGCTTTCAGGTGGCTGGCCAAATTGCCATCGGTGACGTCCAGCAATTCTTTCAGGCGATTGAAATCGGCAGTTTCGTTTACGACGAGTATGGACATAATGCCCAGTCGTATTCGGTGGTCGAATAGTTTATTTATGTTGTCGATGATTCCCACGTTATTTCTTTTTCTCCTTTAGGTGCATAATGGTTCCGTAGATAATGTGCATGACCCCAAAACCGAGCACCCATAGCCAAAAACCATAGCTCGGTAAAACGGCACAGATCAGGCCCAGAATAACTTGCACAGCACCCAGGTACCGAATATTACCAATGGTGTACTTGGATGCATTGATCAAAGCTAAGCCATAAAAAATTAGCATGAGGGCTCCGGTCTGGCCATATTTGTTTTGATTGAGAATGATCAGGATATAGATTCCGCCTGCGATGAGTGGAATAAGAAAGTTGGCGAGCAGTCTTCGGGTAGAGCTGTCCCAAACTTTTACAGCTTCTTTACGCGCTTTTTTCGTAGTTAGTAATATGGCCGTAACAATACTAAAAAGTGCAATCAAAAACAGGTCGAGGAGCAACCACCGAAAAAGCATACCATCCTGGTTCAAATACTCCCGTCCCGTGCTCGTGACTAGCCAATAAGCGACTGCGGCCCCTATGAGGGCGTATACTCCGGCAAAAATTCCTGATAGTCCGCTGAGGGAGATAAAACGGGAAGAGCGATTCATCAAATCTTTGATCTCGCTAATGTCTTTTAAATAATCTTGCTCGCTCATATTAAAGTACTTTGAATAACAAAGTAAACGATTCTATTTCTTTCTGAAACGAAATTTTGAATATATTTAACATATCCCTTTGTAAACCCCAATAAAAACAGCAACCGCTTCCATACAGGAAAAACCCTGAAGGTAAAAACAGGGAAAAGCCCCTTGTTTTATATTGGTATTTCGTGCCATCTTTGAATTGCTTTAAGTTAGTAAGCAAATTTTAGCCATTTCGGTTAAGTTGTATTAATAATCGAGTCTTAATTAATTGGGGAGTTAATAAAAGCGATTATTTTTAGTAAAAGGGTTGCTCTTTTTGAGCAACCTTTTTTATTTTAGTGAAACTCAATTTTGAAGCGTTCTAGAATAAATGAATCCCGCCGAAGACTACATTCTGAAACAAAAAGAACCTTTTCGCACCATATTACTGCATTTACAAGTTGTGATAGAAGCAACCCTGCCCAAGCTCGAAATGCTATATAAATACAAAATTCCTTTTTACTATGTGGAAGGAAAACGCCCTTTTTGTTTTATGGGTGCATCAAAAACGTATGTAGATCTGGGATTTTGGCATGGTGCCCATTTGACGAAACACGAGGAACATTTGGTTTCCAAGGGTAGAAAACATATGAAATCCTTGCGTTATTTTGCTCCCGAAGAGGTAAATGAAGAAGTTTTGATCGATGTTTTGCTGGAAGCCTACTCTTACCGGGATAGGAAATATTACAAATAGCCGAATTTAATTGGAACCAAGAACCAGGAGGCAAGAAAAAGAATAAAGAACAAAGAGTTAAGAGTAAAGAAACTGGAAACAACCGCCCACTGCTACTGCCTACTGCCACTGCCCACTGCCATTGAATACTACCTACTGCCCACTCCTACTGAATACTGCCACTAAAACCCTACAACCCATTCACCGTCTTCCGTATCGCAACCAGATCGGTCAATAATTTTTCCAATCGGGAGAGGTCCAGCATATTGGCACCGTCACTTTTAGCATGGGCTGGATCGAAGTGAGTTTCTATAAAAAGTCCGTCGACACCCACAGCAATTCCTGCGCGGGCAATGGTACTGATCATTTCGGGTCTGCCACCGGTAACGCCCACACTTTGGTTGGGCTGTTGTAAACTATGGGTTACGTCCAAAACGGTAGACGTGAATTGTTTCATCGTTGGGATACCTCTAAAGTCGACGATCATATCCTGATACCCAAACATGGTACCACGATCGGTGACCATTACTTTTTCATTACCGCTGTCCAATACTTTCTGAACCGCGTGTTTCATACTCTCCGGACTCATAAACTGCCCTTTTTTCAGATTGACCACTTTGCCAGTTTCGGCAGCGGCGGCCACCAAATCCGTCTGTCTAACTAAAAAGGCAGGAATTTGTAGAACGTCCACATATTGCGCGGCCAGGGCAGCATCGCTAACCTCGTGGATATCGGTTACTGTAGGAACGTCAAAGGTCTCCGATACTTTCCGAAGTATTTTCAACGCCTTTTCATCCCCAATCCCGGTAAAACTATCGATCCGACTACGATTGGCTTTTTTAAAACTCCCTTTAAAGATATAGGGAATCTCCAGTTTATTGGTGATTTCAACCACGGTTTCAGCTATGCGCAAGGCCATTTCTTCTCCTTCTATGGCGCAAGGGCCGGCGAGTAAAAAGAAATTACCGCTGTTGGTATGTTTTATCTTTGGAATTAGGTCTAAATTCATGCTCCTCTTAGCTTAGGCGCAAAGATATAGAAAAGGAAATTGTTCGGTGGCGCTTCCAGAGCCTTATAATTTCAAGATCTTTTGCATCTCCATGACCCCATTGGCATCTTCAATATTCATGAAATACATACCGGAGCTAATTTCAGACAGGTCTATTTCACTGGAGTTATTTACAGTTTTAATGGTATTTCCAAGACGGTCAAAAACTATAATCGTTTGGATGGGATACGTTGACTTGATTAAAACCCGATCGTAGGTTGGATTGGGATAGACCGCAAGGGTTTTGTTCGTGGCATCTTCAATACCTAAGACTCCTCCTTGATACCAGGCAATTTTATCGTCAAAAGAAGAAGCCGAAATTATATCTAAAATTCCATCTCCGTTCAAGTCGGCTGCCGAGGCGTCTGTAGCTCGTTGCACAGAGGTATTGATAATTCGTTTGGGGCCAAAATTTCCTTGTCCATCCATATTTTCGTACCATGCGAGGTAACTTCCATTATAATAGTAGGATACCAGTACATCCAAATCGTTGTCATTGTCGAGATCGTAGCTTTTTAGGGAACCCAATGAAGTAGTTTTAACATCAATAAGGTTGGGGTTGCTGAAGTTCCCGGCATTGTCTAAATTCTCCAACCAATAAGTATAGTCGGGTGTTTCTTCGCGTTCTGTATCGATAAGAAGGTCAATTTTACCGTCTGCGTTGATATCGGTAGTGGTTATGTTTTCTACGTCTGTAAAGTCGGATGAAAAACTAAATTGATAAATTTCCTGAATAGGAGCAAAATTTCCAGAACCGTCATTTTCGAACCAATTTAAGCTTGCCGGGCCGTCTTCAACTGCGACTATGATATCCATATCGTTATCGTTGTCCAAATCCATACTTACCAATACTATAGCGAGGCCAAAAGGGAATGCTATAAATACCGCAGGTCCATAATTGCCCTGGCCGTCCAGATTTTCAAACCATACTATTCCTTGGCCGGAGAGAAGTGCAATCATATCTAAATCTCCATCCATGTCTAAATCGGAAGCTTTCATCGCATAAGGATAACCATTTTGAGAAATTAGTTGTTCAGCACCAAAACTCCCCAGGCCGTCCATATTTTCCAACCAGGCTATTTTATCCAAGTTGGATTTGAAGAGGACGTCCATATCCCCGTCTCCATCTATATCTACCAATTCCATACCTTCCATAACAGCAGCACTGTTAGTGATAATAATTTCCTCACTAAAATCACCAAGTCCATTCAAATTGCGGTACCAAGCCACTTTTGCATCACCGTAGGAAGCCGAAACCACATCTATAAATCCATCTTGATCCATATCGTGCGGAATAGCACGTATAGCTAAGTCTGCATTTTGAGAAATTAGTTGTTGTGGTCCATATTGGGCAATAGCACTACTAGCGCATATAAGAGCTAAAAGAAATAGAATTTTCGATTTCATAATCAAGAGGTTAAGTGATAATAAATTTAACTTTCAGCGACAGGGTCATTCGTTACAGATTCTAAATGAATTGACCACCTTGTAGCGACTTCTTTTACAGAAAATACATTCAAGGTTTAGAATTTGTGTGAATGTTCTTGTTCAATCCATTAAATCATCACCTCACTCACTTGAACAACGGGTTCGATATTGGTGAAATTGGGGAGATCTCCCATAATTTCTTCAGCATTTGGGCCAAACGAATTTTGAAAGGATTCCATGGATTCAAAATATAAATTACCCATGGCGGCATATGATGCCGGTGCATCAGGTGCGCCTCCTCCCAGTCCTTTTTCAACCGTGGCAGCTTTTACAGCATCGCCCAATAACCCACCTACCAATTGCACATGTTGGTTGCAGTAATAATCCATATTAAAATGTTTGTCGTCTCCGTTTGGATACATAACACTTACTTTAATCATCCCTTTTTCCATAATACTTGATTTTAATTGTTAGTTGACTCCTAAATTAACCATTTAATTCATCGAAAATTTGAAATGACCGTAGTTTTTAATAAGAAGGCAGTAGCAATTAATCCCAGCCATAGTTGGGAGCTGTTATTTAATTCGATTTTTCTAGTTGCTTGTGCGAGCCATCACAATTCGGCATCCGTTTCGATAGTCCGCAAATACAATCGTGCAAACCCATTCCATTGAGAATACGCTCCGAGTTTTTATCAATTCTTGCGCTTCGGTTTTTGGCTTGTTTTGGCTGTGTGAAATGCAAAAGATAGCCTCTCTGCCTTCCCGGAGTTAGTTTTTTAAACGCTTTTTCAAATTCGGGATCTTCATCAAACTTTTGCTTTAATTCTTCAGGCACCTCAAATTCCGAAGTCTTTTTCATCGTTACTTTCAAACCCAATTTTTCTGCTTCGATGGCCTCATAGATATACGCCTTGATCGTTGTTTCAAGTGTTTCAATTTCCGACGTGTCTGTAAATCTAATTTGCCGTCCCGATTGTGTATTCTCTGTTTGCTGGATCAATATGTTTTCAGGGTCTTTCAATAATGCACCCTTGTAAAAAAGAATGGCACAGTACTCCTTGAAGCCATGAATTAATACAATATTCTTATTGTGATGGGTATAGCAAGGATGCATCCATTTAAAATCTTCGGTCAATCCGCAATCGAGGATGATCTTGCGAAGTAGCCTTAGTTCGTCTTGCCATTTTTCAAGGCCGTCCAGAAAGTTGTCAACTTTGTGGTTCATTGTTGAAGTGGTTTTTCTAAAGGTTTTACAATGTTTTGTACAGTTTTTTGTTCTTCGGAATTATATGCTCTTATATATTCCAATTTTATTTTCTAATTTACAGATTTCGGGTATTCATAATTCCATTATAATGAGGATGACCACATAATCCAGGGTGTTGCAAGAAGGAAGATTATCGTATTCAAAACCGTGATAATTGCGCCTTGTTTATATATATCTTCCGAAGCCAAATAACCACTACCAGCAAATAATACATTTGAACTGGAAGCTTGAGGAGTAATGACTGCAAAATAATTGGTGGCGAAAGACAGCATAAAGGCCATTAGTGCAGCCGGCACCTGAGCATTTACGGCCACTTGTAAAAAAACAGCGTATAAAGCCAGTAATTGAGCTGTTTGACTCACAAAAAGATAGTGAATCACGACATATAATACCGTCAAAAGGATATAGACCGTAACCCAGTTATAATCACTGATGTAGGTAGCTATTTGAGCACCCAGGGTCTTCATAAAACCCATATCATTCAGTGCAGTACTCATCATATATAAAATCGCAAACCATACATATGTTTCGAGTGCATCTCCTGCACCTTGTCGAATATCTGCAAGTGTGTACACATTGGTCAAAATTAGTATCGATAATCCGAGAAAGGCAACAATGGCTAAGTTTATGTTCAAAACAGGTGAAAAAGCCCAAAGAAGGATCATTCCAAAAAATGTAATGCCCATAATCCATTCTTGCCTACTCATGGGCCCCATTTTATGCAACGCATCCTTAGCCATTTCGGGAGCTTCGGGGGTGTGTTTAATTTCGGGCGGATAGAGTTTATACAATACATAGGGTATTGCAATTAGCGCAATTATACAGGGTACTGAAGCCACAAGGAGCCAATTCCCAAAATTCATATTGACTCCAAATTGGGCAGCAATTCCGGCGCCAACCGGGTTGGCGGCCATTCCGGTAAACCATAGTGCTGAACTTATGGTGTGTCCCGATATAGCGGTCATCATAAGATACCTTCCGGTTTTCTTTCTGCCTTCTTCTGTAGGTTGGGATCCGGTGTCTAAGGATAATGCATGGGCGATGGGATAAAGTATTCCCGATCTTGCCGTATTGCTTGGGATGGCAGGTCCAAGGAGGGTATCTGTGGCAACAATACAATACCCCAAATTCAAGGTGGACTTCCCAAATCGGCGAATGAGTAAAAAGGCGATTCGTCTTCCCAAGCCCGACTTAATAACCCCTTTTGCGACCAAAAAAGCGGCTAATATGAGCAGAATAAAGCTCTCTGAGAATCCTGAGAAAGCGCGTTCAGGAGTAAGAACTCTCAATAGGACTACGGCTACCAATGCGAGAACAGATGCGGTAAAAATAGAAAGCGCATGAATTAAAACTCCTACGATGGCTGTTATAAAAACGGCGAACAAATGCCAGGCATCTGGTGTCAGATCCCAGGGAATCGGGAGATGCCAGATGATGATACCAAATACCAGGGTGATACTTCTTTTTAACCAAAGTAATTTAGGGCTAGGTGAGGGTTCTTTAACTTCGGTTGAGCTCATTAGGTTTGTTTAAGTTCCAAATTTTCAGTTCACTGAATTATAAATTTTCCTTCTTTTGATCTTCTACACATTTTTTTTGTCACGGCACATGTTTTTGTATTGAGGTTGACAGACTATTGCCGCTATCGATTTTGTTGGTTGATGACTTTTTTGTTTTATTTGAAGGCCCCACCAAAATTAGTTTGAGATTTAGTACCTCTTGGTATATGATAGAAAGTCGAATCTCGACCATCATTCTTTGGATTGTAAAACTAAAATTGGAATGTCAAATTGACTAATAATCTGAAATGTTTCATCTTTTAAAAAATTTTCAAACAATCCTGTTCGATGATTTACTAGAATTAAAAGGTCAATGAGTTCACTAGCGTATGATTCGTAGATTTTTTTTAACTGAGAATCATCTTGGGTTTTAGTGTAATTAACAATATTCCGCCAGAAGGCTGAAGTGAAGCTTTCTTGTTGCAAGGATTTAGAAATAACCAAATTTGAATCAATTTTAAATTTCAACAATTGCCGCTTAATCAAATCCATCTCAATGTCCTTTCTCTGGATGTGCCATATATTTTTAACTTCAGAAAAAGAAAATATCTCTCGTTTGGATGGGAGAAGCAGAACGGGGCAACGTGATTTTGAGGTCAGGTAAAATAATTTATCCCCAAACCACGTATTGGATTTTGATAGATAGCCCGTTCTTCTGCTCAATACGAGCATTTCATATTTATGACTAATTTCACTAATGTTATCAGAAACAGAACCTACAAGGGCTAATAGCCTGAATGGTTGTTGGTCTTTACTATCAATATTTTTTTTATAGAAATCTACCAACATTTCTTTGATACCTTCATCGTAATCTAATGTCCCAAAATCATAATCTCTATTGTATTCCAGGCCAGAATAACAATGCATCAAACTTAGAGTTGCACCATATTGATTTGCAATCGAATTAGCATTGTATAGCGAATTTTTTGACGTTTCTGAAAACGATATAGGTAGGAGTATATTTTTCATTATTCTTTTCAGGATAAATTTGCAGCTGTTTTGTCAATGTGAATTTTTAGCTTGTCTACAACTTGTGACATCATCAATAAATATAATGCTATTATTCGAAAAATTTGGAATAGCCGACGTTTTTGATTCCCCGCTGGCGCGAGCGGAGATAGCACAGAAGGGAACTCTCATAGAAATATAAAAAACCAATAATCGATATTAATAGGATAATAAACAGTACTTTTGCAGCCTCTAAATGGGAAGATCGGTTGTTTCGGTATAAAACATGGCTAAAACACTGATAAACAAAGAATTTAGATTTAAAAGTACGACGATATGAACATCAAAAACATCGCCATTATTGCCCACGTAGATCACGGTAAAACTACACTGGTCGACAAAATCATGCATCACTGTAGTTTGTTTCGAGAAAACGAACATATGGGAGAGCTGATCCTGGACAATAATGACCTGGAACGCGAACGTGGGATCACTATTACTTCCAAGAACGTTTCCGTCGTCTATAAAGGCACCAAGATCAACATTATCGATACTCCTGGTCACGCCGATTTCGGGGGAGAGGTGGAGCGAGTATTGAACATGGCAGACGGGGTACTTTTGTTAGTGGATGCTTTTGAAGGCCCTATGCCGCAAACGCGTTTTGTACTTCAGAAAGCGATCGATCTGGGTCTAAAACCTTGTGTCGTGATCAATAAAGTGGACAAGGAAAATTGTACACCAGAAGAGGTACACGAAGAAGTTTTTGATCTAATGTTTGAACTAGGAGCCGAAGAATGGCAACTGGATTTCCCAACCGTCTACGGAAGTGCCAAGCACAACTGGATGAGTGAGGATTGGCAACACCCAACCGACAATATTGAACCTTTACTTGACATGGTTTTGGAACACATTCCTGCGCCGAAGATCGAAGAAGGGACTACCCAAATGTTGATCACCTCCTTGGACTACTCTTCCTTTACGGGACGTATCGCCATTGGACGTTTGCAACGGGGAATACTGGAGGAAAACATGCAAATTGCCTTGATGAAACGCGACGGAACTACGGTTAAATCGCGAATTAAAGAACTACATACCTTCGAAGGTCTGGGCCGTAAAAAAGTAAGCGAAGTTCAGGCGGGAGATATCTGTGCCTTAGTGGGGATCGACGGATTTGAAATTGGTGATACCGTTGCCGATCTAGAAAATCCGGAAGCGTTGAAAACCATCGCTATTGACGAGCCTACCATGAGCATGTTGTTTACCATTAACGATTCTCCTTTCTTCGGAAAAGACGGAAAATATGTTACTTCCCGTCATATTAGAGAGCGTTTGGAGCGCGAATTGGAAAAGAACCTGGCCTTACGTGTCGCGGCAACCGACAGCGCCGATAAGTTTACGGTCTTTGGCCGTGGCGTACTGCATTTATCGGTTTTGATCGAGACCATGCGACGAGAAGGTTACGAATTGCAAATTGGGCAGCCACAGGTAATTATCAAAGAAATTGACGGTGTTAAATGTGAGCCGGTGGAAGAATTGACCATCGACCTTCCGGAAAGTGTAAGCGGTCGTGCCATCGATATGGTGACCATTCGCAAGGGGGAGATGCTGAGCATGGAAGCCAAAGGAGAACGTATGATCTGTAAATTTCAAGTTCCCTCCCGAGGTATCATTGGTTTGAGAAATCAGTTGTTAACGGCCACTGCAGGTGAAGCTATTATGACGCACCGTTTCCTCGAATACCAGCCCTTAAAGGGAGGTATTCCGGAACGTCAGAACGGAAGTTTGGTGTCCATGGAAAACGGTTCAGCGATTCCTTATTCTATCGATAAATTACAGGATAGAGGACGTTTCTTCGTAAACCCCAACGAGGCTATTTATGAAGGGCAGGTGATTGGAGAAAATACACGTCAGGATGATATGACGGTCAACATCACCAAGACCAAAAAACTTTCCAACGTAAGATCTTCAGGTGCCGATGATAAGGCGAAAATCGTTCCTGCGATCAAGTTTTCATTGGAAGAGGCTCTGGAATACATACAAAAAGATGAGTATGTGGAAGTGACGCCAAACGCTTTGAGACTGCGTAAAGTATATTTGAAAGAGGTGGATCGCAAGCGAAACAAACTCTAAAATTTTAGCTATAATTCTGGCACGAAACTGCTTGTTTTTTAGTTTATTTGTTACGGTTTTATAAATTTTTACCATTTATGAGCACATTTTCAATCATATCTCTGTATTTCGACCCGGGTTTGGGAGCGATGATCATACAGGGTATTGTAGCCTTTGCGGCCGGTGTTTTGTTATTTTCAAAAAATGCAATGTATAAGGTGAAGGCTTTTTTCGGATTGATCAAAGAGGAAGACGATACTTACGATTCTATTGATATTGAAGAGGAAGACACCGAAGACAATGACGAAAACAAATAACGCCACACACGAAGCTTCATTTCGCGATCCTTCCGGTTACATGTTTTACGACGGGAACACCTTACGAAGGCGCATTAATCCTATATATTTCCCACAATACCGAAAGCTCAAAGATTCCGGTTTTTATAAGACCCTTATCAAAAAAGGTCTGATGATAGGCCATGAAGAAACGTCTGTTTCGGAAGAAAAGATCATCATCACCCCGGAACCTATTCCGTTTATCACCCATCCGTACGAATGGAGCTTTGAGCAGTTTAAGCACGCAGCTTTGCTAACGTTGCAGATTCAGAAATACGCCTTGTCAAAAGGTTTTATTCTGAAGGACGCTTCAGCCTATAATGTTACTTTTCACAAAGGAAAAGCGATTTTTATCGACACCCTTTCCTTCGATTTTTATGAAGAAAACACTCCGTGGCGGGCTTACAAGCAGTTTATCACTCACTTTTTCGGACCCCTGGTCCTGGCAAAATACCACGGTACCGACATCCTGAAAATGATGCAAACCCATATTGACGGAATTCCCGCCAAATTGATCGCGTCCTTACTTCCAGGGAAAACAAAATTGAGCTCGACCCTGTACACCAATATTCACTTATTGGCCAAAATGGAAAACAAGCACAGCGAAGATTATAAAGCCGAAACCAAGGTCGCCAGGCTTTCCAAAAAGGCACAGGACAATATCCTTACCAACCTATTCAATTTTATCAAAAAGCTGAAGCTCAACGAAGCCAGTGAATGGGGTGATTACTACGAAAAGACCAATTATAACGATCAGGCATTTGAGGCCAAAAAACAATTGATCAAAGAATGGGTACTACCCCTCAATGCTGAAAAACTCATAGACGTTGGCGGCAATGACGGCACCTTTGCCCGAACGGTATTGGACCAGGTAAAAGATGTGATCGTCACCGATATCGACAGTAATGCCGTAGGCTATAATTACCACCAAACCCAACTCAATGGGGAGACCAATATGCTGCCTTTTGTTTGTGATGTATTGCAACCTGCTCCGGGGATTGGTTTCAATAATACCGAGCGAAGTTCGCTTATTGAACGCTTACAAACGTATGCCCCCAATGTGACCCTGGCACTGGCCCTCATTCACCACATCACCCTTTCGGGGAATGTGCCTTTTGAAAAATCGGCCGAATTTTTTGCCAAATTCTCAAACTATTTGATCATCGAATTTCCAAAACGGGAAGATTCCTGGGTGGAGTCGCTGCTGGTTCGGAAACGGGAATTTATCAATCACTTCGATTTTTACAATGAAACCGATTTTGAAAAGGGGTATCTGCATTATTTCAACCTGGAAAAGAAACAGGCTATAGAGGGAACGCATCGCGTACTGTACCTGCTTAAGTCCAAAGACAATGACAGCTAAAACCAAAGCAAATTTTCTTAAGAAATTTCTTCAAAGTGGCACGGCTGGCCCTATTGTTGCCGCCGTAGCCGCAGGACTTTATCCTATTTTTTTCTACTTTTCAAATAACTATACCCTGGTGAACACCTGGGGTCATTTGGGTTATTTTGCACTCTATTTTTTATTGGTACCTATCGTTGGTTTTGTGGTTGCCCATCGGGTGTCGAAACTTTCCCTTTTCCAGAAATGGGGTAAGTACATCCTCCCTTTTCTGAATATTTTCGTTTTCCTTTTTCTTATGAAAGTTTGTTTGTACGCGGGCTTGCAAAAAAAAATGATCCTTGGAATATTCGTTGTGGCCGGCCTCTTTACATTTTTCCTGCACCGACATTTTAAAAAGGTCATCGTATTGCAGTTCGTCCTGGCTTTCATTGGACTTTTTAGCCTGCTCCCCACCGTTATTAAGCAAATAAGTTACTCGAGAGACTGGCTCATACAACCGGATGACATCGAAACAGTAGTCTTAAAAAGCAAACCCAATGTTTATTTCATTCAACCGGATGGTTATGTGAACTTTTCAGAATTGAAAAAAGGCCATTACGGTTATGATAATAGTGAGTTCGAAGGCTTTTTAGCGCAAGAGGGTTTTACTAATTATCCCGATTTTCGTTCCAATTACGCGACTACACTTTCTTCCAATAGTGCCACCTTTGCAATGAAACACCATTTTTATAACAAAGGGACCAGCATGAGCGAGGCTTTGAATGCAAGGGATCTTATAGTTTCAGATAATGCCGTGCTACGAGTTTTTAAGAACAACGGTTATAACACCAATTTAATAAGTGAAATGCCCTATTTGCTGCTTAGCAGGCCAAAAATGGGCTACGATTATTGTAATTATAGTTATAACGAGATCAACTACATTGGGACCGGTTTGAGAGACCCCAGAGATGTCATCGAACCGCTGGAAACTATTCTGAATGAAAAACCGGATCAACCAAATTTCTTTTTTGTTGAAATGTTTAACCCGGGACATATCGTTAACCGTAAAGCCGAAAGTAAAGGAAAGGAAATAGAGAAGGCAGAATGGTTAGAGAGCCTCGAATGGGCAAATGAAAAATTAACCGCCCTGCTTACGATGATCAAAGAAAAAGATCCCGGAGCGTTGATCATAATTTCGGCAGATCACGGTGGCTCGGTCGGCTTTGATTACTCCCGAGAGATTTACAAAAAGACCCAGGAAAGAGATCTTATTTACTCCATGTTCAGTAGTCAGTTGTCGATTCATTGGCCCGATACCATACCCAATTTCCAAGGCCGTTTAAAAACTCCGGTAAATCTGTATCGATTTGTGTTTTCCCATTTAAGCGAAGACGAGTCCTACCTTCAGAACCTTCAGGAAGACGAAACTTATATTGTGATCAATGAAGGGGCTCCACGAGGCATTTATAAATACATCGATACGTCGGGAAACATTGTTTTTAAAAGAGTAAACTAATACTTTTACCTATCTTTTCATTTTGTAAAGAAATCAGGTGGTTTTGAACCAAATTATATGATTGAGTTTTTCAATAAAAAAAAAGGACTGTTTTGGATCGCCTTCATCTGCGGGTTCTATCCACTAGTCTTCTATGTTTCGAATAACTTTTACGCGGTAAATTCATGGGGTCATTTGGGATATTTCATCCTTTTCTTTATTGGGCTTTCTATGGCCGCCTTTGTCTTGTTGGAACTTTTTTTCGGTGCGTTTAAGAATCTGAGGAAATTTCGTCCGCAGGCGTTGTTTATTTCAGTTGTTATGGTCACGGCTATGCTCATGTCCTGGGCCATACGGCTCCGACTTCAGAAAAAAGTGCTGGCGGTGATCCTGTTGGCAAGTGTATTACTATCCATCAAATTTCACGATCGATATCGAAAAGTGGCCATCCTCATTGGGTTTATGGCCTTGTTACCTTTTCTGAATTGTTTTCTGAAATTATACGAACAAAGCAAAGACATGCCGTTTGTTGAAATCGCGGCAGATATCAAAGACATCCCTTTGAAAGAAACACCAAATATCTACCTCCTCCAACCCGACGGATACGCGAATCAGGTTGAAATGGCCGGACCGCTCTATCAACATCAAACCGATTTCTACAATTGGTTATTGGAACGGGATTACAAGCTATACGACAACTTCCGAAGTAATTATCCGGCGAGTATCCCTTCCAATGCGTCGATGTTCTCCATGCAGCAGCATTATTTTGGGGAGACCGTTTTCAGTGATCTGGAAATGCCCATGGGACGGGAGGTCATCAGCGGACAGAATACGGTGAACTATATCCTTCAGAATAATGGATACCAAACTTATTTTTTGGCGCAGGACGAATATTTTCAGCAAAACCGGCAATTTGGATCGTATGATTATTACAACATCACCCTGGACGAAATACCTTATTTTTCAATTGGCGACGAGACCGTAAAGGTGCTGCACGACGATCTGAAAGAGGTACTTGCAAAGGCTGCGACCCAGCCCAGATTTGTGTTCGTCGAAAAGTTATTGCCCCACCATATTCACTTTAAAGCACAGGAAAATCAAGTAGAGGCTGAGCGAATAGAGTATGCCGAAAAGATCGAAGAAGTAAATATCTGGTTGAAGGAATCCATTCAAATGATCGAGGCGGCAGACCCCAATGCGCTCATTATTGTTTTGGCAGATCATGGTGGATGGGTGGGCATGACCAGTTATCCCAATATGTTTACCACAACAGATGAAGGGAATATACGTTCTATTTTTTCGAGCATTGCCGCAATTAAATGGAACGGACATTTAAAAGAAGGCTATGACAGCGAACTGAGATCCACGGTGAATCTTTTTCGGGTGTTATTCGCTAACTTGGCTCAAAATCCACGTTATTTGGAGCAAATGGAGGACAATTCCAGTTATAATTTACACCGGGAAAGCTGGTATCGCAAGTCGGTGTATCAGGTCATCGATGACCGTGGAGCCGTGGTCAATAACCCTTTAAATAAGTAGTTTATTTATACTGTACGCAAATACAAACCAGAAGATAAATCCCAATGGGATCAATTTGTCACGGCTTCAAAGAACGCTACTTTTATGTTCTGCCGCGACTTTATAGAGTACCATAGCGATCGGTTTGAAGATTACTCCCTTATGGTTTTCAGGGGGAATAAGTTGTGCGGGATATTGCCGGCCCATGTAAAGGAAAAAGGAGTGTACAGTCATTTGGGACTCACCTATGGGGGTTTGATTGGCTATTCGAATGCCACCAACCTTATGGAAGATTTGGTTACAGCCGTGATCGCCCATCTGCGCAAGGAGGGAATGCAACATTTTGCAGTGAAGATCATGCCTTCGTTCTTGCAGAAAAATTACAGCAGCGCTTTGGAGTATTTTCTAGTTCATCAAGGCGGATCATTATACCGAAGGGATTTAAATTTTGTAGTGGATCTGCGCAACCCATTGGCACTTCATAAGTCTAAACTAAAGAAATTGAATGCCATAGATCATGATCGATTGTCGATCGAGGAGACCTCAGAATTGGACGGTTTTTGGAACGAAGTGTTGATTCCTGTTTTAAAGGAAAGTCATGGGGTGGCTCCCGTGCATACCTTTGCCGAAATCCAGCTTTTGAGGGATCGGTTTCCGAAGCATATTGTGCAATATAACGTTTCGGAAGAGGGACAGGTCATTGCGGGAATGACGCTTTTCATTGACAATGGGGTGGTCAAATCGCAATATGGAGCTGCGGTGGGTCGTGGTAAAGAGATGCGGGCACTGGATTTGCTGTACCTGGAATTGTTCAAAAAGTATAAGTCAGAAGGCTACTCACATTTTGATATGGGAACGACGACAGTGGATGGAGGCAGCAACTACAATTTGGGATTGACAAAATATAAAGAAGAGTTTGGTGCGACTCCTGTGAATCTGGATCATTATACAATACCCTTATGAAAATCCCTTTCCTAGATCTACATAAGATAAATCACCGTTTTGAGGCTCAATTTGAGCAGGTTTTCAAAGAGTGTCTGGACTCCGGGTATTATATTTTAGGGGAGCGCCTTGCGGCTTTCGAAGATCAATTCGCGCGTTTTTGCGGAACCGCTCATTGTGTGGGCGTTGGCAATGGCCTGGACGCGCTGCGGCTTATTTTGGAAGGATATAAGGTGCTGGGAAGGCTTCGGGAAGGTGATGAAGTACTAGTGGCGGCAAATACCTTTATAGCCACAATTTTGGCCATCAAACAGGCCGGATTGGTACCTGTTTTGGTAGAAGCCGAGTCGGAGCGATATAATTTTGAAGAGTCTTTGCTTTCAGAATATATTTCAGAACGAACCCGTGCCATTATGCCGGTACATTTATATGGACAAATTGGCCCGATGGAAGCGGTCTCGGTATTGGCTAAGAAAAATGACTTATTAGTGATCGAAGATGCCGCTCAGGCACATGGAGCCATGGATGAAAACGGAAGCATGGCTGGTAACTTAGGAGATGCGGCTGCCTTTAGCTTTTATCCGGCAAAGAATTTGGGTGCGCTGGGAGACGGGGGTGCGGTGACTACCCATGATACCGAACTGGCCACGGTCATTAAAAAACTCAGGAATTATGGGACAGCGACCAAATATGTGAATGAAGAATTGGGGTTTAACTCGCGCCTGGATGAACTACAGGCGGCTTTTTTGAGTTGTAAGTTGGATCGACTGATGGCGGATAATGAGACGCGCAGAAGTATTGCCCGTCGGTATCTTTCAGAAGTAAAGAACGAAAAGATACACCTTCCTTTTTACAGCGGGGGTGACGACCATGTATTCCATCTATTCGTGGTGCGGGTAGCGGATCGGGAGGAATTCAGAGCCTTTTTGGCGGAACACGAAATAGGAACGCTGGTACATTACCCCATTGCTCCCCACCAACAAAAAGCCCTTGGCGAATTTTCAGAATTACATTTTCCGGTGACCGAAAAAATACATCGGGAAGTGGTGAGTATACCCATAAGTCCGGTATTGACAGCCGCAGAAGTTGATAGAGTAATCTCAGTCCTAAATAGTTACTAATTGAAGATCCCTAAATTTATAAGAGAAAATTTGCTGTTAAAGATGACCTCGCTCAACGCGCCGGTCATTATTACAAGGCTGGGCATCTCTCTTTTCATACAGCGAATGATCAGCCTCTATTTTGGGGAGGTTGGATTTCACTTGATGGGCCAATTGCGAAGTTTGATCCAAATTCTCACATCTGTCACCTCAATGGGTGTATTTAACGGGATCGTGAAGTATGTGGCCGAGTTTAAAAATGACAGGGAGGGATTACAGCGATTGTTCTCCACCACCTTCGTCTTTTCTTGTCTGGGTGTGTTGGCCAGTTTTTTCATACTTTTCTTCGGGGCGGGCTTCCTTAGCGAATATTTGTTTCAATCCCGGGAATATACCTTTTTAATTAAAATAGTTGCCCTGATGGCTCCCTTTATTGGGATGCAACGGGTGTTCAATGGTGTGATCAATGGCTTGTCGAAGTACAAAAAGTTCGTGAAAATTGATTTGATAAGCTATCTGGTGGGGTCGGTGCTTACGTTGTTTTTTATCTATCAAAAAGACTTCGACGGGGTGTTACTCGCGATCGCGATTACCCCTATATTTCAGTTTCTGGTACTGGTCCTTATTTTCTACAAGGAGCTGAACACCTATATCTTATTTAAAAAACTTACTTTTTCCTTTCCCATGGCCAAGCCGCTCTTGGCCTTTAGTTTGATGTCCTTCTTTTCCACGGTGATCCTGAGCTCCCTGGAAATTGAGATTCGATTGATCATTGTGGATGCCATTTCTGAAGCGAAATCGGGTATCTGGACCGCCATGACCTCTTTGTCAAAGAACTATATGTCGTTTTCCATCATGCTATTTTCCATGTACGTATTACCCAAATTCGCAATCATCCATACGAAAAGAGACTTTGGAAAGGAGATCAAAAACATCTATAAAACCTTGCTTCCCATTTTTGGAGTGGGAATGATCCTGGTCTATATTTTACGCGATTTTATTATAGATCTGGTGTTTCCCGGGCACGAAAAGGCGGCTTTGGAACCCTTGTTCAAATGGCAATTGATGGGTGACTTTGTGCGTTTGATGTCCATGGTGGTAGCCTACCAGTTCATCGCTAAAAAATTGGTTCGGACCTTTATTTTTACCGAATTACTCTCTCTGGGACTCTTCTTTGTGTTTTCGTATTACCTCGTCGACATTTATGGGGTCGAAGGAGTGACGATAGCCCATTTCATTCGGTATGTGATTTACTTTGTGGTGGTGCTTATTCTCGCTTTTAGATACTTTAGAAATCAAAAGGGAAAGATCGACCTAATCCTTCCAGACGACTAGATATCGAGCGGCGATCTCTTTGTAATGATGATGCTTGTGAATGAACGCTTTGGCATTACTTCCTATTTCCAGCAACCGTTCGGGATGTAGGATTAGGGCTTCCAATTGATCCACTAGTTGCTGCACATCGGGCAGGGCATTGATCGCGACGGTTTTGTCGAGCTTGTAGTAGTCGTAAAATTCTTTTTCGGCACCTGTAAAAACCACCTTTCCCTTGGCCATTGCCTCCAGTGCATTGTATCCCTGATCGTAGCCATAGACCTGATCCAATACAATATGTGCCCGGTTGTATTTATGGATGTACTCGTTATAAGGCAGGCTTTCGACCGTAATAATTTCTATTTTTTCTGAATATTTTTTCTGAATGATCTCCAGGGCCTTTTCAAAATAGTCGTTCCCCTTTTTTAAATAAGAACGACGGTTGATCCCATGAAAAATGACGATTTTTTCTGAAATATTCATTTCCAAATCCTCCAGGATATCCACGTTGACAGGATTGGGGATCAAGCCCAGGTAGGCAGAATGTCCTTCTAAAGGAATATGATAATCCAAATCGGAAGACAACACCCCGTCAATTGCACCGAATAAAAAGTCGTGGTAGACCTTATGTCGTTTGCTCACATATTTTAAGACCGGAAGAAAACTTTCCTTCGGAATCTTACCTTCAAAATAAGGGGTCAAAATGGAATAACGGAATTTCTTTTCCAGCGCATAGGCCACGCTAATATGGTCGGTGCCACAGGAAAGCAGAAACACTTTTTTATTATGTGCCCGCAGCCAGGTGAATATCTTTTTCTCTGCCCTTACGGAAGCTCCGAAAGGACATTCGTTGATCAATTGCACGATGTCGAAGCCGGTGAGCTGTTGCTTGCGCTTTTTAAATTGGGCGAGCAAAGCCACCGAGGTGAGGTCGATCCGGATGAGCTGATAGAGGGCGATTTTCAATTTTCGTCCCCAGCCTTCGTCAAATTTTCGCTCCAGTTTGATATCGGCCGGGAACTTTTTAAACAGATCTCCGGTCGCGATAATCGTAACCTCATGGCCTAATGCCACTAAGCCTTCTTTTAATGAATTATGTAAACGGCTGTATTCTCCAACCAAAAGTATTTTCATAAATGCATATATTTGCTCACATCGTCTTCAAAAATACACATTCATGAGCTTGCAGTCCAAACCCGAGAATATAAAAGTGTGTTTGGTGGCGATTTCATTGGGTCAGGGTGGGGCGGATCGTTCCTGTGCCTTGCTTTCGGAACTGTTGCACGATGCGGGTTTTGAGGTCTTCATTGCTATATTGAATGACCATATCGCCTTTCCGTACAGCGGTAAGCTACTCAATTTGGGAACGTTAAAAGGTGAAAGCGATTCGTATCTGAAACGATTTCTGCGACTGCGAAAACTCAAGCAATTCCTGAAGAAGGAAGGCATCACTCACATCATCGACCATCGCCCCAAGAATAATTACAAGCGGGAACTGTTTTATAAAAACTATGTGTATCGTGGAATTCGCAGCATTTATGTGATCCACAGTTTTAAAATGGAAACCTATTTTGGCGATGACCCCTTTCAATTTAAATCGTTGTATGAAGATAACTTCCGGAACGTGGCAGTATCCGAAGCAATAAAAACCAGACTCGAAAACGAATTGGGCCTCCACAATATCGAGCAAATTTACAATCCCTTTGATCCGGTTTGGCTGGAAGAAGCCAAGGAAGGGGTAGTGTTACCAAAAGGGAAATACATCCTTTCCTATGGCCGCATCGATGATGACGTCAAGGATTTTAGCTTTTTGATTCGCAGTTATAACGAATCCCAACTCTGGATTGATGGAGTTTCTTTAGTGATCATGGGCGACGGCAAGGACACCGATAAACTGGAAAGCCTGATCGAAGAACTTTCGATCAGCGAGCATGTGGTGTTGCTTCCGTTTACTGCCAATCCGTTTCCTTTTATCGCTAACGCTCATTTGGTTGCCCTCACCAGTAAATGGGAAGGTTTTCCAATGGTTTTGGTCGAATCGTTGTCCTTAGGAATTCCTGTAGTATCTTTGGATATCAAATCGGGGCCTTCAGAAATAATACAACACCATCGAAATGGTTTGCTGGTTTCTGAACGCAAGACGGCTGTATTCGCTGCTGCGTTGGACGAATTAGTTGAGAATGCAACCTTGTATTCCCAATGCCGTGACAATGCCCGGGAATCGGTTTCCAAATTTTCAAAAGCGGCTGTTGCGAAGGCCTGGATAAAACTGTTGACGCATGAATAAGACAACCCTAGAAGACATACAACTCATCGATATTCCCAAAATAAGCGACCCGGACGGACGCGGAAACCTGTCGGTGATTGAGAAGGAAATGCTTCCGTTCACGATAGAGCGGGTGTATTATTTGTACGATGTACCCAGCAATTCCACACGCGGTGGACACGCACATATTGAACTTCGGCAATGCCTTATCGCACTCAGCGGCAGTTTTGATGTGGTTCTGGACGATGGCCGACAAAAAAAAGTAATCACCTTAAACCGACCCAATGTTGGGCTTTTGATCCCTACGGGTATCTGGCGGGAACTGGAGAATTTTTCTTCGGGAGGGGTGTGTTTGTCTTTGGTGAGCGATGTGTATAAGGAATCCGATTACATTCGGGACTACGCCAATTTCCTCTCACTTAAAAGAGCTTAGTTTTATTCCCAACTGGGCAATACTGTTTTTTAATTTCAGGAGTTGCTTCAAATTTTTCTGACTTTGTCGTAACAGAAAGCGTTGTTTTTTATTTAGATTGGCGGGGTCGATCTTTTCGTAATTCTGTTGAAATCCGGTTTTATTTCCTTCCAATTTCGCGATGATGCACAAAGAATAGCGGCTCAGATCCAGAAACTTTTTGAGTTTCGCATTATCAGCTTCAAAGACCTCATAGGCCTCGAAACTTGGTTTGTCCTGCAGTCTTTTGGAGGTGCGAAACAGGCTATTTTTAATCACGTGATACTGCACGCAAATTTTCGGACTAAAAACCACCTTGTATTTGAGTCCGATACGAACGTACAAATCGGTGTCCTGCCCACTTTTAATGGTGGGATTGTAGAAGCCCACTTCATCAAAAACCTCCCTTTTGATCACGGTGGTGGAGCTGTGCAGAATGGCCTCGAGATAACTGGCCTCAAAAAAATCGACGACGGTGTCTTCTTCCGGCAAGGGGATGGAGTATTGCCGGGGCGTGGTTTTTCCCTTGTCAATGACCTCACTATTGGTAGCGAATACTTTTTGCGATGGGTACTTTTCAATGAGCCGGAGTTGTTCCTCGAGATAATCGGGTTTCCAGAGATCATCGGCATCGAGGAGTGCGATGTATTGTCCTTTTGCCTTTTGAATTACAAAATTGCGCCCTGCTGCCGCTCCTTTGTTTTCTTCGGAATAATAACGGCATCTGGGGTCGGTGAGGAAGGGTTGAATGCATTGTTCGCTTGCATCGGTGGAGCCGTCATTCAGAATAACAACTTCAAAATCCCGAACCCGCTGTGCCAAAACGCTCTCCAAGGTAGCTTCAATGAAGTCCGCCTTGTTGAAAACCGATATGACCACAGAAAATTTAGGCATGTTTTTTTAATTCAGCATAGCAATGTAAACGATACAGATCGAACAGCAAAATGCTTGGTTTTTTAGATGTTAAATTCGATTTGATCCCCAGGGGAATCAGCAGTCTCATCGCGAATCGAAACAATGGAATCAGCCCCAGTTTCCGCAACTTGAGATACCCTTGTTGCAGCGAGGTAAAATTGGGTTCCAACCTCCCTTCTTTTTCCCAATGCACCATATTTGAAAGGGCTTCTTCACTCTTCAGCATATAATCCTGCGAACTTTCAAGTCCCAAATGCCAAACAGGGTTATCGATATGCTCGACCGACGCCTTATTTCTCTTGAGCTGTTGTGAGAGTAACAGGTCTTCTCCATAGCGATTTTCGAGCTCAGTATTGATATTTAAAAAAAGGTCTTTGGTCATACACACATTCGCTGTTACGATAATAAACGGTTCATTTTGTCGGGTTTTGGCATCCCGGGCCTCGCGTTTTTTACCGTAGGTATAGCGCAGCATTTCGTGGGGAGCAGCTTTCTCTTTATAAGCGATTCCTCCACAAATGACATCCACATGGCTCTTGATCAATTGTGCGTAATTGTCGAGAAAATCCGCGGTCATGGGTAACACATCGGCGTCCAGAAATAAAAGAATTTCTGCGACGGCATCCTGGGCCAGCCGATGACGAATGGCACTCCGGCCAACATTCGAATCGAAGTATAGATATTTGGCGTGGGCGAGTTGGTTGATCGCTTCATTTTCTAAAAAGCGCGTTGTGGATCCGTCGTCATATACCATAATCTCAAAGGCGATGGATAACTGCTCCGCCTGTTTATGAAGGACGGTGACAAGTTGATCCACCTTAGAATTATATGTGGGAATGAGAATCGAAATCATGGTCGATAGCAACAAATGTACAATTTATAGTAAAAGGATATGAGCCTTCAGATGATTTCTTTTGTGTACCTTAGTTTGCCTGTAACGATCCATTTATTCCGAAGAAAAGAATGAAACGACTCCTGTTCCTGTTGTGTTTTCTGAATGTTTTTTTAAGTACCGCTCAAAGCGACGCCTGGTTTTACCTTCGGGCGAAAGACAGCTTGTTTGAGCCTGCTTTTGAAAAGGTAAAGGACGAATTGCGCTATACCGGCGATGATGAGGATCTGGCAGCGGTGCTTTCCCGGCACAAGATATCGGTCTTTAAAAAAACCTATCGCAATGCCAACAGGGCAAATCTTAAAAAGACATTCTTTGTCATTGCTAACAACGAATCGTTGTTGCAAGATCTCCTCACTAATGCTTCTCACCGTTTCGTGTTTGGAGAAATTATTTCCGAAGAGGATAAAAAGATTTTCGAGCCCAACGATTACGGCTTGACGAGTACTATTGGAGCCAATACAGGCGCTCCTGTAAATCTGGACTATTACGATTTTTTGGGGGTTCCCAAGGCCTGGTATTACACTACGGGTTCCAGGGATATCATTGTGGGGCTATCAGACGGAGCCATTGACACCACCGATATCGAATTTAAAGGAAAATCAAAAATATTTATAAAACCCCAGTATTCGAAAGGGCACGGGATGTCGGTTGGAGCAACAGCCGCCGGGCAAGGGGATAACGGTTATGGGATTCCCGGGGTGTGCTACGATTGTAGTCTTTACAATACCAGTTACAGTAATTTTCATACGCTAGCGCAATTGGTAGAATTGTCCAGGGCGGGAGCGAAGGTCATCAATTGTAGCTGGGGGTTGAAAAAAAGTTATGAGACTGCCCAACAAGCGATTTATGAAATGCTGGAAAACGGAACTGTTATTGTCGCTACAGGATCCAATTCCCCCTTATTAAAGACGAAAGGCGTGGCGTTCTATTATCCGGCGTCTTATGATAAGGTGATTGGAATCTCTTCGGCCATGCATCGTTATGAAGATTATCGGGAGAATATTTTACAAACTCCTCACAATGACAGCACCTTGTATTATGCCGAAAATGTGCGTTGGTATGTAGGCGCGCATGCCGGATTTGTCGACAATGATACCACCCAGGTGCCGGTAAAAATTTACCAGCGAAGTATCAAAAATCTGAATTCTGAAATTGATCTGGTGGCACCTGCCATGGGAATTTTCAGGTACTCCGATTACTATGAGAAGGAAAATATCGATTATAGCGAGGGTCAGACCTCGGGAGTGGCTCCTTTGATCACGGGTACCATTGGCCTAATGTTTTCTCTCTATCCCTGCCTTCCGGCTGATGAAGTGGAGAGCATTCTGAAGATCACGTCCACGAATATTGACGCTGTCGAAGCTAACAAACCCTTTAAAGGACTCTACGGCTCCGGTATGCTGCACACGGGTCGTGCGGTCGAAATGGTCTATCAATTATATGCTGAAAAAGAGACCGCCTTTATTGAGAACCAGCAGTTTTTCCGCTGGGATTTTAAGATCACCTCGCTGAGCCGGGAATTGCAAATAAGGAACCAATCATTCACCGAAAGTGTTACCCTGAAAGTAAAAGCGAAAAACAAAATCGTGATCGGTCCCAACACCATCCTGCGCCCTAATCGTGAGGGAAGCATCTCGTTACAAATCGATCCAAAACTTGAAAAACAATGCGATCTGGTGCTACGCGATCCAAGTATTGAGGAGTGACTTCGGCTTCGGCTTCGACTCCGCTCAGCCAACGCTTGAGATTCAATATTCAAGAGTCAAGAGTCAAGATTCAAGAATAAAGGTTTCGTCGAATAATCCAACCATCCAACCATCCAACCATCCAACCATCAACCATCCAAAATCAAACTGTCTTTTGAACTACTTCGAATACCTGATTTTCAGCGCATTTTAAGGTTTTGGAGGGATACTTCAGTAGGAGGGCGTAGTCGTGGGTTGCCATTAAGATCGTGTTTCCGTTTTTGTTGATCTCCTGCAGCACTTCCATGACTTCGACGCTGGTTTGAGGATCCAGATTACCTGTGGGTTCATCGGCCAGAATGAGTTCGGGGTCGTTCAGCAGGGCTCTGGCGATGGCGACACGTTGTTGTTCTCCTCCAGAGAGCTGGTAGGGGAATTTAAAGTTTTTGGTTTTCATATCCACCTTGTCGAGCACCTCGTCGATTTTGGCGTCCATGGCGGCCTTGTCTTTCCATCCGGTGGCGGTGAGTACAAACAGTAGATTGGCTTTTACAGTGCGGTCATTGAGCAGCTTGAAATCCTGAAATACCACCCCCAGTTTTCTACGTAAAAAGGGAATGTCCTTTTCTTTGAGTGTGGGGAGGTCGAATCCCACAATATGCCCTTCGCCCTTTGTCAATGGCAGATCTCCGTAAAGGGTTTTCATAAAACTACTTTTCCCGCTTCCGGTTTTACCAATGAGATAGACAAATTCTCCCTTCTGAATGGTCACGGAAACATTGGAAAGAATTAAATTCTCTCCTTGAAAAATAGAGGCGTCTTTTAAAGATAGAACTGCGTTTTGAGACATGAGGTAAGGTAATTGACTATTGATTATTGACAACAGAAGTGCTTTAGCGCGTTCCAAAAATAAGTTTATTCTTCAAGTTGGGAAACTTTTTCTTTTAGGGCGTCGATCTGTTTTTGTTGTTCGATGGTATGCAGCATTAATTCTTCTACTTTTTCGAGCAGCAAGAGGTTCATTTCTTTTAAGGCCAGGCCTTCTTCTTCCAGCGCTTTGGCTGAGGGAATTCCCGGAAGATGATGGTATGTTTTAACAAAGGCGGCCGTTTCGTCCAGGGATAATCTGCGATATAGCGGATTCAATTCCGAAGCACCCAAAAAGTAACTTTCAAAAACATAATCGGGAGCAACGGCTCCGTTGAGGTCGACCAGCACTTCCTGAGTATGTATTTTACCTTTGACGGTAAGCAATTCGTCGGGGCGATCGGTGCCAATACCGATTTTGCCATTTTTTTCGGTCATATTCCGAAATGTCTTCCGTTGGGCAAAACAGGAAACCGAAGCAAAAACAAAAATTATTAACAATACATTCTTCATAACAAACAGGTTTCAAAACAATAGTGCTTTAAAAATACAGTAATTTTCCGAAGGAAATATTTAATGCTCCAAAAAACATACTGATTATACATTTATACCGTTATAAACGAAGTGTATGATTAAAATTTAAAAGCCCTTAACCTATTGAAAATGCCTAAAAACCTCATGTATTTGTCGGTTTTCCTATTGCTATTTGGAAACGCCACAGCCCAGCAGACAGCAGCCTTTACCAATGATCTATTGGACTACAATAAGGCCATCGAGCTCTATAATAACGATCAATTCTTGGCAGCCCAATCTATGTTCTCCCGAATCAAATCGGCTAGCAATGACAACGGTGTTCAGGGAGATTGCGCCTACTATATAGCCAATTGCGCCGTACGCCTCAATCAACAAAACGCCGATAAATTGATGGAGTCTTTCGTGGAAAATTATCCTACGAGTATCAAGCGAAACGACGCCTTTATCAATGTGGCCAACTACTATTTTGAAAATGGAAAATACTCCTATGCCCGTAAATGGTACGATAAAGTGGATGAAAGCAGCCTGGGCCGTGGAGAACGGGAACGTTTTAATTTCAATAACGGCTATGCCTATTTTAAAAACAAGCGATACAACGAGGCAAAAAAATATTTTAACCGGGTAAGTGATTCCCCAAAATATGGGTCTCAGGCAAAATACTACCTTGGATTTATTGCCTACGAGGGCGATGACTATGAAGAAGCTACCGAACTCTTCGACAACATCAAGGATGAAGAGCGCTATGCCGAAGGATTGAGCTATTACCAGGCCGATATGAACTTTAAATTGGGCAAGTTTCAGGAAGCCATCGATCTGGGCTTGTCGCAATATGAAAACTCCAAACCTCAGGAACAAAGTGAACTTTCAAAGATCATTGGAGAGAGCTATTTCAATTTAGGGAAATACGACGAAGCTATTCCGTATTTAAGGGATTATAAAGGCAAGCGCGGGAAATGGAATAACACCGATTATTATCAGCTGGGATACGCCTATTTCAAACAGGGCGAATATGAAAACGCCAGCAATGAATTCAACAAAATTGTGGGTGGAAACAATGCCGTGGCTCAAAATGCCTATTACCATTTAGCCGAAAGCTATCTGAAACTGGATCAAAAACAGCCAGCTTTGAATGCGTTTAAAAATGCTTCGGAAATGGATTTCAGCGCCGAAATTCAGGAAGATGCCTGGCTCAATTATGCCAAATTAAGCTACGAAATAGGAAATAGCTATCAAGGGGTTTCCCAGGTCATTTTGTCGTTTCTGGAAACCTATCCCGACAACGGAAACAACGAAGAACTCAAGGACCTGCTAATAGATTCCTATATCACTTCCAAAAACTATCAGGGAGCTATTGAGCTACTGGAAAATAACAAATCATTTGAGAACAAAAAGGCCTATCAACAGGTAGCTTTTTACCGTGGTTTGGAATTGTATACCGAAGGAAATTACGCCGAAGCCGTCACCCTTTTCGATAAATCTTTAAAGGAGCCTTTAGACCCTGTTTTTACTGCTCGAGCCACCTACTGGAAGGCCGAGAGCGACTATGACGCTTCCAATTTTGAGTCGTCATTAATTGGGTACAAGCAATTCCTGCAATTGCCCGGCGCTTCCCAAACACCCGAATATGAAAATTCCCGTTACCATCTGGCCTATAACTATTTCAAACTGAAAAATTATCCGGAGGCCATTACCCAATATACGCTCTTTTTGGAGTCGGCTACTTCCGATACCGCCCGTAAAAACGACGCGTATTTGCGACTGGGCGACAGCCACTTTGTGAGCAGCAGCTATTGGCCGGCATTAGAAAATTACAACAAAGCCATCGAGGGAAATTCACCCGATAAGGACTACGCCGCATTCCAAAAGGCCATTAGCTATGGTTTTGTGGATAAGGCGCAAGATAAATTGGAGCAGTTAAAGGATTTCAACACTCGATATCCCAGATCCATTTACCGCGATGATGCACTTTACGAATTGGGTAATTCCTATTTGGCAAAAGACCAGACCGCAGCGGCCATTCGCACCTACGACCAATTGGCACGAGAGCTTCCGAAGAGCAGTTATGTACCCAAAGGACTCTTGAAAAAAGCCCTCATTCTGGACAATGGCGGGCAGAGTAACGAGGCACTTTCTATTTTTAAGAAGGTGGCAAACGATTATCCTGCGACGGACGAAGCACTACAGGCAGTGGCTTCGGCCAAGATCATTTATATCGATCAGGGACGGGTGGGCGACTATGCGAACTGGGTAAATACGCTGGATTTTGTTGAGGTTGAGAACGCCGAGCTGGACGATGCCAGTTATCAGGCGGCCGAGCAATCGTATCTGGCAAACAAGCCCAGGCAGGCCATCGGTCGTTTTGAAACCTATGTTTCAGATTTCCCAAACGGACAACATTCGTTGAAAGCCCATTTCTATTTGGCACAACTATATTTTGCTGAAAATGAATCTGAAAAGGCCATTCCGCATTACAAATTTACCGTGGATAAGGAACGAAGCGAGTTCAACGAGCAGGCCCTGGCGCGTATTTCAGAATTGTACCTGGCCCAAAAAGCTTATCAAAACGCCCTGCAATATTTGTCCCGTTTGGAAACGGAAGCCGATTTTCCGCAGAACGTCATTTTTGCACAAACTAATAGTATGAAGGCCCACTACGAACTGAAAAATTATACCGATGCCGTACGTTATGCTGAAAAGGTGCTTGAAAATGCGAAGATCGACAACAACATCAAGAGTGACGCACAGATCATTATCGCCCGCTCTGCCATTCAAACCAACGAGGAAGCCAAGGCTAAAGTCGCTTATGCTGAAGTAGCCAAAATAGCCACCGGAAAGCTGGCTGCCGAAGCCCTGTATTACGAGGCTTATTTTAAGAATAAGGCCGGGGATTTTGAAGGTTCCAACGCTTCGGTTCAAAAACTCGCGAAGGAGTATTCGAGTTATAAATATTTCGGGGCCAGAGGGCTCATTTTGATGGCCAAGAATTTTTATGCCCTTGGAGATGCTTATCAGGCGAGTTATATTCTGGAGAGTGTGGTCAAAAACTTTTCGGAATACCAGGACCTGGTGGACGAAGCCAAAGCCGAGCTCACCATCATCAAAGCCACCGAATCGAAAACCAATTCGTCCATAGAAACCGATGGCAACTGAATTTAGTCGAAACACTCCCAATCATCAATCAATTTTTATAACAAAACCTAGATGTATGTTTGATAACATTTCACAGAAATCAATAAAACAATTTAAACGATCATCCCCCTTCGAAGGGCGACAGAGGGGGATGTTTTACTCGTTATTAATCCTACTTTTAACAGGTTCTCCAATATGGGCCCAGGAAAAAGAAGAAGGTTTGGGAACCGAGGTGGTCAATATCGTAAAGCCCTATACGCCCACGATTAGCGATGCTTTTAAAGTTAAGGAGACCCCGGTGCTCAACGACTCGATCACAACGGCGAGGAAACAGGTGAACTACAGTATCTTTTCGGTGCCGGTGGCGTCCACCTTTACACCGGCCAAAGGAAAGGCAACGAATGTTGAAAAGGCGAAACCCATCAAATTATACGACAACTACGCCACCCTGGGCTTCGGGAATTACACGGCTATTTTGGGAGAACTGTATAGCAATTTTCAGATCAGTCGCACCGATAATGCCGGATTTTATTTCAAACACAACTCCTCTCAGGGTAACATTGACGGCATACTTCTGGAAAATAAATTTTACGATACCAGTTTGGACGGGAATTATAGCAGCAGGCAAAAAGACCTATCCTACGGTGTGGACGCAGGATTTGAACATCAGATCTTCCATTGGTATGGCCTGAACTCCTTATTCGACACCGAATCCATGGAAACCATCGCTGCCATTGATCCCAAACAAACCTATTTCAGCGCCTATGTGGGCGGGGATATTTCGATAGATGATTCCCTTTTTGAGGGAGCGAAGGCTAAATTGCGGTTTTTAGGGGATGGATTTTCATCTTCGGAAATCAATTTTACCGCGCACCCCGAGTTTCTTTACCCGCTTTCAGAATTTAATCTGAAGGTCACCGGAGATCTGGATTACCTCTCGGGTAAATTTGAAAGGGATTATTTCAATTCGGGGAATAACATCGAGTACAGTTACCTCAATGCGGGAGTGACGCCCGCTTTGGTCTATGTGAATGACGACCTCACGCTTTCGCTGGGTGCCTCTGTGGTTATCGGGGTAGATACCAAGGCAAGCGATCTGGATTTCTTTATCTATCCGCAGATCAACGCCTCCTATCGATTGGTGGACGAATTGCTCATCGCCTATGGAGGTGCCGATGGCGGACTGCGTCAAAACACTTATTACAATTTTAAGTCGGAAAACCCATTTGTCTCGCCCACCTTAAACATTATTCCCACCAATGAGGAATACAACGTTTTCGGAGGTTTGAAGGGGAAGTTGTCCAATTCGGTAGGGTACAATGTGCGGGCTTCTTATGGAAAAGAAGAGAGTCGCGCGCTGTTTAGGATCAATCCGTATAAAGGAAGATTGCCCGATTTGGAAGGCTACGAGCACGGAAATTCGTTTGGCGTAGTGTACGACGATCTCAATACGCTCGATATTTTTGGAGAATTGAAGGTGGAGGTTTCAGAACAATTCAGCTTGGGGATCAATGCCAATTTTTACAGTTACAGCACCACCAATCAGCCGCAGCCCTGGAATCTGCCGGAGCTAAAGGCATCGGTGTTTTCCAATTTCAATATTACCGAAAAGGTATATGGCGGAGCCGCGATCTTTTATGTGGGAGAGCGTATAGATTTGTTTAGTGCCACCCAGATCGGGTTGCCAACTATACCCGTAAACATAGAGGTTACACTGGATGCCTATCTCGACGCCAATGTGCACCTGGGCTATCGTGTAAACGAACGGCTGTCGATTTTTGCCAAGGGAAGTAACCTGCTGAGTGACAACTATCAAAAGTGGTTGTTCACTCCGGTACAAGGCATACAGGGATTGTTAGGGGCGACCTATAAATTTGACTGGTAAGCTACGCAACGTTTTGGTCGTTTTTTCATCTAGTTAATACAAAAATTCCTTTTTCGTTCGGTTCGGTAAATCCGGGCTAAAAACGATTTTTGATACCTAATTTTTTTAATAAAGTTTAGTATTTAGTTGAAGCATCCTGGTATCCCGGGATGCTTTTTTAAGTTTTGGCTATGATCTTTAATTTAATAATGTAAAATAAAGTTGCTATGAAAAAAATTGCATTACTATTATGTTTGACGCTGCTCACGATGAGCTGTAACAACGACGACGATTCTGGTCGAAGTGAACCAAATATCTCCGGAAACTGAAATTTAATTTCTGTAACTGGAGGAGTTGTTGGAGCCACTAGTTCGTTCCCTCAAGGACTTATTCGATGGAATTTTAGAAACGGAATACTTACGATTCAGAATACTAATACGTCTGGAGAAATAGATCTGTACCCTAGTGGTACGTATGAGTATTCCATTCAAGAAAATCAATACGGATATTTTCTATTCATTAATGATGCGGATCAAGGACTTCTGGAAGTTGACTTCTTACGATTAGGGGTGGATGGTCGAAAACATCTCGAAGGGATGTGTAATGACTGTTTCAATTATTCGTTGCGTAGATAAATGCGGTACTTTAGATAGTTTTCAAAGTGTGAATTTGAACGAACTATGTATTCCAGGTGTATTGCTTTTGTTACTTTTGCGGAAAATAATCCCTAATGAGATCAATTTACCTCCTCGCAATCACATTGCTTCTTTTTTCATGTTCTTCGGAAAAGGAACCTGTAGATCTAATGGTCACCAACGCTACCATTTACACCGTGAATGAGGCTTTCGATACGGCCGAAGCCTTTGTAGTGAAGGATGGAAAAATAGTGGAAGTAGCCCCTTCCGAAGTACTTCAGAAAAAATACAATGCGATCGAAACCTTTGATGCCGACGGAAAAACCATCGTGCCTGGACTCATCGATGCCCACGCTCATTTATACAATCTTGGAGTGAGTTTGCAGCAGGTGGATCTGGTAGGTACAAAAAGTTATGCTGAGGTATTGGAGCGGGTAGTGGAGTTTCAGAAGGAAAAGAACAGTAAATTTATTTTGGGTCGAGGCTGGGATCAAAACGATTGGGAGGTCAAAGAATATCCCACAAAAGCGTTGCTGGATTCGTTATATCCTGATATTCCAGTGGCACTTACGCGTATCGATGGACATGCGCTTTGGGTGAATAGCAAGGCACTGGAGTTGGCCGGCGTCACTTCGGAAACCAAAATGGACGGGGGAGAAGTGGTCCTTGAGAATGGCAAACCCAATGGAATACTAATTGACCAACCTATGGGTCTTGTTCGGAAAATTATTCCAAAGCCTTCCGAAAAATATAATACCACGGCTTTGATCGATGCTGAAAAGGCCTGTCTGGCTCTGGGACTCACTACCGTTAATGATGCCGGACTGCCATCAAATTTGATCGCTCTTATCGATACACTACAACAAAACGGAACTCTCAAAATGCGATTGTATGCCATGGTGAGTAACAGCCCGGACAATCTTGATTATTTTTTGGATCGCGGCATTATTAAAACCGACCGGCTCAATGTCCGCTCTTTCAAAGTATATGCCGACGGAGCCCTGGGATCGCGTGGGGCGGCCTTACGGGAAGCCTACAGTGATAAAGAAGATCACTTTGGTGCCATGATCACGCCTATAGAGCAGTTGAGTTCCCTGGCACAACGAATTGCCGCAGCGGGCTATCAAATGAATACCCATGCTATTGGGGATTCTGCAAATGCTTCGGTGTTGCGGGCGTATCGTGCCGCTTTAAAAGATAAAACCGATGCCCGTTGGAAAGTGGAACACGCACAGGTGATATCTCCTGAGCACTTTTCCTATTTTTCAGGAAACATCATCCCCAGCGTCCAGCCTACCCATGCCACCAGCGATATGTACTGGGCAGAAGATAGAGTAGGACCAGACCGTATCAAAGGCGCCTACGCCTATAAGACCCTGCTGGACCGGGCCAAGATCATCGTACTTGGCACCGATTTTCCCGTCGAGCGTGTCAACCCCATGCATACCTTTTATGCCGCGGTAGCGCGTAAGGACCTGCAAAACTATCCCGAAGGCGGCTACCGAATAGAAGAGGCATTATCTCGTGAAGAAACACTCCGCGGCATGACCATTTGGGCGGCTTACTCCAATTTCGAAGAAAACGAAAAAGGAAGCATAGAACCCGGTAAATTTGCCGATTTTGTGGTATTGGATACCGATATCATGACCTGCGATGAGGATGCGATTCCTACTATCAAAGTATTAGGGACGTATATTGGGGGGGAGAAGGTTTTTTGATTTTAGCCGGACTGACATCTGTAATGGATACTTGGTAAATTTGAGAACCAAGAACCAAGAGCCAAGAACAAAGAGAAAAGTGAAAAGAGAGAAGAATATAGATAAAATGATTAAATTCCAATAATCAATAATCAATAATCAATAATCAATAATCAATAATCAATAATCAATAATCAATAATCAATAATCAATAATCAATAATCAATAATCAATACTCACTCCTCCTCAGCAAACTCCAATAGATCCCCGGGCTGACAGTCCAGCGTCTTGCAAATGGCTTCCAGCGTGCTAAAACGAACGGCTTTGGCCTTTCCGGTTTTTAAGATGGAAAGGTTGGACAAGGTCAGGCCCACTTTTTCGGAAAGCTCATTCAATGACATCTTTCGTTTGGCCATCATTACGTCTAAATTTACAACTATGGCCATACTTATATCGTTAGTTCGTTTTCAGATTGGATCTCGGTACCTCGCTTAAAGACGAGGGCGATTATAAAAATGATACCTGCCAGAAATAAAAATCCGGTGCTTCCCCAGTCCTGCTCCACAGCTATTCCACGGTGCAAGAACCATCGGCTGTAATTTTCTGCGATCAGCCCTACGATTCCGGTGCCCAATGCCACGTGACTTATTTTTGTGATTATTGATACTACGGAAGAACTGAACGGATGGTTCAAATTGAGCTTTTTAAAAACCGTAATGACCAAATAAAAGAGATAGGCCTTGAGCGCTGATAAGCCAATGATAAAAGAAAGGACGTAAAGATACTGCCGCTTATCGTGAGCCAGAAGTTCAGAAAGATCCAGCCCCAGATAAAGGTTTTGCGCCGCTTCGGGATTCACAAACAGACTAATAAAGGAAGTAATAAGAATCGCCCCGGTTTGAATACAAAGGCCAATAAATACGATCCAGGATACAATATGCATGACCGTTAATACTTGATTTGTTTTTGATTTCATGAGTAACTGATTTTAAACTACAGGACAAATATCGGTAAAAATTTATTGATAAACAATAAAAATGTGATGAAAAAGGGTAAATACTTGGAATTGAGATGTGAGATATTAGATTTTAGAGGTGAGATTCCATATTCAAGATTCAAGATTCAAGAGTCAAGATTCAAGAGTCAAGATTCAAGAGTCAAGAATAAAGAATATAGAATATAGAGGAAAAGCGCAAGCTTCACTAATCACTAATCACTAATCACTAATCACTAATCACTAATCACTTACAAGCCTCCTTTCGCCTGTAGATCGCCAATACAAAGCGGGTCCAGTTGTGGGACTTCCATGCGGCGCATCATGCGTTCTACCTGGCTGCGGGTTACATTGGTGGCGTCGAAGTACATAAGGCAATCTTCCACAAAACAATGCTTTAAATGATCAACGTCTTCGTGAGTTGTGTGGATATCGTCGTTGAGGATGTTGGTAAGCCCCAAAATATGGCCAAACTCATGGTTGAGCGTAGTACTCTCCAACAATGGAAGCACCGTGGGGTCGCCTTCGGTAATGACCTGAAGCGTTCTTTCATAAATTACGATGGAAGTATTACGATAAGCACTTCCCAGCGTCACCGTACTTTGGGTGTCATTGGAAGAGCTACCGTTGGAAAAGAAAATATAGACGGCTATGTTGTCGCCTTCGGTATATTTTGTACGCAGTCGATCTTCGATCTCTTTTATTTCTTCAATGTCAAAGGGATCATTGGGTTGCTGAGCCACGACGCGCTCCACAATAGTAATGCCCTGAGGTTTGTTGACCCGTTCGGTGATAAACGTTCTGAAATTATCAATACTTTCTTGCGTAGGCCGATATACTTCCGAATACACCAATTCTACCGTAATACTTTTATAAATATCGCTGGAAAGGATATCCTCCGCCGAAGTGCCTAACGCTTTTCGGTTTTCGGCAAGCGGATCTTCCATTACCTCCGGACTATCATCCTTTTTACAGCCGGAAACAGTCGTTATAACGAAAAGCAATAGTATCAATCGGTAAGAAAACCTTTTCATCGTGCAATTTTTGTATTTTTAACAAACATAACTCATAATATCACATTTTAATAATGAGATCAATTTTTTTAACGGTTTTTTCACTCGTTTGTTTCACCGGACTCGCACAGGTTGATGCTTTTCAACAGGAAATCATCGATTACTTGAACGTCAACGGGACGCAAAAACAATACGCCGATGCCTATGATGATATGTTCCAGGTATTGCGAAAGAACTTCGAAACGTCCAATATACCCGAGTCTGTTTGGACCGATCTCGAAGGTGGCAAAGGGAAAAGCATGGAAGAGATCACTGAGTTTTTAAGTTTCGCTTATCGAAAGCATTTTACACAAGCCGAGATCAAAACCATGACCGATTTCTATAAAACCGAGGCCGCTCAAAAAATGTTGAATCAGACGACGGGAGCTCTCAGCGAAGCCGAAAATGGAGAGATCACCGCCTATTTTGACAGTCCGTTGTCCAAAAAAGTAGAGCGGAAACTCCCGGAGCTTTCCGACGATATTTCTGAAATATCAAACCATTGGAGCCGCGATCTTTTCAAATCCAAGATGGAGGCTTTGATCAATCTGGGGTATCGTCCGAAACAGTAAGTCTGGCTAAGTAGTCGAAATTTTCCCCACGGCCCACCACTTCAAAGTGGAGGCCGTTTTCGAAGCTCAGCCTTTCAAAATTTCCATCATCCAGATACAACCACGGAAACTTATCGCTTTCCTCACCTTTGTATTTCATCACGAATTCCAGTTCCCCGTAATAACGATCTGCCGGTACCCATATACCGCCGGGTTCGTCCCCGTTTGTGGCAGCGTCGTACATGTATCTCAGGTCGCAGGTATCGGTTAGTATCTGTCCGTTGGGCGCTAATAACGATTTTAAATGCTGAAGGTATTTCGGAACCAACGCCATTTTCTGAAAAATACCGGTACCGTTCATCAGCAATAGAATAGTATCAAATTTTTCTTCGGAAACATCCAGCAGGTCTATTTTTCGGGCGTCTGTAACTCCCCGTAGTGTTGCCACTTCCACCGCACCTTCGGAAATATCAATGGCCGTAACCTCTAGTCCTTTTCCCTGAAGCAACAAGGCATGATTGCCGGCACCGCAGCCCACGTCCAGTACTTTACCTTTTGCCAATTTCAACGCTTGTTGATCCAGCGGGAGCATTTCAGAATAGCTTCGGAAGAGATACGGCAGCGATAACTCATCCTCTTCACTGATGTTTGTTTCAGTACGAATATCTTCGGAATAATCTCCGCGATAGTAGTCGAGTAGGGCGGTGCCCAGCAGATCGTTCATTGATTATTGACTATTTATTATTGACTATTGGGTCTTTCATTTTATGTTGAATCGTTTATTTGTTGAATCGTTTAATCGAGGAGCCGAAACCATTATCAAACCTCTAAATTCCTTATTTTTGACCCATGGACGAAATCCTGAAACAGCTGCCTAAACGCGCCAAAGATACACATAAGGAGAACAAAAAATTCTTTGAAAAGCTCAAGAAAAAGCCGCCGAAGCATCTGGATGTGTTGATGGAGGAATTGCACGAAGCCGAGTTTGAACGGACCGATTGCCTCACCTGCGCCAATTGTTGTAAGACGACCGGCCCATTGGTTACCGACAAGGACGTGGCTCGTATTTCGAAGCATTTGCGAATAAAGGAGCAAAAATTTATTGAAACCTACCTGCGTGTGGATGAAGATAACGACTTTGTCATGCAAACGCTGCCCTGTCCGTTTTTGGGAGCCGACAATTACTGTAGCATTTACGACGTTCGTCCCAAAGCCTGTCGGGAATTTCCACATACCAACCGAAAGAAATTTCAGCAGATCTCAAATTTAACTCTGAAAAATGTTGCCGTTTGTCCTGCGGCTTTTAATATTGTTGAGGAGATGAAGAGGCGGGTGAAGCTTTAAATCCCGAAATTTAAACATCCCTCTAAATCTCATTTTAAAGGGAGACTTTAATTAGTCCTCCAAATGCGATGTCGTGAGCGTGCCGGATTGAGGCACTCATGGAAAGGTTTTGGATTTTGTGGTTGAGAATTTGGTATTTCTTCTTTGATGCTTTCTTATTCGTATAACAAGTAGGGTTGCCGCATTTTGTCATAGGCAGCAAGCGGCCGAAGCCATTCCTTCCTGATTTCATAATAGGTATAGCGGTTTTCTATTTGCCACTGTAGTCGGGTGGTACCGGCCAGTTTGGTAAAAAAGGAATTAAAAAAGTCAGATTTCCTGCCGTGTCCCACATAGGCTTCGATAAGCCATTCCAGATTCATGCGATTGAGTTGTGGGGTGTCCCGAAGGTCGAGTCCGTTGCAGACTTCCCCTTTAAATTTAGGGTGTTTCGCTCCTTCATTGGGCTGAGGTGTGAAGGTGTATGGGAAAAATTCCGTGGGCAGGGATGGTGCACCAAAGATCTGAAATTGTTGATCGGTTCCTCTTCCGGCGCTTACGATGGTTCCTTCAAAAAAACAAAGGCTGGGATAGAGATTGATGGCGACATCATTGGGTAAGTTTGGTGAGGGTTTAACGGGTAACGAATAAGGCGTGTCGTGGGTATAGTTTTGCATCTCGATTACCACCAGGTTACACTGCGCTTTGTTCGCCAGCCATCCCTCTCCGTTGATCATTCGGGCATATTCGCCGATAGTCATGCCATGTACCACCGGTACCGGGTGCATCCCCACAAAACTGGAATGTTCGGGTTCTAAAATGGGGCCGTCGATATAATGTCCGTTGGGATTGGGTCGGTCCAGGACGATGAGCGGGATACCCGCCTCTGCGCAGGCCTCCATCACATAGTGGAGTGTGGAGATGTAGGTATAAAAGCGGGCGCCCACATCCTGAATATCAAAAACCATGATATCGATATCTTTGAGTTGTTCCGGGTTAGGTTTTTTATTTTTTCCGTAGAGGGAAATGATGGGCAAGCCTGTTTTGCTGTCCATACCATCTTTTACAACTTCTCCAGCATCTGCGGTACCACGAAAACCGTGTTCCGGGGCGAAGACTTTTTGAACAGTCATTCCCTTTGAAACCAAAAAATCCACTAAGTGCAGATTGGCTTCATTCGTGGTAACTCGTGAGGTCTGATTCGCGACGATTCCAATGCGTTTGTTTTTCAGAAAAGAATCATATTCTGAAAATCTATTAGCTCCCACAAGGATCTCTCCTGAATTGAGGTTTCGGACTTTCAACTTTTTCAGCGAATCCAACTCGACCGTATCATGAATCACCAATTCGTCTTTGTTCTTTTCTCTTTGTTCTTTTTTCTCATTGGAGTTCCCACTTCCGCACGAAAAAGAGAACAGCATCGTTAATGGAAGAACAATTAATAGTGTATTTTTGAAAAAAGAAAACCGCATACAGAACCAGTGAATTTCGAATTTTTTATCGCCAAACGCATTGTCGCGTCGAAGGATTATAAAAGTAGTATTTCGGCGCCAATAATAAAAATTGCCATTGCGGCCATCGCATTGGGGGTGGTGATCATGCTTATTTCCATAGCTACGGGGGTGGGGCTTCAGGAAAAAATACGGGAAAAGGTATCTGCCTTTAACGGCGATATCATTATTACCAACTTCGATTCGAACAATAGCGACGATTCGCAGGCTCCAATTTCAAAGAATCAGGATTTTTACCCGCAGTTCACTGCGGTGGAGGGGATCGAACACATTCAGGTGACGGCTTCTAAAGGAGGGGTGATTCGCACGGCAACCGATTTTGAAGGAGTGGTGGTCAAAGGTGTGGGTGATGATTACCGATGGGATTATTTTGAGGAATATTTGGTGGAAGGAAGGCTGCCCAATTATGCTTCAACACTGAATGACGAAATTCTTATTTCGGCCTATCTGGCGAATCGGTTGAATTTCAAGTTGGGGGATAAGGTGAAAACCTTTTTTCTTCAACAAGAAAGTGAGCAGAAAACCCGAAGCAGGGGCTTTACCATCGTTGGAATTTACAACAGCGGATTTCAGGAATTTGATGAGCAGTTTTTAGTGGCTGATATTCGGCATATTCAGAGTTTAAATCGGTGGGAAAAAGATGAAATCGGAGCCTTTGAGGTGTTTGTGACCGACTTCAATGACATTCAAAACATCGGCAACCGGGTGTATGATCAGACGCCCCCCACGATGAATGCGATAAGCATTCGGGACAAATACGCCACTATTTTCGAATGGCTGGATCTCTTCAATTTTAATATCATTTTGATCATTGGGATCATGATCTTAATTGCCGGTATCAATATGATCACGGCCTTGCTGGTCCTTATTTTGGAGCGCACCAAAATGATTGGAATTTTAAAAGCAATGGGAACCACCGATTGGGGCGTTCGGAAAGTGTTTTTATACAATGCGGCCTATATTATTTGCGTTGGGCTGTTTTGGGGGAATTTGATAGGAATTGGGCTGTTATTGTTGCAAAAATATGGCAAGTTCATTACCCTGGACGCCGACACCTATTACGTCACCGAAGCCCCTATTTACCTGGAGGCCGGCTATGTGATCCTACTTAATTTCGGAGTACTGTTCCTGTGCCTGTTGATGTTATTGATCCCGTCTTATTTGATCACCAAGATCTCTCCGGTGAAGGCGATTCGGTTTGAGTAGCATTTTTTCAACTAATTTCTGCAATAGAATATGCCTTATTTGGGAATAGCATAATCCTGCTTAAGCACTTCAATATCAAATAAATACGAATATTCAAGATTCATTTTTTCTCCAAATTCCTTGGAGCCCTGTTTGGTAAAATGTGAGTTGTCAAAATAGAGAAATTTCAGTTCCCGGGTCGAGACTATTTCGAAGGAGTCCATATCTTTTCCACCCTGCAGGCCCAGCATATCTACATAAAAGATATTATTTTCCCGGTAATAGGGTTTTAAAAACTCTTTTTTGAGGCTATTATTTAAATCAACTTTAAAATATTTTCTGGCAAACTCCTTGGCGTGCTGGTTGATGCCGTTGGCCACTGCCGAATTACTCGATCGCACTATTTCGGGGATCTGTTCCTTATAGGTCATCTTTGGGCCAAATACAAATATGGGCGCCTCGGAAACAGCTCTCACTCTTTTAGTGATTTCCATAAAGCCATCCAGATCCAAATTTGGCCAATGGTCATGGAGGTAAATCGCGTCTACAATACGCCAGTTCTCATTGCTTAAATTTTCTTCCGTCAGTTTTCTACAGGCTTCTTCTGAGCCCTCAAAAGCCGATTCACCAAAGTTAAAACACTTGCCCGCTGTCTTTAATGCGGTTATTTTGGCCTCAAAACCATTCTGCCGTAAAGCGAAAATAAGGTCGATAGAATGAGAATTACCCATGACCATCACATGACCCTTGCCGGGCTTTCCGTCTAAGAGGCCACTTTGTTGTGAGTATTCCTCAAAATACATTTTTCTGTTGGTGAGGATTTCCTGCTCGGTCATGTACAATTCGTTCGTAAATCTTGAGGGCACACCTTCACTTTGCCATACCATTCCGGAAGCTATCGAAACGACTACGAGCAAGGCAGGTATCGCAAACCAGATGGGGTCTCTTTTCGTTTTTTTACGCCTACTGTATCGAAACGTGTTTTCAATAAAATACCACATTAGAAGGCCTAAGGCAATCGAAATGATCCCTAGTATCACTTGAATGGTTAACGACAACGATGACAAAGTCCAATACTTGTAATAGACGATCAATGGCCAATGAATTAAATAGATAGAATAGGAACTCTTTCCAATGAGTTCAACGACCTTATTTTTTAGGGTCCAGCTAAATAACGGCGCTTTACCCCCCAGTACAATCAACATGGCACCGCCACAGGGAACAAGGGATAATAGTCCCGGCATGCGGCTTAGGTTGTTGAATGCTACTCCGGAATAAATCATAAGTATTAACCCTATCAGAAAGGAAAATTCGAGTAGATAATTGCTCTTTTTTACATAAAACCGTTCCAACCAAATGCAAGAGGCTCCCAATAAAAATTCAAACATGCGAAAGGGAATCAGAAAGAAGACCGCATCGGGATGTGTCGAGAAGTAAAATTCACACAGTGCCAGTGAACCTAACACTAAAATGGAAACATAAAGAATCAAATACTTTTTTAAATATCTGTACAGCAGTACAAGCACTAATGGCCAAAAAAGATAAAATTGTTCTTCCAGCGAGAGCGACCACATGTGCAGTAAAGGTTTGGTGGAAGCATCCATATTAAAATATCCGGCTTCACTCCAAAAAAAGAAATTGGATAGCGAAAACCCTGAAAAAATCGTGGATTTACCCAGTCGTTCATAGTTGGAAGGGGTGAGCAAAAAATAACCGGCAATCCCCACGACGATCAGTGTAAAAATAAGTGCCGGAAATAGTCGCCTCAGGCGTTTGGTATAAAAGCCGTAAAAGGTGAAATTCTTTTGCTGTAATCCATAAAGGATGTTTTTACTGATGAAGTATCCGGAGATCACTAAAAACACGTCAACCCCTAGGAATCCGCCTTTCATCCATTCAAAATCCAGGTGAAAGAACAGGACCAGAATAACCGCCAAGGCCCGTAAGCCGTTCAGTTCGGGGCGGTATTCTTTCTGAATGTTTGGCATTGTGAAATTCATGGGAGTGCAATAAAAAAACGCAAGATATTGCTTTTACCCTAAAGAAGACAAAAATTAAAAGGGAAAACAGCTTGATCAAATGCGCTAAATTAATTGGCAGCCGAATTTCTTCCTAAGGAAATTACACCCGAATAAAAGTAACGTATTTAGGGGTGAAAGTCGGAGGTGTTTTGTAATTTTGCAAACGCTTACACAGCCACTGTAATTGGCGGTAATGTGAGGTTGATATTGGACTATGGAATACGCAGAAAACATCTTGGGAACCATTGGAAACACGCCACTGGTAAAAATTAACAAGCTCGCTGAAGGGTTGCCATGTCTGGTGCTTGCGAAATACGAGACTTTCAATCCGGGCAACTCGGTTAAAGATCGTATGGCGGTGAAGATGATAGCAGATGCTGAAGCGGACGGTCGGTTGAAACCCGGCGGAACCATAATCGAAGGCACCAGTGGTAACACAGGAATGGGCCTCGCTTTGGCTGCTATCGTAAAAGGCTATAAAATGGTTTGTGTTATTAGTGACAAGCAGAGCAAGGAGAAGATGGATATTTTGAAGGCTGTGGGTTCCAAAGTGATCGTATGTCCCACCAATGTAGAACCGGACGATCCTCGTTCCTATTATTCCACTTCCAAGCGTCTGGCAGAGGAAACCCCGAATAGTTGGTACGTGAACCAATACGACAATCCCAGCAATGCTATAGCCCATTATGAGAGTACGGGTCCCGAAATTTGGAAACAAACCGACGGTAGGGTAACGCACTTCATCGTAGGGGTGGGAACCGGAGGAACCATCAGCGGCGTTGGTAAGTATTTGAAAGAGCAAAATCCCAATGTGAAGGTATGGGGAATTGATACCTACGGAAGTGTATTCAAAAAATACCACGAAACCGGAATTTTTGATGAAAATGAAATCTATCCCTACATCACGGAAGGTATTGGAGAAGATATCCTACCCAAGAATGTCGATTTTGACGTCATTGATGGATTTACAAAGGTCACCGATAAAGATGCTGCCATCTATACGCAGCGACTTTCCAAAGAAGAGGGAATGTTTTTAGGGAATTCAGCGGGAGCGGCCATGAAAGGCATTCTTCAGTTAAAAGATAAATTCACAAAGGATGATGTGGTCGTGGTACTTTTTCATGATCATGGCAGTCGGTATGTTGGTAAAATGTACAATGACGAATGGATGCGTGAGCGCGGTTTTATCGAGGAAGAGATCACTGTGGCCGAGGACCTTATCAAGGAACACGTCAATGTGCCATTAATTACGGTAAAAACGGAGGAACTGGTATCTCATGCTATTGAACGCATGAAAAAATATAATATCTCTCAAATTCCCGTGGAAGATACTTCCGGTTTTGTGGGAGCACTGGATGAAACCGATTTACTTCGGAAGTATATGGAGAATAAAAATTTGGCCGAGCTTCCTATAAAGGAGGTAATGCACGAACCCTTTCCCATTGTGAAAAAGAGCACCCCCATCGATGAGGTTTCAAAACTTATTCATAAGAATAACAATGCCGTTTTGGTGGATCTGGGTGACGGTACTTTTCACATAATCACTAAACATGATATTATAAGTGCTCTTTAATTGAATAGTGATTATTGACGATTGATTATTAGATAATTGGATTATTGGATAGTGAAGTGTTTGATCATCTACATGCTAACATCTAACATCTAACATCTAACATCTACCGTCCATCGTCTTCTCGATACAATCCCGATAGCTATCGGGATCACTCCCTGCCCGTTCCGTTCAGGCGGGGAAGTGACATATCGCTTATGGTACTTCTGAAATAATTCCGTATTTTAGTATTCACAATACTACTCCCGCATTTTTTTTAATATGAATGAAGACTTTCTTCATTATGTCTGGAAATTTCAGAAATTTTCGACATTGGAGCTGGCGACCCATTTGGGAGAATCACTGCAGGTACTGAAAGTGGGAACCCATAATTTTAATGCCGGCCCCGACTTTCTTAATAGTCAGATTGTAATCGCAGGCCAAACCTGGGCAGGTACGGTAGAAATTCATCTTCGATCCTCTCATTGGTATGCCCATAGGCACGAAACCGACGTGCAATACGATAATGTGATCCTCCATGTGGTATGGGAACATGATATGGACATTCGCCGTAGCGATGAAACCATCATCCCAACTCTGGAGCTCAAAGATAAGATCGAGCTTCAGATCCTCAATAATTATAGAAATTTGCTTTGCAGTACGCCCCGGTGGATCAACTGTGAGGCGCAATTGGGAGGCGTAGCATCGGTAACGATTAAAAATTGGTTGGATCGCCTGTTTTTAGAACGCCTCGAGCAGAAATCGGAATTGATCCTGGGGCAACTTAAAGCCTCTCAAAACAATTGGCAGGCAGTTTTATTTCAATTGCTGTGTAAGAATTTTGGTTTGAAAGTAAATGGGGCTTCCTTCCTCAGCATTGCACAATCCCTGGATTATAAAGTGGTTCAAAAATGCCGTCGGGATCCTATGCGTATCGAAGCCTTACTACTGGGACAGGCCCATCTGCTGGAAGGGCAAGGTACCGATCCTTATTATTTGCAGCTGTGTGAGCATTACGATTATACAAGATTGAAATTCACTTTCTCGAATGAAGCCGTGATATTGCCCAAGTTTTTCAGGCTGCGACCGCCTAATTTTCCGACGGTGCGTTTGGCTCAGCTCGCCGGACTATTACACAAACGTCCCCATCTTTTTTCACAGGTCATTGCCGCAGGAACACTTCCCGAGTTTTACGATCTGTTTGCGGCAGGTGCCAGTTCGTTTTGGGATACGCATTATAATTTTGAGGTAAGTTCGGCCAAAAGGACCAAACAACTTAGCAGAAAATTCATCGATTTATTGCTTATCAACACTGTCATTCCATTGAAACATTGTTACGCCGCTTATTGCGGTAAAGACATTTCCGAAGAAATCATTGCCCTGGCGTCCAACATCAAAGGAGAAGAAAATACGATCGTAAAAAAATTTCAAAGCCTTCGAAATTTTGAGAATACGGCTTGGGAGAGTCAGGCCTTACTTCAGCTAAAAAATAAGTATTGTGATAGGAACCAGTGCTTGCGATGTGCAGTTGGGAATTCATTGTTGCGGGGGTAGTGGGGTAGGGTTGTGTTGGGTAGTTTTTGCTTACTGTAGTGCATTTGTTTTATGTGGCGTGCCAGAGCAAGACTCCGGAAATTCAAATCAGATGAACAGGATATAAAGCAAAGAAAAAGCCGTGTAGTATCGGCTATAACGATTACTTCTTTTAAAAACCACTCAAAAGAGTCAAAACTAAAAGGAATTAATCCCGCTAATCCACAACAAATCGAACACAGAACACTACTATATGGACAAAGAAAATTTCCATAGCCAACTTTAAAAAAAAACAGTAATTTGCAAAATGCTTCAACTCGTTTATAGAATACGACATTTCTTTGAAAAGCGGGGTTACTATGTATGTGCCCGGCTGGCAGACAGACTGGGTATGCGGGCGAAGAGTGTGCGTTTGTTCTTCATATATGTATCCTTTGCAACGGCTGGTGTTGGGTTCGCCATATACCTTACGCTGGCGTTTTGGTTGAAATTAAAAGACCTGGTGTATTCGAAACGAACTTCAGTATTCGACCTATGAAAAAAGTGTTTTATTCAAGTATAAGGGTATTTCAGTCCAATCTTATTGTGGCATTGTCGCTTTTGGTACTGGTGTTTTTTCTGGGCGTTTTTGGGTTTCGATTTGGCTACCAGTACGAATGGATCGATGCGGTTTATATGACGGTGATCACCATCACCACGGTAGGTTTCGGCGAGGTACATCCCTTAAGTCCAACAGAAAAAATCTTCACCTCAATTCTCATACTTTCCAGTATCTTTATCGTTGGGTACGCAATCAAGGTGATTTCTGAATATATTCTGAGTAAAAACAACATTGGTAACTTAAGACAGAAAAAAGTGCAAAAGAAAATCAAATCGCTGGAAAACCACATTATTGTTTGTGGCTTCGGAAGAAACGGAAAACAGGCCGTTCACAAACTTCAGGCTTACAATCACCCGTTTGTAGTTATCGAACAGGATGAAGAAATCGTAGAAAAGTTTCAAGAGAATATCTTATTCGTTCATGGGAATGCGAATGAAGACGAAACCCTGGAAATGGCGGGGATTGAAAAGGCAAGTACTTTGATCTGTGCACTTCCCAGCGATGCCGACAATTTGTTCATCGTGTTATCCGCCCGACAATTAAACAAAAACCTCAAAATTATAAGCAGGGCGACCCAGGAAACCAGTTATAAAAAATTAAAACTGGCGGGGGCCGATAATGTGATCATGCCTGCCCGAATTGGAGGGGATCACATGGCCGATTTAGTCGTGGTACCCGATCTGGTGGAATTCTTGGATAATCTAACAGTCTCAGGGGAAGAGGATAGTATCAATGTGGAGCAAATAGCCTTCGAAAATGTATGCCCCGATGGTAAGGAACGAGCGATCTATGACCTGGACCTTCGGAAACGTACAGGATGCTCAATTATTGGGTATAAAAATAAAGACGGCGAGTATATCGTAAATCCTGAGCCCTCAACTATTTTACACAAGAACTCCAAACTAATTGTCATAGGCAGACCGAACCAAATTGAAAGCCTGAAGCAACTTTATAATGTTTAGAAATTAGCATCTAATAATTTGAATTCGCAATTTTTTTTAGCATCTTGCTGAGCTGAAATTCTAATGTAAACTAACATAACCCATTATGAAGAAATATCTTCTGTCTCTATTTACATTCCTTTCCCCCTTATTATTAATTGCACAAGAAGCACAAGATGTAGGTTTAGATCAAAAAATTGATCAAGCTTTCCAACCGGTTGCCGATTTTTTCACCAATGTTATATTTTTCCTGGTTTGGAAGGATCCGGACATCCCGTTTGTCTTGTTACTCCTGGTGGGAAGTGCCGCTTTTTTTACCATTTATTTCGGTTTTCCAAACATTCGATACTTTGGAAAAGCGATCAACACGGTACGCGGAAAGTACGATGAGATAGAGGGACATGGGTTGGGCGATCCCAGTGCTGGGGTAGATGGAGATATTCGGGAAACCATTCGAGATGAAAGTAAAGAAGGAGAAGTGAGTCATTTTCAGGCTCTGGCGACAGCGGTTTCCGGTACGGTAGGAAATGGGAATATTGCAGGGGTTGCCCTGGCGATTGCATTGGGAGGTCCCGGTGCTACCTTTTGGATGATCGTTTGTGGATTCTTAGGTATGTCAACCAAATTTGTGGAATGTACCCTTGGGGTGCAATTCAGGGATGTAGATGAGAACGGGGTGGTCTATGGAGGCCCCATGTATTATATATCCAAAGGACTGAAAGAGCGCGGTTTTAAGACCTTCGGAAAAATTGCTGCTGTCTTTTTTGCGATCTTCTGTATTGGGGGATCCTTTGGAGGTGGAAATGCCGCTCAGAGCAATCAGGCGACCATCGTTTTAAAAGAACTTTTTAATTGGGAGAGTACCGCTGCCGGTGCCATCGTTGGCATCGTACTCGCGATCGTGGTAGGAATCATCATTATTGGTGGAATTAAACGCATCGCATCCGTTACTGAAAAGGTAGTACCCTTTATGGCAGTACTTTACGTCGCTTGTTGCTTGTATATCATCTTTAGTAATTTCTCATTTATCGATGATGCCTTAAGCCTTATTGTGACCGAAGCATTTAGCCCCAAGGCAATAGGTGTGGGTGGTTTGATTGGAGTGCTGCTGGTAGGATTTCAACGTGCGGCATTTTCAAATGAGGCGGGTGCCGGTTCGGCTTCCATTGCTCACTCTGCGGTAAAAACTAAGTACTCCGCTTCCGAAGGTCTGGTAGCTTTGCTGGAGCCTTTTATAGACACCGTAGTCATCTGTACGATGACGGCCCTGGTAATCATTATCTTCAATTTTGGAGGTTTCTTTGAATACGGAGGAGATGGTACCGGAAGTATCTTTATTGATGGAGTTGCCTATGAAGGAGCGGGAATTACCTCCAAAGCTTTTGCAGAATACATTCCGTATTCCAAAGTATTCCTTACCATAGCAGTGGTGCTGTTCGCAGTTTCAACAATGATTTCCTGGTCCTACTACGGCCTGCAGTCGTGGAAATTCCTCTTCGGACGTGGTAAAAAGGCCGATCTAACCTATAAATTGTTATTCCTGATCTTTGTAGTGATTGGTGCTGCGGCGAGTATGAACTCTATTTGGGCCTTCTCTGATGCAATGATCTTCGCCATGGTATTCCCGAACATGATCGGTTTGTACTTCTTGTTCCCTGTGGTGAGAAAACAGCTGCGTCGATATCTCGACGCTATCAAAGTTGCGCGTTAGCGTAGCTAATAGACTTACCATTTACTAACTCCCCGGCAATTAAAACTGCGGAGTTATGAAATTAAAACATTTAAAATCCCAACTAACTTTCAATCGAAGTGAGCGCGTTGGGATTTTACTTTTGATAGCGATCATATTGGGCTTGCTCTATGTTCGCTTTTTTGTTTCTTTTTCCGAAGAAACAACCTTCGATATAAGTTCTTCGGAACTAGTACAGCTGCAAGAACAGATGGACTCTCTTCGTCGCACCGAAGTAGCACGAAGAAAACCAAAGGTATATCCGTTCAACCCCAATTTTATGAGCGATTACAAGGCGTATACCCTGGGTATTTCGGCTGAAGCTTATGACAGGTTACAGGCCTATAGAGCAGAGGGGAGATGGATCAATTCGGTGGCCGACTTCCAAAGGGTGACCCGAGTACCTGATTCGGTGTTAGCTCCAATTCAGGGCTATTTCAAATTCCCCGATTGGGTCATGAATCCAAGGCCACGGAAAAAGCGTTTTACATCAATTTCTTCGGAAATTTCCGTAGCAAAAAAAATCGATCTCAATAAAGCAACAGCCGGAGAATTGCAGGAGGTGAGCGGTATTGGTGAAGCCTTAAGTAGTCGTATTTTGGAACAGCGCGCCCAATTAGGTGGTTTTAGTCACGATTTGCAGTTGCATGCCGTTTGGGGGTTAAAGCCGGAAGTTGTCGAACGCGTATTGCAACGTTTTACGGTTAAAACCCCCAAAGCTATTCATCGTATGAATATCAACCGTTGCTCTGCCTCCGATTTGGCAACCATCCCCGGAGTATCATTTGGATTAGGAAAGAAGATCTGGGAGTTTGTTCGTATCCGTGAGGGGGTTTCGGACCTTTCAGAATTGGAAAAAATTGAAGGAATTAGCTCTCGTAAATTACAGCTATTTGCGTTATATTTGTACGCTGAATAAATTCGATCCCGCAATTCTTATTTTCATAGAATGCTCGTATTTAAGGCCTTAAATTGTTTGAATGAATAGTATTTATTTTACCGAAGAGCATAATATTTTCAGAAAAAGTTTTCAGGCTTTTTTACAGAAAGAAGTCGTGCCTCATATAGAAAAGTGGGAAAAGACTGGTAAAATCGACCGTTTTATTTGGGAGAAAATGGGGGAGATGGGGTATTTTGGGATTTCTTACCCAGAAGCCTATGGCGGTCACGATCTGGACTTATTTTATGCCGTTATTTTTTTGGAGGAACTGCAGAAGATCAATTCGGGAGGGTTTGCAGCGGCTATGTGGGCGCACGCCTATCTGGCAATGACCCATCTCGATAAAGAGGGAAACCACGAACAAAAAGAAAAATACCTACGCCCAAGTATCTCGGGTGAAAAAATGGGTTGTCTTTGCATTACCGAACCTTTTGGAGGTAGTGATGTGGGTGGAATGAGAACCACTGCGGTTAAAAAAGGGGATAGTTATATCATTAATGGTTCCAAGACCTTTATTACCAATGGAGTATATAGCGACTACCTGATCATTGCGGCCAAAACAAAACCGAAATCGGGAAACAAGGGGATTAGCATTTTTGTTATGGACAGGGATGCCAAGGGGCTTTCGGCTACCAAGTTGGATAAATTGGGTTGGCGTGCCAGTGACACCGGCGAAATTGCCTTCGATAATGTGGAAATACCCGTTGAAAATTTATTAGGAGAGGAGAATATGGGCTTCGGTTATATCATGCAGCACTTTGCGCTTGAGCGATTGCTTATGGCCGTAAATGCGCATGCCCGCAGTGAATGGGCATTGGATTATACCATTCAATACATGAAGGACCGAATGGCATTTGGGAAAAGTATTTCAAAGTTCCAGGCGCTACGCCATAAGGTAGCACAGCTCACCGCTGAGGTGGAGGTTTCCAAGTGTTTCAATTATCAAACAACACAGCGACTCGACAATGGAGAATACGTGGTAAAAGAAGCCACCATGGCCAAGCTCATTTCCACAAAAGTGGCAGACGATGTGGCCTATGAGTGTCTCCAGTTGTTGGGTGGATATGGTTATATGGAAGAATACCCTATGGCCCGTTTGTTCCGCGACAGCCGTTTGGGCCCCATTGGCGGAGGAACCAGTGAGATACTTAGGGAGATCATTGCAAAAATGGTGATTGACGGTAAAGATTACAAGCCCGCTACGTAGCACTATGTCGCCGACTCCTTGTTTGGCCTTATATTTGTAAGATACCGGATGTTAACTTAAATCGACCTGGAAAAAATGAAGTATTCTTTTGTAAAGCATTTTTTTAGTTTATTCTTGGGCATCTTTTGCGTACACGCAATTGCCCAGACTGAGATTAAAAGTAAGATCGTTGATTTTACCACCTACCTTCCTATAGAAAATGCTAGTATTTATATTGAAAATACCACCATTGGAACGGTAAGTAATAGCGATGGTAAGTTTGTTTTGCTGGTACCAAACAGACTTGTGAAAGACACCCTTGTTATTTCTTCAATAGGGTTTAAAAGTTTTAGAACGGCCATTGACCAATTTGACGGCTCTATGGATGTATTTCTGGAGGAAGATATCGCCTCTTTGGATGAAGTCCTCCTGGTGGCATCGACCAGACCTAAAACCGGTAATGACATTGTGCTAAGGGCCCTTGAAAGATTACCATTTAACTTACCCGAACAACCGTACCTGCAAAAGGGTTTTTTGAGGCATAAGGAACGCAACAAAAAAGAATACAAATGGCTTATTGAAAGTGCGCTTACCTTATACGATTCCAGCTATGCTTCGGGGGCGGAAGATAACTTGAAAATTAATGTGGATGAAATGAGGAAAAGCTACGACCTCAGAGATGTGGATAGTTTGTTTTCCTATTCTTCCTATCTAAAATATCATAAAAAGAACCTGAATCTAAAAACCAGAAACCTGAGACGGGATACGATTGAAACTGCCTCTTTGGTAAAGGCAATAAAATGGAACGACAGCAGGGTGAATGGCCTGGAGAATCTGTTTAAAGGAAGGCTCAACCTGGTTCGGAATTCCAATATGGAGCGGGCACTATTTGGAAAGGACATGCTGGATAAGCATCAATTCGAACTCGATACCATTCTGGTAGATGACGGACGAAAACTTTACAAGATAAAAATTTCAAAAAGCACTGAATTTGTGGGGTTGAACACTCCCAATATTTACAATGAAGGTTTTGAGGCGAATGGTTGGCTCTATATCTATTACGACAACTATGCGATCAAGAGAATTGAGTACGAGCTGGTAGCAGCTTCCGAAGCCCAAAAAAGAAGGAGTAAGAGTTTATTTGATACGCATATAAATCACAAGCTCATTATGACCTACAAAGAATATATGGATAAGATGTATCCTAATTATTTGTACTACGAAACTCCCAAACTGGTTAAAATAGGAGATCGATCTTCAGACCGGGAGAAAAATGAGGATGAAAAAGGGATCGACAAGGACGAACAATTTTATTACACCATTCAGGAAATATTATTTACCGAAATTATTCAGGATTCAACTACGGTGAGCCAGGCCTTGCAAAAAGAATGGTCTGAGGATATTTTTTCACCAAGGCCTTACAACAAACAATTTTGGAAAAATTATAATGTGCTGTTGGAAAGTGAGGAGGAGGAAAAGCTCATACAAGACCTAAGTAAGCGGGCGACATTGTTTAAACAATAATTTTTAAATTTATTTGGTGTCAATTATAAAAACCTGTTTATCTTTGCCAACCTAAAGAGAGGAGGTTAAGAACTATGTTAATTATACCAGTAAAAGACGGAGAAAATATCGATAGAGCGCTAAAACGTTTCAAACGTAAGTTTGACAGAACGGGAACAATGCGTCAACTACGTAGAAGACAAGCTTTTAGTAAGCCTTCTGTAACTCGTAGAGCCGAAATCCAAAAGGCACAGTACATTCAAGGACTTAGAGACGCAGAGGAAATTTAAAATATCCCCGCTAACTCAATATATTATAATCCGCTGAACACCGTTCAGCGGTTTTTTTTTGCCCTTTCATTAATTCCGGGTACGTTCGGTGTTCCTCCTCTGCAATTTCGTACATTTAGTTCGTTCATCGCACATCGAAAATCATCCTATGCCGTTTCGTCAATTCATCGATTACCTTCAGCACGAGAAAAAATATTCTCCGCATACGTTAATGGCGTATCAAAAGGACCTCCAGGGTTTTTTAATTTTTGCTTCCAGTGAATATGACTATTCAGAAATCAAGACCATAAACTACGGGATCATTCGAAGTTGGATCGTCTCCCTGGTGGATGAGGGCATTTCAAATCGCAGTATTAATCGGAAGATATCTTCGTTAAAATCGTATTATAAATTTTTACTGAAGACAAAACAGATCGAGGAGAACCCATTGGCAAAGCACAAGGCATTAAAAACCTCCAAGAAGCTGCAGGTTCCTTTTTCAGAAAAAGAGATCAACGAGGTGATTCAATTATTAAGTGAAGAGTCCGGTTTTGAGGGGCTTCGGAATCGTTTGATTGTAGAGTTGTTTTACGCCACAGGAATGCGAAGAGCCGAGTTGGTAAATTTAAGGCTGACAGACATTTCATTGGCCAATAAAATTATCAAAGTTTTAGGGAAACGCAACAAAGAGCGGATCATTCCATTGTTGCCGTCAATTGAAGGGACTTTGAATCGATATCTTGAGGAAAGAGAACGACTGCCCAAAATCGTTGATACTTCACATTTACTGCTTTCGAGAAAAGGTATCAAAATATATGAAACACTTGTGTATCGCGTCATAAATTCCTATTTTAGTAAGGCATCAGAAAAAGTGAAAAGAAGTCCACATATCTTGCGACATTCTTTTGCCACCCATCTGTTAAATGAAGGTGCAGATTTAAATGCCGTTAAGGAACTACTGGGGCATGCAAGTTTGGCCTCAACTCAAGTTTACACGCACAGTAGCATGGCACAACTGAAACAGGTATACAAAGACTCACATCCGCGAAACTCAAAGTAATTATTAACTTAAACAATTTTGTATGAAGGTAAATGTGCAGACCCCCAATTTTATCGCAGACGAAAAGCTGATAAATTTTATTGAAAAGAGACTTTTAAAGCTGGAACAATTTTATGACAGGATCATTTATGCCGACGTATTTTTGAAGGTTCAAAAAACCAGTATAAAACAAAACAAAATAACCGAAATTTTGTTGAGTATTCCCGGTGGGAATCTTATGGTGAAAAAAGATGCACGTAGCTTTGAAGCGGGGGCAGATGAATGCGCCCAATCTCTGGAACGACAACTAAAAAAAAGAAAAGAGAAACAAAGGGCAAACGCATGACGATTTTTATTTAAAAAACATTTTTTAGAAAAAATAATTTATATACATTTGCAGTCCGTTAGAAATAGCGGACTTTTTTATGCTAAAATTTTAGTTGGAAAAGTAAAAAAGCCGATGTAGCTCAGCTGGCTAGAGCAGCTGATTTGTAATCAGCAGGTCGTGGGTTCGAGTCCCTCCATCGGCTCTCTGAAAAAATGAAAGATGCTTAAGGCAAAGAACAAATTTCGATGGCGGAGTTATTGTTTTTTGAGGGACGAGAAGTTTATCCTGAGCATAGTCGAAGGGAGTCCCTCCATCGGCTCTTTGATAAAATGAAAATAGTTCTTTAAAATATTGTGTAAAAAATAGCATTGGGGAGATACTCAAGCGGCCAACGAGGGCAGACTGTAAATCTGCTGACTACGTCTTCGCAGGTTCGAATCCTGCTCTCCCCACAAACATTTTTTATAAGCGATCGTCAAAAGCTCGCTTTTGAAAGAGCTCGTTAAAAAATGTTTGTTCAGGGTCCCCCTGAACGGATCACCGAAGGTAATCCAAAGATGTTCAGATGTTTTTTAAAAAGTTCAATTTGTCAAAAGCTCGCTTTTGAAAGAGCTCGTTAAAAAATGTTTGTTCAGGGTCCCCCTGAACGGATCACCGAAGGTAATCCAAAGATGTTCAGATGTTTTTTAAAAAGTTCAATTTGTCAAAAGCTCGCTTTTGAAAGAGCTCGTTAAAAAATGTTTGTTCAGGGTCCCCCTGAACGGATCACCGAAGGTAATGATTGAACTATGGTTTTTGTGTTTTGTTTAAAAATCTAGTTTTGCCTTTAACTCATCACTTCAAATAATCGATGGATTCTGTCTCTCGCTTATTTGGAAGCGACAAATATTATGGCTATCTTTGCACGCCTTTTCAGGGCTCAGAAGCTGAAATATTTGACGTATTGATTACCTTTTTCTGAAGTAATTCAGAGATAAATGCGGGAGTAGCTCAGTTGGTAGAGCGTCAGCCTTCCAAGCTGAATGTCGCCGGTTCGAACCCGGTCTCCCGCTCAAAGTAAAGGCGAAGTGTCTTTTACTTTAAGAAGCCTCTTCGAAGATAGTAGGCAACTTAAATTTCCTGGCGCGGTGTATTCCGTAGTTGTACTACTGAAGATGGCAGGAATCTCTTCGTTCAAAATAATGCCTCTATGAGGCTTTTTGGGGTTAGAGAAACAAACACTTTACGCCGGTGTAGCTCAGGGGTAGAGCGTTTCCTTGGTAAGGAAGAGGTCATGAGTTCAAATCTCATCATTGGCTCAATTTAGGATTTAAGTGAACACTAATATATAACTAAGAATAAAATAATACAAAATGGCAAAAGAAACATTTGATCGCTCGAAACCTCACATGAACGTGGGTACAATCGGACACGTAGATCACGGTAAAACAACCCTAACTGCTGCTATTACTAAAGTGATGGCAGATGCTGGGTATTCAGAAGCTTCGTCTTTTGATCAAATTGACAACGCTCCAGAAGAAAAGGAACGTGGTATTACAATTAACTCCTCACACGTTGAGTATCAAACTGCTAATCGTCACTATGCACACGTTGACTGTCCTGGTCACGCGGATTATGTAAAGAACATGGTTACAGGTGCTGCTCAAATGGACGGTGCTATTCTTGTGGTTGCTGCGACAGACGGACCAATGCCACAAACTCGTGAGCACATCCTTTTAGGTCGTCAGGTAGGTATTCCTCGTATGGTTGTATTCATGAACAAAGTGGATATGGTTGATGACGACGAATTACTTGAATTGGTAGAAATGGAAATTAGAGATTTGCTTTCTTTCTATGAGTATGATGGTGATGAAGGACCGGTAATTGCTGGTTCTGCCTTAGGTGCATTGAACGGTGAAGACAAGTGGGTAGCTACTGTTGTTGAATTGATGGAAGCTGTTGATACATGGATTGAGGAGCCAATTCGTGAAGTAGACAAGCCATTCTTGATGCCTATCGAAGATGTATTCTCTATTACAGGTCGTGGTACTGTTGCTACCGGTCGTATTGAGACGGGTGTTGCAAATACCGGAGATCCTGTAGATATCATTGGAATGGGTGCAGAGAAATTAACTTCTACTGTAACTGGTGTTGAAATGTTCCGTAAGATTCTTAACAGAGGTGAAGCGGGAGATAACGTTGGTATCCTATTAAGAGGTATTGAAAAAACAGATATCCGTCGTGGGATGGTAATCTGTAAGCAAGGCTCTGTAACTCCTCATGCTAAGTTTAAGGCCGAGGTTTATGTACTTAAAAAAGAAGAAGGTGGACGTCACACTCCATTCCATAACAATTACCGTCCTCAGTTCTATGTTCGTACCACGGATGTAACTGGAAACATTGTGCTTCCTGACGGAATTGAAATGGTAATGCCTGGTGATAACTTGACGATTACTGTTGAGCTTATTCAACCCATCGCCCTAAACTTGGGTCTTCGTTTTGCAATCCGTGAGGGTGGTAGAACCGTAGGCGCAGGACAGGTAACTGAAATATTAGACTAATAACGGTTTATATTTAAAGGTCTTAAGGTGTCTCGTACTAACGGGACGCCTTGACTTTTATTTACGGGTTTAGCTCAGTTGGTAGAGCACTGGTCTCCAAAACCAGGTGTCGTGAGTTCGAGTCTCTCAACCCGTGCTGCAGACAAAAAGCCTGAAAAGCTGAGTTTGGAAATAAAATAATAGAAAGAAAATGATAAACTACATCAAAGAATCTTATAACGAACTTAAGAATCATGTGACTTGGACCCCATTGTCTGAAGCACAACGTCTCACTGTTGTAGTAGCGGTATTCTCGGTAATATTGGCATTGGCTGTATGGGGAGTAGATACCGTGTTTAGTGGAGTTGTTGCTAAATATTTTGAATGGATCAAATCCTAAGTAAGGAACAATGACTGAAACTAAAAGTACAAAAAAGTGGTATGTGGTTCGTTCGGTAAGCGGGCAGGAGAATAAGATCAAATCTTATATCGAGTCTGAGATCGTGCGCCTGAATCTCGAAGATTATATCGAGCAGGTATTGGTGCCCACCGAGAAGGTGATTCAAATCCGAAATGGAAAAAAGGTAAACAAGGAACGTGTTTATTTCCCTGGATATATTATGGTTCAGGCGAGTTTGGCAGGTGAAATACCGCATATTATTAAATCGATTAATGGAGTGATTGGGTTCTTAGGTGAAACCAAAGGCGGTGATCCGGTTCCCTTGCGCCAGGCTGAAGTAAATCGCATGCTTGGTAAAGTGGATGAATTGGCTGTTCAGGATGAGAACGTCAATATTCCGTTTGTGATAGGGGAAACCGTAAAAGTGATCGATGGTCCGTTCAATGGTTTTAACGGAACGGTTGAAAAGATCAATGAAGAAAAACGCAAGCTAGAAGTGATGGTGAAAATTTTCGGAAGAAAAACGCCACTGGAACTAAGCTATATGCAAGTAGAGAAAGTTTAATTGTTACAAGCTATATAATAGGTTTTTTCTTAGGCTTCCACTGAAGAAAAATCCGAGTTAAATTTTAAAGAATGGCAAAAGAAATAGATAAAGTAGTTAAGTTGCAAGTTCGCGGTGGTGCTGCAAACCCTTCACCTCCGGTAGGACCGGCTTTAGGTGCTGCGGGTGTGAACATCATGGAGTTCTGTAAGCAGTTTAACGGAAGAACTCAGGATAAGCAGGGAAAAGTATTGCCGGTAGCGATTACAGTTTATAAGGACAAATCTTTTGAGTTTGTTATTAAAACCCCGCCCGCTGCAGTACAGATTCTTGAGGCCGCCAAGACAAAAAAAGGTTCAGGAGAACCTCACATAAAAAAGGTGGCAACTATTTCCTGGGATCAGGTAAAATTGATTGCAGAAGACAAGATGCCCGATTTGAATGCATTTACCATAGAGTCTGCCATGAAAATGGTAGCCGGTACTGCAAGATCAATGGGAGTGAAAATAAAAGGTGCTGCACCTTTTTAACCAAGAAAAAGAATCTATAAAATGGCAAGATTAACAAAAAAGCAAAAGGAAGCGCAATCAAAATTGGAGCCGAATACAACGTATTCTGTTTCTGAGGCTTCTGCTTTAATAAAGGAAATCACCAACGCAAATTTTGATGCGTCTGTGGACCTTGCTGTACGTCTTAATGTAGACCCTCGTAAGGCCAATCAAATGGTAAGAGGTGTTGTAACCTTACCTCATGGTACGGGAAAAGATGTAAAAGTACTGGCCTTAGTAACTCCCGATAAGGAAGCTGAAGCCACCGAAGCAGGTGCAGATTATGTTGGATTAGACGAGTACCTCGAAAAAATTAAAGGAGGTTGGACCGATGTCGACGTTATAGTAACCATGCCAAGTGTGATGGGTAAATTAGGTCCCTTAGGACGTGTGTTAGGTCCTCGTGGCTTGATGCCAAACCCAAAAACCGGTACGGTAACTATGGATGTTGCTAAGGCTGTTTCCGACGTGAAAGCGGGTAAGATCGACTTTAAAGTTGAAAAAACCGGTATTGTTCACGCGGCAATTGGAAAAGCGTCTTTCGATGCAGAGAAAATTGAAGGAAACGCAAATGAGTTGATAAACACGCTTATTCGTTTGAGACCTCAGGCTGCCAAAGGAATTTACATAAAAAGCATTTTTATGTCAAGTACCATGAGCCCGAGTTTGCAGATCGAAACAAAAGGAGTATAGCTAAGCAGTAAAATTGAAAGATTATGACAAGAGAAGAAAAATCACAAGTAATTGAACATTTGACTGCCCAGCTTACTGAAAATCCTACTATTTATTTAGCAGATATTTCAGGTCTTGATGCAGGAACTACTTCAAACTTACGTCGCGCTTGTTTTAAAGCGGGGGTGAGGTTAAGCGTTGTTAAAAATACGTTATTGGCGAAAGCTATGGAGAGTTCAGATAAGGATTTCGGCGAATTGGCCGATGTGCTTAAAGGAAACACCTCTTTGATGTTCGCTGAAACGAGTAACGCACCAGCTAAGGTTATAAAGGAATTCAGAAAGAAATCCAAAAGACCTTTACTTAAAGGAGCTTATGTTGAAGAATCCATTTACCTGGGTGACGACCAATTGGACGCACTGGTAGACGTGAAATCCAAAGAAGAACTCATTGGAGAGATCATTGGATTGCTTCAATCACCTGCTAAGAATGTGATTTCCGCATTAAAGTCGGGTGGAGGAACCATCGCTGGTATTGTTAAGACCCTATCCGAAAGAGAAGGGTAACATAAATTATTGCACTAATAAATTGATATAAATTAAAATTACATTAAAACGATAGAAAATGGCAGATTTAAAAGATTTCGCAGAAAAGTTGGTTAACCTAACGGTAAAAGAAGTTAACGAGTTAGCAACTATATTAAAAGATGAGTATGGTATCGAGCCTGCTGCTGCTGCTGTAGCAGTTGCTGCTGGTGGTGGTGCCGGTGGTGGAGACGCTGAAGAAGAAAAGTCTGAATTCGACGTAATTCTTACCGCTCCGGGTGGTGCTAAATTGGCAGTTGTAAAACTTGTTAAGGAATTAACAGGCGCCGGTCTTAAAGACGCAAAGGCATTGGTTGACAACGCTCCTTCTCCTATCAAGGAAGGTGTCTCAAAAGACGAAGCTGAAGCACTTAAAGCTCAGTTAGAAGAAGCTGGAGCAGAGGTTGAGCTTAAGTAAGCTCCTCTAATCCAAACCTTACGGTTTAGGTCTTTCCCATAGACGGTAAAGACCTAAACCATTTTGTGTATATAAAGGTTACATATTTTTGAGTATACACAATCACTGTTTTTTTAATTAAAATTCCGTCCATAGATGTCAGCAACGTTAACTGAAAGATTGAATTTTTCCTCTGTACAAAATAAGCCGGAATATCCCGACTTTTTGGACATCCAAGTAAAATCCTTCCAGGATTTTTTCCAGTTGGAAACCAAATCAGAAGAAAGAGGGCAAGAGGGACTTTACAAGACTTTCTTGGAGAACTTCCCCATTACCGACACACGCAACCAATTCGTTTTAGAATTTTTAGATTATTTCGTTGACCCGCCAAGATATTCCATACAGGAGTGTATCGAGCGTGGTTTAACGTATAGTGTGCCCTTAAAAGCACGACTGAAACTTTATTGTACAGACGAAGAGCACGAAGACTTTGAAACCATCGTACAAGACGTGTACCTGGGAACTATTCCTTACATGACTCCATCCGGTACGTTTTGTATCAATGGGGCGGAGCGTGTTGTGGTTTCACAGTTGCATCGTTCTCCTGGAGTTTTCTTTGGACAATCGTTCCACGCCAATGGAACCAAATTATATTCGGCTCGTGTGATTCCTTTCAAAGGATCATGGATTGAATTTGCTACCGATATCAACAGCGTGATGTACGCTTATATCGATAGAAAGAAGAAATTACCCGTAACTACCCTGTTCCGGGCGATCGGTTTTGAGCGTGACAAGGATATTCTTGAAATCTTTGATCTTGCTGAAGAAATAAAAGCATCCAAAACCGGATTGAAAAAATTCCTGGGCCGCAAGTTGGCAGCTCGTGTATTAAAGACCTGGCATGAGGATTTCGTGGATGAAGATACTGGAGAAGTAGTATCCATTGAGCGAAATGAGATCATCCTGGATCGAGATACCGTGCTTGAAAAGGAGCATATCGATGAGATTTTGGACTCCGGTTCCAAAACCATCCTGTTGCACAAGGAAGATAACCTGCAGGCAGATTATGCGATTATCCATAACACCCTGCAAAAAGACCCTACCAACTCCGAAAAAGAAGCGGTAGAACATATCTACAGACAATTACGTAACGCCGAACCACCCGATGAAGAGACTGCTCGTGGGATCATCAATAAGTTGTTTTTCTCAGATCAGAGGTACAATTTGGGTGAAGTGGGACGGTATCGAATGAATAAAAAATTAGGTCTTGATATTGAAATGGACAAGCAAGTGCTTACCAAGGAAGATATCATTACCATCGTAAAATACCTGATCGAATTGATCAACTCCAAGGCGGAAATCGATGATATCGATCACCTTTCGAACCGTCGTGTTCGTACGGTGGGGGAGCAGTTGTCTTCTCAGTTTGGAGTAGGTTTGGCTCGTATGGCCCGTACCATTCGTGAGCGTATGAATGTCCGTGACAACGAAGTGTTTACGCCCATTGATTTGATCAACGCCAAGACATTGTCTTCGGTGATCAATTCCTTCTTTGGAACCAACCAGCTTTCTCAGTTTATGGACCAAACCAACCCCTTGGCAGAGATCACACACAAGCGTCGTCTTTCGGCATTAGGGCCAGGTGGTTTATCAAGAGAAAGAGCAGGTTTCGAGGTTCGTGATGTTCACTATACTCACTACGGAAGACTTTGTCCTATCGAAACTCCTGAGGGGCCAAACATTGGTTTGATCTCTTCACTTTCGGTCTACGCGAAGGTAAATAACCTTGGTTTCATTGAAACTCCGTACCGAAAAGTAGAAAACGGTAAGATCGATTTAAAGACCACGCCAATATATCTTTCCGCGGAAGAGGAAGAAGAAAAATTAATTGCACAGGCTAACATTCCGATCCTTGAGGATGGAACGATCAACACCGATAAGGTGATTGCCCGTATGGAAGGCGATTTCCCGTTGGTAGATCCCAAAATGGTAGATTATACCGATGTGGCACCGAACCAAATTTCATCCATATCTGCATCTTTGATTCCGTTTTTGGAACATGATGATGCGAACCGGGCCTTGATGGGATCCAATATGATGCGACAGGCAGTGCCTTTGTTAATTGCCGATTCGCCCATTGTAGGAACCGGACTGGAACGTCAGGTGGCTTCCGATTCGCGTGTATTGATCAATGCTGAAGGTGATGGAGTCGTGGAGTATGTGGATGCCAACGAAATAACCATCAAATACGACCGTAGTGAAGATGAACGGATGGTGAGTTTTGATGGCGATTCGAAGACGTATAATTTGATCAAATTCAGAAAAACAAATCAAAGTACCTCTATTAACCTGAAGCCTATCGTTCGAAGAGGCGATCGGGTAAATAAAGGACAAGTATTATGTCAAGGCTATGCTACCGAAAAAGGGGAGTTGGCTTTGGGACGTAATATGAAAGTAGCATTCATGCCTTGGAAGGGGTATAATTTTGAGGATGCTATTGTAATTTCTGAAAAAGTGGTACGGGAAGACATCTTTACCTCCATTCATATCGATGAGTATTCACTGGAAGTTCGTGATACTAAATTGGGTAATGAAGAATTAACCAATGATATTCCAAACGTTTCTGAAGAGGCCACCAAAGACCTTGACGAGCACGGAATGATCCGTATTGGAGCCGAAGTGAAACCCGGAGATATTTTAATAGGAAAGATTACTCCCAAAGGAGAAAGTGATCCTACACCGGAAGAAAAATTACTTCGCGCCATATTTGGTGATAAAGCCGGTGATGTGAAAGATGCTTCTTTGAAAGCCTCTCCTTCGCTGCAAGGGGTTGTCATCGATAAGAAATTGTTTGCCCGTGCGATCAAAGACAAACGCAAGAGAGCTAAGGATAAAGAAGATATCGCCGAGCTTGAGTTGAATTATGAAACCAAATTTGAAGAACTTAAAGATGTTTTGGTCGATAAGTTATTCGTGATTGTGGGTGGAAAAACAGCGCAAGGGGTAACCAACGACCTTGGAGAAGTAGTATTCCCGAAAGGTAAAAAGTATACGCTGAAGATGTTGAACTCGGTGGAGGATTATACACACTTGGTTGGCGGCGTCTGGACGACAGATGATGAGACCAATGCGATGGTTCGTGACCTGATGCACAACTACCGAATTAAGGAAAATGACCTTCAGGGGAACCTGCGTCGCGAGAAGTTTACCATCTCTGTTGGAGATGAACTTCCTTCCGGTATCTTAAAACTTGCAAAAGTGTATATCGCTAAAAAGCGTAAACTGAAAGTAGGAGATAAGATGGCAGGACGTCACGGAAACAAGGGTATTGTAGCTCGAATTGTTCGGGAAGAAGATATGCCTTTCCTCGAGGACGGAACCCCGGTGGATATCGTGTTGAACCCGCTTGGGGTACCATCGCGAATGAATATTGGACAAATCTATGAAACGGTTCTGGGATGGGCAGGTCAAAAATTGGGTCGTAAGTTTGCGACTCCTATTTTCGACGGTGCCACTCTGGATCAAATCAACGAATTGACCGATGAAGCCGATATCCCAAGATTTGGACATACTTATTTATACGATGGTGGAACCGGACAACGTTTCGATCAGGCCGCTACCGTGGGAGTGATCTATATGTTGAAACTGGGTCACATGGTAGACGATAAGATGCACGCACGTTCCATTGGACCGTACTCTTTGATCACACAACAACCCTTGGGTGGTAAAGCTCAATTTGGGGGACAACGATTTGGTGAGATGGAAGTATGGGCATTGGAAGCCTATGGTGCCTCCAGTACTCTTAGAGAAATATTGACGGTAAAATCGGATGATGTTATTGGTAGAGCAAAAACCTACGAGAGTATCGTTAAAGGAGAAGCAATGCCTGAGCCCGGTCTACCCGAATCTTTCAACGTGTTAATGCACGAATTGAAAGGTCTGGGACTGGACATTAGATTAGAAGAATAAAAAAATAGTTTACAGTACGTCAGTAGGCAGTGAAAGCTGCTTACTGAACACTGAACACTGAACACTATAAAAAACATGGCAAGACATAAAGAAAACACAGTACAGAAATTCAACAAGATTTCCATTGGTTTAGCTTCACCCGAGTCTATTTTGGCCGAATCTCGTGGGGAAGTATTAAAACCTGAAACGATCAACTACCGTACGCATAAACCAGAGCGTGACGGACTCTTCTGTGAGCGTATTTTTGGACCTGTAAAGGACTATGAATGTGCCTGTGGTAAATATAAAAGAATTCGCTACAAGGGGATCGTTTGTGACCGTTGTGGTGTGGAAGTGACCGAAAAGAAAGTACGTCGGGACCGCGTTGGCCACATCAATTTGGTGGTTCCCGTGGCGCACATCTGGTACTTCCGTTCGTTACCAAACAAAATTGGTTACCTGTTGGGACTTCCTTCAAAGAAGTTGGATATGATTATTTACTACGAAAGATATGTAGTCATCCAACCGGGAGAAGCCAAGAATGAAGAAGGGGAAGCCTTGACGAAAATGGATTTCCTTACAGAAGAAGAGTATCTCAATATTTTGGAAACCCTTCCGCAGGAAAACCAATATTTGGAAGATTCAGATCCAAATAAGTTCATCGCCAAGATGGGTGCCGAATGTTTGATCGATCTGTTGAACCGTATCGACCTGGACACCTTGTCTTTTGAATTACGCCATAAGGCCAATAACGAAACTTCAAAGCAACGTAAAACCGAAGCCTTAAAGCGACTGCAAGTTGTGGAGGCTCTTCGTGATGCGAATAAAAACCGCGAAAATCAACCGGCCTGGATGATCATGAAGGTGGTGCCTGTAATTCCGCCTGAATTACGACCGTTGGTGCCGCTTGATGGAGGACGTTTTGCGACTTCCGATTTGAACGATTTGTACCGAAGAGTGATTATCCGTAACAACCGTTTGAAGCGTTTGATGGAAATTAAAGCTCCGGAAGTGATCCTGCGTAACGAAAAACGTATGCTTCAGGAATCTGTGGATTCGTTATTTGACAATACAAGAAAATCTTCAGCAGTAAAAACTGACAGCAACCGTCCCCTAAAATCCCTTTCCGATAGTTTGAAAGGAAAACAAGGGCGTTTCCGTCAGAATTTATTGGGGAAACGTGTGGATTATTCGGCGCGTTCAGTCATTGTTGTAGGACCCGAACTTAAGTTATTTGAGTGTGGTATTCCGAAGGATATGGCAGCTGAACTTTACAAGCCGTTCGTCATTCGTAAGTTGATCGAAAGAGGTATCGTAAAAACCGTAAAATCTGCAAAGAAGATCATTGATAAGAAAGAGCCCGTTGTTTGGGATATTCTGGAAAACGTTTTAAAAGGACATCCGGTATTGCTCAACAGAGCCCCAACACTTCACCGTTTGGGAATACAGGCATTTCAACCCAAATTGATCGAAGGTAAGGCGATCCAGTTACACCCGTTGGTGTGTACTGCTTTTAATGCCGATTTTGACGGTGACCAAATGGCGGTTCACTTGCCATTAGGACCCGAAGCAATTCTGGAGTCTCAATTGCTCATGCTGGCATCGCACAACATTCTGAATCCAGCGAATGGCTCACCGGTAGCGGTTCCATCACAGGATATGGTATTGGGTCTGTATTATATGACCAAGCTGCGCAAGTCGACAAAGGATCACAAGGTAGTAGGAGAAGGCTTGACCTTTTACTCTCCCGAAGAAGTGGTGATCGCTTATAATGAGAAACAAGTTGAACTAAACGCCGAGATTAAGGTGCGAACCGTAGACTTCAATGAAGAAGGAGTATTGACAAAACAAATTATTACGACTACCGTTGGTCGGGTAATTTTTAACGATAAAGTACCTGAAGCGGCAGGATATATCAACGATGTACTGACAAAAAAGTCACTTCGTGATATTATTGGAGACATTTTAACGGTGACTTCAGTGCCAATAACGGCTTTATTCCTTGATGAGATCAAAGATCTTGGATACAAGTTTGCATTCGAAGGAGGTTTGTCCTTTAGTTTGGGTGATATTATAATTCCACCTGAAAAGCAGGCCATGATCGATAGTGCCAATACACAAGTCGACGGTATCATTGCCAACTATAATATGGGATTGATCACCAATAACGAACGTTATAACCAGGTAATTGATATTTGGACCGCAACGAATGCTGAGTTGACTGAACTTTCCATGAAGCGTATTCGGGAAGATCAGCAAGGATTTAACTCGGTGTATATGATGCTTGACTCCGGGGCTCGTGGATCTAAGGAACAGATTCGCCAGTTGACCGGGATGCGTGGTTTGATGGCAAAACCTAAGAAATCGAATTCGGGTGGAGGCGAGATCATTGAAAACCCAATTCTTTCCAACTTTAAAGAAGGTCTTTCAATTTTGGAATACTTTATTTCCACGCACGGTGCTCGTAAAGGACTTGCAGATACCGCTTTGAAAACGGCCGATGCCGGGTATCTTACACGACGATTGGTGGATGTATCTCAGGATGTGATCATCAATACCCAGGATTGTGGTACTCTAAGAGGAATTGAAGTTTCAGCCCTTAAGAAAAATGAGGAAGTTGTTGAAACGCTCGGAGATAGAATTAAAGGTCGTACTTCGTTGAATGATGTAGTAAACCCATTGACCAAAGAAGTTCTGGTAGGTGCCGGAGAACATATCACCAACGATATCGCCAAAGTAATCAATGGCTCACCAGTAGAAACTATTGAGGTTCGATCTGCGTTGACCTGTACCGCGAAAAAAGGTATTTGTGCCTTGTGCTACGGAAGAAACCTTGCTACCAATAAGATGGTACAACGAGGGGAAGCTGTAGGGGTCGTTGCCGCTCAATCCATTGGGGAGCCGGGAACACAGTTAACACTTCGAACCTTCCACGTTGGGGGTATTGCGGGTAACATTTCCGAAGAAAATAAGCTTTCCGTTAAGTTTGATGGAAAAGCCGAGATCGAGGATATGAAAACGGTAAAAGGGGAAGATTCAGACGGAAATTCTGTGGATATCGTTATTTCACGTACCTCAGAGATCAAGTTGATCGACGAGAAAACAGGAATTACCTTGAGTACCAATAACATTCCTTACGGATCGTCCATTTTTGTGAAAGATGGGCAAAAGCTGAAAAAAGACACGGTTGTTTGTCAATGGGATCCTTATAACGGGGTGATCATTTCAGAATTTGCCGGAAAGATAAAGTATGAAAATATTGAGCAGGGGATTACCTATCAAGTGGAGATCGACGAACAAACCGGTTTCCAGGAGAAGGTAATTTCAGAATCGAGAGACAAGAAAAAAATACCTACCCTTCAAATTTTAAGTTCCAAGGGCGAGATCATTCGTTCTTATAACTTACCGGTTGGAGCTCACTTGATGGTGGACGATAACGAGAAGATCAAAGTAGGTAAGATCTTGGTTAAGATTCCTCGTAAGTCTGCTAAGGCTGGGGATATTACTGGAGGTCTTCCGCGTGTAACCGAATTATTTGAAGCTCGTAACCCATCCAATCCTGCAGTTGTAAGTGAGATTGACGGTGTGGTTTCCTTCGGAAAGATAAAACGTGGAAACCGGGAGATTATCGTGGAATCCAAACTGGGAGAGCTTAAAAAGTACCTGGTGAAGCTTTCCAATCAAATTTTGGTTCAGGAGAACGATTATGTGCGTGCGGGGATGCCATTAAGTGATGGTGCGATTACGCCGGTTGATATTCTGAAGATCGAAGGGCCTTCAGCGGTACAGCAATACCTGGTCAACGAAGTACAGGAAGTATATCGTTTGCAAGGGGTGAAGATCAATGACAAACACTTTGAAGTGGTTGTTCGACAAATGATGCGTAAGGTGCAGATCGTAGATCCGGGAGATACTACCTTCCTTGAGAACCAATTGGCTCATAAGTACGACTTCATCGAAGAGAACGATAAGATTTTTGGAATGAAAGTCGTTGAAAGCGCCGGAGATTCTGAAAATATAAAAGAAGGACAAATTGTATCTTCTCGTGAGCTTAGAGATGAAAACTCTATTTTGAAAAGAGAAGACAAAGCGTTAATAGAGGCCAGAGAAGCAATTCCTTCAACCGCGACACCTGTTTTACAGGGGATTACCAGAGCTTCCTTACAGACCAAGTCGTTTATTTCGGCGGCATCCTTCCAGGAAACGACCAAAGTATTGAACGAAGCCGCAGTGAGCGGAAAAGTAGACACTTTGGAAGGCCTGAAAGAGAACGTAATTGTTGGTCATAGAATTCCTGCCGGAACGGGTATGAGAAGCTATGAGACCATCATTGTAGGTTCCAAGGAGGAGTTGGAAGAAATGACGCGCGAAAAACAAGAGGTCAATTATAATTAAGATAACTTGAAATAAGCGCTCCAAACGGGGCGCTTGTTGTTTAAACTGAATAGTATGGCAGACGATAAAAAACCCAAACAAGGGCAAATCAATATAGAACTGGACACCGATGTGGCCCAGGGAATCTATAGCAACCTGGCAATTATCAATCATTCTCAAAGCGAGTTTGTAGTGGATTTTGTAAGTATCATGCCCGGAGTTCCAAAAAGTAAAGTAAAGTCCAGGATCGTACTCACTCCACAACACGCCAAGCGATTTTTAAAGGCCTTGAATGAAAATTTGAATCGTTTTGAAAACGCACATGGCGAAATAAAGGATTATAAACAGCCTCCCATTCCAATTAATTTTGGACCTACCGGCGAAGCATAAATGATAACCGACTCTCAATGAGTCGGTTTTTTTATTCCCTGTTACTAAATCGGCCTGCACTATAACTAATAGTGATATCTGTTAAATGCAATTTATTTTTTTCTGAAGCAAACTTCTCTTCCTTGAATATGGTTTTCACGTAATTAAGGTTGGGTAAAGACATAATTTTGTTAAAATCCTACAAAAAATTGCATTATAACGATTTTAATAGTCACTACAACGAATAATTGAAATTGTATTGTAGGAAAATACTTAAGTCATTGTATCTTTGATGAGTGTCACAGAAGCCCCCCATTATTTTTCTTCGGTGATAACGACCCAAATGAAACTTATGCAATCAACTGTACCTTCATCTCGCAATGGAAATTTCTTCTTGATCGTTTCGGTCTGCATTTTATTATTTTCGACCGTCATCGGCACGGCACAGACACAGAAGCCTTCAATTACCAGTGGAGTTACCTTCCAGTGGTCGGATACTCAAACTAATAACAATGACCCGGCTACGATAAGTTCAATCACAGTCGATGGAACCATCTACAATTCATTCGCCGCACCTTCGTCTTATGTCCTTTCGAGACTGGGCCCTGATGGCCATAACGAAAATGATATCGTGAATAACGGTGTCATAGTAAATAACAGCAGTGCCAATCCCGATTGGAATGTCGATGCACTGGTGGCCTTTCAGGATCAGAACCTTAATCATTATTTTACTTCTAACGATAATGGTAGAAACATCTGTAATGATTTTGTGGCGGTAGCTATTACCGACGCACAAATTCAATCTCTTTATTACGCACCAGGAATTCCATCGAATGACGGAGGAATGCTGGCTATTACAGAAAGAAATGCCAATAACTGCTACTACATAGCCGTATATGGATATCCCGTAGGAAGTTCGGTGGAAACATTCCTTGGAGATACATTTGTACGTGAAAATTCAACCCAGTGGGGATCGACAGTTGTGCCTCCTCCTGCCGGTACAGATTACTGGAATTCGGGCCGAGTAGTAGAGAATGGGGGTGCCCTAGGTATTGCACTTTTTTCCTTAAACGATCTTGCACCAGTCGGCTCAATAATCACTCGAGTAGATTTGATGGCAGCGACACAGGATCATGGTGATGGGAAGGTGTTCATATGCGAGCAATATGCGGCACCTAAAACAGAGACAGGTTGTCTCGACCAGGAATTCAATGGAACCGTTAGCGATGGAAGCGCACCTATTGGTTCAACTTATTCAATAGTTAGTGGCCCTACGCCAGCGGGACAGTCCTTTACCTTCAATTCGGACGGGAGTTACAGCTACACGCCTACTGCAGGATTTTTAGGAACTGTGACGTTCGATTACGAGGTCTGTTTACCTGCACCCAACACGTCTATTTGCGATACGGCGACAGTAAACATAGAATACGTAACCTACCCGCATAATGGGTGTCCATGTAATTCAGGTGATGCCGCAGGACCATTGTTACAAAACAATTAATACAAAATTTAAATCACTACTTAAAATTAGCGATATGAAAATAATAATTACTCTTTGCCTGCTTTTCACTTTGGTCGCAACCCCTGGTTGGACTCAAGTTGGGATTGGAACAACGAACCCTCAGGAGGCATTACACGTTGCAGGAACTGACGCAAATATTAGGATTGATGGATTGAATAGTGTTAATAACAGCAAGAATTTGGGAGGCTCCAATATGTATAATGTCGTTGTTGACGCGGATGGAGATCTTTCGCTTTCCTCAGTATCGGGCGAGCTCTCTTCCGAGGATTCAATGATTGCTCCGGTAGTAATTCAAACTACTGCAAATTCAGGTATGAATTCGAATGAACTGTATTCAAAGAGTTTTACATTGAGCCAAAAGGCACTGGTTGTAATAACTTATTATGTCTCAATGGATTTTGAAGACACTTCCGGGGCCACGATCGTGGATGGTCGTGCTAAAATATCCCATAACTACTGGTACCTCGGTGACGGCACAACTCCAGATACATCTAAATCTTACGGAATGACCAGTGCGGTTTATTTTAACTCCGATACTTTGACAGCTTCCGGTTATGTATACAACTCAAGATCGGTTACAATTCCTTTAGATGCGGGAACTTATAGCATTCATCTTAACGGAGCGGTGTTTGGTGGAGGGTTGACCTCCGATGCCGCATTTCAAGTAACTTTCGGAGATGTTGACCGACTTGATATTCATGCGATGTATTTATAATAAACAGAGACCATTTCTAAGAAATCAAAAGACTGAACACTCCTAAAATATAGCATCATGAACAAATTAATTACGCTATCCTTACTTCTCGCAGCTTCCACCATTAGCGGTTGGGCTCAGGGAGTTGGAATCGGTATTTCAGATCCGAAGGAGAAGCTTCACATTGGAGAAAGTAATGGTTCCATAAGAGTTGAAAGTCTGAACAGTACCAATAACCCAACTAATATGGGAGGCACCAATATGTACAACCTAATGGTAGATGCCGATGGTAATTTTACCTTGGGTGAGGTTTCGGGTGAACTGGCTTCTGAATCTTCATTTTCATCGCCCAGTGTTGTTCAAACCGGTGCCGACGCAAGTATGAATTCAAACGAACTTTATACAAAAACCTTTACTTTGACTCAGAGAGCATTTGTGGTAGTTACCTATTACATTTCCATGGAGTTTGATAGTTATGACGGTGCGGCCAAAATTATGGATGGTGGCGCAAAAGTCGCGCATAACTACTGGTACCTCGGTGACGGTACAACTCCAGATGCATCTAAATCTTACGGAATGCAAAGTATGGTTTACTCCAATGCAGATTGTGATACAGCTTCAGGCTTTATTTACAACTCCAGATCGGTTACATTGCCTTTAGAGGTCGGGACGTATAGTATTCACCTCAATGGTGCCGTAGATGGTGGGGGACAAATCCCGGATGCTGCGTTCAGGGTAACCTTTGGTGATATGGACAGGTTGGATATCAATGTAATTTACCTATAGTTAAAAGGAGAGATTACTTATTGATCGACTGTCTCAAATTCACTTACAAAATGAAGCTTTACATTGGGATACTTTGATTGTGTCATCTGAAGCGTAAACGGTGAATCGGCAAAAAACACTAATTGGCCTCGTTTATCTTTCGCAAGGAACTTCGCCTTTACTCGTTTAAAATCGGCGAACTCCGCACTCTTTGGATCTTTGGGATCCACCCAGCACGCCTTGTGAACGTTCAGGTTTTCATAACGACATTTTGCACCGTATTCATGTTCCAATCGGTATTGGATGACTTCAAACTGAAGGGCACCAACGGTTCCTATCACTTTACGACCGTTTAGTTCGAGTATAAAGAGTTGTGCCACACCTTCGTCCATCAATTGATCAATTCCCTTTTCGAGCTGTTTGCTCTTCATTGGATCGTCGTTGTTTATGTATTTGAAGTGTTCGGGAGAGAAACTGGGAATTCCTTTATACCGCATTATTTCGCCTTCAGTTAGTGTATCACCAATTTTAAAGTTCCCGGTATCATGAAGGCCTACGATATCGCCAGGGTAGGAGACATCTACAATCCGTTTTTTTTCAGCAAAAAAGGCGTTCGGGCTCGAAAACTTCATTTTTTTTCCATTGCGGACGTGCAAATAGGGTGCGTTGCGTTCAAAAGTTCCTGAAACAATCTTAACAAATGCGAGTCGATCCCGGTGTTTGGGATCCATATTGGCGTGTATTTTAAAAACAAAACCTGAAAACTTATCCTCATGGGGTTGAACGAGCCGCGTATCACTTTCTTTTGCCCGGGGTTGAGGTGCGATAGCAATAAAACAATCCAACAACTCCCTCACGCCAAAATTGTTCAAAGCAGACCCGAAAAACACGGGTTGCAGTGTTCCCTGGAGATATTCTTCCCGATCAAACTCTGGATATACCTCATAGATCAATTCCAGTTCATCTCGGAGGGTATTTGCTGCTTTGTCGCCAATTAATTTATCCAGTTGTTCCGAAGCAACATCGGCGATCTCAATAGTTTCTTCAATATTTTTACGACTATCCCCGCTAAAGAGGTTGACATTCTTTTCCCAGATGTTATAGATTCCTTTAAAATCGTAGCCCATCCCTATGGGAAATGAGAGTGGGGTCACCCTAAGGTGTAGTTTTTGTTCAATTTCGTCCAATAATTCGAAGGCATCCTTTCCTTCCCGGTCCAATTTGTTGATAAAAACGATCATCGGGATATTGCGCATGCGGCAAACTTCAACGAGTTTTTCGGTTTGTTCCTCCACTCCTTTGGCTACGTCTATAACTACTATCACACTGTCAACGGCAGTAAGGGTTCGAAAGGTATCTTCGGCGAAATCCTTGTGTCCAGGCGTGTCGAGAATATTGATTTTTATACCTTCATATTCAAAGGCCAGAACCGAAGTCGAGACAGAAATACCTCTCTGGCGTTCAATTTCCATGAAGTCACTGGTAGCACCCTTTTTTATTTTATTGCTTTTAACCGCTCCGGCTTCCTGGATGGCCCCTCCAAAAAGTAATAATTTTTCGGTCAATGTGGTTTTTCCAGCATCGGGATGGGAGATAATTCCAAAAGTTTTGCGACGCTTAATTTCACTTTTTAAAGACATTTATATTTGATATAATTCGTACAAAGATACAAGTTGTTTTAAGGTTACAAAAGTATCATTGAAAGTAATTAGAGGCTGAAAACTTCCTACAAAGTGAATATTCTTAAACCCCTTTAAAATCAAATATGTAAGTGTAAACACGTACAAGTCTTCCTACAAAAAATCGTACAGAAAAATACGGTTTTTACGTAGTTTACCTAAGATTTTTACCACTTCACCGAATACTTCTATTTTTGTAAGAATTTAACATTTTTTCTACTGTATATTCGTTACTGAAAATAGCTGTTGGGGCCATTTTTCAGAATAATCTAAATAACTTAACCATGCAAACCACAATTGAAAGAGCATTTTATATGTTCATTTTTTTAACGTTAATTTTTACCAGCTTTGACACATTTGCACAGTCGTGTAATTCAGAATTAAAGGTAATTAATAATCGAGACGTTCGTTCTGCAAGCGTAGGTGATCCTACCGGGTTTCAGCTAGAGCTCACCAATAATACTTCCTCAAATCAAACGTACCAGATTGAAGTGACGAATTATGACGGAACTTTTACTGTGGATGGTAAAAACCCTGCTCGGTTAAGTGCCAATTCAATTCTGAATACTTCGGTCCACTTCAATAACCAACAATCAAATAGCTTAAGCGTACCCGCAAGGTCTACTGTCGTTTTTAAAACATCGGTTTCTGTTCCTTCAGGTACAGCATCCAATCGCTGGGGCGGTTTGGAAGTTAAGGCTATTAACACTGCATGTCCGGAAGGTTCGCTTTCGGCTTTATTAAAATTATTTGTCACAGACAATTCAGAATAATAATAGATAAGAAAGTATTTCTATACACTAAGATACCATAGGTTCTACCTAAATACTCATTTTATGAAAAAGCATCTACCCCCGCAAACCATCATAAATCGAAAGTCAATACTGCTGTTGTTGACATTCTTCGTTTTAAACCTCACTTCGCTTTTTGCACAAGAAATCACGCTGGATAAGGTTGTCGTTGAAAGCACCTCTTGTAATGAATTTGATGTGAGTCTAACGGTCACCGGAAATCCACCAGCAATACCACAGGAAGTAATTCTTATAATAGATAGATCGGGTAGTATGGATGATGGAGATTTTCCCGAGCCTATCGACCACGCCAAGGATGCGGCAATTTCCTTTGTCAACAATCTTTTCGCGGGAGCCAATAACCCTACAGGCTTAAATAGAGTTGGGATTGTTTCTTACGCAGAAAACGCTACTTTGGAAATTGGTTTGACCGATTCTTCCGGGCAAGCTGCGATCATAGCTGAAATTAACAGTATTACGACAGGTGGGGCGACGAATATTGCAAGAGGAATGGATGTGGCAGATACCGAGATGACTGCCAATGCAACCTTCGATTGTATCACTTCACGAAGCATGTTGTTACTAACGGATGGGGTTACCAACAGAGCCCTAAATGGTGGTAGCTGTACCAGCTCGCCTACGCCACCATTTCCTGCGGGAAATACGGTTTGTATGAATGATGCTATTAATGAATCGGTAGGGGCTCAAACAACTCCAAAGGTAGATGGAATCTATGAACAAACGATCTATTCTATAGGTCTTTTTGGTGCTATTAGTGGTAATCAACAAGCGGCTGCAACCCACGTTTTGGACGAAAGTCAGAACGGTGGTTTGTTTACTACAGAAGCGGGTGCCGATTTAACCGATATTTATAACGATATTTTAGGTCAATTAGCCCTCGCGGCCAATAATGCTATCGTGACCGACGTACTGGGAACGGGCTTCGCACTTGTAGCGGGATCGCTAAGTGATCCGGTAAATGCTTCATACAATTCAGGAACAAATACAATTACCTGGGACGTCGGAGATGTATCCAACGAAGTCCTTAATTTGACTTATAGTATTGAGGCTGTGGGTATGGATGGATGTGGTATTCAGAATTCAGGAATGAGTGAAATCATGTATGAGGATTCCAGCTGTATGATGGTGACTACACCATTCCCAAATCCACAAATTTGTGTTCCCTGTCCGGACATCTCAGATCCTATTCTGGATCAGTTAGATTGTACCACTAGCGTAGATTATTCTTCCACTTTTGACCCGGGAGATTGTGCACCATTTGCGATCGAATTTCAATGGGAATTTTTCCTGAATAATGTATCTGTAGGAACAGTTACCGGAACCACCATGGGTGATTTGTCGGGAACCTTTGTATACACTGGTGGAAATCCTTTTGAAGGAGATTTCAGATCCGAACTTACCTATAACGGAACATATAACAATAACTGCTCACTACCACCGGTAATGGTTCAATCCAATATTCAAGTTTCATTGCCACCCAATGCTCCTGTTCCGGGAGACGATCAGGCAGAGTGTGCGGCATCACCAGTGATTCAAACATTAACGGCCACAGCAACGGTAGATATTGATGAAACCGTGGTTTGGTACGACCAGGCAACTAATGGAAATGTAGTTCCAAACCCCATATTAAATACTGTAGGTACAGTTACTTATTATGCTCAAGCTGTAGATAATAATACCAGCTGTATTAGTCTTACAAGAGTCCCGGTGACCCTAACGATATATAACTGTAATATTTCAATCGATAAAACCGCGGATCCGGATGATCCGAACAACTGTAATCCTCTTCCAGCAGGATCGGACATTACCTATACGTTTACCGTTACAAATCCTGGGAATGTCGATATCACCGATGTTGAAGTTACAGACCCTTTAATCAGCCCAAACCCATTACCCGGACCTGCTTCTGGTGATGCTAACAATAATGATATCCTGGAACCCGGAGAAACCTGGATATATACGGCTACCTATACTGTTCAACAATCAGATATTCTGAATGGTCAGGTGAATAACACCGCTGATGTGGATGGATCAGTTACAGGATCGTCGGCTACTTACGGTGTAAATGATGATGATTCTGAAATAGTAGTACTATGTCAGAATGCTGAAATTTCTATTACCAAATTGAGTGATGGAGATGTTGGAAACTGTAATCCTTATGAAGTTAATGATGCAGTTACATATACATTTACTGTTACAAATGAAGGTGACGTTGATATATCGAATGTAGTGGTTACAGATCCACTATTGGGAGGTGTCGTTTCCGGCCCGGCTAGTGGTGACAGTAGTAACGCTGGAGTTTTAGACGTTGGAGAAGTTTGGATATATAATGATACCTATTCGATAACTCAGGCCGATATTGATGCCGGACAAATTTCTAATACAGCAGATGTAAATGGAGATACCGGATTAGGAGCAGTTACAGATACGAGTAATACCGTAGTCCTTGAAATCTGTCAGAATACCACCAATGCCATCGCGCTTATTAAAGTAGGCAGCTATGATGGATTTGATCAGGCCGGAAATTGTATCTCAGCTGTTGGTGATGAGATCACCTATAGCTTCTCGGTAAAAAATCAGAGTAATGTAACCTTAACAGCAGTGACGGTAACCGATGCAGGTCTTACCACCTTAACAGGCGGACCGATCGTATTGGCTCCGGGTGCAGAAGATACTACTACCTTTACAGGTACCTATATCATCACTCAGGCAGATATCGATGCGGGGATGTATTCCAACCAGGCCTTGGCCACGGGAACTCCACCCATCGGAGCGAATGTAACCGATCTATCGGATAACAACAGTTATGCAGAGAATGATGCAACGGTAACTACGATCTGTCAGAATACCACCAATGCCATCGCGCTTATTAAAGTAGGCAGCTATGATGGATTTGATCAGGCTGGAAATTGTATCTCAGCTGTTGGTGATGAGATCACCTATAGCTTCTCGGTAAAAAATCAGAGTAATGTAACCTTAACAGCGGTGACGGTAACCGATGCAGGTCTTACTACCTTAACAGGCGGACCCATTGTATTGGCTCCGGGTGCAGAAGATACCACGACCTTTACAGGTACCTATATCATCACTCAGGCAGATATCGATGCGGGGATGTATTCCAACCAGGCCACGGCCACGGGAACTCCACCCATCGGAGCGAATGTAACCGATCTATCGGATAACAACAGTTATACAGAGAATGATGCAACGGTAACTACGATCTGTCAGAATACCACCAATGCCATCGCGCTTATTAAAGTAGGCAGCTATGATGGATTTGATCAGGCTGGAAATTGTATCTCAGCTGTTGGTGATGAGATCACCTATAGCTTCTCGGTAAAAAATCAGAGTAATGTAACCTTAACAGCAGTGACGGTAACCGATGCAGGTCTTACCACCTTAACAGGCGGACCGATTGTATTGGCTCCGGGTGCAGAAGATACCACGACCTTTACAGGTACCTATATCATCACTCAGGCAGATATCGATGCGGGGATGTATTCCAACCAGGCCTCGGCCACGGGAACTCCACCCATCGGAGCGAATGTAACCGATCTATCGGATAACAACAGTTATACAGAGAATGATGCAACGGTAACTACGATCTGTCAGAATACCACCAATGCCATCGCGCTTATTAAAGTAGGCAGCTATGATGGATTTGATCAGGCATGGAAATTGTATCTCAGCTGTTGGTGATGAGATCACCTATAGCTTCTCGGTAAAAAATCAGAGTAATGTAACCTTAACAGCGGTGACGGTAACCGATGCAGGTCTTACCACCTTAACAGGCGGGCCGATCGTATTGGCTCCGGGTGCAGAAGATACCACGACCTTTACAGGTACCTATATCATCACTCAGGCAGATATCGATGCGGGGATGTATTCCAACCAGGCCTTGGCCACGGGAACTCCACCCATCGGAGCGAATGTAACCGATCTATCGGATAACAACAGTTATACAGAGAATGATGCAACGGTAACTACGATCTGTCAGAATACCACCAATGCCATCGCGCTTATTAAAGTAGGCAGCTATGATGGATTTGATCAGGCTGGAAATTGTATCTCAGCTGTTGGTGATGAGATCACCTATAGCTTCTCGGTAAAAAATCAGAGTAATGTAACCTTAACAGCAGTGACGGTAACCGATGCAGGTCTTACCACCTTAACAGGCGGACCCATTGTATTGGCTCCGGGTGCAGAAGATACCACGACCTTTACAGGTACCTATATCATCACTCAGGCAGATATCGATGCGGGGATGTATTCCAACCAGGCCTTGGCCACGGGAACTCCACCCATCGGAGCGAATGTAACCGATCTATCGGATAACAACAGTTATACAGAGAATGATGCAACGGTAACTACGATCTGTCAGAATACCACCAATGCCATCGCGCTTATTAAAGTAGGCAGCTATGATGGATTTGATCAGGCTGGAAATTGTATCTCAGCTGTTGGTGATGAGATCACCTATAGCTTCTCGGTAAAAAATCAGAGTAATGTAACCTTAACAGCAGTGACGGTAACCGATGCAGGTCTTACCACCTTAACAGGCGGACCGATCGTATTGGCTCCGGGTGCAGAAGATACCACGACCTTTACAGGTACCTATATCATCACTCAGGCAGATATCGATGCGGGGATGTATTCCAACCAGGCCTTGGCCACGGGAACTCCACCCATCGGAGCGAATGTAACCGATCTATCGGATAACAACAGTTATACAGAGAATGATGCAACGGTAACTACGATCTGTCAGAATACCACCAATGCCATCGCGCTTATTAAAGTAGGCAGCTATGATGGATTTGATGTCAATGGCAACTGTATCTCAGCTGTTGGTGATGAGATCACCTATAGCTTCTCGGTAAAAAATCAGAGTAATGTAACCTTAACAGCAGTGACGGTAACCGATGCAGGTCTTACCACCTTAACAGGCGGACCCATCGTATTGGCTCCGGGTGCAGAAGATACCACGACCTTTACAGGTACCTATATCATCACTCAGGCAGATATCGATGCGGGGATGTATTCCAACCAGGCCTTGGCCACGGGAACTCCACCCATCGGAGCGAATGTAACCGATCTATCGGATAACAACAGTTATACAGAGAATGATGCAACGGTAACTACGATCTGTCAGAATACCACCAATGCCATCGCGCTTATTAAAGTAGGCAGCTATGATGGATTTGATCAGGCTGGCAACTGTATCTCAGCTGTTGGTGATGAGATCACCTATAGCTTCTCGGTAAAAAATCAGAGTAATGTAACCTTAACAGCAGTGACGGTAACCGATGCAGGTCTTACCACCTTAACAGGCGGACCGATCGTATTGGCTCCGGGTGCAGAAGATACCACGACCTTTACAGGTACCTATATCATCACTCAGGCAGATATCGATGCGGGGATGTATTCCAACCAGGCCTTGGCCACGGGAACTCCACCCATCGGAGCGAATGTAACCGATCTATCGGATAACAACAGTTATACAGAGAATGATGCAACGGTAACTACGATCTGTCAGAATACCACCAATGCCATCGCGCTTATTAAAGTAGGCAGCTATGATGGATTTGATCAGGCTGGAAATTGTATCTCAGCTGTTGGTGATGAGATCACCTATAGCTTCTCGGTAAAAAATCAGAGTAATGTAACCTTAACAGCGGTGACGGTAACCGATGCAGGTCTTACCACCTTAACAGGCGGACCGATCGTATTGGCTCCGGGTGCAGAAGATACCACGACCTTTACAGGTACCTATATCATCACTCAGGCAGATATCGATGCGGGGATGTATTCCAACCAGGCCTTGGCCACGGGAACTCCACCTATTGGAGCCGACGTGAGCGATCTATCGGATAATAATGTGTATACGGAAGATGATCCAACGGTAACGACCATTTGTCAGAACCTAACCAATGCCATCGCGCTTATTAAAGTAGGCAGCTATGATGGATTTGATCAGGCTGGAAATTGTATCTCAGCTGTTGGTGATGAGATCACCTATAGCTTCTCGGTAAAAAATCAGAGTAATGTAACCTTAACAGCGGTGACGGTAACCGATGCAGGTCTTACTACCTTAACAGGCGGGCCGATCGTATTGGCTCCGGGTGCAGAAGATACCACGACCTTTACAGGTACCTATATCATCACTCAGGCAGATATCGATGCGGGGATGTATTCCAACCAGGCCTTGGCCACGGGAACTCCACCTATTGGAGCCGACGTGAGCGATCTATCGGATAATAATGTGTATACGGAAGACGATCCAACGGTTACGACCATTTGTCAGAACCTTACCAACGCTATTGCGCTTATTAAAGTAGGCAGCTATGATGGATTTGATGTCAATGGCAACTGTATCTCAGCTGTTGGTGATGAGATCACCTATAGCTTCTCGGTAAAAAATCAGAGTAATGTAACCTTAACAGCAGTGACGGTAACCGATGCAGGTCTTACCACCTTAACGGGCGGACCGATCGTATTGGCTCCCGGAGCAGAAGATACTACTACCTTTACAGGTACGTATATCATCACTCAGGCAGATATCGATGCGGGGATGTATTCCAACCAGGCCACGGCCACGGGTACACCACCCATCGGAGCCGACGTGAGCGATCTATCGGATAATGATGTGTATACGGAAGACGATCCAACGGTTACGACCATTTGTCAGAACCTAACCAATGCCATCGCGCTTATTAAAGTAGGCAGCTATGATGGATTTGATGTCAATGGCAACTGTATCTCAGCTGTTGGTGATGAGATCACCTATAGCTTCTCGGTAAAGAATCAAAGTAATGTAACCTTAACAGCAGTGACGGTAACCGATGCAGGTCTAACCACCCTAACGGGCGGACCGATCGTATTGGCTCCCGGAGCAGAAGATACCACGACCTTTACAGGTACCTATATCATCACTCAGGCAGATATCGATGCGGGGATGTATTCCAACCAGGCGACTGCCACTGGAACTCCACCTATTGGAGCCGACGTGAGCGATCTATCGGATAATAATGTGTATACGGAAGACGATCCAACGGTAACGGCCATTTGTCAGAACCTAACCAATGCCATCGCGCTTATTAAAGTAGGCAGCTATGATGGATTTGATCAGGCTGGCAACTGTATCTCAGCTGTTGGTGATGTGATCACCTATAGCTTCTCGGTAAAGAATCAAAGTAATGTAACCCTTACAGCGGCGACGGTAACCGATGCAGGTCTAACCACCCTAACGGGCGGACCGATCGTATTGGCTCCCGGAGCAGAAGATACCACGACCTTTACAGGTACCTATATCATCACTCAGGCGGATATCGATGCGGGAATGTATTCCAACCAGGCGACTGCCACTGGAACTCCACCTATTGGAGCCGACGTGAGCGATCTATCGGATAATAATGTGTATACGGAAGACGATCCAACGGTAACGGCCATTTGTCAGAACCTAACCAATGCCATCGCTCTTATTAAAGTAGGCAGCTATGATGGATTTGATCAGGCTGGCAACTGTATCTCAGCTGTTGGTGATGTGATCACCTATAGCTTCTCGGTAAAGAATCAAAGTAATGTAACCCTTACAGCGGCGACGGTAACCGATGCAGGTCTAACCACCCTAACGGGCGGACCGATCGTATTGGCTCCCGGAGCAGAAGATACCACGACCTTTACAGGTACCTATATCATCACTCAGGCGGATATCGATGCGGGAATGTATTCCAACCAGGCGACAGCCACTGGAACTCCACCTATTGGAGCCGACGTGAGCGATCTATCGGATAATAATGTTTATACAGAAGACGATCCAACGGTTACGACCATTTGTCAGAACCTTACCAATGCCATCGCGCTTATTAAGATAGGAACCTTTGTAGATGGTAACGGGGATCAGTGTGCTAATCCAGGAGAGACCATTACCTATGCTTTCTCAGTAAAGAACCAGAGCAATGTGACCCTAAGTAACGTGATTGTAACCGACCCTTTGGTTACAGTAAGCGGAGGGCTGATAGTATTGGCTCCTGGAGCAGAAGACACAACGAACTTTACGGCTGTCTATACTATTACCCAGGCCGATATTGATGCCGGCCAGGTGACCAACCAGGCTACGGCCAAGGGATATGCGCCACCTAATAATACAATAGTATCTGACTTGTCTGATGACAACAGCTACCTGGAGGACGATCCTACGGTAACGGCTCTATGTCAGAACCTGAACAATGCCATCGCGCTTATTAAGGTAGGAACCTTTGTAGATGGTAACGGTGATCAGTGTGCTGATCCTGGAGAGACCATTACCTATGCTTTCTCTGTAAAGAATCAGAGCAATGTGACCCTTAGCAATGTGATTGTAACCGATCCATTGGTAACTGTATCAGGCGGGCCGATTGTACTGGCTCCCGGAGCAGAAGACACAACGAGCTTTACTGCTGTTTATGTCATTACCCAGGCTGATATTGATGCGGGACAGGTGACCAACCAGGCTACCGCCGAGGGAAGTGCGCCACCTAATAATACAATAGTAACGGACTTGTCTGATGACAACAGCTACCTGGAGGACGATCCTACGGTAACGGCTCTATGTCAGAACCTGAACAATGCCATCGCGCTTATTAAGGTAGGAACCTTTGTAGATGGTAACGGTGATCAGTGTGCTGATCCTGGAGAGACCATTACCTATGCTTTCTCTGTAAAGAATCAGAGCAATGTGACCCTTAGCAATGTGATTGTAACCGATCCATTGGTAACTGTATCAGGCGGGCCGATTGTACTGGCTCCCGGAGCAGAAGATACAACGAGCTTTACTGCTGTTTATGTCATTACCCAGGCTGATATTGATGCGGGACAGGTGACCAACCAGGCTACGGCCGAGGGAAGTGCGCCACCTAATAATACAATAGTAACGGACTTGTCTGATGACAATAGCTACCTGGAGGACGATCCTACGGTAACGACCCTGTGTCAGAACCTGAACAATGCCATCGCGCTTATTAAGGTAGGAACCTTTGTAGATGGTAACGGTGATCAGTGTGCTGATCCTGGAGAGACCATTACCTATGCTTTCTCTGTAAAGAATCAGAGCAATGTGACCCTTAGCAATGTGATAGTAACCGATCCATTGGTAACTGTATCAGGCGGGCCGATTGTACTGGCTCCCGGAGCAGAAGACACAACGAGCTTTACTGCTGTTTATGTCATTACCCAGGCTGATATTGATGCGGGACAGGTGACCAACCAGGCTACGGCCGAGGGAAGTGCGCCACCTAATAATACAATAGTAACGGACTTGTCTGATGACAATAGCTACCTGGAGGACGATCCTACGGTAACGACCCTGTGTCAGGAACCAGCTATCGCGATTGTGAAGACATCGAGCTATGATGATGGAGGAGATTGTTCCGATCCGGGTGAGCTGATCAACTATACGTTCAGTGTAACCAATGAAGGAAATGTAAGTCTGACCAATATAGTAGTGGATGACCCACTATTGGGCGGAAATGTACCAGGTCCGGACAGTGGAGATACTGATGGAGATAATGAGTTGGATGTAACCGAGACGTGGATCTACACAGGAAGTTATGCTATCACTCAGGTTGATATTGATAACGGAGAAGTTGTCAATCAGGCTACGGCCACGGGTACGGCACCAGATCAGAGCACAGTAAGTGATCTGTCCGGTTCTACGACCACGACCGATGATACCACGGTAACAACGCTTTGTCAGGAACCAGCTATCGCGATTGTGAAGACATCGAGCTATGATGATGGAGGAGATTGTTCCGATCCGGGTGAGCTGATCAACTATACGTTCAGTGTAACCAATGAAGGAAATGTAAGTCTGACCAATATAGTAGTGGATGACCCACTATTGGGCGGAAATGTACCAGGTCCGGACAGTGGAGATACTGATGGAGATAATGAGTTGGATGTAACCGAGACGTGGATCTACACAGGAAGTTATGCTATCACTCAGGTTGATATTGATAACGGAGAAGTTGTCAATCAGGCTACGGCCACGGGTACGGCACCAGATCAGAGCACAGTAAGTGATCTGTCCGGTTCTACGACCACGACCGATGATACCACGGTAACAACGCTTTGTCAGGAACCAGCTATCGCGATTGTGAAGACATCGAGCTATGATGATGGAGGAGATTGTTCCGATCCGGGTGAGCTGATCAACTATACGTTCAGTGTAACCAATGAAGGAAATGTAAGTCTGACCAATATAGTAGTGGATGACCCACTATTGGGCGGAAATGTACCAGGTCCGGACAGTGGAGATACTGATGGAGATAATGAGTTGGATGTAACCGAGACGTGGATCTACACAGGAAGTTATGCTATCACTCAGGTTGATATTGATAACGGAGAAGTTGTCAATCAGGCTACGGCCACGGGTACGGCACCAGATCAGAGCACAGTAAGTGATCTGTCCGGTTCTACGACCACGACCGATGATACCACGGTAACAACGCTTTGTCAGGAACCAGCTATCGCGATTGTGAAGACATCGAGCTATGATGATGGAGGAGATTGTTCCGATCCGGGTGAGCTGATCAACTATACGTTCAGTGTAACCAATGAAGGAAATGTAAGTCTGACCAATATAGTAGTGGATGACCCACTATTGGGCGGAAATGTACCAGGTCCGGACAGTGGAGATACTGATGGAGATAATGAGTTGGATGTAACCGAGACGTGGATCTACACAGGAAGTTATGCTATCACTCAGGTTGATATTGATAACGGAGAAGTTGTCAATCAGGCTACGGCCACGGGTACGGCACCAGATCAGAGCACAGTAAGTGATCTGTCCGGTTCTACGACCACGACCGATGATACCACGGTAACAACGCTTTGTCAGGAACCAGCTATCGCGATTGTGAAGACATCGAGCTATGATGATGGAGGAGATTGTTCCGATCCGGGTGAGCTGATCAACTATACGTTCAGTGTAACCAATGAAGGAAATGTAAGTCTGACCAATATAGTAGTGGATGACCCACTATTGGGCGGAAATGTACCAGGTCCGGACAGTGGAGATACTGATGGAGATAATGAGTTGGATGTAACCGAGACGTGGATCTACACAGGAAGTTATGCTATCACTCAGGTTGATATTGATAACGGAGAAGTTGTCAATCAGGCTACGGCCACGGGTACGGCACCAGATCAGAGCACAGTAAGTGATCTGTCCGGTTCTACGACCACGACCGATGATACCACGGTAACAACGCTTTGTCAGGAACCAGCTATCGCGATTGTGAAGACATCGAGCTATGATGATGGAGGAGATTGTTCCGATCCGGGTGAGCTGATCAACTATACGTTCAGTGTAACCAATGAAGGAAATGTAAGTCTGACCAATATAGTAGTGGATGACCCACTATTGGGCGGAAATGTACCAGGTCCGGACAGTGGAGATACTGATGGAGATAATGAGTTGGATGTAACCGAGACGTGGATCTACACAGGAAGTTATGCTATCACTCAGGTTGATATTGATAACGGAGAAGTTGTCAATCAGGCTACGGCCACGGGTACGGCACCAGATCAGAGCACAGTAAGTGATCTGTCCGGTTCTACGACCACGACCGATGATACCACGGTAACAACGCTTTGTCAGGAACCAGCTATCGCGATTGTGAAAACAGCGGTTTATGACGATGGTGGAGATTGTAGCCAACCTGGTGAGGTTATCGACTACACCTTCAGCGTAACCAATGAAGGAAATGTAAGTCTGACCAACATAGTGGTCGACGATCCATTGTTGGGTGGAGTTATTCCGGGTCCAGATAGTGGAGATACTGATGGAGATAATGAGTTGGATGTAATCGAGACGTGGATCTATACTGGAAGTTACACTATTACCCAGGATGATATTGATGCAGGTAATGTAACAAATCAAGCTACGGCTACAGGTACAGCACCCGATCAAAGTACTGTAAGTGACCTTTCAGGTTCTACAACCACAACCGATGATGCTACAGTCACCACGCTCTGTCAAGACGAGATGATCGCCTTGATCAAAGTGGGAACCGTGGTGGATGAGAATAAGGATGGTTGTACGGATGTTGGAGAAACTATTGTATACAGTTTCGAGGTGATCAATACCGGAAACACCCTATTGACCAATGTTATGGTAACTGATCCATTAGTAAATGTGACCGGTGGTCCTATTGTATTGGATGTTGGTGAATCAAACACTACCGAGTTCACAGCGGTCTATACGGTCACACAGGAAGATGTTGATGCAGGGGTGGTTATAAATCAGGCTTTAGCCGAAGGAACCACACCGGACGGAACTGTTGTAGATGATCTTTCGGATGATAATAGTCCGTTGGAAGACGATCCTACTGTAACTGTACTTTGTCAGGCACCAAAAATGTCTGTGGAAAAGACAGGTGTCTTTAATGATGAGAACGGTAATGATGAAGCCGAAGCTGGCGAGACTATTTCTTACAATTTCAATGTAGAGAATACGGGTAATGTGACTTTATATAATATCACTCTTATAGATCTACTTCCCGGAATTATATTAGAGGGAGGTCCCATAGAAGTTCTGGAACCTGGTGAGATTGATACCGATACGTTTACGGCTACCTATACCATTACGCAAGCCGATGTTGATGCTGCGATTGATGAAGCTGAAGCTACAGGTAGTAATCTTATCACCATCGTGATTACCAATCAAGCATTGGCAGTTGGACAAACGGCCGATGGTCAGGAAGTGACTGACGATAGTGATGATCCAAACGATGAGACCAATACTGATAACAACGGTGATGGAGAACCTGATGATCCAACGATCGTTATAATTGAGTGGGGTGTTGCTCCTGCTGAGTTCGAGATCTTTAATGGTATCACACCCAATGGAGATGGCCTGAATGATTTCTTTGAGATCCGTGGTATTATGGACTACCCAGAGAACAATGTTAAGATATTCAATCGTTGGGGTGTATTGGTCTTCGAGACCGATGGCTACAACGAGAGTGATAATGTCTTTAGGGGAGTCTCTAATGGTCGTTCAACCATTAGCCAAGGAAAGGAGCTTCCAACGGGAACTTACTTCTATATTTTGACCTTTACGGGTGAGAATCCAGAAGGACAGAGCGCATACAATGGATACTTATACATTAACAGATAGAACATCAAGATAGTCCCGGGTTGGTTGACCCCACCCCGGGATATAAAATAGATAGAGATGAGAAATAATTATATAGCAATCTTAGTCTTGCTTTTATTAGGAACGACCTATAATGTTCGTGCGCAGCAAGACCCTCAGTACACACAATATATGTACAATACCCAAGTGGTGAACCCGGGATATGTAGGTTCGCGTGATGGCTTGAGTATTGGCCTATTGGGTCGCACTCAGTGGGTTAATTTTGAGGGAGCTCCCAAGACGGGTACGTTTACAATTAGCACCCCTGTTGGCGCTTTGGAGAATATGGCTTTGGGTCTTTCGATCGTCCATGATGAGTTGGGTCCGGCAGTGGAGAGTAATATTAATATCGATTACGCATACACCATCGAAGCAGGAAATGATGCTCGCGTTTCTTTTGGACTAAAGGCTGGTTTAGACTTGTTGGACGTAGATTTCACCAAGTTGAATATCGCCGATCCGGGAGATGTATTTGAGCAGAATGTAGACAGTAAGATACAACCTCAGATAGGAGCTGGTGTTTACTATCACACCCAGCAGTTCTATGCAGGGTTATCGGTTCCTAACTTTTTGACAACCAAGCACTTTGATGAGTCGCAGATTAGTAATTTGATCAACGATCCTTTAGGAACACTTGGAGAGACAACGGCGGCAGAGCGCCTGCACTATTTTTTAATCGCCGGCTATGTATTTGATCTCAACGATAATTTAAAGTTCAAGCCTGCGACCCTGGTCAAGGTAGTAAGTGGAGCGCCCTTAGAGTGGGATGCCTCTGCCAACTTTTTGATCAACCAGAAGTTTACCATAGGCGCTTCTTATCGATGGAGCGCAGCGCTGAGTGCTTTGGCGGGCTTCCAGGTAACCGATGAACTATTTATTGGAGTAGGCTATGATTACCAGACCACCGATATTGAAACCTATAGCGATGGATCGTACGAGGTATTCCTTCGTTTTGATGTATTTAAAAGACCTGAACGTGTCTTGACACCCAGATTCTTTTAATGGTTTTCCATTGTTAGAAAATGGGATGTGAAAATTAAAACTACTTACTTAGCTCATTATAAGTATTTTGTGCTATAAATTTCGATGATCGGGTTTGGAGCTTCGAATACAAGAAAAGCAATTTTTAGGTTAATTTTGAAGGCGTTTTATGGGTAATCATAAGGCGCTTTTTTCATGGGTATTGATTTTTCAGAATAAAAAAGGGCTTTAAAGAGTCTGAAAAATAAATTTACCGGGTATTTTCAATTCCTACAAAATATTTTCAACGAGTTTTCGTCACGTAGCAAATTCAAGTCTCCAAAAATTAACATTTTAATTCGATCATCTGTATGGTATTACCATAAATAATCAAATTTTAGCATTTGCTATTCCCACAAATGAAACTAGCTTTTACCTCAATAAAAATCTATATAACTCTTACGAACACGTATAGGTCTATCCTACAATTTTAAAGTTGAAAAATGGACAATCTATGTAGTTCAACTAGTAATTAGAACCGTTTGGCGAAATGTTCGTTTGAAGTAAGACCGCAACCTCTTTTCCTACGTATATTTGAACTACTACGAAGAAATATTTGCAGTTGGGGCAACTTTTCTTTCCGAAAAAATAATAAAAATTTAAGAGCGTATGCAAACTTATACTCAATCCATTCTGAGAAAGAGAATCATTCAATTATGTTGTGTTTTCACACTTATTTTCTCTTCAATGCTTGTTTATGGAGGCAATCCTATAACTAGTGAAAATGACACTTTCGAGCGATATTATCCTTTTATGGATATTGCTTTAGAATGCGAAGATGAAGTGATTATTTACGGACCATTGACAGCAGAAGAAGCCGGATATGATTTTGGCATGACTAATTTTGCCAACCGTAATATAGCTAGTGTAGCAGAGTTTGGACTTTTGAGCATTGAAGAATCACGTCAATTGGCCGAATCCAATACACTTCGAGAAATCTCGGTTATAAAGACGGGAGTTTTTGATGATGCCAACAACAATAGTATCGCCGAAGTTGGTGAAATCGTTCATTATTCGTTTTCGATAAAAAATACGGGAGAAGTTACTTTAACCGATATCACTTTGGAGGATCCGTTGGTTACAATTTCCGGTTCACTGAGTTCTTTGGATCCAGACGAGGAAAATACGTCTGTGTTTACCGCAGATTATCCTGTCACACAAATCGATATCGATCGTGGTTATGTAATAAATCAGGCGACAGCCACCGGATGTTATAAGTCCGAACCAGCAGATCCTGATGGAAACTGTGATGGAAAAGTAAGCTACCTGAAATTGGAGTATCAGGGATCCGTTCAAAATGGAACAATAAAAGTAATCGAACAAGATGGACAGACCATATTTGAAGCTGTAGTTCAGCCGGGTGAACAATTTGAGTTTTACGGACAAGAAGGGAACCCTCCTACAATGGGACCTAAAATTAATATTTATATAAATCAAAACCATGAGCAAGAAATTCATACCAGTTGCTCGGAACCCATTGGCATAGGTTCGGTTTTCGGAGATTTTGAAGTCATAGATGGAGCCAGTAAAAATGGTGGCCCATTTATCCCCGTTACCGGCGATGTTTGCACAGGGGATGTGAATGATTTATCTGATAATTCAAACTATTCACAAGATAATCCTACGGTGGTTCCGCTGCCATTCGTCATAAATCCAGTACCCAGGGATTGTAACTGCTCGCCTATTTACAAAGATTCTAATTTTGAGAGTCCGAAATTAATTTCGGGTAATAGTTTAGAGGTTGGAGCCGTGTATCGTTTTAGGAACGTATTTCCAACGAATCCATACGGAACTACCTTAGATGCTTTGGTACGAATTGAAGAATTTGCCGGTGGGGCAGGTCTGCTTGAAATTGATGTGACATCCTCTGGTTTGGATGAAGCCTTTCAACCACGAATAAATAGCTCCAACGGAAATGACCAGAGTGTTTTATTCAGCATCACTTTTGTGGAAGATGGTGGGAATTATGGAGACGAAGTTGAGATTTCAGTATATGGTACTCCATTGGACATAGATGGAGATGGGGAAGATACTCGCGAATATGCGGAAGTAAATCTACCCGATGCCTATTTCATTAATAATAATACAGTCCTGGATATTTTCCAAAGTGCCTCCATTTTGCGTGGAGAAACGTCCATGGTAATCACGGCTCCAGGAGGCGATGTGTCTCTGGACCCGCGTTTCACATTCAGTAATTATTGGGAGAATGTAACTTCTGTGAATTATAGAATTGGGAAGTTAGATGGAAATAGCGATCGCTACTATTCCTTTAATTTGTCATGCGCAGATTATGACGATCCTAATTCAGTTTTATTCACCTATCCCGTTATCTGCGGAAATGTAAGTGACGAAAGTGGCGATCCGTTAGCAAATGTGGATATAGACATTACCGGGGACGATGGAAGTGCTCAAACAGTACAAACCGATGGTCAGGGGAATTATACGGCCGTTGCCGAAATTCCCGAAGCAAGCGCAAGCGTTACTTACGAAATTCGTGAAAACGATCCTACCGGCTATATCTCTATTTCCGATGTTGACGGAGCAAATGATAATCTCATTACAAGAGAAATCGAACTTGCCTCTTCCTGCGGAAATGATTTTGTTGATGGATCTGAGGTCCGAACGGTTGGAGTTTTGTATGTGGTGACGATAAAATAGTTGACGAATTTGGAAACAATGCAAACTGTAAAACTACCAAAGTTGCAACGATTCCCAATTCCGATAATGTATACGAGTATGTCGTAGAAATCGTATACAAAGGTCTAATCCTGGACCAACCTTAGAATTTACAGATGACGCCATGTATCTCATACACCTAATTCGATCTGCGCCCGTCGGAACCAGTTCCAATATTTAGGTGTACCGAGGTGTAATATCCGGAAGTACGTCGACAGTTACCTATAATACAACCAGCGGGCTAAGCTGTAAACTACAATCGGTCGTAGTTTATGCCTTCAGGAAATGAACCTACTGATTCGTCGAGTACCGGGGTATTCACCTCAAGGAGCGGGTACAACGATATGCAAACCATAACCATAGATATTCCTGCTTTTACGGACCCGAGAGATTTGATCGTAGAAGCTCCTATTTCTGAATTAACCGATGATGGAAGATACCTTCTGTTTAAGCGGAAGCTGGTGGTATTTCTGAAGAAGTAATTATTTATGGACCTGATGCTTCATTGCCTGGAGGTACTTGCTGTTTAGCGATACCAACTTTAACGTTAAGTGCAGTTCCAGGAGCAGTGACTCAAGTCACCATTACCGTGGATACCCGAAACAATCAAAACGGACAAACCGTGAACGGTCAGTCATGGGTAATTGCAAGTGGTGTCAACGTAGACGGGGATTGTGAAGTAAATACAACCTTCGCAATTGATGATATTAATGACACTTTCCTCAATACTCCTGTAAATGGTAATGTTCTCACGAACGATTTTGACCTTCAGGGTGATACCCAAACAGTGACCACTACAACCGTGACCACGGCTCAGGGAGTAACTGTAAATATCGATCCGGTGACCGGTGCATATACCTATACACCGCCACTTGACTTTTTAGGACAGGATTCATTTGAGTATACAGTATGTGACGATGGAAGTCCACAGGCTTGTGACAGTGCTTTTGTCTATATAAATGTAACAACTCAGAACAACGAAAACAATCCTCCGGTTGCAAATGCCGATACCAATGTTACGCAAAAGAACGTGCCGGTAGATGGGAATGTTTTACCTAATGATTTCGATCCGGACAGCGATCCAATCACGATCACCACTCCGTCGGTAACAACGGCACAGGGGGTGACGGTAACGATCAATCCCGACGGTAGCTATACGTACAATCCTCCCTTGGATTACGTAGGCGAAGACACCTTCGAATATCAAATTTGCGATAACGGAACGCCGCCTCTATGTGATACGGCAATAGTAACGATTCAGGTTTTGGATGTTACTGATAATATTACTACTGCGGTCGATGATGCCTATTTTGGATTCCCTGATACGGATGTCCTTGGTAACGTTCTTGACAACGATACAGATCCTGAAGGAGATAATCAATTTGTGGACATTTCAATTAGTCCAGCAAGCGGACCTAATAATGGTACGATTGTGTTGAACGCCGATGGAACTTTTACGTATACTCCGGATCCGGGCTTCAGTGGACAGGACAGTTTTATATACTCCATTTTTGATGATGGAAGTCCCGTCGCAACCGATAAGGCCACGGTGATTATACTGATTAGTCCATTCGTGAATACCACTTTTGCCATTGACGATATTAATGACACTTTCCTCAATACTCCTGTAGATGGCAATGTGCTTACGAACGATTTCGATCTGGAAGGAGATACCCAAACAGTGACCACTACCACCGTAACTACGGCACAGGGAGTGACTGTAAATATCGATCCGGTGACCGGTGCATATACCTATACACCACCACTTGACTTTTTAGGACAGGATTCATTCGAATATACAGTCTGTGATGATAGAATTCCACAGGCTTGTGATAGTGCTTTTGTCTATATAAATGTAACAACTCAGAACAACGAAAACAATCCTCCGGTTGCAAATGCCGATACCAATGTCACGCAAAAGAACGTGCCGGTAGATGGGAATGTTTTACCAAATGATTTCGATCCCGACAGCGATCCAATCACGATCACCACTCCGTCGGTAACAACGGCGCAGGGGGTGACGGTAACGATCAATCCCGACGGTAGCTATACGTACAATCCTCCCTTGGATTACGTAGGCGAAGACACCTTCGAATATCAAATTTGCGATAACGGAACGCCGCCTCTATGTGATACGGCAATAGTAACGATTCAGGTTTTGAATATTACTGATAATATTACTACTGCGGTCGATGATGCCTATTTTGGATTCCCTGATACGGATGTCCTTGGTAACGTTCTTGACAACGATACAGATCCTGAAGGAGATAATCAATTTGTGGACATTTCAATTAGTCCAGCAAGCGGACCTAATAATGGTACGATTGTGTTGAACGCCGATGGAACTTTTACATATACTCCTAATCCTGGATTTAGTGGACAGGACAGTTTTATATACTCCATTTTTGATGATGGAAGTCCCGTCGCAACCGATAAGGCCACGGTGATTATTTTGATCACACCATTCCAAAACAATACCAATGCGATAGATGACATTAATGATACTTTCGTTAATCTTCCAGTGGATGGAAATGTTCTTACCAACGATTTCGACCTTCAGGGAGATACTCAAACAGTGACCACTACCACCGTAACTACGGCACAGGGAGTGATCGTAAACATCGATCCTGTTACGGGAGCATATACCTATAACCCACCGACCGACTATGTAGGACAGGACTCTTTCGAATATACAGTCTGTGATGATAGAATTCCACAGGCCTGTGATACGGCCGTCGTTTATATAGAGGTACAGCCAATAGGTAGCCCTGACAACGAGCCACCAGTTGCCAATGCCGATACCAATGTAACTCAGGTCAATACTCCGGTAGACGGAAATGTATTGCCAAACGACTACGATCCAGATGGAGATCCACTTACCATTACCACCCCGACGGTAACCACCGCAGAGGGAGTAACGGTAACGATCAATCCTGATGGTAGTTATACCTATACACCACCTACAGACTTTGTAGGGGAAGATACCTTCCAGTACACCATATGTGATGATGGAGCTCCAATACCACCACCACTGTGTGATACAGCGACAGTAACCATCCAGGTATTGGGTACCATGGGTAACGTCACTCATGCAGTAGACGATGCGTACTTTGGATTCCCTGATTTAGATATCACGGGTAATGTATTGGATAACGATACCGATCCACAGAATGACATTCAAACAGTAGATGCGATCAGTCCTATAAGCGGTCCGAGCAATGGTACTTTGGTACTCAATGCAGATGGCAGCTTTACCTATACTCCAAATGCGGGTTATACAGGTACCGATCAATTTGTGTATGAGATCTTCGATGATGGGGCACCGGTAGCCAGAGACCGAGCGACAGTATATCTAAGTATCGATCCTAACGGACCTGGCAATGAGATCACTGCTATTGACGATATCAACGATACCTTTGTAAACCTACCGGTAAGCGGAAGTGTAGCGACCAATGATCTGAACCCTGATGGTCCTGCCGGAACAGAAGTGTTCACTTTGGTAGGAGGAAGTGGTCCATCCAATGGAACGCTGGTCTTCAATCCTGACGGAAGCTATACTTATACACCAAATACGGACTATGTAGGCGAAGATACCTTTGAGTATCAGATATGTGATGGTGGAAACCCACAGGCCTGTGATACGGCCGTCGTTTATATAGAGGTACAGCCAATAGGTAGCCCTGACAACGAGCCACCAGTGGCCAATGCCGATACCAATGTAACTCAGGTCAATACTCCGGTAGACGGAAATGTATTGCCAAACGATTACGATCCAGATGGAGATCCGATCACTATTACCACTCCGACGGTAACCACCGCAGAGGGAGTAACGGTAACGATCAATCCTGACGGCAGCTATACCTATACGCCACCCGCAGACTTTGAAGGTGAAGACACCTTTATGTATACGATTTGTGATAATGGTGCACCGCCACTGTGTGATACAGCGACAGTAACCATCCAGGTATTGGGTACAACGGGTAACATCACTCATGCAGTAGACGACGCGTACTTTGGATTCCCTGATATGGATATCACGGGTAATGTATTGGATAACGATACCGATCCGCAGAACGACGATCAAATGGTTGATACAACCATAAGTCCGATCAGTGGTCCTAGCAATGGTACTTTGGTACTCAATGCGGACGGCACCTTTACCTATACTCCAAATGCGGGTTATACAGGTACCGATCAGTTTGTGTATGAGATCTTCGACGACAAAACGCCAGAAGCCAGAGACCGAGCAACAGTATATCTAAGTATCGATCCTAACGGACCGGGCAATGAGATCACTGCTATTGACGATATCAACGATACTTTTGTAAATCAACCGGTAAGCGGAAGTGTAGCGACCAATGATTTGAACCCTGACGGTCCTGCGGGAACCGAAGTGTTCACTTTGGTAGGAGGAAGTGGTCCATCCAATGGAACCTTGGTCTTCAATCCTGACGGTAGCTATACCTATACACCAAATACGGACTATGTAGGCGAAGATACCTTTGAGTATCAGATATGTGATGGTGGAAACCCACAGGCTTGCGATACAGCAACTGTGTACATTGAGGTAGTTGACGATCCTGTTATTGGAAACGACCCCCCAGTGGCCAATGCCGATACCAATGTGACCAAGTCAATACTCCAGTAGATGGAAATGTACTGCCAAACGACTTCGATCCTGATGGAGATCCTATTACCATTACCACCCCAACGGTAACCACCACTGAGGGAGTAACAGTAACGATCAATCCTGATGGTAGTTATACCTATATACCACCCACAGACTTCGTAGGGGAAGATACCTTTATGTATACGATCTGTGATAATGGTACACCGCCACTGTGTGATACAGCAACGGTAACCATCCAGGTATTGGGTACAACGGATAACATCACCCATGCGGTCGATGATGCCTATTACGCTGAGATCGATACAGCCATTATGGCAAATGTATTGGACAACGATACCGATCCACAGAATGATAATCAAACGGTTGATGCGATCAGTCCTATAAGCGGACCGAGTAACGGTACTTTGGTACTCAACCCAGACGGTACTTTTACCTATACTCCGAATGCAGGATTCACAGGAAGAGATCAGTTCGTCTATGAGATCTTTGACGATGGAGCACCAGTGGCCAGAGACAGGGCTACGGTCATTATACTTATTATCCAAACTCCGGCTCCGGCAATCGAAATCGTGAAGACTGGTGTTTGGAATGATGCCAATGGTGATGGTTGTGCCGATGCAGGAGAGACGATCGACTATTCATTTGTCGTGACCAATACCGGAAATGTAACTCTAACTGGAGTTATTGTTACCGATCCTTTGGTAGCGGTAGTAGGAGGTCCAATCGTATTGACCCCCGGACAGGTAGATTCGACAACTTTTACCGCTAGTTATACGATCACTCAGGCCGATATAGATGCTGGATTCGTAGAGAATGAAGCGACTGTAGAAGGAACTTCGCCCAATGGTACTGTAGTAACAGATACCTCCGGAACGATTTCAACTACATTGACGGCTTGTCCTGATATCGAAATTGTGAAGACAGGTGTTTGGAATGATGCCAATGGTGATGGTTGTGCCGATGTAGGTGAGACGATCGATTATTCGTTTGTCGTGACCAATACCGGAAATGTAACCTTAACTGGAGTTATTGTTACCGATCCTTTGGTAGCGGTAGTAGGAGGTCCAATAGTATTGACCCCCGGACAGGTAGATTCGACCACATTTACGGCGAGTTATACGATCACTCAGGCCGATATAGATGCTGGATTCGTAGAGAACGAGGCGACTGTAGAAGGTACTGCGCCCGATGGCTCAGTAGTAACAGATACCTCCGGAACGATTTCAACTACATTGACGGCTTGTCCTGATATAGAAATTGTGAAGACAGGTGTTTGGAATGATGCCAATGGTGATGGTTGTGCCGATGTAGGTGAGACGATCGACTATTCATTTGTCGTGACCAATTCAGGAAATGTAACCTTAACTGGAGTTATTGTTACCGATCCTTTGGTAGCGGTAGTAGGAGGTCCAATCGTATTGACCCCCGGACAGGTAGATTCGACCACATTTACGGCGAGTTATACGATCACTCAGGCCGATATAGATGCTGGATTCGTAGAGAACGAGGCGACTGTAGAAGGTACTGCGCCCGATGGCTCAGTAGTAACAGATACCTCCGGAACGATTTCAACTACATTGACGGCTTGTCCTGATATAGAAATCGTGAAGACTGGTGTTTGGAATGATGCCAATGGTGATGGTTGTGCCGATGTAGGTGAGACGATCGATTATTCGTTTGTCGTGACCAATACCGGAACTGTAACTCTATCTGGAGTTATTGTTACCGATCCTTTGGTAGCAGTAGTAGGAGGTCCAATAGTATTGACCCCCGGACAGGTAGATTCGACAACTTTTACCGCTAGTTATACGATCACTCAGGCCGATATAGATGCTGGTTTCGTAGAGAACGAGGCGACTGTAGAAGGTACTGCGCCCGATGGCTCAGTAGTAACAGATACCTCCGGAACGATTTCAACTACATTGACGGCTTGTCCTGATATCGAAATCGTGAAGACAGGTGTTTGGAATGACGCCAATGGTGATGGTTGTGCCGATGTAGGCGAGACGATCGATTATTCGTTTGTCGTGACCAATACCGGAAATGTAACTCTATCTGGAGTTATTGTTACCGATCCTTTGGTAGCAGTAGTAGGAGGTCCAATAGTATTGACCCCCGGACAGGTAGATTCGACAACTTTTACCGCTAGTTATACGATCACTCAGGCCGATATAGATGCTGGTTTCGTAGAGAACGAGGCTACTGTAGAAGGTACTGCGCCCGATGGCACTGTAGTTACGGATACCTCCGGAACGATTTCAACTACATTGTCGGGTTGTGCTGCAATTGCCTTGATCAAAGAAGGTGGCTTCCCACCAATTCCCGGTGGAGGATGCCCAGTGATAGGTGATGTGATCGAATATCAGTTTACTGTGGTTAATACAGGAAATCAGTCATTGACCGATGTAGACATTACAGATCCGCTGGTAGCGGTTGTTGGAGGGCCAATTAATCTGGCCGTAGGAGAGAGTGACTCTACTACGTTCACAGCATCTTATACCATCACGCAAACCGATGTGGATAATGGATTTGTAGAAAATCAAGCGACGGCTATAGGTACTACTCCGAGTGGAGGTACTGTAAGTGATCTTTCCGATGATGAAGTATTAACTGAAGACGATCCAACCATTGTTGACATCTGTCAAACACCAGTAATTGCCTTGATCAAAGTGGGTACTTATGATGGTATCGATCCTCAAACAGGAGAATGTAAGGGAAGCAGTGATCCGGGCGACATGATCACCTATGAATTTGAGGTATTCAACTTAGGAAATGTTACGTTGAATAATGTAACTATTACCGATCCTTTGGTTAATGTACAGGGAGGGCCTATCACTTTGCTACCATTGACATCCGATGCAACTACGTTCACTGCGACCTATATAATAACGCAAGCTGATATCGACGTTGGATTTGTTGAAAATCAGGCGTTGGCCAGCGGAACAACGCAGCTAGGGCAAACTGTAACCGATCTATCTGACGACGATAGTGAATTTGAAGATGATATTACGGTGACGACCATTTGTCCAAGAGCAGAGATCGCCCTTATCAAAACAGGTACGGTGATAGATACTAATGGAAATGGTTGTGGTGATCCTGGTGAAATAATCTTGTATGACTTTGTGGTGACAAACCGTGGAAATACGATGTTGACCAATGTGATCGTAACCGATCCGTTAGTGTCGGTAAACGGTGGCCCAGTGAGTATCGCTGCAGGTGAATCGGATACTGAATCATTCACTGCGCAATATATCATTACGCAGCAGGATTACAAGAACGGGCAGGTAATCAATCAGGCTACGGCCGAAGGAACCGGCCCCGATGGTACGGTAGTGACCGATCTATCTGATGACAATAGTATCTTTGAAGACGATCCAACCATCCTGGCCTTATGTGAGACCAATCCTATGATGTCTCTTGAAAAGATAGGTATTTTCAACGATGAGAATGGAAATGACGAAGCTGAGGCTGGAGAGACCATTTCCTATACTTTCAATGTTGAAAATACAGGTGACGTTAGTCTTTATAATATCGTGCTTATAGATATCCTACCGGGGATAGTATTGGAAGGAGGGCCAATAGTGGTATTAGAACCAGGAGAGATCGATACAGATACCTTTACGGCGACCTATACCATAACTCAGGCCGAAATTGATGCTGCGTTTGCTTTAGCTGACGCAACCAATAGTGAGGATATCATTGTTCAGATCATTAACCAGGCTCTTGCGACTGGACAAACAGCCGACGGCGAAGAAGTTTCTGACGATAGTGACGATCCATTGGATCTTACCAATACCGATAATAATGGTGATGGGGATCCCGACGATCCAACTGTAGTAACCATAGAATGGGGTGTGGGTCCAAAAGTCTTCGAGATCTTTAACGGTATCACTCCTAATGGAGATGGCCTGAATGATTTCTTTGAGATCCGTGGAATTATTGACTACCCAGAGAACAATGTTAAGATATTCAATCGTTGGGGTGTATTGGTCTTTGAGACCGACGGCTACAACGAGAGTGATAATGTCTTTAGGGGAGTATCCGATGGTCGTGCAACCATCCGTGAGGGAGAGGAGCTTCCAACGGGAACTTACTTCTATATTTTGACCTTTGAAGGTGAGAATCCTGAAGGGCAGAGCGCATACAACGGATACTTATACATTAACAGATAGAACATCAAGACAATCCCGGGTTGGTTGACCCCTTCCCGGGATATAAAACACATAACGATGAGAAATAGTTACATAGCAATCTTGGTTTTGATTTTACTTGGGACCTATTCCAGTAGTGCACAGCAAGACCCCCAGTACACGCAGTATATGTACAACACCCAAGTGGTGAATCCGGGATATACGGGTTCTCGTGAAGCACTAAGTATTGGTCTTTTGGGTCGCACTCAGTGGGTTAGTTTTGAGGGTGCCCCTAAGACGGGTACCTTTACGATAAGCTCTCCCATAGGCGCTTTGGAGAATATGGCTTTAGGCCTGTCGATCGTCCATGATGAATTGGGTCCTGCAGTGGAGAGTAATATCAACATCGATTATTCCTATACGATCAACGCCTCCGATGACGCGAAGGTCTCCTTTGGTCTGAAGGCGGGATTGGACCTGTTGGATGTGGATTTCAGTAAGTTGAATATCGCCGATCCGGGAGATATTTTTGAGAACAATGTAGATCAGAAGATACAGCCTCAGATAGGAGCTGGTGTTTACTATCACACCCAGCAGTTCTATGCAGGGTTATCGGTTCCCAACTTTTTGACAACGAAACACTTTGATGAGTCCCAGATTGGTAATTTGATCAACGATCCTTTGGGGACGGCAGGAAAAACAACAGCGGCAGAGCGCTTGCACTATTTTTTAATCGCGGGTTATGTATTTGATATCAACGATAATTTAAAGTTCAAGCCTGCGACCCTGGTCAAGGTAGTGAGTGGAGCTCCCTTGGAGTGGGATGCATCTGCCAACTTTTTGATAAACCAGAAGTTAACCTTAGGTGCTTCTTATCGATGGAGTGCCGCTCTGAGTGCTTTAGCGGGCTTCCAGGTAACCGATGAACTATTTATTGGAGTAGGCTATGATTACCAGACCACCGATATTGAAACCTATAGCGATGGATCGTACGAGGTATTCCTTCGTTTTGACGTATTTAAAAAACCAGAACGTGTGTTAACACCCAGATTCTTCTAAAAACCCTCACTATGAATATAGACAATTCCATAAAGAGAATACTTATGTTACTGCTGGCCATTTGTTTTGCCGGCACCACCCAAGCCCAAAAGAATAAAGTAGTAAAAGCCAATAAGGAGTTCGACAAATATGCTTATATCGATGCCAGGGAGATCTATCTCAAGGTCGTTGAAGATGGATACAGTTCCGCGGAGATCTACAAAAAGTTAGGGGATACCTATTATTTTAATGGTGACTATGCCGATGCTGCAAATTGGTATACCAAGAGCATCGAGGAATATCCCAGTGATACAGAGGCTGTTTATTACTATCGCGCAGCCCAATCGTTAAAGAGTCTTGACCGCTATGATGAATCAGACAAGATGATGGCGGCTTATGAGCGTATGGGAGGAGATAGTTTGATTGTCAAGAATTTCAATGAGGATCCCAATTATTTGAAAAGTATCGCCTTTAGCGCCAAAGGTTATGAGGTAGAAAAGGTGGCTATCAACACGGAAGGCTCAGATTTCGGTCCTTCGTATTATCAGGGAAAGTTGGTGTTTGCCTCTTCGACCCCAAGTACGGAAGGTATGAAAGTCCATCAATGGAACGAGCAGCCGTTTTTGGATTTGTTCATAGCCGATATGAATGCCGAAGGTAAGTTATCCAACGTTACTCCCTTGTCTGGGCTAATCAATACGCGTTTCCATGAATCTTCGACCAGTTTTACCAAAGATGGTAACACGGTTTATTTTACACGAAACAACTTTATCGACGGCAAAAAGAAGCGCGACAGTGACAAGACCATCCGATTGAAGCTTTACAAAGCCACTAAGGAAGGAGATAACTCCTGGGGCAATATCGAGGAACTTCCCTTTAACAGCAATAATTTTTCGGTGGCCCACCCTGCCTTGAGTGTAGATGAGAGGCGTTTATACTTTTCATCAGACCGCCCGGGTACTTTGGGTCAGAGTGACCTCTGGTACGTGGACCTTTTGGACGATGGAAGCTTTGGTACCCCGGTGAATTTGGGCCCTGGCATTAATACCGAAGCCAGGGAGACCTTTCCATTTATTAGTGAAATGAATAATTTGTACTTTTCAAGTGATGGACGTTCCGGACTTGGAGGATTGGATATTTTTGTCACCCCTCTCGACAGCGCTGGAAAGCCAGGTAAAATTACCAATTTGGGAGAGCCTGCCAACAGTAATCAGGATGACTTTGGATTTATCATTAAGGAAGAGCAGCGAATTGGCTTTCTTTCCTCCAACCGCGATGGACGGAGCAGAGGAAGTATAGGAGATGACATTTATCGGGTACAGGAGAGGTGTGAGATTACCATATCGGGTCGTGTTATAAACAAGGCAACCGGAGAACCCATATCGGGTGCCAATGTGAACTTATTAGACTCCAATAACAATATGGTGGAAAATGTGTTCTCCGGGGCAGATGGTAGCTATAACTTTACCCAGATGGGTGTGTGCGATTCCCAGTATTTAGTTCGTGCCAAAAGCGACGGGTGTGAGTATAAGGAAGAATTGGTGGAGACCCCCGACATGACTGGGCTGATTGATGTTCTTATGGCATTGGAGTGTGACCCATGTCCTCCCAACGACCTTGGATGCCGTCTGAGCCTTCAACCTATCTATTTTGATTTTGACCGTTGGAATATTCGTAAAGATGCGGCCATCGAGCTAGCCAAGATATTAGCGGCCATGCGCCAATACCCCGAGCTCATCATCCACATCGAGTCGCATACCGATTCGCGAGGTAAAGACTCCTACAATGAAGCTTTGTCTGGGAAGAGAGCTCAATCGACCCTCAATTGGTTGGTTGATAAGGGAATTGACCGAAACCGCCTTACTGCCAAGGGATATGGGGAAACCCAATTACAAAATCAATGCTCCAATGGAGTAAAATGTACCGAAGAAGAGCATCAGCTCAACCGAAGATCCATGTTTATAATTCAGAATTAAACTATCCAACTAACTAACAAATTATACTTGAAAGGTGCCCGTTTAGCGATAAGCAGGCACCTTTTTTTATGATTGGTTTTTCTTTAGTATAAATTATGCTGAAAAAGCCATTCTTTGGAGTCAAAAAAGTTGAGACTCTCTATTTTTTCGCACTACCAGAAAAATGAGAAATGGATCTTATGTTTTTGTCGTAACGTTTGTTAAACGGCTTTTACGCCTTTCCAATCACCTCATTTAGAGGCTTTAACACCCATTGGTGATTTTTTATTCCCACAAAATAATTATGGATAACACTTTATAAATAAAGTGCATACGTATTAACACGTATAAAAGTATCCTACAATTTCATTTGGGCAGACCCATATTTTATACCGTTCATCTTATAATAAGAACCGTTGAGCTAATAGTTGAATTGATTCAATATTTTAAGTTTTTCCCTACGTATCTTTATTAGACTAGAAAATACTTGCAGTTGGGGCAAATTTTCTTTCCGGATAAATAATAAAATTTTAGAGCGTATGCAAACTTATACTCACTTCATTCTGAGGAAGAGAATCATCAACATATTGTATCTTTTTATCTCTGTTTTCTCTTTGACATTGGTTTATGTACTCATTCCCAATGGCAATTACACTTATAATTCTAATATTTCGATGATCAAGCCCGGGGTATATTATGATAACTCCAACAATAATAATGCTCATGACGGTGAGCTCGTCCAATATTCTTTCTCAGAAGAGAATACCGACGAAATTGTATTAACACCTAGATTCTTCTAAAACCTTCCCTATGAAAATTGACACTTCCGTTAAGAGAATACTAATGTTACTGTTGGCCATTTGTTTTGCCGGCACCACCCAAGCCCAGGAAAATGGCAAAGTCGTAAAAGCCAATAAAAAATACGATAAATATGCCTATATCGACGCCAGAGAAATATTTTTGAAGGTCGTTGAAGAAGACAGTATTACTTCACCCGATATCTATCAGAAATTGGGAAACACCTTTTATTTCAACGCCGAGTATGCCGATGCTGCAAACTGGTATATCAAGAGTATTGAAGAATACCCAAGCCAAACCGATCCGGTGTACTATTACCGCGCAGCGCAATCGTTCAAGAGTTTGAATAACTATAAGGAGGCAGATAAATGGATGGATGTTTTCTCAGCATTGAAAGGAGATACCAGAATTGCAAAGATTTACGATGAAGATCCTCAATATTTAAAAACTATCGCCTTCGACGCGGGGGGATATGAGCTAGAAATGGTAGGTGTCAATACGGAAGGTTCCGACTTTGGACCTTCTTATTATCTGAATAAATTGGTTTTTGCTTCCTCAACCACAAACGCCGAATGGAAGAAAATACATGAGTGGAACAAACAACCGTTTCTCGATTTGTTCGTTGCCGATATGGATGCCGAGGGAAGGCTCAGTAATCCAACTCCATTAAAAGGCACGATCAACACACCGCTTCATGAATCCTCAACCGCATTTACCAAAGATGGCAACACGGTTTATTTTACCAGAAATAATTTTATAGACGGAAAGAAAGGTAGGGATGAGAACAAAACAGTGCGATTGAAATTATACAAAGCCACTAAAATTGCGGATAGTGCCTGGGGGAATATCAAAGAGCTACCCTTTAATAATGATACTATTTCTGTTGCCCATCCGGCTTTAAGCCTGGATGAAAAGAAACTTTACTTTTCTTCAGATAGGACGGGAGGCTTCGGTCAGAGCGATATTTGGTATGTAGATATTAAGGGGGGTGACTCCTATGGAACTCCTAAGAATTTAGGAATTTGGTTCAATACAGAAGAGCGGGAATCTTTTCCTTTTATAAGTGACAAAAATAACCTTTATTTTTCCAGTGATGGTCGTTCCGGCCTTGGTGGCCTGGATATATTTGTAATTCCCATCGATAGCATTGGAAAATCGGGAAAAATCAAGAATTTGGGTGAACCTGCTAACAGTAATCAGGATGATTTCGGTTTTATCATCAATGAAGAAAAAAGTATTGGTTATCTCACCTCCAATAGGGATAACCCCAGAAAAGGAAGTATTGGTGACCAAATATACCGGGTTCAGGTGCTGATATGCGAAATTACAATTACCGGTATCGTTACCAACATCAATGAGAAATCAAATTCCTACGGACAACCTATAGAGGGGGCAACCGTGGAATTGTTGGACGCGCAAAACAAGCTGTTGGAGACTGTTATTTCAGGAGCCGATGGCACTTATGAATTCAGTCAGAAGGCGGCATGCAGTGCTCAATACTCAGTAAGAGCCAAGGGCGATTTTTGCGATTCCAATGAAGAAGTGGTTCAAACACCCGACAAAACCGGAATTATCAATGTACCCATAGGGATGCGTTGTTGTCCTCCTAATGACCTGGGTTGTATCTTGAATTTGAACCCCATCTATTTTGACTTTGATAAATGGAATATCCGAAGTCCGGATGCAACCAACGAACTGGCCCAGGTTTACGCCGCTATGCGGGATAACCCACAAATGATCATCCATATCGAATCCCATACCGATTCAAGAGGAAACGATGCCTATAATGAGGCCTTAAGTGAGAAACGTGCCCAATCGACACTGAATTGGTTGGTGGCGAAAGGTATTAATCCGAATAGACTATCGGCCAAAGGATACGGGGAATACCAATTACAGAACCAATGTTCCAATGGTGTAAAATGTACCGAAGTGGAACATCAACTCAACCGAAGATCCATGTTCCTAATTCAGAATATGGATTAAATAATTAAATTAACTAACCAATTTTATTTCGAAAAGTGCCTTGTGAGAGATCATAAGGCATTTTTTTATCGCGTGTTTTCTTCGGAAAAAGTTGCCGTAAGCTCTTATTCAAATCTCTCATTTTAAAATTCCTACACGATTTTAATTCCTTGTACGATTTTTATTCAGCTTAAAATATGTGCTAAATGCCGATAAATACAACTACTACGTGTATACACGTATGTATTTTTCCTACAAAAAAACGCTATAATTCATGGAAAATGATGTAGTTCAGCGATTTTAGGTTACAATTTAACGAATACTTTATTTTGCTTTCCAGTTTTCTTACAATTCTAAGGTATCTTTATCGAAGTGATTGAGGTTAAAAATTACTGTTTAACCGCAAAAAATTAATGGGATACTCCTCATTTTATTTTTTTAAATCATATCCCCAAAAAAAAAGCAAAATTATAATGTATAAGTTTAAAATACTTGCAGTTTTACTAATCGCCCTAACCGGGTCCAATTCTGTTTTTGCCCAAAGCGGAAAGAAGGTAGAAATTGCAAACAGAGAGTTTGATAAATTTGATTTCATCGATGCCCAGGAAATATACTTAATGGTGATCAAAGATGGTTATCATTCGGCGGAGATTTATAAAAAATTAGGAGATACCTATTACTATAACGGAGATTATATTGCGGCGTACACCTGGTACGATAAACTTTTGAATACGTATCCGGATGACGTTAATATTGAATATTATTACCGTGCGGCTCAATCTGCCAAAAGTGCCGATAAACTGGCAGAATCTGAAATATTAATGTCGAAATTCATCGACTTGGGAGGTCAAATACCCAAAGGGCCTTCTTTCGAAAGTGATCCGGAATACCTTAAAAAATTGGGGATCGCCCCTTCAAAGTTTGTCGTGGAACCGGTAAATACCAATACGAAGTATTCCGATTTCGGCCCTGCCTATTATATGGATAAATTGGTGTTTTCGGCTTCCAACCGGGACACGCGAAATTTTAAAACACACAATTGGAATAATTTACCTTATCTCGATCTTTTTGTGGCCGATATGGATTCCGAAGGAAACCTTTCCAATGCTCAGGAATTGAAAGGTCAAATTAATACTCCCTATCACGAATCGACACCCGCGTTTACCAAAGACGGCAAAACTGCCTATTTTACCAGAAATAATTTTACCGGCGGTAAAACGGCCAGTGACAGGAGGCGGACAATCAAACTGAAATTATACAAGGCCACTCTGGGATCCAACGGGGAATGGAGCGATGGGGTTGAGCTTCCTTTCAACGACAATGAGTATTCGGTCTCACATGCCACTTTGAGCAAAGATGAAAAGCGACTTTATTTTGCTTCAGATATGCCGGGAACTTTGGGACAAGCAGATCTCTGGTACGTGGATATCCTTGGAAATAATAGCTACGGAACTCCGGTCAATCTGGGAGATAAGATCAATACCCGTGGTAAGGAAACATTTCCTTTTATAAGTGAAAACAACAACCTTTATTTTTCGTCCAACAGGCGAGGGGGTACGGGAGGATTGGATGTGTATATTGCCACTTTGGATGAGGAAGGAAAGATAGATTCCATTTCAAATTTTGGCCCCCCCGTAAATTCGAGACAGGATGATTTCGGTTTTATCATTAAAGAGAGTCAAAAAATGGGCTTTTTCACTTCCAATGTAGCAGGGGGACGCGGGAGCATCGATGATGAAATTTATCGTTTTACGGAAGAATGTGTGATGACCATTGTGGGATTAGTGATAGATACCGATACCCAAGAGTTTCTCTCGGGAACGACGGTTTCACTTTTAGATTCAGATAAAAATACAATTGAAAATATTTCGGTCAGCGAGGACGGACGCTATACCTTTACCGTAGAATGTGACACCCATTATTTTCTAAATGGATCTAAAGAAGGTTATTATTCTCAGGAAAAACCGGTCTACACCCCAAAGGAAGGTGGTGTGATAGAGACCTCTCTGGAACTCAAACTCAAAGATCCTTGTCCTCCAAATGATTTGGGTTGTCGTTTGAGCCTGCAACCAATTTATTTTGATTATGACCGAGCCGAAATTCGACAGGATGCTGAAATCGAATTGGCTAAAATTTTAGCGGCGATGCGCCAGTATCCTCAACTGGTGATTAGTATTGAATCCCATACAGATTCACGTGGAAATGATACATACAATCAGAAATTATCCGGGAAACGGGCCAAATCCACACTGGACTGGCTGGAGGAACGAGGTATTGATTATAGTCGAATGAGTTCCATTGGACATGGTGAGTCGGAGCTTCAAAATCGATGTGAAAACGATGTAGAATGTACCGAAGTGGAACACCAGCTCAACCGTAGATCCATGTTCCTAATTCAGGACTAAATTCTCTATATATGTTTACAAAAAGCGTTCAACCACATGTTGAACGCTTTTTGTTTTTGTTAACATCACATTTTGTACTTTTGAAAAAAATTGCAATCATCTATGGAAGAACAGGTAATTCTTGTCAATGAAAATGATGAAAAGATTGGGTTGATGCCTAAACTGGAGGCACATGAAAAAGGAATCCTGCACCGGGCATTTTCGGTTTTTGTTTTTAATGACGCGAACCAATTACTCTTACAGCAACGTGCGTGGAATAAATACCATTCCCCGGGTCTGTGGACCAATACCTGCTGTAGCCATCAACGGGACGGTGAAAGTTCATTGGAAGCGGGAAAACGAAGGCTGGAGGAGGAAATGGGCTTTACGACTCCCTTAAAAGAGACCATCTCATTTATTTACAAAGCTCCTTTCGATAATGGATTGACCGAACATGAACTGGATCATGTCATGGTTGGAAATTTTAATGGTACCCCCAAAATCAACGAAACCGAAGTAGCATCCTGGAAATGGATGTCTCTGGAAGAAGTGAAGGAGGATATCGCCGCGCGCCCTGATCAATACACGGCTTGGTTTAAAATAATATTCGATAAATTTTATCAACATTTAAGTCTATGAGTATAACGGTTTACAGAAAAGCACATTTTAATGCCGCACATCGCTTGTATCGAAAAGACTGGAGTGATACCCGAAATCTTGAAGTATTCGGTAAGTGCAGCAATCCAAATTTTCACGGCCATAATTATGAACTTGAAGTGGGCGTTACCGGAAGCATCGATCCTGAAACCGGCTTTGTAATTGATCTCGCACAACTCAAGGCCATCATCAAAGAGGAAGTGGAAGATCCTTTCGACCATAAGAATTTGAATGTGGAAGTGGAAATCTTTAAGGAATTGAACCCCACTGTGGAAAACATTGCCATGGTGATTTGGGATCGTTTGCGAGAACGACTCGACCCTGCTTATGATATTTCGGTGAAATTGTATGAAACACCGCGTAATTTTGTGATCTATAACGGACAATGAAGGAGTTAGCCCTGGGAGATGCTTTGCCAAATTTTAGTCTCAAAGACCAAAATGGTGTTAACTTCATAAGTAATGAAGTGATAGGGAGTTCTGCTCTGGTTATATTTTTTTATCCGAAAAATTTCACCCCGGGTTGTACCCGTGAAGTTTGCGAGTTTAGAGATCATTTTGAAGATTTCAGCGATATTGGGGCCAAGGTGATTGGAATTAGTGGAGACAGCGAGGCATCCCACCAAAAGTTTGTGGATCGCTTCAAACTGCCATTTACCCTTTTGTCCGATCCTGAAAATAAGGTTCGAAAGTTATTTGGTGTAAAAAAGAAATTGATGGGACTACTACCGGGAAGAGAGACTTTTGTATTTGACAACTCCGGAATTTTAACCTTCAAATTTTCGGCCCTGGGTGCAGATGCTCATATTCAAAAGGCGCTACAGCACCTTCAGAAAAAATAAAATGAAATTACCTTCGCTATATCCGTTAAAATTCCAGCCACAACTCTTGGAAAAGGTGTGGGGTGGAAACAAATTGGCCTTGCATCTTGGCAAGAAAGGGAAGGGATCTATTGGTGAAAGCTGGGAGATTTCCGGTGTAAAGGGCCATGTTTCTGTAGTTGCTAATGGAATATTCGCAGGGAGACCTCTTACCGAATTGCTGGAATTATATTCGGAAGAATTATTGGGCCGTGATGTCGCGAATCGCTTTGGCACCACCTTTCCATTGCTGTTCAAGTTCATCGATGCCCGTGAGGACCTTTCGGTGCAACTGCATCCCAATGATGCCGTAGCAAGAGAGCGACATGACAGTTTTGGAAAGACTGAAATGTGGTATATTCTGAATGCTGAAGAAGATGCCCGTTTGATACTCGGTTTCAACCGAGAGATGGACAAAAAGGGGTATGAGGCCTGTCTTTCCGAAGAAAAAATAACCACAGTACTGCATTCTGAAAAGGTCTCCAAAGGCGAGGCGTTCTTTATCGCTCCGGGAACGGTCCATGCCATTGGGGCAGGGGTGCTTTTGGCCGAAATTCAACAAACGTCCGACGTTACCTATCGCATTTACGATTGGAACCGCCCAGGGATGGACGGTAAAATGCGGGAACTCCATACCCAATTGGCACTGGATGTGATCGATTTTGACCCATCGAACGCAAAACTTCAGTTTACCAAAAAAGACAACGAAGCCTTCGAAATTTGCAGATCAGCTTATTTTGTGACCCATGGCTTACAATTAACCCGCGACCTTGAAAGAGAGTTGGCTGGCATAGATTCATTTGTAGTTTATTTGTGTGTTGAAGGCGAGGTGGTGATTAACTGTGAGGGCGCTTCCGAAGCATTAAAAACGGGTGAATCCCTGCTCATTCCTGCCAGTGCCAAACGGCTGAATATTGAAACCAAAGGCGCCACACTTTTAGAGGTTTATGTGCCTTCAGCCATATAAAAAGTCTTATTTTTGCAAAAAATCTATACCATGGCAAATATACGCGACCTAAAGAAAGATATTAATTACGTACTTGGAGATATTATTGAGGCAGCCTATGTATGGGAACTCACCAACCCCGACAAAGACGCTAAAAAATCAGAAAAAATTATTGATGAGGCTATCGAAACCTTTGATGAATTGATTGAAAAAGTAAACGCCAAGGATGTTGAAAATAAACAGAAACACTTTAAGGCCATCAATGCTGAACTAGAGGATAAAGGCCGTAAGTTGATTGATAAAATTAACGCCTTATAAGAACTAATTTTTACGATCTTGAATGAAAGACTCCAATGCTTTACCGTATTTGGAGTCTTTTATTTTTGGGGTAAGCGAGGTGTAAACAGTATCCAGATATTTGGTGTTGAGATCGTACACTTCGGTTAAAATAATATAAGGAGCCACCTCATAGTTGGAATGATTCATAGCGAAGTTTACCGAAGCCAGATAGGTACTTTTTAGCAAGCGGTCCTGTTTATTTCGGATCGCAGTGGACAGCGAATCGTTTCCGTCTTTCATGGCATTGAGTCCGCTCTCGATCAACTCCAGATTCTGACCTTTGAACCGTTTCATTAAGGCGGCATGCTGATCCATCTTTTCTTGATTTACCGATCCTTTGATCACGGCGTCCCTTCCAAAATTCTCCAAGTTTGCGTAGATACTCAGGTCTCCGGCTTCAGCGAAAAAGGGAAGGCGTTTAACAATGTTCGAACTGTCTCGAAATGTCATGGTGAGATAGTACACTTCCGGAGCTGTTATTTCTTCGGAAAAAGAAAATATGGGGCTACCGTCCACCACCATCGAATCCACCGAAATAAAGGTGGAATCCTCCAATTTCTGAAGCCAAAGGGTTCCTTTTTTCAAGCCTGAAACTTCGCCTGTAAGACGCATTTCATTTTTGACGGGCTCACTGCAACTCAAGAAGAAACAAATAAGGCTTAATAAGTAGAAGAGATGCTTCATGGAAGTGTAATTTGTGAGGACAAATATGCGAAATTAAAACCCAATATTCAAGAACCATTTTTTGAATTTAAGCAGTGGCAGCCAGTTGCATTAAAACGGTACAAAGCACTGCGCCTAAAGTACCCACGGCGTATCCTACCACGGCCAGTAGTACCCCCACGGTCGCTAATGAAGGATGGAATGCCGCTGCAACCACAGGTGCTGAGGCTGCACCACCCACATTCGCCTGGCTACCTACCGCCAGGAAGAAATAAGGTGCTCGAATCAACTTAGCAACCAGAATGAGCAAGCCCGCATGAATAAGCATCCAAATGGCCCCTACAGCAAGCAATCCGGGATTTTCAAAGATGCGCGTAAGATCCATTTTCATCCCTATGCTCACCACCAGAATATAAATAAAGAGGGTACCAATCTTACTGGCGCCGGCTCCCTCATACTGCCGTATTTTGGTAAATGACAAAAGCACACCAATAAGGGTGGCAATAGAGATCATCCAAAAGAAACTGGAATTTAAAAAAGTTAGTGAATTCCGCTGAATGCCCGGATCAAGGCTACTCACGAATTCGTTGAAGAACGCACTAAGGTGTCCCGCACCAAAGTGCGCAAAACTAACAGTTCCAAATGCGACCGCTCCTAACACCATCAAATCGGTCGTAGTTGCCTTTCTCTCAACACTCGCACTAAATGTGGAGACCTTTTCCTTTAGTCTTTCGATGGCCGATGTATCCGATTTCAACCATTTATCAATTCGTATGGATTTACCAATTCCGAAGAGAATCATAGCCATCCACACATTGGCGATAAATATGTCAACGAAGACCATTTGTCCATACGACTGTTGATTGTAACCATATATTTCCAGCATTGCAGTTTGATTGGCGCCACCACCAATCCAGCTTCCTGCCAGCGTAGACAGCCCTTTCCAAACAGCATCCGGGCCTACGCCGCCAACTATTTCAGGATCGATAGAACCCATGATCAAAACGGCGATAGGACCTCCTATAATAATACCGAAGGTTCCTGCAAAGAACATGATAAGGGCTTTGGGCCCTAAATTAATAACCGCCTTGAGGTCAATGCTTAATGTCATCAATACTAAAGCTGCCGGTAAGAGGTATCGACTCGACATATAGTATAAGTTGGTGCTCCCTTCGACGGCTTCTCCAGTTTTGGATATGGTAATCCAATCAGGGGCAATGAGTCCCAGGGAAGTAAAGATGGCGGGAATAAAATAAGCGACAAACAGCGCCGGTACAATTTTATAGAATTTGGACCAAAATCCTTGTTTTTTGCTCGACGTATAAAAGATAAGCCCAAGGGCGATCATGAGGAGTCCAAAAACGATGGTATCGTTAGTAAATAGGGGGGTGGTGTCTTTTATTACTTCGGTAGCAGTATCTAGCATACAAGAAAATTTTGAATGCAAAATACGGTTTTATTCCTAAAATGCTTACTTTAAGATAAAGGCACTTATCAATTCGATTACCTCTGGCATCACCGGGCGATTTGGTTCGTTGTAAGACTTGCTGTTTTCAATGTCATCTCCTTCGATCTTTTTCAAAATATGATTCATTTGAGGGATGATCAGATATTCAGCATCGGGTTTGGCGGACTTTAATATCTCGGCTTCCGAAACCTGAACCTGAAGATCTTTTTCGCCGTTGACAAGAAGTACCGGCATGTCCAGTTTAGCTATTTCCAATTTTGGATCATATCGCATCCAGGTAAGCATAAAGGGTTGAATTTGTTTGCGAAAAATAGAAGCCAATCCCGGACTATAATTAACCGCGATTCCGTTGGCCCGCATATCGTCAAAGGCCTGCCGGGCATTATCTTTAAGCCCTGGGGCCTGTTTTGCAAGTTGATCCACGATCACATCGTCGATTTCCTGACCCGCTCCCGCCAGAGAGACAAATCCATCGACTCCTGTTTGTGCTGCCAACATACCGACCAGGGAGCCCTGGCTATGGCCAAGTACGTAGATCTTTGAAAAGGAATTTGATCTTTTGAAATAGGCTACTATTGCCACAGCATCTTCGATAAAATCGTCAAATGAGATACTTTCTTCATTCAGAGTTCGGGCCTTCATTTGCTTTAGAATCCGCTTGTCATACCGAAACGTGGCAATGCCTTTTTCAGAGAGTCCCTGGGCCAGGAATTTGAGGGAGTTGTTATTCACCATTTGTTGATTGCCATTTCGGTCAGTAGGCCCCGATCCGCCAATGATAATTGCTATGATAGGTTTTTCAACGCCTTCGGGAACCAAAATGGTACCGTCTACGAAAGGCGAAACACTTATATCGTTTGAGATGATATTGGCCTTTTGTGAAAAAGCAATGCTGGTAACTGCGAACCATAAAATGCAAAGAAGTCGTTTCATCGTGGAGCTTTTTGAAGTTGTAAATGTAATGATATATCAAACAAACGTTGCGATATAAGGTAATGTTACTATTTGTTTCAGAAAAACGAAAAAAATATTGAATTAAGTTAACACGGGGATACCTATATTTGTGTAAATACACGGTATTATGAAACACAGTTTTGTCTTTGCGCTTTGCATTCTTTGTTTGAATTTTTCAAGTTTTGCCACGGAAGACTGGGGTAGGACGGGCCATAGAACCACCGGGGAAATTGCCGAAAAACTCCTAAGCAAAAAGGCGAAGCGGGCTATTGACAAACTCCTGGACGGCGAATCTCTTGCCATGGTTTCAACCTATGGTGACGAGATTAAAAGTGATGACTTATATCGATCCTTCGGACCCTGGCACTATGTGAATTTTCCGTTCGATAAAACTTATGAAACCCACCCCAAAAGTGAAAAGGGAGATCTTATAGAGGGTATTCGTGCCTGTATTTCAGTATTAAAAAATGAAAACGCTAACCGAGAAGAAAGGGCATTTCATCTTAGAATGCTAGTACATTTCATTGGTGATCTTCACCAACCCCTTCACGTTGGAAAAGCAGCAGATCGTGGTGGGAACCAGTTCCAGGTGCTTTGGTTTGACGAAGGCACCAATCTTCATACGGTGTGGGATACCAAAATGATCGAAAGCTACAATATGTCTTATAGCGAATTGGCCGCGAATACAACCCAACTTTCCAAAGCACAATTGCAAATTATTGAACAAGGCGATGTGCTAGACTGGATGAATGAAAGCCGCGAGCTCTGCACAAAAATCTATGCCGATACCAGGACGGGTGAAAACCTGGGCTATCAATACATGTATAAATACCTTAATGTGGCCCGGTTTCAAATGCAAAAAGGAGGTATTCGACTGGCTGTTCTCCTCAATGATTTGTTCGGATAATCCCTGCTATTCCTCAAGTTTTTCAATTCACAGATGTTTTTTGACTGAAATGCAATGCCCCATAACGAAAAACGTTGTGTACTTCACCCATATTGGGTATTTCGGAATAGACTTTGTATTCTAATCCTCTGCTATTGAATGGCTTCCCTCATTTTTATTAAAGTCTTTCAATAGGATTCAACTTTAATAAAAAAATCATGATTTTAAGAGTTGTTACCGGTATTATAATTGCATTACACGGCCTTTGGCGAATAATTTATTTGAACAAATACGTTGACTTTGTCCAGCATAATTTTTACGATTTGTTACCCAATGAGACATTGCTCATGGTGGGCTCGGTTTTATTTCTTCATTTGGAATTTTTCGTAGGGCTACTCATTATTTTAAAAGTAAAAAACCAACTTTCGATACTTTTAGGAGTCTTTATTTCCGTGACGATGATCGTTTTCATTATCGCCCAAGCGCTATACCCGCATTTAATCTATCATGGAATTGTAATTGGATTACTAGGCATTGTATATTTTACGCAGTTTAGAAAAAATCACGGGAAGCTCATTTTATAATCCGAAAGGTGAGATTGATCCGCGGTTCGGTGATCTTTTTCGATTTGGGCAATTGATGTAACCAATGGTGCTGAGTTTCTCCTCGCATCACCAAAAGACTTCCCGGATCCAGAAAAATACGGTATTTCAAACTTTTGTCTTTTCTATGCTTGAAATGAAATGGTCTCCGCGCTCCAAAACTCACCGAAGCTATCAACGGGTTTATCCCCAGTTCCTTTTCGTTGTCGCTGTGCCAGCCGTTGCTGTCGGTGCCGTCTCGGTATAAATTAAGCAAAACACTGGTGAATGAAACCTTGGTTACCGCTTCCACTTTCGCTTTAATTTCATTTAAAATCGGTGTGAATGGCTTCGGAAGCATGGTGATGCCGCTATAACTGTAGCTTTTACCATTTTCACCGTACAATGCCGTTAGCCTGGGTTGCAGGTGTACTTTTCCGAAGATTTTGATATCGTCTTGTTGCCAGGGAGTTTCTTTTAATAATTTCTGAAATGCTTCGGAAGCATAGTTCGCTTCAAACAATTGGGGATAATAGATCACATGGGCATTCTTGAGCGGAACTGTGATAGGCTCGCTTTCTTCATCTGAAGAAAATAAACTGAAATTAGACATATTGATAAGCCCAATAGATTAATCCGAACTGAAGGGGAAGTCTAAGCCAGAGTGCCCATCGGGGCATTTTCAATGATGCCTTCTCATTTTGTAACATATAGATATGTACGCTAAAAAACGAAACTAGCAGTACGATAATTCCCCACGCCGCAATCCATTGAGTTTCGACGTTCAAAAGCATGAACCCCAGGACCATTTCGGCTATACCGCTAAGTAATACCATGGTTTTGGGTTCCGGTATGTACGGAGGCATTATGCGCTCATAGATTTTAGGCTTGGTGAAATGCATTACTCCGGCGATTGCAAATAGGATGCCTAGTAGGTATTGATGCCAAGGAAGGAACATGAGTTTTGTTTTGTTCAAAAATAAGGCATTTAGACGGGGATTAAAGCAATACAAAACAAAAACCCTTCTCATCAAAGAGAAGGGCTTTCTATCATCTATAATCTAGCATCTAATTACTCCTTGACCAATTGTTTCACTACCTGGTTATTTTCACCTTTTATGATTACAAAGTACATGGCACCTTCCAGTAATGAAACATCTATGATGCGCTCATTCGCCATCGATCTTAAGTCGACAGTTTGAATAAGACGACCGTTCAGGTCAAAAATATCGGCAGTGTTCAAAATCAAACGATGCGGGTTGACAAGGATCACATAAGTCCTGGCAGGATTTGGGTACAGGCTAATGGTCTTGTATTGATTTTCATTATCCGCAATATCGAGCACAATACCGGAACCGCTTTGCAGCGTATTTGTACAAGGAACACAGTTCGTATCCCATTCCCAATTCACATTGTCATGTCCTGTTATTTTTTTGCCGATAAACGTTCCTTTCATATAGGTTGGGTCTGAGATTTCCCCATCCACCTTGATATGCTCATCATTCGCGTACATAGAAGCAGTAATTGATCCTCCTTTTTTGACTTCTATATCATCGTCCACATAGATCACCACCTTATTCCCAAGCGCATTCAATGTAGTATGGTCATCGAATTTCAACTCCTTATTGATGTATAAATAGGAACAACCCGAAAATTCTATAGTTGTGTTTTCCTTGGTTTTAAGTTCATTTATATATACGTTGGACTGCGCGAAAGTTACGGTAGCGCCTTCCTTAATATCAATTTTTCCATACACATCGCCGTACAAGGTCATCGCCTGATTCTCAGGGACTGTTATATCCGGACTATTATTGTTGGACAACGTATTATAGATAAATTGTGGTAGTATCACATTGGCAGGCGAAAGCGTTGAAGATCCGGCCGAGCTGCTATAATCGATATCTATTTCCGAAGCCCTTACAAATCCTGCAACATGACTATCATACTTTAATTTCACCTTCCCATCACTGCCTAAGACACCTACACCGCCCGAAAGGACGTTGGTATCCTTTTCCAATTTAATATCGTCGGTCGCGAGCAGGGTATAAGACGAAAGCGTAGCTTCTGCGTCAAAGCTTATGATTACATATTCCTCATATGCGATACATCCTGTGACCGATGTTACCGTCACACCATAGGTTCCATCGGCCGAAACTTCAATGACATCGCTGGTTTCACCACTGTTCCAATCATAAGTGACTTCCTCATTACTAGTTGCCGTTAGCAATACAAATGCTCCCTGGCAGAAATCGGGTAATTCACTTTGGGTGATTACTACTTCAGGGATAATCGCATTAATTGTCACGGCAGCAGAACAACTTGCGGTATTGCCATTGGTATCTGTAACGGTTAAAGTCACCGTATTTTCACCCTCATCACCACAGTCGAAATCGTACTGCGATAATTCCATTGAAGCGATTCCACAAGGGTCCGAACTTCCATTGTCCACATCATAGGCTGTGATGGTTGCATTTCCGGAGGCATCCAGGTCCACAGTAATATCCTGACAGAGCGCTGTGGGATCTACCACATCGCTAGCAGTGACAGCCACAGAACCACAGGTTCCCGATGTCACACAACCTCCTTCACCTCTTGCAAAATATGTGGTGTTAGCGACTGGATATACATTTATGGACGATCCTGAGCCCACTGGCGTTCCCCCGCAGGATCCACTGTACCATTGCCAGTGAGTTGCATCGTTAAGGTTTCCTGAAACAATGCTTAGTGTAACCAGGCTTCCCGGACATCCGCTGGTTGGAGATTCAGAAACTGTGGGCGTTGTTGGATCCATACAAGGTGGTGATAATTCATACACCCTTACATGACCGGTACTACTTCCATTGCCAACAGCACCGATGGCAAAGGTATTTCCATCGGAACTCGTACTTACCGACCAGCCCGATTGATCACCGGGAGCTTCCCCGTCTATGTCTGCCCCAAGCTGGGTCCAGGTGCCGGCTATATTTTGATACACCCTTACATGACCGGTACCACCTCCATTTCCATAAGCTCCAATGGCAACGATACTTCCATCGGCGCTGATGCTTACGGAATAGCCGGATTGATCACCTGCTGCTTCTCCATCTATATCCAGCCCTATTTGGGTCCAGGTGCCGGCTATATTTTCGTACACCCTTACATGACCGGTACCACCTCCATTTCCATAAGCTCCGATGGCGACGATACTTCCATCGGCGCTCATACTTACAGAATTACCCGATTGATCACCTGCTGCTTCCCCATCGATATCCAGCCCTATCTGTGTCCAGGTGCCGGCCATATTTTCGTACACCCTTACATGACCTGTAGCGCCTCCATTTAAAATAGCTCCGATGGCAACCGTACTTCCATTGCCACTCAAACTTACAGACCAGCCAGACGCATCGAATGCTGCTTCCGCATTTATATCCAGCCCTATCTGGGTCCAGTTACCGGACATATTTTCGTACACCCTTACATGACCGGAAAAACTTCCATTTCCAATAGCTCCAATGGCAACGATGCTTCCATCGGCACTCATACTTACAGACCAGCCCGATGTATCATTTGCCACTTCCCCATCGATATCCAGCCCAATCTGGGTCCAGTTACCGGCTATATTTTTGTACACCCTTACATGACCGGAATCAAGTCCATTACTACCATCGTTGTAAGGAGCCCCTATGGCGACGGTACTTCCATCGTCACTCATACTTACAGAATAGCCCGATTGATCACCTGCTGCTTCCCCATTTATGTCTGCCCCAACCTGGGTCCAGGTACCGGCTATATGTTCGTACACCCTTACATGACCGGTACCACTTCCATTTCCAATAGCTCCGATGGCAACGATACTTCCATCGGTACTCATACTTACAGAATAACCCGATTGATCACCAACTGCTTCTCCATCTATGTCCTGGCCAATCTGAGTTTGTGCATGGGTTTGCCACATAAAGCATATGGCTGTACAAAAAAAGAAAAATCGTGTAATTTTTTTCATAACGGAGTTTTTAAAGGTTACAACTCGTGTTTAAGCAGCAATACATGCGGAAGATCCAGATAGCATTACTAAATACAGTTATTCCGGGACAACTTAAATTGTTGTTTTTATTCTAGATAGTGATCCAATACAGATAGTCGGGATCTTTCCTGGCAATGAGCTTTCTCAGAGTTCTTGAGTATGAATTGATTTCGCCCCAACCTATAAAATAGTGGTGATTGAAAAGTAATAATATGACCTTGAAAAAAAAGGTCAAACAGAGGGGATGGGTGAGGTTCATAAAATTGTCTAAAACTTTATTTTGAAAAAGTGCAAAGCGCTGCCAAAAGACATCACGATGAAATATTAAATAACATATCTTTCTCAGTACTTAAGTTATATTAAAAGTATACACATAAACATACGTATAACTACGTAGTTTTGATATAAAAAGCTAAATGTTTCAGAATAGTCTTACAAAATCCCACCGCTTTAAACCAACTAGTGTTTTGATCTATACAAATATCTCACCCCAAGGGTTTTGAATGTTTTATTTAATCTAATCAGGCATCTTGATATTGGGCCATTTTGCTCTATGAATACAGGTATGAATCCATGGTTTTTTTATATATAAAAACCTCCTCTCAATGACGAGAGGAGGTTTTCTTATTGAAGTGATTTTAAATTATTATTCCTTGATCAGTTGTTTTACTAATTGACCGTCTTCGCCTTGGATCACCACCGTATATACGGCATTGGCCAGGCTGGAGATATCCAGCGAAATTTGCGATCCGTTCTCATCCAGGCTGAATGTTTTGACCAGTTTCCCCAGGGGATCGTATATTTTCACGTCCTCCAGGTCAATTTCCATGGGATTATTGATATACAGCATGCCCGAAGACGGATTCGGATATAGCTGTAGGGAATTCAAATTTTGATCTTCATCAATACCCAATGTGACAACCACAGTCAATTGGAAGCTGCAATTGGAAATATTACCATTGGCATCTTCGGCAGCTAAGGTTACCGTATATACACCATCGCCCAATTGGGTGCCCGGAGCCGGATTTTGGGTGAATATAGTTACCGGGCTGGTGCAATTATCGATCGCAATCGCCTGTCCTGTGCCGAAATAGTCGGGAACATCATAGAGTAATACCCCCGCCGGCAGATTAATGGTTTGGTCCGGCGGACAATTGATCACGGGACCTTCTGCGTCATTGACAACGACATTAAAACTACAGCTGGAAGTGTTTCCACAGGCATCGGTCGCCTCAAATGTATTCGTTGTTGTCCCAACAGGAAATGCACTTCCCGAAGGTAATCCCGCAGTTTGATTCACCGTAGCGGCGCCGCAACCATCTGTCGCAGTTGGAAGGGTGTACGTAACCACAGCTTCACATAGACCCGGATCATTATTTACCGTAGTATTTGAAGGGCATGAAACTGTGGGCGGCGTGGTATCAACAACCGTGATAGTTTGCATACAAATTGCCGCATTACCACATGGATCAGTCGCGGTCCAGGTTCTGGTGATCACTTCTGTATTGCCGCAATTTGATACCGAGGTGTCTGAAAACGTGTTCGTCACTGTTCCGCAACCGTCTGTTGAGGTTGCAAATCCTGTGCCCGTTGGAGAGGTGTCGCCACCACATTCCACCGTTGCATTTGCGGGGCAGGTAACCACTGGAGGTGTGGTGTCTATCACAGTGATGGTCTGTACGCAACTGGCCATATTTCCACTGGCATCGGTGGCCGTCCAGGTTCTGGTGATCACCTCCGTATTCCCGCAATTGGGGGCCGAGCTATCACTAAAGGTAACAGTGGGAGAAGGATCACAGGTATCGGAAGCAGTGGCTGTTCCGGTTCCGGTAGGAGAGGTGTCTCCTCCACATTCTACAGTAGCATTGGGTGGACAGCCTATGGCCGGAGGATTGCTGTCGGTTCCGGGGAGTATCACCACCGGGTTACTTGCCCAGTTATTGTTACACGAAGCATCCGCCGTGTCTTCGACCATTACATTATACGAATTGGCAGGTAAATTAGTAAATACCCCATTACCTACCTGAACAATGGGAGCCCCCGGAGGTGCCGTGGGCGTGATGGTATAGGTGATGCCGGTACATGTAGTACAGGTAGCTGTAATAGTGAGTGTTGCGTCACTAGAACTAGGGCAGGATGGCGGGGTGGTGCTCACAGTAGTACCAAGGACATCGCAGGTGGCCGCACCGAATAAAGCTGCTTCCCAGAGGCCACGACCAAAAGTACCGGCACGGATCTTATTATTGGTATGATTTATCTGAAGATCATAGATGGGTACGTTTGGCAAACCGGTGCCGCATACAGTCCACGCTGTAACATCGGACGTGTAATAAACACCAACATCCATCCCAACATAGATAGCATCCATGGGAGATCCTCCCGTATTTTCATAGGCAATGCTCAGAGCCGGTATGTTGGGTAACGAACCAGAAATATTGGTCCAGCTCGAACCTGCATTGACAGATTCATATACCTTTTGCCCGGCTGTATATCCACCAAAAGTCACCCAAACCCTATCCGCATCGGCAGGGTCAACAGCGATAAAAGTGATGGTCAATGAAGGCAGGCCACCACTTATGGTAGTCCAGGAACCTCCTGTATTCGCTGAAGTTTGAAGCGTACTACCATTAGCTGCATAAAGTCTTGCAGGATCGTCAACACCAACGGCTAGAGCACCTCTCCCATCTGAAGTCATACCCAAATTGGTCCAGTTGCTTCCCATATCTGTACTTCTGAATACATCCGTATATCCACCATAAATAATACTGGGATTAGTTGCATCCATAGCATAGGGGGTTACCCAGGAGCCCCCGGAACCCGTACCAGTTGGTTGTATTCCGGTATTCGTACTTCCTCCATCTGTCGATCGTTGCAGTCCCCCGTTCTGGAAACTGTAATACAAATTATTGTTGTTGTTGTAATCGATCATGCAATCCATTCCGTCTCCACCCAAAATGTGCTGTATCGTTGTGGATCCTGTATATTTATTGGAACCGTTGTCCTGGGTACCACCAACCAACAGGTTTTGATTGGCTTCCACTCCAGCGATTCTATAAAATTGCATTATTTGAAGGCCGCTGGAGAGATTGGTCCAGGTAAGGCCGTTATCTGTACTGCTGGAAATCCCTCCATCGCTGCCGCAGTATAATACATTATTCAAAGGGTTATACACGAGTTCATGTATATCGGCATGGACGTACTGAAAGGCTCCGGGTGGCTCAAACCAATTGGTAATACACGTATTGCTAGCACCACCATTCGTGGAGCGCCATAAATTAACAGCTCCCGAAATGGTGTTATTGGCGTCTGCCGGATTTACTGCGATAGCCAGATCATACCATGATTGGCTAAGACCGTCCATTCCGGTGTTACTGTATCCCAAAATGTTGGGTGTGGTTGACATAGTGCTAAAAGTCAATCCCGAATCGGTAGATCGATACAATCCTTTATACGAGTTGGTACCCGCCGGACCTGACAGATAATACACAATATTAGTGTTTGCAGGACTCACTCCCAATTCGGAACGATCTTCCCCTGTGGGCAAGCCCGTACCGGCTGGAGCCCATGAAGTTCCGGTATTCGTTGAGCGATAAAACGTGTTTACCGTACTGGCATACATCGTAGCGGGGGTACCGGGTTTGAATTCAATATCCCGAAAACTGCCTCCCTGTACATTGGACCAGGTGACCCACCCATCGGTTGTTTTTAAAATACCCATGGTAGTTGCGGCAAACATGATACTGCTATTGGTGGGATGCATGAGCAATTTGTATCCCTTATTCATACTGGAAACACCCCAGCTAAGGCCGGTTGATGCCCAGGTCACTCCCCCGTCAGTAGATTTTAATACTCCAGTCGAAAATGTCTGTGAACCATCACCATCACCGGTTAAAATATAAACGGTATTGGGTGTAGTGTGATCCACCGCTATTCCGGATATTCCAATGCTGGCCAACATATCTGCCATTGGGGTCCAGGTGGTCCCTCCGTCTGTAGTTTTCCAAACTCCTCCTGCAGGCATACCTATATAAATGACACTGGCATTCGTGGGATGGAAGGCAATGATGTTAACCCGGCCGAGGCCTCCGTTATACCCACTGGTACCATTCGAATAGTTGATGGGTCCCATGGCCGTCCAGTTTCCAGTTGATCTTCCTACCGGAGGATTATTGAAATTGAGATCTTTAATGACATCCCATGTTAATTTACTGAAGTTTTGAAGTTTGCCATTGGTATTGACGGCTCGTTCCATTTTGTACTCCCATCGTTTGTAATGCTTGTAGCCGCTTCCACGACCTTTATCCCTGTCGGCGAAGTACGATTCAGCAAGCTGCTGTATTTCTTGTAGGGTAGTGTTCTCAGTTGGATTTTGAATTAGATCAAGATAAGCTTGGGCGTGCATTTGAAGAAATCCTAATCCAGAAAAGAAAATCAAAAGTAGGCCAATTTTTTTCATAACTGGTTGATTTTATGGATTATACGATTTAAAGGTATATAAAATAAACCAAAACACTGTTTTATTAACTAGAAACTTATCAGCGGGTCAAGCCAAATTGATGCTATGTCCAGAAAAACAAAAACCTCCTCTCGATGAAGAGAGGAGGCTTTTCCTTTATAATAGATATTTAAAATTTACTCTTTGACCAATTGTTTTACAATTTGGCCATCTTCTCCTTTGATGATCACCGTGTAAGTGGCTGTCGCCAATCGGGCAATATCCAGGCCAATATCGGTTCCCATACCCCTAAGGTCATAGGTTCCTACTATTCTACCCGTAAGGTCGAATATCAAGGCTTCCTTAAGAGCGATCTGTTGCGGATTGCTTATGCGCACCTCGGTAGTCGCCGGGTTAGGATACATCACTATGGTAGAGATATCAAAAGTAACTCCTCCAAGTACGCCTACAACGGTTAAGTCGAAGGTACAGCTTGTACCATTGCCATAATCGTCTTCCGCTGTCATGGTTACCGTGTACACTCCCTCCGGAAGTATAGTGCCCGGAGCAGGATCTTGTGTCGTAAGGGTCACAGGATCTGTGCAATTATCGGTTACAGTTACAGTGCCATCGTCTATAAAGTCTGGTACGGTATAAGAGGTACCTTCGTCTACTTCAACCAATAGATCTGCCGGACAAGTAAGTACGGGATCCACACCATCTTTTACGGTTACAATTGCTGTACACGTCGAGGCATTACCATTTATGTCTGTGATAAAAACAGTGACCAACACATCTCCAATATCATCGCAGTCAAACTCCGAGATATCCAAGGCAGCCGTTCCAACACCACATGCATCGGTTGCTGAAGCGATCACATCGGCAGGTACAATAGTTGCCATTCCGTTTGCATCCAGACCTACTTCTATGTCCATACAGGTAACAACCGGTGCGGTTACATCTTCTACCGTTACAATAGCGGTACAGGTAGAACTGTTTCCACTGGCATCAGTTACCGTAAGTACGACAGGATTAGCTCCTACATCGGCACAAGTAAAGGTGTCAATGTCGATGCTGTAGATATCAATTCCACAGGCATCTGTACTACCGCCGTCAACATCGGTCGCAACGATCGTTACTGTTCCCGCTGCATCCAGCTGAACCGTAATATCCAAACAAAGTGGATCCGGTGCCGTCACATCTTCTACGGTTACGATCGCGGTACAAGTTCCAACGTTTCCGTTGTCATCTGTCACGCTCAATACTACGGGATTTGGTCCCAGGTCTGAACAATCGAAGGTGTCTATATCAATGCTTATTCCTGTGATCACACCACAGTTGTCGAAAGAACCTCCATCCACATCGGCAGCGGTAATCGTGGCATCTCCATTAGCGTCAAGCTGAATGGTGATATCCTGACAAACGGCTACCGGAGGCGTAAAGTCCTCAACGGTAACTGTGAACGTACATACCGTCATATTTCCACCTTCATCGGTCGCGGTAAACACAACAGTGTTCACTCCCACTGGGAATACATCTCCACTGGAGAGACCTCCAGTTTGAGCTACTGTCACTGCGCAATTATCGAGTGCGAGTGCATCAGGGAAGGTTACGATCGCTCCACAAATATCAGGATCGGTGCTGGTAAATATATCAGCAGGACATGATATGGTTGGTGGAATATCGTCTATCACAGTTACTACTGCCACACAGGTACTCACATTTCCATTGTTATCCGTAACTGTTAGTGTCACGTTGTTCGGACCAATATCGGCACAAGTAAAGTCCATAATATCTATGGCCAGACTTGCAATTCCGCAGGCATCCGTAGAACCACCATCCACATCGGCAGGGGTGATACTTGCCATACCATTGGCATCCAGGAATACATCAATGTCCATACAAACAGCTACCGGTGGAACATTATCTTCCACGGTCACCGTTGTAGTACACGTTGATACATTTCCATTTACATCTGTAACAGTAAGCGTCACAGTGTTCGGACCTACATCGGCACAAGTGAACATATCCGGCGCTACACTCAATGATGCAATTCCGCAGTTATCAGTTGAGCCGTTATCAATATCGGCCGGTGTAATACTAGCCATTCCATTGGCATCCAATTGGATGGTAAATGGTGCGACACAATTCGCTACCGGAGGTTCGTTATCAACTACCGTTACATCAAAGCTGCAGGTTGCCGTATTTCCACTGGCATCAGTAACGACGAACGTATTGGTCGTGGTTCCTACCGGGAAGGCACTTCCGCTTGGAAGACCTGCTGTTTGCACAGTAGTACTTCCAGGACAGTTGTCCGTTCCAACTATTGGACCGCCTCCTCCAACACTGTGTACAAATTCTACAGTCATCGTTTGATTAGCCGCATTACAGGTTGGACCATTTACGCCACCCCAGTTCAAGTTGCCTATACAAGGACGCACGGAGTAGTTTGACGCACAGCCACAAATCCCCTGATTTACAGAGATCTCAGTTCCGGGACCACAGCCACCGGTTCTCCATGTATTAGGTCCATCTACGACTGTAACTGTACTATTGGTTCTCAGGGCATCAGCCAATTGCAATACTTTTGCCGGATCGTTCAAGCTTATACCTACAGGATCCATGGACCCGGATATGGTAAGACTTGTGTACGAAAGACCGTTCAATAATTGACCTTGGAACGTATTCCAGGCTCCACAATCGCCTGAAGGTACGCCTTGAGTAAATGACTCTGAGAATATGATGCTTGATGAAGTTGATTCATAATCTACTACTGCACTGCACAGTCCAGGATCATTATTTACCGTAATATCTGCCGGACATGTAATCACAGGATCTTCTGTATCATTTACGGTTACATCGAAGCTACAAGTAGCAGAGTTTCCACTAGCATCCGTAACTACAAAGGTATTGGTTGTAGTTCCCACAGGGAATACGCTTCCACTTGGCAGACCCGCTGTTTGTGTCAATGTTAATGAGCCTCCTCCTGAACTGTAAGATATAGTCAACACTGGTGGAATACCTGATTCACGGGTACCAAACCGTTTGGTGGTTCCGGCGCCAGTTTCGTTTCCAACGACCGCCCAACCAAAATTTGTTCCAGGGTTGTCCAACATATCCTGAACATCCGAAACGAGCGTAGCCGAGGTCCAGACATAAGGTCCGTTTACATCAACTGTCTGAGCTGCACTAGAGGCAGGGTTAAAATTCCCGCCAGAACCTGCTGCCCAAGGGGTGCCCAACATGGCATCATTCCAGGTAGCATCGGGTGCGACCGCCGCAACTCCAAAGCCACCACCAGGAGAACCGGGTACTGTGCCATTGTCGGATGCGCCTTCGCCCCAATCTTCCAATAACCTGTTAAGATTAAAAACATGTGGGCCATTGCTTGCAGTAGGATGATCCGCTGTCATGGTTAGATCCACCGCAGTTATTGTGGATCCTGCTGGTATACTACCGGCGATGTCAAAGGTCAACAATCCCCGATTGTTCGCACCCACGCCATTTTGCCCGACATACATTAATTGCCCGGCTCCATTACTATTGGTTGGTATCTCCTGAAAGAGCGTGTTATCTTTAAGTGGGTTTAAAGAACTCATATTGGTACCAAGTGTGTCACAATTATCCGTCGCAGTTATTGTATAATTAACCACAGCGCCACACACACCCGGATCATTACTTACCGTAATATCGGCCGGACATGTGATCACAGGATCTTCATTATCAATAACCGTTACATCGAAGCTACAGGTTGCTGTGTTTCCACTGGCATCGGTGACTACGAACGTATTCGTTGTAGTTCCAACCGGGAAAGCGCTTCCGCTGGCAAGACCTGCCGTTTGAACAACGGTTTCTCCGGGACAGTTGTCCGAAGTTGTAACAGTGTAGCTCACTACCGCTTCACATACTCCTGGATCGTTATTCACTGTAATATCCGCAGGGCACGTAATTACCGGTGGTTCCGTATCGTTCACCGTCACATCGAAGCTACAAGTAGCCGTATTTCCGCTGGCATCGGTCACTACAAAGGTATTGGTAGTTGTTCCAATTGGGAAGACTGTTCCGCTGGCTTGTCCCGCTGTTTGGGTAAGCACCGCTCCGGGACAGTTATCTCCAAAGCCAATTCCATAATTGACAACGGCACCACAAACACCAGGATCATTACTGACGTTGAAATCTCCAGGGCAAGCGATGATAGGATCTTCGTTGTCATTCACCGTTACATCGAAGCTGCAGGTCGCTCTGTTTCCAGCGGCATCTACTACCTCAAAAGTGTTGGTAGTTGTTCCAAGAGGGAAGACCGAGCCTGAAGCTAATCCTGCAATCTGTGTCGTTATTGCCCCGGGACAGTTGTCCGTTCCAACGGGTGTTGCATAGGTAACAACCGCATCGCATCGTCCGGGATCGTTACTCACTGTAATATCTGCAGGACAAATGATCACAGGATCTTCGTCGTCGTTCACGGTTACGTCAAATGTACACGTATCTGTATTTCCAGAAGCATCCGTCGCGGTAACCGTAACTGTAGTCGTCCCAACCGGGAATACACTACCGGAGGCCGGTACGCTGGAGGTTGTTACTCCGGGACAATTATCGGTTGCAGTCGCCATAAAGGTTACTACAGCGTCACATTGGCCGGGATCATTACTTACTGTAATATCTGCCGGACAGGTCACTACCGGATCTTCATCGTCATTAACAGTAACGTCGAAGGTGCAAACATCTGTATTACCAGAGGCATCTGTTGCTGTAACCGTCACAGTTGTAGTTCCAACCGGGAAGGTACTTCCGGAGGCAGGTACACTGGAAACCGTTACTCCAGGACAATTGTCGGTTGCAGAGGGAGCAAAAGTCACCACAGCATCACACTGACCGGGATCATTACTTACCGTAATATCTGCCGGGCATGATGCTACCGGATCTTCGTTGTCATTAACGGTAACATCGAAGGTACAAGTATCCGTATTACCAGCCGCATCCGTCGCAGTAACCGTCACAGTTGTGGTTCCAACCGGGAAGGTACTTCCCGAGGCCGGTACGCTGGAAAAGGTTACTCCGGGACAATTGTCGGTGGCAGTGGGTGCAAAGGTCACTACTGCATCACATTGTCCGGGATCGTTACTTACTGTAATATCTGCCGGGCAAATTGCTACCGGATCTTCGTTATCATTAACGGTAACATCGAACGTGCAGGTATCTGTATTACCGGAAGCATCGGTCGCGGTAACGGTCACAGTTGTAGTCCCAACCGGGAATACACTACCGGAGGCCGGTACGCTGGATGTGGTTACACCGGGGCAATTATCGGTTGCAGTCGCCATAAAGGTTACTACAGCATCACATTGGCCGGGATCATTACTTACTGTTATATCTGCCGGACAAGTTACTACCGGATCTTCTGTGTCATTTACAGTAACCGTAAAGCTACAGGTTTCCACATTTCCACAAGCATCTGTCACTTCATAGGTCTCTGTTGTAGATCCAACAGGGAACGTGGCTCCGGAACCTAATCCGGCTATTTGAATGGTGGTTGAAGTTCCACACGTATCCGAACCAACAGGAGCGGTATAAGTTACCACGGCACCACATACGCCGGCATCGTTGTTTACTGTTATGTCCGCAGGACATGTGATCGTTGGTAAAGTAGTGTCAACCACTGTAATTGTTTGAACACATGTAGCAGTATTACCACATTCGTCTGTTGCCGTCCATGTTCTTGTAATGGTCTCAGTATTTCCACAACCTGCAGCAGAACTATCACTTTCAGTGATCGTAACCGTTCCACAACCATCGGTTCCTGTGGCTACACCTGTACTGGCAGAGGTAGTATCATCACCGCATTCAACGGTCACATTTGCAGGGCAGGTAACAACTGGATCTGTTGTATCCACTACCGTGATCGTTTGAACGCAGGTATTTGTATTTCCACATTCGTCTGTGGCCGTCCAGGTTCTTGTAATAACTTCGGTCAGTCCACAACCCGCTACCGAAGTATCGGATTCAGTAATGGTAACGGTTCCACAACCATCGGTTCCGGTGGCTACACCGGTACTGGCAGAGGAAGTATCGTCTCCACATTCCACCGTCGCATCGGCAGGACATGTAATTGTTGGATCTGTAGTATCCACTACAGTAATGGTTTGTACACAGGAAGCTGAATTTCCAGCATCATCGGTGGCAGTCCAGGTTCTTGTGATCACTTCAGTTAAACCACAACCCGCTACCGAGGTATCGGCAAAGGTAATGGTAGGTGTTGGATCAATATCATCTGTTGCGGTCGCTGTTCCTGTAGCGGCTGGTGAGGTGTCATCGCCACATTCAACGGTCGCATTGGCCGGACACGTAATGACCGGTGGGGTAGTATCTACAATGCTAATATTGGCAAACGGAATCGGCGATAAGTCTGCGTTCGGCTGGCTGTATAACCAATTGTTGGTTGTGTCCTCAAAATCGGCGATGCCAACTGGTATAGCACGCTCCCCAAGAGCGAATCTATATTCGGCTCTATCGGGAGCCGTTGCCGGGAATCCGTCAATCACCAGCGCGCTAAGGTAGATCCCTGAAGGATCCTGACTGGCTGGAATGTTACCACCCGATGGTCCACTGGAAAGTCCGGTAAACATAACGGCATAAATATCATCCACCCCATTGGCGGGATCGTTGTCGCTATCTTCATAGGCATACAGCGTTTCTCCTAAGGTGTCGTGTGCAAGATTACCTGCTACTAATACGATGGCACCACAAGGGGCACCCGTATTTCCATTACAGGTAAGTGAGAAAACATCGGGGGCTGTTTCTTTTATGACGATCACATCTCCAGCCGGGATAATAGCGCCCGGGGAAGTATAGGCTAAAACACCTTCGCCTGTACCAAATAATAAGGTCGTGTTGTTGAATGCATTTTCAGTAAAATAGATGGTCGTTGAAGCAGGAATATCTTTCGCCGCAACAAATGAAAATCCATCTGGCGTCACATGATTCATACCGGTGATTGCCACCAGTGGATCAGACATACTGGTATCGTCATTGGTGATAGTTCCGGTTGCCGAATTGGGTGAGCCGCCATCGTATCCGGTTCCGGAAGCGATCATGAGTTCGACGGTTTCCTGAGGTTCAACCACAATATCTACCACCGGAGTGATGGTCACGGCTACGGAAGTATTTCCGTTTAGAATAACGGCGGTTCCGGATCCTGCAGCAAATGTGGCCGCCCCTGTTTGGGTATAATCTGTGGTGAACGTTGCTGTTCCTGCCACTGTAAAGTTTACGGTGATATCTCCAACAGCGGGAGCATCTAATAGAAAGGTATAGACCATTCCAACGCCGCTGTCTTCCACGGTTGAAGTTGGTGAAGCGGTTAGTGTTAAGTTAGGATTGACCGATCCGGTTGCTATAATGATATTGGCAAAGGGCGTAGGATCAAGCGTGGCAGCGGCTGCTGCATGCAACCAATTGGCCGTATTTTGAAAATTCGCCTGATCTACGGTAATACCACGTTCGCCTAAGGCAAACCTATATTCTGTTCGTACGGGAGGTGAGGCGGGAAAACCGTCAACAACGACAGATCCAACATAAACTCCTGAGGGATCTTCACCAGGAGGAATATTCCCTCCCGGAGTTGGAATCGTCCCGGTAAAGAGCACGGCCGATATGGCAGTGATGCCATTGGTATGATCGGTGTCACTATCGGTATAAGCAAACAGGGCTTCCCCGTTGCTAGCGTAATCGAAAGTACCACTTATTATGGTAACAGTTCCGCAGGTTCCACTATTACAAGTGGTGGTGAATACATTGGCAGGACCTTCGGTCGCGACGATCACTTCTCCTCTCAAGACTCCACCCGCAGGTGCGATCCATCGAACGACTCCTTCAGTTCCTGTAAATCGTAGTAAGCTATTGTCGAAGGTGTTTTCAGTGAAGAAAACTTCCGTACCGGCAGTAATATCGTCCAGGGCAACGAAGGAGAATCCTTCGGTACCACCTGCATGGACACCTCCGGTAACAGCTACGACCGGTGTAACGGCAAGTGTGTCGTCATTGAGGATGGTTCCTGTTCCGATACTGGGGGCGCCGGCATCATATCCGGTTCCTGCCGTGATCGTTAAAATGGCTGTTTCGTCGGGTTCCAAGCCTGTATCACCTACCGGAGTAAGCGTCACTGTAGCCGAAGTTGCGGCGTTTGGGATGATCACAGTTCCTGTGGAGGCATTGAAAGTATTTGCGCCACTTTGTGTATAATCTGTTGTAAAAGTAGCGGTTCCACCGACCGAGAAATTGATCGTTATGGGTCCAACTGCAGCAGCGTCCAATGTAAAGGTATACACCATTCCCGTACCACTATTTTCATTCACCGAAGAAGGTGCAACCCCAACCGTCGCGACCGGATTGCTACCCGCTAAATTGATATTGGTAAAGGGGACTATAGATAATGGCGCATGCGCCACATAACTCAAATAATTGGTAGGATTCTCGAGGCTTGCCTGACTAACAGGGAGCGCTCTTTCTCCCCCGGCAAATGCATATTCCACTCTAAGAGGTCCAGCGAAATCATCAAAATCATCGGGAAAACCATCTACCACCACTGCCGTAGGATGGTCAAATACGGGATTCTCATTTGCCGGAATGTTACCTCCATTTTGCGTTGGTGCCTCGCCCGTTCCGGTGTACATGACCGAATAGACGACGATGGGACCCGTAGATGGATCATCGTCTGTGTCACTATACGCATATAAACCGTCTCCATTGGTGGCTAGAGCGAAGTTTCCGGAACCCACTGCGAGCACTGCTGTCCCACAACCTCCACTACAAGAGGGTGTAAAGGTATTGCCCGGGGATTCATTTATAAAGACCACGTCTCCAGCAGCCATAGCCGAAGTGACGGTAAATCTTACAACACCTTCCGATGTGACCGGAAAATTGTTGGTGGCATCACTATACTCCTCTTCGGTGAAATAAATTACTTCGGCAACGGGAATAGCCTCGGTTGCGACAAACGCAAATCCGTCAGGAGTTGTGTGATTCATGCCAATGATCACCACCTTTTGCGAAAATGCAAGCGTGGTAGATAATAATAGGAGTAGTACAATGGATTGGAATGTAATTTTTTTCATGGTAAGGTCATTTAGTTTGATGATATTAAAAAATTCACTGGGGAGGAATTTAGCAAGCAATGTAAGCGTTTCGATCTGCTTAGGAAATACGTAATAATACGTAATTTACAACTTTTTTTTTAAGTACAGAGGTAGGGATTTTGCCAGGCCGGTTCAGGTAATTCTTGAAATTCTTCATATAATTTTCCTGAATAGATTGCATCTATAGTGTCTATCATTGCGTTACGGTATTTGGTTTTATTAAAATGAAATTGCCGCAATTTGAAGGTCTCCAATTGAGATTCATTCATAGCGTTGTAAGTTAATTTGCCTCGGGGTGTTTCAAGGGTTTTATTCTGAAGTACCTCAGCGAGTTTGGATGCCATTTTTCCTTCCGAAGAAATACAGTGGGTGATTGTCAAACCTGCTTCAAAACCTAATAGGCTTATAATGTTGGGAAGCACCTCATGGGTTTTTTTATAATCTTTATTGAAATTCTGCATCTCAGGAAGTTCATCATCAAATGCCCAAGATGCGATCGAATGCACATTCTCAATCATGTGATCTTCCGTATGTATGGTTTCATCGGTCATCGCCGGGATTACCAGTATCGGAATCTTCCCATTGAGGTCCGATTTTGCCAGGATATCAAATATCTTTTTACCTTCCTTATAACTGAACAGGCCAAAAATAACATCTGGTTGCGCTTCCCGGATACCTTCTACCATGGCCGAAAAGCTTTCCGACTTATAATCCATAGGACCTCCATAATAACTTACAACCTCACCTCCCTCATTGGTATAGGCTTTTACAAAACTCGCAGCCAAATGATAGCCGCCGTCATACATCGACGCGATGATCGATACCTTTTTACCCTTTTGTTGAGCCGCAAACTTCCCGGCCGCATGAGCCGATTGCCACATATTAAGGGTGTGGTGCAGCACATAGGGACTTATCTGATCTTTCTTTAAAACTGAACCCCCCAGATCGATACGAATGAGGGGTTTTTTATAATTGTCAAAAATTTGGATCAGGTCCGTCAAATTCGAAGAGCCGCAAAATGCCAAAGTTATATCGACAACTTCCTGCAGTATAAATTTTTCGGCAATTTTCAGCAAACTTGAATCGGTCGCATTGCCAATTCCTTCCACTATAAATTTTGGATCAATACCGTCCGGCATTGAATTAGTAATCGCGAGTTTACATCCGTTTAAAAAATCCAGGGCCAGGGTGGGAAACATTTCCGACCTGGGTAGTAGCATCCCAATTTTTAAAGTCATGGAGCGCAATTAATTTCTTGACGGAAAAACTCCGAATAAACAAATTAAGAAAGTCACCACCTGATTGGGCTGCATATTGTTGTGCGACTGGCTTCCACCGGCATTTCCCACCGTTGTTGTAGAAGATGGACCGCCTAGCATCGCGGAAGCCGTTGGATCCTCATTAAAGGCACCGGGATGATTGGCCAAAAATTGACCGTTGACATTGGCTTCGCTTCCTGTAGCACTGCTCACGGCGACTTGTGTCGTAGTGGTGGCCGGGTGGGTATGACTTGGGATTTGTGCGGTGGTTAAAGTCACAGTTTCGCCACCCAATTTCTGTCCAATAGATCGTGGGGTAAGGCCAGGTCCACTTCCCCAATGCATGGGAGATCTGCCGCGCATGTCGGGCAGTCCAAAGGTGGTGCGCCCATCGCCGCCGTACGTAGTTCCCAAAATAGAGAATAACGCCGAATTTTGTGCAATAGGTAACAATTGCCCGTTACATAAAGCCCAAGATCGAATGGCGAAATTTCCGCCAAACATCATTATTTGTCCAATAAATCCTTCCATAATAGTATATTTTAGTTAGTTATTAAATTGAAATATTAAAATTTGCCACTGTAGTGGTACCCTTTTGTTCAGCAGTTGGAATGAGTTTTTCTCCCAGCTGTTGATGTTCCATCCAATGCTGTGAAGTAATGTGACACGTATGTTCATGGATCACCAATTCAGTGAATAGAGTCTTCTGATCGCCAGTTACTTTAAAATAAATTTTTCGCACTTTACCTATTTCTCTATTAGGGACATCGGTAATGAAATTGTACTCCCCGGCTTCATTGGTCGTGAGCCTAGCACGATGACGATATTTGGTCGAATTTGGAGAAAGATGCCAGACTTCCAGAGTCACTCCTTCGAGTGGGATAGTTCCAGTAGTGTCGTAAATAATTCCTTTTACGCGAATATGCTTTTCAAAAATAGTAGTTCGCAGATCTGTTTTTTCTTCGGAATAGGGATTGTAACCGTGGTAAGGGTTTTCGCTAGTGAAGGCGTTGGCAATGCCAGAAGATAGAAGGGCCATGCCAGTTGTGGCCAATGCAGACTTTTGCAGGAAAAGTCTACGCGAGGTAGATGATTTCATAATTTGATCAGTTAGTTAGTTACTCTAATGTAGTCCAAATTTTTCTGGTTCTATAACTTTATCGCTAAGGTTATGAAAACTATCGATAAACGGCATTTACAGTTCAGTTAAAACTACAAATCGTTTATGTGAAAACCACACTTCAGAAAATGTATTTCTTTCATTCACTTTATGTAATTGAGAGTCAGTGGACTCTCAGAAAAGTTCAATAAAAAAACCCGCTTAATTGCGGGTTTTTAATTTAGTCAAGTTTGTTCCTATTAACTTCTAGATGGGAAGACTCCCTGCATTGCGATACACACATTGATCCCTAAATAAGGACTTCTTATTCCAAAAGACTGACCGCCTCCAACATTGGCTTCAGAAACTCCTCCTAAAACTTGGCCAGTGGTAGGATCTTCGGCATAACCACCTGCCTGACTAGCCAGAATACCTGTAGAAGCTGCTTCGCTTCCCGGATCTGTATTTACTGCCACCTTTACGGAGTGATTGTGATTAGGCATTTGAGCCGTCGTAAGTGTATGGTTCTCTGCGCCCCCACGCTCTCCCCAGGTAATGCTGCTGAGTCCGGGTCCATTGCCCATCCCTGCAATAGAGCGACCTCTTAGATCCGGCAAGCCAAAAGTGGTTCGGCCGTCTCCGCCAAAAGTGGTTCCTAATAATGAGAATAAAGCCGTATTCTGGCTTATGGGTAATAATTGGCCCTCACACATTGCCCAACCTCGTGGTGCAAAATTGAATCCAAATGCTTGAATTTGTCCTAAAAATGGTTCCATAATAATATTGTTTTAGTTAATTTTTAATTGAATTTTTAAACTTAGTTTTAGTTTCTGGATGGATAGACACCTTCCAGTGCAATACACACCTCGATACCCAAGTAAGGGCTTCGAATGTTGAAGGGTTGACTGCCACCAACACTGGTTTCAGAAACTCCTCCTAAAACTGCGCCAGAGGTAGGATCTTCGGCATAGCCACCCGCCCTGCTAGCAAGTATACCGGTAGAAGCCGCTTCACTGCCGGGATCAGTATTAACCGCTACTTTTACGGAATGATTGTGATTAGGCAGGTTGTTGATCGTAAGGTTTGCGTTTTCAGCACCGCCTTTTTCTCCCTGTCTAATGTTTGAGAGACCGGGTCCTGTCCCAATTCCCACGATAGAGCGTCCTCTTAGATCGGGAAGGCCAAAGGTGGTTCTTCCGTCGCCGCCATACATAGTTCCCAACAACGAAAACAGAGCGTTGTATTGACTAATAGCTAAAAGTTGACCCTCGCATTTAGCCCAGCCCCGGGGGGCAAAGTTAAATCCGAAAGCCTGAAGTTGTCCTAAAAAAGGTGTCATAATAAAATTGTTTAAAGATTAATACTGATTAGTTTTATATAATAAGTTTGGCTAATGTATCAACGAAGATTGATATATGCGATAGGTATAAATACGTATTTTCATTTAAAGGTATAAAAAAACCGCTCTAATGGAGCGGTTTTTAAAAAGCAATTATTTTTATTCTCAATTATTTGATCATCTCATAACTGCGCTTGATAAAGGCGGTCATTTCTTCACCTTTTAAGAGGTTCTTGCTCAACTTGGCCAGATCTAAAGCCTGATTGACCAGACGTTCCTTTTTCTTTTTGGTCTTCGTATTCAAAATTTCCGAAACCAGCTCATGATTGGTATTCACGATAAGGTTATACATCTCGGGTAAATTTCCCATTCCGAACATACCGCCACCGCCACCGGTCTTTTGCATGTCTTTCATACGACGCATAAACTCAGGTTCGGTAATAATAAATGGGCTGGCATTGCTGTCCATGGCTTCCAATTGCACCGAGAATTTCTGCTCGGGGATGGTTTCAGTTAAAAAAGTTTTTAAGGTTTCTTTTTCTTCTTCGGAAAGTTTAGAAATAGCTTCCTCTTCTTTTTTAATGATGTTTTCTATATGATCGCTATCCACTCTTATAAAAGAGATCTTCTCCTTTTCACTTTCCATTTTCTGTATCAAATGGGCGATGATGGGTGAATCCAATAACAGTACTTCGTAACCTTTTTCCTTAGCAGCCTCAATATAACTGTGCTGCTCTTCAGTATTGGAAGCGTATAGGATCACCATCTTATCATCCTTGTCGGTTTGAAGGGCTTTAATTTTTTCTGTAAGCTCCTCAAAGGTGAAATACGTTCCGTCCACTGTGGGGTACAATGCGAATTCCTGAGCTTTCTCAAAGAACTTGTCTTCGGTCAACATTCCGTATTCGATCACCAATTTGATGTCGTTCCATTTGGCTTCAAAATCCTCACGGTTGTTATTGAACAAACTCTTCAGCTTATCGGCTACCTTCCGCGTAATATAACTCGCGATCTTTTTTACCGCTCCATCGGCCTGTAAATAACTACGAGACACATTCAATGGAATATCCGGCGAATCGATGACCCCACGCAGCATCGTCAAAAACTCGGGTACAATACCTTCTACATTGTCGGTAACAAATACCTGGTTTTGATATAACTGAATGCGATCCTTTTGGACGCTCATGTCGTTGGTCATCTTTGGGAAATACAAGATCCCCGTCAAATTAAACGGATAGTCGACGTTGAGGTGTATGTTGAAAAGAGGCTCGTCAAACTGCATGGGATACAATTCACGATAGAAGCCGGAGTAATCTTTATCTTCCAACTCCGTGGGTTGTTTGGTCCAGGCCGGGTCGGGATTGTTGATGATGTTATCAACCTCTTTCGTCGGAGCCGGATCGTCTTCTTTGGCGCCTTCGGGTTTTGGAAGGGTTTCGGTTTTGGTTCCAAACTTAATGGGAATGGGCATAAACTTGTTATACTTTGTCAAAAGTTCTGTGATGCGAGCTTCTTCCAAAAATTCGGTGGAGTCATCGGCTATATGAAGGATGATCTCGGTTCCTCTTTTCTTTCTTGCAGATTTTTTTATGGTATAGTTCGGCGAACCGTCACAACTCCAATGTGCTGCCGGTTCATCTTTATAACTTTTAGTAATGATCTCTACCTTTCCGGCCACCATAAAAGCTGAGTAAAAGCCCAGTCCAAAATGTCCAATGATTCCTGCATCTTCACCATTTTTATCTTTGTATTTCTCGATAAATTCTTCGGCTCCGGAGAATGCAATTTGGTTGATATACTTTTCAACCTCCTCTGCGGTCATCCCAATTCCCTGGTCCTTGATGCGTAATTGCTTTTTCTCCTTGTCAACGATCACTTCAATCTGTGGATCGTCGTATTTAACTTTAGCCTCACCTATATTCGCGATGTGCTTCAGTTTAAGAGTGGCATCGGTGGCATTCGAAATTAATTCACGAAGAAAGATCTCGTGATCACTGTATAAAAACTTTTTAATTAAAGGGAAGATATTCTCTACCGATACATTAATAGTTCCTTTGCTCATGGTTATCTATTTTTTTAGATTATTGACTTTGTCTTGTTTGCAATTGGCAAATAGAGTACCATACTTATAAATATGACAGGTTGTCATTATTCTGAATAAAGTGTTTTGGAATAATTGAGATGTAACGGCAGGAAATAGAATGCTTTTTCCAGGCAAATCACATTTCCGCTGAGTGACCAAAGTTGGCTGTTGTGAATTTTAACAAAATTTTGTTTATTAAATATTGCAAAAGACTAAACAGAATTATTATATTTACGCCATAAAATAATGGGAAACTTAATTCGCTATGAAAAAGTTGTTTGTTTCTATTATTTAATTGGTTAGGTTGTTAATGAAGGGTGCCGTGGTTGGCACCCTTTTTCTATTTCCTGTTTTTCATTTCTGTTGCGGGCGCTTCGATCCTGGGGGGTGTTCGTTTTTTTACATAGGTCTCCAGCCAGGTATCTTGCTCCCACAACAAATGCAAGATGCTTTCTTTTGCCCGGTACCCGTGACTCTCTTTGGGAAGCATCACCAATCGTGCCGGAGCACCCAAACCTTTCAAGGCGTTAAAATAGCGCTCACTTTGAAGCGGATAGGTCCCCGAATTGTTATCGGCTTCCCCATGTACCAACAGTAAGGGTGTTTTCATCTTGTCGGCATGCATAAAGGGCGACATGGTATAATAGGTATCTGGTGAATCCCAATAACTTCGCTCTTCACTTTGAAAACCGAAGGGTGTTAACGTACGGTTGTAAGCTCCGCTACGGGCGATCCCGGCAGCGAACAAATTGGAATGGCTCAATAAGTTTGCAACCATAAAGGCCCCGTAACTGTGTCCACCAACACCCACACGATCCCGATCGATATAACCCAATTCATCTACCGCATCGATGGCTGCTTTTGCATTGCCAACCAATTGCTCTCGAAAGGTGTCATTCGGTTGCTCATCTCCTTCGCCAACAATGGGAAAAGCCGCATCGTCCAAAACCACATAGCCTCTTGTGACCCAATAAATAGGGCTTCCGTAATAAGGATAGATAAACTCGTTGGGATTGGTAGTACTTTGGGAGGCACTATTCTTATCCTTGAATTCCCGGGGGTACGCCCACAGTATCATAGGCATTTTTTCCTTTTTCGCCATATCATAACCCACTGGAAGATAAAGCGTACCTTCCAATTCCAGGCCATCTTCTCTTTTATAAGTGATCACCTCTTTGTGAACATTTTGAAGGCTTTTGTACGGATTGTCAAAGGCTGTAACCGCGGTTAAACCCTCTTTCTTATAAATGTTTCTGAAGTAATAATTAGGGTATTCATTCTGTGATTCGATACGAACCAGAATCTTACCGGTCTTCATGTCAATGGCAGTGTACAAATCTTCCTTTTTATTGGTATACGACGATTGATAGATTCGAGTTTTGGTTTGCTTCTTCAGATCGTACGAATCGATAAACGGAAATTGCCCGTTTTCGGAATATCCATCTCCCATCAAATAGGCTTGACCCTCGTTGATCTCCAGCACATTCTGGTCGAATTTATTTCGTTTGGTGACAAAATTTCCGGGGTCACTGTATTGGTCCTGATAATTTCGGTCTGAAATAGTCACTGCTTCCTGGCTCCCATTGGAAGGATTGAACAAATACGTTTTTGTATTACGATCATTCCACCAGTAATCATAGGCAATTGCCGTGTTGTCATCTCCCCAGCTAATCCCCGAAAAGCGATTTTTTATTCCTATTAATTCTCTGGGCCTGCCGGTGAACGGAGCTTCTATTTCGTAAACAATGTCCCGATATTTTATCTTAATTTCAGGATCGCCACCATCCTGGGCTTCCACCCAGTAGAGGGTCGCAGGTTTGTCTGCTCGCCATTGCAGGTTCCGTTTTCCGGTGCGGGTTGCCATAAATCCTTTAGGACGAACTTCATCCAACGGAACGTCATTGACCAATTGTACTTTTTTCCCGTTTGCGTCAAAAACGATCTCTTCAAAAGGGAACCGGTAGTAGGGAACCAAATAGGAAAATGGTTTTTTAATTTTCGTGACCATCACCAAGTCTCCATTGGGCGAAAAACTGACACCCCGATACATAGCCTTGGGAAGAAACTCGGTCACAGTCCCATCGATCGCTACTTTCTTTAATTCTGAAAGTGCCAGCATTTCAAAGTTTGCCTCGTCATTCGGATTCTTAAGCAAATCCTGATACGTTCGGTTTTGGGCCTTGGCACCGTCACTCACCGAAATGGTAGGCCCCTCAGGAACGGCTTCGGCTGTATTAATGAGTGATGGTCTGTTGGTTGGGAGCATTTTAACCAAAAGGGCCTTGCTGTTTTTGAACCAGCTCAAGGCGTTTCCCATATTGGCGTTCACATTTGCTGAAGTTATTTTTTTTATACTGCCTCGGGCAATATCCAGCAACCACACTTCAACCCCGGCAGTGGTGGTATTCAAACAGGCTATGTTTTTTTGGTTGGGAGACCAGCTAAAATTTGATAGGCGCGCATTCTCGGGCATGCCTGTAACTTGTGTGGGGTCCTTGGCAGTCGCCTTTTTTACCATGACATTGTTATAATAGGTAGTACGACTTCCAATATTGGTTTTTGGGTTGATGCGGAGTCCGCCCAGACGTAATTCGGTTTCCGAAAGTTCAGAAATGGATTTGAAGGCGTCCCGGTATAACAGAACTACCTGCTCGGCTCGGTCATCTATTAAAACTCTGGGAGCCAAAGGCGCATCCACCAGATCTAAAATTTCTTTAGGAGGTTTTTGATAGCCTGTATTTCCCTGGGCTGACAGTAGAGAGATTCCAAAAAACAGGAATAGAAAAGTGACACAATACTTCATGAGATTAAATTTTTTAAAAAGGTACTAAAATTATAAGAAGCCACATCGTCAAAGTTATGAATGAGCCCATTATAATTTTAAAAATAGTACGCTCGCTATTTGACAATTCTTATCTTTCCGGGTATTTAAATTTTAAAGATATGTATACTTCAAGAATTTCCGGGCTGGGTCATTATGTTCCGGATCAAGTGGTGACCAATGATGATCTTGCAAAACTAATGGATACGAACGACGCCTGGATTCAGGAGCGAACGGGTATTAAGGAAAGACGTCACATTAAAAAAGGAGATGGTAATTCTACTTCTATAATGGGTGTTAAGGCGGCAACTTTAGCATTGGAAAATGCTGGATTGACCTCTGAAGACATTGAAATGGTGGTTTTTGCCACCCTAAGCCCCGATATGTATTTTCCTGGCGGGGGCGTGCAGGTGCAGGATCTCATGGGCATGGGAACCGTCCCGGCACTGGATGTTCGCAATCAATGCAGCGGATTTGTGTATGCGATTTCAGTGGCCGATCAATTTGTAAAAACCGGAATGTATAAAAACGTTTTGGTTATTGGTAGTGAAAATCACAGCGGTGGGCTCGATTTTACGGATCGCGGACGCAGTGTGTCGGTGATCTTCGGAGACGGGGCCGGAGCGGCAGTTGTTTCCCGAAATGAAACCGGTACAGGAGGTATATTATCCACCCATTTGCACAGCGAAGGAAAGCATAAGGACGAACTGTCACTCCAAGGGCCAAGTACCAACTATTGGGTACCCGAGATCATTGCCGATAACCCGCAGGAAAACATTCCGTATTATCCGTATATGAACGGGCCGTTTGTTTTTAAGAATGCTATTGTCCGTTTTTCTGAAGTAATTAAGGAAGGCCTCGAAGCTAACGGACTTTCGGTTTCAGATATTGATATGTTGATTCCGCATCAGGCAAATTTGAGGATCTCACAATTCATTCAGAAAAAATTACAACTCGGGGATGATCAAGTGTATAATAACATTCAGAAATACGGCAACACCACGGCAGCTTCTATCCCAATCGCGCTTTCCGAAGCATGGGAAAAAGGGAAAATAAAAGAAGGTGACCTAGTCGTTTTGGCCGCCTTTGGTAGTGGTTTTACCTGGGGAAGTGTGATCATTCGCTGGTAACCATTCGAAATATATAACATAAAAAAAGCCCCGCATTCGCAGGGCTTTTAATTTTTATACAAATAGGTTAATTATTATTTTTTAACGATCTGCTTAGTAATCGTTCCCAAAGAAGTATTAATTGTTACCAAATAAACGCCTTCGGCCAATTGAGAAACGTTGATCTGATTGTCAATCACTCTTGTCGCGGTTCCTTTACCCAGCACGTCATATACAACTACGGATTCAATTTCAACACCGGCAGGTAATTGAATATTCACCTTATCGCTCGCGGGATTTGGGAACAATGAAATTTGAGTTAAAGCATTGTCATCAATTCCAACAATATTCGAACAATCGGCGCCAAAAATAAACAGTCCAAAAAGCTCTCCACTTCCAAGGTCTCCCTCTAGTTCTACTTTACTGATAGGCTCATCGGCAATAAATCCAAAGAATGTTTGCGCATTGGTAGGTGTGTTAACATCGAGTAATTCGATCATAGTTCCTCCTGCATCGAAGATTCGAACCTGAGTAATTGGTTCATTATTTTCCCAGAGGTCCATAGCTACCGCATATACATTTGGATCAAAATTTATGATCGTATATTCAGCAAAGGCAGAGGCTCCAATGAGTGCATCTACGTTGCCAATGGCCCCAGGCGGAATAAATACTACATCGGTTCCATTGGATGCTTCAACCGTAAAACCTGCTTCTAATTCTCCTGCAGTAAAGCAACCGTCACCGGCACTGCTTACTACTGGCCCGCAAGCTGTGATCCCTCCAGGTCCGCCCGAAAAATCTTCATCGGTCACAGTATCATCCACACAAAGAGCCGTAAGGGCTGCGTCAAAGTCTCCAAAAGAAGTGTAGGTTTCGACAACCGGGTTTAGGTTTTGACTTGTAATAATTGCCAGGCCATCCGTACTACTTGGTGCTTGAGATGTCGCATCCAAATAGGATTGAGGCTGTTGTGCAAAGGCAGTTGAAGCTGCGAGAAGTGCTAATAAGGTAATTTTTTTCATAACTATATATTTTATTAAAGTTTAGTTTCATGAAGGTACATAAAATAGTTATAGGTCTGACTTTTACCCCGAAAACAAAAAAACTCCCCCATTGTATGGAGGAGTTTCTACCTAATCTTTTGTAATTTTTAGAACGGCTAATTCAAATAAACTATAAAACTAGTATTAGGTGATATATGATTAATAGACTAAAAATTGTGCCAAACGTTTCACCCGCCCTTTAATTTTAACGTTATGATAACATTTTGGTTGTGAGTTTTCTAGAAAATTCCTCCGCTCCCCGATTTCACATCATCGTCGCGACGTTTTCTTGATTTAGCTCTGTATTTACCACCTCCAAAACGATAGGAGAGTGCCACATTAACCGTATTGCTCTCCCAATTAAACGCACCGGTTTGTAAATAGGGTAATTCTCCTTCGAAGCCAAACTGCATGGTGTCAAAAATATCGTTGTAGTTCAAACTGAAAGTACCGCGTCCTTCCCATAAACTGACCCGTGCGCCAATGTTTACAAAGTACATAGGGTCTATGGTAAACTGTAAATTTCTTGACTTCCCGCGATAAAATCCGAAGGCAGACAGGGTAAGTGTTTTGGTAACTTTAAAGTTATTGAACATTCGTAAGTTCCATTGCACGTTGTCCACTTCAAAGCTTTCCGATACGATATCATCGACCGTTGGATTGTTCTGTGTAGTAAGACGTTCGCTTATTCCTTTTTGTGTTTGGTTGAACAGATCAAAGCTTGCGTTTAAACTCCACCATTTGGTGGGGCGATAGTTGCTTGAAAGTTCCACACCATAAGCACTTGTATTCGCAAAGTTATCGTACGTAAGGATCACTTTATTGAGGTCGGTTCTGTCTACAAATAAGGCTCTGTTGATCTCATCCTCAATGATGCGGTAAAATACACCTCCGGTGATACTTCCTTTTTCAAGACTGCGGGTATAATTAACCTCCATCGAATTGGTGAATTGAGGAATCAAACTTGTTTTTCCGAAGGAAGAAATACGAGGCGTACTCCACTCCCTGATGGGGTTGATCTGTTCCAAACCGGGTCGATCCACTCTTCGGCTATAACTAACCTGAAATTGATTCTTTTCAGAAGGGGTATAGGTAAAAAATGCGGAGGGATACACCTGGACATAATCGTTGATAAACTTCTTATCAATAGTGTTTCCATTTACAGTAACTTCTACCTGAGGATCTGTATCCACATTGGAAAGATCATCGGTAATAACTCCATTTTGGTAGGTCTCCTGCGTATCTGCGGTCACGTTCACGGTTTCGGCGCGTACTCCAATTTGAAGGCTGTATTTCTCCCAACTCTTACCATAGGTCACATAGGCTGAATAAATATCCCGACTATAATCGAAGATAGTGCTGGGGGATTTGGCCAGTGGCCCCTCTACGTCGAATGGATTCACCACATCCTGGTTGGAGTTGCGATCAATTTTGGAATTGAACATTCGCGCTTCCAATCCCAATTCCAATTTTGTGGATTCCGTAAGCGGATTGACATAATCGAGATTGATGGTAGTCCGATCTCTTTCCGTATCAACAAAATCCATATAGTCGTTACTGCTCGGATTGTTTCCCATGAATTTGAAGATCGCATCCTCATTGTTATCGAAGACATTGTAGTCGGCTTCCAATTCAATATTATGGCCTTCTTTGTCAAAGTCGAGCTTATAATTGAAATTGTACTGAGAAGACATATTTTCGTTATTATTCAAGAAGTCCTGAGCCTCGCTTAAAAGCGGGTCTTCAAAATCGATGATATCGGTAATTCCGTTCGTGCTCCCATCAAAGAGATTTTGGTTGGTAAAGAACGAAATAGTGTTTTTGTCATTGAGGTAAAAGTCGACCCCGACTTTAAATAAATTGGATTGACTATTGTCGATAAATTGGAACAATTGTTCTGTATTGTCACCCGGTCTGAATACATTTCCGAAGTTTAGATTGGTTGAGGTATTGTGCCCCCAACTCCCGAAAAAATTGAACTTTCCATTGCGATAGTTCATATCGATGGAGGAGTTGAATTTTGGTTCCTCTTCGTAGGTAAGGGCAACGTTGATATTCCCATTAAAGCCAATGGTAACATTCTTATGCAGGATAATGTTAACGATCCCACTCATTCCCTCGGGATTGTATTTTGCTGAAGGATTGGTAATGAGTTCAATTTGCTTGATCGATGAGGAAGGAATTTGTTTAAGCAGCTGTGCCACGGGAACATTGGTCAATTTTCCGTCCACCATGACCCGAACGTTTGTATTTCCACGAAGCGAAAGCACTCCGGTTTGTTGATCTACGCTTACCGATGGGAGGTTGTTCATTATATCGGCTGCCGTGGGGCCACTCGTGGTGAGATCCTTTCCAACTGTAATCACTTTTCGATCCAACTTTTGCTGAATGGTTGTGACCTCTGCAGTCACCAGAACTTCACCCAGGGCTTCCACATCTTCTTCAAGAAAGATTTCTCCAAGATCCAAATTTCGGTTTTGCCGGCTAATCTCTATCTCAGTTTCGTAGGTTTTATAGCCTATATACTGAATGAGCACCTTACTTTTCCCTTCGGGAATATCTTCAATGGCAAACTTTCCATTGTCGTCGGTGACCCCTCCTGTGATGATATTTCCATCAAGATCTTTCACTACTATGGTCACATAGGGAATGGGTTCTTGTAATCTCTGGTCGATAACGGTTCCTGTAATTTTTCCGTCACGTTCGGTTTCGGGGTTGGTCGCAAATGAGGTCATGCTCACAAACAAAAGTAGTAGCACTAGTAACTGTTTCATTTTTTTTTGGTTTAGCTGTTAGTTTTTTGATTTGATGGTTTTGCAATTCGCTGCAAAAAATATGGTTGATATTACAGCTGTGAATCGCTTGGTAGCGATAAGACGATCCCATTAATGTGTCGTTACATGGATTGAAGATTTTAACAAAAATTTATAAGTGGGAATTGCGTCGGCACTATAGAGTTTTGATAATCAAATAATTGTGTTTCGAGGCCAATAAAAAAAGCCCGAAGTCTAGAACCTCGGGCTTCGTCTTTACTGCTATTATTAACACTAACCATCAACGTAAAAAAATCACAGTAAAGAATAGAAATATTTCTACACAATAGACGAAGGCCTTTGTGTTATGTTACACACATTCCACTTTTTAACGTAGTTTTAGGAGATACTTTAACACTTGCCATCGTATTTTTCAGAAAAAAAGATGAAGAAAACCCTAGTTATTGGAGCCAGTACCAAACCGTCACGCTACGCTTACAGTGCCATTCACCGGTTGGTAGAAAATGGACATCCCGTTGTCGCCATTGGACTGCGTGAGGGAACGGTTGCCGGGGTGATGATTACTTCGGAAAAAAGGGCTTTCGAGAATGTAGATACGGTAACTCTGTATATTGGTCCGAGACACCAACCCGAATTTTACGATTACATCGTTTCTCTGAAACCCGGGCGCCTTATTTTTAATCCCGGCACTCTAAATCCTGAATTCTCAACGATCCTGAAAGAAGAGAACATTGAGGTTATGATTGCTTGTACCCTGGTATTACTTGGAACGAATCAGTATTAGCCCTAAAAAGGTAAGCGAACCGTTCAATATCAAAATAAAGAAGCCCCAATCAAAGCCAAAATAAGTACTGCAGAGGTAACTTATTAAATAGCCTACAAAAGGAGTGAGTATAGCAACCACCGGCACCCAAGGATCCTTTACTTTCCATTGTGTAAACAATCCATAGGCATATAAGCCTAACAAAGGTCCATAGGTGTATCCCGCAAAAGTGAATAATTTAGCGATGACCGTGGCATCGGCGATTACATATTTGAAAATGACGATCACTATCACCAATACCAAAGACATGAGAATATGAATGTTCTTTCTAATTCGCAGCTGTCCTTTTTCATCGTATTTCTTCTCGATGTCCATAATGTCAATACTAAAGGAGGTCGTCAATGCGGTAAGGGCGCTATCTGCGCTTGAATAGGCGGCGGCGATTAAACCTAACAGAAAAAATATGGCGATCCCAATACCCAAATCGGATTCGACAGCGATGGTAGAAAAGAGTTTGTCTTTACTGGCGTCAATTCCGTTTTGTTCTGCATAAACCGTGAGGATCACTCCCAGGGCAAGGAAGACAAAGTTCACCATGGTGAGTACAATGGTGAACCAAAACATATTTTTTTGTGCGTCTTTCAGGTTGCGACAGGTGAGGTTTTTTTGCATCATATCCTGGTCCAGTCCCGTCATGACAATCGCTATAAAAGCTCCGCTCAAAAACTGTTTTACGAAATGGTTCCCGCTCTTCCAATCTTCGAAGAAAAACATTTTCGAGAGATCACTTTCAGCAACAAAATTAAAAATGTTAGTGGTCGATAGCCCCATATCTTCAGAAACAATATAGACGGCTACACCAACGGCAATCAACATGAAAAGGGTTTGCAAAGTATCGGTCCACACGATGGTTTTAATACCGCTTTTAAAGGTGTAAAGCCAAATCAAAAGTATGGTTATCGTAACCGTTATCCAGAACGGAACTCCTATTGTTCCGAAGAAATTCATTTTATCAAAAACCAGATCCTGTAAGACATTTGCCACCAGATACAATCGAAAACTAGCCCCTATAATTCGGGAAAGTAAAAAGAACGAAGCCCCTGTTTTATAGGAATAGTTCCCAAACCGACCTTCCAAATAGGTATAGATAGAAGTGAGATTGAGTCGATAATAAAGAGGTAATAAAACCAGCCCAATGACCGCATAACCCACCGTATATCCCAGGACAACCTGAAAATAACTAAAACTGGATGCCTCCACCCATCCCGGCACCGAGATAAAGGTCACTCCACTCAATGACGCCCCAATCATTCCAAAGGCAACCAAATACCAGGGTGATTGTTTGCCGGCCTTAAAAAAGTCGGCATTACTGCCTCCCTTATTTGTTAAGAATGAAACTAATAGCAATACGCCAAAATAGCCGCCAATAAGAAGTAGGATGTGAAAGGGTTGCATAAATTTTCTCCTATTTATCTAACAAAACGCTAAAAATACAAAGAATGAGCTATCCACTCCCTTTTATTTTTTTTACTTTTGATGAATTGCAAAAAATTAATCAAAAAAGAATCTATGGCTATGAAAACCAGATTACTACTACTACTTGCGGGTATGTTTACTTTTGCTACCGTATCTGCACAGGAATACCTCGAAATGATCGATGCGGGAACCTACAAAGTTGCCGATATCATTGAAAGTGCCGAAATTTATTTTGCCGACAAGGACAAAGGACGCGGATCGGGCTATAAGCAGTTCAAGCGTTGGGAATATATGGCCAATCGCCAAAAAAATGAGCAGGGTTATCTAACGCCCATCAACGAAAAACTGGCAGAATTGGAACGATACAATGCGTATTTGAATGAAACTTCAGAAAATAGAGCCGTTCTTAACGACGACTGGGTCGAATTGGGACCTGACTACTGGAATGCTACCACTTCCTGGAATCCCGGCGTGGGCCGGATTACGGGTCTAGCCGTGGATGTTACCAACAACGATCATATTATCATAAGTGCAAATACCGGAGGCGTTTGGAGAACGATCGACGCAGGGGCAAGCTGGACTCCGCTGGGCGATTACTTTCCTAATTTGTATGCCTATTCCGTGGCTATTGATCCAACAAATTCAGACACCTACTATTTTGGCTCGTATTCTGGGATCATTTACAAATCGACCGATGCCGGTGGTACCTGGAACCAACTGGCAGATATGAGTAATTCGCTCATCAATAAAATTTTGATCAATCCCGATGATACAGACATTATGTATGCCGCCTCTCAGAATGCGGGTATTTACAGAAGTGATGACGCTGGGACCACCTGGGTTGAGGTTGCGGGCGACAGTAATGCTTACGATATCGAATTCAAGCCCGGAGACACGAGTATTGTCTATGCTTCAGGCCTCGGTTTTCACAAATCGATTGATAATGGAGTGACCTGGACAACCACCACCGTGGGAGCCAATGGCCCCAAGATGATGGGGGTTTCAGCAGCCGACCCGGACGTGGTGTATGTGCTGGAAGCGAACAGCGGTTCCTTTGGAGGGTTTTATTATTCGACCGATGGTGGCGACAGCTTCTTAGAGCGCGATCATACGGGAAGAAATTACTTTGGATACGATACCGCTGGTTTTGGATCGGGGGGACAAGCGCCCAGAGATATGGACGTTACCGTCAATCCCAACGATATAAATGAAGTGCATATTGCAGGGGTACTTACCTGGCGTTCACTGGATGGAGGGGTCACTTTTTTGTGTACCGCAGATTGGATTCCCGGAGCCGCACAGAGTGCCGGAATAGGATACCATCACGCCGATGTGGACATTCTTGAATTTGTCGAGACTACCCTTTTTGTAGGCAGTGACGGCGGAATTTTTAAAGCAACCGATACTGGCAATCTTACAGAAGATTATTACGAAGACCTCACCACCGGCATAGGGATTCGCCAATTTTATAAATTAGGAATTTCACAAACACCCGAAGTAGTGGTCACAGGTGGATCTCAGGACAACGGGACTTCATTCTATACTGCGGCCAATGGATGGATCGATTGGTTAGGAGCCGACGGAATGGAAGGGTTTGTGGACAAAACAGATACGAATATAATGTATGGAACCAGTCAGGGCGGGCAATTATACCGCACCGATGACGGCGCCAACACCCAGGGAGGTTTGAATGAACCCGGCCCTGGAGGTGGAAACTGGGTGACTCCATTTGAACAAGATCCCATTGTCGATAACACTATCTATGTAGGCTATAATTCTATTTACAAATCGACCAACAAAGGAAATTCCTGGTCGGTCGCCTCACAAAATTTAGGTGGAAATCAGGATGAAATGAAGATCGCTCCTTCCAACAATCAAATCATATATACGTCCAGAGCGTCCATACTTTATAAAACGACGGACGGCGGAGCAACCGATTGGGTGCAAATGCCAACTCCTGGTTCTATTAATTCGATGGCCGTGCATCCCACTGACCCCGATAGAATTGCGGTAGTGGTTAACGGGGGATCGAAGGTAAAGATATCTTTGGATGGCGCTGAAACCTGGTTAGAGAGGCGATTGAATTTGCCCAATTTCGATGCCCTTGCCGTTGCCTGGGACGACAATGGAGCCAACGGACTGTATGTAGGGATGGACTACGGAATCTACTATATTAACGACACCATGACAGAGTGGTTGCCTTATAGCAATAATCTGCCCAATGTGATCGTAAACGAGTTGGAAGTAAACACCGCAGATGGCATGCTCTATGCTGCTACGTATGGCAGAGGCCTTTGGGCATCGCCCTTGCAGGATCCTATCCTGGGCGTAAACGATTTTGACATTGCATCAATGGTTAGCCTGGTTCCAAATCCGGCGGGAGATCAAGTGACCATAGGCTTGACGGACGCTGTGGAAGCAGACATTCGGTTGTTCGATATCTCCGGAAAGTTAATGATCTATCAACCCGATGTTTTGATCGAAAACAAGCATACGCTGAAAATTTCGGGATTAAACACGGGCATCTATTTTATACGAATTAATTCAAGCCTGGGAACCATAACCAAACGCCTTATCAAGGAATAGGTTCGCAGTGTTTTCAGAATAACAAATGCTTCAGTATACTATAACAGTTTCTGAAGCATTTTTTTTATCTTGCCCGCAACTTATGTGCTATGGATTTTTCGTCTAAATTATTGGAAAATGCAGTCAACGAAGTGTCCCAATTGCCCGGTATTGGCAAGCGTACGGCACTCCGCCTCGTTTTGCATTTACTCAAACAACCCGAAGACCAAACCCTTCAATTGTCCAAAAGCCTGCAACAAATGCGGGAACAGATCAATTTTTGCGCCAATTGCCACAATATTTCAGATCATGCGCTGTGTGAGATCTGCGCCAACCCCAAGCGGGATGCGCAAATGGTATGTGTCGTTGAGGACATACGGGATGTGATGGCCATTGAGAATACGAGTCAGTATAAAGGTCAGTATCACGTATTGGGAGGCAAAATATCTCCCATGGACGGTATTGGGCCGAGTGAATTGAACATTCCCACCCTGGTCGAAAAAGTGAAGAAAGGTACCCTCAAGGAACTTATTTTTGCACTTAGTTCCACCATGGAAGGAGATACGACCAACTTTTACATCTTTAAACAAATAGAAGGATGCGATATCACCACTACCACCATTGCCCGGGGTATTTCGGTGGGGGATGAGCTCGAATATGCCGATGAGGTGACCCTGGGGCGCAGTATCCTGAATAGAATTCCCTTTGAATCTTCCCTAAAAAGCTCCTGATCCATTGCGGCTATCCATCATCATATTGAATTACAACGTGCGTTTCTTTTTGGAACAGAGTATCCTTAGTGTTAAACGGGCGCTCAATGGTATCGACGCGGAGATCATTGTCGTCGATAATAATTCTGAAGACGATAGCTGTGCCATGGTAAAACGCCGTTTTCCAGAGGTGATCCTGGTCGAAAACAAAGAGAACGTAGGTTTTAGTAAAGCCAATAATCAAGGTGTTGCCATTGCCAAAGGGGAGTATGTTTGTATTCTGAACCCAGACACTGCCGTGGCCGAAGACACCTTCTCCAAAGCCCTTCATTATGCTGAAAATCATAAAAAATTGGGTGCTCTCGGGATTTATCTCATGGACGGAACCGGTAATTTCCTTCCGGAAAGCAAACGAAATTTACCCACCCCAAGACGCGCACTCCTCAAGCTAATGGGTTTTACCCGAGGTAAAAATGGCTATTACGCCAATCAGTTGGGAAACCGCGACGATGGCAAGGTCGATACTCTGGTGGGTGCTTTTATGTTGCTGAAACGAAGCGTTTATTTAGAAGTAAGCGGCTTTGATGAAGATTACTTTATGTACGGGGAAGATATCGACCTATCTTACAGATTGGTCCAGGCGGGATACCACAACTATTATATGGGAAGCCTCTGTATGCTGCATTATAAAGGGGAGAGTACCCAGCGGGACGGAGCGTATCTCGACCGGTTTTACGGCGCCATGCGTATTTTCTATCAAAAACATTTCCGAAGTAATTATATCCTCAACACCATAGTCAAAGTAGGAGTTGCTGTGGCCAAGGTCTTCAGAATAAGAAAAGGGAGCCACCATAGGCAGCCAACCCCAAATACCAAGGAAATATTGGTTTTTACCGAAAGCATTCCGCTGTTAAAGAAGTTGTCTGAAGAATACGATGTTCCGGTAAAGTCACTCTCCAAAACACAAATGGAAAATGCCCTGTTTACACAGAGTTTATGCGTGTTCGACGTGGATTATGTTTCCTACCAACAAATCTTTTCGTTGATGCAACAGCGTAAAAACAAGCAAAACAGTTTTCGTATTAAGCCGCCAGGGTGTAGCTTTGTCATTGGAAGTGACCAAAGTGACCAAAAAGGAACCGTCCTGGAGATATAATTATCAAATTCTCAATATCTTCGGAATAAAACGTTACTTTTTTAAAGAATAGTGAATACGACGATACAATTTTTATTAATTTTGCAACTCCTTATCCAACGGAAGGGTGAAATTGAAATATCAGGCATAAGACATGGCAAGATTTGAATTGAAATTACCAAAAATGGGGGAAAGCGTTGCTGAAGCAACCGTGACCAACTGGCTAAAAAAGGTAGGAGATCCTATTGAAGCCGATGAAGCCGTTTTGGAAATAGCAACCGATAAGGTGGATAGCGAAGTTCCGAGCGAAGTAGACGGTACTTTGGTAGAGATCTTATTTCAAATTGACGATGTGGTTCAGGTGGGACAAACCATGGCCATCATAGAAACCGATGGAGATGCCCCGGTGGCAGCACCTGAAGCTCAAACCGAAGATACTGCTACCCAACCTCCGGAAACTCTGGCTCAAGTAGAAGAAACGGTGGTCGCAGCCAAGGAATCTGTTGAGGCACCTGTAACCAGCCATGGAGAGCGTTTCTACTCGCCCCTGGTGCGCAATATCGCTTCCGCCGAGGGAATTTCCCAAACCGAATTGGATGCCATCCCCGGATCGGGAAAAGACGGCCGACTCACAAAAAATGACCTTCTGGAGTATTTGAAAAACAGAGGTTCGCAGGCTATACATGCGGCTGCTCAACCCGAAGCTCCGGCGCTTCCAAAGCCTTCTACCCAACCGGTGGTCGCACAACCGGATACGGTAAAAGCTGCCCAACCGGTTACCAGCAGCGGAGAAGATGAGATCATTGCGATGACCCGTATGGGAAAACTCGTTGCCCATCATATGATAGACAGCATTCAGAAAAGTGCTCATGTACAGTCCTTCGTGGAATGCGACGTGACGACGTTATGGAACTGGCGCAACAAGATCAAAGATGCTTATGAAAAACGGGAAGGAGAGAAGCTCACCTTTACCCCGATCTTTATGGAGGCTGTAGCCAAGGCTTTAAAAGATTTCCCCATGATGAATATCTCGGTAAGCGGTGATAGCATCATCAAGCATAAGAATATCAATTTAGGAATGGCCGCGGCACTTGCCGATGGAAACTTGATAGTTCCGGTCATTAAAAATGCCGATCAGTTGAACCTGGTTGGAATGAGCAAAGCCGTCAACGATCTGGCCAGTCGCGCTCGCACCGGCAAATTGAAACCCGATGAAATACAGGGGGGGACTTATACTGTCACGAACGTTGGGACCTTCGGAAGTATTATGGGAACGCCTATTATCAACCAGCCGCAGGTGGGAATCCTTGCTCTGGGTGCTATTCGAAAAGTGCCGGCGGTAATTGAAACTCCGGACGGCGATTTCATTGGCATTCGGTATAAAATGTTCTTATCGCACAGCTACGATCACCGTGTGGTGAATGGGGCTTTGGGAGGACAATTCGTAAAAACTGTTTCCGATTATCTTGAGGCCTGGGACATCCATCGGGAGGTCTAACTTTGTAACATTTTCTTAGCGTATCTCTGAAATGCCTTGTAGTGTTTTGGCAGCCTTAATTCGCAAGTTTTACAGTCAAAGTTTCCAGATCATCATACCCAAAAATAGTATGGTCCTTGTTCCAAATAACAGGGAATTGAATGCGAGTTTGCTCGCTGAGTTCGGCTTCGATGAATTTCATAAACTGCCGATAGAGTGCCGGTTCCCGCGCAATATCGAAGACCATATGTGAAATTCGGTTAGCGGTCAACGATTTGGTAAGCGCATCGCATTTTTTGCAGCGGGTGAGTGTAAAGATCACCAGTTTTCCTTTGATGGCATTTTCGATATCCACCACTTCATTTTCGTAAGCAATTTCGGGTTGGTTTTTATCTTTTATAATTAACTCATAGCTATACTTCGAAGGAACATCGTTCAATTCGATCAAGGTGATCATGGGTACTTTGGTTTGGGGAGGGATGGCTTTAACAACCGGTTTATCAGCACTTCTGCGATATCCTTCCGAATAAACCATAAAAAATACCTGAAGGGTATCTGGAGTTTGGTTTTCGGCCAATAACACGATTCTTTTGCCCGTTTTCTTTTCAGAAATCACCACCTGACCCTCCTGAGAAAAAAGGAGTCCGGAACACAAACCCAATAAAATAATAATAACTTTTGAGATCATAGGCTATCACAAATGTAACAATTAGTATTTTTGCAGCATAAACTATACCAATGGAGTTAAAGTTACACAAACCCATCTGTTTTTTCGACCTGGAAACTACGGGAATCAATGTTGCCACCGATAGAATTGTTGAGATTTCTATCCTTAAAGTTTTCCCTAACGGAAATAAAGAAAGCCATACCTGGCGGGTGAATCCGGAGATGCCTATTCCAAAACAATCCAGCGATATTCATGGAATTACAGATGAAATGGTGGCAAACGAACCCACCTTCAATGAACTGGCAACCAAAGTGTATGCTTTGATCAAAGACAGTGACCTGGGAGGCTTTAATTCCAACCGGTTTGACATTCCCCTGCTTGCGGAGGAGCTCATAAGGGCCGAAATAGAATTCGATTTGAAAAGGGCGCTTTCTGTGGACGTACAAACCATTTTTCATAAAATGGAGAAGCGCACCCTGGAGGCAGCCTATAAGTTTTATTGCGATAAAAGTTTGGAAGACGCCCATAGCGCGGAAGCAGATACGCTGGCGACCTATGAGGTTTTATTGTCCCAATTGGATAGATATGAAGATTTGGAGAATGACGTGGGCTTCTTGGCGCAGTTTAGTTCACACAAACAATTTGCAGATTTTGCCGGGTATATTGGCTATAAGAAAGAAGGGGTTGAGGTGTTTAACTTCGGAAAACATAAAGGATCGCTGGTAACCGACGTTTTGGAGAAGGAACCCGGTTATTTTGGCTGGTTGCTGAATGCCGATTTTCCGCTGTATACCAAAAAGGTCTTAACCCGGGTGAAATTGCAAAAGTTGAATACGAAGCTTTAACTAGTAGTAGTGGTGAGTGGTGAGAAGTGAGATATGAGATATGAGAGCCAAGAATAAAGATTTATTAGCTTCTTCTAACAATCTAACAATTCCAATCCAACAATACATCTAATAATCCAACAATCAACAATCTAAATTTATGAAGATCATTTGCGTAGGGCGTAATTACGCCGCCCACATTGCCGAACTGGACAATGAGCGTCCTAAGGAGCCTATTCTTTTTCTGAAGCCGGACTCGGCGGTGCTTTTAAAGAACAACCCTTCCTTATTCCTGAATTTTCGGATGACGTACATTACGAAGTCGAAATTCTGGTAAAGATCAATAAAATTGGCAAACACATCGATCGTAAGTTCGCTCATAAGTATTATGATGAAATTGGCCTGGGTATCGATTTTACCGCCCGTGACCTTCAGAAAGAATTAAAAGAAAATGGATTACCTTGGGAAAAGGCTAAAAGTTTCGACGGAGCTGCGGTAATAGGTAATTTTTTGCCCAAATCTTCGTTTGAGAGTCTAAGCGCAATCAATTTCAGACTGGAAAAGAATGGAGAAACGGTTCAGGAAGGAAATACTGCGTCTATGCTGTGGTCAATTGATCCGTTAATCGAATATATCTCCAAATATTTCACATTGAAGATAGGAGATATTATATTTACAGGAACTCCTGCTGGAGTTGGAAAGGTATTTGCGGAAGATATATTGACTGGTTTTATTGAAGATAAACGTGCATTCTCTATAAAAGTAAAGTAAACTAACCAAAGAGTAAAGCAAATTATGGGTAAAAACTATTCTATCGAAAGCCTCAAAGAAATTTCGGGCGATGACCCGGAATTTATGAAGGTGGTCGCTCAGACCTTCCTGGAAGAAATTCCTCCCGATCTGGCCTCACTTGAAGAGGCGATTATCAATGATAACAAGGAACTGGCGTACCAATTTGCTCACAAAATGAAGCCGAACCTCGAGATGTTTGGGATCGAAGTAATGAAACAGATCACCGGGATCGAATCCTGGACCAGAACATCAAAAAGTTCAGACACGGTCATGCTACAGATCGATTTAGTTTCTGCCACCCTACATCATGTTTTTGACGAATTAAGAGAAGATTTTAATCTGTAAATGTTAGCTGAAATTATTACCATAGGCGATGAGATTCTTATAGGTCAAATCGTCGATACCAATTCTGCATTCATAAGTAAAGAACTCAATAGAATTGGAGTTAAGGTCTATCAAATCACTTCGATACAAGACGACCGGGACCATATCCTGAAGGCCTTCGAAGATGCCAAAAAGCGCGTAGATCTCGTTTTGATCACCGGCGGTTTGGGTCCCACAAAAGATGATATCACCAAACAGTGTTTTTGTGAATTTTTCGACGATGAACTGGTCGAGAATCCACAGGTGCTTCAGCATATAAAATACATTTTCTCAAATTATATCAAGCGGGAACCCCTGCCGGCAAACCTGTCACAGGCTCAGATTCCATCCAAGGCGACCATTTTATTTAATGCCCACGGTACCGCACCCGGAATGTGGATGGAAAAGGAGCATACGGTGTTCGTTTCCATGCCAGGTGTACCTTATGAAATGAAGCATTTACTCACGGAATGCATATTGCCTAAAGTGGTGGAACGCTTCAATAGGCCCTATATCTACCATAAGACATTGCTCACCCTGGGCTTGGGCGAAAGTGCGATTGCCGATAGAATCTCAACGCTGGAAGATAATCTGCCGGAGCATATTAAATTGGCGTATTTACCCTCCCTGGGAAGGGTACGGCTTCGTTTGTCTTCCACCGGAAGCGACCAACAGAAGCTGGAGGCCGATGTAAATGCGCACATGGCTAAAATACAGGAACTGGTGGAGGATATCGCGATCGGTTTTGAGGACGAAACTTCCATAACAGAAAAGACAGGAGAACTGCTGGTAGCCCAACATCGAACCTTAAGTCTGGCAGAAAGTTGCACCGGGGGTGCGATCGCACAGGAGATCACTCAATTTGCCGGAGCCTCGGCCTATTATCGGGGTGGAATCATTCCCTATGCCACACCCTTAAAGACTTCTATTTTAGGAGTAGACGTGAAACTAATTGAGAAATATAATGTGGTGAGCGTAGAAGTAGCCGAAGCGATGGCCCAGCGGGCAAACAAGATCTTTGAGAGCGACTACGCCATTGCCACTACAGGAATTGCAGGCCCAACCAAAGGAGATGGGGTCGATGAGGTAGGTACAGTGTGCATCGCGGTGGCTTCTCCAGGAGGTGTGATTTCAGAAAAGTTTCAGTTTGGGAAAATCAGGGAGCGTGTCATCCGCAAATCGGTTAATAAAGCTTTGGAAATGCTTCTAAAGGAAATTTCAAAAAACTGATAATTCTTTTGTTGTTCAAATCAATTTATTTCCTTAAATTTGCACCCTGATTAAAATAACTAAAAAACGAAGGCAATGTCAAGAGTTTGTGAGCTTACGGGAAAAAGAGCGATGGTTGGGAACAATGTATCCCACGCGATGAACAGAACAAAACGCAAGTTTAACGTTAATTTGGTTAAAAAGCGTTTCTATCTTCCTGAAGAAGACAAGTGGTTAACGCTGCGTGTATCGACTTCAGCATTGAAAAACATTAACAAAAAAGGGATTTCTGCAGTTATCAAGGAAGCGCGTGCAAACGGTTTCCTGAAGCAGTAACCCCATTAATTTTTAACCTCGAGTAAGATGGCTAGGAAAGGAAATAGAGTTCAAGTGATTTTAGAGTGTACAGAGCATAAAGAATCTGGACAAGCGGGTACTTCTCGTTACATCACTACCAAGAACAAGAAAAACACCCCGGATAGAATGGAATTGAAGAAATTCAATCCCATCTTGAAAAAAATGACCGTACACAAAGAAATTAAATAATATTAGAGAGCCATGGCAAAGAAATCAGTAGCATCATTGCAAACAGGATCCAAGCGTTTAACCAAAGCCATCAAGATGGTGAAAAGTGATAAATCGGGCGCTTATACCTTTGTAGAATCTATCATGTCTCCGGACAAAGTAAACGATTGGTTGAGCAAGCAATAAACCATTTCGTATCAACGATTTTAAAAGCCACTTTTTTTATGAAGGTGGCTTTTGTATTTTTGAAAAATTGGTAGGATACCATATGTAGCGATGGTTTGAATGTGGGCGTGCCCCACCTTCGCGATGCTTCGGAGGGTCGGGCTTTCATCGCTACACGCCTGTCCGTCCGTAGCCGGACGGCGAAGGCGGGGTAGCGTATTCAATCCCTCACGCAGCATCACACAAGTGAATAAACGAATAAACGATTAAACAAACTAAATGAGCTTTTTCAAAAAAATATTTTCAAAGGAAAAGAAGGAAACCCTCGATAAAGGACTCGAAAAGTCCAAAACTACTTTTCTCGATAAGCTATCCAAAGCCGTTGCTGGTAAAAGCAAAGTGGACGCCGATGTCCTCGACAACCTGGAGGAAGTTTTGGTTTCCAGCGATGTTGGGGTGAATACCACACTTAAAATAATTGATCGCATCGAAGCAAGAGTCGCCAAAGACAAGTACCTGGGAACCGAAGAGTTGAACACCATCCTTCGGGAAGAAATAGCGGGCTTGCTGAGTGAAACCAATTCAGGGGAAGCCACCGAGTTTGAGCTGCCTTCCACTCACAAACCACATGTGATCATGGTCGTTGGAGTCAATGGAGTAGGGAAGACCACTACCATTGGGAAACTGGCCTATCAATTCAAAAAAGCAGGAAAAAAAGTGGTTTTGGGAGCCGCCGATACCTTTCGCGCCGCCGCCATTGACCAATTGGAGGTTTGGGCCGATCGAACCGATGTTCCTATGGTCAAACAGGAAATGGGAAGTGACCCTGCCAGTGTGGCCTTTGATACCCTGGAAAGTGCGGTAAAGCAAGATGCCGATGTCGTTATTATCGATACCGCCGGACGTTTACACAACAAAGTGAATTTGATGAACGAGTTGACCAAAGTGAAGCGGGTGATGCAAAAGGTCGTGGAAGATGCGCCTCATGATGTCCTGCTGGTGCTGGACGGTTCTACAGGTCAAAACGCATTTGAACAGGCCAAACAATTTACTGCCGCCACTGAAGTCACTTCGCTGGCCGTCACCAAACTCGACGGAACCGCTAAAGGAGGCGTGGTCATTGGAATTAGCGATCAATTTCAAATTCCCGTAAAATACATTGGCGTAGGCGAAGGTGTTGAAGACCTGCAGGTGTTTAATAAATATGAGTTTGTCGATTCGTTCTTTAAGTAGGAAGCTTTTTAATGAATTTTAGATGAACATTTGGTGGAAAGATTTGATTACCAAACTACTGCTACTATTTGCGGCATTTAAGGTAATTTGGGATATCGTCGCCATCTTTCAAGCTTATCTCAACATTGATAATCCCTTGATTCCCGATTATTTAGGTCACTATATCGCTTTCCCACTTTATTTCCTGATTGCGATTTGGACTGTGTTTGCATTTTTGTGTTTCCGACTCATCGGGAACGAAAACCAATTGAAAAAATGGTTTTACCCGGTCCTTATTGGAATGGTTGTATATCAATCATTCGAATTCTATCTCTACCAATTCCTGTTAGTGATCAACCCCTACGGATGATCCCTATTAATCTATAAAGAGTTATCTTTGCACTCCAAATAATTCCCCCTTGGAAGGGGGTTAGGGGGATGTCCTTCCCGACAATATTAATCGAACAAATACGTGAGAACAAAAACACTCAAAAAGAACAAGATCAACGTAGTCACTCTAGGCTGCTCAAAGAATGTCTACGATAGCGAAGTCCTCATGGGGCAACTACGCGCCAATAACAAGGAAGTAGTGCACGAAGAAGAAGGCAATGTGGTTGTGATAAACACCTGCGGCTTTATCGCGAACGCCAAGGAGGAAAGTGTCAATACGATTTTGGAATACGTTCAGAAAAAAGAAGAAGGGACGATCGATAAGGTTTTTGTGACGGGTTGTTTGAGTGAACGCTATAAACCCGACCTTCAGAAAGAGATTCCCAATGTAGATCAGTATTTTGGAACCACCGAGTTACCCGGTCTTTTAAAAGCCTTGGGAGCCGATTACAAACATGAGCTCATTGGTGAACGTCTTACCACTACGCCCAAGAACTACGCATACCTGAAAATTGCTGAAGGCTGTGACCGTCCCTGTTCGTTTTGTGCCATCCCCATCATGCGGGGGAAGCACCGAAGTACCCCCATTGAAGAAATCGTGATCGAAGCCGAAAAACTGGCCGCCCAGGGAGTGAAAGAATTGATCCTTATCGCTCAGGATCTCACCTATTACGGACTCGATATCTACAAAAAACGCGAGTTGGCAACATTGTTAAAAGCGCTGGTAAAAGTAGAAGGAATCGAATGGATTCGATTACACTACGCCTTCCCAACCGGCTTCCCCATGGAAGTTCTGGAAGTAATGCGTAACGAGCCCAAGGTGTGCAATTATATCGATATTCCTTTACAACATATCGCCGACCCTATTTTAAAGTCGATGCGAAGGGGTACTACACAGGCAAAAACCACCAAATTGCTGGAAGAGTTTCGCGCCGCAGTGCCCGAAATGGCCATTCGAACCACCTTGATCGTAGGTTATCCCGGAGAAACAGAGGAACATTACCAAACTCTCAAACAATGGGTCATTGAGCAACGTTTTGAGCGTATGGGCTGTTTTACCTATTCACACGAAGAGAATACCCATGCCTTCCAACTCGAAGACGATGTTCCCGAAGAGGTGAAAATGCAGCGAGCCAATGAGATCATGGACATCCAATCCCAGATATCCTGGGAACTCAATCAGCAAAAGATTGGGAAGGAGTTTCGCGTGATCGTAGACCGTAAGGAAGGAAGTTATTACGTAGGCCGTACCGAATTTGACAGCCCCGACGTGGACAACGAAGTCTTGATCAATGCCGAAGAAGGCTATTTGCGCACCGGAGAATTTTTCAATGTAAAAATCAAAGCTGCAGAAGACTTTGATTTGTACGCGGAAATCATTTGATGGTCATCCTAAGCATCACCTGAATGCTTGATGCAGTGCGCTATTTTATCAATTCAGTAAATAAACTTGAAAAATTACAACGGTGAATTCCTGATTTTCGTCATAGGAATTGGTTGGATTATGTATCACATTTGGGTAAATTCTAATATGTACAATTATGAAAACTGCAGAGAAAAGAAAATTTATGGATAGTGTTGTCGAGGCGCTTCGCAAAGCAGCGATTGAATTGGAAGAGCTTCAGTTGCAAACCGCTTTAGGAAAAGCGGAGGCAAGAGATAGCTATGAAATAGCTAAGAAAAAATTCAATTTATTTTTGCACGAAAGCGAGGCCAAAATAAAAAAGGGCAAGGAAAAGGCGAGCGACATTCACACCCAAATGGATGAACTGCGCGTACAACTTAATTTAGGAAAAGCAGAAACCATTGAAGCTTTCAGGGACCAGAAGAAAAAATTACTACTAGCTTTACATGAGCTGAAAGTAAAAATTAAGACCAATGAGAAATTTAAACGAATTTACGCCTATCTCCTGATCGAAATTGAGGTATTCAGTATCTTGTTAGAGATTCTGGATGATAAATTTGAATCGGGTTCCAAATCGGCCAAAAATGCTTTTGAGAAGGGTAAGAAACAATTCGATGTGTTCATCGATGATTTGAAGGCAAAATATGGTAAAAAGGAACCATCGAAATGGGAACATTTCAGTGGGGAATTGTCTGAAGCTTTTACTCATTTTAAACAAGCTTTTTCAAAGCAATAGAAATTTCAATACTATGAAGAAAGCACAGTTCGAGCGTACTGTGCTTTTTTATGTTTTATTCCGAAGCAGATCACTTCTTAAACCGAGGGTCGTCGTAATCTCCTTTGCCTAAATTCAATAACAAACCAAAAGCAATTAGGCCGGCGATGATAAAGCCTACGATCCCTATTGCTGAAATTCCGCCCCAGAGTGGCCCTATATTGGAAATAATAAAAAGGCTGCTTCCAATAATAAGTGCCACGATAATGAAGGTAGATACCAATTGTTTGGCAACACGTTGTAGCGAATGTACCATAGGATCGATGCCTTTATGGCTTATGTCCACTTGAATCTGCCCGCTATTGATTTTGGCGATCGCATTCTTCAGATCATTGGGAAATTCTTCCATATATTTATTTATCTCGTACAAAGAATTAAGCACATTTTTGGTCATTTTAATGGGGTCATACTTTCTCGCCACACTTTTTAACAAATAAGGCCGAACAATTTCGAATTGCTCTAACTTGGGATCCAGTTTTTCGATCACCCCCTCAATGGTAACCAGGGATCTCGCGAAAAGGTAGAAATGGGTAGGCACTTTAAGCCCGTGCTCAATAATGATGTCCTTAAGTTCCAATAATACGGTACTCAATTCATTTTCATGAATATCCCGCACGTAGTACTTCTCAACAAATTCGTTGATGTCGTACTCCAGGCTGCGCATGTTTTTAATAGTGGCGTTATTGGATAACTTCTGAAGGACTTTTATGATCTTATGAACGTCTTTGTTGATAATGGAGAGAAATAGTTGTCCAAAAATCTCTATATCACGAGGTAGGATACTGCCCATCATTCCGAAGTCCAGATAGCAAATATGACTATTGGGCAATACCAAAAGGTTACCGGGATGCGGATCTGCATGGAAGAACCCGTATTCGAAAATTTGCTTGTAGTAGCTAATCGCGAGGCGTCTGGCAATCACTTTTTTGTCGATGCCGGCACTTTCCAGTTCACTAAGCTTGTCTATTTTTATTCCGTCTATCATATCCATGGCCAGTACCTTGCCGGTAGTGAATTCCTGAAATACTTTTGGGCCGTGGGCGTATTGGTCGAGGCCTTTGTCCGATCGCAAATTGTTGTAAAAACGCTGCACATTGATGGATTCATGGATAAAGTCCAATTCCTTTAAAATAGAATTTTCAAAGTTCTGTACCAGCCCGACGGGATCAAAGCTTTGGATGGAAGGAATACGGCGCTCAAGGACGTCGGCAATACTATACATCACCTTGATATCTTCGAGAATAATGTCTTGAATACCGGGGCGTTGCACTTTTAGCGCCAGACGTTCGCCCTTGAGTGAAATGGCCTGATGTACCTGAGCCATGGATGCCGACGCAAAGGGTGTTGGATCGAACCAGGCAAAAAGCGTATCTACGGAATCTTTTAATTCAGTTTCCACTACTTCTTTCGCGACACTTTCGGGCATAGGAGGAACGTTGTCCTGAAGTTTCTCTAGCTCAAACACCAAATCGAAAGGAACCAAATCCGGGCGATTGCTTAGAATTTGGCCAAACTTTATGAAAGTGGGACCCAGTTCTTCACAAACCAGACGCATTTTCGCCCATTTTGAGTATTGGGCGGCATGTTGACGGGATGTTTTTGGAACCAACTTCCGAAGCCAACTGTAACGCTTCTCTTCTTCCAGATAAGACACCAAATCTTCGAAGCCATATTTCAGCAAAACCCGTAGGATTTGATTGTATCTCCCGGCCGATTTTAATTTACGCCTGATTCCCGAAAGTAGGCCCATCTTATTCTTTGATTTCAAGTTTGTTCATACGGGCTTCCAGTAAGGCGATTTCCTTATTGGATTGTTCCAGTTGAGCCGTCAATGCCGTTATTTGATCAGCATGGGCGATGTTCACTTTTTTATAGAATGCTGCCACCAACTCTTCAACTTTTTCTTCGAACTCTTGTCTGAGTTGAGCTGTTTTAAAGATGATCTTGTCGACAAATTCCATCTCATTACCGTCTTCGTCCAACATATTTTCGGACACAAGTTCATTAAGGCCCTCTTTTCCTTTTTCAGATAAAGTGCTTATACGTTCGAGAAGTTGAGTGTCTTTTGCGAAATGGTAGATGCCGGCAGAAATGGTGAGCAATTCCAATATTGTCTTGGTTCTCATAACTCGCTATATTAGTATGTATGTTGAGACAATTATAGGTGGAATATTGCGATATTCATATGATTAAAATCATTTAAATAACAGCGCTTTTCCGCTTTATTTGGAATATTACTCAAGGAAACTTTTTAAAATAGCAGTTATGAAAACTACACCTATTGCCGCCATCATGACAAAAGACGTGGTTTGCGTGTCTCCAGATCAGAAAATACTCGATATAAAACACATTTATGAAAAGAAAGATTTCCACCACCACATTCCTGTGACAAAAGCGGGTAATTTGGTGGGAATTATTAGTCTGGTAGACTTTATGTATCGTATTCAAGGAGCAAGTCTCGACGATTCGAATTCGGTGTACACCACGCTAACTGCGGCCGATATTATGACTCCCAACCCGGTAACGTTGGGACCCGAAGCCAGCATCGAAGAGGCCGCAGAGATATTTGCGAATGGCCGTTATCGGGCGCTCCCCATCGTCGAAAATAAAGCCATAGTGGGTATCGTCACAACGGCCGATATCATCGGTTATCTGCTGCACCGGGATTAGAGCGGGGCATTTCTCTGAACTTTTGGAATATAATCTTTTGCCCACGTGTTTGTTTAAAAGTCAGTAATGGTTTGTGTCGAAATTAGTTTAAAAAGACCAGGATTTTTAATCAGTTCTTTGTTGTAGGCAGTTTGAATTATGTTTTCTTTTCTAAATCAATATACAGCTGTTCAACCTTATCTCTTGCCCATTGGGTTTTTCTTAAAAAGGTAAGACTCGACTTAATCGAAGGGTCATTTTTAAAACAATTGATGTTAATTTTCGCTGCTAATCCTTCCCAACCATGCTGTTCCACTAACAACTCCAGTATCGTTATCAATTTGATCCCGTGCAGCGGGTTATTGGGTTGTTCTTTTTGGGGAACATTTTCTTTATCCATTAATAAGATGATTAATCCTGATTAAATTGGCTCCAGCGGCTTTGTATAACGCCTGTGGCGGTCTACGGCAGAACGATGGGTTAGGGAGTCTCATGAAGCGCATCGACGTTTCTTTCCGAGGGATACACTTTATTAGCGCGTAATGAGACGCGGAAGCGTCAGCGTGAGAATCGGAAGCACAGGCAAAGCCGTTTGTTTATTTTTTCAGATTAAAGATAGCTTTTTTACAATTGACTACGCTCCTAGTCTGCCAATTCTAGCCATTGGCAGTTATACTTTGTTGTAGTTAGTATTACTGCTCATCCATAAAATAGGTTTTTCGCAGTTGCCTTTTTACATAAAGAAAACGAACGACTCCAATAATAATAATTACAAAAGAGGTGATTAGAAAGAAATAACCCAGTCCCATCAGGTTTTCTAAGATCTCTATTTTGATTATGGCCAATCCTGAACTCAAAAGGACAGAAAAAGTCCGAAAATAAGCTAAGAAAGTTCGTTCATTCGCTAATTTTGTTCTTTGTAATGCGAGGTAATCAGTTCCGCGAATGTCATTCTTCATTTAAGTAGCATTTTAGTCGTTTAGCTGTTTCAATTATCATTCTTAATATTACGTTCGGGCTTTTTAAATATTAGCTGCAACGGCTTTGTATATGATTTGTGGTGGTTTGGCGGCTAGCGTTGGGGAGCGAATCGGTAGCGGCTGGCAGCGCTGCGTGAGAATCAGAAGCCGCGGCAAGCCGCATGACGTATTTTTCCGTTACGCCAAGTTAACAAAAATTGTGGGAAGTTTTATCGCATTGACCCATTGAGCCAGAAATTCATATACGTTGTTAGCTGCTGTTATTTATTTTGTTTTTCAAGTATCTGTTTTATTATTTCGCGGTATTTTTTAGGGTTTTCCGAACTTGCCATATGTCCGTTCCCTTCAAATAAATAAAATTCTTTAGTTGGGGCTTTAATTGAGTCAAAATATTCCTTTGCTAAAGAGGTGTCGGTAAAATGGTCTTCAGCACCTTGAAAAATATACACTGGAATCGGCCATTCAGCGACTTTATCAATCAAATTCAAATCAACCATTGTTTCTTTCCATAAGATTGGTGCAGAAATACCATATTGTCCTTCTGAAATAACTTTCCATTTATAGCCCATTGTCCAACCATCGTACAATAGGATTAGTTTCATTAGGTCAGAATTGCTAAAATGTAAATTATTGGTTGCATATTTTACTAAAACGGAACGTTGAATGGGTACTGCATTTGTAGCTTCTTCGTTTGAGGAATAAGGTGGCGCACCGATTTTTTTTAATTTTTGAATTGATAATGTGTCATTATTTTTGGTTGCTTCATTTAGAACAAAATTGTATGAAAGAATTTCATTTTCAAGTGTGTTACTAAATTGTCCTACTCCAAAATATGCCTCGAATAATTCAGGATTTTCTTTTACCATAAAAGCTCCCACCACAGTTCCCCAGGAATTTCCCTCAATATAGATTTTTTTCTTTCCAAATTTCTTTCTTAAAAAATCAGTTATAGATAATCCGTCTTTTACAATGTTATTAATTGTAATACTACTATCAGGCAAATTTTCAGAATATGCTGGTCCTGCACCTCGTTGATCCCAATAGCAGACAGTGAACATATCTTCGAGGTCATTTCCTGTGAATTTATAAAATTGTGGCATTTGAAATTCTCCTGGTCCACCGTGGATTCTCAATAAAACAGGATTTGAAGTATCATTCCCACGAATGGTTAGTCGTTGCGAAGCACCATTAATAATAGTATCTTGGATTATTGCAATACTATTTGGTAAAGCATTACCATTCTCGCCAACTATTGGTTCTGGTTTTTCGGAACTATTAATTCTGATAACTATTAAGAGAATTAAAATAATAGCTACAATTCCTGCTAATAGATACAGAATTGTTTTTCCAATTTTTTTAAGTGCTTGTTTCATATTCTCTATATTGATTGGTCATAATTGCAGCTAACTCCTTATATCTTCTATTCCAGTAGCGATGTCCCAGCGACATTCCGTGATAAACCCAGTTTTGTCGTATTGATATACCTTATACCTTTTTTTCATAATCGATTAAACAAAAATAGCTTCTCGCACATAGCACAAGCCAGCTGCAATTTTCAATAATAAAAAAAAAGTGGGGAGAAACTCTAAGATAGTAAAAAATATACAATAGTACCTTTGTAGCATCGCTCCGTGTTTTTCTCCATTAGGTGTGGTTGTATGCTGTTCTACTTCTTCAATGAGTGAAGTAATGGGATAAAATGGGTCGAATTGATAAGAATATTGAGCTATTCCTACTATAAAATACCTGCTGGATTTTGAGTCGATTTGAAAATGTATAAAATGCTAACAAATCGTGAAATATTTGTTAATATCTATCTATGGGATTCGCTGGTGGGAACGTATAGAAAAATGTAATTTCGTCTAAAATAGATTTTATGACAGTGACGGACTTCAAACCCATTATAAAAGTTATTGAAGAAGCTTACGAAATTCCACATCTCAATGCCACCCGTAAAATTTCGGCATTATTACCATATAATTATCATCAATCTGAAAAGCGATATCCCGTTTTGTATCTACAGGACGGCCAAAACCTTTTTAACCCCGCTGCACCTTACGGAGATTGGGCGATCGATAAGTCCATGGCCGTATTGGCTGAAAAGGGAATGAGCGATGTCATCATCATCGCCATCGATCACGGGGAAGAAGAACGCATCAATGAGTACTTACCTTATTATCATCCCAGATTTGGAGAAGGGAAGGGAAACTTTTACATTCAATTTATGATCGAGAAATTGATCCCTTATGTCAATAGTCATTTCCGTACCCTTACCGATTTTGAAAATACTGGTATCGGAGGCAGTTCGATGGGGGGATTAATTAGTTTCCATGCGGGCTTATCAAAACCCGGTGTTTTTGGAAAAATGATGATTTTTTCGCCCAGTTTGTGGATCTCCAAAATGATCTTTGACCATACCAAATCGTTTGAACCGCTTCAGAGATCTAAAATATATCTGTATGCCGGCGGAAAGGAAAGCGCGCAACACTTACCGAACGCTCAAAAATTGGAAGCGATCATAAGAAAGAAAATGGTCGAAGGGTACCACATCGATTTTCATTTTTCAGTCAATGAAGATGCAAATCACGCCGAAATATACTGGAGGGAAGAGTTTCCCAAGGCCTTGAAATGGCTTTTTTTTAAATAACTGAAACAATGTATAAGCAAATAAAAAGTATCGATCGGGATAAGGATATGATCCTGCCTTGCCGAAAGGGAGATCTGAAACATCTTAAAAACTATATTGCCATCGATACGCCCGACTTTGAAGGCGACTTTTCCACCTTTCAAATGCTGTATGGCAAGAACGGTAACCGAATGTACCTGCTTGGGTTGGGCGAAGCCAAAGATGCGGTGAAAATTGATCAGGCTTTTCAGAAGTTATGCTTTGAAACCAAAAAGTATTGGACCAACGAGATGCAGGTTCAGACCGATATACTCACTTTGGATGAGATAAAAAAAGCCGCTATCGGACTCGAAATGGCAACCTATGAGATCGGGCAATTCAAATCCGAAAAAGAAAAATCAAACGACCGCACCATTGAATTTGTGGCTGCAACCAATATTTCCGAAGTACTGGAAGAAGGGAAACTCATAGGTGAGACTACCAATAAAATAAAGGCATTGGTCGACGCACCAGCCAACCATAAAACGCCCGAATTTTTAGGGAACTGGGGTGAAACTTCAGCAAAACAAAGCCATTACAAATGCACCGTACTTCGCGCCGGAGAATTGGTGAAACAGAAATTTGACGCAGTTCTGGCCGTGGGGAAAGGCAGTGTCAACCCACCGGTGGTTATCGTTACCGAATACACGCCCAAAAAGGGTGCTAAAATAGATGTGGGCCTTGTGGGCAAAGGGATCACCTTCGATACAGGAGGGGTATCCATAAAACCCTCCCAGAACCTTCATTATATGAAAAGTGACATGGGAGGAGCCGCGGTAGTGTTGGGTATAGTGGAGCTCGCTGCCAAATTGAAACTCAACATAAACATAGTTGGGGTGGTCGCATCGGCCGAAAATGCCGTGGATGCCAACAGCTACAGGCCCGGGGATGTCATTAATTCCTATTCAGGGCAAACCATCGAGATCATCGATACCGATGCTGAGGGACGCCTCGTACTTGCCGACGGATTGAGTTATATCAACAAAAAATTTAAACCTGAATATTTGATCGATCTGGCTACCTTGACCGGAAGTGTGGTTCGAGCACTTGGTTTTTCCGCCGCGGGAATGTTTACGCATAATGATGCTATGGCTCAGGCAATGACCCAATGTGGTGAAAAGGTGCATGAAAGAGTGTGGCGCCTGCCTTTATATGACGATTTTGAAAGCGATCTGCATTCCGATATTGCCGATATTCGTAACTTTAGTGGAAAACCCATCGCGGGAGCGATCACTGCAGCAAAATTTTTGGAGTCCTTTACCGAGTCTCACGAAAAATGGATGCACCTGGATATTGCAGGCGTTTCCTTCGGAGATTCGAACTATTCCAAAATGAAAAGCGCCAGTGGTTATGGAATTCAATTACTTACTAACTTTCTCAAATCTTTAATTTGAAGACGATGTCTGAACAAAAGTTAAATTTTCTTTGCATCTCCACCTATTTCAAAGGCATGGACTTTCTAAAAAGTTGCAATACGGAAGGCAACAACGTGTATCTGTTGACAAAGAAATCGCTGGAACATGAAAATTGGCCATGGGAATCGATCAAAGATGTTTTTTATATTGAAAAATGGGATCAGTTGGATGTGAGCAAAGGGATTGCCTATAAATTCAGGGAAATAAAATTTGACCGATTTGTGGCTCTGGACGATTTTGATGTAGAAAAAGTGGCCTTGTTACGAGAGCATTTCAGAATGCCGGGGATGGGGACAACCACCGGAAGTTATTTCCGAGATAAGCTGGCCATGCGAATGAAAGCGAAGGAAGAGGGCGTTAACGTTCCCGAATTCACTCCCTTGTTCAACGATAACGATATCAACGCATTTGCCGACCGTGTAAGTCCGCCATGGTTGATAAAACCCCGAATGGAGGCTTCGGCAACGGGGATCAAAAAAATTCAGAATAAGGAAGAAATGTGGAATATCATCCACTCGGTGGGTGATGAGCGGGATAATTATTTAATTGAGAAATTTGCACCCGGACATGTGTATCATGTGGACGGACTTAATGTGGACGGGGAGGTGATCTTTTCCAAAGTGAGTAAATATTTGGACACTCCCTTTGAAGTAGCCCATGGCGGCGGTATATTTCGGTCTGCCACCTGCGAAACCGGAACAAAGACTGAAAAGGCTCTGACCACTATGAATGCTGAAGTGATGAAGGCTTTCGGATTGCTGCATGGAGCATCCCATACCGAGTTTATCCAATCGAAGGAAACCGGCGAATTGTTCTTTCTGGAAACCTCTTCCAGGGTGGGAGGAGCCAATATTGCTGAAATGGTGGAATTTTCTTCCGGAGTGAACTTATGGAGTGAATGGGCCAAAATTGAATCGGCTAAACTTAAAGGAAAAAAGTATCAGTTGCCGAAGGTAAAGAAAACATACGGTGGGATCGTCGTTTCACTAAGCCGTTTCGAGCATCCGGATACCTCCGGTTTTACCGACCCGGAAATTGTCTGGCGCATGAAAAAGCAATGGCATATAGGTTTGATCGTTGTTTCTGAATCCAGTGAGCGGGTGTTGGAATTACTCGAGGATTATACGCAACGAATTGCACGAGATTTTCACGCCAGCCTTCCTCCACCGGAGGTGTCGCACTAATGGAGTAAAATTGCTGGAATCTGGTTCGAGCGTTCGAATTTTTTCAGAATAAAAACTAGGACTCAAAAAACCCGATGCTGGCACCGATCCAGGTTCGGTCCTTATTGAATTTCACCCCGATCATTTCTCCTTTGCTCAGTCGCATCAAATTGCTTACCACTTCGGTTTTATTGGTCTTTTTATTGTGAAGCAACATCATTCGAATTTCGCACTTCGAAGGCACATCCATGGTCTCAATAATGGGATGGTATTTTACTTTTTCCTGAAGTAAATAATTTGACTTATCGGGAAGTGCTTCGATCATCTCGGGCGTTACATGAATTTGAACTCCGCTTCCCGCGAAGGAATAAAAGGGCTTTAACACATAGTTTTCCAGGTCTGCAGGTAGTTTTTCAATTTTGTCCAGATGAAAGGATTTGGGTACATACTTACCTTTTAACAACGGCATGACATATTTGCTAATCCTGAAAAACCAGTTGGGATGACCTATCCATTCCACATCCACTTCTTCCGTAAAATGAAACTCTCTGGGAATATCCGGTCGTTGATAGAGTTCGTCAAATATAATCCTGTTATAGATCTTTAGAACTTTAATTTCATTCCCTTCCTCATCCAGATAATAAAGGGTCCTGCCTCTTTTCTTTAATTTCGTAATACAAAGTATTTTTATTCCAAGTAGGGCTTCCGTAGCATAAAAATCGATCGCCGTCGCCTGAAGGTCGGGCGTTATTTCGAGTAAGATCACCTGTTTCGGATCGGTATCACCTACGATCTCGGTTCTCAGGCGCTCCACAAATTCAGGGGTAGTAAGCTTATTAGGGTGTATGGAAAATCCTTCCGGTATGTCAAAGTGTTTTCTGTGTGTTCGGGCCAACAATTCCTGGAAAAAGTATAGTGATGGGAAACCCTGTAATTCGATCAATTTGGGTATTAATTCCCCATGCTCATCGAGGCAAATTCCAAAATCCAATTGAACGAATTTTGAATTTTCATCCTCATTGGGAACCAAAATTTCCGGATTCAAAAAGGCATCCTGTGTCAATTCTTTGAAATTGGGCTGGTTGATAACCGCCATAATCTCATCACAGGCTTCCAGCAACCTGTCTTTTAGTCTTTTTGGGATAAAAGCCGGAGTCTCGGCAATTCTGAATGCCGGGGCATGATTGAATTTCTGCTTTAGGTCATTCAGCAGTGCCTCATACTTTTCGGGCGTGAATTGTTCATTGAATGCCTTGCGGTGTCCGTTTATCATATATACCTATGAGGTTTGAGGTTGTTTTAAGTGATGTAATGCGTCACTGATAAATTTTGGCAGGATCGTATGATACGTTTTATTGATCTTCTTCATATCAATCAATTGGTCGATCATTTTATGATAATTTTCTTCTCCGAAGCTTTTAATCACTATTTGCTTATTGGTCTCATCCAGAAAATACTCTTTCAGATTGACTGGATCGGCTTCGGGATGAAACTGAGTACCCACAAATTCATCGGAAAAACGTACTGCCATGATCGCTCTCTCCAATTCCACCTGAGTTCTAATTTTTTCAATGCTCAATATCTGGGCTCCATGTTCTTCAAACACTTTCAAACGAGGCTGAACTAACTGCCAATCTCTGGAGTCAACGGCATAGTAAGGATCGTCAAGTCCTTCCAAAAGAGGATCGGTCAGGCCTTTCTTTGTTTTGTGAATTGGTAAAACGCCAAAGGAGGTACTTCGTCTGGGTTTCATGGTTCCCAATTCAAAATAATCACATACGACCTGAAAAGAGTAGCAGATGAAGAATACGTATTTCTTTTCATCGGCCGAGGTTTGGTTGTAATCCCAGAGCCGTTGTACCAAATCCAAATAGTTAGTTCTCCAGGCTTCTTCTTCCAGCGGACTTCCGGGCCCTCCGCTCGAAATATAGATTTGAAACGAAGTGTCGGGAATCTCGTCCTTTCCCCTTACGTCAAATATTTGGTAATCAATTTCTTTATGAAAGGTCTTTACTATATCCTCGATACAACCCAATCCCAGATTGGGATGGTTATCATTCATGTCCAGGATGGCCAGCCTTACTTTATCAGTTTTCATAATCATTCTCTATTTCACACCCAAAGTGGTTTGATCTATAATGTAATCAACCACTTTTGTTAAATCTCCGGTTTCTTCAAAGACCGCCAATTGTCTGTCGGCTCCAGTTCCATTTTTCATCATCTCTCTTACGTTTTCAATTTCTTTTCGGGAACCCAAATCGTCCACAACATCATCCACAAAATCCAGCAATTCTTCCATCAGTAGTCGCGTTTCCACTTCACATTCCTTTCCAAAATCGATCATTTTTCCATCCAGACCATAACGTCCGGCCCGCCATTTGTTTTCATTAATGAGTGCTCGGTGATAGGTGATAAAATTCAAATTCTGGGTTTTTAATTTGTATAATTTTGCCACCAGGGCCTGGATCAAAGCGGTAATACTCAACGTTTCTTCCACAGTCATAGGCACATCGCAAATTCGAACTTCCAGAGTAGGGAAGAAGGGATGAATGCGAATATCCCACCATATTTTTTTAGGATTATCGATACACCTTGTTTTAACCAGCAAATTCACATAGTTTTCATATTCGGCCAAATTCTCAAATACCCCGGGAATTCCGGTTCTGGGAAATTTATCAAACACCTTGGACCGAAACGATTTAAAACCTGTGTTTCTTCCTTCCCAAAATGGTGAATTGGTCGATAATGCATAGAGGTGCGGTAAAAAATAACGCATCGCATTGGTAATATGCAAGGCCAGGGCTTTGTCTGCAATCCCCACATGTACATGCAAACCAAAAATTAAATTTGAACGCGCGGTATCCTGAAGTTCAGTTATAATTTCTTCGTATCTGGGATTGGGAGTAATAAGTTGTGTTTCCCATTTAGAAAAAGGATGGGTTCCTGCAGCACCAATTCGAAATCCCAGATCCTTTGGCGATTTCCGAAATAGATTTTCGCAAATGAGTAATCTCCTCACGGGCATCAGTAATATCCTCACAAATATTAGTACCCACTTCGACAACCGCCTGGTGCATTTCTGCCTTCACCTGATCATTCAGAAACTTTCGCAGCTTCGGTAACGATTTGTTGCTCGTGAGAAATCAATTCCCGGGTCACCGGATCAATTACCTGATATTCTTCTTCAATTCCTAATGTAAATTTCATAGGTGACATCTGTAATTATTTTATTCTGAATAATATTGATATCTTTAAAATTAGCAGACCGCAGCTTATTTGCCTGTTAGCTGATCTGTTATAAAGTACCCCAGGTTAGATTCATCTTACCTTCTTTATAGGCCTTTGCTTTTTCAATCGCCATATTGGCTGCATTTTCTACGATCCAGTCAAAATTCGCCTGACCTACCGAATTAATATCTGCATCGGGTGCAGGATTACAAAAATCGATGGCATAAGGAATTCCGTCTCGAATGGCAAATTCAACCGTATTGAAATCATAGCCCAGGGCTTTATTAAGCCTGATACAATATTTCTTAACTGTATCCAAAATTTCTTGTTTGACCGGAGGCCCGTCAATTACATAACGCAAATGATGCGGATTGCGCGGCTCATATTGCATGATGTGTACATTGTCGGTTCCCAAAACATAACATCTGAAATATTCAGTAAACTGAATTTCTTCCTGAAGCATCATTACCAAGTTGCTTCTGTTTCGCCATGTTTCGCCCAAAGATCGTCTGGCATCAGTAACTCGATAAACACTTTTCCATCCACCACCGTCATGAGGTTTCATATAGGCCGGAAAACCAATGGTTTCGAAGATTTTTTCCCAGTTATGTGGAAATTTCAAATTTCGGAATGAATTTTCATCGGTATCCGGTGGTCGGTGAGAGGTTGGTAAAATCACGGTTTTAGGTACGGGACACCAATTTTTTCAGCTAAGGCATTATTAAAGAATTTTTCATCGGCACTCCACCAAAATGGATTGTTGATTACTGCTGTTCCTGAAATGGCAGCATTTTTCAAATAAGCCCTGTAAAAAGGAACATCCTGAGAAATTCGGTCTATAATTACCGAATAATCTGTGGGTTTGGCCTGTTCCACCATATCAATACTTACCGCTTCCGCCTGATTCCTTTGATCATTTTTTTCATTTACGCGGTCGATAAAAGCCTGCGGAAAAGTATTTTCCTGTCCAAATAATATTCCAATTTTTTTCATAATGCGTAACTATTTTTAATGCTTACAATTTGATAAATAATGCGGAAACATTTGTCTCCAGATAGGCCAGTCATGCTTTGCCCATTTTCGTTCGTCGAACCAAAATGGGATATTTTTGTCACTCAGTATTTTTGCGAGATTCTGATTGGCCTCCATACAAATATCCCATTCTCCAACACCCAGAACGATTTTCATGTTCCACAGGTCAGGATGGTTATTGCCCGGCAGATAATCCACAGGATTATTAAAAAATACATTATCGTCGTAATAGCCATCCATAAACGATTTGATATCGAACGAACCGCTCATACTGAACATATGACTTACTTTATCGGGATGCTTGAACGCAAAGTTTGCGGCCTGATAGCCTCCAAAACTAGGGCCGGCCACCGCCACTTTCGAAATGCCTTTTTCGATGACAGATCGAGTTTACGACTTCTTCCAGTATGAATTTATCGTACCACATATGATTCTTTACCCGCTCTGCAGGATGAATTTCCTTATTGTACCAACTCATATCATTAATACTATCCGGGCAATAGATTTGTACAATTCCTTGCTCGAGAAACCATGCGGCCGATTCTATCAACTTAAAATCTTTGCATTCGTAATATCGACCCATAGTAGTGGGAAACAGGATAACCGGATAGCCGGCATGCCCAAAAACCAGCATTTCAATCTCCTTGTTCAGGATAGGGGAATACCATTTGTGATGTTCTTCTTTCAATAGGGTGAGGTTTAGTTTGTTAAAGCTCAAATAAGTCGGTAAAATTACAACATTCCGGTGGTCTTGAACATATTTTTTTTACAAATTATTTGCGGATTTATCGCACCCACTTGGGTGTTCAAATTAGGAGACTACTCTGTCTTTGTTTTTTGGTTGAATTCTTTGTTGGCGGTCGTTTTTTGGCCTTGTCTGCTAACCATTTCCTGTATCCAAAGTGGAGCGAAAGGCGATGTTTTTTAAAATTTTAGTATAGAAAGATACTCAGTTTTGGAGAAAATTTTATGGGATCCACCATCCAAGACATGAACTCTTTGAATAATTACAAGCAATTTTTAAAACCATCGGTTGCCAAATTTCCGATGTGGGTTTCTTTACGGTTAAAATCTCAGGTATATTCAGAATAAAATCAATTTCAATTTTGTCGCAATTTTTGACTAATTCTTCCGATTGCTAATTGCCATAATGTGCGAGCCCGGGATTGGAAATAAACTGCCCTCTTTCTTTAATAAAAATGGTAGGTTTTTGACCGGTTATTCTTTTAAAATCGTTTATAAAATGTGCCTGATCGAAATAACCACAATGATATGCTACACTAGTTAAATCGATTACATGCTCTTCATTTAACAAACGCAATACCTCATTGATACGTATAATACGGAGATAATGTTTCGGACTAATCCCAATTTTATCTTTAAATTCTCTTTCTAATTGACGCTTGCTGATACATAGTTTGCCGGGAAGGTCTTTTATTTTAACCCCTTTTGTATTTCGTATGAGCTTAGCCGCAAAATTGACGTAGTTCACATCTATTTTGTTGTCCAACAGGTTCTTCAATAAATAATCTTCTGTTCGCTGAATCATAGAAATAACACTTATTTCTTCCTTCAACCTATGACTAAAGTCTAAAAATCCACGTCCCAATACCATGGACATATCCTCATAACGATCCATAAGTTCAGATGCCGGGACTCCAAAAACGTTGTAGATTCCTTCCGGTTTAAAACGAATAGCAAACACTTTTACATAATTCTTAAACCGTACTTCGTAGGGTTTGGTGAACAACCCCATAATCATGTAGTCTGGAGTTTGCGACCAAGAAGTGTTATTTTCAAGATCGCAATGCAAATCGTTCAAATGAAAGATCAACTCCAGGCAGCCCGTTGGAATCATTTGCATGGACAACGGCCGAGTAGCATTTATATTAAAACTACCTTCCCAAAATAGCTCAACGAATGGTTTTAGACCTTCGCATGGCAAATATTCATTTAAAAGAGTATTCATTTATTCGAAATCAGCATACCTAAAGGTAGTTTATTTTAAGTTATTGATGAAATTGGGTGTGCGAGCTTATGTAATTTGAATAGTTGGTAAATCTCATTTTTACAACCGAATAGTTATGGTAAGATTATTTATTTTTTATTTGCTGTGCCATCCCATAATTCCTTCATGACAATATCGAGATCCATCAAGGCCTGGCTGCAATTACCAAAAAATGAAGAACCGTGCATGGTTGCCAAAGTTTTCGGTTTAAGGTCTGCCAAAGAATAAAGCAACTTAGCAGTATTATGGGTATAAGGCGTATATTCCATTAAAGGTCCTTGGTCATATTCAAGCATGGAATGTTTGTGTGAAGCCAAAATATCTTTATCGGTTAGATCGGTAACATTTCCGTTTTGATGAAACAGATCGGAGCATAAAAGAGTTCCGTTGGTTTCCTCAAACATTACCCCGGCATCCCAGCCATGGGGTAGATGTGGCGTTCTAATAAAACGAAAGCTATGTTTTCCAGTATTTAAAACTGCATTACTCGCCATTGCATAAGCCGGCCTTATTGCAAAGTCTCCCATATTGACAATAGCACCCACTTCACTACATACGGCTTTGGCATTTGGAGCTACCTGCAGCCATTCGTTAAGTGCCCCGCATTCGTCCACTTCGAAATGACTAAAACCAATCCACATGAGCTCAGATGGAGGTATAATTTTTCTTACAGCTTCAAGGACCGCAGGAAACATTTGCCTCATTCCGGCATGATATAACATGGGTTCATCATCTTTAATCAAAAAGTGATTAAATTGTAAATTAAATTCTTTTACAAATACCGAAATTCGGTATACATCGGGTGCGATTTCTGAAACATGGATCATTTGACTAGCTATTTTGAATTAGTGAAAATTAAATTTTCATCAAATTATATTGATTTGAGCTAAAGGTATCGAGGAATAAATGAGCATGATTGTAAAAAAACGACATAATCAAGGAAGCCTTGTATTGCTCCTGATGGCTGACGGGAGGCGGGTGGCCTCCATATCTTTTGGTGAAGAATGGCAAAAAAGTAGGAGCACAGCCGCGCAGCTCGACGTACTCTTTTGTTATGAGAATTTACTCTTTATTGGCGGAATTAAAATTAGTTTCAAAATACTTGGACGTTACTCAGGTCTTTTTTGCTATCGGCATTTTTATAGATGGCTTATTCCCTCACATCCCAATAGGCAGATACCTGGCCAAACTGGAAGTGGATAGGATTGTGTGCTGGATCCTTTTTCCATAAATACAAATTAGGATTGTTCTGAAACAATAGAATAGTGTCGGAGCCGCCAAACCTAAACTTTCCGAACTCATCTCCTTTTTTGACGTTCTTTCCTTTGAGCTTTGTGTACATGTCTACCCCGGAAACCTGTGCCATCCCAATAGGCACAGCTGCTACAAGGCCAATAGGTTCACCTGCATCAATAACAAAAACACCTCTGGATTGCATAAATTCATATCCGCCCTTGGAACTGTCGGGAGCATGAAACTGTCCTTCAGAACCAAGATTCACATCCAGAAAGACCTTACCCTGAACAGCTTTGCATTCTTTTACTTTTCCATCGACCGGTGAATGAAACCTGTGATAGTCGAACGGACTCAGAAAATAATGAACGAAAGTACCTCCGTGGAATGCTTCGGCCAGTTTATCATCCTGCAGCAACTCACTTACCGTGTATACCGTATGCGTGTTCTTTAATGTCAGGCTGGTAGGCTGGCCATTGATGCCAAGAACATTCCCTTCTTCATCAATGGGATACATCATTTTGTAGGTGCAATCGGCTGGAGAAGTAATCGCATTATTGTTCCCTGGTTCGGCAATGGGTCGTAAGGGTGAGTGCCCTTTTTTATTCGCGCCATTGAACTCACGATAGAAAAACTCATTAAAAGTTTTCCAATTCTTTGAGTTTTCACTGTATAGCGGAATATTATACATAGGATCTGCTACAAAAGAGGCCATCGCCTCTAAGGGCAGGGATTCTTTAGTATCCAGGAATTTGCCCCAGTCAACGGCAAAATCCCGCAGCCAATCAGCAAAAACAAAGCCTCCTTTTTTGTAGGCCTGTAAAGTCTTGCTCGTGGTTGGTAATGTTTGATCTACCAGGAAATAGAACTGGCATAACAGGTCATATACTTTCTGATTATAGCCGTTTTGTGTGTCATCGCTCCTCCATGCATTCGGATAATCTAGATCTGGCATTTCATTGGGTATCAACACCAAATATTGCTCTACATAGTCCAGGTATGCCTCTGGTGTAGTTGGCCAGCCCTCGCCCTCGAATACATTATCCAGCGCATGGTAAAGGTCGGGGTGCAATTCGTTCCAGGCGCTGTTCTGTGCTATCAGTAAAGAAGATTGAAGTGCAAGACAAAAAGCTTTGTCAATCTTGATCTGGTTTTTTAATTCTATGTAAGACTTCGTGTTCTTTGGCCACTTTGGGTTGGATGTATTCATTGTAACTATTGTTTATGGTTTATTAGATTATGCTATGTTGTGTAACGGTTTAAATAAACGCCTCTTTTCCTGCGTTCTTTCCGCGTGAGCGTTCAAACAATTTGTTAAGGATCCAAGTTTTCATTAAAATGTTCGTTTAAAATTACTTATGTTTTTCTGAAAATACCATACGTATAACTACGTAATCGCGGATAACAAGTTTGTATCCGCACGTCAATCTTGGAGCCGCCTAATAACGGGAAATCAAATTTTATTTAAGTAGCTTTGTTTTATGTCAAACGCCTTACTGTTCATCCCCGATATTTCAGGCTTTACCCAATTCGTTCAAAACACCGAAGCCCAGCACAGCCAGCACGTGATTGCGGAGCTATTGGAGCTTTTGATCAATGCGAATACCCTCGATCTTGAATTGGCCGAAGTTGAAGGAGATGCCCTTTTCTTTTATAAAACGAGCATTCCATCCCAGGAAAAATTGCTGGCCCAGATCGAAACCATGTTTACGGCGTTTTACGGGCATCTTCGGTTGCTGGAGAAGAACAGCATTTGTACCTGTCAGGCCTGCGCCACCGCTCCTCAACTGGAATTAAAGATCGTGGCGCACTGCGGCGAGATGCAATTTATTACGGTTCAGGGGAACCACAAACCCTTTGGGAAGATCGTGATCGAAGCGCATCGCTTGCTCAAAAATTCCATCCAAAGTGATAACTATACATTGCTTACCCAATCGCTCGCGGAGGCCATCGGACTTCCATCCAATTACAAGAGCAAATTATATCAATTTCAGGAAGGCAGCGACACGTTCGATACGCGCGAATTGACTTATTACTTCTCAAAAATAAGCACCGAGAATCTGGATTTGTTGTCCTATGAGGAGCCAAAGGCGGTTTCCTTTGACAGTGGCCCCAATTGGTCTATGGAGCAAGTTTTCCCCATTTCAGACGTTGAACTCATCGAATGGATCACCAACTATAAATACCGTCATCTTTGGGTGGATGGGGTCGACGAATTTCAATACAACGAAGACGAAGTTACCCGTTTGGGAACCGAGCATACCTGCGTGATCAATGGAAAGCATCTTAATTTTGAAACTGTAACCAAACCGGGACAACCCGGCGAATTGATCTATGGGGAAGTCACCAAAAGCGTGCCCATAGTGGATGAACTCTATCAGTTTTATACCATTTCACCCATCGATTCCAAATCCTGTAAATTGAACTATGAACTCTATTGGAAAGTAAGATCTCCCGTTAAAAAATTGATCATCGCGCTCTTTGGGAAAAAAGTAATGATCAAGAATTCGAAGAAGGGGATTACCAATTTGTACAATTTTATTCTGAAGAAAGGCTAACTTTAGACCGGGATTTTGAGCCCATAAACCACTTTATATGATCGTTAAGCCGTATTACTTCATTTTTTTCCTCACCCTATTTGCTTGTAAAGACGCCGTACACAAGGAAGCCGAAACTCCTTCAGAAACCGAAGTATCCATCGTACAATCTATGGATAATCCTTCCGAAGTAAACAGTCAGCTTCCCCGACTTTTTAGCAATGGCACCGACCTCTATTTCTCCTGGGTCACCCGAAAGGACTCGCTGGATGTGTTACAGTATTCGGCTTTGAAGGACAGTACTTGGAGTCCGCCAGAAGCTATAATTTCAGGAAATGACTGGTTTACCAATTGGGCCGATTTCCCCGCCATAGCCGAAAACAACGGAAACCTATTGACCAGCTTTCTTCAGAAATCGGATACGGGCACCTACACCTACGATGTTAAATTGAATCTTTACAATGCAAAAACAAAGACCTGGAAAAAGAACTTTATCCTGCACAACGATGGTACTCAAAGCGAGCACGGCTTTGTGACCATACGACCGTATGTGGGCGATTCCTTTTTTGTTACATGGCTCGACGGAAGAGAAACAGTGGGGAAAGGCCACGGCGGAGGGCAAATGACCTTGCGTGGTGCGATTGTCTTTGAAGATGGCACTATTGACTACGACACTTTGCTGGATGCTCGTGTTTGTGATTGCTGCCAAACCAGTGCTGCGATTGGCGTGAATGATGCCCTTATTGTGGCCTATCGGGACCGAAGTGGAGATGAGATTCGGGATATTTCGGTGGTGGATTGGACGAAGGAAAGGGGATGGAGTGCGCCCAAAACCATAGGAAATGACCAATGGAAGATCGCCGGTTGTCCGGTAAACGGCCCGTCGCTGGATGCCTTTGAAAATACGGCGGCCGTGGCTTGGTTTACAGCTTCCGAAGGAGAAGGAGATATTAAAGTGGCCTTTTCACTGGACAACGGAGCCACTTTTGGTCCGTCGTTTCGGATCGACGCAGGAAATGCGACGGGAAGGGTTGATCTCGTCATGCTGTCGGCAGATGAAGCGGCCGTTTTGTGGATGGAACCCAGTGGCGAAAATGAAGTGATCCAACTCATGAAGATCAATAAACACGGATACACCGGGATGCCGGTTACCATTTCAACCACCAGCCCCGAACGAGCCAGTGGATTCCCACAGGTGGAACGAGTGGGAGAGCGACTCTTCATGGCCTGGACACAGCTGAAAGATGATGGAACTAACAGTATTCAAACCGCCTCTATCCCATTAACTGCCTTATAGTGTCAATAGATGACTATATCTTCTATCACAAATCATACGCTCAATCTTGGATAACCAACTAGTAATTATCGGCCATACCTTCCCCGAGCCAACCACAACGGCGGCTGGCGGACGCATGATGCAGCTCATTGAACTATTTATCGAAGAAGGGTACAAAATTACATTTGCAAGTACTGCCATTGCTTCGGAACGATCTGCAGATTTGGAGGAAATGAGGATCGCAATAGCATCCATCGCCCTGAATGATCCTTCCTTTGACGCATTTATTCTGAAATTAAAACCTTCCATTGTGCTGTTCGATCGTTATATCACCGAAGAGCAATTCGGTTGGCGGGTGGCCGAACAATGTCCCGATGCTTTACGAATTTTAGATACTGAAGACCTGCATTTTCTTCGGAAGGCGAGACAGGAGGCTGTAAAAGCCGGTCTATTGGCCAGCGAGGCCAATGTGTTCACAGATACCGCCAAGCGTGAATTGGCGAGTATTTTTCGCTGTGACCTGTCTCTAATTATTTCTGAAGTGGAACTGGAAATACTTCAAAATACGTTCAGAGTACCCAAAGAGATCCTGCACTACATCCCTTTTTTGGTGGCCTCTATTTCCGAAGTACAAAAAGAAAAACTCCCCAATTTCGATGCACGGGATCATTTCATCACTATCGGAAATTTTCAGCATGCACCCAATGCCGACTCGGTGGTCTATCTGAAAAAAGAGATCTGGCCGGGAATTCGAAAACAACTTCCCAAAGCGCAGCTGCATGTCTACGGAGCCTATGCACCCAAATTTATTTCAGAAATGCACAACGAGCGCGAAGGATTTCTCATCAAAGGCTGGGTACCGGAGGTAGGAGTGGTTATGCAAAAAGCACGGGTTTGCCTGGCCCCACTGCGGTTTGGTGCCGGATTGAAGGGTAAAATTCTGGATGCCATGAACCACGGAACCCCCTGCGTTACAACCCCCGTTGGCGCCGAAGGGATGCACGGAACGCTTCCGTTCCCGGGTGCTATCGAAGAGGAGGTTACCACCTTAGCAAAAGCTTCGGTACAACTTTATTCTGAAGAGCAACGATGGAGGGAAGCGCAGCAAAACGGCTTTCAAATTATCGAAAATCGATTTCAAAAAAGCACTTTTTCCGAAGCATTCAAAGAAGCAATTAACCAAATGCACCACAATCTCATCGCACACCGAAATCTAAATTTTACCGGCCAGATTATTCAACATCAAACACTGCAAAGTACTAAGTATTTAAGTAAATGGATTGAAACAAAGAAGAGTCAGCAGTAGGCAGTGGCAGTTGGCAGTCAATTCCGTTGGATTAGTTTACCACTGTCCGTTCGAGCGCAGGCGAGAACTACTTTTAGTGCGGGTCTGATAGCTGTTAGGAAGTGGTTCTCGATACATTTTCTTTGTAGTGTTAGGCGAATGTCGGTTCGAGCGCAGTCGAGAACTAAAAAAAAAAAGCCCCCCGTTTCCGGGAGGCTCATTCTAAACTATCAAAAATCTAATATCTAGCATCTAGAAATTAAAATCCAATCGGGTGTAATAATACGCACCGGCAAAGCCCATTTGAACCGAGTCCCAGTAACCACCGGCTTCTGTCCAATCGTCTTGTTGATCGGGATATTGGTTCAAGATGTTGTTGCTTCCTACGCTTAGTTTCATCCCGTCGCATAATTCGTATCCAATCGCAAGATCAAACGTATATTTGGCCGTATAGGTATCGGTTGCGGCTAAGATCAAATTGTCAAATCCACCGTAATCTGCGGGATCTTCGAATACCTGGAAATCCAGCAATTTCACTTCGCTAAAACGAGTTCCCGAAAGTGCAAAATTCCATTTGTCCATATTATATAATAGGTTCATTCCAAACTTACTATCGGGTGCAGAGGCCAGTAAAAATGCCTTATCACGCTCTCCAAAAAAGGTTTGCTCATCCAATGAGCCGTTAAGCACGTTGGTGATTTCCATATCGTTCACGTTTCCAACCAAAGTGGCACTGAAGGTTCCATTACCAAGTTTCTTGCGGTACGAAAAAACCATATCCAGACCAAAGGTCTCGGTATCCACACCGTTCGCAAAGAACTGTGCAGCTTCCACCCCCGGAATATTGGGAGCATCAAAATTACCCGTCAATACGATCCGATCTTTGATACTGATAAAGTATCCATCAACGGTAGCAGAAAAAGCTCCAAAATTCGCCGTGACCCCAAGTCCGGCATTAGTAGCCGTTTCCTCCTGAAGCGGGCCAATCCCGAAGGAGGCTGTTACCGGGCTGTTGTTAGGCGATAAAACCGATTCTAATGCAACACCTCCCACAAAGTTGGTAAAACGAAGGTTGTAGTATATCTGCACCAAAGAAGGAGCTCTAAATCCTGAACTCACCGAGGCTCTCACATTAATATTGTCTGTCGCTTTTAGACGAGCCGCCAGTTTCCCGTTGAGGGTGCTTCCAAAATCGCTGTAATATTCATAACGAGCGGCACCACTCAATAAAAAGGTTTCTGAAATGTCTATTTCCGAATCTGCGTAAAGCGAAGCACTGGATCGGCTACGATCTACTTCATTGGCAGGGCTATAGCCCGGGAATCCTTGCGATCCGCCTGGCCTTACATCACCCGAATCCGGATCTACCGGTTGCGTTTGATCTGCAGGATTGGTGATCAAAATACCATTCTCGTCAAACGTACCATAGGAACCGGCTTCCCCGGCAAAAATGATAAAATTCTCGGTTCGGTATTCGGCACCAAAAGCGATGTTCAGGCCACTGGCGATATCTTCAAAATACTTGGAGAAATCGACGTTCAAGGTGTTCTGGCTCAACGAGTGTCCCCCCGCGTCAAAATCGGTAGGAGACGCATCTTCCAACGAAGCGTTCAAGGTTCCTTTAATAAAATAATGGAAGGTATTTTTCCCCCAGCTATTGCTTATGTCGGCATTCCATTCGTCGCCCAATTCGGTACGCACCCCAACCGAAACCGAGTTGTCGATGATATTGGAGGTAATTCTGGGTGTAAATCCATTAGGATAGATGGATGGAATCACCCGCGCCCCACCATTACGGGTAAAGGCAAAGGCGTCTGTATCTCTGTAATTTCTACCACCAAAGGCATAAATTTCGGTCTTATCGCTAACCGGAATCGCCAGGTTCCCCATAAAATTAAAACCTGCGATGGCAGCTTCCCCAAATCCTTTTCTGAAATCAAATCCGGGACGTAGCGTTTTGTTCTTTTTGATATATTCTGAAGTAAAGTTGGCAAAACCACCTTGCTCGCCTATGGCAACACCATAGTTCAATCCAACCTTTACAGAACCTCCGTCAAAGTCCTGATCCGGGCCAATAGCGTTTCCGTCGTTGCCAGTGTCCAGTCTAAAGCCATCGGTGTTCCAAACACCGTAGTTTTCGTCGGCAAAAGCACTGGTATCCACATCGGTATTGGTAGTATACACTCCATAACTCACAGAACCCGTAAGATCATCGGTGGCGTCTTTTAAAACAATGTTGATTACCCCGGCAATGGCATCCGATCCGTATTGAGCTGCAGCTCCGTCACGAAGGATCTCAATTCTTTTTATGGCCGTAGCAGGTATAGCGTTAAGGTCGGTACCTGTATTACCACGTCCTCTTGTTCCGAAGATATTCACCAGTGAACTCTGGTGTCTTCTCTTTCCGTTGATAAGGACCAGGGTTTGATCGGGTCCCAAACCTCTCAGGGAGGCGGGATCGATATGGTCTGCCCCGTCGGAGCCTGATTGTTTGTTCGCGTTAAACGAGGGAGCTGCATATTGCAGCAGATCGTTAATTTCAATCTTACCCGCCTGAGTTGCTATGGCTTGTACATCGATCACGTCGATGGCCACGGGGGTGTCTGTGGCGGTACGTTTGGGACTACGAGATCCCACCAGTTGTACCACATCCAGGGCAAAACCTTCCACGAGGATTACATTGATAGCACTTTGTCCTACCACCGCAATTTCCTGCGTTTCGAAACCCACATAGCTAAATACCAAAGTAGCAGCATCAGGAACGGTGATGGTATAGTTTCCGTCAAAATCGGAGGTAGCCCCATTCGAGGTTCCCTTTTCAACGACATTCACCCCATTGAGGGCAATGTCGTTCGTGTCTGAAATTGTTCCCGATACGGTTGTTTGTGCGAAAGTCACGACCGAGCATAAGGTAGTGAGCACAAGAAAAGTAATTTTTTTCATATGTTATTAGGTTTGGTTAATAATGCTAAGTTAACCGAAAATTAATTATTTAGGAATCATTCAAAGGTTTAGAATTGCGCAACGCTACGAAACCAATTGTTTTCTTGGCTACCGCTGGGAATAGGGCTTTGCCAGATCGGTTTCGGCGGCGATATACCCAAACGAGGCCCAATCACTTCCGGAGAGCATTTCATGGTAAATACCAATGGCTTGTTCCCGTTGCCCGTTGCACCAGTACCAGTTTCCAATGGCATATTTTAAAGCCGAATTACTGGCCGTTGCATCGGCCGAGGGATTGTAAACGGCTTCCAAAGGTAGTTCGCCCTTGTAAAATAAACACGCCTTATAATAACTATCATTTTCGATCACGTTCATGCCCGGTTTGATATTTCGCAGATAGTTTTCGGCAGCTTCTTTTCGGCCCATACGACGTTGAATCACATAGATCCAATGGGTGGCAGAGACCACATTGTCAGGGTTTGGTGAGGTGTTCAAACAATTTTTATAGGCTTCCAGGGCGGCCGGTAGATTTCGGTTGAGGAATTGCGCGAGACCCAAATGATAATAAATATTGCCATGCATGGTGCTTACCGGAATATTTTGGGCATTGGGCATACCGTCTTCTTCCACCCTGTTTTCCTTTCCTTGAATGAGCGTTGCTGCCTTGCTCAGATCGGCAATAGCTTTATCGAATTCACGCACGGTGATGTATCGATGACCCCGGTGCCTGAGCAAACGGTAATTGTTTGGAAATTGTTGTAATCCCCTGGAGTAGATAGCGATCGCCTCCCGGTAGTCGCCCATATAAGCGGTAAACCGACCGTACCAGATAAGATCATCCAAATTGCCCTGGTTTTTAAGAAAGGCGTCTTTTTTTTCGCTGTATTTTTTCTGAAGTGATTCAGAAGGAGCTGCAGATCGAAGCGTATCACCCTGCTGCGAAATGGCCTGGTACTCATGTTCCCAGGTATCCGGCAATGGCTCGTCCGGCACTTTTTCTTCCGAAGAATTTTTACAAGAAATCAAAAATAGGAATGCCAATGCGAAAACGAGTTTGTTCATGAGGATGTATTTGCTGGTATAAAGGTACTTATTTTCCCTAGAAAAAAAGAGCCACCTTTGCTACGACACATATACCATGGATCGTAATTATGGGTAAACTGCCGGTAGTTTTTATACGTACAATAAGGGGCGTTGGAAACGTGCGTCAAATCCCGATTTAATTGGGATATCATTTTTCTGAAATTATTTTCACTATTTTTATTACAAAGACACATTCAAAACACACTTACTATTAAAGCAGCACTTACAGATCGCGAGTTATTAATGCTCATAAAAGGCTCAAAAGCCGAAAGAGACATGGCCATGGCTGCTATATATCGAACTAACAAAGCGAAAGTTTGTTCTTATATTCTGGGAAATAACGGGAGGCAGGATGAGGCCAAGGATGTATTTCAGGAAGCGGTGATCGCGTTTTATGAAAACGTTCGGGATGATAAATTCAAAGGTGAAAGTACCATTAGTACCTACCTCTATTCCATTGCGAAATTCAAATGGCTCAATCAAATTAAAAAGAATTCGATTCGAACGGGTCATCATGAAAAGGCACCCCGCGAAGCATTTTCTGAGAGTCCGCTCGCAACTCTCATCGAAGGAGAACAAAAACGCACTGTATTGGAGGTATTGGCACTATTGGGGTCCTCTTGCAAAGAACTCCTTATCGAAAATTTATATCACAATGCCTCCATGAAAGAAATTGCCGAAAGTGGCGGGTATAGCAGTGAGCAGATCGTTCGAAATAAAAAATACAAATGTTTGCAAAAGCTAAAAGAACTCATACATGCAAAACCGGCACTAATAGCAGTGCTCAAAGGATATGGATACGAATCATAAAGACATAGAATATTTTATTGATGGCTTGCTAACACCAGCTGAGATGGATGCCTTCAAGCAGCGATTGAGGACTGATACGGCCCTGGCTGAAGCCTATGAAAGCGAGTTAAACGCACGCAACCTGATTGCCGAAGCAGGTCGATTGAACCTTAAAGACACTCTGGAACGTTTCGATTCCGAGATGGATAATGATGCTATTGTGTTAAACCCAAACGCTACCAAAGTAATCCCCATTTGGAGGAGACGTGCACTCCCCATTGCAGCGATGCTGCTTATATTTGTTGCGGTTTTCACTGTGCTGCAAAACGATAGCATGACCACTTCCGAAGTATATGACACCTACTTCCAGACCTACGAGGCTCCTTCAGTGGTTCGGGATGCTTCGGGAAGTGAACTTACGAACTGGGAGACGGCAGCACGATTGTATTCAGAAAAAAAATACCGCGATGCGATTCCCTATTTTACCCGGGCGCTGGAAGAGGTTCCGCAATATCTTTCAGAATATTATAAAGGAATGTGCAATCTGAATCTGGACGGAGCGTATTACCAAAGAGCCATCACTGCTCTGGATATCGTACTGGAAACCGATAATGATTATCGCGAGCAAGCCCAATGGTACAAAGCCCTAACGCTGTTAAAAATGAATCAGATAGAAGAGGCGAGGACCCTTTTTGAAACCATAGTGGCGCAACAAACGTTTAACTACCAACAAGCCGAGGAAATTTTAAAACTGAAGTGGAAACCGTAGTTTTTGAGATATTAGACGTTTGGAGTTAGTGATTAGTAGTGAAATAATAAGAATAAAGAACCAAGAGCCAAGAACCAAGAGCCAAGAACCAAGAGCCAAGAACCAAGAGCCAAGAACCAAGAGCCAAGAACCAAGAGCCAAGAACCAAGAGCCAAGAACCAAGAGCCAAGAACCAAGAGCCAAGAACCAAGAGCCAAGAACCAAGAACCAAGATTTTATTAAGTTTCATCCAACAATCCAACAATCCAACAATCCAACAATCCAATAATCCAACAATTCAACAATCCAACAACCAACAACCAACAACCATCAACGAGCAACTTCCTTCCTAAAGAAATAGATTCCCGCTAACAACACAAAAACACCCAACCCCAACCAAAGGTAATTGGAATTGCTTTTTTCGGAAAGCACTGCCGTATTTCCGGTTAGCTTGAAACTACTCCAGTAGAAGGGATGAACTTTGTTTGGGGCAGCCGAATTCAGAAATTCAAGTTTTGCTTGCTGCAAGGCGACATCTTTTGTTTTTCCAGCTTTTAGTTTTGTTAGAAAGTTTTGGGTTAGCTCGGCGGAAGCGGCGTCGTCCACGGTCCAGAGCGTAGAAAGTAACGCCTGACTTCCCGCATACTGAAATGCGCGCTCCAGGCTTAGAATTCCTTCTCCCCGTTCCAACTTTCCCGTGGCGGTATTGCAGGCACTTAAGATCACCAATTGAGCGGGGATGGACATATTGTAAATTTCGTACGTATAGAGCATGCCGTCCTCCTGTGTTGACGGACTAAAATACAGCCTCGATAACAGCGGGTGTTCGTCTTCTACTTCCCCGTGCATCGCCAGATGAATGATACCGGCCCGGGACGATCTTTCCTGCAAAGTTTCTTCGGTCACCTGGGTTCCTATCCAGCTTTGTCCCTGGAATAGTTCGGTAGCAAAAGCGACTTCACGGTCGTTAAACTGAAGATTGGCGAGCGTTTTTCTTTCTTCGGAATAATAGGCGCCATCGTATTGTGGAGCAAAACCCAGGTACCCATGGTTGGATCGTGTTTTGTGCGCCATTCTCACCTTCACCGTGGCTGAAGGACAGTAAGATATCGCGTATTGTTTCAGTAAATAAGGCAGGCTTTTATAATCTCGTTTGAGTCTGTTTGAGGGTTGTGTGAGGAGCAGATCGAAGGGGAGGTAGGACAACAAGCCATCGGGTATGATAATGAGCTTACCACCTCCTGAAGTTTTCAATTCAGGTGATAACAGCAGCTCGTACAATGAAAACGCCTGTTCCGTAAATTGTTCGTAAGCCTTTTGGGGATCGTTTTGAAAACTCGTTCGGTCATGGATCAAACTAAAAAAGGAGGATGCATTTTTTCGGACTTCCGTTGTATTTTCGATCATCCGCAGGGTAATAGTATCCTGCGAAATACGAAACACATAACTATTTTGGTCTCCCACGAAATAGGAAAGCAGCATGGTTTGAGCATCGGGAAGTAGCCCGCGAACCTCCGCCAGGGTTGCGATCTTGGTTTGGTGTTTGAGGTCGTAATAGTTGGGGTACCTTCTTTTGATCTGGTTCAATAAAAGATCGTAATCGCTTTGCAGGGTCTGCAATTTTTGCTGGTACAACACGAGCATTTTACTTCGTACCTGATCACAGCGTTTTTCTTCGTTTTCCATTTTGCCCAGATAGGCCGTAATCTCCGTTTTTAGTTTTTTTTCTTCAGAAATAATTGAATCGGGAATATTCGCAAACCTCGCTTTTTCGTGGGTATCCAGGGATGCCAATAGCAGTAAAGCCTTACTTTTTTCAGAATAAATAAAGGCCTTTTCCAGATAGCCGGTCTCCCCGGTTTTGCCATGGAGTTGCAGGGCGGTTTCAATGCTGTTCTCAATAAGAGAAAGGGTTCGTTGCGTCCAAAAGACTTTCGAAGTTTCCGACATGTGGCCCTGTTTCATTTTCTCCAAAACCTGAATGGCAATTTCATGGGTGTCCAAGGCGGCGATCAAATCACTAAGATTCCGGGTTTCTATATAGAGTTCTCCTAGTAATTCGCCTTTGGCCATAAGGGATTCCAGGAGGTACTGGTAGGATCGAATGTGCATGTCCAGGGTTGGATTTTGGTATATATCTTCTCCTGATATTTCGGCAACCAAAATCCCAATTGCCTCCTGATATGAAATGAGGGCTTCCCGGGTATTGCCGGAAGAGCGCACGGCTCGGGCCACAAAATTCTTGCAGGCTCCGGTGAGTGAATGCTCCTTCCCAAAGGTTTTCTGCCGCCATTGAAACGCTTCCCGATAGTAATCGATAGCATGGTTATAATTACCAGTTTGGAGCACACTGTCAGCAATTTTAAGGGTACTTTCACTGGTGTCGTTGTTTATTTGCTGCTCGTCGATCACCGACTCATTAAAATAGGCGAGCGCATTTTCGTGATCGCCTAATTCCCAATACATATCACCTATGGCCTCATTGAGCATTTTCAGATAGCGCTCCTTCGGTTCGAACACTGTCACCCAGGTTTTACGAGCCTTTAAAAAGTGATCCAGAGCCCGTTGGTATTCCAGTTTTTCGTAGTATACATTTCCAATATTGAAATGACAAACGGCGATGTCAAAATGATCTTCGTTATAGGCGGTTTGGTATAATTTAAGTTCTTGTTGATAGTAGGAAATGGACTTATCGAAGTCGCTGTAATTCCGATTCATATTACCCAATGCGCGCAGGGTATTTCCCTTGTAGTAGATAGGGGGAGCCTCCATTTTATTGAAATAGGAAAGTGCCTTTTGCGCAATGGTGAGCGCATCTCCGTAAGCTTGTTCCCGCTCAAAACCGTAATAGAGGATAAGGTAAAAGCGCCCCAGATCCTTGTTGGTGGCTTGTGGGTTTGATAAAAGACTGTCTTCTATTTTCTGAATATAATAGGCATGCTGCTCTCTTTTATCTTGCAGGCCATAGGCTTCGGCCAGCAGTAATTGCGTTTCAACATCGAGGGGAATATGATTAGTTTCTTTAAAAGACTTTAATTTTTCCAGCGCAGCCAGCGCATTTTTACCTTTTTGAATATTTCTTAAGGATTTGTATTTAAACACCCATAATTCCTGAATTTGTTTTTCTGAAAGTGATGTGCAGTTCTCCAATGCCTCCACTTTTTCCAGTACTTGGTCAAAATAGCCGGCTTCGTATAAGCGCTCAATTTCTGAAAGGCCCCTGGCTCCATCGCAGGGCTTTGATGCTTCAGAAATAAAAGGAAGGGTTAAAAACAAGACAATTACCAGAGTCTTCATAGTGAAATGATAGGCGTTAGGAGTACTCTAAGGTACTAAAATATGGAGGAGATAAGAAGTTCCATGATCAATTAAATAAGCTGTGCAGCTTCTTCTCTCCCATCGAATAAGCGAAAAATCGGGTACCCTTTGTAACGAAATCTGGTTTTGTCCCGTCTTATGTTGAATCAACCTGTATAGAAAACAATTTCCTATGAAATCAATCCGAAAACAACTGGTCACTATCGTCTTTTGCTTCTTTTCGCTAGTAGTCCTCAACGCACAAAGCCTCGAAACAACGATCGACCAGCTTTTAACTGAAAGATACCCCGCGCCGGAGCCGGGTGCCACGGCCCTGGTCGCAAAAAACGGAAAAGTCCTGTATCGTAAGGCCTTCGGAATGGCCAATCTGGAGTTGGGTGTTCCCATGAAACCCGAACATGTTTTTGAAATTGGATCCATGACAAAACAATTTACTTCGGTTTCTATACTTATGCTGATGGAACAAGGAAAATTGAGTTTGGATGATGAGATCACAAAATACCTGCCGGACTACCCTATCCATGGGAAAAAAATCACCGTACACAATTTGTTAAACCATACTTCAGGAATTAAAAGTTATACGGGCATGCAAAGCTTTCGGTCCATGGCCAGAACCGATATGTCTCCCACCGAATTAATCGACGTATTTAAGAACGAACCCATGGACTTTGATCCGGGAGAGGCGTATCTCTATAATAATTCGGCCTATATTATTTTGGGACATATTATTGAGGTGGTTTCCGGACAGACCTACGCCGATTTTGTCGAGCAGCAGATCTTTCAGAAATTGGGGATGAAGAATTCGCATTATGGAAGCATGTCCAAGATAATAAAGAATCGTGCCAGTGGATATCAACCAACAGACACAGGTTTTCGGAACGCCGATTATCTAAGTTTGACCTTGCCCTACGCCGCCGGATCGATCATGTCCTGTGTGGACGATATGTTGCTTTGGGAGCAGGCTCTTCATAAAAACACTTTGATTTCAGAAAAAAGCAAACAATTGGCCTTTACCATTGGCACTTTGAACAATGGAACACCTATCTATTATGGCTACGGCTTTAGTATTGACGAAATTAACGACGTTCCAACCATTGAACACGGCGGTGGTATATTTGGTTACGAGACCTACGGGGTTTACGTTCCAGGTGAAGATTTGTATGCGATCGTACTCACCAATCGCAATGGTCAGGGACCAACAGATGTCACTATAGAGATTGCAGCGCATGCATTGGGAAAACCTTTTTCGGTTGCTTCAGCCAAGGCTATTTCCGAAGAAAAAATGAAACAATGGGTGGGTACATACGAGTTTGAAAATGGAGTGATTCGTTATATCACCTTTCAAGACGGAAGTTTATACAGTCAGCGTGAGGGCAGCTCGAATATGAAATTATTCCCGGTTACTGAAAATGAATACAACTTTGAAGACAGTTTTAGCGGGTATCGATTTTCTTCGGAAAAGGGTAAGAAAGTCGCTCATTTTAACTCCAGGATCCGAAAAAGTAAAGGATTGGAGAGTGATAAGAAACCCCCGGTTGAAAAAGAAGCGATCGTAGTAGCTTCAAACATTTTGGAAAAGTACATTGGAACCTACGAATTGCAACCCGGATTTACGATCGAGATTACTGCCAAAGGAAATCAAATTTTTGCACAAGCGACCGGACAGGGACAATTCGAAATTTATCCCGAAAGCGAAACCGAATTCTTTTTTAAAGTGGTCCCGGCTCAAATTGTTTTCACGACCGATGAAAGCGGCATGGCACAAAGTTTAACGCTTCACCAGGGAGGGCAGGCCCTAGAAGCAAAGAAGATCTAAGGCATTTGGAAAAGATAATTTTAGGAACCGCTTTACCTGGTAGAGCGGTTTTTTTTAGTTCCTAAAACAGCGGTTTACAGACGTTCCGTAAAAAAGAGTACCTTTTTTGTGATTTTCCATACACTTCTTCTACTAATACCTTGTAATCGATTATTTAATGCAGCCAAAAAAGGATTTTATTCAAACCATCAAGGACAACGAGGGAATTATTTATAAGATCACGAGAGCCTATACAAATGATTCCGAAGAGCAAAAAGACTTGTATCAGGAGATCGTTTACCAGTTGTGGAAGTCGTATGAATCGTTTCAGGGGAAATCTAAAATAAGTACCTGGATGTACCGCGTAGCTTTGAATACCTCTATCGCCCACCTGAACCAACAAAAGAAAAAAGGACATTCGGTCTCCTTGGATTTTGAGTTGCTCAATCGTCCGGACGAGCAGGATGGTGGACTGGAAGAACAAATGCAACTATTGTATGCGCACATCAAAAAATTGAATGTGATCGAGAAAGGGTTGATCCTTTTGTATCTGGAAGGAAAGAGTTATGACGAGATTGCGGGCATTACAGGATTTACGGTCTCCAATGTCGGTACCCGATTAGGTCGCATCAAACAAAAATTAAAAACGAACATTCAAAAATAACGAATCATGGAACTGGAAGAAATGAAAACACTTTGGGAGAAAATGAGCGAGCGAGTGGAAAAATTGGAATTAGTTAACGAACAACATATTATGGAAATGACACAACAGAAATACACAAAGAAATTTAGTAAGTTATTCATCTATGAGAGTATGGGAAGCGTGATTTGCTTTGCGATGGCCATATTCCTATTAGTCAATATTGAAAAACTGGATACCTGGTATTTGCTGGCCTGCGGGATCTTCACTATTGGCATCTTATTAGTCTTGCCTTATTTTACCTTACAATCCCTAAGCAAAATAAAACGCCTTAATGTATCCAAGTACAGCTATAAAGAGACCTTGGTTCGTTTTGAGAAATCAAAGAATCGTATTCTGTTGTTACAACGGGGAGGAATTGTACTAAGTTTTGGGTTGGCGTTGCTTATTCTTCCGGTGCTGCAAAAGATACTTAACAACAAGGATTTTTTCGCCAATGATATGAGTGGTTTTCCCTGGATTTCCGTTTCGGTAATGCTGGTATTCCTGTTTTTCTTTGCGCGATGGGGATACGGATGCTATAAAAGTATCACCAATTCGGCTGAAAATGTGTTGAAGGAATTGGAAGATTAGCCAGCAACGGTTTTAAAGTTTGCCACAAATTCACTTATGAATCCTTGTTCATTTTTGAATTCGTGGTTTTTTGTATCCAAAAGATTGACATCACAATTTTAGCAATTCCTTCAGGTTCAAATCTTTCTTTTTCTGAAGTAAACTCATAGTTTTTAAGAAAATGATAGCGGTGATCAATGCATCACCGGCCGCGGTATGTCTGTCTGAAACATCAATCCCGTAATTCTCGGCTACTTCATCGAGGGAGTAATTTTTATGTTGGTCGATCAGGTTGGATTTAATTCGGGTGGCACGATAGAGGTTAACGGTGTCCAGCACTTTGTTTTTTAGGTGGGCCAGCCCGTTTCTTTGGAGTGCGAGGTTGATCATGGTGATATCAAAATTTGCATGATGTGCCACCAGGACACTATCGCCAACAAACTTCAAAAATTGTTCGATGGCCGCAATCTCGGTGACAGTTTCCAACCGTTCGTGATTTAGGATACCGTGAATTTCAACCGTTTCAGAATTAAATCGGGTTTGATCCACATAGATTTCAAAGGTATCGGAGATCGCAATTTGGTTTTGTTTGACAATCACCGCCCCAATGGAGATGATGCGGTCCAATTCATTGTCGAAACCGGTAGTTTCCGTATCAAAAACTACAAAACTGGTTTCAGCAATGGAGCGAGGTGCTTTTTCTTTGAATAAATTCAAATAGTCCAGCCAATAGCTGGGATAGCTTCCCTCTTTATTTCTTTTGAACCAACTCATGATGCAATTTAGGTAACTTTGAACTTAACTTGGATCAACTCCTGAACGCTGGAAATAGTTTTGAAACAACGTTTCAGTTTCATTTTATCGGCCTTAGTGAGTTCTTTTAAGTTGATAAAGCTACCGCTATCATTTTGGCGCAACCCGTTTTTAGTTTTAAATTTTAGCAAGGCTTTCGAGGCATACGAACAGGAGGTATACAATTCTTTATTCTCCGGAACCAGTTCCGATAGTTTATCGAATCGGTCTGCCGTGTTGGTGATGTTCTTTATTTGATAGTGTAAGGCCAGTACGCGTCCCGCATCGGTAATGGGCATGAGGCCCCGCTGTTTCAAATTGAACTGGTCTTTGTAAGCCCCGTCCTGCTCCACCAGTAATTTTCGAAAAATTCCGAAGGGAGAAGGGCTTCTAACCGCACTTGCCGCCAATTTTGAAATGAAGATCGTATTGTGCCGTGTGATCTCAAAAATGTGATCCAGTAAGTCGTTGGTGAGTTTGGAATCGCCATACGAAATATCCAAATCGAAAAAGATGGAGCACAAGAGGATTTCATCATTTCCGGTTTCTGAAACCCAGTTGAGGTATTGTTGTTTCCATTCTGAAAGACTTAAGCACCATTTCGGGTTTTTAGCCATAATATCGGCCGGACAAAATTCAAAGCCAATTTTATCCAATCTTTTGTTGACTTTCTGAGCCAGTGCTATAAAATACCCGCGCACTTCTTCGAGGCGTTCGTCCGGGACATCCTCAAAAATGATGGCGTTGTCCTGGTCGGACTGCAATAGTTGTTCTTTCCGCCCCTGACTTCCCAGAGAAATCCACGAAAACTTTGCAGGGGGTGGGGTTTCCATCTTTTCGAGACAGCGTTCAATCACTCTTTTTATGGTGGCATCGTTGAGTTCAAAAATAATTTTGCTGGTTTGTCCCAACGGAAAATTCTGTTCCATATAACCTTCCAATAACAACATGATCTTTTCGCGTATACGTTTTAAAGACTTTGTAGAATTGGAACGTTTGATGGCCTTCATCAAAATATCGGGATTGTTACCTTTCATAACGATCACGTCATGGCGGGAAAGTACCCCAATAATTTTGGTGTTGGGGGTGCCATCTTTGGTGATGCACAGGTGGTTTACCCGATGCTTCATCATTGCCATTTGCGCCTGCATCATGGAAATTGTTTTCGGATAACACAGCACCGGTGCACTCATTAAATATTTTGCATGTTTTTCGATCGAGATCTGGCCCGTAGCAACTTTATCTCTCAGGTCTTTATCGGTAATAATACCAATGGGGAGATTGTTTTCTTCAATAAATACGGAACGGATATTGTGCCGACTCATCAATTGGGCGATCGCTTTGATCTTCGCATCTTTCTTCGCGGTAATTACTTTCTTCACATATTTTGCCGGTTGCAGATCAAACAATTCACCAATGACATTGCCATCATTATTCTCTTTGAAGAGCTCTTTCTGATAAGCCAAGGAATAGGGATTTTCAGAATTAGAAGCAAAGCTCTCAATTAAAAACTGACCTACTTTTATGTTGCTAATCGCCAGAGGCTTAAATATCTCAATGGGGATGGCATATAAAATACATTCTTCATCCGCATTGGCAGTAATATCGTAGTTCTCTTTTGCAAATATGGGACGAAGGCCAAAAAGATCTCCTTCATCAAATTTATCGATGGTTTGCATGACGCCGGCAATTTCTTTTTTGAGACTTACCGCCCCTTTGTTAATCACATAGAATTGCTTGTGTAACCCGTCATTTTGGGCATAAATGACCGTTGATCTTTCGACATATAGAATTTTCACCTCGGTGGAGATGTGCCTCAATTGATCTACGCTCAACAAATGAAAGGGAGGAAATCTTTTTAGAAAATCGGCAACTCTGTCGGCGATGGTGTTTTTCATGGTGCGAATTTATAGAAAAATCAAAATTAGGAATTAATACCCAGATTGGATAAACTCATACAAATGAAAAGAACGACAGCTATTAAACGCTGGATGTAGTTAGAGATTAGATTTCAGACTATTTTGGATAAAATTGGGAGTTGGAAACCAGAACCAGAGTGAATTTTGGTCTCTAGTCTTTTATATATTGAATTCGCCTGGTGCAACTCAATAAATCAAGTATTTCAAATCTAAAATCCTATATCTCATTATAGGATAAAACCTGTTGATAAAAAGGGAAATTTCCCTATCAATCTACGTGTATGTACGTACGAATATTCCTATAAAATGCCGTATCTTTGTTTAATACAATAACCTCATACCACCAAAAATTGAAAACGGATAAATTGAAGGATAAATCACGCGCTCTGGTTAACCCCGCGAAGAAAGCCAAAGATGTCTATTCAAGAGCCATCAAGGAAGCCATTGAACGGCAATTGACTTCTATTCGGTATGCCACCGATAAAGAAGAGTAGCTATTAAAAATGTTTATTTGTGGAATTGTTTAGGCGTTGATTCGTCCCTTCTTAATTTTATGGTTTCCCAATTAAATCTGAATCTCCTCTCACAACCTAGCAACATTCGAATTAACAAAGAATAGGCTATTGACAAAAAACAACTTCCCATTTTCCCAAAAGGATCTAAACAACACGTCGTCCACCATATAGACCACGCTGCCACTACCCATACGTTCCTCACCAAAGACCATGGAATTACTTAATTTGGCCTTGGCGTCGACTCCCGAAAAACCGGAAACACTTACCGCATCGTCTTTGATATAACCTACGTTATAGCCATTTTCAAGGAATTTATACGAGGAGCTCCCCAATTTCAGGCTGAAATATGTATCCCCAAATCCGAATGCCATGGGGTGGGAAGGATCCAGACTCACTTTATAAATGCTTCCGGTGATAAAATCCTTAATCCTGGAACGTTCCCGTTGATCGTAAGGGATCAATTTCTCTTCGTTGCTATCGGTGGTATCGTCTTCGTCTACGTCTTTATTTCGTTCCAAGCTAAAACCGTCCTTACCGTTGAAGGTATTCAGGGCGCGGCCAATGGCGATCACTTTGCCACCGGAACGAATCCAACTTCTCAATTCACCCAGCGCTTCGTCTTTAAATACACTGTAGTAGCTTCCGCCGGGCAAGACCAAAACATCAAAATTCTTAAGCGCAGCCACGTTAAAATTGTCGGTGTCTAAGGAGCTGACAGGGTAGCGCAATTCAGTTTCGAAAAAGTGCCAGATAGCCCCGTAGCTCAGCGAAGAAACACCTTTGCCTTTTAAAATGGCAATCCTGTTTTTGGGAACCATTTTGATATCCGGGGAACCAAAATCCCTGCCGTTATCGCTAAAACTTGTCATAGAGGCAAACAAGCTGCGACCGTGTTTATTGGCTATTTTGGTGAGTTCCGCGGCGAATTCGGTGTTCATTTTGTTGTCACTTTTGGTAATAACCAGACTCCCTTTGGCGAACTTTTTACCGTTAAAGTTCAGATCTTTTTCAGCAAAACGTACCCGTATATTATGCTGAAGTAATTCTGAAAGAAACGCCGCGTCTTTCAAACTGTTCCACCGAACTATATATCCCGCAACATTCGCCATTACCTGATTCACCTCACGAATCGCCGGATTGGTTCCATTGGCCGAAACCAGAGAAGTACTCGCCACACAATCGAGGCCGTAGGCGTAGGGTACACTCCAGGCCGTAATGTCGTAGGTAAGCGGTTCATTGAGTTTTGCATCGGGTTCAAATAGAACCTTGACCATTTTTCCTTTGGGTTGATTGGTACTAACCACCAAAGCTCCGGCACTGTTCATACTTCCATTTCCGTTTTGAGAATAGCTAAAACCGTTTACGTTTCCACCGTTGGAAAAACCATATTTTATTTCGTGTTTGTCCAATAACTGTGTTAAAGCAGTGAGCTTGTCGGGATTCCCTTTCAGCACATAGCTTTTGTACTTTAAATCTCCATTTTGAAAGAACTTTTTGAACTCACTGTTGAGTTTTGCCGCATTCTTCGAAGCGATCTCTACGGTTGAAAGTCCGGTGGTGGTGTGATGCGCCACCCGATCGATCAAGGTAAGTTTGAAGCCATCGTCATTCATAATGCCCAATCCTGCACGGCCATGACCCGCTTGCTCATAGGTCATTCCTATAGCACCCATAAAAATGGGATAGGTGTCCCCATAACTGGGGTATAGCAAGTCGAAGCGCTCACGAGTAAAGAACAGCCAGCCTTCACGATCAAAATATTTGGCGTGGTTCTTTCCAATTTCCACTTGAAAATCGCGCTGAAAATCACTTATGATCTCATGGTACGGTTCTGCGGCGGGCGCAAAATAATAGGGTTCGTTGATCCCCTGCTCGTGAAAATCGACGTGAATATGCGGCATCCAGGTATTGTAAATTTTTAGCCGTTGTTGGGTCTCAACCTGGGTTGCCCATGCCCAATCACGGTTCAGGTCAAACAAATAGTGATTCGGGCGACCGCCGGGCCAGGGTTCCTTATGTTCGGTAGCGACCTGGGTTTGGTCATAGGGAGTTGCCTTTACCTGGTTGTACCAGTTGGCGTAACGATCTCTTCCATCGGGGTTCACACAGGGATCGATAATCACAACTGTATTTTCCAGCCAGGCTTGTTTCTTAGTAATAAGTTGGTAAAGAGTGGTCATCGCCGCTTCGGTACTTGACGCCTCATTTCCATGTACATTAAAGCTTAACCAAACAATCGCGATCTGCGGGTTAGCACTTCCTGTTTCGATTCCGGCGTTTTTCAGGTTGTCCGTGCGGATGGTCTCGAGATTGGCCAAATTTTTCGGAGCGGAGACAACGGCATAGGTGAGGGGTCGGCGTTCGTTGGTTCTGCCGTATTCCGCATAAGTGACCATATTACTGTTGGTAGCAACGTGTTCAAAATAGTCGACCACATCGGCATGACGTGAAAACTCGGTTCCCACTTCATAACCAAGGAAATCGGCAGGCGATTTTAATTGAGCGGAAAGGGAAAGGGAAGTAAGAACAAAAAGCAGGCTGAAAAATTTCGACATAATGAGGTGTTGATTAAACGAAGGCTAAAGGTAACGGAAATTCCAAAAATCAAAATTTTAATTTCAAATAATTTGGCTCTTTAACATTTGGAAATCGACACACCTCGCTGCCTGTAATTTGCACCTGTAAAAGTGAATTAACGTATTTTTAGTTTTTGTCGTTAGAAAAGTGTTTATTTTTGATGCAATTTCCGACCAAGCATTTATGCCAAAAAAACTTCTTCCGTATCACCAAACGGGTTATTTTTCGAAATTGATGTGCGATTATCTCGCTCAAAACGAGGTGACGCGGTCATTTTTCCATCGATTTCCCCAATTGGACAGTTTCAAAGCGCAATTGGAGGAGAAACAGGCTTCCTTTGGGCAGCAGTCGAGGACTACTTTGGTGGCCCAATTGCAAATTCAGTATGAAAATACAATTACTTCCGAAGCCACTCAGAACAATATAAGGTCCTTAGCCTCGCAAAACACCTTTACGGTCACCACGGGCCATCAGCTCAATCTGTTTACGGGGCCGCTTTACTTTTTATACAAGATATTTTCGGTGATCAATCTGGCCGAACAACTCAATTCCACCTACAAAGGGCATCACTTTGTGCCGGTGTATTGGATGGCCACCGAGGATCACGATTTTGACGAGATCAATTATTTCACTCTCTTCGGAAGTCGTGCTTCCGGGGACGTAAAGAAACTTAAATGGGATCGTGAAAGTGGCGGTGCGGTTGGCGAATTAGCTACGGAAGGATTGGATGAGGTGTTGCAGGTATTTCAGAATAACATAGGAAATAGCGCACATGCGAAACGTTTGGTTGCGTTGTTTTCTGAAGCCTATGTGAAGCATTCCAATTTGGCCGAAGCTACCCGTTACCTGGGGAATGAACTCTTTAAAGACTATGGGCTGGTGATCGTGGACGGCAATGACCGGGAACTTAAAAAGGCGTTGATCCCTTTTGCTGAATTGGAACTCACCGAAAACCGATCTTTTAAAAAAATCACCGAAACTTCCGAGCGATTGCTTGAGGCCGGTTATGAGGAGCAGGTGCATCCCCGGGAGATCAATTTGTTCTATGCCATCAAAGGTGTGCGCGAACGAATTATTGAAAAAGACGGTACTTTTTACGTGAACGATACCCAACTTTCTTTTACCGCTGAAGCTATTAAGACCGAGTTGTACGATCATCCCGAACGATTTTCTCCCAATGCTTTGTTGCGGCCCTTGTATCAGGAAGCGATCTTACCCAATCTTTGTTATACCGGAGGGGGTGGCGAAATTGCTTATTGGTTTCAGTTGAAGGACTATTTTGAAAGTGTCTCGGTGCCTTTTCCCATTGTATTACTTCGGAATTCGGTGTTGCTGGTACCGATAAAATATTCAGAAAAACTAAAAACCCTTCAGGTCGATATTTCCAGCCTTTTTAAAGATCAACACCAACTCACCACCGAATACACCCGCCAACTTTCAGAAATTGATATTGATCTGTCTCCTCAAAAGAAACACCTGCAACAGCAATTTAAGGACCTATATGAACTCGCAAAAAAAACCGACGCCTCCTTTTTGGGCTCGGTAGCGGCGCAGGAAAAAAAACAGATCAATGGCCTGGAACGGCTTGAGAAACGACTGCTCAAGGCGCAAAAACGAAAACTGACTGACCATTTGGAACGTTTGACTGCCATTCAGGAGGTACTGTTCCCACTGCAAAGCCTTCAGGAACGGACCCTCAATTTTTCAGAATTCTACCTGGAATACGGAGAGCGCCTCTTTTCAGAATTAAAAGAAAACCTCGATCCGTTAGCGCATGAATTTACGCTGCTGGAGCTATAAGGATTGTATTGATCCCCGGGCTTTAAATTTTCCACGATATCTCCTACGAAAATTATTTTTTTACCCTATTTTTGCCCATGCCAAATAACAATGTCCTCATTCTAGATTTTGGATCGCAGTACACCCAATTAATTGCAAGGCGTGTGCGAGAGTTAAACATCTATTGCGAAATCCATCCGTATCACAAAGTACCCGAAGATCTTTCAAGTTTTAAAGCCGTTATCTTATCGGGAAGTCCGTTCTCCGTTCGCGGGGAAGATGCTCCCCATCCCGATCTTTCGAAGATCAAGGGACACATTCCGCTACTCGGCGTTTGTTACGGAGCCCAGTATCTCGCACATTTCCATGAAGGGGAAGTGAAGCCTTCGGATATACGGGAATATGGACGTGCAAATCTCACTACTATTCACGATCAATCGGATCTGTTTGCCGGTATTCCGGAGGACACTCAGGTATGGATGAGTCATAGCGATACGATTGCTACCCTTCCGCACCGGGCCGTGCGATTGGCGAGCACGAATGACGTGAACAACGCGGCCTTTCGTATTGATGGGGAAGAGACCTATGCCATTCAGTTTCACCCAGAAGTATATCATACCACCCACGGAAAGCAACTGCTGGATAACTTCTTGCTGCATATCGCCGAAATTGATCCCAATTGGACACCGGCCGCCTTCGTGGAGACTACCGTTCAGGAATTGAAGGACAAGATTGGCGATGGGAAAGTAGTGCTGGGCTTGAGTGGGGGCGTAGATTCGACCGTCGCTGCGGTTTTATTGCATAGGGCGATTGGAAAGAACCTGTATTGCATTTTTGTAAATAACGGATTGCTTCGAAAAAATGAGTTTCAAAACGTACTCGACCAGTATAAGGGAATGGGGCTGAATGTAAAAGGGGTGGATGCTTCGGCACGTTTCTTGAAAGCACTTGCCGGAGAGAGTGACCCCGAGGCCAAACGAAAGGCCATTGGGAATTCGTTCATTGAGGTTTTTGATCAGGAAGCGCATTTGTTGGAAGACGTGGATTGGCTGGCGCAGGGGACTATTTATCCCGATGTGATCGAAAGTATCTCGGTAAACGGGCCTTCGGTGACCATAAAATCGCATCATAACGTAGGCGGATTGCCCGACTTTATGAAGCTGAAGATCGTGGAGCCTCTGCGAATGTTATTTAAGGATGAAGTACGGCGAGTGGGTTCCCAGTTGGGAATTGATCCCGAATTACTGGGAAGACATCCCTTCCCGGGTCCGGGATTGGCAATCCGGATTTTAGGCGATATCACAGAAGAAAAAGTTCGTATATTACAGGAGGTGGACGCGATATTCATCGATGGATTGAAAAAATGGGATTTGTACGACAAGGTGTGGCAGGCCGGAGCTATGCTGCTACCGGTGCAAAGTGTGGGCGTGATGGGAGACGAGAGAACCTATGAAAAGGCAGTCGTTTTAAGGGCCGTGGAATCCACCGATGGAATGACGGCAGATTGGGTCAACCTGCCCTATGAATTTTTGCAGGAGACATCCAATTATATAATAAACAGAGTAAAAGGCGTTAATAGAGTGGTGTACGATATAAGTTCAAAACCACCAGCCACCATCGAATGGGAATAAGGAGTAACGATTTAAGATTGGAGCTATTTGATCAACGATTAAACAGATAAAAAAATAAACATAGTTTACATTTATAACGTGAAGCAAGTAATAATTTTAGCAGTATTTTTCCTGTCTTTCGCTTTCAGTTCTGCTGAAGGTACCGCGCAGGAAAAGTACCGCAGTCACAAGGTTGAAAAAGGGGAAACGGTCTTTAGTATTTCCAAAAAATACGGCGTTACAGAAGCAGCCATCTATCGATTGAACCCAGATGCCAGAAAGGGTATAAACTCCAATAGCATCCTAGTGATCCCTGCCGGGGATGGAGTCGATATCGAAATGGTGCCGAAGGAATTTAAAAAGCATCGGGCAAAGCGCAAAGAAACGCTCTTCAGTATTGCACAGAAATACGGGATCACCGTTGACGATATTAAAAAATACAACAAACATTTGTACTCCAAAGGCCTGAAAAAGGGGGAGAAGTTGCAAATTCCCGTGTTTCCAATAATAGAGACGGTTACTGTGGTCACCAAAGAGAACGGAAATGGCAATGGCAAAACGGATACTCAAACACATACGGTAATAGCGAAAGAAACCAAATACGGAATCGCACGCAAATATGGAATCTCAATCGCCGAATTGGAAGCTTTGAATCCAGACGTACCCAAAAATTTCCCGATCGGAACCCAACTCATTGTACCCAATACTTCGGTGACAGACTCCGCGACCATCGAAGAAACCACCTTCGATTTCTATGAAGTGCAACCCAAAGAAGGCTTCTTCCGTTTGAAGATAAAGCTGGGATTGACCGAGGAAGAAATTGTAACCTTGAATCCGTATGCTAAGGACGGATTGAAAGAAGGGATGATCTTAAAAATTCCGAAGGAAATAGCAACCGAATTTTCTGAAAATGCCAACAAGGTGGATCTGGAGAGCAGAATTTTGGATCGAAGCAAAAAAAGAGTGGCGATATTACTGCCGTTTCAGTTAAAGAAAGTTACCGATTCGTTGGAAGGAAACAGAGACCTAATTAGGGACAACCGCAGCATTCGAATTGCTCTGGACTTTTATAGCGGGGCCCTAATGGCAGCCGAGTTTGCTAAAGACAAAGGACTTTCTATAGATTTGAGCGTTTTTGATACCGAAGGAACCGTAGCTAAAACCAACAGCATTGTTACAGGAACTGAATTTTCAAATATGGATGCGGTGATCGGCCCGTTGCTAAGTAAGAACGTTGAAAAGGCTGCCGCAGTATTGAAGGGGGATAACGTCCCGGTGTTCTCACCGTTGAGTAATCGAGATATTAAACTTACGTCCAATTTGTTTCAAACCATCCCCAGTGATGATTTGTTGGAGACTGCCATGATCGACTATTTAAAAGAAAATGTTGGGGACCGGAATGTCATTTTAATCAGTGATAGCAATAAGAGCAGGCAGAAGCAGGCGATTCTCGCTGCTATTCCCACCGCAGTAACTTTGGCTCCCCGTGAGAAAGGTTTTTTATATGTGGTGGATATCGAAAACAAGATGGATAAAACACGGGAAAATTGGGTGATATTGGAATCTTCAGATCCGGTGATCATTAGCAACGTAGTGGGATTATTGAATGGAATGCCCGAGACCCATCAAGTGCGGCTTTTTACGACCGACAAAAATGATAGTTATGATTTTAATGATATTTCAAATATGCACCTGGCCAATTTGAATTTTACCTTTCCGTCGAATCGGAAAAGTTACGATTACAATGACAAGAATGCATTTTTAGTGAGTTATAAGAATAAATATGGGGTGTTACCCAATCGTTTTGCGGTTCGGGGATTTGACGTGACCTACGATGTGTTATTGCGCCTGGCGGCTGAAGGAAACGTCTATGATGCCAGTAATGACGATTTTGAGACCGAATATATTGAGAATAAATTCCGATACCGGAAAAAAATGTTTTCAGGGTACAATAACAACGCTTTGTACATCCTGAAGTATAATAAAGACCTGCTTTTTGAAGTGGTGGAATAATGAGTACAGCTAAAGTAACCTATCTGGGTAATCTTCGTACAGAGTGCGAGCACTTAAAATCGGGAAATACCTATATCACAGATGCTCCCATCGATAATAATGGTAAGGGAGAAGCATTTTCACCTACCGATACCGTAGCAACCGGTCTGGCAAATTGCATGCTAACCGTTATGGGGATCAAAGCTCGTGACCTGAAAGTAGTTCTGGATGGAAGTACCGCACTGGTGACCAAGACCATGGCAAGCAATCCACGCCGAATTTCAAGGATTGATATTACCATGGAGCTGCCTGCCAATGTAGGCAAGAAGCATCAAAAGATACTGGAAAATACGGGAAACACTTGTCCAGTGCATCAAAGTTTGCATCCTGACATCGAAAGGATAATCACTTTTCATTGGGGTTGAGAAGTAACTGATCCCTGTGCCGATTGATGTTTGACCAGACATTCAATAATTTGACGAATCTTTCGTTATTATTTTTATGAAACTAATCACCACAGCCTTAGTTCTGTTGTTGCTGCATCCCATTGCGGTCGAAGAGGAAAAGATCGTTTGGTCGGAAGACCGTAAACTTTCCTGGGAAGATTTCAAGGGTGTTCCGGACGGTCCGCCCGATTACGTGGCAAGTACCAACTCGGGGGTTTCATTTTCATTTTCGTACAAAGAGATAAACGGGGTGAGCGAAATAGACTATACGGTTCGCGGCAATTTCTATCCAAATCTCTCCTGGTATCGCCCTTCCAAAGTGTCCGATTATATTTTGGAACACGAGCAAATGCATTTTGATATTTCTGAATTATGCGCCAGAAAACTGCGGAAAGCACTCGAAACCATTCCCCAGGATAAGGATTTTAAGGGCAAAGCGGAAGTGATTTATCAACAAAACGAAAAAGAACGCAGAGAACTACAAGCCCAATATGATACCGACAGTGATCACTCCAATAACCATGAGGAGGAATATCGCTGGAGAGCCTATGTGTCCGAACAATTGACCGCCTATGCTTCCTGGAAATAACGAGAGCAGGGTGCATCTGGTGGAACTCGCCAACTACAAGATGCCCTTCGGAAAATACAAAGGCCAATACCTGGTTAATATTCCCGAATTCTATTACACCTGGTTCCGGCAAAAAGGATTTCCACCCGGAAAATTAGGACGATACATGCAGGAGATGAATGAGATCAAGATCAATGGACTGGAAGCCTTGATCAAGCCATTGATTGGTAAGTAACCGGCGGCTATTACCCTATGAGGTAAGATGGCAAATGTACTTTTCGCGGCTTCTAGTTTCATTCCTATCTAAATAATGAATTTTGAATTTTATCCATTGCCTTCGGCAATAAATCCGTACTTTTGCCTCCCGTATAGGTATTAACAATGCTACACGTTTTATGAGCACTACAAAGTACATCTTCGTTACGGGCGGGGTAACATCATCACTAGGAAAAGGAATCATTGCAGCATCGCTGGCGAAACTACTTCAAGCCCGCGGTTATCGTGTCACCATCCAAAAACTGGACCCCTACATTAACGTCGATCCCGGCACACTCAATCCTTATGAACACGGTGAATGTTATGTGACAGACGACGGAGCCGAAACCGATCTGGACCTGGGACACTATGAGCGTTTTTTAAACGTGCCGACTTCTCAGGCCAATAATGTGACTACCGGACGCATTTACCAAAGTGTAATAGATAAAGAACGTCGTGGTGAATTCCTGGGAAAGACAGTACAGGTAGTTCCCCATATCACCAATGAGATCAAAGAACGTATTCAAATTCTTGGCAATAGCGGAGATTACGACATCGTGATCACGGAAATTGGTGGAACGGTAGGTGATATTGAGTCCCTTCCTTATATTGAATCAGTGCGGCAATTGAAATGGGAACTAGGCCCACACAATAGCCTGGTCGTTCATCTTACCTTGATTCCCTATTTGTCGGCAGCCGGAGAATTGAAAACCAAACCTACCCAACATTCAGTAAAGACCTTGATGGAAAGCGGAATCCAGGCAGATATCCTGGTATGCCGAACCGAGCACGAATTGAACGATGAACTCAAAGAAAAGTTGGCCCTGTTTTGCAATGTCGAAAAGGAAGCCGTGATCCAATCGATCGATGCCTCTACGATTTACGATGTTCCCAATATGATGCTGGACGAAGGTCTTGACAAGGTAGCGATGAAGAAATTGGACTTAAAGTCGGCAAAAGAACCCGACCTGAAAGTTTGGAATCAGTTTATCCAACGCCATAAAAATCCGAAAGCCACCGTGCACATTGGCCTGATAGGAAAATATGTGGAACTTCAGGATAGTTATAAATCTATTTTGGAATCGTTTATTCATGCCGGAGCCGCTAATGAAGTGAAAGTTGAGGTACATTCCATACATTCCGAATATATCGATACTAATACGATTTCAGAAGATTTTAAACATCTCGATGGCATACTGGTCGCTCCTGGTTTCGGAGAACGAGGGGTCGAGGGAAAGATCGATGCCGTGCGCTATGCACGCGAAAACGGATTGCCATTTTTGGGAATTTGCCTCGGAATGCAAATGGCGGTTATTGAATACGCTCGGAATGTTCTGGGCCTCGAAGGTGCCAACAGCACCGAAATGGACGAACATACACCGCATCCGGTCATCAGCCTAATGGAGGAGCAAAAGCACATTACCAATAAGGGTGGAACCATGCGTTTGGGAGCCTGGAAGTGCAACCTCGAACCCAACTCTATTGTGAGTGGTATCTATAAAAAAGACACCATATTCGAACGCCACAGACATCGCTATGAATACAATGAGGCCTATCGGGAAGATTTGAAAAAGGCCGGTTTGAAAGCCACCGGAATCAATCCCGATACCGGCTTGGTCGAAATAGTCGAAATTCCAACACACCCATGGTTTGTGGGGGTTCAATACCATCCGGAATATAAGAGTACCGTTGCCAGCCCACATCCGTTATTCGTGGGATTTGTAAAAGCGGCCTACGACCATTCCAGAAAATAGACATTTTGGCGCACTGCCGAAATAGGCGGGGTTGTTGCTGTGTAAAAAAGCCTTCAGCCTTTGAATGAAAAGCTAATAAAAATTACGGGTACGTCCCGAATCACCAAGAATGGAAAAAAGGAAATTAGATCTTAATACAATTATCGGAATCGTCTTAATAGGAGCGATCATCGTCTACATGATGTACCGCCAACCTTCCCCGGAAGAGTTAGAAGCCGAAAAAGCCAGAACCGAACAAGTTGAGGAGGCCAAAGCGAAAGAGGAAGTCAAAAAGGAGGAGGTTGTAGTGACTCCGGCTGAGATCAATTCGGCTAATGTCCAGGATACACTTGCTGTTGAAGGCCTGAAAGGACGTTTGGGCTCTTTTGCATACTCCGGAACGCTGTCTTCGGCTCAAGACGCAACTACTGTGGTCGAGAACGATGTCCTGAAATTGACAGTAAGTAATAAAGGGGGGCAGGTTGTGGAAGCTATGCTTAAACAACAAACCATGTACACTGGGGAGCCTGTTTATATGGTAAAGGATGGCAATAACGAATTTAACCTGCAGTTCAACGCTGAAAATAGAAGTCTGAATTCCAAAGACCTGTATTTCGAACCCACATTGTCGCAAAATGGTGAAAACAATGTGCTCTCCATGAAGTTGAAGACTTCTGAGAATAGTTATCTAGAATATCGCTATGAGTTGAAACCCGGCGAATATATGCTCGATTTTTTCATTCGCAGCCAGGGATTGGAAGGGGTCATCAATACTACAGAACCCATCCATCTCGATTGGAACTTAAAAGGTTACCGGCATGCGAAGAGCATTGCCTACGAGAATCGCTATACCCGACTTACCTACGAATACGAAAACGGCAATGAGCACAGTAAGTTGTCCCCTACAGGTGAAGATGAAGAAACTGAGATAGATGTGAATTGGATGAACTTCCGACAGCATTTTTTCAGTTCGATGCTGTTTACCGATATACCCTTCAAAGAGGTGAAGTTAACTTCGGAAGATTTGGTGATCGAGGAGACTGTCGACACGGTGTACACCAAGCAGTACGGTGCCAGGATGTTGTTGGAGCCCAAGGGTGGGAGCCTTTCCTACGACATGAATATGTATTATGGCCCTACAGATTACAAGATATTCAAAAAGTACGACCGCAACCTCGATGAGGCCATGCCACTGGGCTGGGGTATTTTTGGGATGATCAATAAATACATGATCATTCCCGTATTTGGTTTCTTAAGCCAATGGTTTCCCGCCGGTATTGCCATTATTGTATTGACCATACTCTTTAAATTACTACTGTCTCCCGTACAGTACAAACAGTATGTTTCTCAGGCAAAGATGAAGGTGTTAAAACCCGAAATGGATGCCATACGCGAGAAATTCGGAGACAACAAGATGAAGATACAGCAGGAAACCCTGAAGCTGCAAAACATTGCCGGGGCGAGTCCGTTGAAGGGTTGTTTGCCGGCCGTGCTCCAAATTCCCGTGTTTTACGCGCTGTTTACCTTTTTCCCTACAGCCTTCGATCTGCGGCAGAAGAGCTTTTTATGGGCGGAAGATTTATCGAGTTATGATACTATTTACCAATTTCCTCCGGGTTGGGCAATTCCCTTCTACGGAGATCACGTGAGTTTGTTCCCTATCCTGGCCTCTATTGCCATCTTTATCTATATGATGATGAGTACCGGCCAAAGCATGCAGGCACAACAACAACCGGGTATGCCCAATATGAAGTTTTTGATGTACCTGTCTCCGCTGTTTATGTTGGTGTTCTTTAACAATTATGCCAGCGGACTTTCGGTATATTATTTAACGTCAAACCTTATTACCATTGGAATCATGTTGGTAATCAAGAAATTTATCATCGACGAGGATAAGATTCATGCGAAAATTCAGGAAAACAAGAAAAAACCCAAAAAGCAAAATCGTTTTCAACGTAAAATGGGCGAAATGATGGAGCAGGCAGAAGCCCAGAAGAAGGCCAAAAAGAAATAGCGATAGGGCTCATTTGGCTGCGTTATGGCACAATTTATGCTTTACTGCTACGTTTACAATTCAATAGAAACCTTACGGTAACATGAAACCTTTTATTATTATTTTCTTCGGAATTATTTGTGGCCCCGGTACTGTATTTGCCCAGGAGATCAATCAAATGGATGAGGCCGGAAAGCGTCATGGCATCTGGAAAAAGAAATTCCCGGATTCCGATCAACTGCGTTACGAAGGTCAGTTCGAACACGGAAAAGAAGTAGGCACCTTTAAGTTTTATTGCGACGACTGTAAATCGCAACCCATGGTGATCAAGGAGTTCTCACCCCGTGATCAGGTGGCTGCAGTACGATACTTTACCAAAAAAGGAAAATTGGTGAGTGAAGGTAAGATGGAAGGCAAGAAACGCATTGGGGAATGGATGTATTATCATGAAAAATCGAAGAGCGTGCTCACCCGCGAATTTTACGTAAAGGGAGTTTTGGAGGGTGTAAAGACTACCTATTATACGAACGGCCAGGTAACCGAGGAACTCAATTATGAGAATGGATTAAAACAAGGCGAGAATAATTATTACGCCCCCAACGGAGTACTCCTGAAAAAACTGAATTACGATAACGATCAGCTTCATGGCCCGGCCGAGTATTTTGATGCCAATGGAAATACCAACATCCTGGGCCAGTATGTAAAAGGAAAAAAACACGGCCTCTGGAAATACTACAAAAACGGTAAAGTGGAACTCGAAGAGATCTATCCAAAGCCGCTGCGAAAGACAAATTAAGCCCAGTTTCTCCAGGCAAAATGAACACGGTTCCAAACAGGACCCCATGCCGCCAAACCCTTTTTTATTTCTTAACTTTGCACCAGTATTCGAACTATGAAAAAGCGAGTAGTTGTTGGACTTAGTGGTGGCGTAGATTCCAGCGTCGCGGCCTACCTGTTAAAGGAGCAAGGCTACGATGTCATAGGGCTCTTTATGAAAAATTGGCACGACGATTCGGTGACGATCTCAGACGAATGCCCCTGGCTGGAAGACAGCAATGACGCTATGTTAGTAGCGCAAAAATTAGGAATTCCATTTCAAACCGTTGATTTGAGTGAGCAGTACAAAGAACGTATTGTAGATTATATGTTCCGGGAGTATGAGATGGGACGCACGCCAAACCCCGATGTACTTTGCAACCGGGAAATAAAATTTGATGTTTTTATGAAGATCGCCCTCGAATTGGGGGCAGATTATGTGGCCACGGGTCACTATTGTCGTAAAGGGATCATTGAAAAGAACGGCTCTGAAGTGTATCAACTACTGGCCGGTAAGGATCCCAATAAGGATCAATCCTATTTTTTATGTCAGTTGTCACAGGAGCAACTAGCCAGGACCTTATTCCCGATAGGCGAGTTGTTAAAACCCGAGGTTCGCAAGATTGCGGCCGCTCAGGATTTGATCACGGCTGAAAAAAGGGACTCCCAGGGCCTGTGTTTTATCGGAAAAGTGCGCTTACCCGATTTCCTGCAACAGCAATTGGCGGCGAAGGAAGGTGTCATTGTTGAGGTACCATCGAAGTTTTCGGGCTACGAAAAACAGCCCCCTGCTTTTACGTCCGAAGAAGAAAAGTTGCAATACCTTTCAGAAAAGTATACCTACCAATTGACAGACGGAACGGTCATTGGCAAACATCAGGGCGCGCATTTCTTTACCAAGGGACAACGCAAAGGCCTTGCTGTAGGCGGTACCAAAGAACCCTTATTCGTTATTGACACGAATGTAAAAGACAATATTATTTATACCGGACAAGGGAAAAAACATCCCGGCTTGTACCGCAGAGGGCTTTTTGTAAAACAGGACGAGGTGCATTGGATACGCAGGGATATGGAACTTCAGCTCGACGAACGGCTGGAGGTCATGGCTCGAATTCGATACCGCCAACCCCTTGAAAAAGCAACCCTCTATCAAACTGTTTCCGGGCTTTATGTTATATTTGAAAATCCGCAATCCGCTATTACCGAAGGGCAATTTGTTGCCTGGTATCAGGGTGATGAATTACTGGGAAGCGGGGTAATTTCTTAATTATTTACTATGAAAAAGTTGCTGCTTATCACCCTTTTGTTTGTTGTGCAATTCGGTTTTGCGCAAATCCAGGATGCCCTCGTTTTCTTTTCCGATAAGGAAAATGTGCAGGCTTCCATCGACAATCCCATCACGATCATGACCCAAGAGGCCATAGACCGAAAGACGCTGCACAACACACCCATTGATGCCGGGGACGTACCGGTCACTGAGGCCTATATCGCTCAGGTGAAGAATGCGACGGGCATCACGGTGTTCGCAAAGTCAAAATGGATGAACTGCGTTTATGTACAAGGGAGTCAAGGGAATATTGAAAATTTACTGAATCTGGGATTTGTATCCACAGTGGAATGGATGGACAAGGATCTGAACACCTTTCCGGTTCCCGATACCCAGGGAAATGGCGATGATAAATTCGCTATGGAAAATGTGAACAATCGCATTATATATGACTATGGAGCGGCGGCCAACCAGATCGAAATGCTCAAGGGGGATTTTTTGCATGAGGAAGATTTTACCGGGGAAGGAATGATCATCGCAGTTTTGGATAGCGGATTTCCGAATGTAGCCAACAACCCGGCATTTTCACATATCGTGGATGACAACCGATTGCTGGGAACCTTCGACTTTTTTGGCAGGACTACAAATGTAACCGGAACGGGTTCCCACGGAGCGAAAACCTTCAGTGATATTGGTGGTTTTATTGAAAATGAATTTGTGGGCACGGCACCCAATGCTTCGTTTTATTTGTTTCGAACCGAATATGGACCGGACGAAAACCCAAGGGAAGAAGCTTGGTGGGTAGAGGCTTTGGAACGGGCAGATAGCCTGGGGGTTGATGTGATCAATACCTCGTTGGGCTATCAGGATTATGACAATCCCAATTATGATCACAGCTATGAAGATCTCGACGGACACACAACATTTGCGGCAAGAGGTGCTAATATAGCCTTTGCGAAGGGTATGATCTTGGTTACGTCGGCCGGAAATGACGGTAATGGTTTTGGGACAGTTGGCACCCCGGCAGATTCGCCTGGCCTGCTTAGCATCGGAGCGGTCAATTCGGAAGGGGAATATGTTTCCTTTAGTTCCAGGGGTCCTACGGTGGATGGCCGTGTGAAACCGGATGTAATGGCCCAGGGTCAGGATGCTGCCGTGGTCGATCAAAATGGGAACGTTACCACCAATAGCGGTACTTCTTTTAGCTCTCCTATTACGGCAGGAGTGGTTGCTTGTTTATGGCAATCTCGTCCTGAAACAAAAAATGGCCGTATGTTTCAGGTGATCAGAGAATCTGCGCATCTCTTTGAGAATCCCACGAACCAAATGGGGTACGGAATTCCCAACTTTGAAGATGCCTACAATGCCCTACTGATTCTAGGTGCTGAAGAACAATTTTTAGAGCAAAACTTTGCCATTTATCCAAATCCTGTAACCGAATTCGTTACCATTTCCTTTCCGGATGCTGCGGAAGTAGCGCTGCTGAAGATTTATACTGTGCTAGGAAATTTAGTTTTGGAGCGTACCATTTCTTCATCTGAATATCGATTAGACCTGAGTGTGCTAACATCAGGAATGTACATTACCACGCTCGAAGCGAACGGGGTGTCCAATTCTTTTAAAATTGTAAAACGATAGTGCAAAACCGGATCACACAACTTTTCGGAATTCAATATCCCATCGTCCAGGCCGGGATGATCTGGAATAGCGGTTGGCGACTGGCCAGTGCTGTGAGTAATGCCGGCGGACTGGGTCTTTTGGGAGCCGGATCCATGTATCCTGAAGTACTTCGGGAACATATCGTAAAATGTAAAAAAGCCACCCAAAAGCCTTTTGGGGTTAATGTTCCCATGTTGTACCCCAATCTTGAGGAAATCGTTCAGATCATCATTGAAGAAGGGGTGAAGGTGGTGTTCACTTCAGCTGGAAATCCGAAAACGTATACGGCACGACTCAAGGAACATGGAATTACTGTGGTTCATGTGGTAAGCAGTGTGAAATTCGCTTTGAAATCGGAAGAGGCCGGGGTCGACGCTGTCGTAGCCGAAGGATTTGAAGCCGGGGGACACAATGGCCGTGATGAAACAACCACCTTTACATTAATTCCAATGGTGAAGGAGCAGATTACAATACCTCTAATTGCCGCTGGAGGCATTGCCACAGGTCGCGGCATGCTGGCCGCCATGGTTTTGGGAGCAGACGGGGTACAGGTGGGGAGCCGTTTTGTCGCTTCCGAAGAAAGTAGTTCACACCCCTCTTTTAAGCAGTTGGTAGTAGATGCAAAAGAAGGAGATACCGAACTTACGCTCAAGGAGCTGGCACCGGTTCGAATGCTGAAGAATAAGTTCTATCAGGATGTAAAAGAACTATATAAAACGGCGCCTTCCGCAGAACAACTCAAAGAATTATTGGGCCGTGCCCGCGCCAAACGTGGAATGTTTGAAGGTGATCTCGTGGAAGGTGAATTGGAAATAGGGCAAATCGCCGGGTTGATCCACGACATTAAGCCGGCTGCGCAGATTGTTGAAGAGATGATGCGGGAATTTGAAATTGCTAAAACAACGAGCGCGAATCTGTAACGATTCGTTCATCGGTTTTTAGTTGAGAAGCACTCCCTCTAGCCTAATAATATCAAAGTTTTTTATTTCCCTCCGTTTCTTATGAATACCCTACCTAAAGCACGCTGAATTGGATAGTACCCTGTTTTTTTGGGAATTAGCTTTGAATTGCTGATATTGCCGATATTATAATGACCAGAATGAATGGGGAATGTATTTTTGATGTTGGGAATCGTGCTTGCCGTTGGCGGGCTATTGGTTCTTTATACGGTCGGAAAGATCAAAAAAGCCAGAGAAGTAGGTACAAAATTATCCAAACGGAACCGCTATTATGCTTTGGTAGCCAAACTCTTCGTAAAAGATCTTCCCGATTAATTTTTCCCGGAGACATCCTTCGCTATTGGATCGATGAATAGTCCCAATCTCTACGGTTGTATTTCAATAAAAACCTTAAAGCTATGCATCTTTTTATTAACCTTGGGTTATAGTGCGGGCCATAACACATTAAAGAAAACCCATAGCAATGCCACACAAAGTGCGGTGCCTACCAGAGCAACTTTAATATCGAAATTAGGAGAACTCGTTTTAAAAAAGGCTAGCGGAATGAGCAGCAAAAGGAGCCCCAGCAAGCCACCACAACCAATAAAGATGACCAGAATCAGGAGCCATCGATCTTTTCCCGAAAACAGATACTTGATGGGGTTTAGGTCGCTATCGCCCATTTTGTTTTTGATTCGGGTGGCCATGATGCCGTAGATTCCAAAGAGCAACGGGACATACCAATAGAGCACCGAATTCACCAACTCGGTTTCGGACATATTATCAAAATTGAACAGATAGAAGTACACCAAAAGACCAATTCCGGTCGCGATGGCTGCCAGGTACAAATACTTGAATTTCATAATTAGTTATTAATTGGTTAGTTGTTATTATTCTGAATTTTTCTGTCTGGAAAAAAGCCAGGGGAACAATTCGGGTTCTGCGAAGGCGTTCGTCCAGCTGTCGTGTCCCACTTCCGGGTACAATGTCATTGTGACGTCGGCCTTTTGTTCTTTCAAGGCCCGATACATATCCTTAGAACCACTGATGGGAACTATAGCATCTGCCTCACCATGAAACAGCCACCATGGGGTTTCACTAATTACTTCTGCAATGTGCGGGTTGGCACCACCGCAAATGGCAAAGGCCGCCGCGAAAAGGTTGGGATTTCGATGCACCAGTTCAAAAGTTCCCATACCTCCATTGGACAATCCTCCTGCATACAACCTGTTTTCATCGAGCTTATAGCGGGTAGTTAGCTGCCCGATAAGACCTTTCAATAGATCTTGTTGGGCGTTGTGATCGATCGTCTTTGGGTACAAAATAGCATAGCCATCATCGGTCGGGACATATGCTCGATTCGACCAGGATTGTTCGGCCGGACACTGTGGAAAGACCACAAAAGCTGGAAATTCTTTTCTAATGGATTCTTTTAAAAACAAATCGGCACCATGAGTAAGCTGTAAACTATTGTCACTGCCCCGTTCGCCCGAACCGTGTAAAAACAAAATGAGTGGATAGGCAATGGAGGGATCATAATTTTCAGGCAGTAAGATACGATAGGGAAGGGTGTCTGTTTTCGAAATATACTGTTCCTTTTGGTACTCCGGATACTCCTGACCGTACAGCGTTTCCGAAAGGAAGCACAGCAATAACAGCGGAACGAAGATCATTTTATACAGGCCCATACATTTAGAATTACAACATAGAACCCTATAAATGTAATTTATTTTTTTTGAATCGGCCTCTAACAACAAACGCCCCCAAAATGGAAGCGTTTGTTTTATAATTCAATAATCACCTGGTTTTGAAGTAGATCCTCAAAAATTTCCCGTTTCCGAATCAATTGGGCCTTGCCTTGATACCAAAGCACCTCGGCCGGTCGATAACGGCTGTTATAGTTGCTTGCCATGCTAAAACAATAGGCGCCGGCATTGCTGAAGGACAGTATGTCTCCTTCACTTATTTCGTGGATCCTGCGGTTATTAGCGAAGGTATCGGTCTCACAAATATAGCCTACGACACTGTAGAATCGCTCACGACCGTCGGGATTACTAATATTTTCAATTTGGTGTTGGCTCCCATACAGCATGGGTCGAATGAGGTGATTGAATCCACTGTCGACCTGCGCAAAAACCGTTGAAGTGGTTTGCTTTACCACGTTTACCTGTACCAGAAATTTTCCGGCTTCACTTACCAGATACTTTCCGGGTTCAAAAGCGAGGGTAAGTTCTTTGCCATATTCGCTACAAAACTGGTTGAAACGGCTACTCAGCTTTTCTCCCATTTCTTCCACATTGGTTTCAATATCACCCTCTTTGTAAGGTACTTTAAAGCCACTTCCGAAGTCAATAAATTCCAATTGATCAAAGTTTTTGGCCGTTTCAAACAATATTTCAGAAGCATATAAAAACACCTCAATATCCAGAATATCACTGCCTGTATGCATATGAATCCCATTAATGTGCATCCCGGTGTTTTTTACAATTCGCTTGATATGGGGTAATTGATGTATTGAAATCCCAAACTTACTGTCGATATGCCCCACCGAGATGTTGGTGTTTCCTCCGGCCATCACATGCGGATTGATACGAATACAAACAGGAACCGTGGGATGTTTGGTCCCAAACTGCTCAAGGATCGAAAGGTTGTCGATGTTGATCTGCACCCCGAGTTTGGTGGCCGCTTCGATCTCTTCCATAGAAACTCCGTTGGGAGTGTAAATAATATTTTCTGAAGCAATACCCGCTTCCATCGCAAGGCGTACCTCCTGAATGGAAACCGTGTCCATTCCAGCGCCCAGGCTACTTAAATATTTCAAAACCGAAATATTCGAAAGTGCCTTGACCGCATAATTGATCTTTAGCTGTTTGACCTTTTTAAACGCGTTTTGTAAACGTTGGTATTGCGCCTCCATTTTATGGGCGTCGTACACATATACCGGGCTGTCAAATTCCCTGGCCACGGCTAATAGGTCGTTGCGTGTCATCTTTTTGTTGTTTAAATAAGTAATGAATTAGATCAAACCGGTAAAATTAATAGGTTGGACCCAATTTGACCTTACTATTTCTATAATTTTTTCAGAAGGAATTGTGAAAGGTATTTCCTTGTGCAGCTTTGGTAAACACCAGGCGCGTGCAATCTGGGTGTATTTTTTTACGAATACTGAAAATTGTCACCCCTCTGTTTAAGGCAGGCAGCGACCAGATATTTGATATTCGAAAGATCAAGGCTCTTTTCTCTTTATTCATTACCTTCTCTCAACAACATTTCTTACTTTTGTGCTTCTGAAAAACCAGTCATACAATGAACTTACACGAATATCAAGGGAAAGAAATATTAAACAGTTTTGGTGTCGAGATCCAGCGTGGTATTGTTGCCCAAACTGCGGAAGAAGCTGTCGCAGCGGCTAAAAAATTAACCGAAGACACAGGCACAGGATGGCACGTCATTAAGGCGCAGGTGCATGCCGGTGGACGAGGAAAAGGCGGAGGTGTAAAATTAGCCAAAAGCCTGGACGAGGTACGTGAGATGGCCGGAAAGATCATTGGAATGAACCTGATCACGCCCCAAACCAGTGCCGAAGGTAAAAAAGTACATCAGGTGTTGGTGACGGAAGACGTTTATTACCCCGGGGACAGTGAACCCGAAGAATACTATATGAGTGTCTTACTCAATCGTGGAATCGGGAGGAATATGATCATGTACTCCACCGAAGGAGGAATGGATATTGAAACCGTTGCCGAAGAAACACCGCATCTTATTTTTACCGAAGAAATAGATCCTGCAGTGGGATTGCTCCCTTTTCAGGCACGTCGTATTGCATTTAACCTCGGTCTTAGTGGTACTGCGTTCAAAGGAATGGTGAAGTTTGTATTTGCCCTCTATACCGCCTATGTGAAGTCCGATGCTTCTTTATTTGAAATCAACCCGGTACTCAAAACCAGTGACGATCGTGTGATAGCTGTCGATGCCAAAGTAAGCCTGGACGACAACGCTTTATTCCGGCATAAGGATTATTTAGCGATGCGTGATATTCGGGAAGAAAACCCGATTGAGGTTGAAGCGGGTGAAGTAGGCCTGAACTACGTAGATTTGGACGGAAATGTGGGTTGTATGGTAAACGGCGCAGGCCTGGCCATGGCAACCATGGACCTGATCAAACAAGCGGGTGGTGAGCCCGCGAACTTCCTCGATGTAGGAGGAACTGCCGATGCCGAGCGTGTTGAAGCTGCTTTTAAATTAATTCTGAAAGACCCGAACGTAAAAGCAATTTTGGTCAATATCTTCGGTGGTATAGTGCGATGCGATCGCGTGGCACAAGGCATCGTTGACGCCTACAAGAATATGGGTACCATTAAAGTGCCAATCATTGTTCGTTTGCAGGGAACCAATGCAGATATTGCCAAAGAGATTATAGATAACAGTGGCCTGGATGTACAATCGGCCATTGAATTCCAGGAAGCAGCAGATAAGGTACAAGCTGTGCTGGCATAGGTTACTGCTTTAAATAGATAAAAAATAGATCCCGCATCTTCATACTTTGGAGGGCGGGATTTTTCATTTCGGAAGTGTTACGCAAGGTTAATTTTGGTTAATAAATGGTTAAATAGGGGCAAGCTGTGTAACGTTCTCACGGTTGGTGGCGTCTCTTTAGTATCAATCACTTATTCATTCATCAAAAAACAAACATTATGAGAACATTGCAAGCATTCGTAGTAGCCTTAGTGCTATTAGTAGGAACTACAGTCTCAGCAGCCAATCCGGCGGGAGAGAAAGACAACAAGGACATCGCAACACAAGAAATCGCTCGACTTTTGGAAGCACCCGATTTCGCTTTGGAACAAGACACCAAGGCAGAAGTTACATTAATGATCAACGAAGATGGCGAATTAGTGGTCCTGTGCGTTGACACCAAGAACAAAATGGTAGATCGCTATATCAAAAGCCGGCTCAACTATCAGATTCTTGAGCATTCATTGGAAACGGGAAAAAAATACCGCCTGCCAGTTGTGATCACGGCAGAGAGCTAAGTTGTGAAGAACCCAAGTATGAAACCCGGATAAACTATCCGGGTTTTTTTGTTTTTTCTGAAGTCCGGCAACCTGAATTGTACACGGGATACTTTTAAAATTGAAAGATTAGCTTTAGTATTGCGGTATGCAAAATGACCAAAACAAAGCACTCATCAGCGATTTTATTGTACTGGCCAAAGCCGACGATAAGATTACTGGGGCCGAATACGATTTTATTTTAAGGCTGGCCGAGCGAATGGATGTTTCTAAAGAGACCGTAGATCAACTATTCGCCAAACCCAGGCCCTCTAAGCCCATTTTTTCAGAAATGGAACGTATCATTCATTTCCACAAATTGGTTTTATTGATGAATGTAGATCGGGAAACTCATGAAAAAGAAGTGGTCGTATTGCGAAATTTCGGACTCAAAATGGGAATCCGAACCGGGGCCATCGACCAGATTTTGACACAAATGGACCTCTATGAGGATAAAATAATCCCGTCCCAGGAACTACTCAAAATCTTTCAGACCTACTATAACTAGTATTTTTTATCAAATTACCGACAAAAAGTCTGATACTTTTAACTGAATTACGACAGAATGACTGTTTTCAATGATTGGAATTCTATTTGCAGTAGGCCTCACAATAAATGTTGAATTCTAAACAATAAAATAAAATGAAAACAGTTAAAAGAAATAGCCTTCTGGGTCCTCTATTTTTGAATGATTTTTTCCCTGAGAACAAATTGGAATCACTTAATTATGAAAGTTTTAGCATTCCAAAAGTGAATATTAAGGAAAATAATAAGACCTTTGTAGTGGAATTAGCAGTTCCTGGATTGGCGAAAGAAAGCTTTGCTATTGAAGTTGAAAAAGATGTACTAAAAGTATCCGCGAATGTAGCCCCTAAGAGCGACTCTACAGATACTGAAGTAAAAACACGATTTACAAGAAAAGAATTTAATTTTCGCGGCTTTAACAGAAGTTTCACCTTACCTGAATTGGTGGATGTAAAAGATATAAAAGCGAATTATACAGATGGTATTTTATCCATCTCACTTCCGAAGAAAGAAGTGAAAGAAGACATTAAACGCATGGTTGAGATTTCATAATTGAAATTTAATTTGGTTAGTTAGTTGAAAAAGACCGCGTGCTACTCAATCGGTGCGCGGTTACTTTTTTCCCGTTTATTCGGGAATTTTTTTTGCTCTGAAACTACTACCGCTCTCGCCTTCGTTTTCCACCGGTACCCTTTTCCAGACGGTCGATATAAGAACTGTTATCGGAGTCCTTCAGCGAACTTTTAAGGCCTTCCAATTCCTGTTGTGTCAAATCACGCCACTCGCCAACAGGCAGGCTTCCCAGGGAAATATTCATAATTCTGTCCCGCCTCAGGGCGATTACCTCATAGCCCAGATATTCACACATCCTTCGTATTTGGCGATTTAAGCCTTGGACCAGCACAATGTTGAACTTGGTACGACTCAAGCGTTCTACCTTGCATTTTTTGGTAACCGTATCGAGAATCGGAATTCCATGGCGCATTCGCTTTAAAAATTCTTGAGTAACGGGTCGATCCACGGTTACCGTATATTCTTTTTCATGGCTATTTCCCGCCCGCAGGATCTTATTCACAATATCACCGTCATTGGTCATTAATAAAAGTCCTTCACTGGGTTTGTCCAAACGCCCAATATGAAAAATGCGCTCTTTGTGATTGATAAAATCGACCACATTCCCGGCAACACGCCGATCTGTAGTGCAGGTAATTCCCACGGGTTTGTTCAACGCAATGTACACGAGGGTCTCATTTTCAGTAATTTTTTGCCCCTTCACCTTAATTTCATCTGAAGGCATCACACGATCTCCCAGCCCCGCAGTTTCACCGTTCACCGTCACCTGTCCCTTTTCGATTAGCGCATCGGCCTGTCGTCGGGAGCAGAATCCGCTGTCGCTTATGGCTTTGTTCAATCGGGTGGAGTCTGGGTGGTAGGTGTTCATTTGATGTTCGGTCGAGTTCTATTACTAAACTTCGGTTAATTTTTTCTGAAATGATTTTATCTTATCTCTTAATTTTGCGGCCATAAGGAAATCCAGATCTTTCGCGGCTTGTTCCATGGCCTTCCGGGTATCACGTATTCTCTTCTCCAGCTGGGCCTTGGTCAGATATTCAGCTTCTCCATCAGCTGCAAGACTTTCTGCGGTTTCAAAGCTATAGGCATTGGTCTTGGCTTTGGTCAATGCATTTTCCAGAGACTTTTTAATGGCGGTCGGTGTGATATTGTTCGCCTTATTGTATGTAATTTGTTTGCTGCGTCGATACTCAGTGCCATCAATGGTTGCCTGCATACTTTTCGTGATCTTATCTGCGTACATAATGGCCTTCCCATTGATGTGACGCGCCGCACGTCCTACGGTTTGAGTAAGCGAGCGAGCACTGCGCAGAAAACCTTCCTTGTCGGCATCAAGGATCGCGACCAGAGAGACTTCAGGCAGATCCAATCCCTCTCTCAGTAAATTCACTCCTACCAATACATCGAATATTCCCAAACGCAGATCCTGCATGATCTCCACTCGCTCCAGCGTATCCACATCGCTGTGAATATACCGGCAACGAATCGAAACCCGCGTCATATATTTTGTCAATTCTTCCGCCATTCGCTTGGTCAGGGTCGTGACCAAAACGCGTTCATTCTTTTCGACCCGCAAATGGATCTCTTCCAAAAGATCATCGATCTGGTTCAAACTGGGTCGCACTTCTATCGGCGGATCCAGCAAGCCCGTAGGCCGAATGATCTGCTCCACATAAACACCCCCCGTTTTTTCAAGTTCGTAGTCGGCAGGAGTCGCACTTGCATAGATCACCTGATTTTGCATCGCCTCGAACTCTTCAAATTTTAGCGGGCGATTGTCCATGGCTGCGGGTAAACGAAAGCCGTAGGCCACCAAATTTTCCTTTCGGCTTCGATCGCCACCATACATCGCACCCACCTGAGAAACCGACACATGACTTTCATCGACAACCATTAAATAATCCTTCGGAAAAAAATCCAGCAAACAATAAGGCCGCGTTCCCGGCAGGCGTTGATCCAGATAACGGGAGTAGTTTTCAATCCCGCTGCAATACCCCAATTCACGGATCATCTCCAGGTCAAAATTGGTGCGCTCCTCCAGGCGTTTGGCTTCCAGATGCTTCCCAATCTCTTTAAAATAGTCGATCTGTTTGACCAGGTCATCCTGTATGTCTTTGATCGCATTTTGCAATACGTCCGGTGATGTCACGAACATATTTGCCGGATAGATAGTTAGGCGGTCGTATTTTTCGATCACTTCATTGGTATAGGGTTGAAAAGCCTCAATTTCCTCGATCTCATCCCCAAAAAAGTGAATTCGGAAAGCGAAATCGGCATAGCCGGGAAAGACATCCACGGTATCACCTTTTATTCTGAAACTTCCGTGGTTAAAATCGGCTTCGGTTCGAGAATACAGGCTTTGTACCAATTGATGCAGCAGCTTGGTTCGGGAAAGGATCTGCCCTTGTTCGAGGGTTACGACGTTCTTTTGAAATTCAGCAGGATTGCCAATTCCATATAAACAAGATACCGAAGCCACCACGAGCACATCCCGCCGTCCTGAAAGCAGGGAAGAGGTCGTACTCAGCCTCATTTTTTCGATTTCCTCGTTGATAGAAAGGTCTTTTTCGATATAGGTTCCGCTCGAAGGAATATAGGCTTCCGGCTGATAGTAATCGTAATATGACACAAAATATTCGACCGCATTGTTGGGAAAAAATAGCTTGAATTCACTGTACAATTGTGCCGCCAACGTCTTGTTGTGCGCCAATACCAGTGTGGGTTTTTGAACCTCCTCGATCACATTGGCAATCGTAAAGGTTTTTCCACTTCCGGTCACCCCTAAAAGTGTCTGGTATTTTTCTCCGGAATTCATTGCGTCAACTAATGACTTGATCGCCTCAGGCTGGTCTCCGGTAGGTTTAAAATCTGAAACTAATTCGAACTTCATTGGGCAACAAAGATACTGAAAAGAGCGAATAAAGGTTCGGTTTTGCGACCCTAAGTCAGCACTAAATTAACCCTGACGAGGCTCCATTTTCATACTCACCTCAATCTCTTCATCTCTAATCAATCGAACGTAATAGGCTTTGTTTGTGTAGACCTCAATATCGTATTCAAATTCCAAATAATGAGTTCCTGCGGCCTCTTTCGGATTATTGTATAATTCTCGTACCACAATATTATCTTCATCAAACATAGCGATGGTGACGGCCGATTCTTCAGAAAAATAAAACTTAAATCTACTTTTAACCGCGCGTTGTACCAGTCCCGGATCTTCGTAATTGGTGCGGTAATCATTAGGGTCATATTCCGGTACGGGAACGCCCATTAAGTTCGCGACAAAGGTCTTTAAGTGAAGAGCCTCGTCCATGTCAAATCCGCTGATGGAGTTCAAATGATCACCATCCGTGATCGACCAAACCGCGTATTGCCCAAGGGTATTAAAGTCATTTCGCTTTTCAATTTCCTGGGTTAGTTCGGCCAAATTACCACTCGCCATAGGTCCCAACTCATAGGTTTCAAATACGTTGGCGCCCGACTTGCGTTGCTGCACGCACATGGCATAAAGCGGGAGGCTTAGTTGTTTTTTAGGTGCCAGGGTGAGCAGTTCCTCGCGGGTGATCACCACATCCTGAATTTCTTCGGAAGTGGTTGTAAACAATTGTCCATTGGGAATGCGAATGCTAAGCGGGTCATTCGAAATATTGGTAATGGAAATGGTAATAGGTTTCAGGTAATGCGGACTGTCTTCATTGCCGGTTACTTCGGAAGTGACCCAATTTTTTTCAATGGCAGTGGCCAGGTCATAAGTAATTATGGCTTCGGGAGAAGTATTGGGTAAGGTGCCAAAAACCAGCGAAATCAATAGAACGAAAATTTTCATGAGCTACAAGTTGTTTTAATAAACAACGTCCCATGCATATAAAAAAGTATGAAAGGGTGTTTTAAAAAAGGCAGACTCAGAAAAAAACTACTTCTCCACGATCACCTCGATCATCATTGGGCAGCAAATAGTAGCTCCGGGCGTATGTTCCAATTCACTTAGGTCTTTCAATGCTTCGGAAACGTCCTCACTGGATAAATACCCCATGTCGACGAGTCGGGGGTAGTAGCTGTGATAAAAAGTCTTGGGCCATTGCCAGGTGACATCCCCGGGTGTTGCCAGTTTGGACATCAATCGCAGATTGGTGACCTTCATCCCCATTTCGGTGAGTAATCCCGGGAGTTTGCGACCAATGTCAATCTCCCCATCCGAATCTTTAAAGCTTTTGAGTGCCGCCGCGATCGCTTTATTCAATCCCGGTTTTTTAGGTTCGATCTGGTGGGTAGACCAATCGTAGTATTCGTGAATAACCATTTTTCCACCAGGTTTTAAGGCGTCGTATACTTTCTGAAGAATATCTTTAGGATTGGGAAGCCAGGCGATCGCCCATCGGCAATACATGCCGTCCAGACTGTTGTGCGGAAGGCTAAGGTCATTGAAATCACTTAATACCGGTTCAATAGGAAGCCGATACAGATTTTTTATCTTTTTGAGCTGCTCAATATAGGATTCCGAAATATCAACGCCAATTACTTTTCCTTGCTGTCCGACAATGTAGGCCAGTTCCCGGGTACAAAATCCCGGGCCGGAACCCAGATCCAAAAGTGTTTGCCCCGCCCGGAATTTTGCCAGTTGCCAGCTGCGTTGGGCTTCTTCAGCCCAGACCTGGTGTTGTATGCCGAGGCGGTGGAGTTCTTCGGTGTCGGTTCCTAAAATATAGGCGTTCTCTTCTTGCATGGCGGTTGGTTTTCAGAAGTAATAAAATTAGTGAAATTCAGAAACAAAAAGTAGTTCCTCTGCAAAATTTAAAACATGAGTTTAGTAATTCACATATAAAAATCCTAAAAAGGCATCGGGAAATTCGGGGTCGTTAAGGACGAGGACATAATAGTAAGTTCCCACGGGAACCACCTTATTTTGAACCAGTAATCCTGTGTTGGGAATTGCGTTCCAGAGTCCGTCTTCGTTTCGGCCTTCATAGATCAGGTTGCCTTCCCGGCTGTAGATCTTAAGATTGAAATCGAGAAATACATCCACAAGCCCGCTTATGTTAAACTGGTCGTTCAAGCCATCGCCATTGGGGGAAATTCCCTGAGAAATGACGGGCAGGCAATTTTCGGTCGTCAATAAAAAGGAGGCGGTAGTAAAGCAGATTTCGTTTTCCAAACGCACAAAAATGGTTTGAGGATCTACAGCGTTTTGATATTGTTCGGGGTCACCAATGGGGTTTTCATTGACGACGGCATCCTCCAATGTTGTAAAGTAGGTGATGCTGTCATTGGGATCGGTCGAGATCAATTCATTTTGAACTGTGAGGTCAAAAAACGCGGTATCCAAACCAAGGTCACACTCCAGCAGATCCGGAAGTGTTGGGATAGGGGGGATCGTGCCAAATTCAGCAATGATCTCAAACTCATTGTTGAATTCGTTCAATTCTTCAATGATACCCATGCCGGTACCAATATCGTCCACCATAGCACTTAGTGTAAAGATGTCCGGGATATCTTCAGAAAGGGGAATGAACAAACTGCCGGGTTCGTTTCCTCCCTCTACGATCGTGCTTTGAGTTTGCGCTTGTCCTATCAAGCTACCATCCGCATAAAACGCAATGGGTGTTCCTGCGGGAAGCGGTGCGGTACCGTCGATATTATAAACGGTGTAATCAATAGTGAGATCCCGGTCACGGCAAGCGTAAATCTCATTGTCGATGGTTAAGGTGGCATCCGGTAGCGGACAAAGAATCACCTCAATGGTAAAACTTGCCACTACGAAGCAGTCGGGATTAGCGACGCGAACCCAAATGGTCTGTGGATTCGAGGTATTTTCATAGTTCTCGGGATCGGCGATTGGGTTGTCACCGCTTTGGGCATCCGCTTCGGTCAAATGAAAAGTAATGGTATTGTCGGGATCTATTTGGGCGGTTGCTTCTGTAAGATCAAATAGTTCCAACCCTACCACATCGCATAGTTCAAGCTCTGGCAACAAACCAGTTATTTCAGGAAAAACCGCGAGATGAAACATCACACTGTCTTCGTTATTGTCTTCATTGGTTTCATTGACCATGTTGTTGTCGTCAACGATGGCGCGTAGTTCAAAGTCGGCCGGGATGTTTCCGGGAATCGTCAATGCAATGGTCCCGCTTTCGGAACCGCCGATGGGCAGATCGTTTTGTGTGAACGCGGTATCCATCAGTATATTTTGCGCATAAAAACCCACACGGGTACCCGCCGGGAGTACCGCCGTACTATTGATGTTGAACACAGTATAATCGAGTGCGGTAATCTCGCGATCGCCACAATCTGTGGCTCCAGTGATGAGATCTATTTGCACGGTCGCGTCGGGTAATTCGGTGTTGAGGACGGTAACCACATTATTTATGATGACCAGATCCTGACTGGACGTAATTCGAACCAAAGCACTTTCATCTCCGGGTTGAATGTTGTTTTCGATATCATAAAAGTCGATATCCATATTATAAAACTGGGCGTTACCAGTAAAACTATTGGTACCGTTGAATTGATTATTGGGTGGATTGAGGGCATTGCTCAAGGTGTTTCCATTGATCTGAAGGGTTTCGTTGTTTGCAATGAGCAGATCGCCTTCCCATGCCAGAAATCCCAATTTGGCACCAACATTATCCAGTACGTTAAGATTATTGAGTTCAATATCCAGTTGTGAATTCGCGGCAGATACCGATTCAAAACCATCAAAAATATTTACCTGGTTTAGAGGTAAGGTGTTATCCTGGTAAACAACGGTTACCGCCCAGCCTCCAAAATTGGTTGCGTTACCACCATTAATCACACAGTAGGGTTGAATTGCGGTTTGCAGATCGAGATCACTTAAAAGATAGTTGCCGTTGCCATTGGTTGCGAGGATGGAGGTCACGTCAAAAAAGGCTCCAAAATACACCGAAGACGAATTGGGAAGGGCATAACTGAAATTTCTTGTCGACGTAATGGGATTCCCTGCGAAGGTCACATCAAAATCGCCGGTACCGGAACCGGCCCAATACAAATAGGCAGCGACGAGCTGTTGGCCTGCTGCCAGTTGGAAATCGGCACTGGCTTCGGTAAGAATATCACAAGTTGCTCCTCCGCCATTTTCTTGTTCGTTAAGGGTATTTCCGAAGGAAAGATAATCGTACCGCCCGTTGAACTGTTGGAACAATTCTATTTCCTGAGCATAAAAGAAAGTTGGAATTACCAGAAGTAAAACCAATAGCTGGTGTTTTAGTGCGAGCATAGCAACAGATTGATAGCTAAATATACGAATATTTAGTTCACACAATCTACAACATCTTACGATGCCGGTCGAAATTTATAAATCACGTTTCTTAAGTAAAGCGTAGGAACCGTAAACGAAAAGTGAGGTCCATCCTATGCAAATAAGCACCGCGGTCCAGGGTACGTCGTAACCCCCGTCAAAAGTTTCGCCCAACTGACTGGCTGCCGATTGCACGGCGCCAAAACGGGTGATGGGTTCTTCAATGAGATCGGCCATGGCGTTAAGCGGTAGAAAATTATAGACCGATTCGAATAAATTCACGTCGGTTTTAACTTTGATATACTGAAATAAAATAGCGATAAGCCCTTCCACGACTTGCCACAAACCTAAAAAGCCCAGGGCAAAGGCGGATCGCTTTACCCAAAAGCCCAGAAACATACAGAAACTGAAGAAAGTCAGTAATTTCAGAAAATAGGCAAAGATGTACTGCATATCGCTGAAAATGATACCTATTTCGTTATAATCGGAAAAGATCAATCCTAAAATGAGCGATACAATAAACAAGAAAACTGTGGAAGCGAGTGAAAATAAAACGACCGTGAGAAACTTAGAGGTAATGAACTCCTTTTTGCTAAGTCCGTCGATCAAATTTTGTTTGAGCGTTCGATAGCTGTATTCATTCGCCACGATAGATACGATCACAATGGCAAAAAATATTTTCATCCAGGCGGCCACCCAGGCATTGAAATGCCAGATGAACGGGAAGTTGAATATGCCTTGGTCCGCGACTCTAAATTTCACACCGCCGAAATTGAATTCGATGGAAACAATAAAGGCAATGAAACAGATAAGCGAAAAATAGACAATGGTAATTGCCTTGGCACTTTTGTTGTACCGTAATTTCTGAAGTTCTATTTGTAGTAGTCGTAGCATTGCGGTTAGTTGTTTTTGGTGATTTCAAGGAATTGTTCTTCCAGACTTTCTTTGCGTTTTTCCAGGCGGGATAACGAAATTCCTTTGTCGAAAAGTGCTTTGTTTACTTCGGAAGCATTCATGGGGGCTTTCAAATACGCAATGATCGAATCCCTTTCTTTTTTGATGAGGCTAAAGGCGTTCATTTCTTCCAAAGCACCTTGCAAAGCTTCCATATTTTCACTTTCCATAATGATAAAACCATGGCTTGCGTTCATTCCATCGACACTGCCCGAATACAAACTCACGCCTTTTCGAAGGATCACCACATGCGTGCATACTTTTTCCACTTCATCCAGCAAGTGGGAGGCCAATAAAATGGTAGTGCCTTCGGCCGCGATCTTTTTAATGATCTCACGAATTTGATGAATACCTTGTGGATCCAGTCCGTTGGTGGGTTCATCCAGTATGAGTATCTCGGGATCGTTCATCAGGGCCGAAGCGATCGCCAGGCGCTGTTTCATCCCCAGGGAGAAGGTGCTAAACTTGCTGTTTTTCCTATCCAAAAGACCCACAAGTTCCAATTTTTCTTCGATCTTGGAGGAGTCCACTTCTTTGATCCGGCAAACCAACTTCAAGTTTTGTATCGCTGTCATGTACGGATAGAAATTGGGTCGCTCGATAATGGCTCCTACTTTCTTCAATGCGTTGTGGGTGGAATCGCTTCCGTCGAACCAAAAATATTCGCCGGCTGTTCTATTCACTACGTTGAGGACCACACCGAGCGTAGTTGATTTTCCGCTCCCGTTGGGTCCCAGAATTCCGTAAACGTTTCCTTTTTCAATGGTAAAGGATAAATCTTTAACTGCGGTAAGCGGACCAAATTTCTTGGTGAGATTGTTTATTGTGAGAATGGGTTGCACAAAATTTGATTTTGGTGATTAGTTTTTTATACGACGAATATCGCACAGAAATGTTACAAGGCACCAGCTCTACAAATCGTGAAAAGCAGCGGTTCTTTCCATGTCGGAGGGCTTACTGCTGTTCGTTGCTGGATTTCGTGAGCCAACTAGCTCTTTTGTTCTTTGTTGAAATAAACCAAATAATAATACATCTGCTTTTCCTCATCCCAACCTTTTTCCACAAATTTCTCTGCACTTTCCGGGTTGATAAAGTCCAATTTGATCTGAATATTTGTATCCAACTGAATTACATTTTTAATCTTCTTTCGGGCCGCAGTCACCGCTGTATTTGCAATTGGAAAAGCAGTGAGATCCTCGATCCTGTACTTAGGAGCCTGTTCGGCTTTGTAGTTTCTGAATTCGGGCATGAGATCGGGGTTTTCGATAACCTCGTTCATAAAAGCGGATTCCTCAAATAGGTCATTCTTCGCAAAATGGTTCACGGCCCGGTTCATAAATAGCACCTCTTCTTTCTTGTCTTCTGCTGGCAAGACCACATCCTTAGCGAAATCCTGGCAAAATTTCAAATACTTTTTGGTAAAGAAATTGTCATCTTCACAGGCATCTACCCCAAGAAAATTCTCCAGCCAATAGCGGGTATCATAACGATTGCTATCCACCGAAAGCACTTTGTATCCTTCTTCTTTTTTCACATTGAATATGAGAGCTCCCTTATCCAGCTTGTTCAAATTTACCCCTTGCTGAAGTAGTGCGTCCAACTGTTGATCGCCTTCCGAAAATTGAAGAAAGTCTTGTTTGATCTCCGATTTAAAAATCCCTATGGCTGCTACCTTTTCGTTGTCTATCTGTAGGTTTTCGAGATAGGCAACGTAAACTTCACCGGTCTTGATGTGAGGATGCGTAGACTGCTCAAACAAGTGTTTTGCTATTTTTTTACTTTGCTCGTGTGCCTGTTCGGGATGCTCAAATAATTCAGAAACGATGTTAAAAAGCTCGTGAAACTCCAGATCACTATCGTTGGCAAACTGAAAATAATTTTCCTCCTTATCCCGAAAGGGTTTCAGAAAAAATTCTTTTAACAAAGGGGTCAATTCATCGTCCATTTGATAGGGATTTTTGGACAATAAGATGCCTTCGTTACGGCTTTTATTTCCTACGCGGTGAATGGATAAGGTCTCAATTTGGGCATTATATAGGTTGATCATTTAGCTTGGATTGGTTGGATTTTTGGATTGTTGGATGGTTGGATTGTTGGAACTGGGTCAATTCCAATTTTCGTCGAAGTCCAGAGTGTCGTAATCTTCGGGATCGATGCCGTATTCATCGTCCAGATCGTCATCTTCGTCGGAGTCTGCTATAAATTCTTTATCGGGTGCTTCTTCCGGGATCTGGCCGTGTGCGAACATCAAGTTTGGGTAAATGCGGCCTTCTTCGCGTTCGGCAATTTCTCCAAGTTCTACCAAAAAGGTCCACAAATTCAGAAAATCATAAACGTAGATCATCTTTGTTTGTTCTTCGTGGGTCACTTCTTCAAGCAATGTTTCATGCATGATGCGAATACCACCGGGCTCTTCGCTCATATCGAAAAGTGCGATTTCCTCTCCCTGTTCCCATAGGTCGTTGCTTACGTAAAACGAGGCCATTTCCTGTCCAGCAAAGCCAAACGCCTGCGTAATTGCATTGTGAAGATCCTCCAGGTTTGCCGAAGCTTCAATTTCAATATCCCGAAACACATCTTCATGGGTGTCAAGGATGACTCTAAAACGGTAAACCATTTGCCAATAATTATGACCGCAAAGTTAGAATTTATTCCTCGCTTAAGTAGTGTGAACGATGTGTTTTTTTGATTGAATTTATCGACTAAATCGGTGCAAAGTAAATGTCATTGCAGCGAGCAATAAAAATGCGACTACCTGATGCATTACCCCCAACCAAACCGGAACATTAAGGATCAAAGTAAAAATTCCCAGAACAAACTGAATCAGTACCAACCCCAATAAGAGCTGTATCCCATTTTTTTGTCCACGAAGCAGGTTCATTTTTTTTGATCTATACCAGATCAGGGCGATTATAGCCACCACCACATAGGCGAGGTATCGATGTACGAATTGCACTCCGCTTTTTCCTTCCACAAAGTTTTTCCAAACCGGATCTTGTTCTATGGTCACCGATTCGTGTATCCACTCTCCATCACTCATCAAAGGCCAGTGATTATGAATCCACCCAGCGTCCAAGCCCGCAACAAAAGCGCCCCAAATAATCTGAAGCAGCAATACAATTAATCCCCAACGCATGAGATTTCTGAACTTTTTTTGAATTTCCTTTTTGGTTGGGTACCAAATATCCAGGGCAACCCAAAGCGTGAAGGCGAATGTTATGAACGCCGTGAATAAATGCAAGGCGAGACGATAGTGACTCACGTCCGGGCGGTCAACCAGTCCACTTTTCACCATATACCATCCTAAAAAACCCTGGAATCCCCCCAAAAATAGAAGGAGTACGCATTTTTTTATCGTGGATGGCGTCAATTGTTTTTTAAGCAAGAAATAAAGAAAGGGGATGAGAAATACCACTCCAATAAAACGACCGATCACCCGGTGCAGCCATTCCCAAAAATAAATGTCTTTAAATTCTTCAAGGCTGAAATCGTAATTGAGTTTTTGGTATTCCGGATATTGTTTGTAAAGGTCAAAGGCCGCTTGCCATTCCACTTCGTTCATTGGGGGAATAGTGCCAGAGATCAACTTATAATTTGAAATGGACAGGCCCGAATGTGTAAGCCGGGTAATTCCGCCCACGACCACCATTATAAAAATTAGTACGCATCCCGTGATAAGCCAATAGAATACTTTTTTGTTGTCCTTCATTGTTATCTTACAATTTTTTTAATCCAATTTCAGCTCCTTTTTTCAGCATAAATTTGTGGGCCGCTTCGTATTCATTCGGTATTTCGCCTTCCAGGATCGCTTCTTTAATAGCGTCTTTAATGGCCCCAATTTCCCTACAAGGCTCCAGTCCGAATACCTTCATGATCTCTTCTCCGCTCACCGGGGGCTGGAAATTTCGTATGTGATCCCGCGCTTCCACTTCCACGATTTTCTCACGTACTTTCTGAAAGTTGTTGTGGTATTTTTTAAAGCGTTTCGGGTTTTTGGTCGTAATATCCGCTTCACAAAGTGTCATAAGGTCTTCCACATGATCTCCGGCATCAAAGACCAACCTACGAACCGCACTATCGGTGACTTCTGACGCCAATACAATAGGACGGGAGCTCATCATAACCATTTTTTGAACAAATTTCATTTTATCATTCAAAGGCATTTTCAAACGCTTGAAAAGTTTGTAGACCATTTTGGAACCTACAAATTCGTGCGTGTGAAAGGTCCAGCCCACTTTTTCATCAAAACGTTTGGTGGGGGCCTTTCCAATATCGTGCAGGAGTGCCGCCCAGCGCAACCAAAGATTATCGGTTGTTTGCGCGATGTTGTCTACCACTTCCAGCGTATGCCAAAAATTATCTTTGTGCCGTTGTCCTTCTATCTCTTCAATACCCTGCAGGGCCCATAATTCAGGGAAAATAGGTTGCAATAAACCGGTTTTGTGCAACAAAGCAAAACCAATAGAAGGAATAGGGGCTGCCAGTATTTTATGACATTCTTCTACAATTCTTTCTTCGGAAATGATCTTTATACGATGCGCATTTCGCGTGATGGACTCCAGGGATTCGTTTTCGATTCTGAAGTCTAACTGCGTGGCAAAACGAACGGCTCGCAGCATTCGCAATGGGTCATCACTGAACGTAATATCTGGATCGAGGGGAGTTCGAATGACCTTGTTCTTTAAATCTAAAACTCCGTCAAAGGGATCCAGCAATGTTCCGAAGGAATCTTCATTCAAACTTAATGCCAGCGCATTGATGGTAAAATCGCGCCTGTTTTGATCGTCTTGAAGGGTTCCGTCCTCTACCGCTGGGTTTCTGCTATCTTCCTTATAGGATTCCTTACGGGCACCAACGAATTCCACTTCCATATCTCCGCTTTTGAGCATGGCCGTACCGTAATTTTTAAATACGGTCACCTTAGGTTTTCCAGGTAAAACGCGCGAAACTTCCCGGGCAAGATCAATACCGCTTCCCACCGCAACTATATCGATATCTTTGGCGTTTCCGCGTTTCAGCAGGTGGTCTCGTACAAAGCCGCCAATCACATAGCACTCCAAATTGAGTTGGGAAGCTGCCCTGGCAATAGTGTTAAAAAGAGGATGGCTTAAGGCGTTTTTATAATTGGGTGCTGCGGGCATTAATGTCTGATTACGGTCACGGTTCCATCGTTTTTCAGTTTAATGATTGCCGATGGTTTTCCGGCTTTTTTATTCTGCTGCAAATTTACAACATAGTCCACGCCCTCCAAAATCTCTGGACTTATTTCTTGAAAGCTTCCGGGGGTAGGTGCCCCGCTCACATTCGCGGAAGTGGAAACGATAGGGCGCTTGAATTTACGAATCAATTGTTGGCAAAATTCGTCTTCCACGATTCTAATTCCGAGGGAGTTGTCGTCTGCAATTAAATTATGAGCCACTCGAATAGGATCTTCGTAAATTATGGTGGTAGGTTTTATGGCAAATTTCAGAATATCGAGCGCCGCTTTTGGAACGTCTTCCACATATTGATTGAGCATATTAAGATCTATTGACCAGGCAAATGAGGGATTTACTTTCGACTCTCCTTTTCAACTGAAAAACTTTTTCAATGGCCGTTTCATTGGTCGCGTCGCATCCAATTCCCCAAACGGTATCGGTGGGATATAATATAAGTCCGCCTCTTTTTAAGACGGCTACGGCCTGTTCGATTTCAGTCTTCATATAAACAATTTTCTGTTTATGGCGCAGGGAACTTCAGCCATGATCCTGCGTTTTAGATGGTAGGTAATAGATACCATTTTTTGGGTTTTACAAGCAATGCCAGGGCCAAATAGGTCTTAATCACCAAATACTTCACGTAACCATAGTTTTTCCGAATCACATACAAATAACTTCGGTAGGCTTCTTTATTAATCGCCTTTGAATTTCCAATGCTAACGCCCTGATAATGCAGGATCTTTGCCTCCGGAACCAGCATGGAGGTATAGCCTTTTTTCAGTAAGCGATGACATAGATCCATCTCTTCATAATACAGAAAAATAGTAGTGTCAAATTTTCCAGCTGCTTCAAATGCCTCCCTTCGAAAGAATAAAAAGGCTCCGTTCACCCAATTGACCTCCAGGGGTTGGGTATAATCCTTCTTGCGTTTCGGATACTTTTTTGGTTCTGTCTTTTCCAGAAACCCTCTCCCGAAAAGTAACCTTCGCAGTCCTTTGTTATGGTCGAAAGAAGGGACCGGGATATGGTGTTCATCATAATTTTGCGCGGTGCAAACACCTGCCTCCGGATGTTGATCCATAAAATTTTTCAACAAGCTCAGAGCATCGTTTAAAAGCATGGCGTCGTTATTCAGAAATAATAGATACGGAGCCTTCGCTAATTGTTCGCCAAACATATTTCCACCGCCAAACCCGGTATTCACAGGGGATCGATGCAGGCTTATATGCGGTGCTTTCGGAAAGTTGTCCTTCAGCTTTTTATAGGCCGAAAGTTTCGAATTATTATCCACTACGATCACTTGATAAGCTAAGCCATCACTGGTTTTATTGACCACTTCAGCTATACATTCCAAGGTATAATCTGTGGAGTTATAATTGATAATAATGACGGCTACATCGTACATGGCGCAAACTTAGGTTAAAATACTATGATACACCTCCAGATATTTTTTCGCGGTTCGATCCCAGCTGAAACTCTGTGCCCGAGCCACATACCAATCGGTATAGAAGGAAGGATTGCCCTTGTATTTCTCCATTCCCTTTCTGAAGATTTGCCCCATATATTCAGGATCGTAGTGGTCCCAGTAGAAACTGTGTTCCCCTCCAATTTCAGGAAGCGATGTATTATTGGAAATGAAAACGGGTTTCCCGAATCGCATGGCCTCTATGGGCGGGATGCCAAATCCCTCTCTGAGTGAAGGAAACACCAGCGCTTCACAATGTTGCAAATAGTAGTATTTTTCGAGCTCTTCAATTTTTCCCGGAAGGAAAACGCGATCGGTGAGTTGATGTTTTTCCACCAGGACCCTCAATTCGTCTCCATAGGCCGAACGATTGTTTCCGGCTAAAATCAAATGGTAGTCGGGAAGGTGCCGCAGCATTTCCACCAGGCTCATAAAATTCTTACGTTCACTGAAATCGCCAATGGAAAAGAGAAAGGGTTTTTCTGAAATAACAGAGGGCTGGTAGGTGGACGGAATAGAAATATCGGTAATCGTATTGCCATTGTGAATGACGTATTGCGGAATATCGGGAACTTCAAAAAAGGATTGGGTGTCTTTTTTGGCGAACTCACTAATATACACAATGGCATTTGCCCGGTTTAGTTTCGCTATAAATTTCTCGCGTTGTTTCACCTGAATTCCCGGGGAGCCTTCGGTCACAAAGTGGATGTCATGAACCGTGAGTAGGTAGGGAATGTCAAAGAAAGGTTCGATCTTAATATTTTGATTGAGACAATGCCAGAGATCGTATTTTTTCTTTATTCTGAAGGGTTTGTGCCGGGTGATCGATTTGTATTTATGGTAGTTAAAAATGGCGCCAAATTCCTCCTTCCAATTTTTCGGATTTTTAGCATTGATCGTTAGCTCCAACCCACTAAGATCCTGCTGTGAAAGGGCTTTGATAAGATGGTAATTGAATTGCCCAAAGCCTGAAAACTTATTCTTGAGATTATGAGATTCCAGAAAGATCTGTTTCATGATAAGTTTTGTTCGTCATTAATGGACGGTGATTGGTATGATTTTAATTAATTTTTCGGTACAACAGCCATAAATTCACATAACGTTTAAACACCGAAAAGGCATTGATATAGGCTAAAATGAACCCTTCCTTTCCGTCTAAAATACCCAGTCGCAGCAAGTATTGATGCCAAAAACGATAGCAAGGCCGGAATAGGAAATGCGATAGATTGGGTTTCTTCTTTTTATCGTACAGCATGCGTGCCTGAAGGGCACTGTATCGATGCAGCTTGCCTGTATAATCATCAAAACTTTTATAGGTATGGTGCGGCAATCGTGTTTTTAGCCGGGCGGTTTCACCCTTTGCTGAAAGTGTTTCGTGGACAAGGTCGCCGTTATACTCACAGTGATTCTTGTTAAAGATACGAATCACCCAATCGGTTTGGAATCCGCTGTATTTAATACGTTTACCCATAAAATAGAGTTCCCGTTTTACAAAATAAGCGATCGCTTTGGGCGCTTTTAGCGCTTCGATGATCTCGTTTGCCATTTCCCGGCTCACAGCTTCATCGGGGTCAAAAAATACCACCCAGTCGTTTTGGGCCTGGGCAATGGCAAAGTTCTTTTGTTCACTGAAGTTATCAAACTTTCGTTCTACAACCCTCACATTTTCATGCCTGGAAGCCAGGGCCATAGTTTTGTCGCTGCTAAAGGAATCTACAATAACGATCTCATGGGCAAACCACATGCTCTGGATGAAATCTTCGATGACTTCGGCTTCGTTGAGGGTGATGGCCAAAGCGCTTATTTTTGTAGTGTTCTCCAAGAGTTGTGATAAGTTTGCGTAAAAGTAATAATTTTACAAGGATTAATTCTGAAAAGCGCTGTGTCAAAACTACCTATTTTAATGTATCATAAAATCTCGGCTACTGAGAGCAAAGGGCTTACCATCGCTTCCGAAGACCTGGAGGAACAATTTCGGTTTTTGGCAGATAAGGGGTATCACACCTATCATTTTTCGGAATTGAGCCAATTTCAAAGACTTCCGAAGAAAAAAAATATCGTGATCACCTTTGACGATGGCTATGTGAGTCAGTTGGAGTTTGCCGTTCCACTCCTTAAGAAATATAGCCTTAAGGCTACTTTCTTTATTCCATTGAAATATATGGGAGCCGCGGATCAATGGAACGAAAATACAGCACCCATCATGGATGCGGAGACCTTAAAAGCCCTCGATCCAAGGGTGATTGAATTGGCCTACCACAGCTACGCGCATCAAAAATACAACGAGCTAAGCCCCGCTCAAATTGAGGCCGACACTCAAAAAGCTTTTGCCACTGCCTCAGCGCATGCTTTGCCTTTGGGTCCGTATTTGGCCTATCCCTTCGGAAAATATCCTCGCAAAAATCCGAAGAAGTCGCAATTTTTTCAGCAATTGGAAAACCACCAATTCACCTACGCACTGCGAATAGGGAACCGGTTGAATGCATTTCCGTTTCGGGATCCGTTTGAAATTCAGCGCATCGATGTGAAAGGGGAGTGGGATCTGAAGAAATTCCGAAGAAAAATAAAGTTTGGAAAATTGTTTTAATGAATTGTCAGTTCGAGTGAATCGCATCGAACGATAGTGAGCGGAGATTTGTATCGAGAACACCTTTTTGCACTTTGCTTGCTTCTCGATACTAATTTTTTCTCCTGCGTAGTAAAAATTCACCCGCCTTTGCCGTCGGGCAGGCTCGAAGTGACAAATCGTACATCGTACATCGTACATCAATTTCACCGCATCCCTCGTTCCAGCAAGAGCAGCTTCACATATCGCGAAAAGACACCGTATGAATTTATGGCAGCCACGGCCAATCCCGGAATTCCGTCTCGGAAACCGCCTTTGAGGAAGTAGGAGCTGAAAAAACGATAGCTTGGCTTCACAAACATGAGGAATAAGGTTGCTTTTTTTCCTTTTTTCTGAAGTTGTTCTGCTTGAAACCAGGCGTAGCCCTCTCGCTTTTGGATATAGTGTTCCAGGCCCTTATAGGTAAAATGAAGCACGGGATGTTTTAATAGCCCTAAACTGCCTTCACAATGTAGTTTTTCGTGTACCAAACCGGTATAATGGGTGCCTTCCCGCCGCACCAGGCGCAGTACTTTGTTGCTGTGGTGATAGAGAAAGCGATTCATGTAAAAATGCGGAAAGTTGAGCTTGTAGCCACTGTGGGTGTCACTTTCCATGGCTTTCTTGATTTCCAGTTGCAATGGATAGGTAACGCGCTCGTCTGCATCCAGAAACAAAACCCAATCCCCCGTGGCATGTTCCAGTGCATGGTTCTTCTGACCGGAGAAATTATCGAAGGTACGCTGGAGAAAAAGTGTGTTATACTGTTTGGCGATCTTCGGAGTTGCATCGGAGCTGAAGGAATCGACCACGATAATTTGATCGGCAAATCGCACCGACCGCAGTGCCGCTTCGAGATACGCATCTTCATTAAAAGTAGGAATGATCACTGTTAAAGTCGCCATAACGCAAACTTAGGAAATGTTTGTTATATGAAAGGAGACATTGTGGAAAGCTTTGCTAAAACATTTTATCGCGCAATGAAAGTGGCCATAGAGGAACCGATGAAATAACTATATCTTTGGCGTTTTACAAGTCTAAACTGTAATCTCCTTTATGAGTACGAAAAGTGAAACAAAACTTAGCTGTAGTATCTGCGGAAACAGTGAAAACAACACCCGCTACACGGTGAAGGAAATGATGTACGGGTTGCGGGAGACCTTCGAATATATGGAGTGCGGAAGCTGCAAATGCCTTCAGATCATTGAAATCCCGAAGGAGATGTCTTCGTATTACCCCGGTGACTACTACAGTTTCGGTTCCTATGACGGAAAAAAGTTTAAGGACTTCAAGGGTGCTATTAAAAAATTTCAGTACAAGCGTTCAGTGCTTGGTAGTGAAATTTTTAAAAGTTTCTTCGGAATAAAAGAGTACAAAATATTCAGAGGTCTGGGCGTTACTAAAAGCACGCGTATCCTTGATGTGGGTTGTGGAAACGGCCGCAATTTTTTATATCCGCTGGCGGAGGTAGGCTTTGAGAATGTACTGGGGTGTGACCCGTATCTTTCCGAAAAAATGGTCTATGAGAATGGACTTACGATCGAGAAATGTGACGTTTTCGAAATTCAAGGTTCCTGGGATATCATTACCTATCACCATGCTTTTGAGCATTTGGCCAATCCCAGGGAAAACCTCGCAAAGATCTTTGACCTTTTGGACAAAGACGGGGTTTGTATTTTACGCATCCCCACAGTTTCCTCCTATGCCTGGGAGCGTTACCGGGAACATTGGGTGCAACTGGACGCGCCGAGACACCTTTTTCTTCATTCTCTGGAAAGCATGGAACTGCTGGCCGAGGAGGCGGGGCTAAAACTTGAAAAGGTGGTATACGACTCGAATCACTTTCAGTTTATAGGGAGTGAAAAATATGTAAATGATATTTCACTTTCGGTACCGAAGGAGAAAGGTGCATGGGCATCTTTACAGCGAAAATGGATCAAATCCCAGTACCAAAGTCGGGCTAATAAACTCAATATGGCGGGTAGGGGAGATCAGGCAGCCTTCTTTTTACGAAAAAAGTAGCGTACCTTTGCAACGTATTAAAAAGACGATTTTGGATAGTTTAGGAATTTCAGTCATTATTAGCACCTACAACAAGGAAGAATGGCTTCAAAAGGTGTTGGAAGGGTATAAATATCAAACCTATAACAACTATGAAGTGATCATTGCCGATGATGGTTCGCGGGAATCCACGCGCGAGCTCATTAACGGGTTTCGGGAAGATTATCCGGTGCCGATACAGCATATTTGGCATGTGGACGAAGGGTATCGTCGTCAGCGTATTTTAAATATCGCAATCAGCAAGGCCCGAATGCCTTACATCCTTTTTACCGATGGAGATTGCATTCCCCGAAAGGATTTTGTTGAGGTTCATGCTAAGTACGCCGAAGAAGGCTATTTTTTATCGGGAGGATATTGCAAGCTGCCCATGAAGACTAGCGAAGTGATCGAAGAGGACGATATACGGACCGAACGTTGTTTTGACGTAAAATGGCTTAAAAAACAGGATAGCTTGAAAGGGACTCAAGCCCTAAAATTGAACAGTGGACCTGTCCTGGCGAGCATTCTGGACCTGGTAACTCCTACCAAGGCCAGTTTTAATAATTGTAATTCTTCTGCTTGGAAAGAAGACCTGATGGCGATCAACGGTTACGACGAGCGCATGCAATACGGAGGCCCGGACCGCGAACTTGGGGAGCGCCTTGAAAACTATGGTTTGAAACCCAAACAGATTCGTCATAAGGCGATCGTACTTCATTTGGATCACGCCCGTGGGTACAAAACCAAAGAATCTCTGGAACGTAACCTAACTATTCGAAAAGAGGTGAAGGTCAAGGGTAAGAAATGGACCGAGCATGGGATCGTTAAAGGCCGGAAAGATGTTTAATTGTGGAATCGTGGAATCGTTTAGTCGTTGAACCCTGAAACAGATAAACGATTAAACTTTGGAATAGGCTCCTATCTTCCAATATGTAGTTTCCTTATTTGTTTGAACTGTGGTAAAGGCCAGTTCTTTTAATTTCGGATTTTCCTCAAAATATTCCCAGCAGCCTGTTCCTTCCCTAAAAATGGACGATATTACCACACCTCCGGGATTGAGATGATCGAGCATAAGGTTTAAAACCCTCGTTTTTTCGCTTTCCGGAATATAGTAAAAAGCCTCGTTGAATATGATGGCGTCAAAGTTTCGTTTCGGTTGGAATTTTATAGCATCCTCTGCCAGGAACTCGGCTTTGGGAAAATGCTGCTCCTTGGCTTTTTCAATCGAAACGCTGGAGAAATCCACTCCTAAAAAATAATCGAAAGTCACATCCTGCATGTGTCTGTTCATTACTCCGTCGCCACAGCCAATGTCAAGAATAGATGGGTTTGCAGGTGCGAATTCTTTCAAATAGTCCAGAATTTGATAGTAGCGTTTCGCTTCGATCTCGCTTTTCAAACTTTCCCAGCGACCGCTTTTATATTGTTTGTTCCAGCGTCTTTTTCGTCGCCAATGATGAAATTTGTCCAGAAGATTCATGGGGATGCAGATTTAAATTGGTGCTCTAAAAAGGGCATTAGTTTCCGAAGAATCATTTCCGGGTTGAGTTCGCGATACAAGGTATCCGGATTCTTCTCAATTTCCCTCCGTTCTTCCAACGAATAACTGTCAAATAGGTTGGGTTTTTCCTCCAACAAATGCACCGATTCGTGGGTCGTGCCATCTTCAAAACTATTCCAGTGGGATTTGTCGATATAGGGGGAATAGATTGTAAAAGTGGGTCGTCCCAACGCTTTGGCAATGTGAACGCTTCCACCTTCGTTCGAGACCAAAAGGTCGCATTGGTTCATGAGTTTGATAAAACCACGAATGGTGTCTTCATAAATATCGAGTCGGATTTGCGCTTTGTGTTTGCAAAGTTGATAGATCTTTTCAGCTTCCGGTTTTTGGTGGGGGGCGTAGTTGAAAAGGAGGGTGGCCTCGTAGGTTTGCGCGATATAATCTATTATTTCTGCGGTGTATTCGTAGGGTAAGGACTTATTGGGGGTGCTGCCCAGAACACCCAGCATGATCACCGGTTTTTTTAAAGACGCTATTTTGGGATAGCACTGTTCCTCTTCGGTTAAAAATATCCGGTAATGGGCATCCGGATGTTCCAGTGTAAAAACCGATTGCAGCATGTGGATACGATCTTCCAGAGCTTTTCCGCAGGGCATAGTTGCTTTTTCTAAAAAATTGACGGCCTGGGTGTAAAATGGTAGTTTTAGTTTTTTGTGCGCTCTTTTAAAGCCAATTCGCTGGGGAGCTTTTGAGAACAGGCACATCAATCGGCTTTGGAATTTGGCATAGGGATCGAAGATCATATCGTATCGCTCTTGCCGAATCTGTCGTATGGTTTTCCACAGGACCGGAAGTTTTTTTAATGCTTTGTCATTGGCCCGAATGATGCGATCGATATTGGGGTTTTGCTCCAGCACCCCGGCTGTGTAATCGTACACAAAATAGGTAATATGACAGTTGGGAAGGATGGTTTTCAGGTTGGTTGCCAGCACCGAAGCGATCAAGACGTCGCCAATTCTTTTGTTTTGTATGACAAGAATTTTCTTCATAAAAGTTTACCTTCGCAAGGTATCTTTTTTTTAAAGTTATTTAAAATTTATAATGAAGGAAACTTTGGTCGTCCATCCAGACTTCGCCAAAAAAAAGGCCGCACTGCAAGATGTGATTCACCGATTTGATTCGATGGGTGAGTTTGTGGTCAATGGAGAACGCAATGTCATTAAAAAGGTGACTGTTGCAGGCGCGATTTTGAACATAAAAAAATTTAAAACTCCCAATTTCTTTCAAGGGTTGGTGTATCAATTACTTCGGAAGAGTAAGGCGAGGCGATCCTTTGAATACGCACAAAAATTGATCGACTTCGATTTCAAAACTCCGTCACCGGTGGCTTATTTTGAACGCACATCCTTTGGACTCAAAGAAAGTTTCTATATCAGCCAGCATCTGGAATACGACTTCGATTTCAGGAAACTAAATCACAATCCGAAGTGGCCCGATCGCGATGAGATCTTGCGACAATTCACCTCGTTTACATTTCACTTACACGAACATGGGGTCAATTTTCTGGATCACTCTCCCGGAAACACCTTGATCAAACAAATAGCTCCGGGTCATTACGATTTCTACCTTATCGATCTCAATCGCATGCGTTTTGAATCTATGGGTTTCAATAAGCGTATGAAGAATTTTCGAAGGATGTGGCTCTCCAAAGGAATGATCGACGTTATGGCGCCTGTCTACGCCGTCCTGTACGACCGAACTACCAAAGACACCCGCCGGCTCATGACCCATTACAGCCGAAAATTTCAGAAAAGAGTGAATGCGAAGAAGGTACGGAAGCGGAAGAAGAAGGGTTAGTTGAAGTAGGCAGTTGCAGTAGGCAGTGTTCAGTGTTCAGTGAGCAGTATTCAGTGAGCAGTATTCAGTGTTTTATATTCAATATTCATTTTACCAATCCTAAAATCTAGAACCTTCGAACTAAACAGCCACATCATACTCACGCAGACAATCATTCAATGAAGTCTTCTTATTAGTGCTTTCTTTGCGGGTTCCTATGATCAAGGCACATGGAACATTGAAGTCCCCGGCAGGGAATTTTTTGGAATAACTACCCGGAATGACCACAGAACGAGCTGGGACGCGTCCTTTCATCACCAAAGGAGTGTCACCGGTCACGTCGATGATCTTTGTGGAGGCGGTGAGCACTACATTGGCCCCCAAAACGGCTTCACTTTCCACGCGAACGCCCTCCACCACGATACAACGGGAGCCAATAAAGGCATTGTCTTCAATGATCACGGGAGCGGCTTGTAAAGGCTCTAAAACACCTCCTATGCCCACTCCGCCACTCAAATGTACATTTTTACCGATCTGGGCGCAGCTTCCAACGGTGGCCCAGGTATCGACCATGGTGCCTTCATCCACATAAGCGCCAATATTCACATAACTGGGCATCATGATCACTCCTTTGGAAATATAGGCTCCATAGCGGGCAACCGCGTGGGGGACTACTCGAATTCCCTTGGCTTCATACCCTTTTTTCAACGGTATCTTATCGTGATATTCAAAGATGCCCGCCTCCATGGTCACCATTTTCTGAATAGGGAAATACAGCACGATCGCCTTTTTTACCCATTCGTTCACCTGCCAACCAGTCGGCGTGGGTTGCGCACAACGCAGTTCGCCTTCATCGCATAAACGCACCACTTCACGAATGGCTTGGATGGTTTCAGGGTTTTGTAATTGGGTACGGTCGTCCCAGGCCGTATTGATGATCTGTTGTAATTTTTCCATCTAGGTTTGAATTTACTGCAAAGATAATTAAGTTAAAGATGCAATGATTGTCACTTCGTGTGTTTTCCAGTTTTATGGCAAAAAAATTGGAAAAAGTATCGAGAAGCATTTCCAGTTTATCATTTAAGTTTGGATTACTTCCCGATTGTTTTTTACTGAGAACCATTTCACTCTATAGAAAAACACTCGAAGTGACATTAGTATAGTATAAAACAATGCCGTATTTTTGCACCCGAAATGCCAAGAGTACTAGCTTTAGATTACGGGACCAAACGCACGGGAGTAGCTGTGACCGATGAATTACAAATTATAGCATCAGGTTTGACCACGGTTGAGACCGGCGATTTATTCGCTTTTTTGAAAACGTATTTGGAGGAAGAAAATGTAGAAATGATTTTGGTGGGAGAGCCCAAGCAAAAAGATGGAACGCATTCCGAAGTGGAAACCGAAATTTTGAAATTCATTACCAAATTTTCAGAAATACATCCAACTACCCCCTTGAAACGTTGGGACGAACGATTTACAAGTAAAATGGCGTTTCAAACCATGATCGATAGCGGATTGAACAAAAAACAACGTCGCAACAAAGCGTTGATCGATGAAATTAGTGCTACGATCCTGTTGCAAAGTTATTTGCACCATAAATAATAGTAAGAGAAGTACAATGATTTACCCCATTATCGCCTACGGAGATCCCGTATTAAGAAAAAAAACAAAGGTACTCACCAAGGAGTATCCCAAGTTGGATCACATTCTGGACAACATGTTCGAGACCATGTACGAAGCCCACGGCATTGGCTTAGCGGCACCACAGGTGGGACTCGCTTTGCGTTTGTTTATCGTCGACGCCTCCCCTTTTGAAGATGACGAAGATCTTTCCGAAGAGGAACAGGAATTCTGTGCAACCTTCAAACGGGTTTTTATTAATGCAAAAGTCATTGAAGAGACCGGTGATGAGTGGGCATTCAACGAAGGTTGTTTGAGTATCCCCGATGTGCGTGAAGATGTCTTTCGGCAAGATACCATCACCCTGGAATACTGGGATGAAAACTTTAAGAAATACACCGAAACCTTTACGGGAATGGTGGCGAGAATCGTTCAGCATGAATATGACCACATTGAAGGAGTTTTATTTACCGATAAACTATCTGCCCTCAAAAAACGTTTAATTAAAAGCAAGTTGGTGAATATTTCCAAAGGGAAAATAAAAGTGGATTACCGAATGCGTTTTCCCAACGCTAAAAAGAAACGTTAATCCGTTTGGAATATTAAAACAAAGCCAACATCTTTGCAGCCTCATTTGCAAAAACAGGCATAATGAGACCTTTCAAAAAGGAAAAGCACACTATGAGTCTAGATAAAATATTATCCATTTCGGGAAAACCAGGTTTGTATCAATTAAAAACTCAAACCCGAACCGGCCTTTTAGCAGAGGCACTGGCCGATGGCAAACGAATTACCGTAAACGCGCGTCAAAATGTGAGTTTACTTTCTGAAATCGCAATCTATACCTTAACCGAGGAAGTTCCCTTACGGGAGATTTTCAGTAAGATTTCTGAAAAGGAAAATGGAGGGGAAGCGATCAGTCATAAATCGTCCAAAGACGAACTGGAAGAGTATTTCTTCAATATTTTACCAGACTACGACGAAGATCGCGTCTACCCAAGTGACATCAAAAAAGTATTGCAGTGGTATAATTTGCTCACTAAAAATGGCATCACCAATTTTTCTGAAACAAAAACAGATACTTCCGAAGAAGAATAGAAGTTTTGGTATAGAAAAAAGCCCTCCGGATTATGGAGGGCTTTTTTTATTGGCTTATTGAACATTTTAGTGTCAATTTTCGTATTCCTACCCCCATTTGTTAATCCTTTTTAATAACTCGTTTTATTTCTGAAGCACCTAAATAGTAGCTTTGTGCCTATGAATTCAAGACAAGAGCAACTCAAGGCATTCGACCGGCTACTAACCATTATGGACGAACTCCGCGAACAGTGTCCATGGGATCGAAAGCAGACCATCCAGAGCTTACGGCATCTCACCATCGAGGAAACCTACGAATTGGGGGAAGCCATACTCGAAAATGACCTCACCGAGGTAAAGAACGAATTGGGCGACCTGTTGCTGCATATCGTTTTCTACGCAAAAATTGGGAGTGAGGCCGCTCATTTTGATATGGCAGACGTGGCAAATGATATTTGTGAGAAATTGATATCGCGGCATCCGCATATTTATGGAGATGTTGTGGTAGCCAACGAAGAGGAAGTAAAACAAAACTGGGAGAATTTGAAGTTGAAAGAAGGTAAAAAGAGCGTTTTGGAAGGGGTTCCCAAGTCGCTTCCAGCCCTGGTGAAGGCGAACCGCATCCAGGATAAAGTGGCCGGAGTAGGCTTCGATTGGGAGGAGCCGCAACAGGTTTTTGAAAAGTTGAGCGAAGAACTGGAGGAGCTGCAGCATGAAGTTTCCGAAGGGAATACTGAAAAAATAGAACAGGAATTTGGCGATGTTCTGTTCTCCATGATCAACTACGCCCGTTTCTTGAAAGTGGATCCTGAGAACGCCCTGGAACGCACCAATTTAAAGTTTATCAAACGATTTCAATATTTGGAAAAAAAAGCCATAACTGAGGGAAAAGCACTCAAAGACATGACCCTGGCTGAGATGGATGTGTACTGGAATGAGGCGAAGAAGCTGTAGTGTTCAGTTGGCAGTGGCAGTGGCAGTATTCAGTGGCGGTTTTCAGTGGCAGTAAGCAGTGACGGTAAACAGTGGCGGTTTGCGTTATTTTTTGAAAATGATCAATTGTTCTTCGACGCTCACTTCAGAAAAACCAACATGCTGCTGTATCCATTTCAGATTTTTTTCTGAATAGAAGATCACGTGGGTGGGATCATTTTTGTAGTACCAATCCGCGAATGTTGTTTGCTTCGGAAGTAATGCAGTCTTGCAAAATAACTTTCCACCGGGGCGTAACAACTTCTTCATAAGCTGAAATTCGGCCAAGGGGTGGTGAAAATGCTCAATGACCTCGCAACAAACCATAAACTCGTAGGTGTGTTCTAATACCGCAGGATCGTTATGAAAGAAGGGATCCCAAAGGTTCATTTGGAAGCCTTTGCCCCGAAGCATTTCCGAGATGACCGGTCCGGTTCCGGCACCAAAATCGAGGCCCGGTCCGGGAGGGTCAAATTTGTTGCAAACCGCCGTGACAATTGGTGAAACAAAGTCCTGATACTGTTTGTTGCCAACGTCATTTTCATGGAGCAAATACCGTTCTTTCTCTTTTTCCGGCGAAACGAAGCACTGGGAATGCCGAAAAACCGTGCCGCAGTAAGGGCAATGGTAAAATTGTATAGCTTCTTCCAGCTGTTGCGCAGGCGATGCTTGACACAGCGGACAAGGTATCATTTATTGTTGTTTTCTTAGAGATCGGATTTTGGTGAGTTTCGACTTCCAAACCTGTAATTGCTCTTTGTGCTTTTCAATGTTTTTGTTCACTTCTATTACCAGTGGATTATCTGCTTTGGTGTGCCGGAAGAAGCCTAGATTATTCTCCAATTGGCGAATCTCACCTTTAGCTTCGGTGATCTTTTTCGAAATAAAGAATTCCTCATTTTGAAGCTTACGGTTGTCTACTTCGGAAGCCATTGAATTTAATTTATTCTCAAAACGGATCATTTCGGCCTGTTTTTTGTCCAAATCCAGTTTTCCGAAGAGCTCATCCAGCACCTTATTGAACTTGCGTTCAATATTCTTTTTATTGAACGGCACACGGCCAATAGCTTTCCACTCTGTAATTTTTCCTTTGATGGCTTTGAGATCCGTAGCTTTTTCTCCACTAAACTCAAAACTGGCTAGCGAATCCAACAGGGCTTGTTTCGCCTCAAAATGAACCACTTCTTCTTTGTTGGCTTCGTTGCGTTCGGCGTGAACCTTATCAAAATAGTGGTTACAAGCTTCCTTAAATTTCTTCCAGATCTTATCACTTTCCTTACGTGGCACATGGCCAATGGCTTTCCAGTCCTGTTGAATTTTTTTCATCAAGGGTGTTACCACTTCAAAATCCTCGTTATCCTTATTTTCTTCGGCGATTTGAATGAGCGCGCGTTTCTTTTCAAGGTTGGTGAACTGTTCTTTCTTCTGATTTTTATAGTATCCGTTCTTTTCCCGGTTGAAATTACGGGTGGACTCTTTAAAACTATTCCAGATTTCCTTGGCTTTGGTACGAGGGACCTTTCCCGTTTCAAAATATTGATCGCGAAGCTTTTGAACCTCTTTGATGGCATTTTGCCAGGCCTTATGGCTTTGGCCGGTATTGGCGGCGACTTCCTTTATTTTATTGATGATCTCCATTTTGAGATCGTAATTGACCTCATAGTGCTTGTCCTGATCTTTTAGAAATTCCTGGCGTTTGTCGTGAATGACTTTGGTGGCAGCACTGAATTTATCCCAAACTTCTTCCCGAAATTCCTTAGCGACAGGCCCCACATCCTCTTTCCACATTTTGTGAAGCATCTGTAATTCACGAAAAGCTTTCCCAATATCACCCTGTTGTGCCAATTCTTCGGCTCTCCCGATAAACTTTAATTTCTGGTCGAGATTATGCTTGAAATCCAGATCCCGAAACTCCCGGTTGAGGTGTAGAAAATCGTAGAAATTTTCTACATGATGACGGTAGGTGTTCCAAATCGTATTGTATTTATCTCGTGGAATCGCCCCGGCCGTATGCCATCGCTCCTGAATATCTTTGAAATGTTTATAGGTAGTATTGATATTTTCCTCGGCATTGAGCAGTCCTTTCAGCTCTTCAATGAGCTCTTCCCGTATTTTGTAATTGGCCTGCAGGTCGCGCTTCAGATTTTGATAGTAACCGTTGCGCTTTTCCTTGTAATCGAAATACAGCGAATTGAATTGCTTTTTTAAGGGAGTGGTGTAATGGAAATCAATGATATTACCCCCTTCTGCCAAAAATTCTTCTTTTTTGTGCTCTAATGCTTCCTCGAATTTCGCATTGAATTCGGTTTTGATCTCCTCAACCTCATTTTTTATATGCTGAACCGGTTTATGCGCTATCAATGATCGAAGTTCGATAATCAATTCCTCTTTGGATAGGGCGTGATAGTCTTTTTCGTCATCGGCCTCATTTTCCTCCTCATGCTCATCTTCATGTTCATCTTCATGCTCATCGTTCGAGGATGAAACTTCTTCCGATGCTTCTTTATCCGTATCGTCTTCGTTCTTTATAGTACCCCCGGGTACCGCTATGTCGGGTGTTTCCAGCGCAGGGGTTTCCGCATCGGCGGCCGATGCTTCGACTGAAGTAGATTCGATTGGAGTTTCGATTGCTACGGCTGGGGTTTCGGCAGTGGTTGTGGACTCGGTATTTTCCGCAGCAATTTCAGGTTCGATTTGTTGTTCTGAAGTAGCTTCCGGTTTAGTTTCGTCTGCTTTTTCAACCGTTGTTTCCTTTAGCTCCACGGAAGGTGGCTCCAGAGGTTGAGGGGGTTCAACATTTTCCGTGACAGGTTCAGGTTCGACTTGTTTTTCTGAAGAAGAAGCTACGTCAGTTTCTATTTCATTTTCAACAGTTTCTGAAGCTTCGATATTCGTTTCTTCTACCACTTCCGGGACATCGGTTGTTTCTTTCGACGTTTCAAGGGCAGACTGATCCAAAGATTCCTCATGTGCTACAGACCCACTCTCATTTTCTTTTGGCAATTCCTTGTCAGACATATATTTCAATGTTAGGGTTCGTTATTCTAAGAAGGTGAAAGATACTAACAACTGCGCACATAGCAAAGTGGTGCGCTTACTTTTGCGGGTTTTGTGGTGTATTTTAAGATTTCCAAATCGCCCAGGCTTTTTTAGCCTGGTACTCAAGCATTTTGAGGCCATTACTTACTTTTGCGCCTTTGGCAAACCCCCGTTTCAAGAATTCGGTTTCCCTGGGATTGTAAATTAGGTCGAAGAGTAAATGTTTATTTGTAATGAACTGATAAGGAATATCCGGGCAGTCCTGGACATTGGGGAAGGTACCTACGGGGGTGCAATTGACAATAAGGCTATGCCGCTCAATGATTTCCTGGTTCAACTCAGCGTAGGTGAGGTGGTCTTCAGTTTTGGTGCGTGACACTACTCTAAACTCAAAGGCCATCGCTTCCAGCACATACCTTATAGCTTTGGAGGCGCCTCCCGAGCCCAATATGAGTGCTGTTTTATTTGAAACGGGTAGAAAGTTGGCCAGGGATTTGGCAAATCCGTAATGGTCAGTATTATACCCTGCGAGCCTGCCGTCTTTGAGTATTTTTATAGTATTCACCGCACCAATTTTTTTGGCTTCTTTATCGATGCGATCCAATAGTGGAATAACAGATTGTTTATACGGTTGGGTCACATTGAGCCCTTTGATACCACTTTCCTTAGTTGCTATTTCCTTGAGTTTGGAGATATCTTCAATGTCAAAGTTATGGTAGGTATCCTTTCGTTTTTCCTGTTCAAATTTTGTGCTAAAAAATGCTTTCGAAAAAGAATATCCAATATTCCTTCCTATCAGTCCATATTTAGCCATATTTAGGGGTTTTTGTCTTCTGACTCCAGCCTAAGCTGAGTACGATTAATATTCCAACTATGATATATAAAATTACGAAAAAAGTCTCGAATGAAAACTCAGATGGCAAGAAACGTTTGTATCCCACGATGATTTCGTGGCCGTTGCTATCCACCCTTATGTTACCAGTTGCATCGTATTCAAATTCTTTGTTCTTCCATGGCCAGACTACCCCAAGAGAACCTGTAATGAAGCCAATTATTACGGCGTAGGTTGTTTTTTTGTAGTGTTTCAAAAGGTAGCCCAAAAAGTGAGAGAGTGAGACCAGGCCAGTTAATGAACCCAGGGAGAAAACCACCAGAACTTTGAGCAAGGCTAGGCGAACTGGATCCCGGGTATAGCTAAAATCGCCTTGCACCGTATTGGCAATTGTATCGAATAACGCATTGACCGAATCCACCAGCAATAGGACATAATTCCCCAAAATGATGAGAATGAACGATCCCGATAGCCCGGGAAGGGTCATCCCGCTTACGCCTATAATTCCGCAGAAAAAGACAAAGAACAAATTGTCATTTTGCTTGGCGGGTTCCAGAAAGCTAATGCTCACTCCAACCATAATTCCAAGCACAAGAAAAGCGAGGTATTTACGGTTCCAATGCCCAAAATCCTTGGCGACATAGTAGATCGAACCCACAATCATTCCGAAGAAAACGCTCCACACATATAGCTCGTAATGGGCTAAAAAGTAGTCCAGTAGCTTGGAGACACTAAAATAACTTATGATCATTCCCAGGATCAATAAACCCAGGAACCGGCCATTGATATATGCCCAGCAAATTCTAAATCGGCCATTAATGAGTAGTAAAAAAGCCTTTCTGTTTATTTTTTGAAGGGAGTAGATAAATTCTTCATAAAAGCCCGCAACAAAGGCTACCATTCCACCGGAAACGCCGGGAACCTTATTGGCAGCACCCATGGCCAGCCCCTTGAGAACCAACCAAATTCTATCGCTGAACGTTCGGGGTTCCCTCATTTAACGATTTTTTTTAACGGTGGCGACGCGCTCCAGAACAAAGATAGTCAGGAAGCCGAGAACAATAAAAAGAATCGCGTAGAGGAGTTGGGGATTGTCTACGTACTGGGAGGGAAGAATACTTTTTTCAAGGAAAGGAACTTCTTCTCCGCTGTGATTGGTTCGGTATTTTAAAACCTCTTTCCACGGCCATATTTTGTTGAGAGCGCCAATCATAAAACCTGTGAGTACGGCAAGAATTGTATTTTTGTGATGTTTGAACATCCAGTTAAGTACTCGTGAAAAGGCTTTGAGTCCCAGAATAGCACCCAGTGCAAAAACCATTAACTTTATAAATGCTTCGGAAAACAGGGTCCAATCCATAGCGGTAATGCCCTCGATAAACTGGGTAATGGTTCCGATAACGGCTTCATAAGCGCCCAATAAAAGCAAAATAAACGAGCCCGAAATACCCGGCAGGATCATAGCAATGATGGCAATAAACCCGGCAAAGAATAGAAACCAGGTACTATCGGGAGATCCCATGGGTTCAATAATGGTGATGAAATAAGAAAGTGCGGCAGCAATAAGGATCGCGAGGATCGAAAGCCAGTTCCATCGGGTGATCTGTTTGGCGATATAGACAATACTGGCAATAATAAGACCAAAAAAGAACGACCAAACCAGAATGGGATGGTTGGCCAGCAGCCAGGTGATTAATTTGGCCAAAGAAAGGATACTGGTAAAAATTCCAAGCATGAGTACCACCAGAAACCCAAGATTGTACTGTTTCCAAGCCTTGAATAAACTCTCTTTTCGCCAAATTTTGAAAAATCCAAAATCCAGCTTATGGATGGTTTCGATCAACTCTTCATAGATTCCTGAGATGAAGGCGATGGTTCCACCAGAGACTCCGGGGACCACATCGGCAGCCCCCATGGCGATACCTTTTAAACAAATAATAACATACTGCTGGAAATTTCGAGATGGCATAGGCAAGGTTCCGTTTAACAAGCCCTAAAAATACAGAAATAGTAGGAAACGTTCTGCTTAAGGTAGTGGAAAACTACAATATTAATTGGTTGTTTGAATGTTATTGAATGTCTCCCGTTTGTAAAGGAATTCCGGCGATCGAAAACATTCCCCGTTGGATCGCGACTATTTCTTATGTCTTTTTATCAATTGTTGCACCCGTTGTTTTCTAAAAACCTTAGGAAACAACTCTTCGATGATCAACGAAAATTCATCATCGAGGTCCAGCGCATTTTTCAGGTGGAATTCTGCTTTGGCATCTTCCAGAAGTTTGTAATACAATCCTGCCAATCGATATTCGATTTCTGCATTCTCCGGGTAGAATTCGGCCGCCTGCAGGAGGTTATTGATGCCAGCATCATACTCGCCCAATTCGATTAGGATATCACAGCGTGAGATCCAGGTTTCCATTTCGTAATTGCCCAGTTCAATACTTCTGCGGTATCCGTGTTCGGCCTCTTCAAATAGATTCAAGCGGCGATTGATCTTTGCATAGCGTTTCCAATAGAGGACGTTTTCGGTGTCAATATTGATCGCTTTCTCTATATAATACAACGCTTTTTGGTAGTTCTTCGCGCTAAAATAGAAGTCGGTAATCGCAATCCATCCTTTGTCCAGCAGCGAATCTTCTTCCACACATTTGTTGTAAAACTGAAGTGCCAGTTCTTTGTTCTTTAGTTTTTCGTAACATTTGCCAATGCGCAGGAGTGCGAAGGAGGTGGGATCGTCCAGACCTAAGGTGATGGAGTAACTCTCGATCGCCAATGCGTATTCTTTCAATTTTTCCAGAACCTTCCCTTTTTCAAGGTAGGCACCAATAAAGCAGTCGTCACTTATGATGGCAAAATCGTAGGCGGCCAGGGCTTTTTTATAATCTTTCAGTACAAAATATTGTTTCCCTACCTGATGCCAGGCGACTTCGCAATACGGATTCTTATTCAAATACGCGTTCAGGTAATCGATGGCCGCTTCATGTTGCTCCAGGTAATCGAAGCAGTAGATGATATTGTAAAGCGCCGAATAGTCTTGCTCATCCTGCTCCAGGCATTGTATGAAATAGTGTTTGGAGTTCTCAAAATCTTCCAGAAACAAATACTCCATCCCCAAAAGGGAAAGCACATCACTCTTATCGGCTGTAATTTCCAGTGCTTTTTCAAGCAAGGTGATCGCCTTTTTATGAGCATCACGTCGCGAATAGATATTGGCTTTTTGGATGTAGATTTCCTCATTGGATTGCTCCAAAAGGTAGAGCTGGTCTAGTAGGGCCTCGGCAGTATCCAATTCATTTTCGAAAATAAACATCTCTACCTGAAATAATTTTAGGCTTGTCGCTGTAGGATGTTGCTCCAAACCAAGTTTTGTCGCTTTCTTGGCAAGAGCGATTTTCCCGTTTTCCAAATAATGATGAATGATCTCTTCAAACTCTTCGGAGTCGAAAAAGTACACATCATTAGTCTTTAACATGGATTCAAAACGGGAAAGCGAAAAGTTGTTATGCTCGTTAGGGCTTAAATGCATATGCATCATTTTAACTGTTTCTTAAAATTAAAGATACTAATGTAAAGAGGCATTCAAGAGTCGTGCCTCTTTTGTTGTTAACACCGTTATTAACAGGATTGACAGGCCGTAAGCAGCCGTGACATCCGTATCTACTGTAATTTATTTGATGTTAATTAGTTGAAATACAACGGGGTAAAGGAAGTGGATTAGAAGCTTTTAAAACAGTAAGCCTTGACGGCCTAGGACAATCTTTTTTCATGAATTTCATTCAAAACACCCGTCAATATGGCGCAACCTTCCCTAATTTCGGCTTCGCTAATGGTGAGTGGGGGCGTGATGCGAATGGCACGGGGCTCAAAGAGCAGCCAAAAAAGTATCAAATTACGCTCTTTGCAGGTGAGGATGACTTCGGAAGCGATTTTGGCCGAGGGTACCAAAGCCGCCAACATGAGACCTTTTCCGCGAATCTCCGTAATAAGTGGATGCTGTAATAAGGATCGGAATAGTTTTTCCTTCTGAAGGGTTTGCGCTATGAGATCACTTTCGGTCAATTCCCGAAGCGTAGCCAGAGCGGCCGAAGCGATGACAGCATTTCCTCCAAAAGTGGTGATATGTCCCAATTTCGGCTTGTCACTTAGCAAGCTCATAAGTGCTGTGGAAGCTGTGAATGCTCCAATTGGGAGTCCGCCGCCCATCCCTTTTCCCATCACCACAATATCGGGTACCACATCGTAATGTTCAAAGCCGAAAAGTGCACCCGTACGCCCAAAACCCGGCTGTATTTCATCAAGAATAAGCAAGGCTCCAACCCGCTCACAGCGTTCTTTCACTTTTTTCAAATAATCATTTTTGGGCAGAATAAATCCGGCCCCACCCTGTATGGTCTCCAGAACAACTGCGGCTGTCTTCTCGGTGATTCGAAGCAGATCCCGCTCTGAATTGAACAAAACAGGCAGACAATGGGGTACCAAAGGCCCAAAGGGTGTTTTGCGATCTTCCATGCCCATCAAACTCATCGAACCCATGGTATGGCCGTGATAGGCATTATAGGCATACACAAATTCGCTGCGTTGGGTGGCACGTCTCGCCAATTTCATGGCACCTTCAATAGCTTCGGTGCCGCTGTTGACGAGATAAGTTGTATCCAGAGGTTCGGGAAGATGTTCGGCCAATAATTTGGACAGTTCCACGGCGGGTTGTTGGGCATATTCCCCGTACACCATGACGTGGGCGTATTTGTTCATTTGATCTTTTACGGCTTGCACCACCCGAGGATGGCCATGGCCCAAAGAACAGGCCGAAACGCCTGCTACAAAGTCCAAATGCGGGGTTCCTTCGGTGTCATAGATATAGCTCCCTTTGGCATGTGAAATCTCCATCCCCAGGGGATCGGGAGTGGTTTGTGCCTGGTATTTCAGGAAGTCTGCTTTCATTGGATCAATTTTCTATTTTCTTTTCGGTCTGTTCTTTTTTCTTTGGCTGGATCTTCTTTTCCAACTGCTCTAAAGAGTCGGATTGTAGGGTCCTAAATTTTGGATCCTCCTCTCGATTTTTTAAATCTTCGGGTTTTAATTTCGAGTAATCGGGGACTTCAAACACCTGATCCTCTTCCGGTTCTTCAAAAAATTCACCTTCGTCTTTGGGAAGCGGTATTCCTTTTATCTTCGGAAGAATGGGTGCCGGTTTTCCTTTAAACAGATCACTTTTCTTCAGCAATCGTTCTTCACCCCTCCAAATAAATCCCGGAAGGATACGCGCATTTTCCGGAAGTTCAGCTTCGGGAAATACTTTGCCGGGTACTTTTTTTAGAAATCGCATGCCCACTACTTCCTGTTCTTCAAGGTAGAGCTGTATGGAACTGGAATCCGTCTTGTTGATCCCCACCAATTCGCCAGCGTCATTCCTGAAATAATAGATCACCTGACTATTTTTTATGATATTCACCGTATCCAGTTGGTTGTTGGTAAAAAGGCCAATCAATCGTTCTCCTTTTACCTGGTTATAACCCGCACTGTCCTTCTGAATTAAAAATGCATTGTTGAACACTTTTAAGGTATCCAGTTCGTCCGTCAGTTTATTGTTTAGAATATGGATGGTATCGCCTGTCATTTGGTTCTCACCACTCCACAAGACGGGCTCATGAAGCAATTTGGTGATGCCCAATTGCTCATCGATAAAAATGGAGTCGCATTTCCCGCTGGTGGGTTGTTCAGTTTCCAGGCCTCGTTTGAACATTCTCGCTTTAAAAAAGCCCTTGATTATTCTGTTGTCTGGCTTTCCGGTCACCTGCAAGGTATCTGCATGCACATACACCGAATCGTTTTCCTGAAGGGTTACCGCCACGGCCCGTTTGGTAATAAACACCGAATCCTTCTCCCGAAACACCTCGGCGTAGTGCCCCCAAATAATACTTTCATTGATGGTGTCCAGTACCTTGATATTATTGGTGGCGGAGGCAAAACTTCGGTTTCGGTCAAAATAGATGCTGTCGCCGTAGAGAATTCGGTTTTCGTAATCGATGCGCGAATTCTTTACAAAATATCCGGTGTCGCCACGGGTGTCGTAATAACCGCGCTCGCAATACACCGTGCTGGTTTCGCTCACAATGGTCGACTTGCCATACAAATAGGCACCACCGGTTTCAGAATAAAAATCCAGTTGAGGGGCATTCACCGTATACTTAGGGTTGACTATTTTCACATTGGATAAAAACTGGTATTTTTTGGTCTCTGCAAAGTAGCGGCCAATTCGGCTCGTCAAAGTACTGGCAGTATCCCGAACGGTTCCTCCCGAGCGATAATAAGCCTGTTGTTTGATGCGATCAAAATAAAGAGTGTCGGTGCGCAGGGTGGTTGCCGGTTCGGTAAGAACGACATTCCCACTGGCGAAGGCGAAGGAGGTATTGCCGTTGTACTCGGCATATTTGCTGCGCATTTGCACCGAGTCGCCCTGCTCAATACGCACGGCTCCATATGCTTTTACGAAGTTGTCCTTAAAATAAACATAGGCTTGATCGCACCACATTTCCACCCCATCGTGGACGATATATACTTGTCCGCGGGAATCTCTGGTATAGATGACGGCTTCAGGGAATTCTGGTTTTTTTTCAAAGTAGCCCGATTTTACAGAAACTTTCGCAGTTTTTGTAGTATCCAGAATGGTGACCTGTCCCACGGAATTCATTCCGAAGAGGAGAAAAAAGAGCGCTATGTAACCATTCAGTTTCAACAGGTAAGTATACTAATTATCACAAAAACAGATTGCCAAGATTCTATTAAAAAATGGCAACCCTTACTTCAGGATTGCCATTGGATGTTATTTCAGACTGCATATTACCGGTGTATCGTCTGCGTTCTGTCGGGTCCTACGGAAACGATTTTGATAGGTATTTCCAGTTCTTTCTCCAAAAAGTCGATATAAGCGTTCAATTCTTTCGGGAACTGAGACGTATCGCTCATTTTGGTGAGATCTTCTTTCCAACCTTTCATTTCGGTATAGATGGGGGTGACGTTCTCGGGTTCGATATTAAACGGAAAATGTTTGATGATCTCCCCATTGTATTTGTAGGCAGTACATACTTTTAGCTTGTTAAAACCGCTTAAAACATCCCCTTTCATCATCATTAACTGGGTAACTCCGTTGATCTCACAGGTATATTTAAGGGCCACCAGATCCAGCCATCCGCAACGTCTCGGCCTGCCGGTTACGGCACCAAATTCTTTGCCTATTTTGGCCATTTTTACGCCTATTTCATCAAATAGTTCGGTAGGAAATGGTCCCGATCCAACGCGGGTGGTGTACGCCTTGAAAATACCATAGACTTCCTGGATCTTACCCGGAGCCACCCCAAGGCCTGTACAGGCACCAGCGGCGGTAGTATTTGAAGACGTGACAAAGGGATAGGTGCCAAAGTCTATATCCAGCAAGGAACCCTGGGCACCTTCAGCAAGTATGGTTTTTCCTTCTTTCAAGGCCTGGCTCAGGTATTCTTCGCTATCGATAAATCTTAGGGTCTTGAGAATTTCAATCGACTTGAAGAACTCTATTTCCATTTCTTCCAAATCGTATTGGACATCGACATCGTAAAAATCGATCAAACCTTCATGTTTGTTTGCGAGGGCGCGATACTTTTCTTTCCATCCGACCATTTCGATATCGCCCACACGAATACCGTTTCGGCCTGTTTTATCCATATAGGTGGGGCCAATTCCTTTGAGGGTGGATCCAATCTTGGCTTTACCCTTGGAAGCTTCACTGGCCGCATCCAACAGGCGGTGGGTAGGAAGGATCAAGTGGGCTTTGCGGGAGATGAACATTCTGGACTTGTAATCGATGTTAAAAGGAGCGAGTCCTTCGAGTTCCTTTGCAAAGACTACAGGGTCAATCACCACGCCATTTCCAATAAGGTTGATGGATTTCTCATGAAAAATACCGGAGGGAATGGTCCTTAAAACATGTTTGATACCATCAAATTCCAAAGTGTGGCCCGCATTGGGGCCGCCCTGAAAACGGGCGATGATATCATAATTTTTGGTCAATACGTCGACGATTTTTCCTTTTCCTTCGTCGCCCCATTGGAGTCCGAGTAGTAAGTCTACTGCCATATAGTTAGGTGTTGGGAGTTTTTCGGTTTCCGTAGAAATACAGCGAATGTTTGGTTATTTCGATATTAAAAACTTCTTCGATTGTTTTTTTTATGGTTTGTATACGAGGATCACAGAATTCGATCACTTCTCCGTTAGAGAGGATTACATGGTCGTGTTGCCTGTCAAAATACGACTTCTCGTAATGCGCCTGGTTTTGTCCGAATTGATGTTTCCGAACCAAGCCGCATTCTAAGAGTAATTCAATGGTGTTGTAAAGAGTGGCCCGACTTACCCGGTAGTTCTTATTCTTCATGTTGATATACAAGGATTCAATATCAAAATGATCGTCGTGGTCGTAAATTTCTTGCAGGATTGCGTAGCGTTCCGGGGTTTTACGATGTCCATTATCTTCGAGAAAACCTGTAAAAACGTTTTTTACAATAACTTGATTATTTGCGTCTGTTCCTGCACTCATATCAAAGACACAAAGTTACTCAATTTATACTCTTGAGACTTTATCAATCCCGTTTATTTTTCTAATGTTTTTAATCAAATTTTCAAGGATCTTTTTGCTTTTTACAACGACGGTTATCTCCCCACGAAAAGTGCCCCCATCTGAATCGAAATGAACACTTTTCATGTCGATATGAAGGTTGCTTGAGATCACTTTGGTCACATTATTCACGAGGCCGATGGCGTCAATCCCCGTAATCACAAGATTCGCTTTAAAGTCTTGCTGGGTGGAATCGATCCATTTCGCCGTCATGATGCGATAGTTGTAATTGCTTTGGAGTTGCAAGGCGTTCGGACAGTTTTGTTTGTGGACTTTGATCCCTTCATTGACGGTTACAAATCCGAAGACATCATCGCCCGGAATGGCATTACAGCAATTGGACATTTTGTACTCCAATTTTTCCTCTTCTTTGCCAAATACCAACTGGTCGTATTTCAAGGTAATTTCATCCTTGTCAATATCCTCAGGGTTACTGGGCTTGCGAATCCTGTTTTTGAAAAAACTCATGAACATATTGCTACGGGCGGCGGCAAAATCCTTGAGGGCCTGATTTTCAATAATTCCTGCACCGGCCCGATAAAATAGGTCCAGACTCGTTTTTAGCTTGAAATAACTCACCAGTTGATTGATGGTTTTTTCATCTAAAGTGATTTTAAGGGACTTTAGTTTTCGCGCCAACACTACTTTTCCTTCTGCAGCGATCTGCTTTTGCTCATCCTTCAGTGAATTTTTGATTTTGGAACGTGCCCTGCCTGTTACGACATAATTGATCCAGTTGGCGGATGGTTTTGATTTTTCAGAAGTAATAATTTCAACCTGATCTCCACTTTTTAATACGTAACTTAATGGAACCAACTTGCTATTTACTTTGGCTCCACGCGTATGAAGTCCGACTTCAGTGTGTACGTGAAATCCGAAATCCAGGGCGGTGGAGCCCTTTGGCAAGGAATACAGATCCCCTTTGGGAGAAAAAACGAAGATTTCCTTTGCGTAGAGATTGAGTTTAAATTCTTCTACAAAATCAACAGCATTGATCTCTGCATTTTCCAGGGTTTCCTGAAGTTTGTTCAACCAATCATCCAAGCCCCCGTCTTCTTTCTCGTCATTCTTGTATTTGTAATGTGCAGCATATCCTTTTTCGGCAATTTCGTTCATGCGCTCACTTCTTATTTGCACTTCCACCCATCTTCCTTTTGGGCCCATCACCGTAATGTGAAGCGCTTCATAGCCCGTCGATTTTGGTGAGGAGATCCAATCCCGAAGCCGCATGGGATTAGGTCGAAAGTGGTCGGTAACGATGGAATAGATCTTCCAGGCGATAAACTTTTCACTTTCCAAATCGGATGCTTTATAGATGATTCGCACCGCAAACTTATCGTAGACTTCATCAAAGGTTACAGATTGCGAGATCATTTTTCTTCGTATCGAAAAAATGGATTTAGGACGTCCTTTAATTTCGTAATTCAGTTTTTCAGAATCCAGAGAATCCTTAATCACTTTGGTAAAATCCTTGATATATTGGTCTTGTTGCTCTTTACTTTCTGTTATTTTTTCATAAATATCGTTGAAGACTTCCGGTTCGGTGTATTTAAGACCCAGATCTTCCAATTCCGTTTTAATGTTGTAAAGGCCAATGCGATGGGCCATTGGCGCATAGATATAAAGTGTTTCGGAGGCAATCTTTACCTGTTTAGCGGGAGGCATCGATTCCATGGTTTGCATATTGTGTAAACGGTCGGCGATCTTGATAATGATGACCCGAATGTCTTCATTAAGCGTCAACAACATTTTACGGAAATTCTCGGCCTGCAACGAGACATCGCTGTTGTATTCCAGCGCAGAAATCTTGGTAAGGCCATCAACAATTCGTGCCACGGTTTCACCGAACATTTGTTCAATATCGGTGAGGGTGTAATCGGTATCCTCAACGACATCATGCAGGAGGGCGGCTGCAATGGAAGTAGCGTCGAGGCCTATTTCTGAAGCAACGATCTTGGCTACGGCAATAGGATGAAATATATAAGCTTCCCCACTTTTGCGCCGCTGATCCTTATGGGCATCAACAGCCACATCAAACGCAGAGCGAATGAGTTTTTTATCGGCAACTGAAAGGGTACGATAGCTAATTTTTAATAGCTCTTTGTACTCTTTGGCAATTTCCTTGTTTTCGGCTTCTATAGCAGCTTCCGTCATAAACTAAAAATACACTTTTTACCCAAATGAACAACAAATTTTAGGCCAATTGTGTTTTTATGACCTGTCCGTTCCCCATGGGCGGTTGCTTGTATTATTTTGAAAGATTTTTATAGCGTTGTAGTAACGTGGGATGTGAGTAATGCATGAAAACGTAGGCTGGGTGAGGGGTGAGGTTGCTCAAACTGTTTTTGGATAATTTTTTTAAAGCCGAAATAAGGGGTAAAGCGGCGTATGTCGTTTTGGCATAATTATCTGCCTGATATTCAAATTTACGGGAGAGAGAGTTCATGAGTAACCCGGTAATTTCAGAAATTGGGGTGTAGAGTACTCCAAAGGCTATTAACCCGATGTGAAACGAGGGTTGGGATACCCCCAACGCTGCCGAAAGGCTAGCACTGCCCACAAATAGCGACAATAACCAAAAAGTGAAGCCGGTGGTGACCACCGAGGCACCCAGGTTGTACATAATGTGCTTTCTTTTATAATGACCTACCTCGTGCGCCAGGACGGCTACAATCTCGTCTTCCTCCAGATCGTTGATAAGCGTATCATAGAGGGTGATGCGTTTTTCTCTGCCAAAACCCGAAAAATAAGCATTCGCTTTGGTACTGCGTTTGGAGCCATCGATCACGAAAATGTTCTTTAAATTGAAACCCACCTGAGTGGCATACCGTTCTATTTGACTGCGCAACTCACCATCTCCCAACGGGGTTTGTTTGTTGAACAAGGGTACAATAAGACGGGCATAGAACATATTCATAAAGATCGAAAACACCGTCACTATACCCCAGGCGTATAGCCAGAAATTGGCGCCGGTACTTTCATAAAACCAAATGATTACTGCCAATAATCCCCCACCAATGACCACAGCCATCATCCCCCCTTTGAGCTTATCGAGTGCAAAGGTTTTTCGAGTGGTCTTGTTAAAGCCGTACTTTTCTTCGATTACAAAGGTGCTGTAATAGGAAAACGGGGTTCCCAGCAGACTACTGGCGCCCATTATAATTCCGAAGAAAATGAGAGCAATGAAAATGTTATTTTCTGAAATCGAACGTGCAATTTCATCGATAAATGCAAAGCCATCCAAAAAGAAAAAAAGCAGGGTCACTACAATAGACACCAAACTTGTCAAGCTGCCAAAACGATGCTTCTCTTTCTTATAGGATTGTGATTTTTTGTATTCCTCCGGGTCGTAAACATCACTTAATTCGTTTGGAATAGGATCTTCAAATTTCCTGGCATTGACGGTATCAAGCATTTTGTCGAATACAAAATTGAACACCAGGATCCCTATGATAATATAAAAGAGTGTTTCTGAATTCATAAGTGGGCAATAAGTAATTAGTAATTAGTGATGAGTAATTAATAATCAATGATCGATTATAAATTAAAACCCCCGCTGTCTTTTGGCCTCAAAGATAAGGATTCCGGCGGCCACCGAAACATTCATGGAGTCCATTTCACCCTGCATGGGGATGAGGATGTTTTGGGTGCTGTTTTCAAGCCATTCCGGAGAAAGTCCATCGGCTTCCGTACCCACAACCAGGGCCGAACTCTGCCTGAAATCGCAAAGATCGTAGCGAATGGCAGCCTGCAAGGCCGCCGCGAAAATGGCAATAGTGTGTTCCTTTAAATAAGCAATGATCTCTGAGGTACTTCCCACCGCGATCGTATTCGTGAAAACACCACCTACACTGCTTCGAAGGATGTTGGGATTATAGAGATCGGTTTTTGGGTTGGCGATGATGACCGCATCCAGATTGGCGGCATCTGCCGTACGCAGCAGGGCTCCAATATTACCGGGTTTTTCAGGGGCTTCGGCGACCAGGATCAATGGATTTTTTGTTTTGAACTGAAGGGTTGCCAGCGATAGCTCTTTCATTTGTGCAATGGCCAAAATGCCTTCGGTGGTGGCCCGGTAAGCCAATTTTTGATATACTTCCGAAGTAATCTCAATGAGTTCGGTGGAAGGTTTTATTTCTTTTTGTACTGCGGAAAACTCCGTCTGCGTAATAATTTCAGAACAAAACAATACCGTGGTCAAAACGTAGCCTCCTTTTAATGCCAATGCAATCTCCCGTTGCCCTTCGATCACAAACAATCCGGTCTTTTTACGTTCCCTGGATTTCTCGGTGAGGAGCAAGACCTGCTTGACCAACGGATTTTGAAGACTAGAAATTTGCTTGTGCATTGCGCAAAGATAGTGGATTTGACACTTTGAGATCAGGGGATAGAAGACAGTCCGGCTATTTTAAAGTAACCTCCAGCTTTTCGCCCTTTGCATAGAATATATGAAAGGCTTCATTTGGGGTCACTACCGCATTGCTTGGTTCCACTTCCAATTGGGCGTTGGAATCGTTCTTCGGAAGTTGGATCTCAAGGGTCCAGTCGGGATCGAGTTGTGTCACTTTCACTGTGGTTTTTCCATTTTCCCTGGTGAAATACACCGAAATTTCATTGTCACCTACCTGCACATTTTCCAGAGAGGCGGTATTCCATTCCGAAGGCATTTGAGGTGCAATAACCACTTTTTGATGGGCTGCATCCGGCCGTATTCCGAAGAATTGTTCCACGATAGGTACCGCGTAGCCATAAATATTCCAGGCCTGCGTCATCATTCCATAGTCCGGGGATACCTCATAGATACTACCGGGAAGCGCGTAACTGAATGAACGGGTCATTCGTTTTAAGTAGTTGAGTGCCTGGTCGGGACGGCCGTAATTGTTTTCAGCTACAACTTGAACTCCCGTGGGTAGCGTCATCACCGCCCCGGTGTACGAAAATTGTTTACTTCCCGCAAAGGAACCGTCATCGCTTCCTGCCGATTCATCTCGATCGATGCCCGTGACAAATACTCCAAAAGGATTCACAAACTGTTCCGCGGTTTTCAGGGCTTTGATAGCCTTTTCATGAGGTGCGATATTCACCTCCATGGGCGTGTTGACCACCCAGTTATGGTGTAATACAAAAGGGCGTGGCGTCGCAGAAGGGTTTGCCAAAATGAATTTTTTGGTCTCCTGCAATTCCTGTACCGCCCAGGGCTTTGCAAGCGTATCTGCCCGCACGATGGCATCTTCAATGAGTCGCAGGGCTTGATGGTCGGTTCCAATAAAATCGGCATAAGAGTTCAGGTCTTCACTCCAAAATTCGGCATTGATACGTTCTTTGAGATTGTCCGCGATAGCCGTGTATTTTTCGGCAAGTTGTTTCTTTCCCAATGCGAGGGCTATTTTTGCGGCATCGGCAAAAGCTTTTTGAGTGTAAGCTGCCACATCGATCATTTCGCTGTCCATTCCGTGGATCTCCATCATTCCGAAGCCATCGGGGAAACCATTTTTATTATCATCCTTCTCTTCCAATAACCACTGCAATCCTTTTTCAATCGTTGGAAAGTACCTCTCCAAAAATTTCCGATCGCCGTTCCATTGGTAGATCTTCCAAATGAGGGAGGCAAACTGAGGGGTCTCGTTCACATTTCCTTTATTGAATACCGCGCCATTGGTAGACATTTCATGAATGATCTGTCCGGTACCGTTGACGGCGTTCGAAACACTATCCAGCAGGCGAATAGTACTATAAACGGGTTCGGTTTGTCCTATAGCCATATACCCCTGGAGTGCATATTCGCTATCTACTCCAAACCACCAGGGATAATCGGGGATTCCTGCAGTAATTCCGGAACCAATTTCCGGAACCGTTCGCACCAGCCAATCACAGTTGTATTTGACCCATTCGTAGGCCTGTTCAATTTCTTTATCGGGGATGGTAAGTTTGGATTTTTGGTCCAAAGCCTCGTATCTCACTCGTTTTGCCGTGATATCTTTCTCAATGTTTTTCTGAATGGATTCATAGGTCTCCACGGCCGTTGCTTTGGAAATATACGAACCTGCTATTGTAAAATTGATTACCCTTGATTCATTGGAAAAAAGAAAAACTGCGTATTCCAGAGAGGTTGACGTTCCTTGTCCTTTATATCCATTCTCATTTTTCAAATAGCCCATGGAAGGAAGATCTGCTCCAAAAATGGTATACCAGGGGTTTAGGCTATCCTTGATGACCCATACTTCTTTTTCTTCATCATAAGTTGCAAGGTCCTTCCCATCTATCATTTGTGTACGTTCTCCAAGCCAGGTGGGTCTTAGATCACTGCTACCGTTAAATGTTAGCTTTACCCTTTTCTCTCCTCCGTTATTTTTAAGTATCAGCTGTACAATAATACCTTCTTTTCCATCCGGGACCAATTGCCAGCGTTCTATTTCAACTTTTTTATTTTTCCATTGGAAGGTGTGCGTATTGGCGTATGGATAATTGGTAAAAGATTCAGCATTGTTCAAATTAAGGGTATCTCCGGCGTGTGATATTGTAATTTCAAACCCATCCATGAGTTTAATGGGATGATCCCAAATCCCCCCCATTTCGTCTTTTACATGCCAGCCCAATTCGGGAAAGGAACCGTCTTGGTGTCCCACAGCATAGACCCGATCACCAGCGGTTACCATAGGAGAGCTCAGGTACTTTTCTGTACCCTTGATAGATGGGCTGCCATTTGTGAGTGTTTGGAAATTAGCAGATTCCCGATCCTTACAGCTTGCAAAGAGTATACACAGACAGCTTAATACATAGATATTTTTCATATGGTCAATTTACAAAACTACTTTTTTCAGGAATACCGTTCAATTTCCCAACGGAGGTTCTGCCTTGCCTGATGTTCAAATTTATCCTGAAACAACGCTGTTTGAAATAACGGGTTCCTGGCCAAAAATCGTTGGAGTAATTCTTTGCGTTTTTTGCGATACAAAGGCCCCGGTATCATTTTATATTCCTTGCGGATATTGCTGGCGTATTTCTGATAGATTTCCGCCGAGGCCCCCAGTACGGAAAGATCGATGTCCATTATTATTTTTTCTGCTTCCGAAGTACCCCTTTTGCTGTGTTGGGTCGCAAGGATCAGGTTGTTGATGGTGGTTTGTAACTGCCTATTAGCTCCGACTTCCTTAAGAAAACCTGAAGCCAATCGGGCACTCTTGAGTTCGTTGTCCTTTGCGTAAGGATTGTAAATGGCATCGTGAAACCAGAGGGCCAGTTCGATCTCATTCAGCAACGCGGGTTCCAGTGGTATACTATCTAATTTTTCAAGGCAGTCTGCAAGGTGTTCCTCATTGTGATAAACGCGACGTTTTTCAGTGTAGCGTTTTACGATCGCATTGAAGGCATCCTGATTCGCATAAAAACCAAAAGACGACATCAATTTTTGCCATCTGCTGAAAGTCATCATAGATTCTGATCATAAAATATTGCTTCCCGCCGTAGCAAGAGTACCTACCCTTACTTTTTCGAATACTTGCCCATATAGCGTTTCCAAAGCTCGGTTTGATGGGTCTCCAATGAAATCTCTCGTCCATCGATAAAGGCATGAGTAAGTTGGTTGGTACGCATGTCCAGCGCATCTCCTTCACTTACAAAAAAGGTGGCGCTTTTTCCCGGTTCCAGGGTTCCGTAACGATCACCTATGCCCAAAATGTTCGCCGTGTTCGAACTAATAAGCTTTAAAGCCTCTTCTTTGTCCATTCCCTGTCCTACTACCTGTCCAGCATAAAAGGGAAGGTTCCGGGTTTGAAAATTGGACGCCCCCGAATTTTGGATTCCTACCAGCAAACCACCATCCACCAATAATTTTGGTAATCTATAGGGAAGGTCGTAGTCATCATCATCCCTATTGGGTCTCAGATGCGTTTGTTGCACCAGTACCGGGATATCATGTTGCTTCAGGAAAGGAATGATCTTATAGGCTTCGTTACCCCCCATAAGCACAATGCCTTTTACCCCTTGCTCTTTGGCGATCGTGATCGCGTCGATGATCTCTTTTTCTCCATTGGCATAGATATAGAGTTTTTTCGAACCATCAAACAAGCCTTGCATGGCGATAAAACCTTCGTTTTTGGATACCGGCAACTTTTTTCCATAGGCAGCGGCATTGGCCAGATAACTGTGCACCTCATCCAATTGTTTGACGTATTCCTTATTCGGTTTCCATCCTCGTTCTTCGCCTAACCACCAGCGGCCCCGACTAAAACTGTTGGGCCAATTCATATGAATCCCGTCATCTTCTTTCACGATAGCGTCTTCCCAATTCCAGGCATCTAGTTGCACGATGGAGGAAGTCCCCGAAATACGGCCCCCTTTGGGTGTGGTTTGAGTAAGCAGCACTCCGTTGGGGCGCATACTTTCCACTACTTTACTTTCGGCATTGTAAGCAATAATACTTCGTATGTTGGGAATAAAATCGCCTATTTCGTCCTGGTCGTTACTGGCTCTCACCGCATTTACCTCGATCAATCCCAACGATTTACCGGGAGCGATAAAGCCGGGATAGATATGTTTGCCTGTGGCGTCGATTATTTTTCCGCGTAAGGGCCCGCTTGGACCGGTTACTGCTGTAATTTTACCGTTTTCGAATATGAGTATGCTATTTTCGATCACGGTGCCGTTTCCAATATGTGCTGTGGCACCTGTGATGCAAAGGATCTCAGACTGTGCCGGGGCAGGAGTTTGTTGTGCCCAGGCATGTAATCCCACACTTAGTGTTGCTGCTAATACTATATTTTTGATAATTCTCATGGTGGATTAGTTTAGGGTTTCACAATCAAAATGAATTTTGTCTTTCTTCATTGGCGGACGGGTTTTTCCACCCTTGTCCTTTTCCGATAGCATCAAATTCATCAATTTGCTTCTTTCACTTTTAATAGCTGCCCGCTTGGCCTTGTCGGTTTCAATGTCAAAATAGACCGCACCATCGATAAGAGTCTTTTCGGCCTTGGCATATACCGAAAGGGGATGGTCGCTCCACAAGACCAGATCGGCATCTTTTCCTTCTTTGATACTTCCCGTTCGATCGTCCAGATGCAACAATTTTGCCGGATTGATAGTCACCATTTTCCAGGCATCGGTTTCGCTCATTCCGCCATATTTGACACTTTTGGCAGCCTCTTGATTAAGGCGACGCGACATTTCACCATCATCACTATTGATGGCAACGGTAACACCCACGCTGTTCATAATGGCCGCATTGTAGGGAATGGCATCGTTCACTTCAAATTTATAAGCCCACCAGTCACTAAAGGTAGACGCTCCCACACCGTGGGCTTTCATTTTATCGGCTACTTTATAACCTTCCAGAATGTGGGTAAAGGTGTTGATTCTGAAATTGAACTTCTCCGCAACTTTCATGAGCATATTGATCTCACTTTGTACATAACTGTGACAACTAATAAATCGCTCGCCATTGAGTATTTCTGCCAGCACTTCCATTTCTTCATCCATCCGAAAGGGTTGTCCGCTCTTTTTCTTGGCGTCGTATTCTCTGGCGCGATTGAAGTAGTTCACGTACAATTGCTCAACCCCCATACGCGTTTGAGGAAAACGGCTAAAACTCTGCCAATTGGACTGCTTTACGTTTTCTCCCAGGGCGAATTTGATGAATTTCGGACTATTGTCATAAATAAGTCCGTTGGCATCTTCCCCCCATTTTAGTTTGATGATCGCCGAGCGACCTCCAATGGGATTGGCAGAACCGTGCAAAATCTGAATACTGGTCACTCCGCCAGCAAGATTGCGATAAATGTCTATGTCTTCGGGGTCTACTACGTCTTCAATGGTCACCTCGGCCGAAGAGTTGTGCCCACCTTCATTGATCGAAAGCGCGGCAATGTGCGAGTGTTCGTCAATAATTCCTGCGGTAAGATGCTTTCCGGTAGCATCGACCACAGTGGCTCCTGCGGCACTCAGGTTCTTTCCAATTTTTGAGATCTTTCCATTTTTGACAAGCACATCGGTGGTTTCCAATATACCTGCGGCTTCACTGGTCCAGACTGTTGCGTTCTTAAAAAGAAGGGTTTGTGGTTTCGGCTTTACAGCAAAACCATAACCCACATTCGGGTAGGTAATAGGAACGATCTCCAGAGGTTTAGCATCTTTTTTGGCATCCTCTTCTTTGTCTTCTACGGAAGAGAACAGGGTGGCATTAAAGCTACTTTCACTGCCATTGGGTAAAATGAGTCGTCCTGAAAAACCGGTACCCGCTTTCGGTACAATGGCCGTGGCCGCATAGTTTTCAGTTTTATCTTCCGAAGAAAAAGAAAAAGTCACCCAGTTTCCGCTGTAATCCAGTTTGGCGGGATATTTAGCCTCACCTATTTTCACTTCGATCTTAGGCTTGGACAGATCACCACTAAGTTCCATTTGATATATTTTACCGCCGGCGGATACATTGTAGTTGCCGCGAATGTCCTTTTGGTCTTTGTCATTGATCACATGTCGAGCTCCTTGCACCCAGTTTTCGTAAAGGGTGGTGCTTTTGTCAAAAATATCTCCCGAAGTAATAAGGAAATTGGCGTATTTACCTTTTTCCAAAGTTCCCAACTCGCTGTTTTTGCCAAGTATTTGGGCCGGTACAGTAGTGAGTGCTTCGAGTGCTTTGGTTTTATTCAGGCCATAGGCGATGGCTTTTTGGAGGTTTTCTGTAAAGTCGGAAACTTTTTTCAGCTTGAAGGTAGTGAGTGAAAAAGTGATTCCATTTTCCGCCAGAACTTTTGGGTTTGTAGGGGCCTGATTCCAGGCGCGCATGTCCTCGAGGGATATGTATTTGGCCAGATACGGATTGCTCACATCAAATGCCGAAGGATAATCCAACGGAATAATATACCGGGCGTTAGTGGCCTTGATGCTTTCAATAGCTTCATATTCATCTCCCCCGCCAACGATCACATAGTTAAGGTTAAAGGCATCCGAAATTCGATCGGCGCGCAGGTCGTTACTTTTGTCTCCTGCTTCGATAAAAGAGGTAAGGTTTTTATTTTCGATCATTGCCTCTAGTGACCGGTCTTTGGTAGTCGCATTTCCTTTGGCATACCAGTTCAGGTCGAAATGCATTTGACGCAACAAAGCCATGGCACCCATAAGCGATCCCGGATAAGATTGTCTGCTTGTTACCCCTTTGGTAAATGAAAAGAACTGCCCGGAGGCGTCTTCCAGAATGCGGTCCTGATCTCCGCCCTCGTCGTTGAGTGCAACCAGCAATCCGGTTCCCCGTGCGATGCCGTCCATAAGGTGGGTGTTGACCATCCCGAAGCCAGCCTTTCGCATTTCTTCCGCTTGTTTTTTATCGTATTTGAATTTGGTGATCGCATCGGTTTCAGGCATGATGTGGTCATTCCAGTAGAAGCCTTCGCGCGAAGCTTCGTATTGAGCGGCCCGCCGCTGTCCGGTCTGGCGTTTGGGTTTTTCCACCCCAAAACCGGAATAGCTTTCAATGAAAGAAGGATAGATATACTTCCCTTTAAGATCCACCACCACCGTATTCCCAGGAATAGACACTCCCTTTCCGGAGGCGATCACTTTTCCGTTTTGGATCAGTAAAGTTCCGCTGTTGACCACCTGTGAAGGCGTTACGTAGAGGGTTGCATTGGTAAAGGCGGTGTAATTGTTGTTTTCTTCTTTGACGCCATCATTTTTAGGAAAGTAGTCTTGGGCAGTCCCTATACCAAACAAGCATAGGCATAGCAGTAGCAGAATGTATTTTTTCATTAGAGGAACGTTGGTTAATTAAAAGCTAAATATAATCAGGCTAGTCGGTTTTATTTGAATTAGGAAGCGGGTTTAACACGGTGTTAAGAGAATCCTGATGCGATATACGATGTATGATATACGATGTACGATATACGATATACGATTTCATAAGCTACAAAACATTGGTTGCGGCGATAGTTGGTTTTTTCTCTAACAACTAACTAAATCGGTCTATCCTCAAAATAATTCACCACCAATGCCACCATATAACTGTAACTCATGATGCCTTTGGATTGGTTGTTCGCCTTCAGGAATTGATCCCAGAAAGCCTTGGAGATATCTTCAAAGGGATTCGCATAGCTACTCCAAAATTCGCGCATTTCCCGATAGCTCTCCAGAATTCCGAAGTTGACCGTGGGCAGGATCTCTTTGTAGGCTTCCATGTCTCGCCGGGCAATCTCGTTGATGCAATAGCGCAATGCAAAGATATAACCGGTGTATTGAATATAAGGATCGTCGTTGTGAAGCGTGGCCAGGGTAGCGATAAAATTCGCTTCATTTTCGGCTGCGTACCCAATTTGATGAGCTTGCTCGTGGCAACTTACTACCGGAAATTTGTAGGTCTTTATCAACTGATTGACCTGAGCTTCCCCGGTCAACGGATTGAAATAGCCACTATAACCCATATACGTAAGCCCCAGACTCCACATGCTTTTTTTGATACTTCGAGGGGAGTAACGCAGGTTTGGGTAGGTTGTTTCCAGTTTTTCGTATCCTTGAGCCGATTTGGCAAAAACTTCTTTCTGAGTGTAGGGAAGATCAATTTTTGTGCTATCGGCATATCCCAACTGGCGGTGTAACTCGTTTGATTTTGCGATGAGGCGTTCGGTGGTCGAAATCAATTGTTCGGTGGTGTACTCTCTATCAAGGCTCAGGGTTTCGTGTAGTGGGACCCGATAATAATTCAATCCCCACATCAGGTTAAACATTAGGTAAACAACCGAAGTTGCCGCTGTGATATCCAGTGCAAAGTGAACCGGCTCCTTAGTAACTCTGCGAATGTTTTTATACAACCAGCGAATAAAAAAAATAACGAATAATGTATAAAAAATATCGCCTAAGGAGAAGGGAATCCACCCAAAAACAAAACGGGATATTTTCGAAATATAGGGGTATATACCCTGGCTGTAATAGGTCTCGATAAATTGTGGAAATCGCCTTAGAATGAGTAATGCAATATATTGAACAGGTAATAGCAGAGTTAAAATTACGCGGGTTCTTTTTTGCATATTTCAAACATACAAAGAATTCTTTTATCTATTATTTTCAGCTGCGGGTATAAAAGTTTAATTTTGTTGTCATGCTGAAAATTACAGGCTTTGGCCTACATATTCAGAAATAATTAAAAACTCTTCTACCTAATTACTTGACTACTATGAACGAAGCCATAAGAAAACTGGAACCGAAAAAACTGTGGAACTATTTTGCCGATCTTAATGCTGTGCCACGTCCTTCGAAAAAAGAAGAACGGGTAATACAATTTATGAAGGATTTTGGAGCCGGGCTGGGGTTGGAAACGCTGGAAGATGAAGTTGGGAATGTAATTATCCGTAAACCGGCGACCCACGGAAAGGAAGACCGGATGCCCATTGTCATGCAATCGCATTTGGATATGGTGCATCAGAAGAATAGCGATACCCAGTTCGATTTTGATACACAAGGAATTGAGATGTATGTGGATGGAGATTGGGTTCGGGCCAGAGGAACCACCCTGGGCGCGGACAATGGACTGGGGGTAGCAACCATAATGGCAATTTTGGCCAGTGATACTATTGAGCACCCTCCTTTGGAGGCGTTGTTCACCATTGACGAAGAAACCGGAATGACCGGAGCCATGGGACTGAAAGGGGGATTGTTGCAAGGCGATATTCTGTTAAATCTTGATACTGAAGAAGACGACGAAATAGGGGTAGGTTGCGCCGGTGGAGTTGATGTAACCGCAGTTGGAACCTATAAGGAAACCGAAGCACCTGTCGATGCTCAGGGATATACCATCACTGTAAAAGGCTTGCAGGGCGGGCATAGCGGAATGGACATCATCAAAGGCCTGGGGAATGCCAATAAGTTAATGAATCGATTGTTGGCGGCTACAGTGGAGTATGTCGCCATTGCCGAAATCTCGGGGGGTAGTTTACGAAATGCGATCCCGCGTGAAAGTGTAGCCGAGGTCGTAGTTCCTACTGAAAAAATTTCGGCTTTTGTTTCTGAAATGGATGCCATGCAGTTCCATATTATTGAGGAATATAAATTGCTGGAACCCGATCTATCCATTACCACCGAAAAAACATCACTCCCGAAAAAAGTACTGTCAAAAAAAGACCAATCCACATTGATAAGGGCGGTTTACGCAGCACACAACGGAGTGTATCGCATGAGTCCGGCCATCGAAGATCTGGTAGAAACGTCCAACAATATCGCGAAAGTAACGGTAAAGAAGGGAAGGATTAAAATTGAATGTTTGACACGATCCTCGGTGGAATCTTCCAAGGACGATCTCGCGCATACCTTGACGGCGGTTTTCGAGTTGGCGGGATATGCGGTTACCACCACTGGGGCTTATCCGGGTTGGGCACCCAATATGGAAAGCCCTATTTTAAAAGTACTCGATACCTTGTACGAAAAATTAAACGGTAAGAAGGCTCATGTTGCCGCCTGTCATGCCGGCCTTGAATGTGGAATTCTTGGCCAGAATTATCCTGAAATGGACATGATCTCTTTCGGTCCTACTATCAAGGGAGCCCACTCCCCGGATGAACGAGCTTCTATTATATCCACTCAGAAATACTGGAAGTTTGTCCTTGAAATTCTAAAGAACATTCCGAAGAAAAAATAGGACTGTAATCAAGTCCATAAAAAAACCTCCGTTCTCAATCGAGCGGAGGTTTTATAGTTTTATATATAATGGTTACTCCTCCTTAATATAGATATCCAGCAGTTCCAGTTCAAAGATGAGATCGGCATTGGGAGGGATGACATCTCCAGCTCCCTGAGGTCCAAAGCCCAAATGCGATGGAATAAAGAGGACTGTTTTGTCTCCAACACTCATCATATTCAACCCTTCTCTAAAGCCAGGTACCAGTTTAGCTTCTTTTCCATAATCACTTATCGACGGGCCATACTGTCCTTTGGCCAATCGAATTGGATCTACCATGTCATATTTTTCGGCTACTTCTAAATTAGAGGTGTCGAACATACGGCCATCGGCAAAATATCCGGCGTAGCTCATTAGAATTTTACTTCCATCTTCCGGCTTCATGCCTTTTCCTTTTTGAACCCAGTGGACTTTAAGTCCGGAAGGCATGGTTTCAGCGCTTTTCTGTAGTTCATTCAAGCGGGTGCTCGTGCTTTCAGCCACCTTAGTCAAACGTTCTAAACGTTCTTTTTTCTTAATTTCCAGCTTTTCCATTTCTGCTGCAAACGACGGGGCGGTAACTCCCTTTTCTATAATATTTACCTCCTTAATGATGACGGGATCTACGGGTGCATCACCGGGCTTGGTGGTTTTCGTTGATCCAATAGAGTCTACTATTTCCTGCCCAATTACAATCTCACCAAAGATGGTATGCTTACCATCCAACCAGGGAGTTTCTTTCAATGTTACAAAAAATTGGCTCCCATTTGTAGCAGGACCCGAATTTGCCATAGACAGCAAGCCTTTTCTGGTATGCTTTAGTGTATCCACAATTTCATCGGGGAAACGATAGCCGGGATTTCCGGTACCATCGCCCTTTGGATCACCCCCTTGAATCACAAAATCTTTGATTACTCTATGGAAGGTAAGGTTATTGAAGAAGGGTTTTCCTTTATAAATAGAATCGACCATTTCGTTTTTCCCTTCCGCAAGCGAAACAAAGTTGGCGACGGTAAGTGGGGTGGCGTCCTGATAAAACTTGGCAACAAAAGTGCCTCTGTTGGTCACAAATTCGGCGTACAGGCCGTTATCAAGATTCGGGTATTTCGATTTACAGGATGTCATGGTAACTGAGGAAACCAATAATAACAGCAATAGGATTTTTTTCATTTCTTAAATTTTAATTTTCTTGAGTTTGTATAGATTTGAGGGTAACAGTGCTTTGAACCGGCACGTTAGTCCCTAATTTATTTTCAATTCCGTAGTAACCATAGGCTTTGTAAGAAGGGAACAAAAATGTAACCGTCTCGCCAGCTTTCATAAACTTTAATCCGTCGCGAATTCCTGAAATGAGTTCTTGATTGGACTTATCAATTCTATAGTTTTGAAGTCCGTTTTCTTCTTTCGAAACGATGATATCCCCGTTTAACCTTTTGATGTCGAATACAAAGGTCACTGCATCCCCCAGTTTAGGGGTTTGGGCCGCTAGTGTATCTTTAGTGTTGTAATAATACCAAAACCCCGAATCGGAGGCAAGGTAATCGGTATCCTGATCTTGCTCCATTATTTTGGCAATGGTTTTCCGCTCTTTTTCGTAGATCTTTTTGTTGCGCTCCACCGATTCCTGGATGAAACTTCCCGAAGAACTTTTCACGGGTTTGCGAGCCTCCGGGCTTTTACAAGAAGCCACAAAAAGGACCAAGAGGCATACGTATAGCAGGTTACGAAGCATTTATTAGGGCATTTTTATAAGTTGGCAATATACTAATAAATTCGTTTATGGTGCTGCTTAGAGAGGTATCGCTTCGTCCTCCTGCGGCATTGGTATGTCCGCCCCCGTTGAAATGATTTCGCGCGAAATCGTTGACTGAGAAGTCTCCTTTACTGCGCAATGAGATTTTGGTAATGCTTTCCTGCTTATTTTCGATAAAAATTACTGCGAACACAATTCCTTTGACAGAAAGGGCATAATTCACAAATCCTTCGGTATCTCCTTTTCTGAAATGATTGCGATCCAATTCCTCCTGAGAGAGCGAAATATAAGCGGTTCGGTATTCGGAAAGGATTTCCAGATTATTAAGGGCAATGCCCAGTAATTTCAGTTTGTTCGGGCTATTGGTATCGTAAATATTTTGATGGATCTCACTATTGCGTGCCCCACATTCTATAAGTTTGGCGATCACCCGATGGGTGGTGGCTGTAGTGGCCGGAAAGCGAAAAGAACCGGTATCGGTCATGATGCCTGCATACAGATTGGTTGCTATTTCCGAAGAAATTTCAGAAATACCGTGCAACGCCTCAATAAAATGAAAGACCATTTGGGAAGTCGAGCTCATGGCAACATCACTATAAGTCACCACGGCATAGTCATCGGGTTGCTGATGGTGATCGATCATGATAAAATCTGCTGTGGCCGCTTCCAAAACCTCCGCCAGATCCCCGGTTCGGTTCAGGGCATTGAAATCGAGGGTGAAAAGTAATTCTGCCGACGCGATCGCTTCACGTACTTCGGTAGTGTTTCTGTCAAAACAGATCACACTATCGCAGCCCGGAAGCCATTTTAAGAATTCGGGAAAATCATTGGGCATGACCACTTGAACATCATGGCCTCTTTGAGACAGAAAATAGGACAGTCCCAGACAGGAACCCACTGCGTCACCATCGGGATTTTTATGCCCTACAATAGCGATGCGCCTAGGCCTTTCCAGCAATTTCGTGACAGTTTGAATCGTTTCTTCATTCATAAGCGTGGCGAATATACAATTTCTTGATAGTTCCGTAAAGTAGGATTGCTTAATTTTGATAAATCTGATACCCATCAAAAGATGAAATTACCCCTGTATTTACTGCTTGCCTTAGGCATTTTTTCATGCCAAAATAGTACGGAAATCCCTTCCGAAGAAAAACAAAACGAATCCTCAGATGCCTCGGCAGATTTCACTTTGGTTTTCGCCAGTTGCAACGATCAGGAACGAGAACAACCGCTTTGGGAGCCTATTATTGACAATGCGCCCGACCTATTTATCTGGGGTGGGGATAATATTTATGCAGATACGGGAGATATGGCGAAGATGGCAGCAGATTACCGTAAAGTGTGGGCCGAACCCGGATACGCTTCTCTGGCTGAAAAAACGACCATTACCGGAACCTGGGATGATCATGACTTCGGAATAAATGACGGCGGGGTGGAATGGGCGTGGAAAGATGCGGCCAAAGGCTTATTCCTGGATTTTTTAAAAGTGCCGGAGGATGACATCCGAAGGAAACGTGACGGGGTATATACTTCGGAAACGTATACCACCGAAACCGGCAGTATTAAGTTGATCCTGTTGGACACCCGAACGTTTCGGGACTCACTGAAGCCCAGTGAAGACCCCAATTTACGCTATGATGCCTGGAAGGAAGGAGAAGGGGGAACCATTCTGGGGGCCGCGCTGTGGAAGTGGTTGGAAACGGAGTTGCAGGATGATTCGGCCGATTTTACATTGATCGTTACGAGTATTCAGTTTTTGAATCGCACTCATGGCTGGGAAAAATGGGGCAACCACCCTTCCGAAGTGAAGAAAATGAAGCAGGTTTTAGGCGGGGCCCAAGCGAAAAATATAGTGATGCTAAGTGGAGACCGGCACATGGCAGAGATTTCTAAGGCAGAAATACCCGGATTGAATTACCCGCTCGTTGATTTTACCAGTAGCGGGCTCACTCACACCTGGATCGACGGTGCCACCGAAGAAAATCTATATCGTATAAGCAATGTGATCAAACGACTCAATTTCGGAGTGTTGCGTTTTGATTTTGAAAAGCACCAAATCACCTTTGAGATCCGGGGAGAAAATAACTTTTTGTTTGAGCAATACCGCCAGAAATATTAAACCATTGTAAAGGGTTTGTTTTTAATGAGTATAAAGAGTAATTTCGCCCAAATTTTAAAATTGATATGAGAACAGACAGAACATTCACCATGTTAAAGCCGGATAGCGTAGAAAAAGGAAACGTGGGACCGATATTAGAAAAAATAACAGGCGCGGGATTTAGAATTGCTGCCATGCGATTGACACAAATGACCAAGGCAGAGGCCGAAGCTTTTTACGCCGTTCACAACGAACGTCCTTTCTTTGGGGAATTGGTCGAATATATGACGCGTGGTCCTATTGTAGCCGCGGTTCTTGAAAAAGATAATGCTGTGGACGATTTCCGTACGTTAATTGGTGCTACCAACCCGGCCGAAGCTGCCGAAGGAACCATTCGAAAGTTATACGCTGCTTCCATTGGTGAAAACGCCGTTCACGGAAGTGATAGCGATGAGAACGCCGAAATTGAAAGTCAGTTTCACTTCGCCGGAAAAGAGATATTCTAAAAATAAAACTTTTACAAATGAAGGAGCCACTCAGGAAGAGTGGCTTTTTTTATCTCAATACCAGCTTTTTCAATAGTTCTTTCCCCAGTTCTTCATTTAATAATTTGAGGATCTTTTCCTTTCCATAGCTCAATTCTTCCCGTAAAACCGACGAGCTTAGCTGCACATACAGGGTATCCCGTTCCAATAGTACCTGAGTGGTATATTTCGAAATTGCCTCCCCCATTACTGTATGCCATGCTTCCTGGGCCGACACTTTGTTCAAGCCTTTTTCGAGCTTTCGGCGTGAGGAGATAAAATCTTTTAAGACGTCTCCAATAGAACTATGTTCGGCTCTGCGTTTTGCCATTTTTTATATCTGATAGTTAATTGAGTTCCAAATTTTTAAATCGCTTATACACATAGGCCTTGCGGTCTTTGTTTTCAACAATTAAAATACTGTCCGTGGCCTCGATAACCGTTTCCATCCAGTTGGCGAAGGGTGTTTTATAGTACATTAATAGACTGTCATTGCGTGCGACGAATGTAAATTTTTCAACGGTCGGGAATTCTTTATAGCTACCATCGAATTGGGGCATCAGCTTTTTTCGTACACCACTATCGCCTTTCACTTCAATATAGTCAACGGAGGTGTTGATGGTAAATTCGCGCATACTTCCATCGGGCATTTCCACCTGTTTGATCTCCCAATATCCATCAATATACTGAATTTGATCCCTGGGATCTTTATCCACACACGAACTACAGACAAGTGCAATTAAGAGGTAATAGTACTGTGATTTCATTTGAATGTTGAGCTTTAGTTTCTTTGTTGTAAAAATCGGTCATTTGCGAGTTGTTTTTTTAGAATCAAGAATCAAGAATCAAGAATCAAGAATCAAGAATCAAGAGCCAAGAGCTAAGAGCCAAGAATCAAGAACCACTCACTACTCACTATTATAATCGAAACATCTTATACGTTTGGCTCACCTTCTTTACAACAGCTTCAGTTCGATGAGCGTGGGTGTCGGTAATGAACAATTGCCCAAAATTTTCCTGATCCACTAAGGTAATGATTTGAGCCACTCGATCCTCGTCCAATTTATCAAAAATATCATCGAGTAGCAATAAGGGGTTTACCTTGCCAAGGGCTTTGATGAAATCGAATTGAGCCAGTTTGAGGGCGATCAAAAACGATTTCTGTTGGCCCTGCGACCCAAATTTTTTAATGGGATGTTCGTCTATTTCAAATCCCAGATCATCTTTGTGAACTCCATAATTGGTGTACTGTGTCATACGGTCTTTCCCTATGTTTTCGGTTAAAAGCGTGAGAAGTTCCCTTGCTTCCAACTGACTCTTATAAACCAAATTCACCGGTTCCTTTCCGTTACTTATCACTTCATATCGGCTCTGGAAAATGGGGATGAATTCCTTTAAAAACGCTACCCTTTTTTCATAAATGATATGGCCCAACTCGTGCAATTGCGCGTTGTAAATATCCAATGTGTCCTGATTGAAAGTGTTGTTTACAATGAAGTACTTCAGCAGGGAGTTTCGTTGGATCAACACCTTGTTGTAAGTAAGAAGTGTTTGCAAATAACCCGCATCACCCTGGGAGATCACTCCGTCGATAAATTTCCGGCGGGTATCACTGCCTTCTATAATGAGATCCCGGTCTGAAGGGGAGATGATCACCAAAGGTAAAAACCCTATGTGTTCGCTCAACTTCTCGTAGATCTTTCCATTCCTTTTGATGATCTTTTTTTGCCCGCGTTTGGCGCTTACGACAATCTTTTCGGTGCGTTCGTTCTTTTCATAGGTACCCTCCACGACAAAGAAATCTTCATGGTGTTTGATATTTTGAGAGGTAATGGGGTTGAAGTAGCTTTTTCCGAAGGATAAATGGTAAATCGCATCCAGTGCATTGGTCTTTCCTACCCCGTTATTTCCGACAAAACAGTTGATTTTTGAATCGAACTCAAATTCATGCGATTCAAAATTTTTATAGTTGAGTAGGGATAATTTATGTAAAATCATCGTTTTGAATAGGTTACCTTTGCTATTTGTGTGGATTATTTCTGAAATGTCCAAGAAAACAAGCTTGCGCAAATTATTGATTTTTCCCTTTAAAATTGTAATAAAAATTTTATTTTTGCGCTTCATTAAACCATTGAATATGGCAACCTACAAGAAAAGAGGATATAAACCGAAAACGAAAGCGGAAAAGGATACTATACTGGAGGAAGGTAGTGCAACCGCCGAGGTCTTTAAGACGTTAGATGAAGGAGCTTCCAAGACCGAAGCATGGGTTGAAAAAAACCAAAAATTGATCTTTGGATTGGTCGCCGTGGTTGCACTTTGTGTGATCGGATACATTTTGTATCAAAAATTCTACATTGAGCCGAAACAGGCCGATGCGACCAACGAAATGTTTCTGGCGCAAACTTTCTATAATGAGGCATTGAATGCCCCCGAAGGAAAGGACTCCATTTACAACCTCGCTTTGAACGGAAGAGCCGGGAAATACGGCTTTATCGATATAGCTGATAAATACAGCGGTACTGCCGCTGGCAATTTGGCAAACTTCTATGCCGGAATGTCGTACCTCAATATCAATAAATATCAGGAGGCGATAAATTATCTTGATAAATACAAGGGTAGTGACCAATTTACCGGTCCCGAAGCTAAGGGTGCGATAGGTGATGCATTTATTCAGTTAAACCAAAAAGAAGAAGCACTCAAATATTACGTGGAAGCGGCTACGATGCGCACCAATGACGTAACAACGCCTCGCTTTTTACTGAAGGCAGGAATCACGGCGTTGGAATTGGGTAAAAGTGCCGATGCCTTGAAATATTTCACCCGTATTACCGAAGACTTTGAAGAGTCTTTGGAAATTACTAAAGCGAAAGTTTATAAAGGACAGGCTGAGGCCATGCAATAAAATGGCAACTTCAAACAAAAATTTATCGACCTACGATAAAGCTACAATCCCAAATGCGAAAGATTTTCGGTTTGGGATTGTTGTTTCTGAATGGAATCCACAAATCACTCAAGGCATGTTTCAGGGAGCCTTCGATGCCATTTTGGATTGTGGCGGGATCAAAGAAAATATCGTGAGATGGAACGTCCCCGGTAGTTTTGAATTGATCTACGGCTGTAAAAAAATGGCTCAAAGTTTTGATATGCTGGATGCTATTATTGCCATTGGAAGCGTTATTCAAGGGGAAACCAAGCATTTCGATTACGTTTGTGAAGCCGTGGCCCAGGGAATCAAAGAGCTGAACGTACATGGAGAGATTCCCGTAATTTTTTGTGTGCTCACCGATAATAATCTTCAGCAATCCATCGATCGCAGTGGTGGAAAACACGGCAACAAAGGCACTGAAGCTGCCATCGCGGCCATAAAAATGGCACAACTTCGCAAGGACGCTAAATTCTAGTTCTATTTTATCCTAAATTCGCCCTCGAAGTGTTAACAATTTTTAACCCTTGCAGCACGGCATTGTTTTTGATTTTGAGTAACTTTGAAATTGAAGATTATGGGACTATTAAAAACACGAAAGAACAAGAAATACGGCTACTCGCCTCGGTATTACAATAATGATAAAGAGGGTAGCCCGTTTGGAATGGAGCACAAATTCGATAAATTCCGAAAGACGGTGGGACATTCGGGAGGATTGAAGCGCAAATGGGGTCAGGCCATGCAGGACTTTCGGGAAGGCTCGAACCGGCGCACCCAAATTACCATTTTCATCATTGTTTCAGTGCTGGTTTTATTATTTCTATTTATTATTGACTTCGATTTAACCATATTTACCCAAGCCTTGTAAATGGCAGATATCATTCAGTTATTACCCGATCACGTTGCCAACCAAATCGCAGCCGGAGAGGTGGTACAGCGTCCGGCATCGGTGGTGAAGGAATTGCTGGAAAATGCCATTGACGCCGATGCGACCCAGGTGGACGTGGTCCTGAAAGATGCCGGAAAAACCTTGATACAGGTGGTCGATAACGGCAAGGGAATGAGTGAAACCGATACCCGCCTTTCTTTTGAGCGGCATGCTACTTCCAAAATTAAAACAGCCGAAGATCTGTTCAATCTGCATACCAAAGGATTCCGGGGAGAGGCGTTGGCATCTATTGCCGCGATCGCCCATGTGGAATTAAAGAGCAATACGGCAACTTCAGAAATTGGTACAAAAATCACCATTGAAGGGAGCAAGGTCACCAGTCAGGAAGCTTCGGTAATTCCCAAAGGAACTACTATTTCAGTAAAAAATCTATTTTACAATATTCCGGCCCGGCGTAATTTCTTAAAGAGCAATTCTGTCGAGACACGTCATATTATTGACGAATTCCACCGCGTAGCTTTAGCACACCCTCAGATAGGCTTTACAATGGTACACAACGGAAGCGATGTATTCAACCTTCCACCCAGTAATTTGAGACAACGCATTGTGAATATCTTCGGAAGTAAGATGAATGAAAAACTGGTTCCTGTTGCCGAGGAAACCGATGTAGTGAAGGTGAGTGGTTTTGTATTAAAACCCTCTTTCGCCAAGAAAAGCAGGGGAGAACAGTTCTTTTTTGTGAACGATCGCTTTATTAAAAGTCCCTATTTGCACCATGCGGTAAGTGCCGCTTTTGAGGGGCTTATTAACGAAAGAACACATCCGGGATATTTCCTGTTTTTGGAAGTGGATCCAAAATCTATCGATATCAACATTCACCCCACCAAAACGGAAGTGAAGTTTGAGGATGAGCATACCATTTATGCCATGCTGCGCGCAACTATTAAGCATAGTTTAGGGCAGTTTAGTATTGCTCCGGTTCTGGATTTTAATAAAGACAAGAGCTTTGAAACACCCTATGATTATAGTAAAAAGTTTCCAGTAGCTCCTACCATTGAGGTCGATCGTAGTTTTAATCCTTTTCACGATCCAGCAAACCCAAAGCCGGGGAAGAAAATAGGCTGGGCGCAGGGTTTATCGGGCAGCTACGGGAATGCCGGTTCCTGGGAGGCTTTATACACCGGCATTCGGGAAAGCGGGAAGGCTTTGGATGGGATCGAGGTAGAAATGGATAGTGACGAGTTGAGTGGTGGTTTGTTTCCTGAAACGGAACATGCCTCTGGGAATAGTACCTTTCAGATCCAAAATAAATATATTGTGAGCGCCATCAAGAGTGGGATGATGGTCATTCACCAAAATCTGGCGCATCAACGTATCTTGTATGAAGAACTTTTGAAAAATATGACAGTGAAGGAAGCCGTGAGTCAGCAATTGCTATTCCCATTGCATTTTGAATTTTCAAAGCCAAAGGTGACACTTTTGCAATCCATCAAGGAACAATTGGAACATACCGGTTTTGTTTTTTCGGCCTTGGAAAATGATACGATTGATATAGACGGAGTACCCGCCGGGGTTTTGGAAAGCAGTGTGGAAGGAATTCTCGAAAACCTCATTAGTGATATGGAGCATGAAGTACCGGATGCTGGATTCAGTCAAAATGATGTGCTCGCAAAATCGTTGGCAAAAAGTCTGGCCATCAAAAGTGGAACTGCCATGCAAAAAGAAGCACAGGAACATTTGATAGATCAGTTGTTCGCATGTAAAGAACCCAGTGTTTCTCCAGACAACCGGCCAGTTTTGGTCACCCTGGAAGCGTCAGACTTTGATAAAAAATTTATGTAAATGGGAAGAATAACGAATACGGTAAAGCACCTTATCATCATTAATGTCATCTTTTTTATAGGATCGCAGATTAGTCCTAAGGCATATGAATGGTTTTCACTCTACTATTTTGAAAATCCGAATTTTGAATATTGGCAACCCCTCACACATATGTTTATGCATGGAGGGATTGGACATATTTTATTCAATATGTTTGGTCTGTATATGTTCGGTTCTCCCTTGGAAGCGCAATGGGGTCGAAACAAATTTTTGTTCTTTTATTTTTCAGCAGGACTTGGGGCGGCTTTAATTCATTCCCTGGTGAGTTATTATCAATTCAACGCAGGGCTGGATGCCATGCTGGATGGGGGAATGACATATGATAGTGTGATCAACTATTTACAGAATGGTAACAACTGGGGAACCGAACCCTTTGATACGTTTCATACTCCGGCGGTAGGAGCCTCCGGGGCGATCTATGGGGTGTTGGTGGCCTTTGGTTTGATGTACCCCAATACCGAATTGATGCTCATATTTTTGCCCATTCCTATCAAGGCAAAGTATTTTATTCCGGCCTTATTACTGCTGGATCTGTTTAGCGGGCTTACCGGTTTTTCAGTGTTCGGGCAGAATATTGCCAACTGGGCGCATATTGGAGGAGCCTTGTTTGGTTTTATCATGGCTTATTACTGGAAGAAAAATAGTTTTAACGACCGTCGCTGGAATTAATCATGGCAGGAAATAGTTTAACATATCAATTTAAGACGGCCAATGTGGTTATGAAGCTCATTGTCATCAATGCTATATTGTTCATTGGGGTGCGTCTTATTTCATTTGTAATGCAGGTACAGCCGGGAATTCTTGCTAAATGGTTTGTCCTTCCCGATGATTTTTCAGAAATACTGCTTCAACCCTGGGCTTTTTTTACCTATAGTTTTTTACACTTCGATTTTTTTCATATCCTGTTCAATATGCTCTGGCTCCATTGGTTTGGGCAAATTGTCCTCAACCTGTTTTCGGCGAAACGATTTTTGACCATCTATCTGTTAGGAGCACTTTTTGGCGGTTTGCTATTTGTGGTGGGCTACAACCTCTTTCCGGTATTTGCCAATAGCAGGGGTTACCTTATTGGGGCATCGGGTGCAGTCATGGCGGCTATGGTTTTTATGGCTACCTATGCACCGAACACCGAGATGCGCATTTTCCGATTTACCATCAAACTATGGCATATTGCTGTGTTCTTCGTAGTATTGGATCTAGTGCGATTGCCAAGCTCTGGTAATGCCGGTGGATTGCTGGCTCATTTGGGAGGAAGTATATTTGGGTTTACCTATGCACGACAATTGCTGAAAGGGAACGACATTGGTATCTGGTTTGAAAATATTATGGATTGGGTGGCCAATCTGTTCAAAACCCGAAAGTCCAAACCCTTCAAAAAAGTCCATCGCAATAAGACAACACAATCTAATACGAAACGTTCTAAACACGAAGAATCCAAAAGTGGCCATCAAAAAAAAGTAGACACTATTTTGGATAAAATTGGCAAGAGTGGCTATGAAAGCCTGACCAAGGCCGAAAAGGACTATCTGTTCAAAGCAGGTAAAAACGACTAACCGATAAATACCATTTCAAATTGATAATACTCAGGTTTTTGGGGAAACTTTTTTATTGGCTGAATCTTGCCGTAGCCTTGTTGTTATTGGTGTCTTTTGTCCTCCCGTATCTGCCACCAAAATCATTTCCCACGCTTTCGCTATTGAGTCTGGCGGTTTCCCCTTTACTGCTGGTCAATTTACTGTTCGCCCTGTATTGGTTAATTCGGTTCAAGAAAAAGTTCTTCTTTTCCTTTACGGTACTTTTGATCGCTTTTTTTCATTTCAGTCCCTTTTTTGAGATTTCTTCGGAAGGGGATACTTCAAAATATAAACAAACACTTTCGGTACTTTCATACAATGTACGCCTGTTCAATGCTTATGAAAAGAATACTTCAGAAAAAGAAATTACCGCACGTTTTTCAGAATTATTAAAAACCGAAAACCCCGATATTGTCTGTATTCAGGAGTTCTACGCTGAATATACCCTGGAGATGCCCGATTATCCATATCAATTTATCCATTTCAAAAAACCGGGTAGTAAACTGGGTCACGCCATCTTTTCGAAATATCCTCTGATCGATCGGGGCGGATTCGATTTTGAAAACTCTTATAACAATACGATCTATGCCGACGCTGTTGTGGGCAGTGATACGGTGCGAGTCTACAACCTGCATTTACAGTCCGTGGGCATATTGCCCAGTGTCGATTTCCTTCAGGAACGGGGAACCGATGGCATCAAAAAGCGCATTTCTGAAACCTTTGTCGAGCAGGAAGAGCAAATAGGCAGGATATTGGCGCATAAAGCACAGACAAAGCATCCAATTCTTCTTACAGGTGATTTTAACAACACTAGCTTTTCCTATGCGTATCGGGAACTCAAAAGGGAAATGAAGGACGGCTTTCTCGAAAAAGGGAATGGTATTGGCACCACTTATTCCTTTTTTGCCTACCCCATGCGGATTGACTTCATATTGATGAGCAAGGACTTTGATGTGTTGAAGTTCAACAATGTGAAAGAATCATTTTCAGACCATTATCCGGTGAGCGCAACAATTGGGTGGTAAGCTGGGTAACTGGGTTATCTGAATTGATTTCTTCGGAAGCATATAGGCGACTCCACAATCCTTCAACCCTTTTTAAAATTCTATTTGTTGAGATTCTAGATAGTCGAGTGCATTGGGCCCTTCATTGAAAAGCAGATCCAATACTGAAAGGTTGGGTAAAAAATCATGGTGGGCTTCCAATACCTGAGTGTAGGGAGTTAATAAATACTTCTTTCCCTTTTTGGCGTTCGCGAGATATCTCAAGTCTTTTTGGGGTGGTTTCTCAAGATATTCAGAAGTGGTTTCAAAGGTGGTTTCAATTCCCAAAAGCTCGCCCAAACCATGAAAGATAGTGTGATTGTGTTCCATTAAATGGGTGACGGGTACAGTGAAAAGCGAAACGAGATCATCTTCGTAATATTCGAAAAATGGAGAAGTGCGGTAGGCAGTTTGGAGTGATTTCCAATGTTGGCTTTGCCAGGGAAAAGCGTTTTCAACCGTGACATCTTTGGTTTGTTGACGCTGTCCCTTCCCAGAATGTTTTATCGGTACATTGAGCAGTAATTTTCCGTTGGCGTGTGCGATATAGGCGCGATTGCGGTAGGTTTGCTTTTGATAGTTGTCGTGTATTTCGAACACTACCTTCTCCGACTGAGCCACCGCAGCCATTTGAACGATGGATGGGAAATAAGTTGGATGAAGTAGGATGGTATTCAAAAGAGTACGTTGTTTATTTGTTTTTAATCACGCCAACTATTTTTGAGACGTTTATAACCCCAATAAATCTTGAATCCTGAGCATTATGGCGGTTGTCGCCCATGACAAAGAACCGATCCTCCGGAATTACGTAAGGGCCAAATTCGTCGGCATTCCAGGGGTGACCGTATTGCTCTTCAATGGTTCTATCTGTGTAGCCAGGCTCTTTTTTGAAGGATTCAAAATTCTTTTCTCTGGCAAATGAGTCGGGTAAGTGCACAAGATATAGGTTGGATGCGACTGGATAGGAATCGCTAACGTCCTGAAGGCTTTTGATCTCGTCGTACTCTCCAGGCTTCATAAAATAGCCGTGTTTTAACTCTAAATTTTGATCGATATTTTCACCATTTACGTGGGTAACGCCATTGGTTATTTGCAAGGTGTCCCCAGCCTCGGCCATGAGTCGGAAGACCCACTTCCCTTCGCCAAATAGCTCATGGGCATGGTCGAACACAACAAAATCCAATTTTTCAAGATTGTACAGACTGGAGGCGATATACTGTTCGCCCACTCGAAGCCCAGGCTCGTTGGCCGTGGTTGGCATAATATACGATTTGGCCAAGTTTTGCACCCGCATTACATATACCATCACGGCTATAAACAACACGCCAAGAAAGATTAGTAGCTTATAATTACGCGTCAAAACGTTTGGATTTAGTTCAATTTTCGAATTAGTTTTTAGCCTTTTTTTTCTTTTTTCTGAAAAAACTAAATAGGAACCATCCACCCAAAACAATTAAAAAGTATTTAAAGTATGAAACTGGTTCCCCCTTACCGCCGACCGTTGTGAACATTCTGTCCCAGCGTATTTTACTAAACCATGATTTACTTCCATCGAGGCTAAGCCATACAAAAACGGGCTTTCCAACTACGTGGTTGAACGGAACATATCCCCACATTCGGGCATCTTGGGAGTTATTTCGGTTATCACCCATCATCCAGTAATAATCCTGGAGGAAGGTATATTCAGTGATAGGATTCCCGTTCAATAGTACCTGGGTACCGGACTGCGTAATGGTATTTTCAATGCCCATTTCACTGCCTTCGTAGGTTTCAATAATGCGTTCGTAGAAAGGAATACTCGCTGCATCAATGGTCACCGTAGCTCCTGCCTTCGGAATATAGATGGGGCCATAGTTATTTACTTCCCATTGATAATTTGGACTAAATGGAAACAGATCGTCGTCTCCTTTCGGGAAATTAAATATCTCAACCGATTCTGTACTTGGTAATTCCCGTATCCATGCTGCCTGCTCCTCGGTGATATTTACATTCAATTTGTTCGGCAGTGGCTGCATTTTTAGTTTTTTAATATCATCTACGCCAATAAGGCCGGTGATTTCCACCATTAACGAATCTCTTGAAGACTCATGCAGATACGATCTGTTTGGCTCGTTTAAATATTTCTGTATCCTGGGATCGTCCCAAATATCTTTTTCAATCTTGTAATACCGCCAGTAATCCTGTATATCAAATTCATTGACAAAGTTCTGATTCAATGTTTCTTTGGAAGTAACCCGCATATAAAACATCAATTTCGCTCTATCCGGAAGGTCGTTTTTCGTTCCGTTAATATGCACGTAGCCATTTTTTATTTCCAATGAATCACCCGGAAGTGCCACGCAACGTTTCACGTAGTTCGATTTCTTATCAATGGGTTTATACATATATCCCGTAGGAGGTGGGCCAATATCCACATATTCATCCACCGGCCAGCTAAATACAACTATGTCGTTGTGTTTTATATCCTGAAATCCCGGAAGTCGGAAATAAGGATATTCCAAACCGCTGTAATAGGTCTTTGCCGCCGTTCCCGGAATACGGTCGTGCAGCATGGGCAATGCGATACTGGTCATGGGAACTCGCGCACCATAATGTATTTTACTCACAAACAGGTAATCTCCCACCAGCAATGTTTTCTCCAGAGATGAAGTGGGAATGGTAAACGGTTGCATAAAATAGGTATGTACGATCGTTGCGGCAACGATGGCAAATAAAATAGAACTTGTCCATTCTCCAGCCGATGTTTTGGGTTTAAGACTTCTGTCTTTTACATGCTCCAGCCTTTGTGTATAATTGATATAGTAGTTGTAAAAACCGAGCGAGAACAATCCCAGGAAGGTGTCTTTGGCCGAGTTGTATCCAAAACTACGCAGGGTTTCCACCCAAACCACAGGGATCATGATCAAATTAACTATGGGGACAAATAATAAGATGACCCACCACCAGGGCCGGTTGATGATCTTCATTAAGATCACGGCGTTATAAATTGGGACTGCGGCTTCCCACGCTTTTCGGCCCCCGGCTATATACATTTTCCAGGTTCCCAAAAAGTGAATAACCTGCACAATGAGGAAAATTAGTAACCAACCAGTTAGTGTCATGCTTTTATGTTTTTCTGAAGGAATCTGCCTTCTTTTAGTTGTTCAACTCTTTAATCGTAAACTTTAATAATCAATTCCAAGTACATCTTTCATGGTAAAAACCCCTTTCTTGCCAACCAGCCATTCGGCGGCGAGTATAGCGCCCATTCCAAATCCGTCGCGGGTATGGGCATGGTGCGCAATGGTGATCTCATCATTTTTTGATCGGTAGCTCACGGTATGCGTTCCCTTTACATTCGGTATTCTTTTTGCTGAAATATTCAAATCTTCAACGGATTTGCCATCTAGAGTCCACTGTTTCTTTTCAGAATGTTTCAACATACCTTCGGCAAGTGATATAGCGGTTCCACTAGGGGCATCCAATTTCTCTGTGTGATGGATCTCTTCCAGAGAAGCTTCATAGGCTGTCCATGGTTTCATTAATTGAGCAAGATATTCATTCAAATTAAAAAAGAGGTTTACCCCAACACTGAAGTTCGACGCATAGATAAAGCTTCCGTTACGATTTTCACATAACTTTAGCATAGCCTCGTATTGGTCCAACCAGCCTGTGGTGCCACATACTATGGGTATGTGTTCCTCAAAACAGCGGCTAATGTTCTCTGCTGCCGATTCGGGAATGGAAAACTCGATAGCGACATCGGCATCGCTCAGATTACCTTCCTGCCCTTCGGCGGAAGCAATATAAACGATGCTGTGGCCTTTTTCGAGGGCCAAGCGCTCAATGGTCTTACCCATTTTTCCGTAACCAAAAAGTGCTATTTTCATTTCAGGTTAATCGTAAAAGAGACACCGTAACGGGCTTGTTTGTCCAGTGCATCCATATTCACATTGGGCAGCAAGGACAGATCATCACTTATATTGTATTGCTTCAAGTGAGCATCCACATTGGCGTCGATAATATTCAGTACATAAAAGGCGATCGAAACAATGATACTCACGTCCCGGTTTCTGCTGGCCGTTCGTTGAGCGTCGATAAGTCGTTCGGTGGAAATTCCCTGGAACTCGTCATCTTCAAAACCTGCCAATCGTCTTTTGTATGCATCCCGAAAGCGGTTATAGTCTTTGGTGTTCTGGTTGTAAAAAAATATTCCGGTTCCAATTCCGGCATAGACAATCGGGATCTTCCAGTATTTTTTATTGTAAGCCTGCCCCAACCCCGGTACCACCGCCGAATAAAATGCAGCCTTCGAAGGTGCCAGAGGATCGTATTCCTCCTGGGGTGCAATGGTATCGCGTATCACGATGGCCCGCTCCTTCTTTACCAGAAGTGAATCTGTGGTTTGTGCCAACAGGGATCCGCCTATGAAGAGCAGGATATGGAAAAGCTTACTTTTCACTTTTTATGAGCTTCAAAATACGTTGGAAGTCTGCTTCGTCCTTAAAGGGCACCACCAATTTTCCTTTCCCGGCTTTACTTGCGGTCACCGAAACTTTGGTGTCCAGTAAATTGGTTAGTTCCCGGCCTCCTTTTTTCGCAAAATTCGGAATGGTTTTTTTAACAGGAGCTACCTTTTCCTGAGGTCCCCGGTACTTGCGTACCAAAGCCTCCGTTTCACGAACTGAAAGAGAATTGCTCAGGATCTTTTCGTAGATATCCAGCTGGTCTTCGGGATTTTCAACATTAATCAATGCACGTCCGTGGCCCATGGAAATAAAACCATCTCGCATCCCGGTCTGTACAATGGGGTCCAGTTTAAGAAGTCGCAGATAATTCGCAACGGTCGATCTGTTCTTGCCAACACGGTCACTCAAAGCCTCCTGAGTCACCTTAATTTCTTCGATCAAACGTTGATAGGAGAGTGCGATCTCAATGGGATCGAGATCCTGCCGTTGGATGTTTTCCACCAAAGCCATTTCCAGAGATTCCTGGTCGTTGGCAATACGAATGTAGGCAGGAATCGTCTGCAGACCTATTAATTTGGAGGCCCTGAAACGGCGCTCTCCGCTTACTAATTGGTATTGGTTAAACGCCATTTTCCGGACGGTGATGGGTTGGATAACCCCCAGTTCTCTAATAGAAGAAGCCAATTCGCGGAGGGTTTCTTCATTAAAACTTGTTCTGGGCTGGAAGGGATTCATTTCTATGGTGCCCAAATCCAGTTCCACAATGTTTCCCACTACCTTATCGGCATGCTTATCCTCAACAGATTTTATATCATTGGCGGGATCCTTCAGCAATGCTGAAAGTCCGCGACCCAGGGCTTGTTTTTTTGTTGCTTTCGCCATTGATCCTTAGCCGTTTTTCTCGATTAATTCGTTTGCCAAACTTAAGTAATTATTGGCACCTTTACTACCGGCGTCATAACTAATAATACTCTCGCCGTAACTGGGAGCTTCACTTAAACGCACATTTCGTTGAATGATTGTTTTGAAAACCATCTCATCGAAGTGTTTTTTCACTTCGTCGACCACCTGGTTTGAAAGGCGCAATCGCGAATCGTACATGGTCAATAAGAGTCCTTCAATATCGAGGTCTTTGTTGTGTATCTTCTGAACGCTCTTAATGGTATTCAGTAATTTTCCCAAGCCTTCCAGGGCAAAATATTCGCATTGAATGGGAATTAAAACACTGTCTGCCGCGGTCAATGCGTTTAGCGTAAGCAAGCCCAGCGAAGGCGCACAATCTATAAGAATATAATCGTAATCTTCCTTTAGGTGTGAGATGGCCTTTTTAAGCATGGATTCCCGATTTTCCTTATCCACTAGTTCAATTTCGATCGCCACAAGATCAATATGGGCAGGGATGATGTGCACATTGGGGGAAGTGGTTTCTACGATGGCATCTTTGGCATCCACCGTATGCTCCAGCACCTGATAGGTTCCCAGCTCAACCTCATCCACATTCACTCCAAGACCCGAGGTAGCGTTGGCTTGAGGGTCTGCGTCGATCAAGAGAATTTTTTTTTCCAAAACTCCCAGCGAAGCGGCCAGATTGACCGATGTCGTGGTTTTCCCTACTCCTCCTTTTTGGTTGGCAATAGCAATAATTTTACCCATTCAAGTTGTGCGATTTTAAGTGTTAAAAATACGATTAATTATGGGGATAGAAAATCTATTTTGTTAACACTAAGCTAACAATTGGATTTGTTTTACCCTGTTGTCAATACTAGAATTTATGTTGTAATTTTAAAGCACTTTTTCTTCGGAAATGAAACTGAAAAAATTCTTCAATAAAAAAGTGTTAGGCTCCTTATTTTTAATAGGGTGCCTAAGCACAGCGATTTGGTATTACCAGCTGTCCAATCGGCATAAGGCCATTGTAAAAACAAAACTGCTGCATACCTTCAGAATAATAGATCACGACTGGGAAGTGGAAGAAGGGAACGATATGGTTCATCTGGAATCCCCCGATCTGCTGGTCGACAATATTTACCAATCCATGGATGGCCCGCAGGCAGTGCTCAATCTACATTTAAACGAAGGAGGTCAAAACGTGCAATGGATCACCGGCTTTAAGGCCGAAGTATTTAAGGAAGGCACCCAAACGCACAACAACGATTTTTTATGCCATACCAATATTGACTATCACGATGCCATTCATTATAAAAACCTGAATCTTCCCAAACGAATCAATACCCAATATCCCAGATTAGGGACGCTATCAAACGGGATCAACGAACTCAATTTCCCCAATGGTTTTGGCTTTCCCATCGCGGCCGATGATGCCCTGGTCATCGCCTCCCGTACGCTCAATCACAATATCGATGATGCATTTTTTAAAGTGAAACATCATATCAATCTCAAAATGGCAAAGGGAAACACTCCCATGAAACCATTACGTCCCAAAGGCTTGGTTTTACTATTGCCCTACGATCTGGAAAATCCATACGCCTCAAAAAGTGACGATCCCAACCTCTGTTCTCCCATCGATTTGAAAAATCATTCAGGCCCGGGAGCCGACGGGGTGTCTTTATCGGCGCATTGGAAGTTACCCCAGGGGAAAATCCATTACGAATTTGAAGTCACTTATCAGCTGTATTTGCAAGAAGATACGACCATCCACGCCATGGCAGCCCACTTGCATCCCGGAGCTGAAACTTTTCAGTTATACGATATTACGGCAGACGAGCCGGTCTATAGCTTTCATTGTGAGAATTATACAGACAAGGTCGGCTTGAAACACGTTCCATCGTATTCTAGCGAAGAAGGCATATTATTAAAGGCTGATCATCAATATAAGCTCATTTTGGAGACTTACAATCCCTCTGAAGATTTCCGGGATATGATGGCCGTGCTGTATTTATACATATACGACCGAGAAATGGATGAACTTTTGTCCAATCCACAGGGGTAAGCGACAATGTTATTTCTTCGGAAGTACAACATATGAAAGGGCCAAACCAAATGGATCGACCCTTTATAATTTCTTTTCACCCCAATGTTTACTCTTCCTCCGGGAGTAAAATTCCGAGTAGGTAATTTTCATCCAAGTACTCCTTTGCCGCATTTTGAATGTCCGTTTTGGTCAATTCCGCTACCGCTTTTTCAATTTTGAGTACCTTTTCGGGATTGGTTTTTTCCATTGCGGCGGTTTCCAGGGTGTTCAGCCAAAATCGATTTTCCTTGAGGTTTTCCTTGTGCTCCAATAAATACGTCTCCTTCACTTTGGACAGGTCTTTATCACTGGGGCCGTCTTTTTTGATCTTCTCGACTTCTGCAAGGGCGGCTTCTATTAATTTATCTACATTTTCAGGTCCGCAAGGGAAAGAGATGGTAAAGGTAACCCCCGGATAGGATAATTTTCTAAAGTTTCCATAGGCACCCACACCGTAGACTCCCCCTTCTTCCTCACGCAGCTTTTCTATAAGTTTGATAGTTAGCAGCTCACCCAGGGCATCTACGTGAAATTTTTTCTGGGAAGAAAAAGGAATGTCATCCTCCCGCCAGACAATATTGACCATACTCTTGGGGTCTTTTCCTCTTCGGATCACTTTTTTACGAAAACTGTCCTTTTCTCTGAATTGGGTTGGAATAATTGGTTCGTTCGACTTCGTGGTGGGCAGGGAAGCAAGGTATTTTTCAGCGTATGCCTTTAACTTCACTTCATCGACATTACCCACAAAATAAAAATGGAAATCGCCCGCATCTGCAAATCGTTCTTTAAATTTTTTATAGGCGAGGTCGTAATCACTGCGATCCAGTTTTTCTACTGTCGGAAAGCCGGTATACCTTGGATTTCCTTCATTTCTGAAGGCTCCTAGTTCATTTGAAAAATAGAATTGCGGATTTGCCATCAAATTACCCAGAAAACTTTTCTGTTTTGTGAGATACGATTGGTAAGCTTCTTCGTCCTTATTGACCGAAGTAAAATATAAATACACCTGCTCAAACAAGGTTTCCAAATCCTTGGGTGCCGCCTGACCCCTGAATCCCTCGGTTACCAATTGGATATAAGGCCGAACGTTTACAATTTTTCCACTCATCATCTTGTTGAGGTCGTTTTGTGACAATCCTCCGATTCCGGCGTCAGGAATACCGTTGTTGGCAAATGTAGTCGTGATATATTCTTCATCTGAATACAAATTGGTTCCGCCGTAGCTAAAAGCTTGGAAAAGGACCTCGTCATTCTTAAAATCGGTTTTCTTGTAGGTGACCGTCGCTCCATTGCTCAATTCAAAGGTAGTTATATCAAGGGCTTCATTTATAACTGTTCTTACAATGCTTCCGGCGGGCCGAACATTTTCGACAAGACTTTCCCGAATAGCTAAGTCCTCATAGGGTTCTATAGTTGCATTCTCAATAGTCTTTAGCATAGCAAAGATCTCAGCTTTGGTAACCTTGGGCAATCCTTCTTTCTCTGGCCCCGTTAAGATAATTACTCTATTGTCATCATGAATGTATTGGGTGATAAGTTCGTTAATTTCGGCAAGGTCGATAGTAGGAAGCAACTGCGTGGTTGTCTCAAACTCCCAGGCTATACCCGGAATGGGTTCAGCATCGAGATAATTTCGAACATATTCGCCAATAAGTCGGTTACTTTCCTGCTTATCCCGGTCGTTATACGATTTTTCCATATTGGCCATGATGTCTTTCTTAGCACGTTCGTACTCGCCGGCCTGGAATCCGTAACGCCGTACCCGATCATTTTCATATAACAGCGCCTTTAAACCTTCTAAATGCCCGGTTTCACTCACAGTGGCGAAACTTTGATAGGCGTTCTTGGTTCGGGCGAAGGTCCCTCCATAGTAAGAATAGCCAAATACGAAAGGCGGTGCGGGACTATTTCTAAGCTCGTTCAAACGATTATTGATCATGGTTGAAAAAAGTCTTTTCACCAATTGATCCCGGTAGTCGACCACGGTTTCGACCAACGGAGCATCGAACTTGTCTTTGTACATAATTTGCACCTGAGCAAAGGCCGCCTCCTTGTCGGATGTAATAGCGATAAGCGTTTCCGAATGATTGGGAAGATTAAAACTTTCTCTTTTCCGAGGGGTAGTGGCTTTGGCAATTCCTGCAAAATGTTCTTTGATCTTTGCTTCCACCGTAGCGACATCCAGATCTCCAACGGCTACTACCGCCATTAGGTCCGGCCGGTACCAGTCTTTGTAATAACTGCGCACATCTTCATAGGAGAAGTTTTCCAGAATTTCCTTGGTTCCAATAGGTAGCCTTTCGGCATATTTGGAACCTTTCATAAGTAGCGGGAGGTATTCCTGCATCATACGTTTATTGGGTCCCAGACCAAGCCTATATTCCTCCAGTACAACGCCCCGTTCATCATCGATGGCCTTTTCGGTTAGACTGGCATTATGTGCCCAATCTTCCAAAATTTGAAAGCCTTTTTCCAGTTTCGTCGGATCATCACTGGGAATGGGTAAAATATATACTGTCTCATCAAAACTGGTATACGCATTGAGGTCGGCACCAAATTTAACGCCGATACTTTGCAAATAGTCGACCAAATCGTTTTTCTCAAAATTCTTGGTCCCGTTAAAGTTCATGTGTTCCATGAAATGCGCCAGTCCCAATTGATTCTCATTTTCGAGTATAGAACCTGCATTTACCACCAGGCGCAGTTCCAGCTTATCTTCAGGTTTACCATTGTTTTTAATGTAATAGGTGAGTCCGTTGGGGAGTACTCCAATTTTTACGTCAGGGTCGATGGGAATCTTACTAATCTCAAGTTTTTTGTTTTTTTTCTGAATATCGGGTTGTGTGAAACCCGGCATTGAAATGATGGCTATTGCCAGAAATGCAAGTACTCCTTTTATTGATCTCATAATTTGAATTTGATAGTTAAGTAACTGTAAGATACCTATTTGACGTCATAAATGTTACCTATCAGGATAGGAATAACATTATTTTAACTGAATATGGATATGGTCGTCGTGTCGAACAGCCTGACAACCATGAAACCTAATTTTGGGATGGGAAAGTTCCAATCTGTACTTCAAATGGGGTTCGATAAAGACTTTGCCAAGGGCTGGTTGTTTGAGAATGGATTGTATCAACGCTTTGGTTCCTTTTTCTGAAAACTGTAAATCCTTATGTATAGTTCCTAAGGTAACATACTTTTGCATATCATATTGCCAATTACCTCGTGCCAGACATTTCTTAATTTGATTATATTCTAAAGGTTTTGGTCCTTCAAACACCCCATATCCACTCACCGATGGTTTTTGCTGAGTGAGATTCCCATCCAATTCATACACCAAAGAAATGTCTAATTTTTTCCCATCGTCATGGCTCAAATGAGGTAGCAAGGGGAAGCCATCAAAGAATGGAAAGTTCGCATCGAGATACACGATTTTTACGTTGAATTGTTTCTGAATTAATTCGGAAGAAATTTGGGAGAGCAGGACGTTCATTTCGGGGCGTACGTAATTCCGGTTGGCCAATGTGTAGAAAACCGACCGGGCTTGGATCGTTTCAGAATTTTCGATCTTCTCCCTTCCGAATAATGGGGCAACACTAGGCACGACAAAGAAGGTGCATGCGAGGTAAATTCCGAAGAAAAAAAGATACTTGAAAGGCTTCTTTTTTCTGAAAACCAAGATAGAGATCAAGTAGAGTATCCCACCTATTTGGGTGACGGCCGTAAGGAATACGACAATGAATAAATGAAAAAACGTTTTGAGAAATTTCAAAAGTGGGGTTTACCTATTAACCCCAAAACCTATAATTTTATTGTACTATCAAACGACTCAACGACTCAACGACTCAACGACTCAACGACTCAACGACTCAACAACTAAACAATCATCAAGATTTCTTCTTAGCCCGTATCATCGCCTCGAGCATATCCCACATTTCCTCCGGAACATCTTCCAATAGATTGAATTGACCCGCGCCTTTGAGCCATTCACCCCCATCAATGGTGATTACTTCTCCATTGACATAGGAAGAAAAGTCTGAAACCAAATAGGCCGCCAGATTGGCCAATTCCTGATGATCACCAACCCGTTTGAGCGGTACTTTTTTGGCGAGATCAAATTTTTCTTTTAAATCGCCGGGAAGGAGTCGGTCCCAGGCACCTTTGGTAGGGAAGGGTCCGGGTGCAATCGCGTTGAATCGCATCCCATATTTTGCCCATTCCACAGCCAGAGATCGTGTCATGGCCAACACACCTGCCTTGGCAGTAGCACTGGGAACTACATAGGAAGAGCCAGTCCAGGCGTAGGTGGTGACTATATTTAAAACTACTTTATTGGTTTCTTTTTGGGCAATCCAATGTTTTCCAAACGCAAGTGTACAGTTCTTGGTTCCTTTTAAGACAATATCGATAATAGTATCAAAAGCATTGGCCGATAAACGCTCGGTTGGCGAAATAAAATTTCCGGCAGCGTTATTTAAAAGCACATCCACACTTCCGAAGGCATCGATCGACGCTTTTACCATAGCCTCCACCTGGTCGTAATGCCGCACATCGCATTGAACGGGTAGTACTTTTCCACCGGTTTGAGCCTCCAGTTCGGTTTTAACCGTTTGCAGCTTTTCTATATTTCGGGATGTGATCACGACGTTCGCTCCCAACTCCAAAAAGTAGGTGGTCATTGCTTTTCCCAGTCCGCTGCCTCCACCTGTAACTACTATTGTTTTCCCTTTAAGGGCATCGTCACGAAGCATTTTTGCCTTTAGATCCATATGGTGCTGTTTGTTTTTGTAAAAGTACTAAAAGTGAGAGGGAATCTTTGATTTGTTTTGGAGTTTTAAGTTAGAATTTTTAAGATTAAAACTGGGTAGGAACTAAATTATGTTTAGGGACGACCTGTTGTCTTCAGGCTTCTATACACCACGCAATGCTCAAATCGGTCGTCACCTACGATGGCGGGATGCTGAACGGTGCCAATAAATTGCATCCCTATTTTTTTCATCACATTTTCGGACGCCAGATTGGTATCTGTGGCAAAGGCGAGCACTTCTTCCAGCACAAATTTAGTGTTTGCGGCGACCAGACATGCGGAGGCAGCTTCGGTAGCATAGCCTTTACCCCAGGCGGAGCGTTTGAGTCGCCAACCCATATCCACACAGGGGGTGAACTCACTCTTCCAGGTTTGATTGGCGAGTCCTGTAAAGCCTATAAACTCATCAGTTTTCAGCACATCCACAGCAAAATAAGTATATCCGTATTTCTCAAAGTGCTTGGTAAGTCTTCCGATTAGGGCAAGGGTTTCTTCGGAAGTAAGCAAACCAGGGAAATGCTGCATAACCTCCGCATCCTGACACATTTCGATAAATGGCGCGGCATCTTCGGGCAGCCAGTTGCGTAGTCCAAGGCGATCAGTTTTTAGGATATAATGCTTCAATATTGACCGATTTAATTTTTTTCAAGCAGCCCGTGAATTTGAGCGTATTGTAATAAGAGTATTGTTTTCGCATCCTTGATCTCCCCGGTAGCCACCATGCGGAGGGCTGCTTCAAAATCCAGTTCCAATACCTCTATATTCTCCTGCTCGGCTGCAAGTCCGCCGCCTTCACTTATTTTCATTTCGGGGGTATATTCAGCAACAAAGAAGTATATTATTTCGGTAACCGCCCCAGGTGACATATAGGCTTCGAATACTTTTTGCACGGAAGTGACCAGATAGCCCGTTTCTTCCTCGGTTTCCTTTTTAATGCAGTCTTCTGGATTATCGGCATCCAACAAACCTGCACAGGCTTCGATCATCATCCCGTTTTCATTGCCATTGATAAAGGTAGGTAATCGAAATTGCCGCGTTAATATGACTGTGCGATTTTCAGCATTATACAATAATATGGTCGCACCATTGCCTCTGTCATAAGCCTCTCTCACCTGAGACTCCCACTCGCCATTCTCTTTTTGGTAGTCGTAAGTTACTTTTTTGAGTGTATACCAATTATTGGAAAGTATTTCGGTTTTGGTTATTCTAATTTTCGGATGTTGCATTCGTTTTTTCAGATCTTATGGAAATTGAGCAGTCATTTTGCCGAAATAATGAAACCAGTTCAACGTTTTCTAACCCTTGGAAGGTCGACCGTCAAAAGGATTATTCAGTAGAATCGATCAATATTTCCAGCATTTCGATGGCTGCCTCACTAATCTTCGTTCCTGGTCCGTAAACCGCTACAGCACCGGCGTCGAATAAAAATTGATAGTCCTGTGGCGGGATCACACCTCCCACAATTACCATGATGTCGTCGCGACCTAATTTTTTCATTGCCTCGATTACCTGAGGAACCAGGGTCTTGTGCCCCGCTGCGAGTGATGAAATCCCAAGAATATGAACGTCGTTCTCAATGGCTTGCTGCGCTGCTTCGGCGGGGGTTTGAAATAAGGGACCAATGTCTACATCGAAGCCAACATCTGCATAACCGGTGGCCACCACTTTGGCACCGCGATCGTGACCATCCTGGCCCATTTTAGCGATCATAATTCGGGGACGACGGCCTTCCAATTCGGCAAATTGATCTGCCAATTGCCTCGCCTTTTCAAACGAGGGGTCTTTTTTAATTTCCTTGCTATACACGCCGCTAAATGATTTAATTTGTGCCTTATACCTTCCGAAGGCCACTTCCAAAGCATCGCTAATCTCTCCCAGTGTGGCTCTTTCGCGCGCTGCTTCTACGGCTAAAGCTAGTAAATTTCCTTCACCTGTTTGAGCACAGCGAGTTAATTTTACCAGACTTTGGGTTACTTTTTCTGAATTTCTTTCGGCTTTGATTCGATCCAGGCGCTCAATTTGCCCTAAGCGTACTTTTTGATTGTCCACATCCAAAATTTGCAGCGGATCTTCTTTCTCGAGGCGATATTTATTCACGCCTACGATGATATCCTGACCACTATCGATTCGGGCCTGTTTACGAGCTGCGGCTTCTTCGATACGCAATTTGGGAATTCCGGCTTCGATGGCTTTCGTCATTCCTCCTAATTCTTCCACTTCTTTTATAAGTTCCCAAGCCTTTTTTGAGATCTCATGGGTCAGATTTTCAACATAGAAACTTCCCGCCCAGGGATCGACCGTTCGTGTTATTTGTGTCTCTTCCTGCAAATAAATTTGCGTATTACGGGCAATTCGAGCCGAAAAATCGGTAGGCAGCGCCATGGCCTCGTCCAGAGCATTGGTGTGTAGCGATTGGGTGCCGCCAAAGACTGCTGCCGAGGCCTCAATACAGGTTCGGGCGACATTATTAAAAGGATCCTGAGCGGTAAGGCTCCAGCCGCTGGTCTGGCAATGGGTTCGTAGTGAAAGGGATTTTTCATTCTTCGGATTGAATTGCCGCACCAATTTTGCCCAAAGCATGCGTGCTGCCCTCATTTTGGCAATTTCCATAAAATGGTTCATTCCAATACCCCAGAAGAAGGAAAGGCGAGGTGCAAAACTGTCGATGTCCATCCCGGCGGCAATCCCGGTTCGAATGTATTCCAGCCCATCGGCAAGGGTATAGGCCAATTCGATATCACAGGTAGCTCCGGCTTCCTGCATATGGTATCCCGAAATGGAGATGGAGTTGAATTTCGGCATTTTTTCCGAAGCAAATTTAAAAATATCGCTAACGATCCGCATCGAAGGCGTTGGAGGATAGATGTACGTATTCCGAACCATGAACTCTTTTAAAATATCATTCTGAATGGTTCCTGCCAGCTTTTCGGGAGGGATGCCTTGTTCCTCGGCAGCGACAATATAAAAAGCCATGATAGGAAGTACAGCACCGTTCATCGTCATGGAAACACTCATTTTGTCCAAGGGAATTTGATCGAACAAGATCTTCATGTCTTCCACGCTGTCAATGGCAACGCCGGCTTTCCCCACATCGCCCACTACCCGTTCGTGATCGCTGTCATACCCCCGGTGGGTTGCCAGATCGAAGGCTACCGATAAGCCTTTTTGACCTCCGGCCAGATTGCGACGGTAAAATGCGTTGCTGTCCTCGGCTGTTGAAAATCCCGCATATTGCCGAATGGTCCAGGGCCTGCGCACATACATGGTCGAATACGGCCCACGCAAATTGGGTGCGATCCCCGCGGCAAAATTGAGGTGTTCGATATTTTTGACATCTTTTTCTGAATACGAACTTTTTATGATAATATCCTCGGCTGTTGGAGTAGATGTATTCGTGCTCAAAGACCTCTCGCCTGCCGTGCCAGTTCCGTTCAGGCGGGCGCTCGAGGGGACATGATCCAATAAATTCAAATGTTGTAAATCTTTTCTACTCATGACTTAGTCTTTCTTGTTCAAGACCTTCAGAAAGCCTTCTTTCAATGATGGGTGGGATGACCGTTTTACGCACCTTCTTTTTTACAAAAGGATATAGTTCGAGTGTATCCTTCATTCGGTCATTTTTGTTTTGGTATTTATTGGTGCCTACCAGGACGAGTTTCCCGTCATCGAACAACTGTTGTTCTTTTTGGGCACTGTCTTTTATTTTATTCTGAAGCGTCCCCGCTTGTAACTGCTGAAGAAATCCGCCGTTTTTTTCAAGATCCTTAAAAAGTTCCAGGGCTTTTTCGGCCAGGTCGTGGGTAAGACTCTCTATATAATAGCTACCGTCCGCTGGGTTGGAGACCCAATCGAAGTAACTTTCATTTTTTAGAATAAGCAATTGATTGCGGGAGATGCGTTCTCCAAATTCGTTGCTTTTATGGTACAATCCATCATAAGGCAGGTTGCAGATGGTATTCGCTCCTCCCAGAGCAGCACTCATACACTCGGTGGTGGTACGAAGCATATTGAGATTGTAATCGTAAAGTGTTTTATTTCGTTTTGAGGGAAACGCGACGATGTGGCAATGTTCCGGAACACGGTATTCACGGGCCAGCAGGGCGTATAAGCTGCGAAGAGCCCTAAGTTTCGCAATTTCAAAGAAGTAGTTGGAGCCTATGGACACTTTGAAGGTGATCACTCCGTTAGGCTCTAAATGATTTAAGTATTCATTGGCGTGGGAAAGGGCATAGGCCAGTTGTTGCACCCTGTTCGCTCCCGCATTTTGGTAAACTGTCGAATCGACGCTGAGTATATTTTCTGAATCATTTTTGGAAGCCAATTTTTCCAGGATCTCGTGATCGGTTTTCTGATTGTGGAACCAGTTTCCTGTTCGCGCCAGGTTTCCGAGCAGGTCGATATTATAGTAAACAGTCGCTTTTTTTTCAGAAAGAAAAGTCATGAGCTGCTTCAGGAAATTCTCATCTAAAAACTGTAAGTCGAAATAGATTTTCGTGTCTGCGAATTGAAACGCCCTGAATACCGTAACAATATCAAATTCCTTTTCCGAAGAAAAATAAATAACCTCAGCGCCTCGACTTAGGGCGTTCATTGCCAATTTATTTGCCACCGTTTCATCATCTATAAAAATAGATTGTCCAATATTCCATTGCTCAGGTTGTCCCGGAATAGGCGAGAAGGGGGTCTTGAAATCGTCGCTGTGATAAAAGGGTTTCACATGAATACCCTCCAAACTTTGCCAAATGAGCGCTTCGTTATAGTCGGCCCCTTTCAGGTCGAATTGTATTTTTTGCTTCCACTGTTTGGCGGAAACCGGGTCAAATTCGTCGAACATGAAATTACTCATCTTTTTCCTTCAATTTAATACTGTCTTCGTGTTCTATGATGTAGATATCCTCTTTTTCTTTCTTTAAATAATACTTTTCGCGGGCGTATTTTTCGACCTCGTCGCTATCTTTCATTTTTTCGATAAACAGTTTATCCTTATCGATCTCATCGCGATAAAATTCCTTGGTTTCTTCGAGTGCATTTACATCATCGTTTAATTCTTTATGAATAAAATAGGAATTGGTGTCAAAAAAGATCATCCAGATTAGGAAGAGCAAGATAATGATGGTGTACTTACTTTTTAAAATCTTAAACCACTTTTTTTGTTTGATCTCTGAAATTTTCACAACGGTAATTTAAGATATATTTTGATGAATTATATTGCGAATAAGCGCGACGGCAACCGTATTATGTCGATTCGTCGGAATGATGATATCTGCAAATTCCTTTGTGGGCTCTATAAATTGGTCGTGCATAGGTTTTAGATTGTTTTGATAGCGGTTTATTACTTCGCTGAGGTCACGTCCGCGCTCGGCCATATCGCGTTTCAATCTTCGGATGAGACGTTCATCGCTATCGGCATGCACAAAAAGTTTCACGTCGAACATTTCCCGAATCTCGGGGTGGGTCAAGATAAGAATTCCTTCTACAATAATCACCTTTTTAGGTTCTGTGATCACAGTTTTACCGGTACGATTGTGATCCACAAAAGAGTAGATCGGCTGATGGATAGATAGTCCCTTGCGCAGGTTCTTCAGGTGAGTGACCAGTAAGTCGAAGTCAATGGCCTGAGGATGATCAAAATTTATAAGAACCCGCTCTTCGTAGGTCATCTCACTGGTGTCCTTATAATAGGAATCCTGCGAGATAACGCATACTTCATCGGGAGGAAGTTCTTTAATTATCTGGTCAACGACGGTTGTTTTTCCACTTCCGGTTCCGCCTGCAATGCCAATAATGAGCATAGGGTTGGTTTTGTAACAAAGTTAGGAATTAAGTTATTGAGTTGCTAGGTTAATACAAATTTTAGCATCGCTCTAGTTAAAGTATCCATTAATTTCTTCCTACACACCCTGCATTGTATGATTATTTGTCTGCATCGGGGGCGAACAATTTGTATTTATTCAAGAAAAATTCAAAGTTATAGTTCAGTTATATGAATACGTTTTTCCTTATAAATTCAATTAATTTATTCTATGACAATAGTCATAATTAGGAGCTGTTTTATATGAGAAAAGTCATTATTGAGGTCTGAGATGGTTCATAATTTTGTATCAAAAGTTACACAGTTTAATTTATCACCATGAAAAAAGTAATTTCGAATTTTTGTTTGATTTTAATGTTCACTCCAATAATGTTACCATCTCAGAATTTATCGCAATCGACCAATGATGTTGCGGTGCCATCTTCAGATAAAGTGTTGTTGGCGTATCATTTGGACAAAGGAAATTCTCAGTTTACAATACAGGGAACTTCTTCTTTACACGATTGGGAAATGGTATCAGAATCTATCGATGGTTCTTTTGAACGTTATGATACCGCAGACGAATCCATCAATATCCAAAGTATTGATGTGTCGGTTCCAGTGAAAAGCCTGGTGAGCGGAAAGAGAATAATGGATAAAAAGTGTCATGCTGCTCTGAAGTTTGAAGACCATCCAAAAATTAGTTATCGGTTTAAGAGCATTGAAAATATGAATTCGACGGGTAATGGAACTTATACCGCAACCTTTTCGGGACAACTTACCGTAGCAGGCCAAACGAATACCGTGAAGATTGAGGCACATATTGATGAAGTTGGAAATAAAATCCATATCACGGGTCAAAAACCACTCAAGATGAGTGATTTTGATGTTATACCTCCTAAGGCCTTGTTGGGAACACTTAAAACAGGAAACGAAATAACCATTGTATTTAATTTAAACTATCTAAAATCATGAAAAATTATTTGAAAGCGTTACTATTATTAAGTTTTTTATTTGGAGTATTTACGGTTTACGGTCAGAACAAGCGAAGTTTGAATAATTTTCGAGAACCTGGCAAGGATGGTATAAACGTATTTGAGGCTCCGAAAGACACTTCGGTGGTCAAGGCTTTTGACGGTGTTACCGTGCGCATTGGAGGTTCTTCAGCCCTTCAATTTCAGGCAATCGACCACGAGAACGGTTGGGTGATGACCGAAGATACCGGAAGCCCATGGTTTGAGGAGTTGCCGTTAATTGAAATAGGCGATAATTTCAACCTTGCGACGGCAAACCTGGATCTGGACGTCGCTTTGGCTGATGGATTGCGAATGCACTTGCGTACCTATCTGTCTTCAAGACACCACCCGGAACCCTATGTAAAAGGAGGATACCTTCAAATTGATAATCTGAATTTTATCCAAGAGGGAACTCTAAGCGAATTGATGAAGTATGTGACCGTTAAAATTGGTCATATGGAAAACAACTATGGTGATCAGCACTTTAGAAGATCTGATAATTCATCTGCACTTTACAATCCTTTTGTAGGAAATACCATTATTGATGCGTTTACTACGGAAGTAGGAGGAGAGCTGTACTATAGAAGAAATGGATGGATTGCCATGGTGGGTGTATCCAATGGTAAATTAAACCAGGCAGTTACGAATCCTAAAACTACCTCTCCATCATTCTTAGGTAAACTAGGTTATGACAAACAAATTAACGCTGATCTGAGATTTCGTTTAACCGGTTCCATTTATAATACGGCCCAAGCCAGTCGTGTTTATTTATACGGTGCAGACCGGGCAGGATCCAGATATTATCTAGTGTTGGAAGACGCTGAAGCTAGTGCTAAATCCAACTTCCGATCTGGACGATACGATCCGGGATTCCGAAATGAGATCACGGCTATTATGATCAACCCATTTTTGAAATATCAGGGGTTAGAGATCTTTGGATTAGCTGAATTCACCAGTGGTCGTTCCGATTCTGAATTTGAAGACATGACCTTTAATCCAAAGAACCGTAACTGGACACAATATATGGTTGAAGTCATTTACCGATTTGGAAATACCGAGAATTTCTATGTAGGCGGCCGTTATAATACAGCAAGCGGTGAGGAAGCGGGTTCCGGCCTTGATGTAACTATCGACAGAATTAATGTAGGAGCTGGTGTTTTCATAACCAAAAACGTAGTAGCTAAGCTGGAATATGTGAGTCAGACCTATGACGGTTTCGCTCCCGGAAACATCTTTAACGAAGGAAAATTTAACGGAGTCGTTTTCGAATCTGTGATTAGTTTCTAAGGAGTTTCAACTAAGTACTGAAAAGGGCCGCAATTAAAAACGGCCCTTTTTTTATTATAGCTACCTGATAGAACCAAAATAACTATTACAGTCAAGTAACTAAAAATTGGCATTTACGACTATTTTTTGATTTCAGAAACCTCTTCAGGGGTCACAATCTTGTCTTGAGAATTCCCCCAGGAATTCATGATATAGTTCATGACATCGGCCACTTCATCGTCTTCCAGACCAAGGGGATCCATCACGTTATTGTAAGTGACTCCGTTGACTAAAATTTCACCCTGCTGCCCGTATTTTATGGTGCGAATACTTTCTGTGCGATAGTTCATCAAATAGTCTGAACCCGCCAAAGGAGGGAAGGTATTTGTCTGACCCTTTCCATCCGGATAGTGACAAGTGATACAGAAATCGGTGTAAATATAGCTTCCGCGTTCTATGCTTTGCTGCAATTCATTCTGGGTTTGGAGGGAAGCTGTGTTTTGTACCTGGTGGTATTGTTTTTTCTTTTCTGAATTGGAGGTGCACGAAGGAAGTAATAGTGCGATAAATAAAACGATGCTCAGCGATTGTATCATAGATTTGCGGATAAGTGTTTACAACTGAAAATACTCAATCTGGTAACAGGCGAACGATGCCCTCACCTTCTATGGCGATATAAACATAGCCATCGGGGCCCATTTTTACATTGCGCACGCGTCCTATATCTTCTGCGATCTTTTCACGCCCGATTACTTGTTCGCCGTCGAGTTTTACCAATTCGACGTAATTGAATTTTAAGGATCCCACCAGTAAATGGCCTTCCCATTCGGGGTATTTGTTGCCGGTTACAAAGTCCATTCCACAGGGTGCGATCGAAGGAACCCAATAATAAACAGGTTGCTCCATGCCCGGGCGGGCGGTCTCATCGGTGAATTTTGTGCCACTGTAATTAATTCCGTAGGAAATAATTGGCCAACCAAAATTGGCGCCTTTTTTAATGATATTGATCTCATCTCCTCCCTGAGGCCCGTGTTCATGTATCCAAATTTTACCTGTCTTGGGGTGCCTGGCCATTCCTTGCGGATTGCGATGTCCATAGGAGAAAATTGCTTTTTTGGCGTTTGGATCGTTGGTAAAAGGGTTATCGGCTGGGATAGTTCCATCGTCGTTAAGGCGATAAATTTTACCATTGTCCCGCGTAATATCTTGTGGATTCACATCCCGGTTGCCACGATCCCCCACCGAAAAATACAGAAAACCTTCAGTATCAAATGCGATGCGAGAACCGAAATGTTGCCCCCGTTTGCTATTGGGTTCAGCTTTATAGAGATCTTCGATATTGGTGAGACGATTTCCGTCCAATTTGGCTCGAATTAGTTTGGTGTTCCCACCTTCACCTTCCCCTTCGTCACTGGCATGGGTGATATATATCCACCCGTTTTCAGCATATTTGGGATGTAGCGCGATGTCCAAAAGCCCCCCCTGGCCACGAACATAAATATTTGGGAGATTCTCGATTTCGGTTTTAGTTCCATTTTTAAAATGGATAAGCTCCCCTTTCTTTTCGGTAATGAGCATGCTCCCATCGGGAAGCCAGGTCATTCCCCAGGGATTACTGAGGTTGTTCAGGACGGTTTCAACTTTGTAATTGCGATTGGTTTCAAACTGAAGGGTAACATCCTCTGATTTCCTATTTTGAGCACAGCCCATTAAAAAACAGCTGAGTGCAATGAGGAGAATTGAATTATTTTTCACAAGGTCTTATTTTTATTAAAAATAGGGAATTAAATAAAAACGAGGCAGCTGATAGGCTTGCAATTTTAAATAATCGATTCTTGCTTGCCAGAGTATGAAAAATCATTATTTTTGCAATTCGAAATTAAAATTTTCGGGATGTGGCCCTTCGACAAGCTCAGGACAAGCTGTCCCACCTAAAGATTACTGATAGTTTGAGTTCTCTATCAAAGTTTGAAATTTGAGCAATTTTACATAATTCGGGATGTGGCCCTTCGACAAGCTCAGGACAGGCTGCACCACTTCAAGGTTATACCATTGAATGTGATACCGTAAGATTATAAAAATTGAGCTAGAGTACATAATTCGGGATGTGGCCCTTCGACAAGCTCAGGACAGGCTGCACCACTTCAAGGTTATACCATTGAATGTGATACCGTAAGATTATAAAAATTGAGCTAGAGTACAGAATTCGGGATGTGGCGCAGTCCGGTTAGCGTACACGGCTGGGGGCCGTGTGGTCGCAGGTTCAAATCCTGTCATCCCGACTTAACCTAAAATGATCCAGCATGGCTGGATCATTTTTTATTTCCGAAAGTGTGCAGATTTCAATCTGCTAAACTTGAGGGAATAAAAAATGTGAACGCATCGCGTTCATTTTAGACCCGCCTGCCGTCGGGCAGGTTTGCACTGAGGGCTTCTGCACATCCTCTAACTTTACCTGATCTTTTAAAGAGGCATTTCAATGCATACCCTCATAACCCTTTCCTAATTCGCTCAATTTTTTTACTTCTAAAAGTGCATAAATAGGGTTGTTACATTTGTCACAACCTCTGTTACAATGCTTATATCACTGCTGCCTTAGCATACATAGCTTTATCCAATCGAATGATTTATGATTATGATAAGTTGTCAATCACTTAGCAAGAGGGAGTTATTGTCTTAAAGTAATTCATAAATACATGGCGATGAGAACCTTACATTTTAGAAAATAACAATTGAACCAAAAAGTTATGAAAAATCGTGTTTTACTTTTAGTTGCTCTTTTTTTGTCCATCAACCTTTTCGCCCAAGTAGGTATCAGCAATACTGACCCAAAGGCGACACTTGACATTACGGCGAGCAATATGGCAACCCCAAATAATAATGACGGAATTCTAATCCCCAGGATAGATGATTTTCCAATTACGGTACCTACAGTTGACCAGGACGGGATGCTGGTTTTTGTCACCGGTAATGGAACTCCGGCTAAAGGGTTTTATTATTGGGATCAGGCCGTTACAACCTGGACATTCCTAACAGGCACGAGTGGTACTGACGAAGATTGGTACGAAGTAGGTACTACAACAGCTCCCAATGACATTAATGATGAGATGTTCAGAATGGGAAATGTAGGGATTGGAAAAACCTACGCAGACTATAAACTGGACATTGAGCAAGACACCGATGAGATCAGCATAGATATAAGCAATATAAGTACGGCTTCTCCTAATGGGGTGGGCGCGATTATGGGGATTAGAAATGTTGTAAGCGGTACTTCCACCTTCCCACAAATGGCGATTGAAAATACGGTAGATGCAACCGGTGATAACAATCAATTTGCTGTTTCTAATCAAATGACCAGTGATGGGAATGGTATTATTACCGGAGTAAGAAACGCACTTAGTGGAAATGGAACCGGATCGCAAGTTGGTAATTCAAATTATCTGTCAGGAAATGGATCGGGTATCCAATACGGTAGTTTCTCTCGAATTAATGGCACTGGAAACGGAGATCATTTTGGAGGATATAACCACCTATTAGGGGTAGGAACCGGACCCCGCTATGGTGTTTGGAACCAATTGGATGCCAATGGCACAGGAAATCAGCATGGGGTATTTAATGAAATTGTAGGTGCCGGAAATGGGGTGCACTATGGTATATATAACCGATTACAAGGTAGTGGAACAGGAAGCCATTTTGGAAATTACAATTCAATCACCGCGAATGGAACGGGGGCCCAAGCGGGTAGTTTGCATGAGATGTTGGGACCTGGCAACGGAAATACATACGGTTCATACAATTTGCTATCCGGGAGCGGATCCGGGGCACATTATGGAAGTTTTGCACAATTGAGTGGCAGCGGTGGTGGAATTCATTATGGCTCAAGGGTGGAATTACAGGGTAGCGGAAGCGGAAATCAAAATGGAAATTATAACGAATTAACCGGCTCCGGGGATGGCGAAAATTTTGGAACCCACAATGTACTGCTTGGCTCTGGTAATGGAACACATTACGGAACAAATAACTATTTAAATGGTAGTGGAACGGGAACGCATTATGGAACGCGAAACTACTTATTGGCCAATGGGTCGGGGCCACAAACAGGTACTCGAACCGAAATAAGTGGATCTGGAAACGGGATACATTACGGCAGCAATACCTTTTTGACCGGTGATGGTACTGGAAACCATATTGGTTCGAGTAACACTTTGGTAGCCAATGGAACGGGAATTCAATATGCAACTTTCAATGAGGTGAGCGGTGCAGGAAATGGGGGACACTTTGGTGTGTATAATTTTTTGAGCGGGAGCGGTACAGGAATTCACAACGGCCTGATAAATTATATGTCGGTCAACAGCAACAGTACGAAACGTGGTAGCTACAATTATTTTATCGGAGCCGGTGATGGTGACCATTTGGGTGTCTTTAACAATTTAGCGGCCAATGGTGCCGGCACTCATTATGGCAGTTATAGTGTCCTGCAAGGTACCGGAAATGGTAACCGTTATGGAAATTACACGGTTTTATCGGGTTCGGGAGTCGGATTCCATTATGGAGCCTATAATTCATTGGATGGTAGTGGAGGAGGAGCACATTATGGTACCCTAAATGCCCTGGTTGCTAACGGATCAGGGAATCAGCATGGGGTTTTAAATGAAATTTTTGGCATTGGAGACGGTGCGCATTATGGTAGTTTTACAACACTGCAGGGGGTTGGAAATGGATTGCATTATGGTAACTATTCTCTGTTGGATGGGAACGGCACAGGGGCACATTATGGTGGATACAACAGGTTAGTTGGAAACGGCACAGGAAATCAACACGGAAGTTACAATCAAATTACCGGTACGGGTAATGGTAGTCATTATGCCAGTTTTAGTGAGCTATTAGGTACAGGTAACGGTTCTCATTATGGACATTTTGTTACACTTAATGGCACTGGTACAGGAGCACATTATGGAACATTCAATAATTTGATCGCGAATGGAAGTGGGAACCAACACGGCAGTTTCAACCAGTTTACAGGAAATGGGGATGGAACTCAATATGGAAGTTACAGTACTTTACAAGGGAGTGGTAATGGCTGGCATTATGGACATTATACCACCTTAACTGGCGCCGGAACCGGGGATCATATAGGATATCGGACGCACTTGATTGCTAATGGTAGCGGATATCAGTTTGGAGCGCTGAACCTGTTGCAAGGAGCTGGAGCCGGCAACCGCACTGGCACTCAAACCGAAATCAATGGAACTGGAACCGGCGAAAATTTTGGAGCCCACCATATTTTAACGGGTACCGGTAATGGAACACATTATGGAACTAACAATTACTTGAACGGAAGTGGGACAGGTGTGCATTATGGAACACGAAATTTCATGTTAGCGAATGGTTCGGGTTTTCAATATGGGGCATTTAATAATTTGAGCGGGACCGGAAACGGAACACACTATGGTGTTTATAATGATATGATCTCAACAGGAACTGGGGATAAAATTGGAGTGTATTCCAACATAAATACCGCCGCCAATGCAAGTAAATACGGGTTTATCGCAAATATTCCCAATGTTTCCAGCGGATTTAACAGTGGTTTTTATGCTACCGTACCCACCTCTTCCGCCAATGCTTATGCGGCCTTTTTAAGTGGAAGAACCTATATAAGTTACAGATTGGGAATTGGCAATGCCGCTCCTGCCTATCAATTGCAATTGGGCGCTAACTCTGCCGCTAAACCGGCATCTTCTGCATGGACGGTAGCTTCGGATGGTAGATTAAAAACAAATGTTCGTCCTTTTACAGATGGCTTGGCACTATTGCAAAAAATAGATCCCGTCTGGTTCACTTATAATGGCGTGGCAGAAATGCCCAATGAAACCGGAGTAGGAACCATTGCCCAGGAATTGCAAAAAATAGCACCGTTTATGGTAAAAAACTGGGAGTACCAATCTCAGGATGGTTCTAGAAAAGAAACCTATTTAGGAGTCGATTACGGTGCAATGGATTTTGTATTAATTAATGCGGTGAAAGAGCAGCAAGAACTCATTAATACTCAAAACGAAAAAATAGCAACGCTCGAAGAAAGATTAGAAAAATTGGAAGCTTTATTGTTAAAAGAGTAGTTGACACAAAAAAAATGATCCGATACAACGGATCATTTTTTTTTTGCAGATATAAAGGGTAGATCAAATAAAGAGGAGGTGCGTCCCGTCCTGATCGGCACGATTATAGAAATCGCCTATGGTCAATATACCGTCCAAATCGTCAATAAGATCTTCTCTTTCGAGATGGAACATATCGATTGCCAGTTTGCAGCCCCATAGCTTACAACCGGAATCGGAAAGAATTTCCAAAAACTCACCGATGGGCGGCATATCTAGTTTTTCCATTTCTTTTTTCATCATCATAGTAGCAAAAGCTTCCACCCCGGGTAGACCTCCCAGCATGGTTGGCATGTGCATGGCGGGATTACCTACCGTTGCCACGCGTAAGTGTTCTAGTTTTTTCTTCTGAATGGCCTCCAAACCGAAGAATGTGAAAAATATTTCTGATTCTATTCCCTCCATTCGGGCACCATTGGCCATTACAAAGGCGGCATAGGCATTTTCAATGGTTCCTTTTGATAGGATGAATAACATTTTTTTAACTTGTGTATTTGCCATAACAGATAATTTTTTGGATTAAATACAACTCTTAGGTTTGGGTATTCCCGCGATCAAGGTCGACTTTTTAAGTGGTCCTCCGGGGAAGAGACTATAGAACTCCTTCACATCGATCACTCCAGATTTTTTGATTCCGCGGATGGAAAGAGGTTCTTCTTTTCGATATTTTTCATGGAGATACTCAATGACCTCCCAATGTCGGTCAGTCATACAAAGTTCTTGCTCTTTGGCCAAACCTTCACAAACTTCTTTGTTCCATTGACTAAATTCTACCAAGTAACCTTCTTCATTTACATCAATTTCGTATTGTCCTACAGTTTTTTTCATCTTAATTAAATTTTAAATTGTTTTATTTTACTTCTTCAAAATGTTTTCCTTTTGTACTCATTGTGGCAGACACGAACGGAATGTGTATCCCTTTGATCAACATATTCCAGTAGATCCATCGAAACGCCATTTTACCCATGTGATTGGTTCTACTCTCCTTTAACAATTTCAAGGGCCCAATCCCAGGGAAAGGAAAGGTTCCCTCCACAGGCTCATGGGTATAGTTGAAATCGATTAACAAGGCTTTCCCATTGCCGGTTTCGATAAAACAGTTGGCATGTCCGTCAAATTCTTCCATGAGGGGTTCGCCATGTATGTACCGAAGAATATTGTCGGTTAAGATCTCTGCCTCAAAGTGAGCCACTGAACCCGCTTTTGAAGCTGGTATATTGGTAGCATCCCCAATGGCAAAAATATTTTCATGCGCAAGGGTTTGTAAAGATCCCTTGTTGGTAGGAATAAAGTTAAGATCGTCTCCCATTCCGGAACGCTCAATAAGGGCATCTCCCATATTGGTTGGTACGGTTACCAGGAGATCGTATTCAACTTCGGTGTCTCCGTAGTCAATAATTTTATTGTTTTCGTAATCGACCCGTTCAATATTAAAATCGGTGACTTCTTTAATGTTTTTTTCTTCCAAAAGGTAATGCAATGCCTTGGTGGCTTTAGGTTTGGTAAATGCACCTCCCAGTGGCGTGACATAGGTTATATCCACTTTATCACGCATTCCTTTATTTCTGAAATAGGAATCGGCTAAAAACGCAAATTCCAAAGGAGCTACAGGGCATTTTATGGGCATTTCAGTAATGTGAACCACCAATTTCCCGCCTTCCCACTCGCGCAGTTTATTACGCAAGGCCTTGGCTCCTTCATAGGTGTAAAAGTCGAAAATGCTTTTGTGCCATTCAGGACCATCCATACCTTCAATCTCCTCGGGGGCGATCTTTGTACCGGTAGCTACAATCAAGATGTCGTAGGCTAAAGACGTTCCGTCCTCAAGTTGTACTGTATTTGCTTCTGGTTGAATAAGTTCAATTTTCTTCTGAAGATAGTTGACTCCCTTCGGAATAAATTTTTCTCCTTTCTTTTTGACCTGCTTGCTCGAATAAATGTCGAAGGGCAGGAATAAAAATCCGGGTTGGTAATAATGTGTTTTATATTGATCGATAATGGTGATTTTCCATTCCTTTTTCGAAAGTTTCGAAATCAAATGATTTGCCATCATAGTGCCCGAAGTTCCAGCACCCAGTATGACTAAATTTTTCATAAAGTTATTATTTTAATTAACAAGACATTACAGCTTAAGCGTTGTAATTAGAGTGTAAAATTAGTAAGGGTACCTCTCTTAAAATATGACATAAATCATGCGATCATGCCGGTAAGAATAGTTGGAGAAAAGCATGACGATTGTCATATCTCAATCCCCTGTTTGAGGATAAATTTGCATAAGGTAGGACACAATAATCGGCTAGCAACTGCGGTCCAAATCATTGTTCTATCGCAGGTAAAACTTCAGTTGTTGCCATAAAGCAATCAGTTATGAAAAATTTATTTTTAAACTTTTGGGTGTTACTATTTTCGGTTGCCGCTTTTTCACAGGCCGGACACATTATGCAAGGTGTAGGTGCTGTAAATATGTCAATGGGAGGGGCGTCAACTGGGCAACCTCTGGATATTTCGGGTGCGTTGCACTGGAATCCTGCCGCGATTTCAACTTTTGATACTGAAACTATAAAGTTTGATATCGGGATGTTCTTTTCTTCTCCGGAATTGAGTTCAACGGTACCCGAATTTGACGAATTTGGACAACCCACCGGCAACTTCTTTAGTGGAACTACGGAAGACGACCGGGGTGTCTCTCCAATGCCGGCACTTGCCATGGTTTGGGGTAGGGAAGACAGCAAACATACCTTTGGCGCTTCCGCTTTTGGAATCAGTGGATTTGGAGTTACATTTCCAGAAAGCATGACGAACCCAATCAATTTACCGCAAAGTATGGGAGGCTTTGGACGCATCGAGTCCGATTACCTTTTGTTGCAAGTTGGGTTTACATGGGCGTACGAATTATCAGATGAATTTTCTGTGGGGGTGACACCTAATTTCAACTATGCGAGTCTGGAATTAATGCCCAATCCTACGGCAAATCCAAACCTGGCTGGTTATCCGTCTACGAATGCAGCATCGGCTTTGGGTTTTGGCGCACAAATAGGTGTATTCTTTGATTCCGGTTCCGGTTTTAAAGCAGGGGCTTCGTATAAAACGACCCAAAGCTTCGGAGATTTCGAACTCGAGAATACTTATCTGAATGGTATGACAAATACCAACGATTTCAATATGGATTATCCGGCGATCTATTCCCTTGGGTTGGGATATTCGAAAGGAGATTTTGATCTGGCCTTGGATTATCGATTAGTGGATTACGAAAACACCGATGGATTTTCAGAGACTGGTTGGACTTCAACAGCTTCTGTTGCTGGATTCGGATGGAAAAATATGAACATCATTTCCGCCGGGGTACAGTACAAAGGAGTTGAGAAATTACCTATACGTGTAGGATATACATATAGTTCAAATCCTATCGAAAGCGACGTAGCCTTTTTCAATATTCCGGCAACCGCAATTATCGAAAATGCCTTTCAATTGGGTTTAAGTTATCCAATAAGTGATAGCTTTATGATCGATGGGGTGTATCATTATGGTATGAGTGCCGGGAAAACATCGGGTCCACTGTTAAATCCTATGTTTATTGGAAATTTCCCACCTTATGGAGCCATTCCTGGAAGCGAGGTTTCGTACGACATGACCACTTCCATGATCATGGTAGGTGTAAGTTATACTTTCAAAGTTAAAAAGGAAACAGCAGAATAATAATAGCTCCTTTTATAAAAAAGCCCAGCCCTTAAAAGGCAGGGCTTTTTATTTTTTACAACACCTGAAATCGTTTTGGAAATGAACTATGGAATCTGAATTTGCTCTATTTCAAGAAGCACTTTCTCGGCTTCGTCAAATTTGATTCCACCATTCACCCAGTTTACAGACGAGAGAGTATTCCATTGAGACATCAAAATCTCGTATTTTTTCTGAATAATTTCCATTCGGGACTTTTTGTTGAATATGCTAGTCATAATTATAGGAATTTTATGATTTTTGAGCTTTTTGGACTGGTGGAGGAAAAAAAGTAATCGATCCATACTCCTTCTTCATCTACCAGATATTTCTGAAAATTCCACTTGACCGAGGAATTTTGATGTCCATTCAGTGCTTTTTTGGTCAGCCATTGATAGAGTTCGTGTTGGTCGTTACCTTTCACGTTAATTTTTTCAGTGATCGGGAAGTCAACGCCATAGTTGACCTGACAAAAAGTTTCGATCTCACTGGCCGATCCGGGCTCCTGTCCACCAAACTGATTGCTGGGAACACCAATGACAACCAATGAATCTTTGTACCGGGTGTACAGCTCTTGCAGTTGCCTATACTGAGAGGTGAATCCACATTTCGAGGCCACATTCACAAAGAGTAGCTTCTTTCCTCGGAAATCGTTTAAGTTCATAGGCTTGCCCTGTAAACTATTGATTTTGACATCGTAGATCGAGGCCGTGCTTTGAACGGGCTCATTTCCGTTGGATGTTCCTATTGTGCTGGCAAAGAGTTTTAAGGGATTCATAGGTTATATTTTAAAACTTACGATTCCGCAGTCCATTTCGAAGACCTGTCCCGAGATGGAAGCAGTTTTTTCCGATAATAGGAAACAGGCCATTTCGGCAACTTCCGCAGGGTTCAGGAATCTTTTTAAGGGATGTCGGTCGGTGATGTTTTCGATCATCTTTTCATTACGCAACAGTTTTGAGGCCAGATCGGTATCGGTTACCGTGGGTGCAATGGCATTAATTCGAAGGGTAGGAGCTAATTCGGCACCCAGCGATTTCACCAGGCCTTCAACCCCCGATTTGGCCGTTGCAATACTGGCGTGATAGGGCATTCCCAATTTTGCAGCCACAGTACTAAACAAGACAACGGAAGGGTTATCTCCCTTTTTTAAGATATTCAAGTAGGCTTGAATGGCCTTTACGGCACCTAAAACATTGATTTCAAAGTCTTCTCTGAATTCATCCAAACTCAGACGCGAAATGGGTTTCAAATTAATGCTGCCAGGACAATAGACCAATCCGTCGGCGGCGTCAATTTCGGGAAGCTCTTCCGAAGTTACATCACATGAAAAATGAGTCAAATTGGGGTGGGTTCTGTCGGGAGCCGTTCGACTTATGTTGATAACCTTGTGCGTTTCGATGAGAGCATCTACGATGGCCTTACCAATTCCTTTACTACCACCTACAACTATTATTTGTTTCATTTTTTCGATCTTGATTTTTTTGCTTTTATAATCTTTGGGACCAGGGTCACCTTAATTCTTTATATAATTTTGTAATTCTGCTATTTTTTCAGCAGAATTGAAGCGGCCACCGTAAAAGGCCGTTACTGTTGAAGATGTTTCGTCTTTGATTCCTCTGGAAGAAACACAGAGGTGTTTGGCATCCAGAATAACCGCTACATCTTTGGTTTCCAATACACGTTTGAGTTCGTTGGCAATCTGATTGGTGAGACGTTCCTGAACTTGAGGCCGTCTGGCATAGTATTGCACAATTCTATTCAGCTTTGACAAACCGATCACTTTGCCAGATGAAATATAAGCTACATGCGCTCTCCCGAAGATGGGAACAAAATGATGCTCGCAGTTCGAATAGAACGTAATGTCCTTCTCCACCAGCATCTGATTGTATTGGTACTTGTTGGCGAAAAGCGTAACCTCCGGTTTATTGGCCGGATCCAGTCCTGAAAAGATCTCATCAATGTACATCTTTGCGACTCGTTGAGGGCTTCCCTTCAAAGAGTCATCGTTGAGGTCCATGCCCAGCACCTCCATGATCTCTTCAAATAACAAGGCGATCCTGGCTTTTTTCTCGTTATTGGACAAGGCGAAGGCATTAGGTTTCATTGGCGTTTCCAAACCGGTTCCCGCATGACTGTCTCCCATGGTATCTAAAAGTGCTTGGTTGGCTTCGTGATTATGGTTTCCATTAAGTAAAAGTTGTTCGGTTTTCATAGATTCTTTTTAAAGTGCTGTCTTCACGAACTCATTGTAAAGCAAAGTAGCGTTTGTGATTGTTGACGTTGTTATCTTAGCATATTTTTGTGGACAAGGTTTAGACATAATCGAGAAGATTATGTTGTTGATCATATTTAATCTTCTCGTTTAATAATTTATAAAAGAACCTTTTGTTTTCTCGCAAAGTCTTACTATTTCTGAAGTGAATAAATCTCCCCTGGGCATGAATGCTCACACCATTGGTTTTAAACCATGCCAGTTGATAGTAAGGGATCGCCCAGGTAAAATTTTTCAGTCCTTTGTTGATTAACACTAGTATTCCCTTGGGTCGTAATTCGATATTTGCATAGGTAACATCGGATACCACATTTAAATAATCTTGAAAGTTTGCACATGTTTCCTCAATGATCATCCGCTTCGATCCCACTCCTTTCAAACGTAGTGCCTGCAAAAATGAAAAAGGAGGCCCCACAAGTGCATTTATACGCTTGGCGAATTCATCATTCTTATAGGTGGTGTTCAATATCATGCTTTAAAGATACAAAGCGTTTAACTATACGCAATATATGTTAAACAAAATTTAACATAATATAACGGGATTGCCTCGATTTGTCGATTAAACTGTAATTAGTTGAATTGTAATTGATTAAAAAATCAAGGTTTGATAAAGCCGCTCACCGAACATTAAGTTATTACAAGGTGTTAAAATTATCAATCACTACATTTTTAGCCTTTAGATCAAACATGAGATTGTACAAGCCGAAAAAGGTACGGTTGATATAGATAAAATGTTTGGAGCCTCTATTTCCGTTCATTTTTCTCAATTCAGTACTTTTACTGAAACGTTCTCCCATTTCACTGATGTTTTGAAAGAAAACGGGATCGGAAAAGTCGAATACATCGGCATGAAAAGGCTGGGTAAATAAATGCAGTAAATCGTGGAACATTTCGGTGAAAAAGACGATCTCCTGGCGTGAATCATCTTCCCGAAGAATTTCGAGTTCATACAACTTCTCGGTAAATAGTTTGGGGTTGGAGATCACCTCCTTTTGCGCCAATTCAAAATAAGGGGTGTAAAAGGATTCAGGAACCGCTTTCATACATCCGAAATCCAGAGCCACCAATTTGCCTTCCTCAGAGACCAAGAAATTCCCGGGATGCGGATCGGCATGAACTTTACGCAGGACGTGTATTTGATACATATAGAAATCCCAAAGTGCCTGTCCAATTTTATTGGAAAGTTCCTGGTCTGTATTGTGCGCGACAAATTCAGACAAGTGTTCCCCTTGTTTCCAGTCCATGGTGATTATGCGTTCGGTAGAATAGTCTTCGTAATAGTTGGGAAAATCCAGATTGGGAATGTGCTTGCAAGCTGCGACAACTGCCTTACTTTGCTCCACTTCCAACACATAATTGGTCTCTTCAATCAATTTGTGCTCGACTTCTTTGAAGTATTTATCGGAGTCCTTGCCTTTTATATTGAACATTTTAATGGCAATGGGTTTTACCAGTGCCAAATCTGAACTAATGCTTTCTGCTACCCCCGGGTATTGGATCTTAACCGCTAGTTTTTTCCCATCCAAATACGCTTCATGTACCTGTCCGATGCTGGCGGCATTGGTCGAAGTAGTGTTGAAACTATCAAAAATTTCTCCTGGGTGTTTCCCAAAGTAATTCTTAAAAGTTTTTACGACCAGAGCCGGTGACAAGGGAGGAACCGAAAACTGAGCCAGCGAGAATTTTTCGACATAAGCCTGGGGTAAAATACTTTTTTCCATACTTAGCATCTGCGCCACTTTCAAAGCACTTCCTTTCAGCTTTTTGAGTCCGTCGTAGATATCTTCGGCATTATTTTTATTGAGTTGGTCCTTGGCATCACTTTCGGTTTTAACCAATTTGTCACCATAGTACTTGAGGTAGTTAACGCCTACTTTCGCCCCGGTTTGGACCAGCTTGGAAGCGCGTTGTATTTTTGAGGTAGGAATTTTGTCTAGGGTCTTCATTTAGGACATATGAATTTTTTCTTTGAATATGAATTTCCCAAAGTCGATCATACTTTTTAAGGGGGTGGTATCGAGCAGGTCGAAACTGGTATTTACCGATTTCTCAATGAAAATATCTGTTTTTTCGAAAGACGGGGAGGAATCATCCAACCAAAATTTCATGGTGATAAGTAATTGCAGCCAGGCCGATTCCTGCAGCGATCTTTTCTGAATTTTCTCCAATTGCTCCTGTTTTACGTCCAGGGTTTCTATTTCTAAAGAATCGATAAAACTTGTGAATGCTTTTTTTAACTCTGAAAGTGACTTCATATTTTTCAACTGGTTCTTGTTCGATTCCAGGGCATGCACTACATAACTTCTGTTAGCCGTAAGAATTTCAAAAAATGTAAAGTAGAAACTTAAGAGCTTATTTCGGTTGTCATACGATTGATAATCGTCACTCTTCTCCAGCATGGAGTGTGCATTGTCAAAAAATGCACGGAATATCGATTGTTCCAACGCCTCAAAATTTCCGAAGAATTGATAAAATGCCGCTTCCTCAAAGTTGTTGGTCTTTGCAAAAATAAACACCGAGTTGGGTCGACTCCCATGTTCAAGGAGATGTTCCATGTAGAGGGAGATCAGGTCGTCTATTTTAATTTTCTTTTTTGCCATTGTAGATTGTTTTAAAGTGTAAAAATACTAAATGTTTAATGAATATTCAACATAGTTAAACACTTTAGCTTTTAATTAGCACTTTTTATTACGAACGACCTATGCCCACCCTTTTGTGAGAGAGTGGATGTTAACTCGGCAGCAAATGCGGGAATGATATTCTTTTTGTGCTTCCCTCTGAGATTTGGAAGAAATTGCTGCTCTGAAAAGTCAAATTTTAACTAAAATATAGGAATCTCGCCTGGTATACTGGCGTTTTTGTTCAGAAATAATTATTTTGTCATCTCATAAAATTTAACAATAAGTGAGTCTGGCAATTATGTACATTTGATTTGGTTTAATCAATTAAATATAAGATGAAAAGAAACCTGTTTATTTTATTAATGATCTTGAGTTTGGCACCTATAGTACAGGCACAGGGGGAGTTACCTATCCAGATATCGGACACAAAAATTGTTCCGTTGCGAACGCTTTTGGATGCAGATTTACAACGAAGCCTTGAAAAGGAATTGATGTCAAATCCCCAATGGAAACGATTGATATCTCAAAAGAAAATGTCGGTGGGAGTTGTGGACCTTAGCGACCCTGACCAGGTGAAATTTGCACGTATCAACGGGGCACATATGATGTATGCGGCCAGTTTACCGAAAATTGCGATTCTCCTGGCTTCCATGGATGCTATTGATAAAGGAGAACTTGTTGAAACGGCAGAAGTCAAAAAAGACATGCGACTTATGATAAGTAAGTCAAGCAACAAAGCTGCTACCCGAATGATCAATCGCGTGGGCTATGACAAGATCGAAGCGGTCATGACCGATCCCATATACGATTTCTATGATGAAGAACACGGTGGCGGTCTCTGGGTGGGTAAGCGTTATGGTGGCGGTGGTGATACCAACCGCGAACCTATCAAAAACTTAAGCCATGCGGCTTCGGTAACTCAAGTGTGCCGGTACTATTATTTGCTTGCGCATGGAAGATTGGTGAACGACAAACGTTCAAAGCAAATGCTGGACATCATGGAACGACCGGAGATTCATCACAAATTTGTAAATAGTTTGGAAAAAATAGCACCCAATGCACGCTTGTTCCGAAAGTCGGGTTCCTGGAAAAACTATCACTCCGATTCGGTTTTGGTATGGGGCGAGGATCCCGACAGACGCTACATATTGGTCGCGTTGATCGATGATACGAAGGGTGAAGCCATTATTCGAAATTTGGTGAAACCGGTGGAGCGAGTCTTAAAACTGAGAACCGCTATTTCGAAAAATTAATACGGACGGCTACAAGTGATAAACACAGTTTTGAAGTAAGAGGGTTTAGTGCCCTCTTATTTCAATTTTTATTTAGACGTTTGCCATAATCGAGAAAGGATTATATGTAAATTTACAAGCTGTGGCCCAAGGTTGTATTTGATAACGGCCTACCAACGATTTGATGATAAACAGCTCGATTAGAAAGTACTTAAAACTATTATTTCAACTGAAGGAAGATGAGATAACCAAAACTTTATTGCTTCAGTTGAATGTTTTTTTATTAATCACGGTGTTATTGATCATCAAGCCAACGATCAATTCACTTTTTCTTTCCGAACTTACTTCGGACGCCTTACCGCTGGGGTATGTATTTACGGCTGTCATGGCCGTCATAGGAGCATTCTTTTACAATAAAATGTTGGAGAAATACCCGCTGAACAAGATCATTGAAAATACCCTCATTGGTTCGATGATCTGTTTGATCCTGTTCGGTGTGGGTTTTAATTTTAACCTTGCCAAGGGCTGGGTACTCTATATCCCTTATGTTTGGGTGGCGATTTTTGGCTTGTTGTCGGCTTCTCAGTTTTGGATTCTGGCCAATCTGGTGTACAACGTACGGGTGGCCAAGAGGGTTTTTGGTTTTATTGGTGCCGGTGCGATCGCCGGAGGGATTTTTGGGGGATATCTTACTTCCCTGTTGGTAAATCTCATTCAAGTACAGAATTTACTCTTTATCGCAGCATTCTTGTTGATAGGTTGTTTGATTATTACCCGCTATATTTGGAAGAATGAGGTGGTTAGCCTGAATAAATTCCAGGTTTCCATGCGTTCCGACCCAAAATCGGAATCGGCTTTTAAACTAATCAAACAATCCCGATTGCTCTCCCTTATTGCCATCGTGATAGGTATTGGCGTGTTGATAGCAAAACTGGTGGATTATCAATTCAGCGATTTTGCCTCAAGATTTATTGAAGATCCCGACGAGCTTGCTTCTTTTTTCGGATTTTGGTTTTCTACCCTCAGCGTAATATCCTTGCTCATTCAACTCTTTTTTACACGAAGGATCGTGGGAACTTTTGGGGTGGGTAAATCCCTGCTTTGGCTTCCAACGGGAGTGTTGATCGGTTCTTTTGTGCTTTTACTTATACCACAATTGTGGGTGATCATATTCATCAAAATGGTGGATGGAAGCTTAAAGCAAAGTGTCAACAAAGCGGCCACCGAATTGCTTTCTATACCCATCCCCATCGAAACCAAAAAGAAAACCAAGACATTTACAGATGTCGTTGTGGACAGTTTGGCGACCGGACTTGCCGGCTTCATACTCATCTTCTTTATCAACGCGCTGGATATTTCCTCGACCTATATTAGCATTATTAACATCGTGCTTATCTTTATCTGGCTGTATTTTATCTACCATTTACGCGCCGCCTATATCGTTTCTTTTAAACAATTGATGGAGACGCCCAATTTGGTTAAAAAAGACGAGATCGATAAGAAGGATATTCCGGTTACTTCCATAGTGGATACGGTAAAAAGAGTACTTCGTAACGGAACCGAATCTCAGGTAATTCACATGCTTGAAAAAACGTTGGAAGTTAGGGACGAACGCTTTTTCACCACGGTAAAGGGTCTGTTGGAGCATCCTTCGGCAAAGATTAGGCTTTTAGCTTTGGAAAATTTATATTTTCTGAAATCGGAGAATCTCTCGTCTCAAATTGAAGAAATGGTGCACGACCCCGATCAACAGGTGACTACATCGGCCTTCCGTTATTTACTGAAGAACTTTAGAAATGACCGGGTGGAACTTTTCAATAAATATTTGAACAGTGAGGATGTTACGATCTCTAACGCCGCACTGATAGGACTCTCACAGGAACTTCGGAACAACCACTTCTCACAGAATCAATTTAACCTGGAGCAACAAATAAGTGCAGCCTTGAACAGAGCAGGCGAGTTAACTTCCGAAGAAGAAAAATTGAATAAATTACTAGCTAGCCTGGAAGCCATAGGCAATGCGCGCATGGCTTCTTTTTATCCACTATTGGCTACTCACCTGGGGGCAACAAATCCCTTGGTATTGCCCACCGCTATTAAAAGTGCCTCGAAAACACTGGATCCTCAATTTATCGATCCTATTCTTTTTCATTTATCGGGAAAAGAAACTCGCAAAGATTCCATTCAGGGGCTTTTTAATTATGGGAGTCCTATTATTGAGGTGATCACACAAAAGATCAAAACCGAGGAAATTGATCTCGATGAGGCACCTTTCGCCGTGAATATCATCGAAAAATTCGCTTCTCAAAAGAGCGTGAATGCTTTGATCGAACTTACCGACGGCACCGAACATTCTGTAAGGATAGTCGCCATAGAAGCGATCAAGCGACTCAAATGGAAGCACACGCACCTTCGAGTGAACGAGACCTTGGTGGTGAATAAGATCCTCGATGAATGTCAGCTGTATCAAAATACGCTGGCCGTGATACATTCGCAAATTGTGATTGCGTATAGAAGGAAAGATAAAGCTTCGGAAACTGAGGCCGTCACACTCGCAAGAAATGGATTGATCCAATTGCTGGAACAACGATTGGACCGCCAATTGCAACGTATTTTCAGATTTTTAGGCATTAAATATCCCCCGAACGATGTGGATCCCATTTTGAATTCGATTCTGAATGGAAAAGAAGAACAACGATTGCATGCCATCGAGTTTTTGGACAACATACTGAACAAAGAACTCAAAAAACAATTAATTCCCGTTGCCGAATCTATTATGATAGATGTTACTTCGGAAGAAATTATTCAGAAATTAAATCTGAAGGTCTACAGCGAAGAGGAATGTTACCATGCCTTGCTCAACAGAAAAGATGCCAAGCTGAAACAGGCGGTCTTATACCTGATTGAACAAACCGGCAATTCCAAATTTGTTCCCCTGGTTCAAATGGCGGCACAGGACACCAACGAACGTGTGCGAAACAAGGCAGCCGAAGTTTTAACAATCATTTCCCAGTAGATACCCCTATTTCCGGATCACCTTATCAATGCTCGCTGCTAAAACCATATGATCGGTGGCCGAATTTTTCCGAAGCACATTAGTCATCAATACTACCATATAGCAATGATTGTCCGGATGTTCCACAATGGCGACCGAGTTCATAAAATTGGTCACATTTCCCATATATTTTCCGCAGCCTTCTCCTTTGGAGCGATCGCATTTGTACAAACTTCCCGATTTAAAATAAACAGCCGCGTCGCTCAAACTACTGGATTTAGCATAGCGAATCCTGCGATCGGTCATGTACATAAGCCGCTTCATTTCCAGGCTGGATGCCGCATCGACCACATTGCCCTGCTCCAGCTGAATTAAGAATTTCATCAATCCCAATGGCGACCCAATACTTCCTCCTTTGGAATTCACATAGGGATTGGCTCCCCTGGTAAAAAAGCTGCCCAAACGCCATTCATCGTGAGTGATACCCAATTCCCGAAGTGGCAGATTCACCACATCATTGGCCAAATTGGTGATTTCAATTTTGGGTGTATTCTTGAAATAGCCATCGGCCTGTTCCTGAGTGAGTGTGGGATAGGCCTCCCCAAAAGCGGCCATTAAAAGGGCTTCCCGCCAAACGATACTCGCCGCGCCATTATTGCTGACAGACATCATGTGGTCTGCCCATTCAAAGAGTGTAAAAACATCGCTGGGGATCACCTGTCGCTTAACCAGTTTCCTGGTTTCGATATTGTAAATGGGAACCGTATGTTCGTCGGTCATTCCCCAGGGTCCCGATTTGACCGAGCGACTTTTTAATAAGGCGATGCGGTCTTCGAAGGAGTTGGGGTATATTTTTTCCAACTGATCAAAGAGGGCTATTAATACAGCCAATTTACCTACACTTCCCGGTTGATACCCCGCCTTTTCATTTCTATGAGCATAACGTGGCTTTTCCGGGTCTGTGATGTCCAGCACGGTAAGTGAATAGCTTTTATCCAGGCCACGAAAGAGCGAATTGATCTCGTCTTGAAAAGATGCATCGGTGACGAGAAATTGCCCTACACTATCGGTTTTTTTCATGGCGAGGTTCAACTCAATGTCCATATACCCTTTGAGGGCTCCCGGAGGAAGGGGCGTACCATCTTTGATCTCTCCGCTTTTCACCAATTCAAGGCGTTTTAAACGTTTGATACCTGTGTACTCATAACCGTCGATGGGGTAGAGGGATGCTGCGGTAAATGCCCCGCAGAGCACTACAATGAGTAATAAAATTGTAACTTTTTTCATTTTATATTTTTGTTGAAAGTGATATTTCTTTTATGGTTTGAACCGTTGGGGTAATGGATTCCAGATAACCCGAGCTCAGCGCTTTTTTATTTTCTACGAATGGACGCACCTGAAACAACCACAATTTCCCGTCTTTGAAGCCCAATTCCACGTCGTAGGCTCCATCGTAGTCTGAATTTGTCGCCTTTGGAAGTGTTTCCCGAATTTTTTCTGAAAGTTCGCAAATGGCTTTGATATTCGCTTTGGTTAGGATGCGAACTTCAAAGGTAGCCGCTTTTTTTGCAGTTCCACCCGTAATGGGAAGACTGTTGTAAAGCGGTTCGCGAGCCGGCGCCAATAATTCGTAGCTTTCGTCCATACGTAGTAGGTAGGTTTCGGCAGATTGTCCGTCCACGGCGCCTCCGGCCCCACGGCTAATCGCTACCGTAAGATCGTTCCCCATCCCCGAACTGATGCCTTTGGTGATTAAAACGCCACTATAATCCACGTCAACACTTGGAATTACGAGGATGGACGGAAACACGTTTTCAGGGTTTGAAAGGTATTTTTGCCGCCATTTAAAACTGCGTTCCGTATAGGGGGAGGCCCAAACATCTTTGATTCCTTCCAGTATTTTCATGCGATCCGTGACATTGAACAAGGTAAGGTTCAAGCCGGCTCCTGTAAAATCTTTCAGGTCTTCCATATTGGTGTCACTACGCAAAAACACAGGAATTTCACCCATGGATTTACCAAGAATGCTCTTAAATTTATTTTCCATTTCTGAAACGAAATCAGGTTTTAAGGGCATTTTTTTAATGGCAAACCGTAAGGTTTCCAACTCCTGAAGTTGGTAATTTTCAACTTCAGTTTCCGAGACATTTTGCGACCGCATTTTTTCGGCCTTGGTAAACATGTCGTTCAAAAATTTCCAGTAAGATACCGATTGACCCGGCATGCTTTGGTCCATATGTTCCCGGAAAATTCCGAAGGGAATCACCAGGCCTTCTACTACATTGTCGGGAAACATCTTTTTAAGCTGACCCAGATTGGCAGCTTTCGGTCCACATAAATTTCCCGAATCATTTGCATCCACATCTCTCAAATTCAATACGGTAGTTTGGTCCAATCTAATTTTTTCAACCGGCACGGCAATCTTTTCATCCTTGCGCTCCTTTTTGGCAAAAAGCGCTACTTCTTCCGAAGTCATATCGGCTTCCAACTTCAAAATAACATTGCCCTTATTGGAGACGGCGTAAAACACTTTTTTACCGCCATATGTTTTAAGACTTTTTAGGTTTTCGTCGGAAAGTGCTGCGTTCGGGATACCCAGATTTCGCGCCAACAATTGCACATGCGAGACCATGTTTCCTTCCGAAACCGTTGCTATACCCGCGATGGGCTTTAAGTCGGAGGGAGGACGTTCAAACACATATATTTTTTCTGAAGAAACCTCAATTTCATCGGGAGAACCTTCTACAACCACCAATTCGCCATAAGCATAACCCGGGTTAAGTCCACGAATGGTACTTTGGTTTGGAATCGTAAGTGCCTTATTGGTCAGAGAGGATTCTTCAGCAATAAAATCGCCCAATTCTCCAACACTTTTACCCAAATGCAGTGCGATGGAGCCACGAATTCGGTCGTCGATAAAACCGTATGCCTTGGGTTCAAAAGCGGTATATTGGTCAACAATATCCTGATAATTTGCTTTCACCATAGAGGCACTCCATTCTACTTGTCGCCGTGCGGTTTCCAGAACAGCAGTAAGATTTCCAAGACTTGCTGAAGAGGCAGTTGATGGTTTAAGAGACTTTTTAAGTTCCTCCCATTCCCATAGCTCCACATAGCCAGCTCCGGCAGTTCCCATGCCCAAATAGTAGATCTTGTCAAGCATTTCTCCAACCGTTGCGGGTTCCCATTGGGGAGCTTGTTTGAAAATGATCTCTTCCAATTTCAACGAAATATCCAGCAATTGAAGTCGGGCGAGCGTTCCTTTCGTATTGGAGAGTTCTTTTCGAATGGTGAGCAGAAGTTCGGAAGTTTCACGCACCAAATTCGCGGGATCTTTCTCCGCATTGTTTTTTGAGATGTAGCGATCAATAGTGGCTCCTAATGTTGTGTTTTTAGCTGTCTTTTTATTCTGAAACAACAAATTGATATCTACTGGGGTGTAGAATTGCGTCATGGTGTTGAGCAATTCGTCCAATTGGGTACTGATCTTAGCGGACAGCTTTGCTCCCTGTTTCTCTTTAAAAGCTTTGACCTTCACAATATCTCCTGCTTCCGGTTGGCCATGGATCTTAATACGAAGGTCCATAAATGGGGAGTAGGTATCGCTAATCACCTTGGATTGACTGCGCATCAATTGCGCCAGATTATCGTCTTCGCTATGAGGAACGTCTTTGAGCGATTGCCGGATCAAAAAATACTGTTTCTGAAGCGCTTCGTCCTTGGCGAGCAACCATTTATAAAAATCGATGCCGGCGGCTTCTTCATCTTCCGATTGAATAGCACCTCTGTAAAATTGTGCTTTTTCAAGTATCCAACCGTTGTCAACTCCAAAGAGGTATTTCCCCAGTTGGTATTGTTTCAAGCGGGAATTTTGGTTGCCGGAGTCCCAGAGATCTTCCGATTTGGTATAAGCCAGGATCTGACCCAAATACAGGTGATTTTTCTTGCCAATATCCTCTACGATCTGCTTGTATCGGGCGTGCTGCCATCCCGGGCCAATTTTTTCAGGGCAGGGGTCTTTGGGTTCACGAACGCTTCCGTCGGTACAAAACCAGCGAATATCCCGATAGGGCCCTCTCAAGTCATTTTTATAGGTTTCGATTTGCGCTTTCAAATAGTCATTGCTCAATTTTTGGGAAAAACTAGTCGAAGCTATTAAAACGAATAGCCCTGTAATCAATGGTGTAATAAATTTCATAAAGTGTATGTCGATAACTAAAATAATATAGGCAAATGTAAAATCAATTATTCATAATAATTTATTAATATTTCTAAAGTTATGAGACACGGCTTGCTTTAAATCCAACGGGTTAGACGATTATCTTATGCTGAATTAATTGAAAAGAGGCATCTAAAAGCTACCGTATTCCAAACTGAAGTTGATTAAGTTTACAATGGAATATTGCCGTGTTTTCTCTTAGGTCTGGAAACCTCTTTGGTTTCCAGCATGGCAAACGCTTTTAGTAATTTTCGCCTCGTATACTTGGGTAAGATTACTTCATCAATAAATCCTCGTCGAGCTGCTCTGAAGGGATTCGCGAATTTCTCCGCATATTCGGCTTCTTTTTTGGATAATTCCAACTCCGGATCGGTAGCAGCGGTAATTTCGTCCTTAAAAATGATCTCGCTGGCGCCCTTGGGTCCCATCACGGCAATTTCGGCCGTTGGCCAGGCAAAATTCATATCGGCACCAATGTGTTTGCTATTCATTACGTCATAAGCCCCACCATAAGCTTTACGGGTTATCACCGTAACTCGGGGCACTGTGGCTTCACTTAAGGCATATAATAATTTTGCTCCGTTCAAAATAATTCCATTCCACTCCTGATCTGTTCCCGGTAAAAATCCGGGTACGTCGACCAGAACTAATAACGGAATATTAAAACAATCACAGAAACGGGTAAAGCGTGCCGCTTTCTTTGAACTTTTCACATCCAATACTCCTGCCAAACTCATTGGCTGATTGGCCACAATACCGATACTTCTTCCTCCCAGACGCGCAAAACCGACAATGATATTATCTGCGTAGTCCTTATGAACCTCAAAAAAGGAGTCAATATCAATAATTCCTTCTATCACATGATGCATGTCGTATGGCTTGGTGGTTACCGCCGGAACAATCGATTCCAGTTGTTCGCGTATTTCATCTCCCGGTTCAAAGGGCAGTTTTTCGGCAGTGGATCTATTGTTTTGAGGTAGATAGCTCAACAATTTCTTTATCTGTTCCATACAAATAATGTCATTGCTTGCTGTAAAATGTGTGACTCCACTTTTAGTAGCATGGGTTCTGGCACCCCCTAATTCTTCGGAAGTCACAGTTTCATTGGTGACTGTTTTCACAACATTGGGACCAGTAACGAACATATAACTGCTGTCTTGTACCATTAACGTAAAATCGGTCATTGCAGGTGAATAAACGGCTCCACCGGCGCAAGGTCCCATGATGGCTGATATCTGCGGAATGACTCCTGAGGCCTGAACATTTCTATAAAATATATCTGCATAACCCCCTAGCGAACGAACACCTTCCTGAATTCTTGCACCCCCCGAATCGTTCAATCCAATCAACGGAGCTCCTACTCGAACCGCGTGGTCCATGACTTTACAAATTTTTTCGGCATGTGTTTCGGAAAGTGAACCACCAAAAACCGTAAAATCCTGTGCGAAAATATAAACCAAACGGCCACCAATGGTTCCATAACCCGTGACCACTCCATCTCCAAAATAGATTTGTTTGTCCATCCCAAAATCGGTCGTTCGATGTGTCACCAAAATCCCCATTTCTTCAAATGAACCTTCATCCAACAAATATTGAATCCGTTCGCGCGCCGTCAGTTTCTTCTTAGCGTGCTGCTTTTTTATCCTCTTTTCGCCTCCCCCTTTATGGGCTTCAGCAATCCGTTCCTGTAATTTTTTGGTAGTATCGCTCATAATTTAATTACAATTAATTTTTGGGAAGCCTAAGCAGTTCCATATCCTTTATATACTGCTGCAATGCCACCTGGGCAGCTATGTTCGCTTCCGCTTCCAACAACGCTTTCATTTTTTCTGCAGAATAATAATCCTTTACAAAGTGTGTATTAAAATTACCACTTCGGAAGGCTTCATGTTCACAAACAAACTTTCCGAACGGCAACGTGGTGCGTACGCCTTCCACTTCAAAATCAGAAATAGCGTCGATCATTAATTGGATAGCTTCATTTCTTGTTTTGCCATACGTGACTAGTTTTGAAAGCATAGGGTCGTATTGAATAGGAACTCGCATTCCTTCTTCAAAACCATCATCCACTCGAATATGAGTTCCTGTTGGAGGTCGATAGACTTCCAACGTACCCACGCTGGGCATAAAATTATTCAATGCGTCTTCGGCATATACGCGTAATTCCAGAGCGTGTCCGGTTATTTTTAGATCTTCCTGTTTCATGGAAAGTTGCTCACCGTTTGCAATTTTGATTTGTTGCTCCACGAGATCGATCCCTGTGATAAACTCGGTAACGGGATGCTCAACCTGCAATCGGGTATTCATTTCCAGGAAATAAAAATCGTGATTGGCATCCAATAAAAACTCAACCGTTCCTGCGCCTACATAATCACAGGCTTTGGCCACCTTGACTGCTGCCTCACCCATTTTGGCTCTCTTTTCTGAGTTCAACACCGATGAAGGCGCTTCTTCCACTACTTTTTGATGGCGCCGTTGAATGCTGCATTCCCGTTCAAACAGATGTATCACATTTCCGTGGGTATCTGCCAATACCTGAATTTCAACATGGCGCGGAGAAGTAACATATTTTTCAACAAAAACGGATCCATCTCCAAAAGCACTTTCGGCCTCACTAATGGCGCGTTTCATTTGTTCTTCCAGTTCCGACTGCTTTTCAACGATTCGCATTCCTTTACCTCCGCCTCCGGCCGAAGCTTTTATAAGGATTGGAAAACCTATCTCTTTCGCAATTTCTATGGCTTCAGCTACATCGGTAACGGCTTTGTCGATGCCGGGAACCATTGGTATCTTATACTTTTTCACGGCTTCCTTGGCTGCGAGCTTGCTTCCCATCACCCGAATGGCATGAGATCGGGGTCCAATGAATATCATTCCGCTTTGCTCCACCTTTTCGGCAAATTCCGCATTTTCACTTAAGAATCCGTATCCGGGATGAATGGCATCCACCTTTAATTTTTTCGCGACTTCAATAATGTGGTCTCCTTTTAAGTAGGACTCGCTGGAGGGTGGTGGGCCTATGAGCACTGCCTCGTCGGCAAACTTAACATGAGGCGCATTCCGATCCGCTTCGGAAAATACGGCAACCGTTTTAATCCCCATTTTGCGAGCAGTCTTCATGACACGTACTGCAATTTCGCCCCTGTTGGCAATCAATATCTTTTGTATCATAACTACGCTTCAAATTCAATTAGCAAATCACCTTTATCGACGGTTTGTCCAATGGCAATCGTGACCGATTTTATAATCCCGTCACGCGGAGATAACAGGCTGTTTTCCATCTTCATCGCTTCCAGAACGCATAGATAATCCCCTTCTTTCACTTCCTGCCCTTCAACGACATTCACTTCAATGATCAATCCGGGCATGGGTGCGGTTATTTCATGGGTAACCGAGTTCTTCACCCAATGATAGTCCCAAATTAGATATAAGCGCGTCCAATTCATTTTCTATTCGGACCGAGTAGCGGTTACCATTCACTTTCACGGTATACGATCTTTTGATAAAATCTGCTTTCAAAATCTCAACTGTAGTGGAATTATTAAGGTGGATCACGTGGCTGGCGGAATTTGATCTTACTATGTCGAATTGCTGCACCTCAGTTTTGGTGAAGTAAAAATCGAAGGTTTCATTCACGACTGCTTTATAGGATATTTCCATATATAGAATTTTATATAAAGGTACGATTTGTGATCACGGAGGCAAAACATTAATTGTTATCAGTTCATCATTTTTCTTGATAACTTTTACTGTAAGGTTTTAGGGAACTTTACTACTTTTACAGTCTAAATGTTTACTGAAGAATATCATTATGTCTGAAAATATAGAAAGAATAAAATGTTTGATCATTGGCTCAGGGCCAGCGGGCTATACCGCCGCGATTTATGCCGCCAGAGCCGATCTGAAACCCATTATGTATACGGGCTTGGAGCCGGGTGGGCAATTAACGACCACTACTGAAGTAGATAACTTCCCGGGTTATCCTGAAGGTATCGATGGCCCAACCATGATGGTACAATTGCAACAACAAGCCGAACGTTTCGGAACCGAAGTTCGATTTGGAATGGTTACCGAAGTCGATCTAAGCGATGAAGAAGGGGGGATACACAAAGTAACTGTGGATGGGAAAATTAAAATTGAAGCCGAAACGGTAATCATTTCTACCGGAGCTACTGCGAAGTATCTGGGAATTCCGAGTGAGCAAAAATTACGCGGGGGCGGTGTTTCCGCCTGTGCTGTTTGTGACGGATTTTTCTATAAAGGCCAGGATGTAGCTATCGTGGGAGCAGGAGATACGGCCGCAGAAGAAGCCTCGTATTTAGCGAACATTTGTAAAAATGTGACGATGTTGGTTCGTAAAGACTATATGCGTGCTTCCAAGGCTATGCAGCACCGGGTAAATGCTATGAAAAACATCCATATCCGCTATAATACGGAAGTTGATGAGGTACTTGGAGATATGGTCGTCGAAGGATTGCGCATGAAAAACAATGTTACCGGCGAAACCGAAGAAATAGCCATCACCGGATTATTTATCGCGATTGGACACAAGCCCAACACCGATATTTTTAAGGGACAACTGGATATGGATGACACGGGCTATATCATTACCGAAGGCAAAGTCGACCAAAACTAACAAGCCCGGTGTATTTGCCAGTGGGGATGTACAGGACAAAGAGTATCGTCAAGCCGTCACTGCGGCGGGAACCGGTTGTATGGCGGCCCTGGATGCTGAACGGTATTTGTCAATGATAGAAAGTAAAGAGGAAGTAGAAGCTTAAACCTTCTCATTCTAAAACATGCAAAACCGTCCATGGCTCAGGCTTTCGGACGGTTTTTTTAGTTGGGTTGGTGATGATAGCTATAGACTCGCTTTATCTTCCATTCCTCTTTTTCCGTGATCCAAAGTCCGGAAAAAAGTGCCGAGCCTGTCTTTACGAGCTCTTTATTCGGTTCTTTAATGTAGAACTCATGTCTTCCTTCTACAATCGCTCCATATAACTTTCCTTGATCGAACAAGGGAAATACCTTCATTGTATTTGGTGTCAACTTCCTAATAGGTTTTCGTTCGGGGGAGGAGCAGATGTTCTCCTTCATGGCGTTGAGAAATTGCGTCTTGTCCTGAATCCCACCTTGGTCGTGATAAAATTCCAGATCTTCGGTTAGCTGGGCTTCAAGAATGGAAAGCTCACAATTGTTGAACCCTGCCTCAAACAGCAAGCTATCTTTTTGCTGAAAGGTTTTGTATAATTCTGAAGTGGTTTCAACCTGAGCGATTCCAATTCCGAAGAACATGAAAGCACTGCTGCAGAATAACTAGTTTTTTGATATTCATAATTAGGATTTTAAAACGAAAACCCCAAAGTGCTATGGACTTCACTTCAGGGTCTTGTCAAGGTTGATTAGTTCCTTTTTTGACTGATTATAAATATGCCCTTCTAAAGGCAGCTAAATGGATCACATTTTACGGACGCTTCCCGAAGAACCGTCTTTTACTCGTACGGCCGTTGGGTTGCCATAGTAGCGAATATCACCACCACTGGAGGCCCTTCCGTCTATTTCTTCCAATACATTAACTGTAATGTCGGCTCCACTGGATGCATTCGCCTTGCAGGATTTAACTTCAAGATCTCTGGCTTTGAGGTCGCTTCCGCTGGAGGCACTGGCGGTTAAGATTCACTGCTTTCCCCGATATTTTTAAGTCGGCACCACTGCTTACATCGGCGTATACATCTTTTGCCATGATATCTACTTCAAGATCGGCACCGCTACTGCAATCCAGTGTGAGGGTTTCACTTTTAATTACTGAATTTCCAATAACATCGGCACCACTGGAGGCGTAGATCGCAGAGAGTGTTTTGTAGGTGACGTGTACTTTTTTGGCTTTGGATCTGCCAATACTTTCGGTAGTGGTAATGTTTAATCTTCCATTACTGATTTCGGTTTCAATGATCGGCACCAGATTTTCATCGGCTTCCACGACAATTTTATATGTGTCGCCTTGGGTGAGGTACACGTCAACGCCGGCACTCCCTTTTACTTCGTCAAAGTCACTGTCTACGGGTCGTTCTTCGGTGGTAAGGATTCCATTTCCATCCACCTGACCCAGGTTTAGGTCAAAATTACAGGCAGTTAGCGAAACTGCCATGGCTATAAAGGTTATGATTTTAAGTGTTTTCATTTGTTGTTGATTTTCTCCCGGGAATACCCGGGTATTTCTATATTAGTTTCCTGTTTTTATGTTTAGCGTATCCAATTGGGTGATCGGTTTGAGGCTATCGACTTGGGTCTTGGTCTCATCTTTGTCGGATTTCTGCACCGTGATCTTATCGTTACTAATTTTAACAAAGTCCCCGTTATCGTCTTTGATATACACTCCGTCGTCATCATTGTCCCAACTGTTTTCCCAATTATCTTTTTTAGCATCGGGGCAATCGATGCAACGCGTACTGCCATCCTCGATCAAGAGATATTTTTCTTCATCACCGTTATTTAAAATATCACGATAGTATGAATCATTTCTATGGAAAGAATAGGTGTTGTCATCGGCATATAAAATGGTACCTATAGGCAGATATACGATTACTTCCACCTCCTGATCGCGATAGTTGTTTTCGATGGGTGTGGTAAAGTAGGCATTGAGATCCAGAGCGCCGTTATTAAAGGCATAATCGTAGTCTATGGCCTTGGCCAGATCTTTAGCGGCCAGAAAATCGCTACCGTCTGCTCTTTTTTCCACAACGATCCTACCTATTGAATCATTGGTAGAGCGCACGATGAGGCGTACATCGGTCGAATAGAGGATTTTTTCGCCATTTTCGTTGTATTCCATATCCAGTCTACCCCTTCTACGGGCGTCGTAATCGTATAGTTCATTGGATACCATTTTGATCGAAATTGTATCTCCAGGAACGATGTTCAGCGTATTCTCAGTTCTGAATTCTCCCGGGAAGGCTGTTTCAGAGGCTTGCTGTATTCCGAAGATAGTCAGTCCTATTATGGAAGCAATCCAGAGTACGAATAGTGTAATCTTGGCGGGAGTTCCTATGGATTTCAAGTTGTTGATGAGCATTTTCAGTCCTAAAATAAAGAGGACAAAAAACGGGATGCCAACGGCGAATAAAAGCAAAAGTGAAATAAGCCAAATGGGAGCACTTGTATAATCGAACAATTGATACCATTCCATGAATTCTCCATGTCCCCAGAAGCCGAATGACCCTGCTGTAAACAGTCCTATAATGAGGGCTATTAGGGTGATTAAGGATACCATTATCACAATAATTCCAATGAACTTGACAAATATTTTAAGAATTGTTAGAAGGATATTACCCAGCGTATCGAAAAAACCGGTGGCCCCGCTCTTTACTTTTTTGCCGTATTTGTCGTAGTCTACGTTTTTTACTTTTTCGGAGACGTTTTCATATCCTTCTTTGAACTTTTTTTCAATATTGGAGATATTGATGGGTTCTCCCGTCATTTTCAACTTTTCTGAAGTTGTTAGGGCCGGTGGAACGATAATCCAGAATAAAATATAGATAAGGATAAAGATCCCACTGGAGAAAATCGTGAATAATACCCATAAAAGACGGATCCAAACGGCGTCAATGCCGAGATAATGTCCTATTCCGGAGGAAACACCCGCAATCACTTTGTTATCTTCATCTCGAAACAATTGCTTGTGGTGTGATCTCGACTTGCTTGATCTTGGTGGCGCGTCTTCAAAGATTTCCTCATCTACCATATAGTCTTCGGGTTGTCCCATTACGGTGATCACCTCGTCCAATTCTTTTATTGTAACTACCTGAGTGCTGTTTTCCAGTTTTTCTGTAAAAAGTTCAGCGATACGGGCTTCAATATCCTTGATAATTTCATCACTTCCCTGTGGGTCGCTCAATGATTTTTTGATAGCAGCCAGATAGCGTTGTAGTTTTCCAAACGCGTTTTCATCGATATGGAAAAAGGTACCTGCTAGATTGATGTTAACTGTCTTGTTCATTTTGTGGTTTTTTCGCTGGTTACTCTATTCACAGCCCGTTGCAATTCGCTCCAGGTAGTGTTTAATTCTTTTAAAAATAGTTTACCGGTTTCGGTTAGTAAGTAATACTTGCGTGGGGGACCGCTGGTTGATTCTTCCCAGCGGTAGTTTAATAACCCGGCATTTTTGAGGCGGGTTAACAAAGGGTAAATGGTCCCTTCCACTACAAGCATTTTTGCGTCTTTCAAGGTTTCCAGGATATCACTGGTATAAGCTTCTCCATCTTTTAGGATAGAGAGGATGCAGTATTCCAGAACCCCTTTACGCATTTGCGCTTTTGTGTTTTCGATTTTCATCTGTTCGTTTTTATTGATTCTTTAAAGCATACCTGCTCGTGCAGACATGATGGTTGAATTTGCCAGGTTTTGGGCGTGGTTGTCGACCTATGTGCTATGGATCGATTCATATGGCAGATTCGTTGTTGTAAGACAAAAATTCGTCTCGTGTGATTATATAATCCGGGTTCAATTCCTGAACCGAGTATTTTGTTTGAACAGTTGTAGCCTCGTGTGCACTGTGGTCTTCGGGCAGCTCACCTGCTTGAACGAAATGCAGAACTATGGCCAATAAATATTTAACTAGCGTGCTCATTGTTTGACTGTTTTGTTTCGGTTTCCTGAGATATTTCAGGATTTTCGGTGGATTGTTTAATAAAGGGTATGCTAAGAGGATAGGTGTATAATTTTCCTCTGTTGGCGTGTACGGTAGCGTTGATCACCGCATATAGTTCAAAAATAAATACTCCGAATAATAAGATCGCGACCACAAAAAACAAAGTCACGTAGCCCGATAGGTTTCGTATATTTTGCATGGAAACGTCGTGTACCTGATGATCAATAGCATCTACCAGAGAAACAAAATCTGTAGCGAATATGGCGAAAAAAGGGATACATATAATTGCCACGATCAAGGCGTACAATAAGATACTTAGTTGAAAATTGATCGCCTGTCTGCCGTGCTCATTCACAAAAGGTTTATCCTTATTGATGGTCCACAATACTAATGGAGCAATAAAATTTCCGAAGGGAAAAAAGTACTTGGAGAAGGTTGACAAATGTATCAACGCTGCCACATTTTTATGATTTTCTGAAGGGTTAGTTTCCATTGCTTAATAGTTTCTTATGCAAATATATGTCTTTAGGAAGGTATTATGTTACGCATAGTACTAAATATTAACATAAATTTAACAAGTAAGTAGAGGTTTCAGAATTGTAAAATACGGGTTCATGCACCATGTATACAGCTATTTGGAACTTTTAAGCGAATTTTAGGATGAATTAACTTTGTCCAAAAGGAATTGTTGTTCCGAAGAAAATAGAAGGGTATTACTTCAGAAATATTGAGATTTTTGTAAAAATATACCCATGAACGGTTCCGTGGAGCCTCTCTTTTTAACTATCTTCGTGCCAAACTTTAGCTGTGCTATTAACACCCGGAAAGATCAACACATTTACGCTACTCAAGCTTCCTTCGGCTTATTTCTGCGGGGTTCGGGTAAAGTCCATTTCCGAAGAAAGTTGTGTAACTTCAGTAAAACACCGCTGGATCAATCAAAATCCTTTCAAATCGATGTTTTGGGCCGTACAGGGCATGGCAGCCGAATTAAGCACAGGGGCTTTGGTCATGTCATATATAAATGACAGCAACACCCGTATTTCTATGCTGGTCGCCAATAACAAGGCCAATTTTTCAAAAAAAGCGACTGGAAGGATTCGTTTCACCTGTAACGACGGTTTGCGCATACGAGGAAGCTATTCAAAAGGCCATTGAAACGGGAGAGGGACAAACCTGCTGGATGACATCACAGGGAGTAAATTCGAAGGGAGAGGTGGTATCTCAATTCGAATTTGAATGGTCGGTAAAGGTGAAATGAGGCGAAAATTTGAAGATTTCACCTTTTGAAGGTTAAATTAAAAACCGCCCGAAACGCCCGATAAACGGGTATTTAACACACTTTAACCTGTAGAGTTATCAACAAGATTCAATTTGTTCGATTTTTTTAGTTATATTTATTACGATAATTTAAAATCTCACGCCTATTTGAAAAACTACGTAACCGAACCCTAATTAATAATATGGCTAGAGCGATGTTTGATTACACCAAGGCAGTCCTTAATAAGGTTAGTTTTGATGTTAATTTGTTCTGCAAAGAGTTAAAAAAGGCCTTGAATCGATTACTTCCTCATGAGATTGAGGAATTAAAAATCTGGGTTAATTCACTCATACTGCAGAACCCCCAATTAAATCAATGTTTAATCTATCTAAAAGAATAGTAGTAAAGCCTCTCCTGATATTATCGCGAGAGGCTTTATTTATTTCACAGGGCTTATAATCTTCACATCCTGAAAACGGATGGCACCTCGAACGATTCCCGAGATTAGGTCGTACATGGCTGTAATGATCTGCATTTTCAGTTCACTTTTATTATAAATAAGGCTTACTTCACGTGCCGGTGACGGTTCCTGAAAGAAACGCAGTTGTTTTTTTTGCGCTTCGGAAAGATCCAGGGTGTGTAAATAGGGGAGCAGCGTCATTCCGAGACCCTCATGTGACAGTTTGATCAAGGTTTCAAAACTGCCGCTTTCCAACTGAAACGAATCGTCTTTAGACAATTTGGATGCCTTACACAAGTTAACTACCCCGTCCCGAAAACAATGACCGTCTTCCAGGAGTAGGATGTCATCGATATCCAGATCGGCACTTTCAATTGTTGACTTAGAAAACAATCGATGCCCTTCCGGAATGTAGCCTACGAAAGGCTCATAATATAAGGGACGTTCTTTGATCTTGGCCTGCTCAAGTGGGGTGGCGGCAATAGCAGCGTCCAAATGCCCATCGTTGAGTTTACTTATGATATCGTCTGTGGCAAGCTCCTCGATCCTAAGCTGCACCTTGGGATATTTGATGGTAAAGGTTTTCAGGAACATGGGTAATAAGGTGGGCATGATGGTGGGAATGATCCCCAACCTGAATTCTCCTCCAATAAAACCTTTTTCCTGATCTACCACGTCTTGCATGCGATCGGCTTCGTTTACAATATTTTGCGCCTGATTCACAATTTTCCTACCCACAGCTGTAAGTTCGATGGGTTTTTTACTGCGGTCGAAAATGAGAATATCCAACTCTTCCTCCAACTTTTGTATTTGCATGCTCAAAGTAGGCTGGGTTACAAAAGTCTTTTCGGCGGCTTTAGTGAAGTTCTGATTCTCCGCCACGGCGAGTACGTATTTCAGTTGCGTTATGGTCATCCTTGGCTTGTTTATCCCAAAGATACTTCATTGCATCGATAAAATCTATTACCCTTCATATAATTTAAGAGTATTCTTATAGTGAAAATACCGTAGGTTGAAAAACTACGGTATTCATTGATTTATGGATTGAACTGTATGGAGGAGTAGCGAGTAATGGCCGCAACTCAGGCTACATTCTTATATCCATTTCTATGGGTTCGTTTGCTACTTCAAATTTGGCGTCACTCCATTGTGGTGGTCCGTTGCTCATAAAGTTGTTGGAAACTCCGTACATCTCTTTTGGCATCCCGTTGGGCTCAAAGTCCATGATCTTGTTTCCGTTTTTATCGTGGAATAAGGTGATTCCATAAGTCCCTGGAAGGACATTGGTAAAAGTAACAGTTGCAAATCCATCCACTATGTCGCCTTCCATACCTTGCAGGGGCGCTGCTTTCATAAAGGTATTTTCGTCGTAAAGCCCAACAATTATATTGCCTTCCTGGCTATTTACAGGAACTGTTACCGTGATAGTAATTCCTTCGGTGGCTGCTGCTTCGTCTATCTGTGCGTTAGTAAATAGTGCCGAAATGGCCATTGCGATGGTAAGAATGATAGTTTTCATGTTTTGTTTTTTTAGATAGTAATTGATTTGAACACTTCAAAAGTGAGAAGAAAACTACTTCAGAAAAACAAAGAGTTGCTCAATTGTAGATTTTTAATGCTGAATTGTGGAAATTGGTTGTTGGAATTTGAGAATTAAGATTCAAGAACCAAGATTCAATAATAATCAATAATCAATCAAAGAAGCCCTCTGGCCTTGATCTCCAAATATTTATTGATCGTATTGACCGTTAAATTCTCGGGTGCGGTTAGGATGGACTGGATTCCGTATTTTTGAAGTTCGTTAACGATAAGTTTCTTTTCGTAGATAAATTTCTCGGCGATGGTCTTTTCGAAGATCTCCTGAGTGGTGGCTGCTTTCTTTTGGGAGAAATCCACCAATTCGGTATTTTCAAAGAAGATGACCACCAGCAAATGGGTTTTGTTTATGGCTTGTAAATAATTCAATTGCCGATGTAAAGCGTCCAGCGTTTCAAAATTTGTGTATAGCAAGAGTAGGCTGCGTTGTCTGATGTGACGTTTAACATCTACGTACAAACGGGAGAAATCACTTTCAGAAAAATCGGTGGTGACATTATACAGGGTTTCCAGGATAAGATTCATTTGAGCGCTTTTTCGCTGGGCTACCACCCGGTCTTCCACTTTTCGGGAAAAGGTGAACATTCCGGCTTTGTCCTGTTTCTTCAGTACGATATTCGAAATAACCAATGTCGCATTGATCGCATAATCGAGCAAACTTAGTTGATGGAAGGGCATTTTCATTACCCGTCCCTTATCGATGACAGAATACACAGGTTGTGATTTTTCATCCTGAAACTGATTCACCATCAATTCCCCTTTCTTAGCCGTTGCCTTCCAGTTTATATTGCGCACATCGTCGCCGCCCACATATTCTTTGATCTGTTCGAACTCCATGGTATGGCCAAGTCGTCTAATTTTTTTCAAGCCGAAAAATTTCAAGCGGTTAGAAAAGGCAATAAAGTCGTATTTTTTTAACTGAAGAAAAGACGGATAATTAGGCACCATCGCCTCGGCCGAGAACCGTTGTCGGCGGGCAATCAAACCCAGAAAGCTGGAAACAAATACGTTCAAATCTCCAAAGTGATATTCCCCCCGTTCCGTTGGACGTACCTGGTAGGTGAACTTTTTTTCCTCTGAAGAGTTTAATAAAGTTTCTAACTTAAAATCACGGCGTTGCCATTGCACGGGCAATTCATCGATGATCTTAAGAGACACCAGGAATTGATAGCGATTTACCAATTTGATGTCTATGGTATTATCATCTCCATTGGAAAGTTTCTCAGGCAATAAGCGTTCTGCTTGAATGCCGGTTTTATTTCGGTATAACAACAGTATATCGAAGATAATGGCACCCAGCAAAACGTAGAATAAAATCTTAATGGGTCCAAAAAGACCAGGAGCGAAAAAAGCAAATACAAACAAAATCGCGATGGAAAAAAACACCACAAAAAACCGTTGGGTCAGATATAAACTTTTTAGGAAACGCTTCATTCTTATCTGGGAACTTCGATAGTTTCTATAATTTGCTGCACTACTTTTTCGGTGGTGAGGCCTTCCATTTCGCGTTCGGGAGTTAGGATAATTCGATGTCGCAAAATGGCGGGAGCTACTTTTTTGATATCTTCCGGAGTAACAAAATCACGTCCCGACATGGCCGCCAGTGCTTTGGAAGCATTCATAATGGCCAATGACGCTCTGGGTGAAGCCCCTAAAAATAAATTGGAGTTGACACGAGTATTGTCTGTGATGGCCGCGATATATTTGAGCAAATTATTTTCTATAATGACCTTGCGAATGATATCCTGATATTCTGCAATTTGTTTTGCTGAAAGGACCGGGTCGATCAAATCGAGGGCATTCCTGCTTTCCCGATGGTGGTCGTTTTCCAATATTTTCAATTCTTCTTCCACACTGGGGTAGGGTACATTTATTTTAAAAATAAAGCGGTCCAATTGGGCTTCTGGTAAGGCATAGGTGCCTTCCTGTTCAATTGGGTTTTGTGTGGCAAATACCAAAAATGGCGCCTCCAATTCATATTTGGTACCATCCATTGTGATCTGGCGTTCCTCCATGACTTCGAACAATGCCGCCTGGGTTTTCGCCGGGGCGCGGTTGATCTCATCGATCAAAATAATATTGGAGAAAATAGGACCTTTCTTAAATTCGAATTCGCTGTTTTTCACGTTGAACACCGAAGTTCCCAGAATATCACTCGGCATGAGGTCCGGAGTAAATTGAATCCTGCTGAAACCTACATCGAGGGTTTTCGCCAATAGTTTCGCGGTAATTGTTTTCGCTACCCCCGGCACTCCTTCAATTAAGGAGTGTCCATCGGCCAGAATAGAAACAATAAGCATTTCTATCATATCGTGTTGCCCAACGATTACTTTGCCCAATTCTGCCTTGATCTTTTCAACGGCCTGTTGGAGACCCTTCAAATCGATTCTTGAATTGAAGTCCAATGGGTCGCTTGTGACAGGGTCTTCCCTTTCAACTTGTGGTTGGGGAACGATATTTTCCTCGGTGTTTTCCTGGCTGTTTTCTTGTGATTCTTCCATAATTTATAACTTAAAATCTTGTATAATTTTATTGAGTGCTATCAAGTCTGTTTCACTATGAAAGGACTTCGCTTTCAGATGATTGATATAGTCGATGAGTTTCTTTGTTTGATTCAGGTTGTTACCACTTTTTTGGGCTAGCTTATGGACAAACTGTTCGTCCAGAAGTTCGGTGCTCAAGTAATAACGGGAGCGAACCACTTCCATAAAATAGGTTATTTTTTTGGTAATAATGTTGGTGTAATCCTTATGTTGAAAATAAAGATCCCCAATGGTTCGGGTGAATTCGATGGATGTATTTTGCAAGGGCTCTATCACTTCTATAACACGTTGTTCTCGTTTCGATTTGAACAAAATAAGCAACAACATTCCCAGCAGACTAAGGTAGTAGAACCATCGCAACGAATCCTGGGAGAGTATGAATCGCATACGGGATGTTACTATTTTACGCCCCGATTTTAAATACGAATCCCAGTAGATTACATCGGCGTCAATATAGGACAGCGCATGAGCCACGTATTCCTGATTACCTCTCAGCATATAATAATTAGTGAAGGCCTCGGGAAGGGTATGCAATAAAAATTGTCCCTCACCCATTTGTAAGGAAATAAAATTAAGTTCGTCGAGGGGTTTTTCTTTTGTGCTGAAAAAACCGAGTGCCTTTGTGTTTAGCGTGTCTATATCCTGAAACACCGTTTTATAGATGCCTTTTTTGTATTTGGGAAGGGAATCCGTTCTGAGCGCCTCATTAAAGAATTTCGTTGGGATGGCTTCCTCGAGTAGTTCAAAATTGGTGCTGGAATAGAGTCCCAGGGAATCTTCGAGGAAATAACCATAACTGTTCGCCGAAATAAAGGCGGTATTGCCTTCGGAAACGTATTTAATCAAGGCGTCCACCTGTCGCTCATCGAGGAACAAATTATCATTCAGAAAAAAGTAAGCCGAGTTTTGTACATAGCTGCTATCCAACAGAAATTCATAGGGATCCTGGGTCACCTTTTCTATATTGGCTTCTTCAAAAATTGAAGGCAATTCCTCAAATAGAACAAAGCTTCCAAAGGGTATGGTTTCAACTGCCGTATAGCTGGGGCGCCAACTGATGGGTCGCGGCCGAAACACTTCCGTAAGCAAAATGACGAGCAGTACCGCTCCAAAAATCATAACCACGGTCTTAGAACGTTTATCCAGCATGATTTAAATTTTTGTTGAGATGTTCAAAATCCAGTTCTGCATTGGCAAAACCCTTTTCGTCCAGATCAAATTCTCCATACCACACGTAATCGTAGAGATATGAGACTTTTTTAAAGCTGTCTTTGAGATGCGGGTTTTCAATTTCCTGGTAGTAATCTGTGTTCGTTTTATCAAAATGCCAGGAAATAATATTGCGAAGAGAGAGTTCTTTCAAGACCTTTAGGTACATATAGCGCAGGGCCAGTCTGTAGTCCTTTTGGGCGAGAGCCTCCCTGATAAATTGATCCAGATCCACGCTTTCGATATGTTCTTCCTGTATGTTCAAGGGTGCCAGTTTGCTTCCTGTTTTACTGAAAAAGGCTGTTGCCTTTTGTCCCACCAATAGGCGAATAATAATATAGAGAGCCAAAACGATGAGAATTCCATAGAACAAAAACTCCACGAGTTGGTAGGTTTCCGGATCGAGATCGATACCAAAAGTTTCGGAGATTTTATTCAGGATCCAGTACAAGGCACGAGCTATAAAATTTTGAGATTCACCCTCCAAAGAGTTTTCATAGTCGAATTCACTTCCGGTATATTTTTGCGAAAGGTCTTCCTGAAATTGTCTTACTTCTATGCGACTACTATCAATTTGTACCTGACGATCATCTTGCGCCAGTAATGGAGCCGGAAGAAATTTCAGCATCACCAAAAGTACTATGTAGAGGTATCTATTCACGAAGTCCTATTTGTTCAATTCGTTTTCGGGCGTTCAGGTTATAGGTTTCTTCATGTAGTGAATAATAAAGGACTCCGTTCCCTAATTGGGAAACCGATTGTATAAATGTGTAAAGCACCAGTACCATGGACAAAGCAATGGTCCAAATTACGGTGGCCACAGGCGATTCCACCAAATCGATACCACTCTCCAGGGAGAAATATGTGTAGGTTCCAATGAGCACCGAGGGAATGACCAATACCATTACCATAAGAATCGCCAGCAATAGTCCGATGACGAAATTCACAAGAATACTCTTCCAAAAATATTTGGTGACCAATCGCCAACCTTCTCCTAAGGCGTCGGTCACCTCTCTGTTTTCATCAAATATAGACATAAAGGCGACTCCCATCCAGGCAGTATAGGCCAGGCGGACAAAGATTTGCGCGAAAAAACCAACAAAGGGAATGATGCTTAGAATAAAACTAATAATAGCTACAGGAATAAGCAGCAGGAACATTAACAAAATGAACAGTATAATACGTCCCAGATTGTTCGCGACCATTCCCCAAACCGCTCTTTTTTCAATGGGTGCACCGTCGTTTTTTTGATAATTGGTGATGTAGGAAGCCGCAATGCTATAGTTCATAACGGCCATGATAATATATAATACCACAAAGCCCAAAGCGCCAATTCCTATTAAAAGATCGTTGTTCGACTCGTCTGTAAAGGTATTGGATTCTTCAGCGCGGATGGTACCCACAAACCCGGTGACCATGAGGTAACTCACTACTAAAAATCCCAAAATAAACAGCCCATTGTAGCGTATAAAGATATTGACAAAAGGTTTGAGGTGTATTTTAAAAAAGTCGAAGAAGGCAGTTATCGTGTCTCCAATGTCCCTCCGTTGTTTTAAATCAATGTGTGCTTGCGGCATAGTTTCTTTTTAACTGGATGGGATAAATAATATAATAAAAAACAATAAGGGTCAGGGAACCAAAAATAATAGTCATGGCCAGCCACACAGGCATATTGCTATACCGGGTGATAAAGCCTTCGATAAATCCCGCGATGATAAAAAAAGGAAGGGTACTTATCATGATCTTTAATCCGTCTTTGGCTCCTTTTACAAAAGAGACCAGCCTTGAATAGGTTTTCGGAAACAGGATACTATTGCCCATCACAAAACCGGCACAACCGGCAATTACAATCACCGAGATCTCAATAGTTCCGTGCAGCCAGATCGATTTGGAAGCTACAAAGAGGAGATCTCTGTTGTAAAAAAAGGTAAAGAATGCGCCCAGCATCACCCCGTTGCTAAAAAGCACATAAGCCGTCCCTATCGAAACGATAGCGCCAAATGCGTAAGCCACGATAGCCACCCTTATATTATTGATCGTAATACCCAGAAAGGTACCCAATTCTCCACCGCTTTTATAAATTGCGGTAGGATCCCCGCTATCAATATTGTTAAGTGTTTCATTTACATAATTATCGCCCAGAATGAGGCGAACGAAAGAATCGTCATACAGGGTTGAAATAATCCCAATACAAGTTGCCACCGCAAATAGTAAGAAAGCATAAAAAAGCGTTTTATGATATTGCTGAAAAAACAAGGGAAACTCATATTTCCAAAAGCTTACAATCCTGTTGCTACTTTCTTTTTTATTAATGTAGATCTTTTGATGGGCCTGAGAAGCAATCGAATTTAAGTATAGCAGCGTCTTGCTCTCAGGATAATACGTCTGAGCATACGAAAGATCATTAGTGAGCTGGATGTAATAATCCGCCAGATTATCCGGGCTTATTTTCGAATTAAGTGTGATCGCCTTTTCAAAAGCTATCCATTTTTCCTTATTTTGCCTGACGAAAGCGGCTTCTCGCATTTAGAAATTTTCAATAAATATAAACACTTGCTTTTAAATGGCAAACTTAGCAATCAATACTTCACAAAACGTTAATCTGGACTATAAAATAGTGAGTGTAGGGGAACGTATCCTGGGTTTTGTGATCGATCTTTTTCTCTTTTTTTTGTATTTCTATATTGTTCAGCTAATTACATCTGCAATGAGTATTGCCTTTAGCGATAATTGGACCGTTTTCGGACTACAACAGCTACTCTTTTTGCCCGTGATGTTTTACTCTTTGTATATGCATATTTTATTTAATGGACGTACCATTGGAAAGATGGTCATGAAGACGCGGGTCGTGAAAGTTGACGGTACTCCGGTGCATTGGTCCAATTATTTAACCCTGTGGATGCTTCGACTCGTGGATCTTTGGATATTTGGAGGTTGTGTAGGCGTATTGACTTGTCTTTTTTCTGAAAAACGACAACGCGTTGGCGATATGGCCGCGGGAACCGTTGTGATAAGCACGAAAAATAGAGTGAAGATCACGCATACTATTTTGGAAGAAGTGGAAGAAGCCTACGAACCAAAATTTTTAACGGTCACACAATTGACCGACAAAGATGCACGTCTTATTAAGGAAACCTTCCAGATCGCGATCAAGAGCAAAGATTATAAAACACTTAACCTATTGCGGAAAAAGGTTGCGGGTATTTTGGAGATCGAATCGGAGCTATATGACAAGCAATTTATCGAGACTATTTTAAAGGACTATCACTACTTTACCCAGCATATGTGATTAGATGTTAGACCCTTCGACCGGCTCAGGACAGGTGTTAGGTTTGGCGTGTTGTGTTGTTACTGAATCACTTCGGCTTCGATATAGACGTTTTGAAGTGGCCAGTCACCTTCGTCGGAGGGCAGATTGGCAATGAGTTCCACCACATCCATTCCCTGGGTTACTTTTCCGAAGATCGTATAATTGCCGTTCAAATGGCCGGTAGACGATTGCGGGCCCAAAAAGATAAAAAACTCGAAGGGAGCCGAATTTTTATCGGGGTTCTCCCGGTATTCCTTTGCGCCACTTAAAGTACCATAATTATGTTTTCGCCCATTGTCGAGTTCGGCGGGAAGCAGATAATCTTTACCAATAATTCGTCTTTTTCTTGGGGTGGGGGTGGTGTCGCTATTTCCCCCCTGAATGATAAAATTGGGCACTACCCGGTGGAAAAATGTACCGTCAAAATAGCCCTGCTTTACCAGGTAAATAAAGTTGGCCCGATGCAGTGGTGTGTCTTCGTAAAGCTCCAGAACAATGTCACCGTGTCGGGTGGAAATTCGCACTTTGGTTTCGGGATGGTCTTTACCATATTTCGTAAAGAATTCAACCACATTTTCGTTAGTGATTTCGGGGTACTTAATCTCGGCAGTTTCCTTAAGTTCTGAATCTAACGGTGAGTTTTGTGGATCCTTTTGGTTCATATCAACAGAGAGGGAAGTACTATCGGTTGTCATTTCGATTGAAGTTTTTGTTTTTTCTTCGGAAGTCTTTTCTTTATCTTCACATCCCCATAGGGATAAGCAAAACAATAAGGACAGTAGTACTAAGGATCTCATCAATGCGATTTTCAGAATTTTCAACACGAATTGTAAAAGTAAAAAATTTGGAACTTCCGGGCGAGGACTTTCATCTTAAAATGGCTCCCATAGAACGGCTCCTCGAATTAAAGCGCAAAGCCCGTGAAGTACAGACCGCCAAGCAAGCTGCGGTATTGTGTCTTTTTTATCCTTCTTCGGAGGGGCATACGCATCTTATTTTGATCCTCAGAAAGACTTATAAGGGAGTGCATTCGGCCCAAATTGGTTTTCCGGGAGGAAAATTAGAGTTGTGTGATACTTCCTTGCAAGAAGCAGCACTTAGGGAAACTGAAGAAGAAGTTGGGGTTCCTGTCACAGACATTTCAGTATTAAAACAACTCACAGAGATCTATATCCCGCCGAGCAACTTTTTTGTACAGCCTTTTCTGGGGATCACCGAAAAGACTCCTCAATTCATCGCGCAGGAAGATGAGGTGGAAGCCGTGATAGAGGTTCCCCTCTTCGAATTTTTGGATGATAAGGTAAAAGCCATACAAACCCTTTCAACAAGCTACGCCAAAAAAATAGAAGTTCCCGCTTTTCAATTACAGGGGCATACCGTTTGGGGAGCGACGGCCATGATGCTCAATGAAGTTCGGGAAATCCTCAAACAGGTGTTATAAGGATCATTACACTTTCAGTCCTATAGATTTTTTTAGAATTTGAAAAAAACTGAAGGCGAAGGTCGCTTAGGGTACCATATGTGTTGCCTGTCCCGGGTTCGAAATAGTAATCACCCCAGCCCACATACAATTCAACGTACAGGTATTGTTCAACGCGGGCATATTGCCTAGCATCACGGTAGCACTTCCCGGGACCCAAGGAGCTACGGTTACAGGAACACAGGGCATAGGAGTGAGCACTCCCAAAGCAGCCGTGGTAGCCGCCGCAACGGTGGGGTTGGCCAGCGATGAGCACACGGCGAATGGAGGAATATTCACAATGGGCTTATTATCCATGATATTGGCGGCCGGCATATTACTGGTCATAACGCGGTTTTGTGGTAAAACGATCAGGGAGGAGGGCGCTGCTCCAAATGAGCAGGTCATCATGGCTCCCATACATACTTGCTGTGGCATAACTAAAGGGTTTTATTAGACTTATTGTATTCTCTTCGAATACCTTTTAAAATATCTTTGAGTTCAATGGATCTTTCATTCCTTCGTGCGGCGTTCAAGGCACAATATCGCAATATATTGATCATTTCTCCACCGGTGAGTTCGTATTTGTCGGCCAATTCTTCCAGGTCGATCGTTTTCTCCAAATCGAACAAATCCCGGAACAATTTTTCCCATAAGAGCTTGCGCTGTTTTTTACCGGGTTTGGGGAAAAAGACCATACTTTGAAATCGTCTCGAAAAGGCCTCGTCTATATTGGTTTGTATGTTGGTTGCTAGGATTACCAGTCCTGAAAAATCCTCTATGCGCTGCAACAAATAGGCTACTTCCTGATTGGCATATCGATCATTGGCACTTTTGGTTTGCGTTCTTTTTCCGAATAAGGCATCGGCTTCATCGAAGAATAGGATCCAATGTTTGTTTTCGGCTTCGTCGAACAATTTCCCCAAATTCTTCTCGGTCTCTCCTATATATTTGGAGACCACCAATGAGAGATCGATGCGAAATACCGGTCGATTCGTTTCTTTTCCCAAGAGGGTGGCAGCGAAAGTTTTTCCGGTACCGGGTGGCCCATAGAACAAGACGCGATAACCATTTTTTAGATTTTTTTCAAGCTGCCAATCTTTTAAGATCAATTTGCTATGCAGCAGCCAGTCTTTAATTTCCGAAAGATCTTCGTTCACATTTTTGTCAACAATAAGATCGCTCCAGTCCAGAGCAGTAGAAATCTCCTTGGCAGGGAATTTAGCACTATACTGCGGTAATTTCTTTTTTCCAATAGTGAATAGTCCCAAATACTCGTTAGAGATCATCAATCGCTGGTGCAGGTCAAAATCCTGGTCACTGTCGTAGATAAGTATTCCTTTGCGAAAGAGGACATTGTCTTTGTTAAAAAAGCGCATGAATTGTAAGCGCTCCTCCAATTCCCGATTGGTCAATATAAAACTGGCAGTTTCCAAGCTGGGCGTAAACCCTAATCTAGTGGGATCTTTGATTCCGCCAAATTCAGAGAATTCGCTGTTCAGGTTTTGATTCTTTATTAGAAAAACGTCCAGACTTTGGGGTTTAATATAGGGTACCAGGGCCAGGATGAGTACCAGGCGTTCTTTAAAACTCAGTTCATTTTCCCGAATGAGTGTCGCATATTGTGAATCATCGTCTTCAATATCCGGCGGTTTCTGCTCAGATACCGAGCTATGATTACTTTCATTTTGAAAATAAAGTGACAGGGCCGTGTTGACAACCGATTCGAACCAGATGATTTCCCGATTCAACGTATATGCCGATTTCGCTACGTCTTCCATTCTACTTCAATTACTTTTTTCATAAAACTCAATTTTATCTTCGAGATATTCCAGGGAATCTGCGCCAGAAGCATATCGTAGGGTTTTTGCTCTACTTTCAAATAAAACTGCTCCGCTTCTTCCTCTAGTTTACCATCCCGCTGTAAAAATGATGCTCGTAAACTATCGATCGTGGACGCGTTTAGCGGCCGCCATTGCTGTGTAACTGCCTTCAGCAAGCCATCCACCGTTTCCATGTCGCTGGCGCTCAATTTGGTAGCCTTTGCAAGTGGGGTGGTAAGATCAAGGCCGCACAATACTTTCTGTATCGTTAATTCGTTTTCTTCCTGGCTGGTTTTTCCCATGGCCGCATAAGCCAGAAGTTGAACACCTTTAAATTGGCTGGCGTCATCTATAAATTTATGACCTTCCATCAAACCGCATTTTTCAAACAGTAATCCAAGATACGGCGCTAATATGATAAGTCCCGCATTGACAACAAAAATAGGATCCAGGAATTCGCGTTCGCCTTTTTCTCCTAATTTTTTATAGTCATGATCTTCGTTGGAGGCTTGGTTTTCCATGATGACATTTTCTGGCACTTCGCTGGCCAAAGTGCTTAATTGGTTAATAAACTGCTGACTTTCGTTGATCTCGATTTCAGTGTCAATGTTTAGTTTTTCTTTAATTCTGAATCGAATTTCCTTGTTTTTCGTTTCACCCAAAACTTGGTTCATACTGTGAAACAGCAGGTGTCCCCAGTCTTTCATTCCCCATGAGCTAATGCCTTCGGCATTTAATTTGGACAGTAAAAATTTGGAAGCTAAATGCCTCATGTCGCTATATTCTTTGTTCGAAACATAAGGCTTATAGCTATTCAAATGGGAGACTGCCTGCTCGTAAAACTTTTTTTGGTTCGCGCTAATTTTTTGCAATATGAGCGCATCCTGTGGTTTGCTTGCCTGGGTCTCTGTGGTGAAAGCTTGATGAAGTGATTGGAATATATTTTCAGAATCCGCTACTTTTTTTTCAGAGGTTTCCAAAAGGAGATCTTCCCATATTTCAAGCAGCTTTTTTGATTCTTCATCCGTTTCTTCCGAAGGGATATTTAATTTTTCCTTTATGCTGAAGAAAATTGCAGTATGTTTCTTTTTACCGATCACTTTTTGAGTACTGCCGAATAATAATTGGGTCCAATCTTGCAGCCCCCATGAAGTAAGCCTTCCTGTGTCGGCTGCGACCAGCACTAAATCTGAGAATAATCGCCATAAGTCGTCGTATTCCTTTTTGGACACATACGATCCGAAACGTTGCAAATGTTGTGCTACCTCCCGATAAGATTCAAACTGGATGGCATTTAACTTTTTGTGAATAGACTCTTTTTGATCTTTCAACGTAAGCTTTTTGGCAACGATTTTGGTATCGGTTTCCTTTATAAAAGCGCTAAATATTTCTTTGGTTTCTTCCAGTACTTTTTCAGAAGTTTCGTCTGCCAGTTCATTCAGTTGGGCAATAAAGCTTTGATTCAGAAGGCGGACCGAACCGTTTTCAAGGCTGAGTTTTTCTTTTATTCTGAAGGTAATATTTTTATTTTTCTGCGTGCCTATTGCCTGGTTGAACGTATGGAATATAAAGCGACTCCAATCGTTGATACCCCAAGCCCGAATCCCATCGGAACTTAATTTCAGAAGCAATAGGCGCGTGAAGGTCTCATGCATCGCCTTATGTTCAGTGTTCGAAATATATGGCTTATAACGATCCAGGTGAAGCAGGGCTTGCCGGTAGGTTTCTCGTTGATTCGAGCTCATTTTTTGCTCCAGGATTGCTACAAGATCTGTTTTTTGTAATTCGGAAAGAAGACCCGCCCTGAAGATGGCATCTTTCAACAGAGCATCGAATTGCTTAGGTTGAGTGCTCAATAAGCCCTGTAAATGTCGTGCCATCCCGGCTTTCGATCTTAGGTCTTTACTAACGGGATATGACTGGCCTAAGAAATCCTTTAAGCTACTGGGGTGCCCCTCTTTGGGTCTGCGCTGAAAGTTTTCAAGCGAAATCGTATCGACCCACAATTCAAAGTCGGCTTTCAATGCTCCACCCGGGATTTTCAATGCGATTTCTTTTAGGAATGATTCGAATGTTTCCGATAGGCTCACCTGTGATTTGATCTTCGAAGAATGGTACCATTTCTTTATAAACTGCAGGAGGTTTCGCGACAGTTCATTCGCTGGGGAATCTAAAAATATGTTGAGGATGGTTTCCTTAAATTCGAGATGCTCTGAAACCGTAATACCACCTAAAGGCATCAATGTATGTATGATAAATCGATATACATCGTTTACCAGCGTCGTGTTTTCGTTGTTTGGATTGGTCTCCAATTCCCGTAAAAGCAACAGAAAATTTTCCGTGTTGAGTAGCCGGGTATAGGAAGCTTTTTTCGCGTTTTTTTTCACCAACCGAAGTATCAACCCTTTATTTTTAGCAGAAGCCCACATTGTACTAAAGTCGGTATCAAAATGACTCCAGAACGCTTCTCCTTCGATCCACCAGGGCAATTGGCCCTTTTCCAAAAGGTATAAAATGGCATTCTCACGATTTTTCACCAAAGCATTTTCGGTCATCGAAGGCTGGTCTGTGGTCGATGGACTAGGACCTAGATCGGTTTTTACAGAACTAAATTTATGACTTTTTCGAACTTCAATAAATAAGCGAAGTTGCTCGGCCTCTCTGTTTTTCCGAAAATTCTTCACCACATATTGTAGGAGCGTAGCCCTTGATAAGCGTGTCCCACGCGTCCATTGAGGAATTTTGTCTTCCAGCCACATATCCCAAAACTCGGGAGGAGTCTTGTGCAAATAGTCTTTAATTTCGGTAGCGATACTTTGCAGCACAATTTTCCCCATATTCTGGTAAAAGGTCATCAAAAATTTGGCGACGATCTTCTCGTGTTTTTTGCAAAGTAAAGGCTTGGTTTCCATGAGAAATTGAATGAGGTCGTCTTCTTGCCGGTTTGAAATATTCAGAATATTCCGAAGTAAATGATGCAATAGTTTTTTCTCCTGAAAGTTTTCAGAAACAGGTAATGTTAGGATCAATTCCCCTTTGGAAATTTGTAACTGTTCTAAAAAAAGTTTAGCGTTATTCGATAACTGCTCCTTTTTAGCCTTCAGGGCATCGATAAATTCTACTGCCACTTTTATCGACGGGATATCGGTAATGGTAACAATTTGATTGAGTGTTCGGGGGCTTGCGATGGCGAGGATCTTTTTCTTTTTGGATTCATCACGCAGCCAGGCATTTAGGTGAACCAAAACAAGCCGCTCTCCCGATTTCAGTATTTTCCTGAATTGATCATTGAAATCTTCCCGGGAACGCACTGGAAATTGAGGGTTAAAGCCCCCAAATTTCAAATAGTGCAACACCTCATCCAACCACTGACTAAGGCCTGCTTTTTCATGTGAAGCCGTTGCTGTTTCCGCAGGAATTAGGGAGATCTCTTCGGTGGACAGTTCGATGACCAGCTTTTTGAATTGGCTGTGATGCCCCGCAATATGGACATCTTTTTGCAATACTTCGTTGAGGATATTGAGTAATGATTGATAGGCGATATTATAACTCGTAGCCATTTTCCGGATGAGGTATTGGAGAAAGCTTTTTTTGTCGTAATAACTTTTCCCCTCGGCAAAAATGTATCCCAGGATAATTTCCCAAATGACCGCATGAACTGCTTGTGCAGGAGATTCAATGATCCTGCGCTTTTCCTGATAGTCCAGGATTTTATTTTTATAAGAGATCATATAACGACCCTCTTCTTTGGTGGCAAGACTTACAATTTCTTCCAGGGTCTCCTCCTGAAACTGGAAAATCATGCGCTTACGAATGGCTTCTTGCTTCCCCAACTTTTTTAGCAATTGCAACAATTCCTGCGGTTGGGTTGTTAGCAAATTCGACCATAATTTCATGGGCGTAAGGCCATGGGTTGAATTCCATTTGAAATGACCGTTTTCCAGAAAGTATTCAAGATTATCCAATAAACGCTCATAGGTTTCAATGCGATGGCCTTCCCGTAGTCGTCCGTTCTCCAAAATATTATAACTCAAATATTTGGTCAACTCTTCTTCGAGGCGGTATACCAATTCGTTTTCATAATTGGATTTTCGCATGGAGCCAAGATCCAGTTCAATTGTGTTGAATTGATAAATGAAATCTTTATCTTCAAATTTATTAAGGACCTCGTTCAATAGTGTGTTTATACGCGTTTCCTGTAGGCCGCTTATATTCGTTTGGACTTGATGTGCTTCACGCTGGTCGCTAAGACCAATTTGATACTCTTGTGCTTTGATGATATGTGTGGAGGCAGCCATTACTGATTTTTACTTTTTTGATACCTTCTTATTTTTTGGATAAGGTCGTAGGCAATCCTCATTTTTTCACCTACCTTTTTTTCATTCGAAAGCAATTCCAACCATGGGAAATAGGAAGCTTCAAAATCTCTCATTTCGTCCAGATCCAACCAATGTGATCTGTACTGAATATGTATGGGAGCGTGTTGGTACAGAATATTACTGAATTGTTTTCTGAAACTGGGTTGCTGAAAACGCACCGGCCATGACGGAAGTATAAAACTCATTCTAAAGGAAAAGAAGGCTTCATTCACCTTTTTGTCGGGGCCGAAATAAGCGTAATATTTTAATTGATGTAATTGAATGACACCCTCCTTTTTTTGCAGGTCTTCCAGGTTTTGAATGTGCGCATTTACCTGGTACTGCGAATTGAAGCGTTTGGCGGATCGGGCCAGAGGTATGTTTTTGCTATTGAATATTTCAATCACATAATTGCCGTCTGTTTCTGTCCGGCGGAATTCAATACGATCGCCTCTTTCAAAATTTTCCTTGATAAAATCTACAAAACCATTTCGATTATCGTTTGGCAATAGTGCCATTTGTTCAAATTTGAGTCGCTCGTCCTTCTCTTGCGCCAACTTTTTTGTGATCAAATTGAAAGAAAAACCGAAATGAGCTCCCAAAACGGGAGGTGCCAATAACAGATGCTCTATCAATTGAATACCTTCGGTTTTTTCGTTCAGTTTCTTCAGCAATTTGATGGCATGATGATTGGCCAATTCAATTTCCTTGAGGGAATCTGCTTTATACAGACGAATTTTTCGGTCGTTCAACAACAGCTGCAAGCTGAAGGTCTTCTCATAGTCGCCCGTCTCCAAAACTTCGTAATTATGGGGCTGCACTCCGGCAGACAGCGCCTCCTTCAAGTTGATCTCATTGCTTCTAATAAACACCACCTGGTCTCTTATTTTTCGTACGAGTCCTTTAATAATCGTAATTTCTTCCTCAAACAAAACGGTTTCGTCTTCCAGGAACGATTCGAGTCTAAATTCGGCTTTATCAACTACTGCAGATAAATTCCGAAGTTCTGGGCGATGGATACCCAGTAAAATGGCTATCTTTTCAATAATGGCGGGAGTCGAATGTTTCATTCGCTGCTTAACTGCCAGGTGGTCTTTGGTATAATCAAAGGAGCGAGCCCTGTTGTAGCTTAGATTGCCATAATTTGAAATCAATTTTCGCTTCCAGGCTAAGAGTTTTTTATCAAATTTGTGATCGGTAAAATTCTTGCCATAGCAGCTGGTATTGATCTTTTGCAGGACATAGGTGGGAAATTCCTCTGCAAATCGAGCCAATAGATTATCGGTCGCTTCATTCAGGCGGGTGATCGCATTCGAATCGGATTGCTCATTGAGTTGTTCCAGTGTATCCTTCCACTGTAACAGGGAATCTTTTTTATTGTCGTTATTTCTTTTGATCAAATTAACGAGATCGGGCATATCATCGAGTTCCTGATAGAAATAGGTCTGAAGATCGGGATCGTTGGCATCGTATAAGGAATAAATATGGGTCAATTGCGATAAAAAATTACTCATCACTTGATCAAACGGTAGGAGGTAAGCCTTGAGTTGTTTGACCTGAGCCTTGCGCTTGTCGGAGTTTACCTTAGGCAGGCCAAAGCGTCCCACTCCATAGATGGCAGGAAATTGTTCTCTAACTGAATAGTAGGAGGAGACCCCCAGTGAATCTCCCTTGGGTATAGTCACCTCGTTGACCGCTTCAGAAACCGTCTTAAAACTTCCGTAATTATCGGCTTGAATACTGGTGTAGCGTTTTTTTATCTCCCTAATGTCGGGGTTCAATTCGACATCGGCCGTTTTGAAAGATAGTTTTACACTATTCTGAGGGATATTCAGCCTTGGAGACGTTGCTTCCGGGACGGTAATTTCTTCTGTAAAAGGGTTTCTTAGATTGGACTCTTCCTTCATTACGAAGTGGTCAATACTAATTACCCCCGGGATTTTTGATATAATCTTTGTTATTTCGGAAAGCGGGATTTTATTCTTCCTGTCGTACAATTCTTTATCCTTCATAAAACCATTTTCGAGCGTTGGTCCCGTATAGATATCATTGATATCCTCCTTTTGATCCCTCAGCTCCCAAAGCGATTCAAATTTGGCTTCGTGAGATAGGAAATCATTGATGTTATAATAAATTTGAGCGAAAACCTCTTCTCCATCCACATCTATATCAAGGCTAAGGCTTAATTGTAGCTCCAGAAAATAGGGTTTCAAAATGGTAATTTGATACAAGTCTTCACACAAATTGCGATGGGCGTGAAACATGGACCTCACCCTGTCTTTTACATGCTTTTCTTCACTTTTAAGTTGGCCCGGATCCGAATCGTAATCATACATCTCTACAAAGATGTGATACAATCCTTTGATGTTCATCTTCTCGCTTTTGTTGATCGCTCCGTAGCGCTCTTGATTGTGGGTTTTTATCCAAACATTCTTTACGTTGTTCACCCCGTCCACAAGCAACTTCCGGTAATCTTCCTTGATCACGGGATTGGTTGTTAAAATTTCAGAAGGAATAAAAAATCCGTTATCCCCCGATTTAAGGGTACTTCCTTTGGCTTCGGTAAGAATATCGATAATAGGTACGTCTACCTTGTAGGACAGGTTGGTAAGGGTATAGGTAAGATTTTCGAATATGGTGACACCCGGATCGTGTTCATTGTAATCTGTCCAGATGCCACCAGATAGCTTTTGAAGGTATTCAATACCCTCCAAATAAAGCTCCTGAAACTCCCCGGATCCCTTCTCCTTTTTTTCAATATATCCTTTTTTTAATGTTTCCGACATAACTATTGATTAGTTTCCCCGGGGTCGAATAGCGACTTAATGTCGTTACCCCAAAGCTGGGTTATATAGAATTTTATATTCACATCCTTTCCGTAATTCGATCTTGTTTTGAGTTGCAGTTTATAGTTGTCCTGGTTGCCGGTCCATCGCATGGCCAGTTTGTTCC
>CAWECU010000011.1:0-146201 GCA_963807685.1 uncultured Flavobacteriaceae bacterium | reverse complement strand
TGTTGGGGCATCCTTCCACGGTGACGACTGGAGCCGAAGTATTCCCCATCGCCAGCGCTGATGTTGCCAAACCCAGGGAGGTTCCCAACTCCAACACATGTTTGGGTTTCAGATAGTTTGCTAATCGGAAGAGCAGTCGTTGCCTTTTGGCGGTGATCCCCGCATTTTTCGCAATGGCCGCGACACTGCGTTGATTGGACTTAAATACCCTCGAGCCCGCTCCAAAATCGGTAACTGAAATTGTTTCCCGGCTTTTCAAAAGGGTGTTTCGGTATTTCTTCAGAATAAAATATTCAGCATAGTGAGTTGCGTCCGAAAAACATAGGGTAACCAACTTATACACAAATGGGGAGTGGATTCCGTGTTTGTTCGTCGCTCGGAAAGAATGTTTTAAATAGGATCTTATTTGATAGAGCAAATGTATATCTGTTTGTTTGGTCGAGCGCAGTCGAGACCTATTTTAGTTGTCTAAAAACCTCTCGACTGCGCTCGAGGAGGCATTGGATCTATTCCTCCAATTTGGCCGAGAGATTGAACCATCGCTCGGTTTTTGCTTCCATGCTATCTAAGAGCTGCTGCAAATGGATCGATTGTTTATCGATCTCGTCGCCCCCCCAATTTTCAGTGGCGAACTTATTTTGAAGCGTTTCTATTTCGGTTTCCAGCCTGGCGATCTCTTTTTCCAATTTTTGATATTCCTTTTGCTCCTTATAGCTAAGCTTCGCCTTGCTACTGTCCTTTTTCCAGTCATTCTTAGGTTTGACTTCAGAATCCTCCGGGCTTTTTTCCTTGGGCACACTGTCTTCATACGCCCGGAAGTCGGTGTAATTTCCTGGGAAATCATCTATCACCCCATTTCCCCTGAATACGAACAAATGATCCACGATCTTATCCATAAAATAGCGATCGTGGGAGACTACTATTAGGCAGCCGGGGAAATCCAATAAAAAACTTTCAAGCACATTGAGTGTTACAATGTCCAAGTCGTTGGTAGGTTCGTCCAAAATCAGGAAATTGGGATTCCGAATAAGGACAGTGCACAGGTAGAGTCGTTTGCGTTCCCCTCCGCTTAATTTTTCAACAAAATCGTATTGTTTTTTGCGATCGAATAAAAAGCGTTCCAGCAGTTGTTGTGCTGAAATTTGCCGACCTTTTTTCAAAGGGATATACTCCCCATATTCCCGAACGACGTCGATCACTTTCTGCCCTTCTTTGATATGGATTCCATCTTGTGTATAATACCCAAATTTAACGGTATCTCCTATCACAACTTTCCCGGAATCGGGTTTCAAACTACCTGTGATGATGTTGAGGAAGCTGGTTTTACCGGTGCCATTTTTGCCAATGATCCCAATTCGTTCCCCGCGAAGGAAATTGTATTCAAACTTGTGAAAAAGAAGCGTATCGCCAAAAGCCTTAGAGATGCTATGCAGTTCGACCACTTTGGTTCCCATGCGCTCCATATTGAGTTCGAGTTCCATTTCGTGGTCGTTTCGACGCTCATGTGCCCGGTTTTTAATTTCGGAGAAGTCGTCGATTCGGGATTTGCTTTTGGTGGTGCGTGCCTTGGGTTGGCGGCGCATCCAGTTTAATTCTTTTTTATAGAGCTGTTTGGCTTTGGCCGTTTCCGTTTCGAAGTTTTCAATACGGGCATCACGTTTTTCGAGATAATAGCTATAATTGCCTTTATAACTGTATAGCTTTCCTTCGTCCAATTCTACAATTTCGTTACAGATACGCTCTAAAAAATAACGGTCGTGAGTGACCATAAAGAGTGTCATATTCGCTTTGCTGAAAAAATCCTCCAGCCATTCGATCATTTCGAGGTCGAGGTGGTTGGTAGGCTCGTCCATCACCAGAAGATCAGGTTGTGCGAGAAGGGCATTTGTAAGTGCCAGGCGTTTCTTTTGTCCCCCGCTGAGGTTGGAAACCTTTTGGTCGAGGTCGTCCAATTTAAACTTGGAAAGAATTTGTTTATAGACCGTTTCAAAATCCCAGGCCTGGTGGGCATCCATTGCCTCGAAGGCTTTTTGATAGGCTTCGGTATCGGTTGGATCCAGCAGTGCTTTTTCATAGGCTGAAATAATTTTCAGGATGGGATTATCCGAAGAAAAAATACTTTGTTCGACCGTAAGTTTGGGGTTTAGTTTTGGCTCCTGTGACAGAAAGGCAACTCTCAAATCCTTTCGGAAGACGACGCGGCCATCGTCAGGGGAATCGTCACCCGACAGTATGTCCAGCAGCGAGGTTTTACCGGTACCATTTTTGGCAACAAACCCTATTTTCTGTCCTTGATTAATTCCGAAGGAAAGGTCGCGAAACAACACTCGTTCGCCATAAGATTTGGATATTTGCTCGACCGAGAGATAGTTCATTTTTTGTATTTGCTGCAAAATAAAGAGATTTTAGGCAGTTATCAGAAAATATATTTCATTATTACATAGCTTACGTTATATTTGTTGAATTACAACCCGGCCTACTATGAAGTTGAAGCACCTATTGTATTTTTTTGGTATTGCGATATGCCTTTCCTCATGCATCTCTCAAAAACAACTTACCTATTTACAGGAAAACGGTGAAAATAACATAGATAGTCTTATCCCAATTCAAAAAAGACAAGAGCCGTATCGCGTACAAATCAATGATCTTATGAGTATCCGGGTAAAAGCATTGGATGACGATCTGGTCAATATATTCAATCCGATAAGTGAGGCCAATCCGAACGCAACCAGCGAACAACGTTTGTATTTTGATGGTTTCAAAGTGGACAGGCGTGGAAACATACGTGTTCCTACTTTAGGAGAAATTCCGGTTTTGGGTCTTACCGTAGATGAAATACGGGAGAAAATAGAGGCTCGGTTGTTAAAGGATTATTTTAAGGAAGAAGCGAATATTTTTGTAACCGTGAAACTCGCAGGGATACGCTATACGATCAATGGAGAAATTGGCAAGTCCGGGTCAAATATCATTCCGCGTGACCAGGCTACCATTATGGAAGCTATTGGTAATAGCGGAGACATTCCGGTAACAGGGGACAAGACCAATGTCATTATAATCAGGCAATATCCGGTTGGACAGAGGGTTCATCATTTGGATCTGACTTCTATTGATGCGATGAATTCACCCTACTATTTCATTCAACCCAACGATTTGATCATTATCAATCCATTACCTCAAAAATCTACGGGATTCGGCACGACGGGGCTTCAATCTTTTACTACGATACTGAGCATCATTGCTGCTCTCACGGGAACTATTTTACTTTTTATCAGGTTATAATTTATGAACGAAGAATTTGAAATAAATGAGATACATTCCACTTTCGATTTTAAGGGGTTTCTCATTAAACTATTGAGTTATTGGCCGTTGTTTGTCATTTCCCTGATAATAGCGTTCGGGATAGCCAATTATGTGAACGTGAGGAAATTACCGGTCTATATGATTGGAAATATGGTATCCATCAAAGACGATCAAAATCCATTTTTCACAACGAACACCAGTTTGACATTCAATTGGGGAGGTACCACAGATAAAGTAAACACAGCGCTCATCACACTCCAATCCAGGTCTCATAATGAAAAGGTGGTAGAGCGTTTGCAATACTATCTCGTTTATCTGAAGGACGGTAAGTATCAAAAAGAGGATGCTTATAAAAAGACGCCTTTTATGATAAAAGTTGATACGGTGAGACCTCAACTATTGTGGAAGCAATTCAAAATTGTTTTTAAAGACTCTACCACTTTTAACCTGAGCTTAACTGTGGAACAAGATGGGACACAACCACTTCAATATTACAATGCGGGTAAGAGTCGTATTACGCGATTTATTGAAGCACAGGAGTTTTCTAGGGATTTTAAATTAGGCGACACTATTAAGCTGCCTTTTTTTAGCGGGGTAGTATATAAAAATCCAGCAATTCCAATTCGGCCGAATAACCCTTTCTATTTTAATTTTTTAAATTTTGACACTGCTGTAAAAAGTAATCGCGGTATAAATGTGGTGCCAGAATCCAAAGGATCCTCTATCCTGAAAATGGTGAAAACAGGACCCAATAAAGCGAAAATAGTGGATTACCTCAATACATCGGTTAAGGTATTAAGTCAGGGTATGCTGGATCGAAAAAATTTATTCGCAACAAAGACCATTAAGTTTATTGACAGCAGTCTGCAAGGTAAGTCTATAGAGTTGCTCGAGGTGGAGGATGAGTTGAATTTGTTTAAGGATCAGAATGAGATTTTCGATTTAGAAACTGAAGGCAAAGAAATTAACGCCAAACTCAATGGTTTGGATGTTAGAAAAGAAGGAGTGAATCGGGAACTCAACTATTATGGGATACTCGAGAACTATCTTATTGGTCGAACCGACTATAGGGATGTCCCGGCGCCTTCGGTAGCTGGCATTTCTGAGAGTAGTATTGGTTTGGGGGTTTCACAAATTGTAAGTAAGGCACAAGAGCGAAATAAATTGCAATACTCGTACCAGGAAGGGGCACCGATATTTGATGATATAGATCGACAGATCGATGCCATAAAGCGGGTGCTTTTGGAAAATATTACTTCGTCCAAAGGACTTAAGAGACAGGAATTGGCACAGATAAACACGGAAATTGCAAAGTACGAAGCGGAGATTAGAAAATTACCAAAAGAACAGCAGGAATTGCTTAAAATTCAGCGAAGATATAACCTTAGCCAAAGCACCTATAATCTGTTTTTAGCCAAGCGAAGTGAAGCCGATTTGGTTAAAGCTGCCAATGTGAGTGATGTTATGATCATTGACTCTGCCAAAGATACCGGAGGTGGTATGGTAGGACCTAATACCCGTCTCAATTATGTGATGGCGGCTATGTTTGGGTTTTTAGCACCCTTTTTGTTCGCCTTTATGCGGGTGTTCTTAGACAACCGTGTGCATACTACCATGGATCTGGAGAAACTTTCGAAAGTACCTATTCTAGGGGTGATAGGAAAGAGCAGGCTCGATAGTAATCTGGCGGTGATCGATAAACCAAAATCCGCTATAGCAGAGGCCTTTAGAGGCTTGCGGTCCAGTCTTCAGTTCATCTACAAAAAGCAGGGAATTGAAGGTAGTAAGACCGTATTGGTTACCTCATCCATAAGTGGTGAAGGAAAGACATTTTGTTCCATTAATATTGCCTCTGTTTTTGCTTTGAGTGAAAAGAAGACGGTTTTGATAGGTCTGGATCTTAGAAAGCCTAAAATTTTTGGGGATTTTGATATCAATAATGACCTGGGGGTGGTCAATTATCTCATTGGTGATGCCACCGCTGCCGAAATCATTCAAAAAACCCAGGTTCCGTCCCTGGATGTGATTACCGCAGGTCCCATTCCACCCAACCCATCCGAATTACTGATGAGTGATCGCATGGAAGAACTGATAATATCTTTGAAAACTAAATACGATTATATCGTGTTGGATTCCCCTCCGGTAGGATTGGTGTCAGACTCACTGGAACTCGTAAAATTTGCAGATGCAACTGTTTATTTGGTGCGTCAAAATTACACGAAACGAGCCATGTTCGGATTGATCAATGAAAAGTATAAAAAAGGAGAGGTCTCCAATATCAGCTTTGTTCTTAACTTTTTTGAAGGAAAAGCCAGGTACGGTTACGGCTATGGATACGGTTACGGTAAGGGCTACGGTTATGGTTATGGATATGGTTACGGACAAGGTCATGGCTACCATGATGATGATAAAAAACCTTCGTTGCTTGGAAGAATTCGTAAGTTTTTCAAAAGAAAGAAAAGATAATTTATAAATTATTCAAGGATATTCTTGGCAATATGCTCACAAAAAGGCAATTTATAATCAAGAGAATTTTTGATATATCAATTTCGATACTCGTTCTGCCGTTTGTGATCATTCCGTTACTATTATTGATTTTAATCGCGGGTGTAAGCACACATCAAAATGGAATGTTCTTGCAAAAACGGATTGGTTATCTGGGAAGAGAATTCAACCTTTATAAGATACGATCCTTAAAAGGAGTTAACCATCATGATATTGTGGCCATAAAAAATAGCGAAACAAGTTTTGGGCAATGGATTCGCAGGACCAAGTTGGATGAACTACCCCAGATCTTTAATGTCCTCAAAGGCGAGATGAGTTGGGTGGGGCCACGTCCCGATATACCGGGTTACGCCGATAAATTGGAAGGAGAAGACCGAATTATACTAAATGTAAAACCCGGCATTACGGGTCCGGCTACTTTGAAGTACAGAAACGAGGACGCACTGCTTTTGAAACAAGAGCATCCACTTGAGTATAATGACACGGTAATATGGCCGGATAAAGTAAAAATAAATAAAGCGTATATCGCGCATTGGAGTTTGGTAAAAGATATAAAGTATCTCTGGACTTCTGTGTTTAATTAATGATCCTTCTCACGAAGGTGGGAACCTAATATGAAAGACAACCCAACCATTGCCATTATAGGATTAGGCTATGTAGGACTGCCCCTAGCAGTTGCTTTCGCCGAAAAGTATAAAGTAATAGGATTTGATATCAATAAAGAACGCGTCGCTCAACTGAATTCAGGCGATGATCGCACTCTGGAAGTGACTCACGAAGACCTTAATCGCGCACTTCTTGACCCTAAAAATGGTATTAAAATCTCACACGATCCCGCCTCATTAAAAGAAGCCACGGTATTTATTGTTACGGTTCCCACACCTACCAATAAATACAATCAACCTGTATTAACACCTTTGCAAAAAGCAAGTGAAACTGTAGGGAAGGTTTTAAAGTCCGGTGATGTTGTTATTTATGAATCTACGGTGTATCCGGGCGTGACAGAGGACATTTGTGTGCCCATTTTGGAAGAGGTGTCGGGGCTTCGTTTTAACCGTGACTTCCATGCAGGCTATTCTCCCGAACGTATCAATCCCGGAGATAAGGAACATACTATCACTAAGATATTAAAAGTGACCTCGGGTTCTACGGAAGAAGCCGCCGTCTATATAGATAATTTATACGCCTCTATTATTACTGCGGGAACACATCTGGCGCCTTCGATCAAAGTAGCGGAAGCTGCCAAAGTGATCGAGAATTCCCAGCGGGATATCAACATTGCCTTTGTGAACGAACTCTCCAAAATTTTCCGTCTTTTGGGGATCGATACTCAGGCCGTTTTGTTAGCGGCCGGTACCAAGTGGAATTTCCTGAAATTTACACCTGGATTGGTGGGAGGACATTGTATTGGAGTAGACCCTTATTATTTGGCGCAAAAAGCCATGGAAGAAGGCTATAATCCCGAAATTATTTTAGCCGGGCGCCGTATGAACGACGGGATGGGGAATTATGTGGCACAAGAGGTCATCCGACTTATGATCCAGAAGGAATGTCGGGTGAAAAATGGCCATGTTCTTATCCTGGGAGTTACCTTCAAGGAGAATTGCCCCGATATTCGAAATAGTAAGGTAATTGATGTCATTTCTGAATTGAAAAAGTACAATCTGAATATTGACGTTCACGATCCCTGGGCTAACAGCGATGAAGTTCAGAAAGAGTTCGGTATGCCTTTGGTTTCTGATAGAAAGAAACTTAGAGAAAATTACGACGCCGTCATATTAACGGTGGCGCATTCGGCCTTTAAAGATATGAACGTTAGTAATTACCTGAGTGAAAAAGCGGTAGTATTTGATGTGAAAGCGTTTTTGGACCATAATATCATCGATGGAAGATTATAATAGTGAGTAGTGAGTAGTGAGTAGTGAGTAGTGAGTGGTGAGTAGTGAGAGGCGAGTAGTGAGTTTATTAATTTGTGAGGATATGGATCATAAAGATTTAGATGTTTGGAAAAAAGGTATGGAATTAGTTGAAACAATTTATTCTATTTCTAGCGCTTTTCCGGATGCTGAACGTTTTGGTTTAACTTCACAAATAAGACGTGCTGCGGTCTCTATTCCTTCTAACATTGCTGAAGGAGCTGCTAGAAAAAGTGACAAAGAGTTATTGCAGTTTATTAGTATTGCCGTTGGATCTTTAGCTGAATTAGAAACGCAATATCTTATAGCGATACGATTGGGTTTTATAGAAGAGGATAAAGCTGTTGTAAATTTAATAACTGACGAAAAGAAATTACTTTTAGGATATAGAAATTACATCAAAAATAAAATGAAATAAACGATTCACTAATCACTAATCACTAATCACGAATCACGAATCACGAATCACGAATCAAATTGAGCAAATAAATTGAATGTATAAAATCGCATATCACACCGAGGACCTATCCAATCTTAGCTTCCTAATTACAGGTGGCGCGGGTTTTATCGGATCCAATTTGGTGGAATATCTGCTGAAGCATTCGGCAGGAAAAGTTCGGGTATTAGACAATCTGGAAACCGGATTTCGAGATAATCTGGTCCCGTTCTGGAATCATCCTGGATTCGAATTTATGGACGGCGATATTCGGGATCTGGCGACGTGTAAAAAGGCCATGGAGGGCATTGATTATGTGTCGCATCAGGCCGCCTTGGGCTCGGTTCCTCGCTCGATCAATGATCCAATTACGACCAACGAGGTGAATATTTCGGGCTTTCTTAATGTGCTGGTGGCACAAAAAGATAGTCCTTCAGTGAAACGATTGGTATATGCAGCCTCTAGTTCGACCTATGGTGATAGTACAGAGCTGCCCAAAGTTGAGACCGTCATAGGGAAGCCGTTGTCTCCGTATGCAGTGACCAAACTGGTCAATGAGCTCTATGCCGATGTCTTTTATAAAACCTATGGCACTCAAACCATCGGGCTTCGTTATTTTAACGTATTTGGCCCTAAACAGAGCCCCACGGGTGCGTATGCTGCCGTAATACCGTTGTTTATGCAGGCGCTAAAAGATGGGGAATCTCCCACGATCAACGGTGACGGGGAGCAAACCCGGGATTTTACCTTCGTCGAGAATGCCGTCGCTGGCAAATATTGCGGCTTCTTTCGCTTCCGAAGACGCCGTCAATGAGGTGTATAACATAGCTTATGGTGATCGGATTAGTCTGAATGCATTGTGGAAAGCTCTTCAGGAAACTTCCGGGATAACCATCGAAGCTGTTCACGGCCCGTCCAGAGTAGGAGATGTAAGGCATTCACTAGCAAATATTGATAAAACCAGAAAATTACTCGATTACAATCCTCTGTTTTCAGTGAAATCAGGACTGGAAGTAACCTGGGAGCATTTTCAGAAATAGAGTTAGAATTCCTATTGTATTCTTACCCTTGTTTTACTTCCATTGATGTGTCGCTCGCAGGAATCCTTTGTCTTGCACAAAACAAACATCACATTGACCAAGGGCACCGTCATAGGGCCTGCGCAGGAATCCGGGAAAGTCGTATGGGACGTAGCCCCTTTCTTCCATAAAACGAATCACTTCAGCAAATTCGGGCATTTTCTGACCGCTTCCGAAGCCAAAGAGTGAAACTTCCAGAATGAACACTTCAGTTTTGCCAAAGAAAGAAGAAGCGCCTCTAAGTGCCTCCAGTTCGAATCCCTGTATATCGAGTTTAACAAGCTGAGGGATTTCCAGAGAATTTTCCTTAACGATATCATCCATGGTGGTGATCTCCACTGCTCTCTGTTTCCCCTTTTCCTTCAGTTTTTCGTCTTCATTAGGTAAAAAGGAAGAACCTGCATAGTCATCCCAGATCGTCAGGACCAGCGTATCTTTTTTACTTCCTGCACCGGTGAGGTAATAGTTGTCTCCTGGAAAATCTTCTAAGAATTGTTGTAATCTGCCTTCCATCTCGATCTGGGGTTCGATCAATGAAAAGATAGCTTCTGGAAAGTGGTTTTTCGCCATACGGCTCCAACTGGTAGTATTTGCACCAACATCCATTATATGTGTGCATTTTAGCCCTCTTTCTTTCAAATCCCTTAAAATGGTGGACATGTTGGCCGCTCTATGCTTGTAGGGTTTGGTTTCAGAAGGGGGCTGCATCTTCTTTATTTCATAGCCCTTTTTCCGTAGCCATTTCTTCAAAAGTTTCTTCATAATTGATTGTTATATTGATGGGTACATTGCACTCACTTCACATTGTAAAAGTAACATAAAATTCAATGATTGAAATTAAGTATGTTTATAATATGGCGTACTTTTCCAATTAAGGCCCAATGTCCATTTCACGTCTTGATAGAATTAGTATCTTAGCCAAGAAAAAAATTTCGTAGGTGATTGGCTCCAAAGAAAATGAACAATGGTCGTTCGAGATCTCGTCCAAAAGAAAGTTGATCGATCTCAATTTTAAGGAAATTTGGCGATATCGCGATTTGCTCTTCCTTTTTGTGAAACGAGATATCGTAACGGTCTATAAACAAACGGTTCTGGGCCCGCTATGGTTCTTTATTCAGCCCCTCTTTCACCTCGGTTATATTTACTCTGGTTTTCAATAATATTGCCTCGATCTCCACTGGCATCATCCCTGCTATTTCGTTCAATCTTGCAGGGATCACAAGCTGGAACTATTTTAAAATGTGTCTGAACGCGGCATCCAATACCTTTAGGGCAAATGCGGGTATCTTTGGAAAGGTCTATTTTCCGAGGTTTATCGTACCGCTTTCTAAGGTAATTTCCAATTTGGTCAAGTTTGGAATTCAGCTACTCATATTTATTGCTTTCTATCTATACTACGTGATCTATCTGGGAGTTGATCTGTCGGTAAACAGGTATCTATTATTATTTCCTGTCTACGTCCTGTTGATGGCGATATATGGACTTGGAATCGGAATGATCATCTCGACCTTTACCACCAAATACAGGGATCTATCAATTTTGATGAGCTTTGCGATACAGTTGCTGATGTATCTTATCGGCAGTTCCTTATCCCATAGGTGAGTTAAAGGCAAAAGTACCCGAATACAGCTGGCTAGTGGATTACAACCCTTTGGCCCAAATTATCGAGGGTTTCCGTTATTCACTTTTCGGGACAGATAATTTATATTTAGTTGGATGGACTGGCAGTTACGTCTACTCGTTGGGCATTGTACTATTCTTTATCGGACTCATTCTTTTCAATCGAACTGAAAAAACATTTATAGACACTGTATAATGGGTATCATATTAAAAGTAGAAAATATAAGTAAACAATACCGATTAGGCTTGGTGGGTACAGGCTCGCTGATTCATGATCTGAATCGCTTTCTGGCATAGTGTGCGTGGGAAAGAAGACCCTTATTTAAAAGTGGGTTCCGTGATTGACCGGAGCGCCAAGGCTACCGAAGAATATGTATGGGCCTTGCGGGACATAAATTTTGAAGTAGAAGAAGGGGAAGTACTCGGAATTATTGGAAAGAACGGTGCCGGAAAATCTACTTTGTTAAAACTACTTTCCAGGGTGACCAGTCCTACGACCGGAATTATTAAGAGCAAAGGACGAATTGCTTCTCTTTTGGAAGTGGGTACCGGTTTTCATCCTGAATTGACCGGAAGGGAAAACATCTATCTAAACGGTGCCATTTTAGGAATGACAAAGGCAGAGATCACCTCTAAGATCGATGAGATCGTTGATTTTTCCGGATGTGAGATGTATATCGATACCCCTCCAAACGTTATAGTAGCGGGATGACGGTTCGCCTGGCCTTTGCCGTAGCGGCTCATCTGGAGCCGGATATTCTGGTGGTCGATGAGGTATTAGCGGTTGGAGATGCCGAATTTCAGAAAAAGGCCATTGGAAAGATGCAGGAGATAAGTGGAGGAGAGGGACGTACGGTATTATTTGTAAGTCATAATATGGATTCTGTTCGTAGGCTGTGTAAAACAGGAATACTCATTGAAAACGGAAAAATTGTTCTGAAAGGAACCAGTGATCAAGTAGTAGATGAATATTTGTCAAGGTCTATTGAGCGGTCCTCAGTAAGTTTGGAAAATCGCACCGATAGAACAGGTAGTGGAGCAATTATTGGAACAAAAATCGAATTAATAAATAATGAATCTAATAGCGTGGTTCCTGAGATAGTTTCTGGAATGAGTGTATCAATAAGAGTGCATTACAAAGTGAACGATTTAGATTTAATTGGTGAAGAGGTAAATGTTGGACTCACTATATTAAATCAGAATGGCGTATTCATTACGGTCTTGAATAATAAAATGGCGAACTACCAATTATTTATACAGAAGGAGATTGGATATTTCGATTGCGTGCTCGAAAAAGTTCCATTCACACTAGGAGAATTCAGTGTTGATTTTAACTTTCAACTTATGAAAACTCGATTTTTTTTAGATCGGGTAGAGTCTGCTTATATATTTAATGTCCACGATGGAGATTACTATTCATCAGGAACTAAAAACGCCAACGGCAGACAAGGGATTTATATAGATCAAATTTGGAAATAATTATGAGTAAATATGTTCATAAAGAAAATATACATAATTCTGAATCTTCTGATATTATTGTTCCCTTTATACTAAATATACTAAACGTAAAAAGTGTAGTGGATTTTGGCTGTGGATTGGGGAATTTCATTAAATCCTTTAAAAAACACGGAGTTGAAGAAATCTTAGGACTAGATGGAACTTGGGTTGATATGGATAGATTATTTCAAAATATTAATAAAAGTGAGTTTAGTGTTGTTGATTTAGAAGGACCAATTAAGCTAGGGAAGAAGTATGATCTTGGAATATGTCTTGAAGTTGCTGAGCACCTGACTCAGGAGAGTGAACAGGTTTTAGTTGAATCATTAGTAAATGCGAGCGATATTATCCTTTTTTCAGCTGCCATACCAGGTCAGGGTGGTCAAAATCACATTAATGAACAATGGCTCTCTCATTGGGCTGACTTATTTTCGGTTCATGGTTATCTTCCTGTCGATATTGTAAGAAGTAAATTATGGAATGATAGTCGAATTAAATGGTGGTACAGGCAAAATTTAGTTTTCTTTGTTCACAAAGATTCAAAATTAGCAAAGTATAAAACTGAAGCGATAGATTATATACATCCGGAATTATTCAAACGGAAAGTTGATCATATTGAAAATTCAAAGCGTATGATTGAACAACTGAAAATGAATAATGAAAATTTATCGAATACCTATAATAACCTCAAAGAATTAACATCGAGTCCGTTTCAAGTGTTCAAATTACTTATAAAGTCTTTTATCAATAGATAAATTGTGTATTCAATTTGGAATTATGTTTTTATGATGATTAGTAATTTAAGAATTAGTAAAATAAAAAACTTTAGGAAGCATTATAAGTATGATAATGTAATATTTATCTGGATACCTAAAACAGCCGGCACTAGTTTAACAGCCAGCATAAATCAGATCATACCTGTTCAGGAGTATCTTAAGGTTGAAGATATTAAGCATAATTTTCCTAACACTGGATTTTCAACATTTGGACATATCTCTCTTAGAGCATTGCTCGATTATAAACTTGTATCGAAGAAATATTATAATAATTCTAAGACTTTTTGTATTTCAAGAAATCCATATGATCGATTTATTTCACTATATCATTATTCTAAAAAAGTAAATAGGATACCTGATGAGTTAACCATTGATGAATTCGTAACTCAGATCAAGAATGGTATTCCGAACATTGGACTCTATAATGTGAAGGGCTTAAGTCAATGTCATCCTCAAATAACATGGATTAAAGACATCAGGATTGATAATGTGTTTAAATTTGAAGACATAACCAATAATTCGCAAAGTATATATGATTATTTGGGTATAAAGCCAGCTGAAATGACGCATTTAAACAAGTCATCTGCTCGAAAGTCATTCACCGAAGAACTACAAAAAGAACATATAGAATTTGTTAACTCATATTACAAGGCAGACTTTGACTATTTTGGGTATTCATTAAAATCATAAATCATTGACTAGAGGCATTAGTATCGTAATATGTTGTTATAATAGTGCAAATCGCATTAAGCCAACTCTCCAACATCTTTCAGAACAAAAAATTAAGAAAGAAATAGATTGGGAGGTAGTAATTGTGGATAATAATTGTACTGACGATACTGTTGAAATTGCCCTAGAAGAATGGAATGAGTTTAATGTAAATGCTCCTCTTTATATTGTAAAAGAAGTAAATCCAGGCTTGAGTCAGGCCCGGATAAGAGGGATTCAAAGCGCTAAGTACGACTATGTTATATTTTGTGATGATGATAATTGGTTTGCTCCAACCTATGTACAGCGGGCCTTCGAGATCATGGAATCTGATGGTAATATTGGCGCTTGTGGTGGGAGAAGTGAGATTCAGTCGGATATTGAGTTACCGAATTGGTTCAATACTTATCGGTCGCATTATGCAATAGGAGTTCAAAACATAGATTCTGGATTTTTAATTGAACGACACCATGTCTGGGGTGCTGGAATGGTGATCCGAAGAAAAGTACTTCTTGAATTAATGTCAGCAGGTTTTACCTTTCATTGTTCCGACAGAACTGGTACGACTATTACTTCGGGAGGAGATTCAGAAATTTGTAGATGGTTATTATTAGTTGGTTTTCGTCTGTGGTATGATGAAGATTTACAATTTGAGCATTTCATTCCCAAGGAGCGTTTAACAAAAGAATATTGGAGAAAATTAAAGAAAGGGTTCGTAGATTCCTTTTGGGAACTAAAGCTTTATGATTTAGCACTCGAGGCCATTGAGGATCAAAAGCAAAAACGAAACCAATCAGGGTTATTCAAACTAAAAGTGATAACAGATAACCTGTGGGCGAAATTATTTCATAAAAGTGATTATCGTAATCGTCGATTTGAGTTGCAGCGACTGTTTCCTAATAAGAAACGGTTAGCAGTGAATAAAAAATACTGGAAGATTATGAGGGCGCGATATAATTATTTAGAAAAAAATAAACCTAATAAAACCTTATTGGATTGAAACATCGCATTTGTCATATAGTCAACCCCGTACAGGTAGGGCCAACATCGGATCTGTTCAAGGCTCAGCCTATTACCTTTGAGACTATGCGGAGGGCCAGGGAATTTGCGAAAGACCATATTGAAGTCGATCTGGTTACCACCCAATATCCCGAGGATCATGCCATCATACCTTCCTATTTTCACATATCGAACGACTTGGAACGTTCGGTCATGGATGTTGGCAACTTCGAGAAGACCAGAAAACTTCCCCTAGTCAAGGACATATTGGAAAAAGCCGTGGAGAGTTCTCCGGAAGCTGAATACATAGTGTATACCAATGTTGACATTGCATTATTACCACACTTCTACCTATTTGTAAAAGCCAAGATCGAGGAGGGGTTGGATGCATTTGTGATTAACAGACGTACTATTTCCAGTGAATACGATATGGCTACGTTGGCGTTAGCTTACAGTGATATTGGACAGAAACATCCTGGATTCGATTGTTTTATCTTCAAAAAGGAACTGCTCCATTCGTTTAATTTGGGTTCTATTTGTATTGGTGCAAATTGGATTGGTCGAACGATGTTCGCAAACCTGGTTACCTATTGCCAAAATCATCTGTTGTTTGAGTACGAACATCTCACTTTTCATATTGGGGAGGATGGTGCCTGGTTAGTCTCAGATTTTTCTGAATTCGACCGACACAATAAGCAGGAGCTCTACCGGATAATCGAAGAACTGGCCACAGTTGCCGATGATTCTGAAAAAGTAAGAGGTCTTGAAGAAATACGATCCTTTATGGATAACTATGGTTTGATTCCGATGAATGTCAAGCCTGCATATAGTCCTGGCCGTTGGACAAAGTTTAAGAAAAAAGTAAAAAAGGTTTTAAAATTGATCCTCGATAAAAATTAGTTTGAGTATTTTCATTGAAGATATCAGGGCATTGCTTATACTTACGCCACCATTTCTTCTAATAACACTCCTATTGAAATGATAAATGTTACCCAGACTTTTTTGCCACCACAGAATGAATTTCAGACCATATTAAGTAGGGCCTGGTCTAAAGGTTGGATGACCAATAGAGGTGAGTTGGTAAGGGAGCTGGAAGAAAAGTTAAAGCACTATCTGATGGTTCCCAATATTATCGCCATGACCAATGGTACACTGCCTATTCAGATCGCTATTAAGGCTATGGAGCTGAAAGGCGAAATACTCACTCCGGCCTTTAGTTATGTCGCTACAACATCAAGTTTGGTATGGGAAGGATGTACTCCGGTCTTTGTGGACATACATCCCGAATATCTCACTATCGATGAATCCTTGATTGAAGCTGCGATCACTCCAAAAACATCGGCTATATTAGCAACGCATGTGTTTGGAAATCCTTGTGATGTTGAAGAAATAGAGCGAATTGCGGAAAAGCACAATTTAAAAGTAATCTATGACGCTGCCCATTGTTTTGGTGTGAACTACAAGAATAAAAGTGTTTTTGAATTCGGTGATGTAAGCACTTGTAGTTTTCATGCCACCAAGCTATTCCATACAGGGGAAGGCGGAGCCCTTACCTGCAAACCAAAATGGTTCGATGCTATGTATTTCGGACATAATTTCGGACACGACGGACCGGAAACATTCCGTGGATTGGGGATCAATGCTAAAATGAGTGAATTACAGGCTGCCATGGGGCTATCGGTGCTTCCGTATATGGATTTTATTCTGAAGAACAGGGAGAGGGCTGTCTTGTATTACCGGGATAATCTTGATCTTCCCGGACTGAAGATTAGAGAAGGCACCGAATGGAATTTTGCCTATTATCCGGTTTTATTTAAAAACGAAAAGGAATTATTAAAAGTGGTGTCCAGTTTAAATAACGCGGAAATATTTCCACGACGATACTTCTATCCCAGCCTGGATAGCCTCAATTATACTGAAATGGCAAATGTGCCGGTTACCCACGATATTACACGTCGCATTCTATGTTTGCCGCTTTCGCATAATCTTGAGGAGCCTGACTTGGAACGTATTGTAAAGATTATCAAAAACACGCTCGACTGATGAATCACCAGTCCCCATTCTTTATACTTGCCAATCCCCGAAGTGGTTCGTCCTTGCTTCGAATTGTTTGTGACTGTAACGAAAATCTAACAGTGCCACCTGAAAGTGGTTTCCTTCTATGGTGGAGAACCAAGTATAGCAATATCACAGCAAAGGATATCTGTACTCCGGATATTTTGAATGAACTGGTTGAGGACATTTTATCTTCGAAGAAATTTGAAACCTGGAAAATTGAGAAAGAGCAACTTCTGGATTTCCTGAAATTACATAAGCCAAGATCCTATGCTGAAGTAGGATCCCTAGTCTATTACTTTCAGGCTCATACACGAGGAAAACATCCGAAAATATGGGGTGACAAAAATAACTATTACATTCATCATCTGGAGGAAATCATCGAGCTCTATCCCGAAGCAAGATTTATTCACTTAATTCGCGATGGCAGGGATGTGGCCTGTTCATATAGGAATTTACCAGCTATTTCTTCCAAAAGTGATTATTTTCCGAATCTGCCCGTTGCTCTCGAGGAGATTGCCAAAGAATGGATGGAGAATAATATACGTATTGAAGCGTTCCTGCAAAATAGTGCCTCCGGGAAATTCATCGTTGTTAATTATGAGGATGTTGTGTTGTCTTTGGAAACAACTTCCAGAAAGATTTGCAACTTTCTAGAAGTATCGTTTGATACCCAAATGCTGGAATATGATGTGCTAAATAAAAAAAATAGTCTGGAACCATCCCAAACGCTGGATTGGAAAATGAATACATTGAAAAAACCGGACAAGAGCAGAATAAATCAATATCTTGATCAGTTTACCACTGCGGAAATCGAAATGTTCAACGAACAAGCCGGAACCGTCCTAAAAAGCTATGGTTATGATACCTAAAGAACCGTTTTTACTTAGTGTAAGGCTCATGACTTATAACCATGCTTCGTATATCTTAGAGGCTATGGAGAGCATAGATACGCAGAAGACCGATTTTGATTTTGAGGTTTTAGTTGGAGATGATTTCTCGAATGATGGCACCACCGAGAAAGTAAAATCTTTCGAATCTAAAAATCCAAGAGCGCATTGGACCATTGTTCCCAGGGTCAAGGGAGAACAATATTATATGGACCGACAGGAAAACGGGCGGGTGCAAAATTTCTATGATCTTCTGAAACACTGTCATGGGAAATATATTGCATTACTTGATGGAGACGATTATTGGACCGATGAGCTTAAACTTCAAAAGCAAGTAGATTTCCTTGAGCAACACCAGGACGCGGTGGGGTGTTTTCATAATTCGGTCGTTGTGGATGATGACAACAAGGTTAAATGGGAAAGATATTTTGAAGGTGTGGATGGCACTTCATACAATCAGGATGATTCCGTAAGGACTTTACGTAGCGCCTACAGTACAGGATCACTTGTTTTTCGCAATGATGCCATTAAACCGTACCTCGAGGATTTCCTGAAGATCGGAACCGATTTTATTTTAGAAGTATTGATTACTAACGAAGGAGATCTTTACTTTATGGATCAGAATATGTCGGTCTATAGGTTCCATGAAGGAGGTGTGTGGCAGGGGAGTTCCGAGGAGAAAAATAAGTTAGAAATATTAAATAGATATTTGTTTCTATTTAATAATGAACCATATAGAAGTCGATATAATTCACTTCTATGGGAACAAATAATGGACTTATATAATGATATTCTTGTCAAGACAAAAAATCAAGAATTCAAGAAAGAACTTAATAAGAAAATCTATAGTTTTTTAAATTATAAAGAATTGCGGACGTACAAGTATCTCGGTTCAAGATTTAATAAATCTTTGAAATACCGACGAAAAAGAATTAAAGCTTTCTTTAAAAAATAAGTATTTGAAATTCCTGGAAACTTATACCTTGGATAGATAGAAAGATGTACCAACATTCCATTATCATACCAACCTATAATTCGGGTGCAACCTTGGCGGTTGTGCTCGGAAGTGTTGCACAACAGACCGAAAAGAATGTAGAAGTAGTGATCATGGACGGTCTGTCCACAGATAATACCTTAGAAATTGCGGAATCCTTTAAAGTACAAATCCTCGGATTAAAGATCTTTCAGGAAAAAGATGACGGTATTTACGACGCCATGAACAAAGCCATGGATAGAGCCACTGGGAAATGGCTCTGCTTTATGGGCAGCGACGATAAATTTTATAACGAAGATGTATTGGAAAGAATAACTCGTTTTACTGAAACGACACGAGCCAAAGTGATTTATGGAAATGTCCATATTTTAGGGGATACCGGCTGGGCAAAAGATGGTGATATCTACGCAGGTGAATTTGATATTCATAAATTGCTAAACCAAAACATCTGCCATCAAGCCATATTTTACAATAGGGAATTTATAAAAAATGAAATAGGCTATTTTAGTTTAGAATATAAAAAAAGTTCGGACTGGGATTATAATTTACGATGCTGGGCAAAGCGACCTTTCGAATTTGTGGATATCATCATTGCCGATTTCGCTGCCGGGGGATATTCTACTAACAGCACAGATACTCGTATCGTTGATGATTTTGTAGATAATGTCCTTTCGTATTTTAAAATCGATCTCTTTCATCCCTTGGTAAATACTCCTACCTTTATTTTTTTTCCGTTGGTGAAAGAAAAACAGAAAACAGATCATCCAATTCGTTTTACCTTTGAAAAACTAAAAAAACGAATTATCAAAAAATTGAAACGCAGCTAATATGGCTTCAACCACTCATTTTGGGTTTACCATTTGCTCCAACAACTATTTAGGGCAGGCATTAGCATTAAAAAAGTCCTTTTTAAAGCACCATCCCAATTTTGGTTTCTATATTGTTTTGGTAGATCAACGTTCCGATAAGGTGGATTATAGCCTTTTCGAACCGGCGATCATCCTACCTGTGGCAGAAGTTGAGGGTATCGACATTGATGATTTGATATCGCGCTATTATATCATTGAGCTGAACACCTCCATAAAACCAAGTGTTTTCAAGCATATTATTAAGAACAATCCCGTCGCCGAAGTTATTTATTACCTGGATCCCGACCTGTATTTTTACGACTCCTTAGTAGAGACGAATGAACTGCTCAAAACCAAAACTGCCGTATTAACCCCACACATTTTATCGCCAATTCCCAGAGACGGCAAAATGCCCGATGAGAACACATTTTTTCGCTTTGGAATCTACAATCTGGGCTTCCTGGGCCTAAATGTGCTGAGTACCGAAACCCTGAAATTATTAGATTGGTGGGAAGAACGCACCTTAAAATTTGGATACGATCGACCCAATCAAGGATATTTTGTCGATCAATTATGGATGGCCTACGCCCCGTTATTTTACGACCATGTGGAGGTGTTAAAAACTTATAATTATAACATGGGCCCATGGAATTTACACGAGAGAAAGATAGAGCAGCTGGACAATGATTCTATTAAGTTAAATGACGGCACGAACCTGGTGTTTTACCATTTCAGTAAATTAGCAGATAATGAAACTGATGTTTCCAGGGAATATGACCGATTTACCTTGAATGATTTTCCGCTACTGAAGGAATTGTACAGGGACTACAAGCTAGTACTAAAGGAATCTAAGTTTTATGAATATAAATCAATTCCTATTGCATATCCGGTGAAAATGAACTTAAAGCCCGAACCCGTTAGGGTTTCTTTCTTGCAAAAGGCCTTAAAGAAAGTAAGTGGCGCAATCAATAAGCTGGCAAATAAAGTTTAGTGCCTACTATTATTCCCCATATTCGAACCCGAAATAGTCTATTTCATCTTTGTAAAGTTCATAGATCATGTCTTTGGTTTTTGAGGTATAGTTATCAGTATAATGCCCATAATTTCGCACCAATAACCTTGGAAGTGTAGGGTCTTCAATGTTAAGTCGGTCACAAACAATATTAAAATCTGCCTGAAGATTTTCGAAACGCCCTACAAAATCCATCGGTACGTTTCCATACTTATCGGTTAAAAAATAAAGTTGTGAGAAGGTGGCGTGATCTAGTTTACTGGTTAGAAATTGCTCGTAGCTATAATTCAAATCTGAAATGTCATAAACTTCTCTTAATCGATCGTCTTTCATAATATTGGCATACCAGGAGTACAGACGAGCCCATGAGTTTCTCACAAATGAAAACTTATAGTACTGGTCGTATTGACTTTTGGTTAATTGCGGAAATAGGGTAGTCTTAAAATTATGGAATGCACTTTTTGGTTTTCCAATTTTAAGGGCATAAAGACTTTTTCTGAAATACAAACTGCGTTCGGTAAGTTGCTCAATATCTTTAATCGTTCGGTGATCTTGCACGTCGATATCCAAAGTGTTGAAGTGACCCAATTTTTTTTCAATACTGGTTCCACCCGTTTTGAAATTATGAATGAAGATGAATTTGTGTTCCTTTGAGATCATTTGGACTAAATCACGGAATTATGCGGTTGTGTATAAGACTTGAATTTCTTCGAATGTACTTGAAAAATGGCAAAAAGCCTCCTACAGAAGTGGTTCCGGTCTTTTGCACAGTGATGCAAAAGACTCGGGTATTCCCAATCCATTGACTCTTTTTGTAAAAACCATCAAAGAGTTTTGGAACCCATTTCGGAATGAGTTTGAGAATTCCTTTAGGAATGAACTTTTTTATCATAATTTAGATTCGAATTTACTACAAAATATTCAAGATTAGCCGCAATAGTCATCCGGACCTATATTAAATGAAAGAAATTGTTAAAAAATTCTTGAAAGCCATCGGTGTTTTTGGGTTTATTAAAAATAAATTCAAAAATTCCGAAAAACGGAAAAGAAATTTTCAGAAACGGTTCGGAGATCTTCGCACATGGGAACTCGATAGGCGAGGGGTAACCGTTTCATACGACATTACCGACCTATATTCGAAAAAGTGGTTTCTTCCAAGATACGATCGTGGTAAGATCCACGAACCTATTGCTACCGACTTGTTTATTGATCATATTAGTGAAGACAGCATTGTTTTAGATATTGGAGGCCATTTAGGTTATTTTAGTTGTCTGGCTGCCAGATTGGCCATATTAGGAGAAGTACATGTCTTTGAAGTTGATCCAAAATGCATCAACCTTATTGCCAAAAATGTAAAGCTGAACAATTTCCAAAATGTAACCATAAATAATGTGGCCGTATCGAACCATGTGGGTTTTGAATCTATTCCTGTTTTTAATAATCCGAATCCGAGTTTAATTATTAATTCATCGCAAGAATCTATAGAGGTAAAGGCAATTCAAATTGATGATTATGTTAGAGAAAATAATTTGGTTCCCGATTTTATAAAAATTGACGTAGAAGGAGCCGAATGGAAAGTTCTTCAGGGGATGAAGCAAATTATGGATCGGGATAAGATTCATATTTTAGTAGAAATCCACGTCGACAACTTAAAAGATTTCTTTGATACCGATTATAAAGAAATTATAGGGTGTCTCATCGATAAAGGATTTATAATTGTAAAGGTGGATTCACATAGAAAGAATAGAAGCGAGATGACTCAGGTGAACAGAGATTCGAAATTGAAAGGAAACACCATGATTTTTTGTAGCAAAGCCTAATTTAAAATGTTCTATTTCAGAAAAAGACATGCCAAAAATTTCAATAATAACGGTCAACTATAATAACCGAAATGGTTTGGAAAATACCATTGCCAGTGTTATTGAACAACAGGATTTCAACTTTGAATATATCATAGTCGACGGGAATTCAAACGATGGTAGCAAGGAGGTATTAAACCAATATGACGCCCAGATTTCAAAATGGATCAGTGAGCCGGATCAGGGGGTTTATGAAGCGATGAATAAAGGGATTCATATGTCAACTGGGGATTATCTTCTTTTTCTGAACAGCGGCGATGTTCTCTACAAACCAACGATTTTAAAAGAAGTTGATAAATTAATTCTTGGGGATATTGATTTGTACTATGGAAATTTGATTTTTGTCCATAATGGTCAGGAAAAATTAAGAGAGTACCCGAAAAAATTGAGATTCAGCTATTTTATGAGTCGGTCCTTACCACATCCCGGAACTTTTATTCGGAGGTCATTATTTGACGATATTTTTTACTATTCCGAAAAGTTTAAGATCGTTTCCGATTGGGAGTTTTTTATTTACGCAGTATGTAAACAGGGAGCGTCGTACAAATTTCTGAATACAGTGATTTCCAAATTTGAATTGGACGGAATGTCCAATGATCCTGAAAATAAACTAACCATTGAAGAAGAGCGGAAAATCGTGTTGCAAAAGCATTTTCCCGTGTTGTATGAAGATTACCTTGAATTGACAGAGCAACGGAAGATTTTGGAAGGTAAGGACATAAAAATTCAACGCGAACTTCAATTGTCGTCTGTGGGTAAAAGAGTGAGTATTAGGATTCAAAAATTATTACTTAGACTTTTCAGGAACAAAAACGCGAAGGATTTATAATCTAATTATGGTATGATCCCAAAAGTGATACATTATTGTTGGTTCGGCCCGAAAGGGAAAAGTGAGATTGCTCAAAAATGTATAGCGAGTTGGAAAATGTTTTGTCCTGATTTTGAATTCAAAGAATGGACCGAAAAAAACACCGCCAAATATCAAAATAAGTTCTATAAAAACGCCTATCGAAAGAAGAAATATGCCTTTGTAGCCGACTGCGTAAGGGTGCAGGCGTTGTATGAATACGGTGGCGTGTATCTGGATGCCGATATGTTGTTGCTTACCACTATCGATGAATTGCTTTCACTGGATTTCTTTACGGGTTATGAAGTCAAAAAGCGGGCAGCCTATGGGTTTTTTGGAGGCATTGCCGGGCACCGTTTTTTCGAAAAGATGAAAGCGTATTACGATTCGACTCCGTTCAATGAGTTTTCTCTGCCGGTAATTACGCATACGTTCAGTCCCTTGATTCAAACGGAAAACTTAACAGATAACGAGCGGATCTTTGCACCCGAATATTTTTACCCCCTGACCTATCAAAATAAGGAGGAAGATTATTCAAAATACATTAGTGATAAAAGCTATGCGGTACATTTATGGGATCATTCCTGGAGTGATGAAAAAACAGAAACAACAGCCGTCTTATGGAGAAATTTACGTGTAGTTATTTCAGATTATTTATTTTTTGGGTATCCTTGGACGTATTTTAGGCGTTATGCTAAAGAATTTTCGAGAAAATTGTATCATCGTTTGATTCGGAAGAAGACACAATGAAAGTAGTTCAAGTTACAACTTCCTCTAAGGGAGGAGCCGGTATCGCAGCGCTGCGGTTGCACAAGGCATTGCAACAAGCAGGCATACAATCGGCTTATGTTGCTATGGATAAGACCCTTAATTTTGACGATACTGAAATTGAAGACACCTTTTTTACCTATCAGAAGCCTTCGTTGTTAAAAAGGGCTTTGTTAAAACTGCAAACAACGCTAAATCCCTCACGCTGGCAACAATACAAAAAGAAACTGGCTGCCATTGATTCAGAAATGGATTATGAAATACTCACCTTGCCTTTTAGCAGGTATCGGTTAGAAACGCATCCGCTTATTGCTGAGGCGGACCTCGTAAATTTGCATTGGGTGGGGCAACTATTGGATTACGAACAATTTTTTTCCGAAGTAAAAAAACCCATTGTCTGGACACTTCACGATATGAATCCGTTTATGGGGATCTTCCATTATAAGGGCGACCAAGATAATAACGCAGTTGTCAAACAGATCGACGCTGCTGTTTCAGCCATCAAGCGGAAATCCATACAAAATATAAGGAAAGCAGCCATTGTAAGTCCGTCAAATTGGTTGCTCACACTAGCCTCGAATAGTGGATTTTTCGATCACTTTCAGCTTAAAGAATGTATCCCCAACGGGATTGACCTCACCCAGTTTACTATTTCAAAAGACACTATCCTATGGGATCGTTTGGGAATAAAAGATAACGAAAACGTGTTGTTGTTTGCTTCCGGTATGCTTGACAATCACAGAAAAGGGATGGACCTTATCCTGGCTTCCCTTGATAAATTGACCATTCCTGTAACCTTACTTACCCTTGGAAAAGGCAGCGTTGAATCTTCAAATAAAGCTGTAAAAATCATACCTTTGGGCTTTGTCAGTGAAGCGGCAGAAATTGCTGCTTGTTATAAGGTCTCAGATGCATTCGTATTGCCCAGCCGGGAAGATAATTTACCCAATACCATGCTGGAATCTCTGGCAACAGGAACACCTGTAATTAGTTTTGCCACCGGCGGGATGAAAGAGCATATTACAGAAGGTTTTAATGGTGTTTTAGCTGAAGATATTTCAGCCGAATCCCTTTCGAAGGCGATCGAAGAATTTTTTAAAAACCGACACGATTACGACCAACAGAAGATACGGGATTATGCGCGAGAAAATTTCAGTTTGCAACAGCAAGCTGAAGCGTATATAAAAGTTTACCACAACCTATTAGAAGACTAATGTACATTGCAATTTGATATGAAAGTAGCATTTATAACAGGGATCACAGGACAGGACGGAGCTTATTTAAGTGAGTTTCTGCTCAAAAAGGGGTATATCGTTCACGGACTTAAACGTAGAGCCTCTATGTTCAATACAGATAGGATCGACCATTTATACCAGGATCCACATATAGATAACCGTAATTTTATATTGCATTATGGTGACATGACCGATAGTACCAATTTGATCCGGTTGATCAATGAGATCAAACCGGATGAGATCTATAATCTCGCCGCCATGAGCCATGTTCAGGTATCATTTCAAATTCCTGAATATACTGCAAATGCAGATGGAATAGGCGCTTTGCGGATTTTGGAGGCCGTACGGTTCTTAGGATTGGAGGAAAAAACCAAAGTGTACCAGGCCTCTACTTCTGAACTTTATGGAAAAGTACAGGAAGTACCTCAAAGTGAAACCACACCATTTTATCCACGTAGCCCATACGGGGTGGCAAAGATATATGCCTATTGGGCGACCGTCAATTATCGGGAAGCCTATAACATTTTTGCCTGTAACGGGATCTTATTCAACCACGAATCTCCCGTGAGAGGGGAAACGTTCGTGACGCGAAAAATTACCCGGGCCACCGCTAAAATAGCTATGGGAATGCAAGACAAGTTTTACATAGGAAACCTGGATGCCAAACGCGATTGGGGACATGCCAAGGACTATGTCCGAATGATGTGGATGATACTTCAGGCAGATAAAGCCGAAGATTGGGTCATAGCGACGGGAGTAACCACTTCAGTTCGGGATTTTATTAAATTGGCATTCGCCGAAATAGGGGTCACCCTGCGTTTTGAAGGAACCGGAGTGAACGAAAAAGCATATATCGAAAAAGCGGAAGATGAACGATTTGCCTTAGAAATAGGAAAAGAGGTGCTGGAAGTAGATCCTAATTATTTCAGGCCCACCGAAGTTGATCTATTAGTGGGAGACGCGTCCAAGGCAAAAAAGAAATTAGGCTGGGTGCCGGAATATAAACTTGCAGATCTGGTCAAGGAAATGATGGAGAGTGATCTCAAACTGATGCAAAAAGAACAATACTTAAAACAAGGTGGTTATACCACTCCAAACTACTTTGAATAATATATGAATAAGGAGGCAAAGATATATGTAGCGGGTCATAGGGGGCTTGTGGGGAGCGCGATATTGAAGCAACTTAAATCCGAAGGCTATCACAATTTTGTGCTGAAAACCAGCACCGAACTGGACCTGCGCGATAGCCGGGCAGTGGCTTTATTTTTTGGGAAAGAACGTCCGGAATACGTTTTTCTCGCCGCCGCAAAAGTAGGAGGGATAGGAGCCAACAATACCTATCGTGGAGAATTTCTCTATGAGAATTTGATGATCCAAAACAATGTAATTCATCAAAGTTATGTACATGATGTTAAAAAATTATTGTTTTTGGGAAGTACGTGTATTTATCCTAAAAATGCACCCCAGCCTATCAAGGAAGAGTATTTACTGACCGATATATTGGAATATACCAACGAACCTTATGCGATTGCCAAGATCGCGGGGATCAAGATGTGCGAAAGCTATAATTTGCAATACGGCACCAATTTTATTTCGGCCATGCCTACCAATTTATATGGTCCTAATGATAATTTCGATCTCGAGAAAGCCCATGTACTTCCTGCCTTATTGCGAAAAATACATTTGGGAAAGGCTCTGGAGAATAACGATTGGGATGTTGATTCGAATCGACCTCAACAAATTGCCCATTGCGGGTGTGGATGGAAATGCTTCCGAAGAAAAAATTGCAAGTATACTTTCCGACTTCGGAATTAGGAAAAATTCGAATATTACGGTTGAAATCTGGGGTTCGGGAAAACCTATGCGGGAATTTCTGTGGGTGGAAGATATGGCGAAGGCGTGTACCTTTTTAATGAATCATCACAATGCAGAAAGCGTGATTATTTCAGATAAAGAAATTAGAAATACCCACATCAATATTGGAACCGGTAGCGATGTTACCATAGCTCAATTGGCAGAACTCATTAAGGAAACAGTAGGCTTTCATGGAGATTTTGTTTTCAATTCAGAAAAACCGGATGGAACCTTCAGAAAGCTAACTGACGTTTCAAAGATCAATGGCATGGGCTGGAAAGCGACGGTTTCACTAAAAGAGGGATTGGAAAAAATGTACCATTGGTATCTAAAATAACCTATGAGGAATCGACTGATACATTTGTTAAACAAACTTCCTTATATCAAAGGGTTATATGCCGAGCGGTTACATTTTAGAAAGAATTCTTGTTATCCCGCCGGGCATTTTTATTCGCCTATAGTATCGGTAGATGAGATTAGGGAAAATGAAACGGCCATCTGGAAAGACCTTACATCTCCCACCTTGCAAGACATCGACCTGAATGTAGGAGAACAAAAAGAATTGCTTAAAAAATTAGAAGCCTACTATAAGGAACTACCCTTTAAGGCAGAAAAAGTTCATGGATTGCGATATTATTTCGAAAATGAAATGTATGCGTATACCGATGGTATTGTATTGTATTCGATGCTACGTGAACACAAGCCTAAACGAATTATTGAAGTAGGTTCCGGCTTTTCTTCTGCCCTGATGTTGGATGTAAATCAATTGTTCTTTAAGGATAAAATCCAACTAACTTTTATCGAACCTTATCCAAAACGTTTATATAACAATATTACAAAGCAGGATATCCAAAGCACCACGATTATTGAGCAGAAGATACAGGAGGTGGATGCATCGCTTTTTGAAACCCTGGAACCAGGGGATTTTCTATTTATCGACAGCACTCATGTATCTAAGACGGGCAGTGACGTGAACTTTATATTTTTCGAGATATTGCCCAGGTTGACCCCTGGAGTTTTCATTCATTTTCACGATATTTTCTATCCTTTCGAATACCCCAAAGGATGGGTGTACGGAGGGCGAAATTGGAACGAAAACTATTTCTTACGGGCGTTTTTAATGAACAATAATGATTACCGTATCAAATTGTTTCCGCATTATTTACATTTACACCATGAGGAAGTCTTTAAGGCGATGCCATTGGCATATAAGAATAAGGGCGGAAATATTTGGCTTGAGAAAATTCATTAATATGAAAGATCCGTTCCTATCTGTAATTACGATTAACTACAATAACCTTGAAGGGCTAAATGAGACCGTGGCATCTGTGATTGATCAGAGTTATGCTGATTTCGAATATCTTGTTTTAGATGGTAATTCAAGCGATGGTAGCTTAGATTATCTCAAAAATCTCGACGATAGTAAAGTAAAATGGTATAGTGAACCCGATACCGGTATTTACAATGCCATGAATAAAGGAATAGGAAAAGCCAGAGGTGAATATTTATTGTTTCTGAATAGTGGCGACCTGTTGAATGGTCCGAATGCCCTGAGTGAATTTATAAGGCACAGCAAGTTCAAAGGCGATATTATTTATGGTGACTACAAATTTGCAGAGGGTTGCAAGATATTCCCGGATGAACTGTATGCAGCTTATTTCATAAAGACTTCCCTGCCACATCAGAGTACTTTTTTTAAAACCTCTGTATTCAGTGAAATGGGTGGTTATGACGAGTCATATCGTATGGGGGCTGACCGGGCCTTTTATATAAAGTGTTACCTTAGTGAAAAGTATCACTTTCAGCATATACCTTACTTCTTAACAATTTTTGATCTATACGGTTTAAGTAATGATCCTGACGAAAAATCACTAAAACAAAAGGAAGATGAAAGAATGTTGAAGGAATTATATGGGGTTGATTACGAAAAGTACAAGAGGGAAATTGAAGAGGAAATAGCGAGAAATAGAATCCCTAAATATTCTCTTAAAGGGATACTCAAACGTATTAAAAAACGAATAAAAGATCTCTGATGAACGGCCTCGTTAGTATTATTATTCCTACCTATGATCGTGCAGAGCTTCTCGTGAAAACCCTCGAAAGTATCATGGTACAACGATACACCAATTATGAGATCATAGTTGTTGATGATGGTTCTCCAAACGAAGATACAGAGAAACTTTGTACCTCCTTGCCTAAGGTCTATTATCACCGTATTGAAAATAGCGGCGGACCCGCTACCCCCAGGAATGAAGGAATACGCAATGCTAAAGGGGAGTTCATCGCTTTTATGGATGACGATGATCAATGGCTTGAAGATAAGTTGAGCAAACAGCTGGCAGTTTTTGAATCTCACCCTGAAACCGACCTTGTACATAGCTGTTGCCGGTTAATGGACAAGGATGGAGTGCTAATGGATGATATAATTGGCAGACCGGGGGATCCTGCCGATAAAACTGGAATAGTTTATATGCGTATGGTTGGCAACTGGACGCTAATGACCTCTACCGTCATTCTTAGAAAAACCCTGGTTGAAAAAGTAGGCTATTTCAATGAAAAAATGCCGGCAGCGGGGGAGGATATGGAATACTGGGTGCGCTGTTCTTTCCATGGGACATTTCGATATCTGGACGAGCCTTTAGTGTTTTACAGAAAGCATATCGGGATGAGTCAGCAGAATATACAAAAGTATCTTGAACTACCCGGACATCTTATGCGAGTGGTGAATAAGGCGAGGGAGGATCAGTTAATCACAGCCAATGACCTTGACCAATTAAGAGGTCAATTAGTGAGAATGCAGATCAAAAAGGGCTATTTAGATTGGTTTGGTAGTTTTAGAAGGTTATTCAGGCTTGATCCACTGTGGTTTTGGAGTTTGAATAATTTCAAGTTGTTCATAACTAAAATGGGATCTCAGAGTTAGATAAGAGATGAATTGTTAACAAGGCCGGGTGCTATTATCTAATTAGACTAGGACATTCGATATCGATTTCTTAATTTGTGCATCAATAAAAAATGAATGAATACAAAATCCATTCTCATAACAGGCTCAACAGGATTTGTGGGAAGACATCTCTTAAACAGGCTCGCTATCGAACAAGGTTTTAAAGTATTTATTTCGAATAGAGCTCTCACAAATATTTTTCCACATACACCCAAATCATTGGATTGGTTGATTCACTTAGCATCCTCCCATAGAGAAAGAGAGGAAAAACTGGTGTACGAGAAAAATGAGCTAATCAATAAAAAAGTTGTTAGATTAATTTCGGAGGCCGGACTCAAACCAAACATTCTGTTTACCAGTTCTATCCACGAAGAAGGCGAGAGCTTTTACGGGCGCTCAAAGAAGGCTGGATCAAGTTATCTACAGTCTGTTTGTAATTCTTGGGATACAAAATTTGAGAAGATCGTTTTTCCAAATTTGTTCGGGCCATATGCGAAGCCTTATCACACTTCTGTTGTGGCGAATTTTTGTGCCGACATTATTTCAGAAAAGGAAAGTTATGTCAATAATGTAGAGATCAATTTAATGTATGTTCAGGAAGCAATCCATGCTATTTTGAGGTTTGAAAGTCGGGAGGCGTTTGAAACAACCAAAGTATATTTACCCGAGCTTCATGGGACTTTGAAAAAATTGCACCTCGCCTACAATACACATCCATTTCATTTAGATTTAAATAGTAAATTTGAATCTCAACTCTTATCAACCTTAACCAGCTATTATTAATGAGTGAACGAAAAAAGATTTTCATAACAGGGGGAGCAGGATTTTTAGGAAAACATCTGGTATCGCATTTCTATAAAGACTATGACATCACTATCTACAGTAGGGATGAGGCCAAGCACTATTTTATCAAAAAGCAGTTTCCGAGAATCAGTTGCATTATTGGGGATGTTGCAAATTTCGACTTGATGTATCGTGCTGCTAAAGGGCATCATTTGGGGATATTCGCAGCTTCACTCAAACAGATTGAAGCCGTCGACCAAAACGTTGAGGTTTCCATAAATACCATTGTTACAGGAGCTCTGAATTCACGAAAAGTTGCTGAAGACAATGGGTTTGAGTCGGCCTGTTTTATATCCAGTGATAAGAGCAGGGCGGCTACCACTTTGTATGGTGCTATGAAATTTGTTGGTGGAGAGGCTTTTATTGTAAATGCTGAAAATTCTAATGTACTGCTAAGTACGGCTATATACGGAAATGTACTCAATTCCACAGGCAGCATCATTCCTTTGATATGGGACAGTATCCGGAATGACTATTCACTGGTCCTCTATAGTGAAGAGATGACCCGATTTATGATCGAGATCTCCGAGGCCATTGAAGTGATTGAAAATTGCCTTAAAGTTTCAGGATATAATGTGATCCCTAATTTGAAGAGTTTCCTGGTTAAAGATTTATTTGAGATATACAAATCACGCTTCGGACTCAAATATACCGTTGGAAGGCCACGTATTTCAGAAAAAATACATGAAATAATGATCGCAAAAGAAGAGATCCCACGAACACATTTCAGTGCAAAAGACAATTGTTTTTATATGCACTACGAGAATTTAGCCGATTCGAATGTTGAGATAGCGGAGTTCAGTAGTAAGGATACCATGGTGTCTAAAGCGGAATTAGAAGAAATACTTGAGAAATACGATTTTTTCAAACCCGAATAGATGATACGACAAAGCCTAAAATCATGTAAACCATGTTTGACAAATAATTAGGGTATGCGCATAGGACAAAATCCTAATATTAGTAAAGAACTGGATCTTTCAAAATCCTCACATCGAGTCATTATTCCGATTTATATTCCAAATGCTGAAGGTTATTTCGAAGGGTCTTTTGAAGTTTTACAGGTATGCATTCAATCATTGCTGGCTACTATCAATTCTGATACAAAAATTAGTCTTATATCAAATGCATCAAGTAGTGAGGTGAATGCATATATCAGAGAGTTATTTGAGACAGGAAAAATAGATAGAGCTGTTTTTAATGCAGACAATGTAGGCAAAATGAATGCTATTATACCAGAAGCTCGGGCCAGTTTTGAAGATTATGTGACCTATGCCGATGCTGATGTCTTTTTCGATAAAGGTTGGCTAAGACAAACTTTTTCAGTGTTTGAAAAGGTGCGAAAGGCTGGACTGGTTTCCATGAATCCCACACCGAGAAATCTCGCACGGGCAGATTCCACCGTACTCGCCAATTTACACAAGTTCTTGTGGTCAATGAAAAAGACCAAAGACGTTTGTAGCTATGATGATCTGCTTCATTTCCATAAAAGTGTTGATCGCGATTTGTCCTTTACAGAAGAAATGTTTCACAGGAGTAAGGTCGCTTGTGTGGGGGATAATTATATTATAGGAGCAGGACACTTTTGCTGTACTGTCTATAAGGACCCGGTTCTTAAGAAAACACCTTCTGAAATGAGCAATATTGCTGCTTCGGGCGGATCTGAAAATATTTATCTGGACACACCCTTGGATAAAACCGGATTGTGGCGACTTTCCTCACCCAGAGCATATGTATGGCACATGGGCAATGTTTTGGACAAGGAATGGGTGGATCAAAAACTGAAGTCGCTCGAGAATTTTACTGAGAACCATTTCCGTTTTGCCGATATACCGGTTAGGAGACGGGCCATTAGCTCAAGACTAATGCCATATGGCATTAAAACCGGTTTGGTGGCCCTTGTCAAGAAAATGAAACTGGTATAATTGTTCTGTTGCCGATGATGGCATTTTCCTATTGTTAATAATAACTTTTTTATAAAAGCTGCCCGAAAATGCATAAGTTTGACGGTAAATCGGCTATTTTGTATTCAATACGTATTTTCATAAAAAAGTTACTTCATTACTTTCTGAATGCAGTTCAGAAAAATGATAAGGTAGTGTATAGTGGGTTTTCCCGCGGACTCAAGAATGTAAGTTTTGAAGGGAACAATGCGGTCCTGGATGCCTGTAATTTCAACGGTTCTGTAAAGGTGGGGTATGCTACAACTTTTGGAATTCATAACCTTATTCATGGAGATATAGAAATAGGAAGATATTGTCAGTTTGCTCCCTATGCTGCAGTTAATACGTTTAATCATCCGGTAAATCATATTTCAACCTATATCAATAAGCGGCTACTCGATGGGATGTTGACCCAATACAAGACCAACAATAAAACGATCATTGGAAATGATGTATGGGTAGGTAAAAATGTCATTATTCTGGGGGGTATAAAGGTAGGTAACGGCGCTATTATCGCGGCAGGTTCAGTGGTGACCAAAGATGTCCCGGACTATCATATTGTGGCAGGTGTTCCTGCGAAAATAATTAAACCGAGATTTTCTGAGTCAATTATTAAAGAGCTGATGGCATTGGAGTGGTGGAATAAATCAGAAAAAGAAATTAAAGCATTAGAACCATTATTCAAAAAGGATCTCTCAACATTGCAGTCGATTTATGAATAATCCTAATTTCATTATCGCTGGAGAAAGACGTTCAGGATCCACTACCATGTATGAAATCCTGAAGCAACATTCCGAGGTAGGAATGTATCATCAAAGCGACTTTGACTTTTTCATAGAACCCGAGTTGTTTGCCAGAAGTCCGCCCCCAACAAGCGCCACCAAAGATTGGGATACTACGCACCCTATCTCCATCTATCAAGGCTTGTTCTCGGGTTTGACCGGAAAGGTTGGCCAGAAAGATGCCGATTTGCTGTGGTGGAAACCATCACACCAGAGACTGGCGAGGCACCTGCCCGAAACAAAATTTATTTTTATACTTAGAAACCCCGTCAAAAGAGCGGAAAGTCAGTACTTCAATGAGCTTGGAAAAGGGAGAGAAACATTATCTTTCGTAGGAGCATTGGAGCGAGAAGAAAAGGTAATTCTATCCGATTGGCAGAAACTGCATTTGCAATATAAAGAAAGAGGTTGTTATTCAAAAAGCTTGAAGCATTTCTATACATTCGTGCCAGAGCATCGTGTTAAGGTAATAATACTAGAAGAACTTTTTGAGAATTGGAGCTCAGTGATGTCTGACCTGTGTAAGTTTTTAGAGATCGATGTTGCTGAAGGAATAAGAATAAAACCGGTACATTCGAACAAGGAGGAATTATTGGTACGAAAGGAATTTTCAAAGATCAAGCCGATGTCATGGATATTTGACTTCTGGGATCGAGTAAGTGAAGCACTTATTGTCCGAATATCAAAAAATAAGGACAAGCGTGTAAAATGGAGGCGAGTTCTCCGAGGTTGTTATTATCGCTCGAAACGTACACAACGGCGAATGGACGATGATACTTTTGCGAAATTAAAGCGCTATTATGAGCCCTATAATCGAGAATTGGAAAATTTATTAGGTAAAAAGATGAATCATTGGTAATATGATTAGACGGATACTGAATAAAATAGAAACTATCTATAAATACCGTTACTTTTCCAGAAATGAGAAGGGTGCCTATAAATTTCTGTTGCAGAAAGTGCATAAGTCTACAGATATTGAATTTATTGAGAACATCTGGCAATTGGACTACTTTCGTGAAATACTGGAACCTCAAGAATTAAACTTAAAAGATCTAAAGCGCATATTAGTATTAGCTCCGCATCAGGATGATGAAATTTTAGGGTGTGGAGGTACATTATTACAATTGGCTCAACAGGGATGTCAAATTAATATAGGCTTTTTGACCAATGGCGCCGAACTTTCAAATCCGAAAAAATCGGTTGCGATACGTCAAAAGGAAGCCCAGGTCGTTTGTAAAGCTTTAGGGAGCACAATGATGGAACTTGGAATTGATAATATTTCCATGAACATTGAAGCGGATCAAATTGAAAAATTAAAAGATTGGTTGAATCAAGATTGGGATGCAGTATTTGGTGTGTGGCCAGTGGACCAACCTCCTAAACATAGAATATGTTCCTATCTTTTAGGGATGGCTCTCAGCAGATCCCACTATCAGGGTCCGATCAATTTCTACTCGGTGCATACGGATCTATTACCTAATTTTTACGTCGACATCACGGATGAAATTGATAAAAAACAAGAAGTGTTGGCGGCCTATGAGTCGCAGTTAAAAACACAACGCCTTGATCATTTGTCAAAAGGGTTGGATGCATGGCGCTCACGGTTTCTTCCGCCTTCTGATACAGCCCGATACATAGAGACCTTTATGCAGATTCCGACCATTGCCTACGGAGATTTTCAGAATATTTTTGAAAATTCCAATACGCGGCGGTTGTTTAAAGCCAACGAAGCATGCATTCATTCGTTCCTGAAATTAAGAAAATTCTAACTACCGGTTGTTCTTTTGCATACTGATGATCAATATCCATTATTGAAGTAACTTAATCGAAGCATCAAGAGGGGGAACAAGAATATTTAATCAAGCCCTAATATCATCTGTCATATGTTAAAGCCTGATATACACAATTCTCAGAATTTAGGATAATAATAGTAACTTTGAAAATAAAATACTCCGAATCTTGACTAAGAACATTGCAGTAATTCCTGCCAGAGGTGGCTCAAAACGATTGCCAGATAAAAATATCTTGCTGTTGGGTGATATTCCATTGGTGGCACATAGCATATTGTATGCGCTTGAGAATAGGGCAACTATCGATGAGGTCTATGTTTCAACCAATGATGCCCGAATTGCCGAGATTGCTTTACAGTTTGGAGCTAAGGTTATCGAACGCCCGGAGGAGTTAAGCGGTGATGATCAACCCACGGTTACCACATTGCAGCACGCCTTGAGCTTCCTGGAATATCCCGTGGATAATGTAATCTTGTTACAGCCCACCAATCCACTTCGGCCCACAACTTTGCTGGATGAAGCTTATCGGGTTTATAAGGATGGAGATTTCGATAGCTTGATGACGGTCACACGAAATAAGGATAAATTCGGAAAAATAGTCGATCGTAAGTTCGTTCCGTTTAATTACTCTTTCGGACAACGAAGTCAGGATTTGGAGCCACTGTATACGGAAAATGGACTGCTGTACATCACGAAGGCACATATCGTTGAAAAAGGAAATATTTTAGCCGAAAATAACGTTCCGTTTGTAGTAGATTCACCATTCTCGAAAGTAGATATAGATACCGAAGAAGATTTCAAGTACGCGCAGTTTTTATTGCAAACCAAACTTTAACATGAACCCATTTATTGAAATTGACGGAAGAAAAATTGGAAGAGATTACCCTCCCTTGGTAATCGCCGAAATAGGCATTAATCATGAAGGTTCGTTACAAGTTGCGAAAGAGATGGTCGCTGCCGCCCATCGAGCGGGAGCCGAGGTCGTAAAACATCAAACCCATATTGTTGAGGACGAGATGAGTGGTGCGGCTAAAAAAGTAATTCCCGGAAATGCCGATGTATCCATTTATGAGATCATGGAACGGTGTTCTTTAAATGAAAATGATGAACTGGAGTTAAAAAAATATGTAGAAAGCAAAGGCATGATCTTTATTTCTACTCCATTTTCGCGTGCAGCAGCGGAAAGGCTTAAAAAATTTGACATTCCTGCTTATAAGATTGGTAGTGGTGAATGTAATAATTACCCGTTGTTGCAGCATATTGCAACCTATGGAAAACCGGTGATCATGAGCACCGGCATGAACACGGTTGAAAGTATTTCAAAAGCTTTGAAAATATTTGATGATCATCACATTCCGGTAGCCATATTACACACCACAAATTTGTATCCTACACCAATCCATTTGGTTCGCTACGGAGCCATGATCGAAATGCATCAGGCCTTTCCCAATAAAGTATTTGGCCTGAGTGACCATACATTGAACAATAATGCTTGTTTGGGTGCTGTAGCCCTGGGGGCATCCATCCTCGAACGACATTTTACAGACCATATGGAGCGCACAGGTCCGGACATTGTGTGCAGCATGGACGAGAAGGCTTGCCGAAATTTGATTCAGGGATCGCGTGAAATTTGGCAAATGCGAGGTGGCACGAAAAAACCTGCCGAGGAAGAACGAGTGACCATCGATTTTGCTTTTGCCACCGTTTGTACCATTGCTGCTATAAAAAAAGGAGAGGTGTATACCAAAGATAATATTTGGGTAAAAAGACCAGGAACCGGAGAAATACTGGCCGAGCATTTTAATAGTATCTTGGGAAAAACAGCGCGTCGAGATATTGATGAGGATGAACAACTGAAATTAACCGATATTAATTCATGATACCAATACTGATAAAAAACAAAATGTTACTTATATGCGGAATACTTAGTTCCCAAAAAATAACGGAACTATGAAGAAAATAGCATTCCTTACTGGTACGCGAGCCGACTTTGGGAAAATAAAATCGCTACTTCAAATTTTGGAACAGCACCCAAATTACGAAGCCTTTATATTCGTGACAGGAATGCACTTGATGGAACTTTACGGTTATACGCTGTTGGAAATAGAACGATGTGGATTCAAAAATATTCATACATTTTCTAACCATACTTCCGAAGCAACCATGGATCTTACTTTAGCAAAAACGGTCAACGGGTTTTCAGAATATATAAAAGAAATTCAACCCGATTTGATTGTTGTACACGGAGATCGGGTAGAAGCCCTCGCTGGCGCACTGGTAGGATCATTGAACAATATTTTAGTCGCACATATCGAGGGGGGTGAAGTTTCAGGCACAATTGACGAGTTGATACGTCATTCTACCAGTAAAATGAGCCAAATACATTTTGTCTCTCACTCCGAAGCTGAAAAACGACTCCTGCAAATGGGAGAGTTACCAGAATCGATTTTTGTCATCGGTTCTCCGGATGTCGATATAATGTTTTCTAAAAATCTCCCTTCCCTTTCTGAAGTAAAAAGATATTACGAAATTGAATTCGGTGAATATGCAGTTGCCATGTTCCACCCTGTCACGACCGAGGATCAGTTCATGGAACAATATGCTCAAAATTTTGTAGAGGCGTTACTTAATGATGATGGGAATTATGTAGTTATTTACCCAAATAACGATTTGGGGAGTGGTAACATCTTAAAAGCGTATGCACAACTTAAAGGAAATGCTAGATTTAGGGTATTTCCATCCATTCGATTTGAGTATTTTTTGATCCTGCTCAAGAATGCTCGCTTTATTATTGGTAATTCCAGTGCGGGAATACGCGAAGCACCCTATTATAATATTCCTACCATTAATATTGGTACAAGACAGGAAAATAGGAGTTCTAATAAGCATATTGTGAACACCACCTATGCTAAGGAGTCCATTTTAAATGCAGTTAAAAATAGCCTGGAACATCAAATATCTCATGATTCCAAAAGTTTTGGTAGTGGAAATAGTAGTCAATTGTTTCTTGAGTGTTTAGAGGAAGAAAAAGTTTGGCTAATTGATCATCAAAAAAAATTCAAAGATTTCAGTTAAAATAAATTTGCTTGGAAGGAAAAAGGAAAATACTTTTTATAGTGCCAGATGGTGTTGGGATACGCAATTATTTGTATTCTGGCCTTATACGGCACGTGAAGGAGAAAGCGCAACTTTATTTTTGGACAACGCTGCCTGATAGCGCCATTCGTGAAGTAGAGCAAATTCACAACATTCCGATCAATCACACACGTTTTTCACTTGCCAAGGAACCTGTATGGAGCAGGATTTACAGAGAGTCTGCGAGATATGCGAGGTTGAAATTAAATGCAAAAAAACAGAATAATCCAAGCACCCTTACCAACTGGAGCAAGAAAAAGAAAAGTTTGAAATTAAAATTGCTCTATTTTCAAGCGGAATTAATTGGGAGTTGGGCGACCAAAAAATACGACCGAATTCTAAAATTGGAACAAAAAGGTCAAGATCAATGGAAAAGATCCGTTGTGGAGGATTACAAAAATCGATTAAACGAAATAAAGCCGGATACTATTTTTATTTCACATCAGCGCGTTTCCTCACTTATGCCTATTTGTATTGCCGCGTCACAATTGAATATAAAGGTGGTTACTTGCATCTATTCTTGGGACAATACATGCAAAGCAAGTTTAGCGATCAGAGCAAATAAATATATTGCCTGGTCAGAATATATGAAGGAGGAACTTATGTTTTTGCATCCTGAAATTTCAGAAAATGACATCATCGTTACCGGTACGCCTCAATTCGAATTCTATTTTGAAGAAGATCGGAAAACGACAAGACAGACTTTTGCAAAGGAACATGGTTTGGACCCTCTAAAAAAATGGATCTGCTTTAGTGGAGATGACGAGAAAACCTCTCCATATGACCCGCTTTATTTAGAAGATTTGGCCGAAACACTCCTTAAATTGCCTGAAACAAACCAGCCTCAAATTATTTTTAGAAGATGTCCGGTTGATGTTTCGGGAAGGTACGATAGCGTCATTTCAAAATATCCGAAAATTATAAAGGCGGTGGAGCCCAAATGGCATACAACAACCGAAGGCTGGGGAGCAGTCTATCCAAAACAAGAGGATATTAGCTTACTCGTTAACTTAGTACTTCATTGTGATTTAGTCATAAATGTAGGATCAACCGTAGCACATGACTTTGCGGTATTTGATAAACCTTGCCTCTTTATTAATTATGATAAAAAGGAAGATCCGGATTGGTCGGTAAAGACTATCTATAGTTTTCAACATTTTCAGAGCATGGGAAGTCTGGACGCTGTTGGTTGGCTCAATAATAAAGAAGAGATTCTAGACAAAGTGAAATTAGCTTTGTCACAACCCCATCAAGTTGGCAAGGATAGAAAAAAGTGGATGGAGATTATCGTGCGACATCCATTACAGGAGAACTCGAGAGTAATAGCCACAGTACTTACGAATGATTAAAATTTATTACGACAAGAACTTACGTTTAGAGGCAAGGGAGTATCAAACCTTCCCATTACTGCAACAATTGGAGGCGGCCAACACACGCTTATCCTCAATTTATCAATTGGTTGATGATCTGGATGGTTGTGATATTGGGATGGTTCCAATGAATCTTCAGTATTTATTTCTGCAGAAAATGAAGAAGGAAACCTTGGCCTTTATAGAACGTTGCAAAAAAGCGGGAAAAGAAGTGTTGGTTTTTTCAGGAGGAGACTATGGAATAAATTTGAATATTGAAAGAGTACATACCATTAGATTGGGAGGGTTTCACAGCAAGATGAATAATACATCTTATATTATGCCTCCCTTTATTGACGATCCTTATCTAAAACTCAAAACAGAGTTTGTGGCTCTTCAGAAGTCAGAAAAACCCACTGTCGGTTTTGTCGGCCATTCGAACGGAAGCTTATTAAAGTATCTGAAAGAATTTACACAATATATAAAAGGTAATTTGAATCGATTGTTGGCCAAGGATGTCACAGACTATCAGTCATTTTATCCTTCGAGCGTAAAAAGACACCATTATTTGTCCTTTTTGTCAAAGTTGCCACAACTGGATACCAACTTTATCTATCGAAAACAATATAGGGCAGGTGTAAAAACGGATGCGGATAAAGAAAAAACAACAGTAGAGTTTTATCAAAACATGTATGATAACCAATATACATTTTGCCTGCGCGGTACGGGTAATTTTTCGGTTCGCTTCTACGAAACACTTGCTATGGGCAGGATACCGGTAATGGTAGATACCAATTGCAGACTACCTTTTAACCATGAAATCGATTGGACCAGGCATTGTGTAATTGTGAGGGAAAGTGAGGTTCGTACCTTAGGAGAGAAAATCATCGAATTTAATAAAGGCCACTCGAATGAAACATTCATTCAAATACAAAAAGAAAACCGAGGACTTTGGAAGGATTATTTCAGACGTGATAGTTACTTTGCAGGAATTGCCCGAATTTTAGAGTATCATTAATTAAAGAGTAGTTAGAATGAATATTGTCTTTTTATCAAGCGAATATCCCTTATGGGCACCTGGTGGAGTTGGCACTTTTTTGCAAACCTTTGGAAGAACATTGATTGAGAATAATCACGCCGTAACCATTTTGGGAATTGGGGATAAACCTGAGATAGAAATTTTAATTGATCAGGGAGTAAAGCTAATAAGACTTCCAAAAAACAAGAGTAAGCTTCCTAATTTTATGTATAATAAAGTACAATTGAATAAAATGCTGACGAAGCTTCATAATGAACGCCCTATTGATATCATTGAGTCGGCCGAACTGGGTTTAGCAATCATTTCTATGAAGCATCCGGCAAAAAAAGTGATTCGTTTGCACGGAGGTCACCACTTTTTTGCTGAAGCTGAAAAAAGAGGAATCAATTGGCGGAAAGGCCGGTTAGAAAAACATTCCTTTAAAAAGGCAGATGGTTTTATTGCTGTCTCGAACTATGTAAAATCACATACTGCAAACTACTTAAGTTATCATGGAAAGCCCATTGAAATTATTAATTACCCTATTAACACAACTTTAGAGACACCCCAGGTTACGCCTAAAAATAACCGAATCCTATTCGCCGGAACCGTTTGTGAAAAGAAAGGTGTTCGCCAATTGATAGAAGCTTTTGCACTAGTTCGGAAAAAGTATCCCGATATGGTATTGGACCTATTTGGCAGGGATTGGTTTTTTCCCGACGGAACCTCATACATGGCTAAGATGAAAACAGACTATGCTAATCATCTTGAAAACGTAATTTTTCATGGTTCGGTGTCGAGGGACGAATTGAATATAAGGTATGCCGAAGCTGCTTTTTGTATTTTTCCGTCGCATATGGAAACGCAAGGCCTCGTATCATTGGAAGCCATGCTACTTAAGAAACCAGTGATTTTTTCGGAATACGGCCCGGGACCCGAGACCATTGTTCATGGTGAAACCGGACTGTTATGCGATGTCTATAACCCGGAAGATATAGCTGAAAAAATGATTTGGTGTATTGAACACCCAATGGAAGCGAAACAACTGGGACTAAAGGCCGAAACGGTTGTAAGACAGCGGTATGATAAAAACAAGATTTTAAAGAAGAATTTAGCCTTTTACGGTAGCCTTTGATCATGACTTTTGCCATAATAACTCATGTAGTACATTATCCTAACGACGGCAAATTGTATGCCTATGGTCCCTATGTACGTGAAATGAATATTTGGGCAAAACATGTGAATAAGCTGGTTATTGTTGCACCCATAAAAAAAGGCGGATCTGCAGAAATAAATTTGCCATACGACCACGCTCAAATCCGAGTCTTAAAAATTCCCATTATTTCGCTTACTTCTTTTGCTGAGGTTATAAGAACAATGATTTTATCGCCTTTTATTTTTATTCAGATTTTCAGGGCCATGCTCATGTCAAATCATATCCATTTGCGGTGCCCCGGAAATATTGGACTTATGGCTTGTTTGGTGCAGGTACTTTTTCCAAAGAAACCGAAAACTGCTAAATACGCTGGAAACTGGGACCCGGAAGCAAAACAACCCAGGAGTTACCGATTTCAAAAATGGTTGCTATCCAACACTTTTTGGACAAAGAACATGAACGCACTTGTATATGGCGATTGGCCAAATCAATCAAAAAATATCAAACCATTTTTTACTGCTACCTATCCCCGAAGTAAGATCGTTGGTATAAGGAAACGAAGTTTTTCATCACCGTTTAAATTTTTGTTTGTAGGTACGCTGTCCCCTGGGAAAAGGCCCTTGTATTGTAGTCAATTGGTGGAAGCTCTTCAGAAAAAAGGAATTGATGCAACCCTGGATTTTTATGGAGATGGAGTCGAAAGAGGCGCTTTGGAAGATTATATTCAGAATAGAAATTTAAATGATACTATGGTACTTCATGGGAATCAAACTTCCGAAATTATACAGAAAGCATTTGTGAAGAGTGATTTCTTGCTGTTACCGTCAAAATCCGAAGGCTGGCCGAAAGTAGTTGCTGAATCCATGTTTTGGGGGTGCGTTCCAATAGCAACAAAAGTTTCCTGTCTTTCATGGATGCTGGATGGTGGCAACAGAGGGATCCTCCTCGATGCCGAATTGATCAATGATGTAACTCAAATAGAAGCAGCTGTTTTGAATTTGAATAATCTGGAAAAAATGAGCATCGATGCACAAAAATGGTCTCAACAATACACATTGGACTATTTTGAATCTGAAATTAAAAAACTGCTTTCATGAGGGTCTTACAACTAATAGATTCTTTGGAAGCTGGCGGAGCAGAGCGTGTCGCTGTAACGATTGCGAATGCGCTGACCACCCATACAGATGCTTCATACTTGTGTAGTACTCGGGCTGAAGGACCTCTCCGGGAAAGTATCAATGACGAAGTGAAATATCTGATTTTAAACAAACGACGTACTTTCGATTTAAAAGCACTTTTTCGACTTAAGAAATTTGTAAAGAAAAACAAAATTGATATTGTTCATGCACACACCACCTCTTTCTTTTTCGCTACGCTGTTGAAAATGATTTGCCCCAGGATAAAAATTATCTGGCATGAACATCATGGAGATAAAGTGAACTCCGAAAAGTGGGATCATAAAGCATTGTATTTCTGTTCTTTTTTCTTTTTTAAGATTATTACCGTGAATAATGACTTAAAAGAATGGTGTTTGAAAAACCTTAACACCAAAAAGGTGCTCTACCTGCCCAACTTCATAGATTTGACACTTTATGATTTGGAAGAAAAAAACAGGATGAAAACTATAGTTTGTGTGGCTAATTTGCGAGTTCCGAAGAACCATTTAAACCTTTTAAGAGCCTTTATAATTATAAATTCCAGGTTCCCTGATTGGAAATTGCAACTGGTTGGTAAAGATTATGGTGATTCTTATTCGCAGGCAGTGAAAGAGTTCATTATAGCTCATGAATTATTGGAGCAGGTAGAAATATTGGGCTCCCGAAGAGATATTTCCAACTTGCTCAATAATGCATCAATTGGTGTTCTATCTTCGGACAGTGAAGGACTCCCTATGGCCTTGCTGGAATATGGGGCTTCGGGAATAGCGGTTGTGGTGACAGAAGTTGGTTACTGTAAAGAGGTTGTTGGCAACTCAGGTAAACTAGTTCCTGTAAATGACCCTTTGGCATTGGCAAATAACATTACTTTGTATATAGAAGATGAAAAACAAAGGATTGAGGATGCAAATAACTTTAATCAGCGCATTCGAAGTGAATTTTCATTAAAATCCACCATTCCGAAGTTAATAACAATTTATAATTAGTCGCTTATCGAACCTGTAAAACTTACAACGTATTTAAAGTTAGTGCTCTTCCACCTGGCACTGGCACTAGTTATTTTTGTAAGCCAAACAACGTCAAAGGTCTTCCTGTTACTGGTCATCGGATATTTTTTGATAACCATTGTAAGAAAAGGAAACAGAAATGATGAGGTATTGATCGCAGCAGCATATGTTACCGGTTTTGAAGTATTTTCCAGGATGACACATGGGTTAATTTCATATGAATTTGTAAAGTATATGGTTATACTCTTCTTAGCTATAGGAATGTTTTACAAAGGATTTAAAATAAGATCATGGCCCTTTCTCTTATTTTTAGTGTTATTAATTCCCGGAATCTTGTTTTCTGCCATCAACCTGGATTATGACTCAAATGTAGCAAATGCCATCGGCTTTAATTTAAGTGGTCCGGTTTGTTTGGGTATCGCAGCGCTTTATTGTTATGACCGTAAAATTTCCGCCAAACGAATGCAACAGATCTTACTCGCCATGTTGCTACCTATTATTTCAATGTCGTTATATTTATATCTGTACACGCCTTCAATTGAAGAAGTACTTACCGGTACGGCCTCGAACTTTGCAACATCGGGTGGATATGGTCCCAACCAGGTAGCAACTGTTATTGGATTGGGAATGTTTATTTTATTTATAAGGCTATTTTTTATAAAGGACAGATTAATAAATATTATTGATCTTGCTTTATTGGGTTTGATCTCATATCGAGGAATTATTACTTTTTCCAGAGGGGGCATAGTCACTGCGATCATTTGTATTTTAGTTTTTTCGGTTGTTTATTTTTTTTATGCAAGACAAAAGACGCGTATATCCTTTAGCTTTAAGTTTATTCTTGTCTTGACCTTAGCACTCGGTGTATGGGTAGTGAGTTCTATAAATACTGGAGGACTCATTGATAAAAGATATTCAAATCAGGATGCTGCGGGACGAATTAAGGAAGATGTCACTACTGGGCGTGTGGACTTGTTCGATGCCGAATTACAGGCATTCTTCCAAAATCCGCTTACTGGAATCGGTGTTGGAAAAATAAAAGAATACCGCTACGAGCGAACCGGAAGACTATCTGCCACACACAATGAGGTAACAAGAATGTTGTCAGAACATGGACTTTTTGGATTTTTTGCGCTTGCTGTATTATTTTTCACCCCTTTACTATTTCGAATTAAAAACAGGACAAACCTCTTTCTCTATTCGTTTTTTGTATTTTGGTTTTTGACCATAAATCACTCTTCAATGAGAATTGCTGCACCCTCGTTTATCTACGGTTTGGCGTTAATAACCATTACTTATGCCCAAGGCAAAAATACTCTACATAGGAAATAAATTGGAGGCACATGTCAAGGGCACTATGACAACTCTTGATACACTTTCATCTCTACTCAAAAGTGAAGGCTATTTAGTGTTTTCTGCCTCATCAAAACAAAATAAATTCGTTCGTTTGATCGATATGTTGTATTCCGTATTCAAATACCGAAACAAGGCCAACATTGTTTTAATTGACACTTACAGCACCCAAAATTTTTATTATGCCGTTGCCGTGGGCAATCTTTGCCGGTTGTTGCGCATTCCCTATATACCTATCCTGCATGGAGGAAATTTGCCCGAACGACTTCAGAAAAACAAATCTTTATCGTATAAATTGTTTCACGGCGCCAAAACCAATGTAGCTCCGTCTCGGTATTTAATGGAGATTTTTTCTTCGGAAGGATACGAGAATCTCACCTATATCCCCAATACCATTGAAATACAAGAATACCCTTTTTTACTTCGGAATGAATTGGCTCCTAAACTCCTTTGGGTGCGGTCCTTTGCCGAAATATACAATCCCATGCTAGCCCTGGAGGTACTTGAAAAACTAATAAAAACGTATCCCGAAGCCAGCCTGTGTATGGTAGGTCCGGAAAAGGACGGTTCTATGGAAAAATGCCGGAAATACGCCAGGGAACACCAACTCCCCGTGACTTTCACCGGTAAACTTTCGAAACAGGAATGGCGCCAGAAATCTACAGACTATGATATTTTTATAAATACCACCAACTTTGACAATGCACCCGTTAGTGTGATCGAAGCCATGGCTCTGGGGCTACCCATAGTTTCAACCCGCGTGGGAGGTATTCACTTCTTAATTGAGGATCAAAAGGAAGGCCTGCTGGTACCGCCAAATAATAGTGATTCTTTTGTCGAAGCTATAGAGAAACTTTGCACTACCACCGGGCTAGGGAGTACGCTTTCAACCCAGGCCCGGAAAAAAGCCGAAGCCTTCGATTGGCAAAAAGTGAAAGTACATTGGCAGGCTCTTTTAAAGCAATAAATAAATAACTACTTTTGGGGTAAATCTAACTTAATGTCCCAAAAATCTAATATTCATTTCGATATTTCGGAACGAAAAGTCCTGTTACGGATTTTCGATATCGCCTTTGTGCTGGGTTTGCTGTACCTGGTTGGGACCATATTTGAGTTCGATTATTTCGTGATCAATTCACAACATTGGGTCTGGTCGATTGTGCTGGCAGGATATCTCACCATTTTCGCCACCATTTTTGAATTATACAATCTTCAAAAAGCTAGCCGATTTGAAGTTGTCGTGCAAAATGTGATCTTAACCTCATCGGTAACCGTTCTAATCTATTTATTGACGCCATTCTTTACGCCAGAGCTGCCCGAAAACAGATTACAGATCGTGTATTTTTATATTGCGATCAATTTGGCACTGTTTGTTTGGCGTTATGCCTATATCGTATTGATCTCTGCACCGCGCTTTTTTAAACGGGTGTTGTTGGTGGCAAGTAGTGAAAAAGTGCAAGATATTGTTCTTTCACTTCAAAAAAGCGATCCCAATTACAAGGTAGTGGGGTATGTGAATAGTGATAGCGTACTATTTCGACCTAACAGCGACAGTGAGCTCACCGAGTTTCCCATAAACAATATAGGCTCGGTGGTGGAGGAGGAGACTATTTCTGAAATTGTCGTAGCCGCATCATCAGATATTGGGATCCCCTTATATTTAACCAACCAACTCATTCTGCTGCTGGAAAGTGGTGTGCCTATTCGAGAATATACACAAGTGTACGAAGAGATTACGCATCGGGTTCCGGTTCAACATGTAGAAAAAGATTTTTATCGGTATTTTCCCTTTAGCCGGAGCAATCAGAATAAATTATATCTCTTTTTTCATCGCATTCTGGACCTTTTGTTTTCGGTGGTTGGATTGCTCTTCGGATTGATCATTTCGCCCATTATCATTATTGGAAATATTTTCGCCAATCGAGGACCGTTCTTCTATACACAGATTCGGGTTGGCCGAAATGGAAAACATTTTAGGATCTATAAATTGCGCAGCATGGTGACAGATGCTGAAAAAGGAGGTGCGCAATTTGCCGAGAAATTGGACACCCGTGTAACGCGCTTCGGACGTTTTCTTCGGAAGTCGAGGTTTGACGAGATTCCACAGTTCATCAATGTAATCAAAGGAGATATGAGCGTGATCGGCCCACGACCCGAACGCCCGGTTTTTGTAAAAGAACTTTCAGAGAAAATACCCTTTTATGAAATTCGGCATATCATCAAGCCCGGAGTGACCGGTTGGGCACAGGTAAACGCCAAATACGGTGTCTCTGCGGAAGATGCCCTGGAAAAACTTCAATACGATCTGTACTATATCAAAAAACGAAGCTTCTTTTTAGACATTAGCATCGTTATCAAAACCCTGAGCACTATTATCTTCTTCCGCGGGCAGTAGTTTTTTAGTAGGCAGTCTCGGCGTTCAGTATGCTGTATTCAGTCTTCAGTTGGGGTTCTTTGTCGCTTCAGAAAATAAACCACATATCCATACCGAATGGCCAAAGCCACAAAGAGTGGCAGGAGGCCGATGGCAAATTTTTGCACTCCGGTGAGCCAATGAAGGCATAGCAGCATCAACAATAGCACAAGGAAAATAATATAGCGGAAGAGCCATTTTTTAGGTTGTTTCCTGCCAATGGCAATGGTAAATAAAATGGATACCGGAAATGCCCAAAGTACGTTGTAGTTGTTTGCCGTGGCCGTATGGTCTGTCGCAAGCCAAAGCAGTAACAGCAGCACCCCAATTAGCCCGGTAGTAAAAAACAAGGTGGCGTCGAGAAAACGACTCCGGCTATTGCGGCGGTAATCGCCATAGGTAACCCATAGAATGAGCAGCGCCAGCAATCCAAAGACAAACAACGGACTCATAAAGAACGAGGCGGCTGACTTTGCAGGGGTATTCTGAAAGAGTACTTCGGAAGAAGCAACCAACGGCACCTTTGCGCCATTACGGGTGAGTGTTGCGCTTTGTGCGGCCTCATATACGTATTCGGGCAGAAACTGATGTTCCCACGGACTGGCTTGCACATCGGTCACAGAGCCAATGGCAATATCCATGCCCAGGCTTCCCCACGAATTGGCGTTTACATTTTGCCCAATGAGACTACGAAAGGTCTTAGGTTCCTCCTTGAGGTAATCCTTGGGATAATTGAGCTGCTCCGGCAAAGCGGCGACCAGCACATCCCGAATACGGGTGGCGCAGTTGTCATACAGAAAGTCGTATTGATAATCCTTGTTCTCGGGCTGGGCGTTGTTGATCAAATAGTCGAAGAGAGCTACTTTTTCAGTATAATTCAAATTCAACACCTGTTCTTTTACCCAACGATTCTGGGCTACGTAGCTTTGGTAAAAGGCATCGTAGTTACCCACACTTAAGGAGTACAACAATTTTCCCTGAGCGAATTTGGTGTAAAAATTGGGCGTGTTGAAATTGTAAGTACCATAGTTAAACGTCCAGTCCATTTGGTGTGCTTCATCGGTGACCCGGAACGCATTATGACCAAATTTATCGTAGAGATTTGCTCCGGGTCCAATCGTGAGAATGCTTATTTGCGCATCTTCAGCGAGACTTAACTGTTGGGCTTCCGAAGAAAAATTCAGTATAAAAAAAGAAAGGAAAAGGAAGAGATATGGGTACTTCACCTGCTGTAAAATTGAAAACAAATATATAAAACTCCCCGACATACTGTGGGTTTGGAACTACTTAATTATCGAAATAAGCTCCAATCAAGTGTGAGGGAAAAAACATTGGAGTAGAGGGCCGCACTTTGATCACCAATATCGGTAAGGGCATAATCAACCTGCACCCCTTTGTATTTGAAACCCACACCAATATTGGGTTGAAAGCCCACAGACTCGCTGCCATCCAACTGGGTGATGTTTTGAAAATTCCCGGCTCCCACACGCACAAAGACCATTTCCTTATACCCAAATTGCAACCCTGCCGCCGGGGTCATGCTCGTAAAAGAACTGGAAACAATATCATTGGTTTGGGTAAAGCGGAAATTGAAATCTACTTCGGCCAGCAAGGAAAAATCGAAGTGGTGGACAAATTTTTTCGCTATCCCGAATTGAAGTTTTGGAATGGTAATTTCGGTGGTTTCCGGGAGTTCCTGATTTTGGCCTTCCACCGCTCCCGAAATGGTTGCAAACTGTTCTTCGTCTATATTCCAGGCGTTAAAGGTCGTCGTGATATCTCGAGCCATGAGCCCAAATTTCCAATCGTTCTTGGTTTCAAACTGAATGGCCGCGTCCAATCCGAAACCCCAGGAGGAAGCGAAATCACCAATGATCCTGCGCACTACCTTGGCGTTCACCCCTATATTGAGCCCATCCAGAGGAAGTGCACGGGCGTACGAAAACGTTGCTCCATAATCGGCCGTGGAAAACAAGCTAATTCGGTCGTAATCTATATTTCCCTGGTCGTCGATTAGCTGCGTAGTGTTGAGGATATCATCCACCCCAAAACGAATGATGGAAAATCCAACGGCACTTTTATCGTCCAGTGGCATGGCGAAAGCCGCGTAATCGTAATTGGCGATGTTGGCGAAATAAGAAGCATGCATTAAAGACAGCTGCTTGTCTTCGAGTTTTAGTAGTCCCGCAGGGTTCCAATAGCCCGAATTTACATCACCCGAGGAAGCAACGACAGCGTTGGCCATTCCAAAAGCAGCGGCATCTACACCAATATTCAAAAATTCGTTTGAATATTTCCGTGTGGTTTGGGCCACGAGGGTGCAACTTATACATAAGAAAGCAGCAAATAAGGTCTTTTTCAAGCTAATAATTTTCAGCAAATATCTCACTATTTTACACAATAGTAAACTTTAATTTAGGTGACATATTGTATTTTGTTAGGTATAGACGTAAATACTTTGCTATTTTTACACAAACGCCTCATTTAAATGGTCAAACAAATACCCAACATTCTCACTTCCCTTAATTTATTGTGTGGCTCTGTCGCTGTATTGTTTGCTGTTTCAGGGGATTTGGTGACAGCGGCTGTTTTTGTTTTCTTTGGAATTTTTTTCGATTTTTTCGATGGTTTGGCGGCACGTTTGTTCCATGCTCAAAGTGAAGTAGGTCTGCAATTCGATTCGCTGGCAGATATGGTGACGAGCGGGTTGGTTCCGGGAATCGTGATGGTTAAATTGATGGAAAAAGCGACGAATAGTCAGGTGATTTCATACACTTCCGAAGTAACCGAAACACTTTCATGGAATATCGACCAACTCTCTTTTTTCCCCTTACTCGGATTGTTGATCGTGGTCGCATCGGGGTATCGATTGGCCAAATTCAATGTGGATACAAGGCAAACCAACGGGTTTATCGGACTGCCAACTCCGGCGAACACGCTACTTATTTTGGGTTTTGCCCTTATTCTGGAACTGCAGCAGGCTCCCTGGGCTAGTGAGATCATCCTAAATCAGTGGTTTTTGTTGGGAATCACCCTCTTGAGTTGTATTCTCTTAAATGCTGAAATTCCACTTTTCGCCTTGAAATTTAAGACCTGGGATCTAAAAAGCAATGCCAAACGCTATCTCTTTTTACTCTTTTGCCTGCTTTCCATTGTTTTGCTGAAGTTTTTGGCCATTCCGCTGATTATTGTCTTGTATATATTGCTGTCGCTTGTCTGGAAGGATAAAAAGGTGTAGCGAGACTATAAAACGGGATCCACGTTATCATAATTGGCTACTGAAATAAGTACTTTTCGACTCCATCCAAATCGTTCCTAACAAGCTTGATGAAAAAAAGATTCTAGTATTGCGCTCTCCGTAGATTTTTAGTTTTTTCACAGGATCAATTTCAGCTAGATTTCTTAAAATTCCAACTTCTTCTTCCGAAGCTCAAAATTTTGTCCCAGGTATACTTTCCGTACCATTTCGTCACTGGCTAGTTCCTCGGGAACTCCTTGCTTGAGAATACTGCCCTCGAACATCAAATAGGTGCGGTCTGTGATCGCCAGGGTTTCCTGAACGTTGTGATCGGTGATAAGGATACCAATATTCTTGTTTTTTAGCTGTGCCACGATGCGCTGGATATCTTCTACAGCCACGGGGTCTACTCCGGCAAACGGCTCGTCCAGAAGGATAAAGTTGGGGTCTGTAGCCAGGGCTCTGGCTATTTCGGTACGACGACGTTCGCCCCCACTTAAGAGATCTCCCCGGTTCTTCCGAATGTGTCCCAAACCAAATTCCTCGATCAAAGACTCCATTTTGGCAACTTGTTCTTTTTTTGAAAGTTGGGTGAGCTGCAGCACACTCAAAATATTATCCTCTATGCTCAACTTGCGAAATACCGATGCTTCCTGGGCCAGATACCCAATTCCGTTTTGGGCACGGCGGTACATGGGGAAGGTGGTAATTTCGGTATTGTCAAGAAAAATTCGTCCCCCATTAGGTTTAATGAGCCCGACGATCATATAAAAGCAAGTGGTTTTTCCGGCACCGTTCGGACCTAAAAGCCCGACAATTTCACCTCGGTTTACTTCCAGGGTAATTCCCTTGACAACTTTACGACCCTTGTAGGATTTGACGAGATTTTCGGCTTTCAGTTTCATGCAATGGTATCTATGCAATAGTACAATAAAAGTAGGAATTCATTTCTTAAGGAAAGACTAAACTTGAGTTTCCAAGGCTTCCCAATATTCGTAAGCACGGCGCAAATGAGGTATGACAATGGTGCCGCCAATCAAAAGAGAAATACTCATGGCTTCCACCACTTCTTCTTTGGAAAGCCCCAATTTGCGACATTCCTCCAAATGATAACGCACGCAGTCGTCGCAGCGAAGCACCATGGAGTTGCCTAGTCCGAGTAATTCTTTTGTTTTCTTCGGAAGGGCACCGGCCATATAGGCATTGGTGTCGAGGTTAAAAATACGCTTAACGATTTTGTTGTTGTCGGCAAGCATTTTCTCGTTCATCTTCGAACGATATGCGTTAAATTCTTCAACGATATTAGCCATAGTACGTTTTGTTTTTTATTCAGAATAACTACTAAAAAGGAAGAGGCATGACAGCGTTCATTTGTGCTATGATTTAATTTTACGGGCTTGTTTCTCTTGTCTTCTGATCACAGCTTTCGAAATATAGATACTTATTTCATATAAGATCACTACCGGAATGGACACAATGATCTGGCTGGCAATGTCGGGTGGTGTTATGATGGCTGAAACAATGAGCACAATAACCAGCGCATATTTTCGATATTTGCGTAAAAATTGTGGTGTCACCAGCCCAATTTTGGTCAGGAAATAAATAATGATAGGTAGTTCGAAAATAAGCCCGCCGGAAAGTGCGCAGGCACGTACCAACCCAATATAGCTGTCAATGTCAAATTCGTTAATTACCTGCTCACTTACCTGATAAGTCCCAAGGAAATTGATGGAAAGCGGAGTGACCACGTAATATCCGAACAGCACGCCTGCGAAAAATAACAGGGAGGCAATAAAAATAAATCCCCGAGCCGTTTTGCGTTCGTTCAAATGCAATCCCGGACTTATAAATTTCCAAAACTCATAGAGTACATAGGGGAAGGCCAAAATAAAACCTGCGGTGATCGATGTCCAAATGTGAACCGAGAACTGTCCCGCCATAGTCCTGCTTTGAACGGCAAAAGGTAATTCAGTAAAACAAAAACTGTTGAGTCCAATCATTTGCGCCGACTTACACAAGAGTTTATAGGTTGGAAAACTGGCGCTTTTGGGCCCCAGTATGAGTACGTCAAAAACAAATCCTTTAAAAATAAAAGCGACGGTAGCAAAGAGTACAATTGCGATAGTGGATTTGATAAGGTGCCAGCGCAATTCCTCCAAATGATCAAGAAAGGACATTTCCTTTTCAATATTTTTCGTTTCAGGGCTCATTAAATTATGCCTTCTTTGCTTAGGTTGTGAATGTGAACTACTCCAGAATATTTACCATTTTTTTCGGCTAAGATCTGGGTAATACCATGTTTGTCCATCATTTCCATGGCTTCGACCGCCATGGCGTCATTATCGATGTTTTTTGGGTTTTTCGTCATAATATCCTTTGCCGTCAAGCCGGCTATATTGTCAACTTTTGTAAGCATGCGACGCAAATCGCCGTCTGTAATAATACCCACGATCTTCTGGTTTTCCACCACGGCAGTGACTCCCAGTAATTTTTCGGTGATTTCTACGATCACCTCTTTGATGCCTGTGTCCATGGATACCTGGGGGGTTTCGTTAAGGGAGGTCAAATCGCTTACCCGGAGGTACAGCTTTTTACCCAATGAACCACCCGGATGAAATTTAGCAAAATCCTGGCTGGAAAATCCGCGCAACTCCAATAGTGACATGGCCAGGGCATCGCCAATCACCAATTGAGCTGTTGTACTTGTTGTCGGGGCCAGGTTATTGGGGCAGGCTTCTTTTTCTACATAGGCGTGCAACACATAGTCACATTGCTGGCCCAAAAAGGATTCCCGGTTGGAAGTAAGGCCTATGAGCTTATTACCACTTGCCTTGATCAATGGGACCAGCACCTTTATTTCGGCCGTATTACCGCTTTTGGAAATACATATCACCGTATCGTTTTCCTGAATGATCCCGAGGTCTCCGTGAATGGCATCGGCGGCATGCATAAAGATGGACGGCGTACCCGTTGAGTTAAGCGTGGCAACGATCTTGGTTGCTATGTTCGCGCTTTTTCCTATGCCTGTAACAATCACTCGGCCTTTAGATTGATAAATATAATCCACTGCTTCAGCAAATTCCTGTCCCACCAAACTGGACAAATGCATAATCGCTTTTCCTTCGGTTTCGATGGTTTTTTTCGCGACAGCAATGATTTTATGATGCATGTTCAAAATTTAAGACTTTTATTAATTTGTAACTCCTTCAGAAATTAGTATATTTAGTTAGGCAAATGCAGAAACACTGCCTTAGCTCCCCGGTTACACAACTATTAGATACAACCAGACCAAATAGGTTGCTAAATTACAATTGTTATGCAGTTCCTACAATTTTAATTTTGTAACTTAATAGAAATAAATCACCAATGGCGTGGGCGAAATAGATTTATACGCATCCCTGAAAAAGTTTTTTGGGTTTACGCAATTCAAAGGACTTCAGGAAGTAGTTATCAAAAGTATTCTTAAGAGGGAAAACACCTTCGTAATAATGCCCACTGGTGGTGGTAAATCGCTCTGTTACCAACTTCCGGCTTTGATGAATGAAGGAACCGCTATCGTGGTTTCCCCTTTGATCGCTTTGATGAAGAATCAGGTCGATGTACTGCGATCTATTTCTTCGGAAGCTGGAATCGCCCATGTACTCAATTCCTCCCTCAACAAGACCGAAGTGAAGCAGGTAAAGGCCGATATCACTGCCGGCATTACAAAATTACTCTATGTAGCCCCCGAATCCCTTACCAAAGAGGAGAATATCGTTTTTTTGAATTCGGTCACCATTTCGTTTGTGGCCATCGATGAGGCCCACTGTATCAGTGAGTGGGGACACGACTTTCGTCCCGAATATCGAAATCTCCGAAAGATCATTCAACGTATTGGCGATAACATCCCTATTATTGGCTTAACCGCAACCGCTACTCCTAAAGTGCAGGAGGATATTTTAAAAAATTTGGGGATACAAGATGCCAATACCTTCAAGGCTTCCTTCAACAGGCCCAATCTATACTACGAAATAAGGCCCAAAACCAAAAATGTAGATAGTGATATTACACGCTTCGTTAAGCAGAATGAAGGCAAAAGCGGTATTATTTACTGCTTAAGCAGGAAACGAGTGGAAGAGTTGGCACAAACACTGCAGGTCAATGGAGTCAAAGCGGTTCCCTATCACGCCGGCCTGGATGCCAAGACCCGCGTGAAGCATCAGGATATGTTTTTGATGGAAGATACCGATGTGGTGGTCGCTACCATCGCCTTCGGAATGGGAATTGACAAACCCGATGTGCGTTTCGTAATTCACAACGATATTCCTAAAAGTATCGAAAGTTATTACCAGGAAACCGGGCGCGGTGGAAGGGATGGGGGAGAAGGTCATTGCCTCGCCTATTACAGCTATAAGGATATTGAAAAGCTTGAAAAATTCATGAGTGGAAAGCCCGTGGCCGAACAGGAGATAGGTCACGCTTTATTGCAGGAAGTGGTTGCTTATTGCGAAACTTCCATGTCCCGCCGAAAGTTCATACTCCACTATTTCGGAGAAGAATTTGACAATGAGACCGGTGAAGGGGGTGATATGGACGATAATATGCGCTTCCCAAAAAAGAAACACGAAGCCAAAGAAGCTGTGGTTCGCTTACTGACCGTTATTGATAATACCAATCAACAATACAAGTCCAAAGAAGTGGTGAATGTTATGGTGGGTAATGTAAATGCATTGATCAAATCGCATCGCACCGACGATCAGGATTTCTTCGGAATAGGAAGTGACAAGACACCCGAGTATTGGATGGCGTTATTGCGTCAGGTTTTGGTGGCAAGGTTTCTTCGGAAGGATATCGAAACCTACGGCGTCATTAAACTCACCGACGCAGCCCATGACTATTTGAAGAATCCTGTCTCCTTTATGATGACTGAAGATCATAGCTTTAAGGAAGCCAATGACGATGCGATCATCACCAATCAAAAGGGCAATGGGAATGCGGCAGATCAAAACCTTTTCGCACTCCTGAAGGCAGAGCGAAAGAAGGTCGCCCACAACCTTGAATTACCGCCTTTTGTGATCTTTCAAGACCCTTCTTTGGAGGATATGGCACTCAAGTACCCAATTACCATAGAAGAACTTTCCAACGTCCACGGCGTGGGAGAAGGAAAGGCCAAAAAATATGGCAAGTCCTTTCTGAGCCTTATCAAAACCTATGTGGAAGAAAATGAAATTAGCCGCCCCGACGATTTCGTGGTAAAATCCACTGGTACCAACAGCGCCTTGAAGTTATACATTATCCAAAGCGTGGACCGAAAACTATCCCTCAAAGATATTTCTGCCGCCAAAGGATTGGAAATGTCTGAATTTATCAAGGAAATGGAAGCCATCGTCTACAGTGGCACCAAACTCAATATAGATTACTGGATCGACGACATTCTCGACGAAGATCAGCAAGAAGAGATTCACGATTATTTTCTGGAAGCCGAAAGTGATAAAATTGAAGATGCCATGGACGAGTTTGATGGCGAATACGATGTCGAGGAATTACGCATGTATCGCATCAAGTTTATAAGTGAGGTAGCTAATTAGTTGGCAGTATTGAGTTGGCCGTGGCAGTATTGAGTTGGCCGTGGCGTTTTTTAGATTAAATCTCACCTCTCACTCCTGCCCTGAGCCTGTCAAAGGGTCTCATATCTAACATCTAATCTCTCACTTCAATCAAATCCCATAAATTTCCGTAGAGGTCTTCAAAAACCGCAACGGTTCCATAGGCTTCTTCGGTGAGGGGCCTTATGATCTTGATGTTGTGATCCAATAGATTTTGATAATCCCGTTTAATATTATCGGTATGTAAAAAAAGGAATACTCGTCCTCCCGTCTGATTTCCAATGCTATTTTCTTCGGAAGGATTTTTCGCCTTTGCCAATAACAAGCGGCAGCCCTCACTCCCTTTGGGACATACCAGCACCCAGCGTTTGGTATCACTAAGTTTGGTGTCTTCGATCAAATCGAAATGTAATTTTTGGGTATAAAAGGCAATGGCTTCGTCGTAATCGCGAACTACTAAGGTGATGTTGGCGAGTTTTTGTTTCATGTATTTTATCTTTTAAGGTTTTCTGTTTTTTTTGTTTTCGATAGTTAGGCTTCAACCGGAAGTTACAATGATTTGTTGAAACCATGAGATTTGGCTAATTAAAACTCTGGTAATAGTCTATTGCACCGTCTTGAGGCAGTGCTCAATATCCCAGAACTATTTAACCCCCTTTTAACTTCCTTTTTCCTGAACAAAATCATACCTTTGCACACTTAATAAATAGGTGTTTTTTCTTCGGAATAAACCCTTAAAAACAAAACAATGCAAGACGGTATTTACGCAAAATTCACAACTGAAAAAGGAGAGATCCTTATACAATTAACACACGATAAAACTCCGGGAACGGTGGGTAACTTTGTCGCACTGGCCGAAGGTAACCTCGAAAACGATGCAAAACCACAAGGGACACCTTTTTACGACGGACTCAAATTCCACCGTGTCATTCCCGATTTTATGATCCAGGGGGGTGACCCCATGGGAACCGGTTCAGGCGGACCCGGCTATAAATTTGATGACGAATTTCATCCCGAGTTAAAACACAACCGTCCGGGCGTTCTTTCTATGGCTAACTCAGGACCCGGTTCGAACGGAAGCCAGTTTTTTATCACTCACGTACCCACAGATTGGTTGGATAATAAGCATACTGTTTTTGGTTATGTGATCGAAGGGCAGGAAGTGGTCGACAGTGTGGCCCAGGGTCATACCATGGAAAAATTAGAAATTATTCGCGTGGGGGAAGAAGCCCAAAATTGGAACGCGGTGGAAACTTTCAGAGCATTCAATGGTGCCAAGGCGGAGCGTGAAGCGGCTGCGGTAAACGCACAAAAAGAAATGCTGAAATCCATTTCCGAAGGATTTGACGAAACCGATAGCGGCCTGCGCTACAAAATCATCCAAAAAGGAGATGGTGCCCCAGCCGAAAATGGTAAAACAGTAGCCGTACATTATAAAGGTATGTTGACCGATGGCGGAGAATTTGACAATTCGTACAAACGCGGAAATCCTATCGAATTTCCTATAGGCGAGGGAAAGGTCATATCCGGTTGGGACGAAGGCATCCAATTACTGAAGGTAGGTGATAAAGCCCGCTTTGTGATCCCACCCAATTTGGCTTACGGAAGCAGTGGAGCAGGTGGGGTTATTCCACCTAATGCCACTCTGGTTTTTGATGTGGAACTCATGGATGTAAAATAGTTCATAAACTGTTCAGAAATAAAAAGAAAACGTCTTTCCAACGAAGGGCGTTTTTTTATTTTTACTGAATAATTTCCGGAGATATCAAATATTTAATTCAGCATAAAAAATGAACCTCGAACAACTACGCTATCCCATCGGACGGTTTCAATTACCCGAAACCATTTCTGAAAAACTGTTACAGGAAGCTATCACCATTTTGGAGATATTCCCTGAAAAACTGAGAAATACGGTTCATGTTCTGGACAAAGCTACCCTCGATACACGCTATCGGGAAGGTGGATGGACCGTGCGGCAGGTGATTCACCATGTTGCGGACAGTCATCACAACAGCTATACCCGATTCAAATGGGCGTTGACTGAGGATAATCCATTAATTAAGGCATACGATGAGGCAGCCTGGGCCAATTTGAGCGACTATGCATCTTCGCCCATAGCCTGGTCATTGGATCATCTGGAGGCGGTGCACCACCGCTTGGTCTACCTCCTAAAAACCCTATCCGAAGACCAATGGAACCGTACCTTCCGTCACCCCGAAACCGGTGCAGAAATGAACCTAAAACAACTCGCCCTTCTGTATTCCTGGCATAGCATGCACCATTTTGCCCATATCAAGAATGTGCTTGAGCGGTAGTTGATTATTGTTATTGAAAATTGATTATTGGGGTGTATTTTGGAATTTGTAGGTTGTTTAATCGTTTAATCGTCTAATCGGGGAATCGTCTTCTCGATACAATCCCGATAGCTATCGGAATCACTCGAAGTGACATATCGTCCATCGTATATCGTAAATCAAAAATCCTTCAATCATCCCTTCCACTTGATCCCACAACCCAAACTCGGTTTCTGGTCTTTGCGCTGGACGGTATTATTCAAAATATTGTCCAATGCTTCCCGTAGATCCCTTCCGTTCGACGGAATTCCGTTTCCGGGTCTTGAATTGTCCAGTTGTCCGCGGTATACCAGTTTTAATTCGGCATCGAAGACGTAGAAATCGGGAGTGCAGGCGGCGTCATAGGCTTTGGCTACTTCCTGGGTTTCATCGTAGAGATAGGGGAACGGATAGTGGTTTTGACGTGCGTTTTCCCACATTTGCGCAGGTCCGTCCTGAGGATATTTTTCCACATCATTGCTGCTTATGGCCACAAATCCGAATCCGGTTACGTGGTAATCGTTCGCCACTCGAACCATTTCATCGTTGACATGCACCACAAAGGGACAGTGGTTACAGATAAACATGACTACTGTTCCCTTTTCACCACGAACCTGGGAAAGGGAAACCGGTTTACTAGATATCGCATCTATTAAGGTAAAATCAGGGGCTTTGGTACCCAGTGGAAGCATAGTGGAAGGAGTAATTGCCATAGTATTTTTTAAGTATTTCAGGTGAACTAAAGTACAACATAGGTCGCTAAATTAGTATCTTGGTTACAAATTTATGACCATGAATATTTCCTGGAACGATTTTGAAAAAGTTGAAATGCGGGTAGGAACCGTGATTGAGGCACACGAATTCCACGAAGCCCGTGTCCCGGCTTATCAATTGCATATAGATTTCGGAAGTGAGATTGGGCTGCGGAAGACGTCGGCGCAAATTACCTTGCTTTATAGCCTGGAAGAACTTTTAGGCAAACAAGTGGTTGCTGTCGTCAACTTTCCGAAGAAACAAATAGGACCTTTCATGAGCGAATGCCTGGTTTTGGGAGCCGTGGATGGTCCCACCGTCACCTTACTGGAGCCCAACAAACCCGTCGCTAACGGACTGCGAATCTCCTGATGCTATTTCTTTTTCGAAGTGATGTTGAAACTGGGCGGACTATAATCTTTGGGGAGATAATTTGCAGGAATCGTACTCATATTCCCATCTCTGGCTGCCCTGTAGTGTGGCGATAATATCTCAATACCGCGCTCAAAACAAACGTCCTGAATGTGTTGATGTAAATTTGAATATACCGTCGCCTGTTTATTGGGCTCGCGGATGTAGCCGTTTATTTGGTAAGAAACGTAGAAATCGTCCAAACTGGTTTGAAGTACAAAAGGTTTTGGTTCCTCGACCACCAACTCGGTTCTGCGGGCGGCCTCCAACAATGCTTCGTGCATTTCCTTCCAGGGGACATCATAGCCAATAGTCACTGTGGAATGAATGATCAATCCTTTTTCTTTCGAATCACTGCTGTAATTAACCGTATGGCTGTTCATAACGGTAGAGTTAGGTATGGAGATGATCTCGTTTTTAATGGTCCGCACCCGGGTCACCAGGGTGGATTTTTCGATCACATCACCAACCACGTCCCCAATCTTTACCCGGTCTCCAATGGTAAACAAGCGCATATACGTAAGCACCAAACCCGCGATAATGTTGGACAAGGAACCTGCCGAACCAAAGGTGAACAAAAATCCCAGAAATACCGAAACGCCTTTAAAAACAGGAGAATCGCTTCCGGGCAAGTAGGGAAAAATAACTACGAACATAAAGGCAATCACAATAATGCGAATTAACTGATAGGTAGGTGTTGCCCACTCCGGGTAGAAACCGGGAAGGCTAAGCTTGCCATTTTGAATTTCGGTTTTAAGAAACCTGATCCCCTTCAAAACATACCGAAACACGAAAAGAATTACAATGATCGTGATGAGGTCTGGCAGATAATTCCAAAAGGCCAGAAGGATATGTTTTACAGGGTCAAATACATAGCCAAAGAGCGTATCGGCAAAATTTTGTGTCCATGGAAAAATTCCGAATAAAATGGGCAATGCGATGTATATAGCGAATAGAATCGTCACCCATTTCAAGACTTTATTTACAAAAAGCAGGAAGTTTACCTGTCTGTTGGCATCAAAAAACGTGTAGTTTTTGAAGGTAATTCCCTTGATCCATTTGCCTTTTTGATTCGTTATTTTTAGTGCTGACCATCGGAATAATTTGGACACATATTTAATCAATAAACCTATAACCAATAGGACCAATAAGGCAAGCCCAACCTTTTTCGCAATGGTCATTAAATTTGTTTCCTCACGATACTTGACAACGGCATCGCCTATGATCGTTTTATAGGATTGCGCCAGTTCGTAGTTGGTCGCATTATTCCAGAGGGCGTCATTTTCAGAAACACTGGTAAGAATTACATCCCCATACACTACATCAAAGGTGGCTTCAGACCCCATGATCATTATGGAATCTGCGCTAAATCCAATATCATCGGGCAGTTTTTTGATGCGTCGTGTAATCGCTTCGGCTCGTTCTTTGCCGGAAAAGCTTCCCAGTTTTGTGTGAATTAAAAACAGGGTATCCTTGAAAAAACCATAAACAGGATGACCTTTGGCTGTTTTCTTTAGAGCCTCAATTTGTTTCTTCTTTTCTTCGAGTCGCGCATTCTCCTTTTGGCTCAGTGATTGGAGTTCCTCTATGAGTTGATCGCGTTTGGCCCCTTCTGTATCGCTTAATGCGATGATCTGAGCTTCGAGATTGGCTTTGAGCATGGAATCTACAACACGCTGTTTCTCCAGTTCGAGCAATCGCTTGTTATAGGTTTTAACCACCGATAATGCAGTGGTATCTGCTGGTAGAATGCTATCACGCTGCGCACTCACTTCCGAAGGGATGAGCAGCAATAAAAAGGCTGTTAAAAGAAGGGTTTTAATATTCATATCCCATATCGCGATTTAAACCAAAGTTATGCATTAAAATTGAGTTCTAATTTCAGCGAATAAGTTACAATATTACCCATTAAAAAAAATGATTTTATAAAAAGGATGTGAGGTCACTTCAGGTAGGGCAGGAAAGCTTCGGCTCCCTTGGTATTTAAGTGATCCTGATCTTTGAAATAGTCATTCCGGGTACTAAAAATCGCACGGAAATCCAAAACTTCAACGCCGTGATCCCGCAGGATCTCAACAGCGTCATAGCCGCGGGTTTTTATGGCCGCTGCATATTCTGCAGTAAGCGGAAATTGAATTCCCTGTAGTTCCAAATTCTTTTGCTGACAAAGCGCGATAATTTCCAACAGTAAGGCTTCCATTTTTTTGGATCGGGTAGCGTTATCAAAATGAACATTCGCTCGTTGGCTCGCCTTTGATTTTCGTTCGTCCTCTGTCTTTTCCTCCCACGGCACTTCCTCCCGGGCAGTTTTGGGCAGCAAACGCTTGATATACATCAGTAAAGCGTCCCTGCTTTTACCATGCAACAGTGGAATATAGCGTTTCACGTAGCGTTGTTGAAATTGGTCGTAATCGCTTTTAAAATCTTCCCGGGTCGCATAGATAGTGGAGCGATCCAGGTTGTTGTTGTCATCTCTATAGCTGGACAAGGTGTGGGCATCTACCGAGAGTAGTATTTTTTTTACTTCGGAATTTAAAATAGTATACTTCACCTTCCGAAGCATATCTTCATACGAATCACTGGGATCTGAAAAATTAAAAATTCCCGACTCCTCCGTGAGATCATCCAATGCGTCCCCGTGTGAGTCGGCCAGCAAATAGGTTTCAAAAGAAGGCTTAAAAGCACTATACTCATCGTAATAGGAGGCCTTGATCACAAGGAAACACCCGAGGTTGATCAAAACGAGATAGCCGGTAAAATGGGCGATATTTTTCAGGAATTTTCGCATATCTAAAACTGAAAGTAAATAAATTCTATTTCCTGAGAGAATCTTCCCAGCAAATAGATCATGAAGATCAACACAAGATAGCACAACCAGCGCAGGGGTTTGGAAAGAAATGACAAATCTTCAATGGCAAATTTACGTCTTCTTCCCATCCACTCAATGGCCATGAACAGACCAATATAACCGAATACTTTTAGCGGTAGTACCTGAGGGGTTTCTAAAATACTTTCAGAAAAAACACTTCCCATAATTTCAATTGCCTCGCTAATGTTTTCTGCTCTAAAGAAGATCCAGGCCAGGGTGGTCAAAGTGAAGGTAATCCCCATCTGCAACAGGTCTTTTAAAGATGGCCAAAAGCGATCTTGAGCGACGACACTTAAATTTCTTCGGTTTTTCTGAAATAGCAAGAGCGGTAAGAAAAATAAGGCGTGGACGGCACCCCAGACAATGAAGGTCCAATTGGCACCGTGCCAAAAACCACTAACCAGAAAGATGATAAATACGTTCCGAATAGTTTTGAACCGCGTCGATCTGCTTCCTCCCAATGGAATATAGACGTAATCCCGGAACCAGGTGGAAAGTGAAATATGCCATCTGCGCCAGAATTCGGCGATGTCTCTGGAGAAATAGGGGTGGGCGAAGTTCTGTTTAAGGTCAAAACCAAACAATCGGGCACTGCCAATTGCGATATCACTATAGCCGGAAAAGTCGCCATAGATCTGAAACGCGAATAAAAATGCACCGACAGCCAGGGTACTGCCGTTGTAATCCTGCGAATTGTCGAAGATCAAATTGGCATATTTGGCACAATTATCGGCAATGACCAGTTTTTTAAAGAATCCCCAGAGTATTTGCCGCAACCCATTGACGGCATTCTCATAGTGAAATACCCGTTTCTTGTAAAACTGAGGGAGCAGGTGAGTGGCCCTTTCAATGGGTCCCGCCACCAATTGTGGAAAGAAACTTACAAAGGCGGCAAAGGCTATAAAATCGCGTGTAGGCTCCAGTTTTTTACGGTATACATCTATGGTATAACTAAGTGTTTGAAAGGTGTAAAAGCTGATCCCTACCGGTAAAATGATCTGCAATGAGGTTTCGTGAAGTTGGAATCCAACGGAGGCAAAAGCCGACACAAAATTGTCGATAAAGAAATTGGCGTATTTAAAATAGCCCAGCAAACCGATATTGATCAAAATACTGGTCCACAACAGTAGTTTTCGTCGCCGTGGTTGTTCCGAATTTGCCAAAGAAAGCCCAATAAAGTAATCCACCACCGTGCTGAAGGCAATAAGTAGGAGGAACCTTGGATCCCACCAGCCGTAGAAAACATAACTGCTCACCAGCACCAAAACATTCTGGAGTTTCAGGGGTTCCTTGACAACAAACCAATACAGGATGAAAACAAGTGGTAAGAAAAATGCAAAATCCAGCGAGTTGAAAAGCATAGTGCAAGTATACTTTTTTTATTTTAATACGAACAATTACCAGGTAGGCTAAAATGGCTATTGACTGTCCGTTTTAGACAGCAGATCGAGATAGGCAGCTGCTGTGGCATTTGTTGGATCCATTTCCATTGCTATGTTGAAAAATTGTAGTGCCTTTGCCCCGTCCTTTTTGAGCAAATAGGTAATGGCAATGTTAATTTGATGTAATGCCTTTTCGGGGAAGTAGTTCGATGCATTTTGGAAAACCGCCAGAGCTTCGTCGTATTTTTTTCTGGCGATCAGTGTTTTACCAATGGTCGTTAGCGCACCTGAAGTCAATGAATTGTCTTTGGCTTTTTGCCGAGTTGTGATCGCCGCCATTCCTGCCTCCAATCCGTTCTCTTGAAAGGCGTCCAACACGATCTTGCGAACATTATCGTATTCCAATTCCTCAAAGCGTTTTAAATAATCTCCCCTACGTGTATGAATATCCAATTCTATTTCTACTTCATCAGAAAGTTGTGTAAGACCGTTTTCCAACACAGTATCCCAGAAATCGTCGCCTATTACCCCGTAATCCTTCCTGTTTATAGTTAGTTTTCCACTATAGTCCACCTGCTCATTGGCCGCATAATCTCTGCTTATATTGGTGGGTTTTTCAAACGGAATTTCAATTTCTCTGCTTACCCCATTCATGGTGAAGTCCCCTGATAACTGGAACGATCCATCTTCATTGACCTTTGTATTTTTACTTCTGAAGGAAATGTGAGGGAACTCAGTTTCATTAAACCAACCTGTGCCCGTGATGAGGTCTTTATCGCGTCGCTCGTTGCCAGTATTTATGGAATTAACATCAATAAACAGGGTCATCTGCGTGCTTCCGACCGCATCGGGATGATAAAAAGCGGAACCATTGAAGGTATTAAAACGGCCTCGAACCGGGCTAAACCCAAAGTATTTGATCTTAAAACCTATATACGAATGCTGGTCGTCCAGAAAATAGTCCTGCCCCGCAATTTCATAAGGGTCGAACTCAGTTTGGGTGATCGCTAGTTCTTGTTTTTCTGAAGTTTCCTCTTTTGGCGAGTCGTTCTTGCATCCGAATATGACGAGCAGTAGAAGTAGAATCGTTATATTTTTCATTTCAATAGAATTTAAATAAGAAAGATATGTAAAAATGCCATTAGTCTGTTCATTTTCAAACTGTTTGAAGTTTGACTAAAAAGCGAAATAGTTTCGGAATGTGACACTTTTCGATTTCTATTTCGAACGAAATTTGGAACTAGTTTTTTGTCAATTCCAATGCTTTTTCTATGGCAGGGTCTCCGGTCTTCAAGGATGCTAGGACCTCCTTTAAAAAGACTTGGGTATCTCTGGGGTATCCCATATCGATATCGGGAGGAATTCCGGGACCTTCATAATTTATACCATCCATGGATTCGTACACTTCACTGGACAGTCCGAATTCCCATCCGTTGGGCAATACCTTGTCTAGGATATCTGAGAAGACTCCCTCGGTGTTGGACCCAATACTGGTGATGTGATCCATGGAAATGGAACTAAGGATCATGATCTCGGTGGCACTGGCCGATTCGGTTGAAATAAGGAGGTAGACTGGTTGTGAATAAGGATTTCCCACAGCAGGCTGAACCACTTTGATCGTGGGAGTGAATCCGTCACCCAATCTACCTTTTTTGGTAAAGACCACTTTTTCCTCACCGTTCAATCGGGAGAGGAGCGCCATCCCCACTTCATCTTTTCCACCTCCGTTAAACCGAACATCCACAATGAGGGCGTCGGTTTGGTCGAGATCTGCCATGGCTTTATCCAGGGCGTTGTTGATGCCTGTCATTTCATCCCTCGTGGTATCTAAGCTTTCTTCACGTTTTGCAAAATAGGCCATCCAATAGTCACGATAGGAAAGGGTATCTGAGATTCCGTAGTCTGCCAATCCCATCATTTGATTGAGCTGAAGGTAGCCAACATTTCCTTCCAGTATCCCCCAGCGAAGGTTATTTTGTTTCAAGGAATCACCCTGCGGGATATATTTTCGGGCTACTGCGGCAGCGACTTGATAATTACTGAGTCGCTCCGATGGCGGGTTCTGGATCGTTTCACTAGCCTTGGTTTCGGCATAGGCTGCTTTTTCGATCTCAGTGGGAGCATCAAGGCCAATATGACCATCGTCGAAGGCTTCGAGCATTTCGTCCATAATTCGATACAGGGCAACAGGAGTCGTTTCCTTGGTAACCCTTGGGCGGTATTGTTTATACATACTATCCCAGTCGATCTTCCGAAGTTCGAAATAAGCATAGTGGTCATTAAAAGTTTGCCAGAGTACGTCAAAGTTATATTCCGGATCATTGGCTTTGCTTACCGCTTCGGTCCGTTCAGGGCTGTCTTTTTTACAAATAGGAGGTGCATCGTCGATACGTGTAAAATAATAGGAGTTGATACCGTCCTGCAGTACGAGGGTATCATTGGTAAGGCGGAGCGCATCCCCGAATTCTGAAATCTCACCATCCAACATTGGAAGGCAGGAAATTTTGGTAATGTCTGCCATTTTGTAGTTACCGGCTTCAATTTTGACAATTCGGCCATAGCCCACAGATTGCCAGACTCCGTCGAGAGTGGGAGCGGGAGGTGTTTCCTTGTTGGCACAGGAAATAATAAAAATGCTTGAGAACAGTAGGAATACTAGTTTCATTTTGAAATAATTGATAGATGGCACTGCGAAAACGCCGTTATTGATTAATTGTAATTCGGATATCTCATAGAAAACTCATGGGTTTTATAAATGCAGACCGATAGGTGAGACTAATATAAGGAATCGCCGAAATTATACCTTATATTTGATTCAATCAGTTAATTAAAACAACAGTCATGAAAAATTTTATCCTTCTTATTTTATGTTGCCCCTGGATCTGCCTGGCACAGACCATTACGCTGGAAGGAGAGCTAACGAGTGGCAATAATGGAACGGATATATGGGAATATATCGACGACAATACTGGAAATGTCTATGCTATTGTTGGCGGGAACGGAATGTCTGTTGTTGATGTCACCGACCCCACTTTACCGGTCCAGGTGGCCCATGTCACCAGTGTTCCCGGCTTTGATGTAAAGGTGTGGCAAAATTATGTCTATTGTGTTACCGGAGGTTCTGGTACGGCTTCGATTGTGGACATCATTGACCCTCTCAATCCACAGGTAGTAGGAACCTTCCCCTCTTCCCATAATGTTTTTATCGACGATCAGGGCTATATGTATGCCTCCTTTCCATCGCTGAAAATCTACGACTTGAACCCCGATCCCTTGAATCCCACACTGGTAGCGACCGTGGGAAGCGAGGGCCACGATGCGACAGTTCGAGGAGACCTCCTTATCGATTGCCATGGTTTTGATGGGACAAATCTATACGATGTTTCAGATCGCGCCAATCCCATTCTTTTGAGTTCGATCACAGACCCTACCATCACCTATCACCACCAGGGTGATATCTCTACGGATGGGAATTACTTGTATATCAACGATGAGTTGTCTAATAATCCGAATCCCGATATTACGGTATGGGATATTTCAGATATCAGCAATCCTGTCCGGGTGAGTGATTTTGCAGATGATGCGACCACTCATAATATGTATGTAATTGGTGACTATGCGTATGTGTCTTATTATACTGCCGGACTAAGGGTTTTTGATATTTCCGATCCATCTCAATTGGTTCTTGCCGATGAGTATGATACCAATCCTGCCTCTGGGGCAGGTTTTTCGGGAGCTTTTGGAGTATATCCTTCTCCAGTCACCGGGAATATTTATATCAACGACAGTGATGGTGTTTTTGTATTTAGTTTTGACGGTCTGATATTAGGAAACAAAGATGATACCGCTCCTAGTTTTTCTATGGCGCCCAATCCGGCTTCCGATAAAACAATACTACAATTGCCTCAGGATATCATTGAAACCGTGAGTGTACATACCTTGTTGGGTACTCAATTGTTCGAAATAAACGTTCCCGCCGGAGGTTCCAGTTACGAATTGGATGTATCCACATGGGGTGCAGGAATGTATTTTGTTACGCTTAATAATACCCAGACCAAGAAAATTATTATTCGATAGTTTTAGGAATTTTAAAAAGCAAAAGGGCTATCAGATAGACTACCTCTGAAAGCCCTTTTTTATTTTTTGATTTCGAAATTCGTTTTATAAATCTCAGGTAAAAAGAAGAGAAGTGACACACTTACACCTCACTATCCAACATATCTGTGACCACATAATAGCGAGGGTCATCGATATTATGCTCAATGATCGACTCAAACTCCGGGTCCCATTTTAAGAGGATGCTTTTACAGTCCGGACTCAAATGAGTAAGGGTAACTTTCTTACCACTTTCCTGATATTTATTGGCAATATTCCGCAAAGCTTCCACCCCCGAGTGGTCGCCCACCTGGGATTCGATGAAGTCGATTACGATATGGTCGGGATCATTCTTTACGTCAAACTTGGTATTGAAGGCCTGCGTGGAACCAAAAAACAACGGTCCCCAAATCTCATAGACCTTGGTGCCATCTTCTTTAATGCTTTTGCGTGCCCGAATCATGGTCGCACTTTTCCAGGCAAAAGTGAGCGCACTCATAATCACCCCGGCCACCACGGCAATTGCCAGATCCTGCCAAACCGTGATCGCTGAAACAGCAATAAGAACAATGGCATCCGACAATGGAATCTTGCGCAGAATACGAAAGCTACTCCAGGCAAAGGTGCCTATCACCACCATAAACATCACACCCACCAGGGCCGCTATGGGAATTTGTTCGATGAGAGGTGCCCGAAAAGTACAAAGCAAAGCAAGGCAACGGCTGCCACAGCACCCGACAACCTTCCGCGTCCTCCTGAATTGATATTGATAATCGATTGCCCAATCATGGCACAACCACCCATCCCGCCAAAGAGGCCGTTCAAAATATTGGCACTTCCCTGAGCGACACATTCGCGATTTCCACTACCACGGGTTTCGGTCATTTCGTCGATAAGGTTGAGTGTCATGAGCGATTCGATAAGTCCGATGGCCGCCAAAATCCCGGCTGTGGGCAGGATCGTGGACAGGAAATGTCCTTTAAGCGTATAGATTAGGGTAAATATTTGATCCTGAAAGGTGGGTAAACCTCCCTGTAATCCGCTGCCGCCTCCTTCTTCAATGAACGAACCAACGGTACTTACGTCTATCTTTCCGAAGATAATGATCGCAGCCACGACGATAATAGCAGTCAATGCAGCAGGTATTTTTTTTGTGACCTTCGGAAGACCATACATGATCCCCATCGTTAAGAATACAAAGCCCAACATGATCCAGAAGTCACTATTCTGAAATAAAGTGGAAAACCAGACCCCGGTTTCACTGAAAATAGAAATATTGGCAAGGCCTAATTTAGGAAATAAACCGAGTTGCGATGTAAAAATAACAATGGCCAAACCATTTACAAAGCCCATCATCACAGGATGAGGTATCAAACGTACAAATTTTCCCAACCGCAATACTCCCGCCATGATCTGAATACCACCCACAAAAAGCAAGGTGATAAACAGCCACTGAAGCCCCAGGTTTTCCACCGGAGTTTCCAAAGCGCATTCCAACTTCATTTCCCTTTTGAATAAGGAAGACCATCACCACAGCCATCGCTCCGGTCGCGCCACTGATCATTCCCGGCCGACCTCCAAACAGGGAGGTTACAATACCCATCATAAATGCGCCATACAGCCCTACGAGGGGATCAATACCCGCCACAAAGGCAAAAGCGACCGCTTCGGGTACCAAGGCCAATGCTACGGTAAGCCCGGAAAGTATGTCGTTTTTAGGGTTTTGGGTGAAGTTTTTGATGGTCTTTTGTAGGAGCATAACCGCGTAATTGAAAACAGCGGCAAAAGTAAGACTATAATAAAAGCCACCCCAACAAATGCCTATATATTTAGTAGTTAGGGTGGCTTTAACGTTATCGAAACCTTTTTAGATTTCCTTAATGCTCGTCTTTTCCAAAGGGTTTCAGGATTATGCCCACACTGAAAATAAATCCATCTGTTGGAGCGTAAATTTCGGGAAAACTCGGATTTTCATGTGGGGGCAGGACCAAAGGCGAAAACCTACTTTGTCGTCTGTCGGTAAAATTTTCGAAGTTTACAAAAGCACTTCCCCATTTGAAATTTCTCATTACAAGTAGCCCCATCATCACGAAATCGGTCGTTGCTGTTCCGTTCGATAAAAATTGCTTCCCTGTATAAAAGGTTTCATAGCCAATGCGCCATTTACTGGATTCATACATTAAAACGCTTCCTGCATTATGTTTCGAGGTAAGTGGTTTTTGAGGATTCCCCTCCAAATAATTTAATCTCGTATCTATGAGTGCATAATTGAGGAACCATCGAAAATCTTTGTAAGTGAACTTGACATTGGTTTCCGCTCCTCTACCAGTAATTTCACCCGTTGCGTTTTCAAAAACAAAAAATCCATCGTTTGTCGAATTCAATAATAATCCGTTTCGAATTGCAGATAGATAAAAGAGTTGGTTTATGGAAAGTCCGATGTCACCAAATATTCGGGTTCTAAAATTAAGGTCAAAATTGAGCCCATAGGAGCGTTCGGCTACTAAGGCGGAAGCGTCAATGGCTTGTATATTTTCAAAGTTGATGAGTTCGGCCTCTTCAGTAAAAATATCTGGAATTTTATAACCTAAACCACCGCCAATTCTACTCGAAAATCCATTGTCGTTTTTATATAACAGTGAAATACGCGGCAGCGGAAAAACCCCCCAATCGTTGGTGTAATCAACTCTAAATCCGGTTTCCAGTATCCAATTTTCCGATACGTCAAAAATCGTATTCGCAAATAATCCGTAGGTAACGTCGGTCTGATCGCGTTGTAATACGGCGGCATCGTCTTCATCGAAATTGACCGTATATAAATTTGCTCCAAAGATCCAATCAGTTTTTGAAGTTTCTATTTGGTAGGTAGCTTCGGTAAATGTATTAAGCTGTATTCCAATAAAACTAAAATCAGGAGTGGTTAATTTTCTATCGAAAAACGAAATACTGTTTTTAAGGTTGAGAGCACTCACGGTGTCTAGTTGAGTTTTGAAATTGCTTTGCAGGCTCAAACGCTTTGATATATTTTCCTCAAAATATTGATGAATACCTTCCTCACCGCCTTCAATTTTTGTGATGTCCCCTCCAATGCGGTCATCGTAGGTTCCGTTTAGACCTAGCCAAAAAGCAGTTTTTTCTGAAGGATAATAAAAGAATTTTGGGTTGAATGAGATGGATTTTGTTTTAGGTAAATTACTAAACCCATCGTCTTCCGGATCGTATGTTTTTTGATGATGCCCTGAGCCATATAGCGTAACACCAAATCGCTCGTTTCGTTTGCTGTAGAACACGTTAGCCGTACTTCCCAGAGCCTGCGTTTGAGTAAGCATGATGTCCAATGCGGGTTCTTGGTCCGGTGTTTTTGAAACCATATTAACCAATCCGGCGATGGCCCCACCACCATAGAGCGTTGATGAACTTCCTTTAATGATCTCAAATTGTCGCAAGTCCAACGGAGGAATTTGCAAAATGCTCAAACCACTTGAGAAGCCACCGTACAAAGGCAGCCCATCTTTCAAAAGTTGTGTGTATCTACCGTCAAGGCCTTGAATTCTAATATTGGTACTTCCGCTGCTTAACGAAGTTTGTTGCATTTGAATTCCCGTACTTTCCCTAAGTACCATCGAAATATTGGTAGGGTTCATTATGGCTTTTTCGCCCAATTCTTCCGCTCCAATAAATTCTATTCGAGTGGGTATCTTTTTAACAGTTCTTGTACTTCGAGAAGATTGCAGCACTACCTCATCCAGTTCGTTACCGACGGCTTTTAGTAGAAAAATGAAATCTGTAGTCCCGGGAAGGACCATATCGGTTCTTTGAGTTTCAAACCCCAGATAAGAAATGGTGATGGTATGTGTCCCATTGGGAATGCCCGTAAAAACGGCGATGCCATCAAAATTGGTCACGGCTCCTTTTTCCAGTACTTCTATATATACGGTAGCCCCTATTAATGGTTCCTTTTTGGTTTCTGAAACGATCTTTATCCGTAAATCGGATGTTTGTGCGAATCCCGAAAAACAGCATAATGTCATGAGCAATAAGCTCACTATGAGTTTATTCATGATGAATATAAATTTGGATTAACTAATAATTTTGCGGCTCTTAGGCCTCATTGATTAGCCAATCCATTTGGGGGGGTGCCAAATGCCGGAAAGAAAATCGAATCTGTAATTCGATTGATAGGTAGAAAATAGTAATGTTGAAATTTCTGAATGTGTATTTAATGTGATGCTCTCAACCCGTTCGTAGGTAATTGACATTCCGCAGCAATTACAGATGCACATGATAGGGCACGAATCATCGCTATCCTCTTGATGATCGTGGTTGATACTAATCTCATCGGTTGCATGGTCTTCAGAGTTATTTCCGTCAGAACAAGGCTTTAACGACAAGGAAAGCATTAAAATCGATAATATAAATGTGATCCCTTTCATTTAATTAGTAAAGTTAATAAACCGGGACGCCATTTAATTATAAATTTACTTAAAAAATGAACTTTCTAGATAGCGTATTTTCCTCTTCTGATCTCAAAACTTATCCCCAAAGAAAACAGCATTCATCAACAACTTGTTGGTACCATACCAAAAAGCCCTGAAATTGGTATTGTCTGTAAAATAGATCACTTTTCCACTGCCCAATCGCGCCGATTTAAACGGTACCGTATTTTTAAGCAATTCGAGTTTGGGTTTGGAGATATAGCCACTCAACAAGGGGTTTGAGGTATACTGAATGGGATTGTCAAAACTATTGTTAGCAGGATCTAAGAACAAGGTCGTATTCCGAAACATGGGCAGGCGATCATTCTTGTATCCAAAAGCAATGGGATGTGATCGATCCAGTTTGGTTTCAAAAATAGCTCCGCCAATGACCTGCGCCCCAAAGTAGTTTCTGCGCTCTTCGAAGGTGGTGGTGCTCGTTGAGTCTTTTTCAGACTTAAATTTCATTTTTAAAAACTCGTTGGAGTTGAGCCATTTGCCTGCACTTCGGTACCCGATTAAAGTACCGCCATTCTTTACCCAGTCTTTTAATTTGTTGGCATCGTCTTTATCGAGTCCGCTTCCGCCGGTCGCTGGTAAAATGATATCGGTATAGCTGCTTAGATCGGCGCGGCCAAGGTTTTGTACGTCCAATTTGGTAATAAGCATATCGTAGCGTGTATCGAACAAATGCCAGACCTCTCCTGCATCACTCTGGTTGATCCCGTTGCCCACGATAACGGCTACTTTTGGCAATTCCACTGCTCTGAATTGGCTACTACCCAGATCGATTCCCTGGGCAATTCCGGTAGTTACAGCGGTAATGTCGATATGAGTTTCCTGTGAAACCTGTTTTAGAAAATTGGCCAAGGTCGTGGGATCCAACTTTTGGTTTTGAACCGGAATAAGAATGGTGCCATAGTCATAATTTTTACCTCCCAGCGCAAATTTTTTCATTCCAACTTTGGCTCGCAGGCCTATGGACAAAATAAGGTTCAACGCTTTGGGCGAATAGTATTCGTGCCATTCCATAAGATAGGCATAGTTCGAAACCTGGGTGACAACGGGACTTCGGTTTTCGAGTTGGCTCACCACTGCTCCCGCCTGACTTCCAGATACCTCTTCATAATCGAGATTGAAGGCCATGGGGAAGGTCCAGGCACTTACATCGTAAAATAAACTGTCCTTGAATGTGGTGCTTTTGTCGAACATGGCGTTGATCAAACGATGTTGTTTTTGGTTCTTCGGAATGATATAGCTGTATCCTTTTTTGTAATTCTTGCCTTTCGATGAGAAATCGTTCTTCAACTCATGGAATTTAATTTTGTGGCGTTGCAGTATTTCTGCCAAATGGTAGACCCTGGCCGCATCTTTTTCATCTCCGAATACAATAGCACCCCCTTTAGCACCTTCACTACGTGCATTAGTGTAAAATTCCCGTTGATAATTTAACAACTCCTCGCGCAGGCTCACAACGCCTTCCATAGTGGACAAAGCAGCGGTAAATTGGTTGCGAATAGTGAACGGAAAGGTTAAAATACCGTTGTCGCTTTCCTGGGCATGACCTCGTGAAGAAGCCTGTTCAAAAAGGATACCTATACCGCCGTTGATGTCGGGGAAGGTAGATCCTTTTCCGTAGTAAAAATCGTCGAAGTTTTCTTCGGAATAGTAAAAACTACCCAATTTGTTGAAGGCCTTCGCATGAAACTGCCCAATGGCTTTCGTAAGATCCTGATTCTTTTGCGGCGTCAAGGGATTGGTACGTGAAGGGATACCGGGTTGGAAGAAGAAACTCGCGTTCGTTCCCATCTCATGGTGATCGGTCAATACATTGGGGTACCAATGGTGGAATGTTTTAACGCGTACTCTGCTTTCGGGCAACTGTACCGGTAGCCAATCGCGGTTCATATCGAACCAATAGTGGTTAGTACGCCCTCCTGGCCAGACCTCTCTGTATTCCCGGTCGTTGGGATCTGGGTTGACGTTTTGACTTTTATGCATATTGGCCCAATAGGAGAAGCGTTGTAATCCGTCGGGATTAAAGGAGGGATCGAACAGAATGACTGTATTCTTGAGCAATTGGTCCATTTTTGCGCCCTGTGCGGCCGCCAGATAGTAGGCTACGGCCAAAGCCGCGTTCGAGCCACTGGGTTCATTTCCATGGATGGAAAAGCCCTGGTAGAGGACTGCGGGCATGTTTGCCGTATTGAGCGAACCCGAGTTGTTTTCGGTGAGCGCAACATGGTTCTGCCGGATGTTTTCTATGTTCTCATGGTTCGCGGGTGCCGTAATGGTCAATAACAGCAGGGGTCTGCCTTCGAAGGTCGAGCCTCGGTTCTCAATAGTAATGCGATCACTGGCATTGGCCAGGGCGTACATGTATTGAGCCAGCTTATCGTGGGTGATATGCCATTCGCCTACTTCATGCCCAATGACACTTTTTGGGGTGGGAATAGCAGGATTGTAGGTGACATCTTTTGGAAGATAATAATCAAGGTCTACGACATAGTCCTGAGCGACCGTTGACAGTGAGATGAGCAGGATGAGAAGGGAAATTTGTTTTTTCATTGAAGGTATTTTGATTGCAAATGTACGTACGTTTGGTTGAAGGTGCCTCTTGCGTTAGGGATAGAGCGGTCTGTTTGAGCTCTCCCTTTCCCATGCCAGTGGAAAGGGAAGCGAGTAGCGATAGCCCGGCCAACGCCCAAAAGTTTAAAGATAAAGAAAAACCGCCCATTTGATAAGGCGGTTTGACTAATTTTATAAAGGCGTTGCGACTAAATGTCGTCGAATTCGATATCGGTAAAGCTGGAAGTTTCCGGCTCCGGTGTTTCCACTGTTTCGGCGGTTGGCACTTCGGTGGTGGCCACCTCCTCGTTCTCTTCTCTTTTGTAATCTTTTTGGTGCCGTTCGCTAATGACCTCTTCCCCTTTTTCATCGAGAATGTACTGGATCATCTCATTCAGATTATCTTTAAAATCAATAAAATCTTCTTTGTAGAGATAGATTTTGTGTTTTTTATAATGAAAAGATCCATCGTCATTGGTAAACTTTTTACTTTCGGTAATGGTTAGATAGTAGTCTCCGGCTTTGGTTTCGCGTACATCGAAAAAGTAAGTGCGCCTGCCGGCTCGCATTACTTTTGAATAAATTTCTTCTTTCTCCATCATGTGTTCTTACTCTTTTTGGTTAATTTTTCAAATCGCTTAGCCAAAAATCTAAAAAAAAACCTAATAAGCAAAGGAAAGACTACATTTCTTTTTCGAGAAGCTGCTTGTTGTAAAGTTCTTTGTAATAACCCTCTTGGTTTATTAGCTGACTATGACTGCCTTTCTGAATGATACGCCCCTGTTCCAGGACGATGATCTTGTCTGCGTTTTTAACTGAAGAAACGCGATGACTTACAATGAAAGTGGTTTTGTTTTGCGATACCCCCGCCAAATTTTGAAGAATCTCTTCTTCGGTTTCGGTATCGACGGCACTGAGGCAGTCATCCAACAGCAATATTTTTGGATCTTTGATGAGGGCTCTCGCGATGGACACTCGCTGTTTTTGTCCGCCACTTAACGTAATCCCCCGTTCTCCTAAAATGGTATCATACCCTTTGGTAAACCCAATAATATTATCGTGTACCACCGCGTTTTTCGCCGCCTGGACTATTTCCTCATCGGTTGCATTTTTACGACCGAACTTGATATTGTTCTTGATGGAATCGCTAAAAAGGAAGGCGTCCTGCGGCACATAGCCAATGCTGGAGCGAAGGTCTTCCAGATTAAGGTCCCTCGCATTTCGGGAATCCACGGTGTATTCACCCTGATCGATATCGTACAAGCGCGCCAGTAGTTCAAGCAAGGTCGATTTACCCGATCCGGTATTTCCAATAATTGCAAGGGTTTCCCCCGGATTCACGGTAAAGGAAACTTCTGAAAGGGCCTTTATTTTCGTATCGGGATAGGTAAAACTCACATTTTGGAACGCAATATGGCCTTCTATGGGAGTAGGGGTTTCGGTGTGGTTACGAATTTCGGGTTCTACTTTTAAGAATTCATTGATCCGTTTTTGAGAAGCCTCTGCCTGTTGTACCATGGAAGAGACCCAGCCCACGATGGCGACAGGCCATGTAAGCATGTTGACGTAAATAAGGAACTCGACAATGGTGCCCAACTCTATTTTCCCTTCAATATACTGGTTCCCGCCAACGTATACCACCAGTAGATTACTGGCTCCTATCAACAGCACCATTAAGGGGAAGAACAGTGCCTGAACTTTGGTGAGATCGATATTTTTTTCTTTGCTGGCATCGGCGAGTTCGTCGAAATCCACATTAATGCGGCCTTCGATTCCATACGCCTTGATGACGGAGATTCCGCTAAAACTCTCTTGGGTAAAGGTGGTAAGCTTTGATAAATATTGCTGTACAATGGTGCTGCGCTTGTGAATGGCAATACTTAATTTGTAAATACAAATAGATAGGATAGGCAAAGGGGCGACGGCGTAAAGGGTAAGCAGTGGCGCGGTATACACCATATAGCTTATGGCTACCACAAAAAGAGTGATGGTCGAGGTGCTATACATTAATGCTGGCCCGGCGTACATACGAACTTTACCTACATCTTCACTGATTCGGTTCATGAGGTCACCTGTACGATTCTTTTTGTAGAAGCTAAGCGACAGCCGCTGGTATTGTTCAAAAACCACATTTTTAAGATCAAATTCGATATAGCGAGACACCACAATAATGGTTTGCCGCATGAGAAACGTGAAAAATGCTGAAAGTAAGGCCGCCCCGAGGATGAGGAGGATGTTTTCAAAAAGTTCGGTCTTCAGGGTTTCCTGGGTTATTTCGCCATTGAAATGACGCTGAACCGCATCGACCGAATCTCCGATCTTCGCCGGAACGACAATGCGAAATATGGTAGCAACGGCCGTGATAAAGAGGCCAAAAAGCAGCCGCCATTTATAGTGGATGAAGAATTGATTCAGGAAGCGCAGTTCTTTCATGAATGGGTAAACTTATTAACAAATTCTTAATTTTAAGATAATTCTTTGCGATATCCTTACTATTGAATTAATTTTGTATACCCAAATTATGGGATTCATAAATATAGAAGATATGATGACTGAGGTAGTTAACGCTAAAGATCTTAAAAAAATGGCTCCGGTCTTCGGACAATTGTCATTCGATGACCATGAGCAAATCGTTTTTTGTAACGACAAAGATACTGGATTAAAAGCAATTATTAGTATCCATAATACCGTATTGGGTCCTGCTTTGGGAGGTACTCGTATGTGGAATTACAATTCGGAATGGGATGCCTTAAATGACGCCCTTCGCTTGTCTCGTGCGATGACGTTTAAAAGTGCTATTACCGGTCTCAATATGGGAGGTGGTAAAGCGGTGATCCTCGGAGATTCGAAAACTCAAAAAACACCGGAACTCATGTTGCGCTTCGGGGAATTTATCCATGGTTTGGGAGGAAAATACATTACCGCCGAGGATGTGGGAATGGAGACCAGCGATATGGATTTAATTCGTACTGTAACCCCTTATGTAACGGGTATTTCCGAAGAAAAAGGAGGAGCGGGTAATCCATCACCCATTACGGCATACGGAGTGTTTATGGGGATGAAGGCTGCAGCCAAGTATAAATTTGGAACCGATGACCTCGAGAATCGGGTGGTCTATGTGGAGGGCGTTGGCAATGTGGGCGAAGCTTTGGTAGAGCACTTGAATAACGAAGGAGCGAAAATAGTCGTAAGCGATATTAGCAATGAACGATTGCAGCGAGTTCGTGAGAAATACAGCGTTTCCATATATACCGGAACGAATCTTTATGGTGAAGAAATGGACATCTACGCCCCTTGCGCTCTGGGAGCTACTGTAAATGATACTACCATTCACCAATTGCGAGCCAAAGTCATTGCCGGGGCAGCGAATAATCAATTAGCAGACGAGGATAAGCACGGTTTAATACTACGAGAAAAAGGCATTGTATACGCGCCCGATTTCCTGATCAATGCTGGAGGGATCATCAATGTTTATGCTGAATTGGAGAACTACGGGAAACAGGAGATTATGCGTAAAACCGAAAACATTTACAATACCACACTTGAGATACTAAACAATGCTGAAACCAACAATCTGACTTCCCATCAAGCGGCGCTGCAATATTGCACAATCGCGAATTGATGCACAAAAAAAGAAAGCTAACATATAGTTTATTATCTCTATCTTTGCAGCGCACTTTCATCAGATGGTGCGCTTTGTATTTAAAATAAAAAGTTCTTTCCAAATATGCTTACAAGAAGACATATAAGAGTAAAAGTATTACAGTCGTTATATGCGTTTTATCAAACCGAAGAAGCCCAACTTGATAAGCATGAAAAATTTCTTCATTATAGCATAACACAGATGCAGGATCTGCATGGATTGCTGCTTCAATTAATCATCGCAATGCGGGATCATGCTAACAAATACCTCCAAAAGTCCCAACAAAAGCATTTGGCCACAGCATCGGAAAAAGATCCCAGTCGTGCGTTTCTGGAAAATAAAGTGATCGAACTGCTGGCACAACATAAACCGCTTTCCCTCTTTCTGAAAAATAAAAAACTCAACAATTGGGAAAATGACGACGAATATGTCACTCTTTTGTTTAACGATCTAAGAGAAAAAGATTGGTACCATGCCTACCTCGAACTCGATGCTCCTAACTTTAAAGACGATCAGAAATTTGTTCTGAAATTATACAAAGAGGTCATCGCTCCCAATGAAAAATTATACGAATATCTGGAAGACAATCGTTTAACCTGGCTGGATGATTTTCCGCTCGTGAATACGTCCATTGTAAAAATGTTGGACAAATTATCGGCACGAAATACAGCTGCCATCTTCGATCCGGAGGTGTTTAAAAACGAGGAGGATCGTGAATATAGTATTGAATTACTTCGAAAGGTGATCCTGAATAACGACAAATTGGGAGATCAAATTGATGGCAAAACCCCTAATTGGGACAAAGAACGCATCGCCGAAATTGATATGATCATCCTCAAAATGGGAATCTCGGAGTTCCTTTATTTCCCCAGTATTCCCGTAAAAGTAACCATAAATGAATACCTGGAAATCTCCAAAGAGTACTCCACTCCCAAGAGCAGCCTATTTATCAACGGAATTTTAGATAAGTTGGTGAAAGAATTGGGCGCCGAGGAAAAATTGAACAAAATTGGCCGTGGCCTTCGATAAATTCAAAAAAATGGCTATTTTAGCCACTCTTAATTCAAATTATAAACTATGAAAAAATCGATTTTTATACTGGCAGCTGTTGCCTTGGTTAGCTTTACGTCTTGTAAGGAAAACGCAGCTGATAAAGTAAGTGAAGAAAATGTAGCCGCCGCCGCAGAGCGCGACGCTGAATCTGGTAAAGTACCTGTAATGACCTTTGCGGAGACTGAATTCGACTTTGGTACCATCGATCAGGGAGCACCTCAGGAGCATGTATTTACGTTTACCAACACAGGTGATGCAGATCTAATCATCGTGGATGCAAAAAGTAGCTGTGGATGTACCGTTCCAGAATTTACCAAAGAACCTGTTGCACCTGGTGCGAGTGGTGAGATGTTGGTGAAGTTCAACGGAACCGGTAAGAACCAGGTAAGCAAGACGGTGACGATCACTGCCAATACGAAAGCAGGGAAAGAAACGATCAAAATCAAAGCCTTCGTAACTCCAAAAGAAGGAGCGACTTCAGGTTCTCCAATTCAAACAAAATAATTCGAGTCACGAATGGATGGAATTTTAGGCCCTTTACTGTTATTCTCTGTTTTTATAATTTTCTTCATTGTCTTACCGCAGCGCAAGAAAATGAAGCAGGAAAAGAAGTTCTACAGTGAATTAAAAAAAGGGATGAAAGTAATTACCAACGGTGGTTTACACGGAAAAGTCCTCGAATTAAACGATGATGGAACCTGTATTATTGAAACCGGCGCCGGCAAAATGAAGTTTGATAAAACCGCGATCTCTGTTGAAAAGAGTAACAAATTGAACACACCGGACGCAAAATAATTTACTTTGCAATTGAAATAAAAAAACCTTCAGTGTTACACTGAAGGTTTTTTTATGGAATATCGTTAAAACTTACTTTTTTTGTTCGGTTGCGACCAATTGAGCAATCTTCACGATCACCTCAATGGCCTTTAGCATGCTTTCCACAGGGATATATTCATAACGTCCGTGAAAATTATGCCCGCCGGCAAAAATATTCGGGCAGGGGAGTCCCAGATAACTTAATTGTGAGCCATCGGTTCCTCCTCGAATGGGTTTAATGATTGGGATGATGCCTACCTGCTTCATGGCTTCTTCAGCTATATCGACGATATGCATGACGGGTTCTATTTTTTCCCGCATATTGAAATACTGGTCTTTGATCTCGACGGAAATCCGTTCGCTCCCGTATTGGGTGTTTAATTCTGAAGCCAATTTGAGCATCACTTCCTTACGAGCTTCAAAATGCTGTTTGTCGTGATCACGAATAATATACTGAAGTCGAGTTCCATCCACCTCCCCTTTGACACTGCTTAAATGAAAGAAGCCCTGGCGATCCTCTGTATGTTCGGGAGTTTCCATTCGAGGAAGCGAATTGATAAAATCGGTCGCGATGTACATACTATTGACCATTTTCCCCTTGGCGTATCCCGGGTGGACAATCTTTCCTTTAATGGTGACGACGGCCCCGGCTGCATTGAAATTTTCATATTCCAATTCACCTATCTGACTCCCATCTACGGTATAGGCCCATTGTGCCCCAAATTTTTCCACATCAAATTTATGGGCCCCCCGGCCAATTTCTTCGTCCGGCGTAAAGCCCACGCGTATTTTTCCGTGCTTGAGTTCGGGATGGTCGATCAAATATTCCATGGCCGAAATGATCTCGGCAATTCCAGCTTTGTCATCGGCACCCAAAAGTGTGGTTCCATCTGTCGTGATCAAGGTTTGTCCTTTATAAAGTAACAGGTCGTCAAAATCATCGGGTGATAACACAATATTTTCAGCTTCATTTAAAACGATATCTCCGCCATCATAATTTTCAATAATTTGAGGTTTTACATTGGCACCGGTAAAGTCGGGGGTGGTGTCAAAATGTGAGATAAACCCAACCACCGGAACCTCCGCATCGACGTTGGATGGGAGGGTGGCCATAATATAGGCATGTTCATCGATGGTTACCTCTTCCATTCCTATCTCTTTCAGTTCTTTTACCAGGGCATTTGCCAGGTTCCACTGCTTTTTACTGCTGGGTGTTGTGTCGCTATTCGGATCGCTTTCCGTATCCACGATTACATAACTTTTAAAACGGTTGATGAGGTGTTTTTTGTCGATCATATCAGCTTAATAAATAAGAGTTTAAAATTACCAAAAATAGTGGAAGTAAAGAAGATAAATAATAAAATCGTACATTGATTCAATAATCAATAAAACAAACCTTATGAAACAAAAAAACTATTTTATGGTTGTAATGGCCTTACTACTTTCCGGATTTGTCTATGGACAACAAGTGTCAGGTACCATTACAGATGACGCTTCTCAGCCTATCAATGGGGTGAGTGTGGTCGTGAAAGGAACCACTACAGGAGCCGTTTCCGATTTTGACGGAAAGTATACTATCGATGCGTCCACAGGAGATACGTTGGTATTTTCCTACGTGGGTTTTGATACTGTGGAACAAGTGGTTACCGGGGCAACAATGAACCTCATAATGGTGTCCGGAGTCGCCTTGGATGAGGTTGTACTCATAGGTACTCGTAACCCAAGTAGAACGGCTATTAACTCTGCCGTACCTGTTGATGTTTTAAATGTTCAGGAGATCGCCGAATATTCTCCCCAAATAACGGTGACCGAAATACTGAATTACGCGGCACCTTCTTTCTCATCCAACCCGCAGACCATTTCCGATGGAACCGACCACATCGCGCCCGCCTCGTTGAGAGGATTAGGTCCCGATCAGGTTTTGGTACTCATCAACGGAAAACGACGGCATAAAACGGCCTTGGTCAATGTAAACGGAACTTTTGGTAGAGGTTCGGTAGGAAGTGACCTAAGTGCGATTCCCACCAATGCTATTGCGAGAATTGAGATCCTGCGTGACGGTGCGGCGGCTCAATACGGTTCCGATGCGATTGCAGGAGTTATTAATATTGTTTTGAAAAAAGCCACTAATGAATTGGCTTTTGACATCACTTCGGGGGCTAATTTCACCAGTGAAAATCCCGATGACGGTGCCGATGGCGAAAAAATAAATGTTGGAGCCAACTACGGACTCCCCTTAGGAGATGATGGTGGCTTTGTAAACTTCACCGGAAACTTCAACTTTAGAGGGGCTACCAATAGAATGAAAGAGTGGGAAGGTGATATTTTTAACCTTTTCAATACGGTGGAACGATTTGCCAACAATGATGGATACGATCTAAGAAACCTATTAGACGACGATGTGAATGATGTAATCCTTTACGGAAATCAGGCAGGATTGAACCTCAGTCCTTTGGCGACCAAAGAAGAACTACAGGGCATATTGAGCGCAGACAATACCACAGCCGAATTGGCGGCAAGAGGCTTGACCCGAAAAGACTTTAATATGAGAGTGGGACAATCTGAACTTCGCGGCGGTCAGTTTTTTGGCAATATGGAACTTCCCCTGGGAGAAAATCTAAAACTCTACTCTTTTGGAGGCATTGGATTTAAAAGTGGAAATGCAGCGGGCTTCTATCGTTTGCCCAATCAGGCACGCGCCTACACTCCTGCTAGAATCAATGGATTCCTTCCCGAGATCAACTCTAGTATTCGTGACAAGGCCCTGGCGGTTGGAATCAAGGGAAAAGCAGGCGACTGGAATGTGGATATTAGCAATAATACGGGTATCAACACCTTTACCTATCGCATTAGCAATTCGTTAAATGCATCTTTAGGTAATTCCACACCTTTCGAAGCGGATGCGGGTGGATTTGAATATGGAGAAAACACGTCCAATCTGGATGTTAGCCGCTTCTTTGAAGACGTATTGGCGGGCTTTAATATCGCCTTTGGTGCCGAATACCGAGTGGAGAATTACTCCATAATTGCGGGTCAGGAAGAATCGTACGCTCAATATAACACCTTGGGGAACGTCCACGATCCAACCGATCCGAATTCGATGGTCCCAACAGATTTCTTCGGAAATACAAGGCCAGGTGGTATTCAAGTGTTTCCCGGCTTTAAACCGGACAATGAGATCGATGCGTTTAGAACTTCCGTTGCGGGTTATGTAGATGCGGAAGCCGACTTCAGTGAGACCTTCAGATTGACCGGTGCCGTACGATACGAGAATTTCTCCGATTTTGGAGGTACCCTGAATTTCAAGTCGTCTTTCTTGTTCAAGGCAACAGAGAACCTGAATGTTCGTGGATCTATTCAAACAGGATTCAGAGCACCATCTTTACATCAAATTCATTTTAATTCGACCTCTACCTTATTTGTAGATGGAATTCCGAATGAAGTGGGGATCTTCCCAAACACTTCTCGGGTTGCTCGAATTCTAGGTATTGCTGAATTAAAAGAAGAAACATCTCTTGGATTTACCGCAGGTTTAACCGCCAACATCCCAGACGTTAGTTTAAAACTTACCGTAGATGGATATCTGGTGAATATTGATGACAGAGTGGTTTTAAGTGGACAATTTGGTGACAATGGAAATGCCGAATTGGCCGCACTATTTGCGCAAGCGAATGCTAGTCAGGCTGCGTTTTTTGCCAATGCCGTTGATACCCAAACGAAGGGGATCGACTTTGTTGCGGACCATAAAACCTCTATTTCCGGGAATATGCAATTGACAAACACCTTGTCATTTACGGTGTCGAAAACAACTGTTGAAGGTATGAATATCCCAACAGCCATTGCAAATGCAGGCTTGACCGATACGTATTTCGACCGCACCAGTAGAATATACATTGAAGCTGCTGTACCACGTACCAAGGGAACCCTTACCAACAATCTAAGAATCAATGACGATTGGAATATTTTCCTTCGGAATAGTTATTTTGGAGAAGTTGAAGAGGCTACCAATAATGATGATCCTGACGTTAATCGTATATACGGCGGGAAAGTCGTGACCGACCTGACTTTTTCACACAACTTTACAGAAGGTGTGAAATTTACCGTGGGTGCCAATAACTTATTGGATGTCTATCCGGACGAGGCGGATGATGCGTTTCGTTCCAGCGGGCGCTTTATCTATTCCAGACGTTCCACACAATTTGGAGTCGGTGGCCGAAGTATTTTTGCCAGATTGAATATTTTAATCAAATAAGAATTAATCAATCAATTTATTAAAGGGGTTGTCTATTTTTGCAGGCAACCCCTTTTATTTACAGGATATGTCGTTTTTGAATAGCAATACGCAACGTCTAAAACCTTCGGCCACTTTAGAGATCAATCAAAAGGTCAATAGTCTTAGAGAGGAGGGAAGGACCATTTATCATTTCGGGTTTGGACAATCTCCCTTTCCCGTACCCTCTCAAATCGTAAAGGCATTAAAAACCAACGCGGGCAGGAGCGGCTATTTACCCACCCTAGGTCTACCCGAATTACGACAGCAAATAGCTTCTTTCTTAGGACAACATCAAGATATAAACGCGACGGCCGAAAGTATATTAATAGGGCCGGGAAGCAAGGAATTATTGTACCAAACCATCCTTATGATCGATGGAACCTACCTGATCCCAAAAGGAAGTTGGGTAAGTTACTTACCACAGGTACAACTGAATCAAAAAAAGTTCGCTTTGCTGGAAACCGAGTGGGATCATAATTACACGTTGCAGCCTCAGGTGCTAAAAAGTTATTGCGAAAAGATCTCGGGTACGAAAGTACTTATCTTAAATTCTCCCAATAATCCAACAGGAGCGGTGTATACCCAAGCCGATTTAAAAGAACTTGCCGAAATTTGTCGCAGCCATCAACTCATCGTACTCTCCGATGAGATTTATTCTCAACTTTCTTTTAAAACCACTCATGCGGTCAGTATTTCAAAATTCTATCCTGAAAACACCATCGTCTTCGGAGGTTTGAGCAAAGTTTTTGCCGCCGGAGGGTATCGCTTGGGATATCTGCACTTGCCCACAAATTTGGAATTCCTCACAGATACGTATGCCGCTGTATTCAGCGAGACTTTTAGTGCGGTGAGTGCTCCCATCCAATATGCCGCAATAACGGCTTTTACTTATGGAAATGAGGTGCGCGAAGCGGTGGAAGATGCGAGAATAGTACTAAAGGCATTCGCGACCTTTGTCCACGAATCGCTAACCAAGGCTCATATAGCATGTACCCGACCGGAAGGCGGATTTTATCTATTGATCGATTTCAAAAATTATAAAAAGAAACTGCACGACCTCAAAATTGACGGCGCAGTTTCGCTGGCCCATCACTTGTTGGATCAATTTGATGTCGCCCTCTTACCCGGAACCGATTTCTACTTTTCGCCCGATGAATTCATCTTTCGACTGGCTTATGTGGATTTTAATGGAAAAAATGTACTTGCTGCCTATCAAAAAAACAAAAACATACCGCTAGATTTAAAATTTATTAAAACCTTTGCACCCAATGTTTTTAAGGGAGTTCAAAATATCGTTCGTTTTGTGGATTCCCTCACCTAAAATAGTCATGTAAAATTCCGATTCGTTGTATAAATTATTCCTTAGACCCCTGCTTTTTTTATTTGATCCTGAAAAGGTACACCACTTCACATTTAAAATGGTGAAGGTGACGACTCGCCTGGCATTGGGAGGCTTCTTCCGAAGTATTTACAAAACAAAGGATAAGGCATTGGAACGAAAGCTGTTTGGGCTCACATTCCCCAATCCTGTGGGGCTTGCGGCGGGTTTTGATAAGGATGCGAAATTGTACAAGGAACTGTCCAATTTTGGCTTCGGTTTTATTGAAATAGGTACGGTGACTCCAAAACCACAGGAAGGAAATCCCAAAAAACGACTTTTCCGACTCAAGCAAGACCAGGCGATTATCAATCGCATGGGCTTTAATAACGGAGGTGTGGAAGCAGCCGTTGAGCGGTTAAAGAAGAACGCTTCTACCGGAACCAAGGCGCATGTCCTTATAGGCGGAAATATTGGGAAGAACAAAGAAACTCCCAACGATGAGGCCGTAAACGACTATGTAATTTGTTTTGAAGCTCTTTTTGACCATGTCGATTACTTTGTGGTAAACGTGAGTTCGCCTAATACGCCCAACTTACGCGAGCTTCAGGAAAAAGAACCGTTGACCGCTTTACTGCAAACCCTTCAGCATATAAATTCTGAAAAAATCACAAGAAAGCCCATCCTCCTAAAAATCGCTCCCGATTTATCCAACGAGCAATTGACGGACATCATCCAAATTGTTGCTGAAACAAAGATCGACGGGGTGATCGCGACGAACACCACCATTTCGCGGGACGGATTGACTTCAGAAAACAAAAAAGAAGCAGGTGGATTGAGCGGAAAACCTTTGACCAACCGCGCAACGGAAGTGATACGATTCCTCGCTCAAAAAAGTAATCATGCCTTCCCTATTATTGGCGTAGGTGGAATTCACTCGGCTAAAGATGCCTTAGAAAAGATTGAAGCCGGCGCGAGTTTGGTCCAACTATACACCGGCTTTATTTATGAAGGACCTGCGCTTATTAAGTCTATCAATAAGGCAATTCTCAAAGCTTAACCAATCGCTTTACAGATCCGTCATTGGAATCGTTTTGAACGTTTACCAAATATATTCCGCTAGGCAGTGCGCTAATATCTACTTGCTTTGAAGTGCCGTTGATATTGGGCACGGTTAAAACTTCGGTTCCCAGGACATTGTAAAATGACACACTTTTGATAGAATTCGTATTCGAAATATGTACCGTATTACCCGCGGGATTTGGGAAAAGAACGGTTTCGGCTAAACCATCATCTCTTAGAGCTAAAATAGATTGCAGGCTAATGGAAAATGTTCCAATAATCTCATTGGAAAATGGGGTAATCCCTTGTAAACTGGAAATAGGTTCCTGCGGATCGGTATCGTTATTGGGAGAGGTATAGTCTACTCCACTGTCGGTTCCTGCGTCATAGGGATACAAATCGATATCCAGTTGATCAATCCAATCTCCGTTGGTATCCAATAGAGATACGCTGTTTACCGCTATCATCCAGTCGGGACTGGGAGCGATCATGGAAAGCAGGGTAAGCAGCGGGTAATTTTCGGAAGTGGTGATCTCATCAATTGTGATTTGGCCTTCTGCCGTAGACAAGCCATTTCCATCGATGATGGCGTTGGCGTAATTTGAAGCAATAGCCGTGTTTACTTCAGAAAAGAAAACGGTATTGCTTCCCATTTCGGCGATGTTTTCAACACCGGGAGATGCCAGGCTGCCCATTTCCAAAAAGATAACTTCATCGTTGTGTGTGGCTCCCACCAGTTTCGACCAATGTGCATTGCCCGGAAGACTGCCACTGGAATGTGGATGTGCGGCCTGCGTCCAATTACTGGTAAACTGAACGGAGTAGGTAGCCTCCGATTGTGCCTGAGAAAGAAAGGTGCACAGTGTTAGTACCAGAAAGGGCAAAAGTATTTTTTTCATAGCAATTGTAATTTCCTTATTCTGTCGAATTATTGGGTTTCAGCTTACATAAAAATACCATATTTTTAAACAATGATCGAAAACCTAATATCATTCTCGTTGGCAACTCTGGCGTTGGCCTTTTCCCCCGGGCCGGATAATATTTACGTACTCACACAATCATTGGTCAATGGTAGTAAAAGCGGTATTGCCACCACTGCCGGATTGATAAGCGGTTGTATTGTACATACGACATTTCTGGCGTTTGGGATTTCCGCATTGATCACCGCCTCTCCTTCTATTTTCTACGGAATTAAAATACTGGGTGCCGCCTATCTGTTGTATTTATCCTATAAAGTCTATAAAAGTGATTCGAAGATCTCCTTTGCCCATGATGCCCCGAAAAAAAAATATGGCCAACTTTTTAAAACAGGCGTGATCATGAATTTGGTCAATCCCAAGGTGATGATCTTTTTTCTGGCCTTCTTTCCGGGTTTTCTTTGGGATACTTCTGAAGGAACCGTGACACAATTTTATGTTCTAGGCATCACATTTATGGTCGTATCCTTTGCCGTCTTTAGTGTCATCGCTCTCCTGGCCGGGGGCATTTCAAATTATCTTTTGCAACACAAAAAAGTTGGGCTCTATCTGAAGTGGCTTCAGATTGTAGTCTTCGTCGCCATCGCTATTTATATTGTCATTCCTTAACCCTTTGGACCTAGAAACGAAATGAGCGATATGAACTTCCCCGGGAACGATTTAACACAGCTACGTATAAACAATTTGAAATCTAACATCGTATATTTGATATAATGCAAAGAGTTAAGATCATTGAGTGTCCACGGGATGCTATGCAGGGAATACGAGATTGGATACCTACCGAAGAAAAAGTTCAGTACATCCAGTCTTTGTTGCGATGTGGGTTCGATACCATAGATTTTGGGAGCTTCGTTTCTCCCAAGGCCATACCACAAATGCAGGATACCCCGGCGGTGTTATCGCAATTGGATCTCTCCAACACCGATAGTAAACTACTGGCGATCGTAGCTAATATGCGGGGAGCGATCGATGCCATTTTTCATTCTGAAATCCATTATCTGGGATATCCGTTTTCCATTTCAGAAAATTTCCAAATGCGGAACACACATAGAACCATAGCGCAATCCATGGACGTTTTGAAAGAAATTCTACTCCTTGCCACCGCCCATGATAAGGAAGTGGTGACATATATGTCTATGGGTTTTGGCAATCCCTACGGGGATCCCTGGAATGTTGACATTGTTGGAGAGTGGGCCGAAACCTTATCGGCTATGGGAGTTAAGATCCTTTCTTTAAGCGATACCGTGGGAACATCCACTCCCGAAGTAATCGAGTATTTGTATTCCCATTTAATTCCGAAGTACCCGAATATCGAATTTGGAGCCCATCTGCACACTACTCCGAGCAAATGGCATGAAAAAGTCGATGCTGCCTATAAAAGTGGTTGCCGGAGATTTGACGGTGCCATTCAGGGGTTTGGAGGTTGTCCCATGGCAAAAGATGAACTTACGGGAAATATGCCCACTGAAAAATTGTTGAGTTATTTTGCAAACGTAAAAGCGGAAACCCACATTAATACGATGGCCTTCGAAAGCGCGCATAACGAGGCAACAAAAATATTTACAAAATATTACTGATATGAAATGTATACGATTGTTTGCAGCCCTGCTGTCACTATTCCTTTTTGGGTGTAAAACCACCCAGCCGACCCCCGAGTTAATCGATGACGGAAAAATCACTTTTAAGTTTGTGCAATTAAACGACGTGTACGAGATAGCACCCTTGAGTGGTGGTAAATACGGGGGAATGGCCCGTGTCGCACATGCGGTCGATTCGATAAAAAATGTCGAGCCCAATACGTATCTGTTTATGGCCGGGGATTTTCTCAATCCTTCATTGCTGGGGACCATTAAAGTGAATGGAGAGCGCATTGGTGGTAGGCAAATGATCGAGGTAATGAATGCCATGGATTTTGAATTGGTGACCTTCGGAAACCATGAGTTCGACCTCAGTGAGAAAAATCTTCAAAAGCGATTGGACGAGTCTAATTTTTATTGGACATCGGCCAATATCTTTCAGAATAATGACGACGGCCCCAGATCTTTTTTCTTCCGAAGAGATCAGGATACCATTTATGTGCCGGAAACGTATTCCATTCCCATGACCGATTCCGACGGTACCCGGATAGATGTTGGACTCTTTAGTGTCACCCTGCCTTCAAATCCGCAGGATTACGTGTATTATGCCGATATTTTTCTGGAAGCCAGTAGCGCGTATACGGCCTTGCAAATGCAACGAGCAGATGTTATTATTGGACTCACCCATTTACAAATCGAACAGGACAAGGAGCTCGCCAAACGCTTCCCCGATATTTCGTTGATCATGGGCGGGCATGAGCACAATAGCATGCTGGTACCTACCGAGAATGCCACCATCGCCAAGGCCGACGCCAATGCCAAAAGTATTTATATCCACAGCATCACCTATGATACAAAGACCGGGCAAGTTCAAATAGATTCCAAGTTGATGCCCATAGACGCAAGAACTCCTTCAAAACCGGAGGTAAAAGCGATTGTGGACAAGTGGAATGCCATTTTGGAAACGAAAATAAAAGAAGTAGTGGCCGATCCCGATGAGGTAATCTATGTATCGGAAAACCCCCTGGATGGAACCGATAGTGCCAATAGAAGCCTTCAAACTAATTTGGGTGCGATCGTAAGTGGAGCCATGACAAATGCCTACCCGGGCGAAGTGGTAGGAGCGCTGGTCAACGGAGGTTCGTTTCGTTTGGATGATATGCTGGACGTGGAGGTGACGAGTTTGGATATTTTTAGGGTCTTGCCGTTCGGAGGTAGTATTTTAAAAGTTGATATGAAGGGAAGTCTGTTAAAAGAGGTCCTGGATTACGGAAAGTCGCAACGTGGCACCGGAGCGTATTTACAAAGAGACGGAATTACCCAAAACCAAAAAGGGGAGTGGCTGGTCAATAATTCGAACATCGAAGCGGAGCAAGTATACAAAATTGCCTTAAGCGACTTCTTACTGAAAGGGTACGACATTCCCTTTTTGACCGCGGAAAATGAAGGAGTGATCAACGTATACCAACCCGTGAAGAACGAAACTGGCTTTGATATTCGAAAGGCGGTTATTATATTTATGAAATCGATAAATCAATAATGATGAAGAAAATATTGAAGTATTTCTTGCTTGTCGCACTGGCTGCCTTGTTAGTGATCCAGTTCATACGCCCGGATAAGAACAGTGAAGGCTATGAAAGTGTGGCGGCCTTTGAAGCTGAAACCAATCCCTCACTGGCGGTAAAGGAGATCTTAAAAACCAATTGTTATGATTGTCACAGTGGGCAAACCCAATATCCCTGGTATGCCGAGATCGCCCCGGTATCCTATTGGCTTGCCGATCATATAAAGCATGGGAAGGGTGAATTAAACGCGTCGGCCTGGGAAAGTTATTCGGTGAAGAAAAAAGATCATAAACTGGAGGAGGTGATCGAGATGGTTGAAAAAGGGGAGATGCCATTGGATTCCTACACCTGGCTGCATGGAGATCTTTCGGAAGAAGACGCCAAAACACTAATACAATGGGTGACCCTGGCCCGACTCAAATATGCGAACGAGTTAAAAGTATCTTCGGAATAACTTCGGAAATAATTCAGAATTACTTCAGAATTCATTCGAAATGAAAGTAATATCAACCCGTCCGATTTTTATTTAAAATTAATCTAAATAAGTTTGCAGGTATTCATTCTGCTCTTTATTTTTGCCCTTGAAATATAGTGCTATTTATATTAAGTCTAAATAAGAATAAATGAACTTACGCATTTTTAGTATCCTGCTATTTGCAGCGACCGCAATGGTTGCACAACCCACCCAGGACACGCTTATCAACAACCCTCAAAATCAGCTGAATGCCGCCCAGCGCCTATTATCAGGTAATTACGGAAAGGCGGTCACTATCGGCGCTTATGGGGAGATTACCTATAATCAGCCGGAAGGCGATAATGGTGAACTGGACGTACAGCGCCTGGTGCTTTTGCTGGGATATAGGTTCAATGACAAAACCCAGTTCGTTACTGAGATTGAGTTGGAACATGTGGAGGAGATTTTTGTAGAGCAAGCCTTTGTCAATTATGCCGTAGGTGATAATGTGAGCCTTCGGGGTGGCTTAATGCTGGTTCCAATGGGAATTATTAATGAGTACCACGAACCCACTACGTTTAACGGCACCGAGCGTCCCGCGGTCGATAATTCGATCGTGCCCACTACCTGGCGGGAAATTGGGGTAGGCGTGACCGGCCGATTTTCGGAGGTCTCGCTGGGATACCAGGCTTATATTTTTAACGGCTTCAAATCGACTGCAAGCGATGGTGAGGAAGGAGTTTCAGGTTTTCTAAAAGGCAGCAATGGTTTACGGGGCGGACGTCAAAAGGGAATAAAATCTACCGTGGATTCCCCAACATTTTCGACCAAAATAGAATACTACGGCTTCCCGGGTTTGCGATTGGGGCTTTCGGGTTACTTCGGAAAAACACAGGCTGCAGATGAGGTGGAAGACCTTGAGGGTGCTAATATTGGCATTTCGATGGTTGGTTTTGACGCGCGTTATGCCTACCGAAAAATCACCGCCCGGGGACAGTTCATTTATGCTTCCCTGAGTGACACTGGAGCCTACAATAATCTTACAGGCAACGACCTGGGAAGTGCCTTAATGGGTTATTATGGAGAAGTGGCCTATAACCTTTTGCCGCTAAGGGCAAGCCAACGGCTATTTCTTTTTACCCGTTATGAGAATTACGATACCCATTCCGGAACTGAGGGCAACTTAATAAGGAATGACGCTTACAACCGCACCGATATCACTACAGGTCTTAGCTATCACATCGCGCCGGGAGTTGTGGTGAAGGGGGATTATCAGTTCAGGGACAATAATGCGGAAACCGTCGATGTGGACAACCGATTAAACTTTGGACTAGGCGTCTGGTTCTAAAATGCCGAAACCCTTAGGAACACACAACATAAATTAAATACCTTTGTAACATGATCAAACAGATGCTTTTTGTTATTGTATTCGCTGCAATTGGCACTGCTTTTACCATTCCCGAGAAGCTGACAAAAAAGGCGGACAAAGTGATCTCCAAATTCTATGAAATTGAATATTTTACCAGGGAAGCTGTTTCTGTTTCTGATGTGATCAATGCCGAAACCACTTCAGAATTTGGAGATGAAAACTTATTTAAGATCTTTGCGAATGAGAAATTACTGGGCTATGGATATATTGGAAATGCGCCCAGTAAAGCTGCTACCTTCGATTATTTGGTGTTGTTCGATACCCAATTCACTATAGCCAAAAGTAAGGTGCTTATCTATCGCGAGGAATATGGGGGCGAAATTGGGAGCAAGCGATGGTTGCGACAATTTTCGGGAAAATCTCCGGCATCTTCCCAATTAAAATACAATGAGGATATCATCCCCATTAGCGGAGCTACGATCTCGGTTCGTTCTATGACACGGGCGATCAACGAGCTGTTACAGAGTATTGGGAAACTTCAAAAATTAAACGCGTTGTAGATGCAGATAGACGGCCTTATTCATAAACTTCCCCGATACGTCAAGCAGTTTATTGCTGCTTTCGTCATTGTGTTGAGTGTAGGTTATTTTTCCGGAATACAGTTTGTACGTCAGACGGAGAGTGATCGGCCTGCCGGCATCGAGGAGAATTATTTGGGGAATGAGGACCTGGAAGATGAAGGAGATATCGCCGTGATGAAATTTAAAAAGGGAGAACGAGAGATGCTTACCATCTTGCATACCCACATTCTGTCCATTTCATTTATTTTCTTTTTATTGGGAAGTTTGGTCGCTATCACCTCACTTCCCGGGAAATGGAAGGCTTTTTTAATGATCGAACCATTTGTTTCCATCATCCTCACTTTTGGAGGGATCTATTTACTTTGGAAAGGGATGTTATGGATGAAATGGGTGGTGATGATTTCCGGGATAGTAATGACTTTGGTTTATATCGTAAGTGCCTGCGCTGTTTTATTTCAGCTTTTAAAAAGGAGATAATCCCACAATTAATCGTACATTCGCATGCAATTAAATAGTATCCATTTCCGGTTCTTCGGAATTAAAATTTGATTGCATGACCGCACACGACAACAAAATTCTAGGAGAGGGACTTACGTACGACGACGTACTTTTAGTTCCTGCTTATTCTGAAGTTTTACCTCGAGAAGTTTCCATAAAATCTTTGTTCAGCCGAAATATTTCTCTCAACGTTCCCATCGTTTCCGCTGCCATGGATACGGTAACCGAAAGCGCCATGGCCATTGCCATTGCCCGCGAAGGAGGTATGGGCGTGCTGCATAAGAACATGTCGATCGAACAACAAGCGGCCGAAGTACGCAAAGTCAAACGCGCTGAAAGCGGCATGATCCAGGATCCGGTTACGCTTAAGAAAGATGCGACCGTAGGAGATGCCCAGAAAACCATGCGTGAGTACAGTATTGGAGGGATTCCTATTATCAACGATGCCGGAAAATTAATTGGGATCGTTACCAATCGAGATCTCCGGTTTGAAAAGAATCATGAACGCCCGTTGAGCGAGATAATGACGACCGCCAATCTAATTACAGTAGGGGAAGGAACTTCCTTAAAAGATGCTGAAATTATTCTTCAGAAACACAAAATTGAAAAATTACCGGTGGTAAACGGTGATGGTACCCTTTTGGGATTGATTACGTTCCGGGATATCACCAAACTCACCTTAAAACCCATCGCTAACAAAGATCAATATGGCCGTTTGCGGGTTGCTGCTGCACTGGGGGTAACCCCAGACGCTGTCCAAAGAGCCGAAGCCTTGGTAAAATCACAGGTAGACGCGGTGATCATCGATACCGCCCACGGACATACGAAGGGTGTGGTTACAGTATTAAAAGCAGTAAAGAAAAAATTCCCCGACCTTGACGTGGTCGTGGGAAATATTGCTACGGCCGAGGCTGCCAAATATCTGGTTGCAGCAGGTGCCGATGCCGTGAAAGTGGGTATTGGACCCGGCTCTATTTGTACCACCCGTGTGGTTGCCGGAGTTGGTTTTCCGCAGTTCTCCGCAGTATTGGAAGTAGCTGCAGCCATAAAAGGAAGCGGTGTTCCCGTTATCGCGGATGGCGGTATACGGTATACCGGTGACATCCCTAAAGCGCTAGCCGCGGGAGCGGACTGTGTCATGTTGGGCTCATTGCTGGCAGGAACCAAAGAGTCTCCGGGAGAGACCATTATTTACGAAGGCAGGAAATTTAAGTCGTATCGAGGGATGGGTTCTGTGGAAGCTATGAAACAAGGTTCCAAGGATCGGTATTTTCAGGATGTGGAGGACGATATTAAGAAATTGGTTCCGGAAGGGATCGTAGGCCGCGTCAACTATAAGGGTGAACTTCTGGAAAGTATGACCCAGTTTATTGGCGGATTGCGTGCCGGGATGGGGTACTGTGGTGCCAAAGACATTGAGACCCTAAAAGAAACCGGTCGTTTTGTAAAAATTACCGCTTCGGGGATCAACGAGAGCCATCCACACAATGTGACCATCACCAAAGAATCGCCTAACTATTCAAGGTAGGCAAATTATTTTTTTTTTGAAGTATAAGGGCTAACTTTGAGAAAAAGGTTTGTTATGATGCGGAATTTCAAAATTATTTGCGGCCTAATTCTTTGGTCCATCTCTTTGACTTATGGCCAAAATCCAGGTGAGTTTGATACTACATTTAATGCGCCTCGTGGATATGCCTGGTATTCTGGAAATAGCACAGAAGCAAACTACCGGGCCCGTACAATTTTGCCGCAATCCAATGGAGACAATTACGTGGTGGGTTCCGCTTTCTTAGGGAGTTCCGCCTATTATTATTTTTCTATTCTGAAGTATGGTAGCAATGGGGATCTGGATGCTTCGTTTGGCGATGACGGAGAAGTCCGTATCACTAATGGGAACCAAATTGTAGCTCGGGATGCCTATCAAAATGGGGATAAAATAGTTATTGTAGGGACCTCCTATGTAGCTGATATTGGTGAGTTGATGCTGGTTCGAATTAATTTGGATGGAAGTTTGGATACAACCTTTGGAATTTCGGGTATCATTACGCATGATCTTACCAATAGAGATGACATAGGAACAGCAATAAATCCACTTGAAAATGGCAAAATGGTTGTTGTAGGATCATCCAAACTAGCCAATGATTATGATGCGCTCGTTGCAAGGTTCCATGCCGATGGGAGTCTGGATACAAGTTTTGGGGATGAAGGGATCGTTGTCAGCACAATTCCTCCTTATCGAGCCATACCATCGGACATAAAAGTTGTCGCCGGAGGTAAAATATTGATAGCTGGCACTTATGATGAAAATTTGGAAACTAGAATCTTTGTTGTGGGTTATCATCCCGATGGGAGTCTGGACAAATCGTTCGGGGATGAGGGTTTTGTAATTATTGATTATTTCCCAGATCGTAAAGTAAGTTTCAAGTCGATGGAAACCAGAAATGGAAAGGTACTCATAGCGGGCCGTTCGAGTGTAGGGAATGGTGTTAGTGGCGATCTTTTTTTAACGCGATACTTATCTAATGGAACACTCGACACCTCTTTTGGTACTGATGGAGTGGAATTTCATGGTAATACGACCCAAAATATGGATGCTGGTGATTTAATTTTTCAGCCAGACGGGAAATTTTTAATTGCTGGAACTATCGACGAAAACAGTACTATCTGGCGCTATAATGCTAACGGAATCCTCGATACCGAGTTTGCCGACCAAGGCGTGGCATTTCTGCCTATTGATCTAATTTCTACCACTCTTAATGATATTCGTTTCGAATCTGGGGGAAAGATTGTAATCTGCGGCGACGCTAGTCACGAATTTTTTAACAATGTTTGGATGATTACTCTCAGAGTGATTTCCGGATTGTCTCTTGGTGTGGTAGACTTTAATAATTTAGGAAACTCGGTGGTTGTATACCCCAACCCAATTGCAGATCAAACCGTATTGGAATTTACCATACAGGATGACAAGGTGCTAAGTCTGGCATTATACGACATGACTGGAAGTTTAATGCGTTATATATTTCAGAATGAATCAAGGAGCAAAGGTTCGCATACTGAAACTATAGAAATGAAGGATGTACCGTCCGGCAACTATTTTTTAAAGCTAAGCGATGGTTCAACAGGGTACGGAATTAAAATTTTAAAAAAATAAAAAATGCCTTCCATTGGAAGGCATTTTTTATTTGCTATTGGAAGAATGACTACTCTTCTTCCTTGTATTCTATCCCCAGTTCTTTTAAAACTGCGATGGTGAGATCAAAGCGGTTGTCCACATACACCAATTCGGTATTTCTGGAGAAAACCTGCGTATAACCACCGGCTTCGGCTACTTTTTCGAGAGCGATCCCTACTTTTTCGTACAAAGGCTTCAAATATTCCTCTTGCTTTAAAACGATCAATTGATTCCCGTTCTGCTGGAATTTCTTGATGTCATTTTCCATCACAAGAATAGAATCCTGCTTTCCTTTTTTCTGTTTCAGGGTAAGAGAGGGTTCGTCCAACTTATATTTGTCGATGGCCGCCTGATAGGCAGTTAATTTGGTTTGCAAACTGGCATCCAGTCCTTTTCCATAGTCTTCCACCTGTTTCTGAACGTTGGTTAATTCGGGCATTAGGCCGATGATATAATCCACGTCGATAGAACCCACCTTTGTCTGGGCAAATCCGGTGACACATATAAATAAAAAGGTAAATTTCAATATCTTCATAATCCTAAGGGTTTTATTCGTCGCGCAATAATACTATAAAAATAACGGTTTCTGAAAAATTTTATCAATATGTTAACGTGGTGTCCATATAACAGCACGCTTGCGTAGTCTATGGATTATACAGTTGTCCCCGGTGTGGTTTTAGGCGTTCTCGCAGATCGTTCATATGGGTTTTGTCTACGACCATATAAGCGATATGATGCATTTCTGAAATTTTCTCAACCTCACAAATGGTATTTTGGAGGTCTTCGGTCGTGGTGAATTCTCTTAGGTGAATCGCATGATGGTTGGCGATGGGAGCCGCATTGGGGCCTCTGAAATCCCAAATAAGTTTGACTTGCTCCATATTAGGCTTCAGAAACGGAAATTCCCTTTTCGGCAAAGTTTTTAAAATCCTTGAGATATTTCAGGGATTGTTTTTTAAAAGCTCCCGGCATTAAAAACCCCATCAGTTTCATTCCAAAGCCTGCAAACTGGAATTCACTTTCACTCACCCATCGGGTTTGATTTTTCTCTATTTCATGAAAAAAATTCCGTTGAACGTTATGAACACTTTTGGTATCGTATTTGGCGTGGAATTCAGACGGGAACTCGTTTTTCGTAATAGTTTCGGTTAAAACCACGTCGCGTTTGCCCATTTTGTACACCAATTCCATCGTGGAACCTTCTTTGCCCGGGATACCATCCAATACCTTATAATTTACGAGCCCGCGTTGCCACTTTTTCATGTTTTCGGGATTATCCAATTTACGGATCACTTCTTCGCGGGGCAGATCGATGATGATTTCAGTTGTATATTTCATAAAAGGAAGGTTTAATTTTAAAAGTACAATTTACGCAATTTTCGGCAGATGGCTCTTTCGTTAAAAAGTTTGATAACGTTGTGTTAACGCACTTGTGTAACCCCTGTTTTTTTATATTTTTGCTGGGCTTCCTTAAATGATAGCTTAAATAATTATGAACAAGATATTTATACTAACCATTGCTTTATTTTTTGCGGCGCTTCCTGCGTTTGCCCAGAAGAAGAAAGACGTTTTATTAACCATAGATGATCGCCCAATTTTAGCCAGCGAGTTTAGACGGGTGTATCAGAAGAACCTGGATCTGGTTCAGGATGAGTCTCAGAAAAGTGTGGACGGCTATTTACAGTTGTTTATCGATTATAAGTTAAAAGTCGCTGAAGCTTACGCCCAGAAATTTCATGAAGCGCAACGGTATAAAGAAGATTTCGCCAAATACGAGGAACAACTTTCCCGGAATTATATATTTGAAGATAAGGTGACTTCTGAATTGGCCTTAGAAGCCTATGAGCGCGGTCTGGAAGAAATTGAAGCTTCTCATATTTTAGTTCGGGTGGGATACGAAGATGTTCCGCAGGACACTCTGGCGGCCTACAATAAAATTAGTGCCATCCGTGACCGGGCTCTTAATGGCGAGGACTTTGCCGCTCTGGCCCGGGAAACTTCCGAAGAACCCAATGCTGAGGAAACCTCAGGGAACCTCGGCTCTTTTACGGCTTTTGCTCTGGTGTACCCCTTCGAAACCAGTGCTTACGGGACCCCGGTGGGAGAGCTGTCTAAGATTACCCGAACTCAATTCGGTTATCACCTCATTAAAGTACACAATCGCAGTAAGAGGCTCAACGATATCACCGTGTCTCACATCATGATCTCCACCCGGGACACAACGCGGAACTATGATGCAAAAGAAAGAATTAACGAAATCTATGCGCTGGTGCAACAGGGAGATTCGTTTGAAAATCTGGCCAGACAATATTCCGATGATAAGAACTCTGGTAAGAACGGAGGGAAGCTTCGTCGTTTCAGCAAAGGGGATCTGCGATCGGATAGCTTTGAACAGGCAGCCTATGCATTGAAAAACCCGGGGGATATTTCAAAACCCGTTTCGTCCGACTTCGGGTGGCATATCATTCGACTCGAAGAAAAACATCCCATTCCTTCCTTTGAGGAGAAACGAGAAATGCTCGAGAAAAGAGTAAAAGAAGGAAGTAGGTCTAAAATAGTGACCCATGCGGTCAACAAAAAGATCAAGGAGAAATTTGGCTTCGTAAAAGGAGAAGGATATTCCCCTTATTTTGAGACTTATGTGGGCGACGAAGTAATTGGAAGACGTTGGGGTTATGATACGATCCCGTCTTCCGAAGATAAAAAAATGTTTACCATTGGCACCCGAGACCTCTATTACAATGATTTCGCAGCCTATATTTATAAAAGACAACTCAAGAGCAAGCAGTATAAAAATAAGCAGGTGTTGCTCGCAGATTACTACGACGAATTCGAAACCTATGCGCTTAAAACCTATTTCAGGAATAAACTGGAGCTTGAAAACGAAGAGTATGCGGCGATTATAAGTGAATATAGGGATGGGTTGCTCATTTTTGATGTGATGGGTAAAAATGTGTGGAGAAAGGCCAAGAAGGATACGGTAGGACAGCAGGAGTATTATAAGCAATTTCATTCCAAATATCAATGGAAGCAGCGCGTCGATGCCGAGATCATAGGGGCGACCAAAGAAAGTGTGATCAAAGAAGTAGAGGCTTTACTGAAAGAAGGCAAGACCGGAGATGAAATAAAGGATCTGTTAAACAAGGATAAAAAAGTGAGTGTTCTGCTAACCAAGGGAGTTTATGAGATCGGCGATCGGGAATTACCATCTAATTTCAAGGCGAAAGCGGGTATTTCTGAAATATTTACTGAAAACAATTCGTTCCTTATTGTAAAGGTCAATAAGATACTGCCTCCGGGACCGAAGCAATATGAAGATGTGAAGGGAAAAGTGATGAGCGATTATCAAAATCTGGTCGAAAAACGATGGATGGACGAATTGCGAGCCAAATATAAAGTAGAAGTAAATCCTAAAACCCTCAAAAAACTTAAAAAGGAATTGAAATCTTAATGTATAAATTATCCCCAGTTATACTAGTATTCTTTTTGCTTACCTCCTGTGATTATTTCAAACAAGAGGACCCGCGGATTCCTGTCGCAAGGGTGAACGACACCTATTTGTTCGAAGAAGATGTGATTGATTTGATTTCTGAAGCCACTTCCGCCGAAGACAGTACATTGCGCATCAATAATTACATCAAACGCTGGGCGACTCAACAATTGTTGATCGATCAGGCGAAGATCAATTTGAGCGATTCCGAATTAATCGAATACGATAAATTAGTAGATCAATATAAAACCGACCTGTATACTGAAGCCTACAAAAGTAGTATTGTAGCCCGTCAATTGGACAGCACAATTACCGAGGAAGAAATGTTGTTGTATTATGATGCCAACAAAGAGAACTTCAAATTGAACGACCAGTTGGTGAAGGTGAGATATATTCAGGTGAATGAAAATTTTGGTAACCTTAACAAGATCAAAGAACAGTTTCGGCGGTTTGAGAAAGCAGACCAGAAAGCCCTGGAAGAATTGAGTATTCAGTTTCGCTCCTTTAATTTAAATGATTCCACCTGGGTGAAAAAGGAAAGTTTAATTCAAAATCTACCGGTGATTCAAACTTCGGAAAACCAAGTGTTAAAAAAATCAAATTTTACACAATTACAAGACTCATTAGGAGTATATTTGGTGAAAATTGAAGATTTGCTCAATAGAAATGATACGGCACCACTATCGTTTGTAGCGCCTACTATTGAACAAATAATTTTGAATAAGAGAAAACTGGAACTCATAAAAAAATTAGAAAAGGATATAACAAAAGATGCGATTAAGGATAAAAAATTTGAGATCTTCACAACACAATAAATTACTCACCTTTCTATTAATATTGGTTATTTCTACCCTTCAGGCACAAGAGGTGGTCATAGACAGCACCAATGTGATACAGGCAGAAATTCCAACTATCACTTCCAAAAAGGATACCGTAAAAACCTTCAAAAGATTTAAAGCTGAAGGGGTATCTGCGGTCATTGGGGAGTATGTAGTATTGGACAGCGATATTGATAAAAGTTATATTGAATTACAACAACAGGGAATTTCCATTGATGGAGTCACCCGCTGCCAGTTGCTTGGGAAGTTGATGGAGGATAAGCTGTATGCCCACCATGCAAAACAAGACAGCCTCATGGTGAGCGACGCTGAAATTACCCAGCGTATCGATCAGCAGATGCAGTACATCATTGGTGAGTTTGGCGGAGATGAAGAAAAAGTAGCCAAATTTTACAAAAAGAATAGCATCGATGATTTACGACAAGAATTGTTCGCAACTAACAAGACACTTATGCTGGCTGGCGAAATGCAACGAAAAGTAGTGGAAGAAGTTGAAGTTACACCGGAAGAAGTACGCGAATTCTTTTTTGCTATTCCTGAAGAAGACCGTCCGTTCTTTAGTGCCGAAGTTGAAGTGGCACAAATTGTGGTAGAACCACGAATTACCAAAGCTGCCCGTCAAAATGTGATTAACCGCCTGAATGAATATCGACGGGATATTGTTGAAAATGGTGCAAGTTTCGCTTCGAAAGCCGTATTGTACTCCAAAGATGCAACCCGTTCCAAAGGAGGGCTTATCGAAGGTGTGAAGAAAAACTCCCCTATGGCAAAAGAGTTTAAAGATACCGCCTTTTCATTATTGGAAGGAGAAGTAAGCGAACCTTTTGAAACCGAGTTTGGATGGCATTTATTGACTGTTGACAGGGTGAGAGGACAGGAATTGGACGTACGTCATATCATAGTTTTTCCCGATGTTTCTCAAAAGGTTATCGATGAGGCTCGTACAAAAATTGATACGATACGAACGGCTATTATCGATGGGAAGATGGATTTTGCCGATGCTGCGAGACTATATTCCGACGAAAAAGAAACACGAAATAATGGAGGCCAATTGGTGAATCCCGTTACCTTTGATACCCGTTTCGACCTTACTAAAATGGAGCCAACCCTTAGTGCCCAGGTCTATAATTTAAAAGAAGGTGAAGTTTCCAAAGTATTTACCGATAGAGACCGCACAGGAAGAAGTAAATTCAAAATAGTTACCGTGACCAAAAAGTACGCGGAACATCCTGCCGATTTTACCAAGGATTATGAAAAGATCAAGGATCTTGCTTTGAAACAGAAGCAGATCAGGACCATTGAAAAATGGCAAAACAAGAAAATAAAAGATACCTACGTAAACGTAAATAGAGATTATTACGAGTGCGAATTTTCAAGCAATTGGATCAAAAATTAACTAACGCAAGCAAACCTATGTCAGATGTAGCTGCCGTGGAACAATTAGTTTCCAAGTACAACGCTTTACGCCAAGAAATTAAAAAAGTTATTGTTGGTCAGGATGACGTCGTCGAGCAAGTGCTATTAGCTGTTTTTTCCGGAGGACATGCCCTGCTTATTGGAGTGCCCGGCCTGGCAAAGACATTGTTGGTCAATACCGTAGCACAGGCGTTAGGGCTTCAGTTTAAAAGAATACAATTTACTCCCGATTTGATGCCCAGTGATATTTTGGGTTCGGAGATTTTGGATAGCAATCGCGAATTCAAATTCATTAAGGGCCCTATTTTTGCCAATATCATTCTGGCCGATGAGATCAACCGTACCCCACCCAAAACACAGGCCGCTTTGCTTGAAGCAATGCAGGAACGCGCGGTGACAGTAGCTGGACATCACTATAAACTGGATCTTCCCTATTTTGTTCTGGCGACCCAAAATCCTATTGAGCAGGAAGGAACCTATCCCCTGCCTGAAGCCCAGTTAGACCGTTTTATGTTTGCCATCAATTTGGACTATCCTTCCTTTACCGAAGAAGTCGAGGTGGTAAAAACCACGACCTCGGGTGTGCAATCGTCTGTAAATATTGTATTTACGGCTCAGGAGATTTTGGATTTCCAACAGCTAATACGCCGTATTCCCGTAGCTGATAATGTAGTGGAATATGCCGTTACACTGGTTGGAAAAACCCGACCAAAGAGTCAGGCAGCCACCGAAATGATTAAGAACTACATCGATTGGGGTGCCGGACCGCGGGCATCACAAAACTTGATCCTGGGAGCCAAAGCGTACGCTGCCTTACATGGTAAGTTCTCTCCGGACATTGAAGATGTTCAAAAAGTTGCGATCGGGATACTTCGCCATCGTTTGATCAAAAATTACAAGGCAGAAGCGGAAGGGTTGACCATTGAAGAAATAGTTTCCAGCCTATATTAATGACCCTTCGAATCTTTATACTTCCTATTGTTATCTTTTTATTGGGAATAGTCTTCAACATCATTGGGGCACTCTTTAAAGTACTGCACTGGGAATATGGGCCGTTTAATGGAAGTAGTGTGCTTACCATTGGTGCCGGGGTAGAAGTGTTGAGCGTTGTACTGCTTATTTTTATATTGTTGCGCCACTACTTCAGAAAAGAAAAATAACTACACTTTTTTAGTACCTTCGTTTCAACTCGAAACTCGGTTTTTTGCTGATAGATTATACAAAAAGAATTTTTGGACTGGACCTTATGCGGGCTGCTGCCATCTTATTTGTGGTTGGCTCTCACGCACTTTGGGTCTTTCCCGAAGCCGATGGCCCCATGAGTACCCTCTTACGTTTAAGCGGGGTGATGGGTGTGGAGATCTTTTTCGTGTTGAGTGGCTTTCTCATTGGCCGAATCCTCTTTCGAATCTTCACCAATGAGCAATTTAAATCAAAGCAGCTTACCTATTTTCTTTTTCGTCGATGGTTCAGAACCCTGCCCAATTATTATTTGGTGTTGTTGATCAACATCGCAGTGGTACTCATGCTGGGGCGAAAGTTGCCGGATACATTGCCTTTATATTTTGGATTTGTTCAGAATTTTAACTTCGGAATGGATATTTTCTTTACCGAATCCTGGAGTCTTCCTATCGAAGAATTTGCCTATGTGATCGGTCCGTTACTATTTTATCTAGTACTACTGCCCCGTTGGAATATCTCTAAACAGAAACTTTTCTTTTGGATAACGCTGGGAATCATCCTGTTCTTTACCATAACCAAAATCTGGTACAATCATCAGACGGGGTCTAATACACTGGAGTACTGGAATATCAATTTAAAAGCCGTAGTCATTTATAGGATCGACGCTATTTATTATGGGGTGTTGGCCGCTTATATTTCGATGGTCAATCCAGGTTTCTGGAAAAGATATACTGGCTTACTTTTTGTCTCGGGCATCCTTTTGTTTTGGACCATTCATATGATCGTGGGTTCCCTGGAGATGAGTACCCATGACCAACCTTTCTTCTTTAATGTATTGTATTTGCCGCTCTGTTCGGTAAGTATTGCGATGTCCTTACCGTTTTTTTCAAGACTAAAAAACGTGCCTTCCGGCCTTCGAGCTCCCATTACCTTCATCAGTTTAATTTCCTACTCCATGTATCTGCTCCACTATTCCATTATTTTGCAATTGATGCGGTATTTTGTTTCTACGGAAGGATTTACCACCCTTCAAAAGTGGACATTTTCCGGGAGCTACCTCCTGGTAACGGTACTCCTTTCCTACCTGCTGTATCGTCTTTTCGAAAAACCAGTCATGGATATCCGGGACAGGGGCTATTTCCGAAGAAAATATGGGACGCTCTAAATTGCCAATTTCATAAATATCAACCTATAAAATTGGTAAAAACGTAATATTTCGGTCCAAAAACATCGCTGCAATAAAGAATAGTTTTAAAATTGCCTAATTCATCAGTTATCTGTAAAATATTCTGAATTTTCGTACTTTTGCACACGGAATCCATGGTAAGCAGCCACGGATAGTTTCTCATAAAAATCATTAAAAAAAATACTATGGCATTCGATATAGACATGATCAAAAAGGTTTACGCCCAAATGCCGGAGCGCGTGGATACGGCACGGGAAATTCTGGGGCGACCTTTGACACTTTCAGAAAAAATATTGTACAACCACTTATGGGATGGAATGCCAACCAAAGTTTTAACTAGAGGGAAGGATTATGTGGATTTCGCGCCGGATCGAATCGCCTTGCAGGATGCAACGGCCCAAATGGCCTTGTTACAATTTATGCAAGCCGGAAAAAGCAAGGTGGCGGTACCTACTACCACGCATTGTGATCATTTGATCCAGGCAAAGCAAGGTGCGGTCAAAGATTTGAAGAGAGCCAACGAAACCAGTAATGAGGTCTTCGATTTTCTGGGTTCGGTGTCCAATAAATACGGACTAGGTTTCTGGAAACCTGGAGCCGGGATCATCCATCAGGTCGTGCTGGAAAATTATGCGTTCCCGGGCGGAATGATGATAGGTACCGATTCACATACGGTGAATGCAGGCGGATTAGGTATGCTCGCTATTGGAGTGGGGGGTGCCGATGCGGTGGATGTGATGGCAGGAATGGCCTGGGAGCTTAAATTTCCGAAACTTATCGGTGTAAAATTAACAGGCGAATTGAACGGTTGGACGGCTTCCAAAGATGTGATCTTAAAGGTGGCCCAAATCCTTACGGTGAAAGGGGGAACCGGTGCTATAGTGGAATACTTTGGGCCTGGTGCTCTAAACTTATCCTGTACCGGAAAAGGAACTATTTGCAATATGGGTGCCGAAATTGGAGCAACCACTTCCACCTTTGGATATGACGACTCCATGGAGCGCTTTCTGCGTGCTACTGATAGGGAAGATATCGCAGATGAAGCCAACAAAATAAGAGAGCACCTCACCGGCGATGCCGAAGTGTACGAAACTCCCGAGGAGTATTTTGATCAGGTGATCGAAATCAACCTCACTACGTTGAGACCGCATCTCAATGGGCCGTTCACACCAGATCTTGCAACACCCGTTGGCGAATTGGGCCCCAAAGCCCGTAAGAACGATTGGCCTTTGAAAGTGGACTGGGGTTTGATAGGTTCCTGTACCAACTCTTCCTACGAGGATTTGACACGTGCGGCTTCCATCGCCCAACAGGCCATTAATAAAAAATTGAAGCCAAAAAGTGACTTCGGAATCAACCCCGGAAGTGAACAAATTCGATACACCGCTGAACGGGACGGACTCCTGGGTGTTTTTGAAAAATTGGGAGCGACCATTTTCACCAACGCCTGTGGCCCGTGTATTGGCCAGTGGGACCGAAGTGACGTCAAAGGGGATGAGAAAAATACAATTGTACATTCCTTCAACCGAAACTTTTCGAAGCGAGCCGACGGAAACCCCAACACCCATGCCTTTGTAGGTTCTCCCGAGATGGTGGCAGCCATTGCAATTTCGGGCCGCTTGGATTTTGACCCTATGAACGATTCTCTCATCAATGAGGAAGGCGATATGGTAAAATTGGATATTCCCGTTGGAATTGAGTTGCCGCCACTAGGATTCGACGTAAAGGATAATGGTTATATCGAACCGATGACCGATGGAAGTACTATCGACATTAGGGTCAATCCCGCTAGTGAACGCTTGCAATTGCTAACACCATTTGAACCCATTCGGGATAGTGAATTGCAGGGGGTAAAACTGCTTATTAAGGCATTTGGAAAATGTACGACCGATCATATTTCCATGGCAGGTCCCTGGTTGCGTTATAGAGGGCATCTTGATAATATTTCTAATAATTGTTTAATTGGGGCAGTAAACGCATACAATAAGAAAACGAATTTTGTAAAGAGTCAATTGGACGGTGAGTATGGTGGCGTCCCTGATACACAACGCAGCTATAAAGCCGCGGGAATTAAAACCATAGTGGTGGGAGACCATAATTATGGGGAGGGATCCTCACGCGAGCACGCAGCTATGGAGCCTCGATTTTTAGGAGTCGCTGCGGTGTTGGTGAAGTCCTTTGCCAGAATTCATGAGACTAATTTGAAGAAACAAGGGATGCTGGGTCTAACTTTTGCCAAAGAATCTGATTACGACCTCATTCAGGAAGACGATACCTTCAACTTTTTGGATATCGCCGAGTTTGCGCCTGGGAAACCATTGACCATTGAAGCGGTACATGCCGATGGTAGTAAGGACATCATCAAGGCTAATCACACCTATAATGCCGCCCAAATTGAGTGGTACCGGGAAGGATCTGCCTTGAATTTAATTAAAAAGGAAAACGCGAAATAACATAGTTTTCAGTGTTTTTAAATAAAGGAACTCTCACAATGGTGGGAGTTTTTTTATGCTTTGTAATACGGGTTACAAAATCCAGTAACTGAGCCTAACCCAAGTGAGTTCTCAAAAATGGTCTTCCAAATATTTTTTAAAGACACTAATATCTGCCTTCGAAGTCAAATCGGGTACATGCTCCTTAAAAGGAATACCTTTGAATTTTCCCGGATGTTCCCGGCAAAAATTTAAAATTGCAGTGGGTAATTCTTTTTCATTGCGAAGGGGATGGACCGGACAATTTTTCAAATAGGAGAATAAGAGTGTTCCATCCAGCTTAAATACATTCATACTCACTCTCGTTTTGCCGTTCCTGTCCCGATAGTCCTCCATGAGTTCTTCGGAAGGTTTTTCGATGATATCTACCAGGTTATTTTGATCGTCCAATCGTGTGAGGGCAAAGCGTGAGATACGCTCCTTTGTATAATCAAGACCGTCACGGTCATATGCGATGAAGGCGTTGGGGGAAGGAGTCGTTGATAATTCCTTCAGAGCCGCCACTGAATATAAATTATCACTATTGCATACGCTAAATGTTTCCCTTTGGAGTTGAGGGTATTGTTCCAGCGTTTGTACGACAGCATCGGCGGTTCCAAAAGGTTTTTGGCGATCCTTCGGGATAAATTGAAGGGCGTACGAAATATGCAGGGATCGAAATGAATTATCGACGTGTTTACTTCCGTAGTATTTTTTAAACACATCCTGATCTTCACCTGTGATAAGATATACATTTTTATAGCCTGCTTTTTCGGCATTCTGAAGTAAAAAATCCAAAACAGGCCGCTGCTCTTTTCCGAAAGTAATAAGAGCTTTAGGAGTCGTATTGGCCGCCCGAATCTCCTCCTCTGAAAGGCCGTCTACCGCTTGAGAAAGTTTCATTCTTGAGGAGGCGCCTCCGGCAAGTATGAGTAGATTAGTGTTCATCGTTTTTTAGTTCATTAGGTTTTGGGATGCCTATGTTGCCGGCACCGGCTTTATACGATCATTTGCGTTCCATGTGCCACCCTTACCTGATACGCATCCTTCGCCCCACTTGTTTTTATCGCGGTGATCACTTCCGCTATTCTATCGGGAGGTGCCAGCGCGACTATACTCCCGCCGCCTCCCGAGCCCACGATCTTCGCACCGTAAGCACCAGCCTTTATTGCCGCATCGACCATGGTATCGATGAGTGGAACCGTGATTTTCAGAATGTTCTTCAATACCTGGTGATGAGCGTTTATGAGATCGCCGATGGCTGCAAGGTCGGGTTTTTCTTTCTCAAATTCCAAAAGGGCTTGTTGAGTGATGGCATGATTTTTTACCGCCGCAAAAAAATAAGGTTGGAGTGAATCTGAAATAAATTCTGAAAGATAGGGAACTTCCTCCATGGTTACTTTATTCACTATGAATTCCGGCTGTCGTCTTTTGATCTGAGCAATGGCTTGCTGTGCTTTTCCCCGTAATTCCCCGAGTAACCCGATGGTTTCCTTGGGAACTCCCGATTCCCCCAGAATGAGTCCGTCCAATCGATAACCTACGGTTTTATATGAAAAATCTGCGCTGGTATCTATGTAAATAATATTCCCCAGAGAAATGGTGAATTGATCCATTTTTCCTCCCGGGGATTGGTGTTCCAATACTTCGGCTTCATAGGCCAACTGTGCGATGAAGGCTGGTGTGATCTCATGGTCGCATAGGAAGGCTGTTAGTAAAAAGTGTGTCCAGGCAACTACAATAGCCGAGGAACTGGAAATTCCGGCATTGATAGGGATGGTACTTTTCAGTTCAATATCGAAGCCGTGATCTGGAATACAACCGTAGCGCCGCGTCACTCGCAACACCGATGCCAAATGATCTCCCGGTTCGAGTCGGTCGAACGTTTCGGAAATGGGAATGATGCGCTCCCTCCCAATATCGGGCATTTTGATCATAAACTGCTCCGTTTCATTTGCTTCCGAAGAAAGAAAGACCGCTCTATCGATCGCGCAGGCAATTACAGGAAGTCCCAAATAATCCTGATGGTCGCCAAACAGGCAGATCCGCCCGGGTGCTTTAATGTGGATGGTCGTTTTCAATTAATTAATAACTGTCTTTGATCCATGAATACGGCTTTCTTTTTACCCAATTGCCCCGTGTAAAATCTGGAAAATCCTGGGGTTCGCCATTGTTGGCGATTGAAGCCTCGGAAAGCGGGGTGATCGCACTCCACGCAGCTGCATCATAGGCGTCCATAGGAGGGGCGATATTTTGTTTGGCAGATTCCACAAAAGCCTGAAGTACGAAGAAATCCATTCCCCCATGTCCCGATCCTGCCGCATACTCGCCATATTTTTTCCATAGGGGATGGTCGTATTGTTCGAGCCAGGGGGCTGCGTCATCCCAGCGATGGGGTTGTTTGGCTTTGCCCTCAATGTAGATCCTGCTTCCGTCCACCTCCCAGATCCCCTCGCTTCCCTGAACCCTGAATCCCAACGAATAGGGTCGAGGCGAATTACAGTCGTGCGTAACTATAATGGTTTCCTCATTGGAGGTTTCGATCATGGAGGTAATGATATCCCCTTGTTTGAAATTAAGCTTTGCGTTGGGGTGGTCGGCCCCACCATTCTTGACAATATAGTTGTGAATACCTACCCCTTTACTCGCCATAGAAGTGATGGAGACAAAACGATTGCCGCGATTGATATTGCACATAGTGGCAATGGGACCCACCCCGTGGGTTGGATAGACGTCGGCATTTCTCAGGAGTGAGTGTTGGGTTCTCCAGGCCGATTCGGAGATACCCTTTTCTCCAAATTCGACCCCTTTTCCATAGGCGGTTTTACCATCGTTTAGCTTTACGAATCGCAGGTCGTGCTGGTAACCGCAGCGAAAGTGCAACAACTCTCCAAACACCTCCTGGCGCACCATATTCAAGATGGCCATGATATCCCGACGGTAGCATACATTTTCGAGGATCATAAGGTGGCTTCCGGTTTGTTCATGCGTGTTGACCAGATCCCAGCATTCCTCCATGGTATTCGCTGCCGAGACTTCCAGGCCCGTATATTTTCCGGCAAGCATGGAGTCCTTAGCCATACGTGTGTGCCATAACCAGGGAGTCGAAATAATGACGGCATCGACCTCAGGGAGTTCCAGTAAGTTGCGGTAATCGTATTCATTTTTTGCAAAGACCTTTGGTTTTTTTTGTCCGGCCTTTTCAATTAGATCCAAAGCGATGGTATTGCGTCTGCCATCGATGTCACAGATCGCGGTAATTTTCACATCCTCACGCTGGAGCAAATTGTTCAAATGATTGGTGCCTCTCAAGCCAACCCCAATGAGGCCTACTTTCAGTTGGTCTTTGAGGGAGGGAAAGGAACTTCCAAAACTTAAACCCGGAGCTAAAGCCAGACCGGTACCCAGCAGCGCTGTTTTCTTTACAAAATCTCTTCGCGAACTCATGGAAATGTATTTGAATGTTGGTTATAAATTTAGAATAATTTTGGGTGGTAGCATATTTTAATTAAGTAATTGAAAAAACAGGAGCTTCACTCCCTTTCTATGTAAGAAACTCGCAGCTGTTACGACCTATAATTGAATTAACAAATATCTGCTATGAAGTCTTTTTGGATATTCGAAGACGTCAATCTTTTTAGTATGCTGTGCCCTCATAAATTTAAGGCGTACAAAAACTCCCACAAATTTTATACATACGAAAAAGAGGATTATATCTATTTCGAAGAAGATACTGCCAATAAGGTGTACCTAATTGAAAATGGTAAAGTAAAGATTGGGTATTACACTGAAGGAGGGGAAGAGGTGGTGAAGGCTATTTTATCCAAGGGAGAGTTGTTTGGGGAAAATGCCATTTTGGGAGAAGAAAAGCGCGACGAATTTGCGATGTCCATGGACAATTCCACTTCCATTTGTCCGGTAGGAGTAGATACCATGCACGATTTGATGCGTGATAATCGATCTTTCAGTTTTAGGGTGTACAAACTCATAGGATTCCGAATCAAAAGATTGGAGCGTCGCTTGGAACTAATCATGTTCAAAGATGCCGAAACACGCGTGGAAGAGTTTTTAAAGGAATTGGCCAAGGAATACGGCTATTGCTGCTCTAAAACCGGCGATACCGTGATCAAACATCCGTACACTCAAAAGGACATTGCACACCTTATTGGCACGTCTCGACCAACCTTCAATTCGATCATGAATAAATTCAAAGAAGCAAACCGAATCGATTTTAAACGAAATGTAATTCGATTAAAATTTTCTGCCTAGTGTTAGCTAGCTAACATTTCATCATCTTTCGACTGTTTAATTTTGAACCATAATCAAAAATTAAACAAAATGAAAAAGATTTTATTAGGAGTACTTTCCTTAACATTTGTATTCACATCTTGCAATAACGATGATGACGATAACACATCGACAAATTCGACTTTGTCCCTAAATATTAACGGACTCGAAGACCTGGGGGTCAGTTTCAACTATGAAGGTTGGCTTTTAGTAGACGGGGTTCCTGTGTCGACTGGACTTTTTACGGTGGATTCAAACGGAACACTTTCCAGTACCTCGTTTGAGGTTCCTGCTGAAGCCATCGATGCAGCTACCAAATTTATTTTAACCATCGAACCAAATCCCGATCCGGATCCAAATCCTTCCGCACAAAAATTGATTGCCGGGGATTTTAATGGCAATTCGGCTGCGATATCTACTGCTACGGATCCAGCGGTGGGCGATTTTAGTGCAGCTGCAGGCAATTTTTTCCTTAGAACACCAACCGATGAAATGTCTGGTACCGGCAACAATGGAAATGATGAAAATGGAGTATGGTTTGGCCAACCCGGAATGCCCCCAACAGCGACCTTGGTATTGCCTGATCTGCCCGAAGGCTGGATCTACGAAGGATGGGTGATTGGTGATGCCGGACCGCTCTCAACAGGAACTTTTTCAAGTATTGACCAAATGGATGACAATGCCGGATTATCGACGAGTTTTAGCGGCACCGAAAACCCCGGACCTCCAATCCCTGGAGAGGACTTTTTCAATAATGCGCCAACCGGGGAGACTTTCCCTTTGGATGTTCGCGGTAGAACCGTTGTTATCACCGTTGAACCTGTGCCCGACAATAGTCCATTGCCGTTTACACTAAAACCATTGGCAGCAGTGGCAGGAACTGAAACGGCTCCCACTTTTAACGACTTTGAACTCAATTTAAGTTCATTTCCCATAGGTACTGTCACCCGATAGATACACTGTTTTGTTAGTTTGATTCGATCCCGTCGAAAGACGGGATTTTTAATTTGGTTAAATTTGTGATGGAATGTGTAATTTTAGAGTTTTTTTATGCACTAAGCCTTTATGAATGTACCCGTATTTCTTAAAAAGAACTGGAGCAATTTATTGATCCTCGTTATTATCGCTTTGTTATTTATCCCTCAAACCGGAATGCCCATACGGGTGTTTTTAAATAGATTGATTGCTTTTAGTCCTTCGGAAGTGGCCTCGGAAAAGCGGGAAACTCTGGAACAATACCATTGGCCATTGGAGACTCCCACCGGGGAACGGGTAAATTTGTCTGCTTCTGAAGGGGAGGTCATTCTTATTAATTTCTGGGCGACCTGGTGCCCCCCTTGTGTAGCCGAAATGCCCTCCCTGCAAAAGCTGTACGATGCATACGGAGATCGGGTCGATTTCTATTTTGTGTCTACCGAATCACCCGCCAAAATAACAGCCTTTATGGAGAAAAAGGGCTATAATTTCCCGGTCTACCTACAAAAACAACAAGCTCCGCCCGTCATTGAGACCAATTCATTACCAACCACCTATGTCATCTCCAAAGAGGGTGTAATCATAATTGATAAGAGCGGAGCAGCCGAATGGAACAGCGAGAAGGTGAAGGCGGTTTTGGATGGGTTATTGAACGATTAAGAGCTGGGCTCGGCCAATTTTCCAAAAGCCGATTGAAACACGATATTAAAACTGGCCCTGTCCTTGGTAGTGGCCGGCATTACAATGACGCCGGGTTGTGCATTCATTTCGAACATAATCATTTGAGTGTCGTGTTTGTTATTTCGAATATCGTATTGCGGGGCATCGTCGGATCGTTTCCAATCGGGTAATCGCTCGAAGATTTTGGCATATCCACCATCGGTTTTATGGTGAAAGAAAAAATAAATGGTAATTGGTTTTAAAAGCTCGATGCGTAGTGAAGTTCCTTTTGGAGGCCGGTGAATACCCTGAAACAGAAGTCCGCCTTTTAATTGATAGGGTATGATATCGTAGGTGTACTCCCGATCCAGGTGTTGTTGTACGCCTTCGGTCATATAATCGAAAGAAAAGGGAAATTCAGGTTGGACCTCGATATGGACCAATTCATTGGCCAGCTCGATCATTTCCTCATTGGGGGTGAAGTTAATTTTAGGTTCTTCGGAAGGGTTTTCAGTCATAATATTGGCAAATATGCCAACTCCCATGACCGCGATCGCGGCAAATATAATAAAGGAAATTCTTTGTTTACCGGACATATGGAAGGATCAGTTTGGATGATTTTGAGTAAAGACTACCATAAAAGTAATCATAATTTTATATCGATCTATGAAATTGACGCTCAAACATTTCAGTAAGAACATAGACCGTCAACAACATTCCCAAATTGTAAATGACATCCTCAATGGGAATGGTTCCCAAACGGATTCCCAGATTTTCTGCATTTAAGTACCAAACAACGGGCTCGTCAATTCCGGTGCCTGTCAATATTCCGTTTACCAGAAAGAAAGGGATTAGGATCACCAAATAGGTAGGGAAGAAGGTGTATAAAAGTTTTTTATCGTAGTTATAAACAACGCCCAAAATGATAATTCCGTATAAAAAATTGACCAGAGTATACCAGCGATCATAGTAAAACCATAGTATGATCACCAAAAGGGAAACAAGCAGGACATAAATTACTTCGACCGCAATTTTTGAAAATGAGAATTTAGGAAACAATTCCAGCAGAGCATAATGGGTAAACAGGCAAGCATAAGGAATGCAGATAAAGAACAGCCATTCTTCGATGGGAAGGCCTAAAAGGCTGTAACCAGTTAGATAGGCTTCGTTAAAGCCCCAGAAGCCATTGTTGGTAAACAGTATATCCCAGGGAATGAAAACGGCCATCATCAACACAATAGCCGGGAAGAGCGAACGCCACTTTTTATAAAATCGAAGACGGGGATGAAAGCTAACCAGAAATGGTACTATAAAAGAACCTATGTTCAGCCACAAATAGAGATAGTTCATCTCTTATTTTTTGAAGTACTTGAGAGGGGGAAAAAGCATTCCGTAACATTCACCTTCTTCCTTACCCAAATGTTTGTGATGGATCTTGTGCGCACGACGAATGCCCCGGGCATACCAGTTATTAGCATTTCTAAACAACTTAAAACGCTGATGGATAAAAATATCGTGAACCATAAAATAAGCCACCCCGTATGAAAATATCCCTAACCCAATGGGCAATCCGGCCCAAATGCCATAATACTGCCAGCCTATAAAACAGCTAATGCTCACGGCTGCATAAAAGATAAAGAAGAAATCGTTTCGTTCCCACCAACTTCCATGGTCCTTTTTGTGGTGGTCTTTATGCAAACGCCATAGAAATCCGTGCATGACATATTTATGCGTGAACCAGGCCATAAATTCCATGATGCAAAATGTCGTTAAAAAAACTAAAATCCAAAGGGCAATTTTCATGGTACTAATTTACAAAGTATAAGGTTATTAGATAGTTTTTTTGCATTTCGTTTGTCTCGATATCGGTCAATTTTTAAAACCGAAGAATCTGCTTAACGCACCAACTTCAGTTGATATTTTACATAACTACGGGTCAAGAGGCCGAACTTTTGATAATTGGGGACACGAATACGCGTATTTTTAATATCGATCGCCGGAGTCTTATAGAGCTTCTTTAGCAGACATTTGTAATAGCGATAGGCCATAAACACTCCAAATTTAGCTTCCGTCGGCAATCTTAAAATACCTTCATATCCTTTTCTGAAATCTTCTTCAATCTCTTCAATAATTCTTCGCTTGGAGTTTTCGTCCAGGGTTTCCAGATTCGTATTGGGAAAATAATTACGGTTCAAACCTTCAAAATCATCTTTCAAGTCCCTAAGGAAATTCACTTTTTGAAAGGCGGAACCCAGGCTCATTGCAGCCGCTTTCAGGTCATCGAATTTTGTTTGGTCGCCGTTTACAAAGACTTTCAAACACATGAGTCCCACCACATCGGCCGAACCATATATATATTGCTCGTATTCCTGCGTGGTTGCATAGGTCGATTTGGTGAGATCCAGTCTCATACTCTGCATAAAAGAGTCGATCATTTGCAATTCTATTCCGTAGCGATGTACCGTATACTGGAAGGAATTTAAAATAGGGTTCAAGCTTATTTTGTCATTGAGGGCATGACGTAGATCGTCTTCAAAACGATTAAAAAGAGTTTCTTTATCGTATTCATGAAAAGAATCTACGATCTCGTCTGCAAACCGCACAAATCCATAAATGTTGTATATATCCTGTCGAATGCTTGGAGCCAGCATTTTGGTTGCCAGTGAAAATGAAGTGCTATATGCATTGGTAACATTTTTACTGCAATTTTTTGATATCGTGTCGAAGATCTCTTTCATTTTGCAATTTCTTTTTGAATTAAACTGGCTACCAATTTTCCTGAAATGAGCGCCGGTGGAACTCCTGGTCCGGGTACCGAAAGCTGTCCTGTAAAAAACAATCCCTTTACTTTTTTACTCTTCAATTTTGGTCTTAAAAACGCCGTTTGAAGCAATGTATTAGCCAGTCCGTAGGCATTTCCTTTGTACGAATTGTACGCTTCAATAAAGTCGTTTATACAAAAAGACTCTTTAAATATAACGTTATTTCTTACATTTTGATTGGTCAATTTTTCAAATCTAGTAATAATTTTTTCAAAATAGGTTTCCCGTATTTCCGGGGTATCGTTTAGTCCTGGCGCCAATGGAATAAGAAAAATTCCAGCTTCCTGGCCTTCTGGTGCTGCATTTGCATCAGTCTTGGACGGAAAACTGGCGTAGAAGAGCGGTTCTTCGGGCCAATTGGGATGGTCGTAAATATCAATCGCGTGTTTTTCAAAAGAAACATCGAAGAAGAGGGTGTGGTGTTCGACGTTTTTTAGTTTTTTATCGAAGCCTACATAAAAAAGCAGGGAGGAGGGTGCGAACACTTTTTTCTCCCAGTACTTTTCGGAATATTGGCGAAACCTTGGTTCCAGAAGGGTTTCCGTATGGTGATAATCTGCACCGCTAAGAATCACATCCGCTTTTATTTCTTCGGAATTAACCACGATCGACCGGGCGGTACCGTTCCCCACATAGATCTTTTCAACATTTTGTCCGGTTTTTATAACAACCCCCAGACTTTCGGCCAGGGCTTTCATTCCTAAGATCACACTATACATTCCATTTTTTGGATGGAAGGTACCCAAACCGAAATCGGCGTAATTCATAAAGCTGTAAAACGCTGGGGTCTTTGAGGGTTTCGCTCCAAGAAAGAGTACGGGAAATTCAAGTATAGCAGTGAGTTTCGGATTATCAAATTCGCTTCGTACTTCTTTACTGATGGTACTAAAGAACTGCCCGATTTTCTTCATCGTAGCCGTTGTGACCAATTCCAGTGGTGAAACTCCGGGGCGGTAAACTAGGTCTTTAATGGCAATTTGATAATTGTCCTTGGCTTCTGCCATAAATTGTTTCAGCTTTTGGGAACTGCCGGGTTCTTCCTTTTCGAAGGCTATGCAAATTTTGTCAAGAGTGTCTTCTATGGTTATAAAATCGTTTTCACCAAAATAAACGCTATAGGCAGGATTTAGTTTGGTAAGGTGATAATAGTCTTCGGGCTTTTTTTCGAAATCACCGAAAAAACGTTCAAATACATCGGGCATCCAATACCAGGTAGGGCCCATATCAAAAGTAAAACCGTCTTTTTTTAATTGCCTGGCCCGACCTCCTATGGTATTGTTTTTTTCATAGATAGTGACTTCGTGCCCGGCTTTGGCCAGATACGCCGCCGCCGCCAGAGATGAGAATCCAGAACCGATAATGGCAATTTGTTTTGTCATGTTGTTTAACAAATGTACTTATAATTTAAACAAAAAAAACCGAGGGGGTCAAATTTTAAGATTTTTTTAATTTCTTCAATTTGAGGGAGAGTTCTTTTAAGTTTGTGATCACGCTCACATTTGGAGGTAATTTGGAAGGAATGATATTTTGAACTTTTCCTCCCATCACCCAAAATTTCATGGGTTTCAAGGCACCGATTTCCTTTTGAAAACGATCTATATAGCTATAAATATTTTCCTGATCCGGTTTGACGGTGAAGTAGGAGAGGAAGGTAATATCGTCATAGTGTTTTAAGATATGTTTCAGACTGCTTATAGGAATGTTGGTTCCCAGGTAGACGGTATTGTATCCTGAATTAATTATCTCATAATTGGCATACAACAGACCCAACTCATGGATTTCCTCTAAGGGCAGGAAGAGCGCAAAGGTAGGCGCTATTTGCTCTCCGTTTTTCTGTCGTGCTTTATCGATGTTGATGATTAGTTTTTGTTTTATCAATTCGGAAATGAAACGCTCGTGCGACGGATCTAAGGTTCCTGTTTGCCACAACATCCCTATTTCATAGAGTAGCGGTAAAAAAACGTCGTGAAAAATCTCTTGAAAACTTTTCTTGGAAAGGAGGGTTTTATAGGTCTTTATAAAAAGATAATGATTGAATTCAAACATGGCTGTTTTGAAAGCCTGTCGTGCATATTCGTCGGTGCTTGTTTCGGACAGTTCTCTAATAATCTTGTTAACTTCTTCTTCACTGAGTTTCGCGATTTTGGAAATTTTATAACCGGCATTGTAAAGCAAGGTAACGTTCAACAGCTTTTTTAAATTGGCCAGATCGTATTGTCTTATATTGGTATCGGTGCGATCTGGCTTCAACAGATTGTAGCGTTTTTCCCAAATACGAATGGTATGCGCCTTAACCCCGGTAAGGTTTTCCAAATCTTTAATACTAAATAGTGAAGTGATTAACATGATGAAAATTTGATGCCGATAAAGGTACAAAAAAGAACATTCCAACCCATATAAATGTTTAATAATTTAACAGAATTGATAAACGTTTTATAGTGATGGCGCTGCTTTTAATAGACGAAAAACCTTCCTAAATTTATTCTCACAGGTAATTAAGTTTCATCTTAATTCTTCTATATTTAACGAGACATTCATCGATTAGCACAACAGGAGGTATGAAATTATTTCAACAATGTTTAAAAATATTTACCCACCTCACAATGGCGGTTTTTTTGTTTTCCTGTTCCGATCGGGAAATAAAGACTGTGATAGATGAAGATAGTCCGGTATTTACCCTTTTATCTTCTGTAGAAACCGGTATCGATTTTACGAACACCTCAATAGAGAGTTTGGAACGAAATCTTCTCGGCTACGATTATTTTTATAACGGAAGCGGTGTCGCTATAGGCGATTTGAACAACGATGGCCTTGCCGAGATATTCTTCGCAGGAAATGATGCTGCCAACCGCCTGTACCTTAATGAAGGTGGCCTAAAATTTAAGGATATAAGTCGTAAAGCAGGATTTAATACTGCAAAATGGGCAACTGGAGTAAGTTTGGTTGATATCAATGATGATGGGTATTTGGACATTTATGTCTGCTATTCGGGACCTTATGATGAAGACGCCTTTCTGGCCAACGAATTATATATAAACAACGGGGATCTTACATTTACTGAAAGTGCCGCGGACTATGGGATAGCCGATAGCTCTTATTCGTCCCAGGCAACTTTTTTTGATATGGATAAAGATGGCGATTTAGATTTGTTCGTAATGAATCATTCCCTCCTTAATTATGGGAAAAGCATACAAGAATTGGAACAAGCACTGGAAAATGATTCGGATAAATTCAGGAGATCGTGCAGCACACTGTATCGCAATGAAGGTAATGGAAGTTTTACCGACATCACCAGGGAAGCCGGATTGCTTCGCGCGGGATTTGGCCTGGGTGTTTCCATTTCAGATTTTGATGAAAATGGGTATTTGGATATTTTCGTTGCCAACGACTACTTCGTGCCCGATTTCTTGTTCTTTAATTTGGGCGATGGGGTCTTTGTAGAAAACATACAAGCGAGTGTTTCACATACTTCTTATTATTCTATGGGATGCGACGCTGCCGATTTTAATAACGACGGCCTTATTGATATGACTGTTGTCGACATGACACCCTCCGATCATTTTCGCGGCAAAACGCAAATGGAATCGATGGATATTGATAAGTTTAAGTTCCTCGTCGAGACCTATGATTTTATTCCGCAGTACATGTTTAATACCTTAAATTTGAATAGAAGCAAAGGTAACTTCAGTGAAATTGCCTTGATGGCAGGCGTATCACAAACAGACTGGAGCTGGGCACCTCTTTTGGTTGATTTGAATAACGATTCCTGGAAAGATCTGGTGGTGAGCAACGGATTTAAAAGAGACACCAAAGATCGCGACTGGGCAAACGAAATGAATCGTCGACTTGTTGAAGAGGGCAAAACTCCTGCGATTGGTTTCGATCAGATACAGAAAGCTAAATCGACACCTCTCATCAACTACATCTATGAAAATAATGGAGATCTAACCTTTGTCGATAAATCTGAGGCCTGGGGATTTAACGAGCCGTCATTCTCACAAGGAGCCGCTTATGGTGACCTGGACAATGATGGAGACCTTGATATGGTTATCAATAATCTGGAAAAAGAAGCTTTTGTTTATAGGAATAATACTTCGGAGAAAAAGAAAAACCATTTCCTTCAGTTTGTTTTGTCCAATGCCGGAAAAACCGCAGATGTGCGGCATTCAAAAATAAAGATCTTTTCTGAAGGCCAAATTCAGTTGGTGGAATATAGTTTTGAAAGAGGTTATTTGTCATCGATGGAACCATTGGCTCATTTTGGGCTGGGAGACATTCAGAAAGTTGACAAGGTGGAAATCTATTGGCCGGATGGAAAAATGAGTGTTATTCAGCATCCGAAAATAGATGAGAAACATCATATTGATAAATCCGAACAAACGCTTCTTATTCCAACCACTCAAACCGTTACCAAACCGTTTTTAGACATTGCCAATCAGGCCAAAGGGATGCGATTTAAACATCAGGAAAACGCATTTGATGATTTTGAGAAGGAAATCCTATTGCCCCAAAAGCAGTCAACACTTGGCCCATGTCTAAGTGTGGGCGACGTGAATGGCGATGGGATGGAAGATTTTTATATTGGGGGGGCTAAAGGACAACCGGCACATTTGTATCTCCAGGACCCAAGGTTAGGAATGGTGCTTTCAGAACAAGAAGTATTTCGGCGAGATGCCAAATATGAAGATCTGGGCTCCTTATTTTTTGACGCTGATGGGGATGGCGATTTGGATTTGTATGTTGCGAGTGGAGGAGGGGGTGATTTTAAGGAGGGTTCAGCTTTATTGCAGGATCGATTGTATATAAATAACGGTGATGGTACATTTCGTAAATCCGAAAGTTCACTTCCCAAAATAACAGCCAGTACGGCGACAGTGACTGCGAACGATTGGGATATGGATGGAGACCTCGATCTTTTTGTAGGTGGAAGGAACACCCCCGGAAAATATCCATTACCCCCGGATTCCTATTTGCTCGAAAATGATAAGGGTATTTTTAAGGACATTACTTCCAGCTTTGGACAAGAACTTCGCAAAATAGGTATGATTACTTCCTCTTGCTGGTCAGATATCAACGGTGACGGCAATAAAGATCTTCTTATAGTGGGAGAGTGGATGCCAGTAACGGCGTTCGTTTATACATCATCCGGATTTGTAAATGCCACTGAAGAATTTGGTTTATCCGAAAGTTCAGGTTGGTGGTATAATTTGCAAAAAGGGGATTTTGATAATGACGGCGATGACGACTTTATCGCAGGAAACCTGGGATTAAACAATAAATTTCAAGCTACCAAGGAAAAACCGCTACATCTATTTTTGAATGATTTTGACGATAACGGAACCCTGGATATAGTATTAAGCAAGCTGTATCATGGCAATTTAACACCGGTTCGCGGCAAGGACTGTTCTACAGATCAAATGCCCTTCATTAGTGAGAAGTTTCCGATGTTTTCAGATTTTGCCTCTTCCACTTTAGAGGATATTTATGGCGCTAAAAAATTACAGGAAGCTCTTCATTATCAGGCAAATAATTTTGCAAGTGTGTATATAGAAAATAGAGGTGACGGCTCCTTTGATATGCGCCCATTACCTTCTGAAGCACAGCTCGCACCCTTAAATGATATGGTCATTTGGGACTTTGATAAAGATGGAAATTTGGATGTGATTGTCGCTGGAAATATGTACAACACTGAGGTAGAAACTCCCGCTTACGATGCCGGAAAAGGACTTTATTTAAAAGGGAATGGTGATGGAACTTTTATAAGCTATCCAAAAATAGATGATACCGGAATTTTTATGCCTTTGAATGTCAAAGACCTTCAACTTATATTTTTATCTGAAGAGAAACGTCCTGCCATTCTGGTAGCGAATAATAATGATGGTTTACAACTCTTTGCCTGGACGGGGCAATTGTGATAACATCGCAATAATAAATCCAATGTAAATATCATCAGGAATGGGATGATATATAATTACGGCGACACCTTGAAAAAGCGAATAAAAAGTTAGGCTTTTTCAAGGTGTCGCTACGCTAGGTTTGGGGCTTTGATGAGATCAAACCCACTTTGGTCTTTCATTCTTCATAATTTAGGTGGGTACAGTAAGAGCTACCCAACATGGATAGCTTTTTGTACCGAGAATGGGACCGTTTGTTGGTTACGGCTGTAGCCCCAAAAAGCGTAGGGAAAAATACGCTTTTTGGGGCTTTCGCCACGCCCGCTTTAGGGCGTTTGTGGGCAAAGAAAAAGCTACCCAATATGGATAGCTTTTTGTACCGAGAATGGGAATCGAACCCACACGCCCTAAAGGACACATGGCCCTCAACCATGCCTGTCTACCAGTTCCAGCACCTCGGTGTACCTACAGTTTTTGCGTTAGACAACGCCTAAACTACTTTTGAGGCTGCAAATATATATAATTTGAAACCTTAATTTTATTAATTGGATATTAATTTCAGCATCAGGCTAAAGCAAGCTCCTTTTGGGTCGAATGAGCTGTGATTATTTGTACACCTACTCCATACGATTACCATAGGTTGCTTTGATTTTGCGATCAGGGATCAATTCAATTTCTTTATCAACGACGCTCACTTTTAGTTTTTTGCTGGCGTCAGCGAAGTATTCAAATTGTATTTCGGTCCTACTTAATTCTATGTGTAACAGATCGCCCTGCCATTTCAATTTAAAACTAATTTTTTGCCAGGTAGGAGGTAACCAAGGTTTAAAGGTGAGTTGTCCGTTTTTTACTCGTAACCCGGCGAAACCGTTTATGACTGCTTGCCAGGTGCCGCCCGCAGATGCAATGTGCATTCCCCAGTTGGTGTTGCCTTGATTGTCCACCAAATCCACATAGGCAGATCTTTCAAAATATTGAAAGGCCCTATCGTGATTACCCGTTTCTATTCCCATAATGGTATGAATACTGGGGCTTAATGACGATTTGTGCATGGTGCGCTCTTCGTAAAAGTCGTAATTAATTTTTTTGACTTCCTGGGAAAACGCATCGGGCAACATATACATTAACATCAACACATCGGGCTGCTTGATCAAAGTGGTTTCATCACAATTAAAATGATCATATCCTTCAGGATACACAGGCATACTATTTTCATCCCAGACGGTTATCGGGACATCTTTCAATTCAAAATATCCTTCAAATTCCTCTACCAGTTTTTTCTCTTCATCAAACGGAATGTAAATTTTTTCAGCTTTGTCACTCCATTCTTTGATCTCGGTTTGGGTTAATTTCATTTTGGAAACCAACTTCTGAAGTGATTCCGGGTGTGTTTTCAAAAGATCCTCATATGAATTTATCGCTTCTTCCAAATTCCATTTGGTGAGCCAATTGGTGTAGACACTATTATTGACCAATTCGTGAAACTCGTCCGGACCTTCCACTTCAGTAAGCTCGTAGCGATCTTTCGTTGCGTTATATTCCAGGCGGCTATTCCAGAACCGAGCCGTTTCAAATAAAATTTCCACTCCATAGTTGATGAAAAAGTCTGCATCTTTAGTAAATCTGTAATAGGTGAGTACACCAAATACCACAGCTGAAGTGATATGCAACTCGCGTTCGCCAGTCCAAATTCTGTGTCGACCGTCAGCCGTCCAGGGGGGTGTGGCTTCCAGTCCTGTATCGGTCGACTCCCAGGCGAAACGGGCGCCTTCGCAATTGTTTTCTTTAGCATACACTTTTGCATCCTGCATGGTATGATATCGGTACATGATGAGTGCTTTGGCCGTTTCGGGTTGGGTGAAAATGTAGAAGGGCAGTAAAAATATTTCGGTGTCCCAAAAAACGTGCCCTTTATAACCTTCACCGGACAGACTTTTTGCCCCTACATTGGCTTTGGGATCCTGCTCGTTGGCACAGATCAAAAGGTGATACATATTAAAGCGCATCGCATGATTTGCCTTTTCATCTCCTTCAATTTGGATATCACAATCATTCCATTTTTCTCGCCAAACGGCTTGATGTTCCTGAAATCTATCGTCAAAAGACAAGGCCAGGCTCTTTTTTAGTAAGGCTTCACCAGCTTCTTTGAGCGATTCTTTTTTGACATCTCTCGAAGTAAAAATGGTAGTTACTTTTTCAATAGGATAACTCCTTCCTTCGGTTACTTCTAGTTGTGCAGTCTGCTTCACTGTTTCAAAGTCGAAATGGTTGGAAATGGTCGCTTCCCCAGCTTTCACGGCCAGGCTACTGGAATAAAGAACGTAATATGGTCGTTCCAGTGTTTTAAGTTCCAGAAATATACCTGAATCCAAAGTGCCCGAATTCTCAAAGCCTAAATGCTTGCTTTTGGTCCATTTGTCCCATTGTACTTCAGGAATGAATTTCGGTTTTTCCTTATAGGCAGGTTCCAGATCCAGATTAAAAACACGTCCGTTTATAGGTGCTTCGACGGTTACTCTTCCCGAATAATTTTCAGGTGTAACGACGGCTTTGATCTCAAATTGGTTGCGGTTAGCGAAATTGGCATAGCGAATGCTTTCATAGTTTGTAATACGCCCATTCCGGTCTTTGAAGCGCGTATTTCTGTACAAGGCACCTAGCTTCATATCCAAAGCGCGATAATGCCCTAAAACTTCGCAGCTGTGCAGGCTCAGTTTTTCGCCTTCTACCCAAATGGATAATTCGCTCCAATCGGGCGCATTCACCAAATCGATTATAAAGGAATCAAAATGGTCGAATACACCATTGATATAGGTACCTGGTAGACCTGCGTAATGTCCTTCTTCCAAACTCCCACGGGTGCCTAAATATCCATTCCCAACCGTAAAAATAGTTTCGTATGCATTTAGTTTTTTGATGCTGAAAGTTGTTTCTTCCACAAGCCATTCCGAAGCACTTAAAAGGGATTTTAATGGTTTAGTCATAGAATTATGAGTTGTAATTTTCGGAAATCATTTGTTCTGTTTCTTCAATCGACTTGAATACGTCAAAAGTTCTACCCTGAGTGCGTTGTGCTCCCATGGCATTGCCAAATTGAGCGGCTTTTATATAATCACCGGGATGTGCCACAACACTATACCCCAATCCTGCGGCAAAAGAATCACCACATCCGGTAGTGTCAACCACATCATCAACCTTAATCCTTCCTACGATTTCCTGTTGCAGCTCACCATTTTTCATATAAAAAACCAAAACGCCCCGCGAATCTAAAGTTATATAGACGGCCTTCACTCCCATATTCAAACAGTGCTGGGCAAACTTGGGCAATTGTTCCTTACAATCATCGTCATAGGTGTAGAAATCTTTGGTGTAAAAATCGTTTTCAAACCAACTACAATGCGCCTCCTCTAAATTCATTTTTAATACATCAATATATGGCAGCCATGAGTCTCGGTTTACCCAAACTTTCATATGTCTTTTCCCTTTTACCGTAAGACAGCTGGTTGGTCCGTGGGCATCGAAAACAATCAAGGCGTTGCTATTTTTTGCTTTAATGTGTTTGAGTGTTGCCAGGGGCACTTCAAAATCGGTGACCGGAACCATGACAAAAGCATCGCAGTCCAGCACATCGGAAACATCTTTTTCTATGATGGGATTCATAAAGGCGGTCTGTCGCTCCTTTCGTACATTTTGATTTAAAAATGTAAGGGTGATCACATCACCCTGATCCGCATAAGATCTAATGTGTGAGGTGTCGATATTATCATATGCCTGAAAAATAGTTTTTACGGCTTTTTTGTCTGTCTTTTGAACATGTGTCACCGGATAAACAGTGCCATGAGACCCTACTAAATTTGAAAGTGCAATGACCGTATGTGTGACACAACCATATTTTTCGATGACCTCTTTGGAGGGTGTGATGATTCGATCTCTGGGAATTGGACCTAAAACTGCAATCTTGTACGGACTCATAGGATGTTCCTTTTGGTTGTGGGTTATTCTGAAAAAAAATAGAAGGGTTTAAATTACTGAAATGTTTCCACATTGATTAGCATTCTGAATCTTATTTGGTTTTAATTATTTCCGAAAACGTCAAAACCCTGCCAATTTTTAAAATTAGCAGGGTTTTAGAGTAATTAAAGATCTTTGAAGTGACCTGGCCGGGGCTCGAACCCGGGACCCTCTCCTTAAAAGGGAGATGCTCTACCAACTGAGCTACCAGGTCAAAAAATCAATGGCGGGCCTTCACCCGCCGGAGCATACACCTAGTTGTTTGCGTAGGCGGGTGCAAATATAATAGCATTCTATTGATTATTCAAGACTATTGACATTAAATTTTATATTTATTTTTTGCCCTTAATTATCGTTGTGTAATTACGATATTTGCCACTATGCAATTGGTATTATTAGGCTATATGGGAAGCGGTAAATCCTCAGTGGGGAGCTTACTTGCTGAAGCACTTCAGTATGAGTTTATTGATCTGGATCACTATATTGCTACATCGGAAAAGGCTACCATTGGGGAGATTTTTCGGGATAAAGGCGAAATCTATTTCCGAAATAAAGAAGCAGTGGTACTTGCCGAAATCCTTTCAGAAAAAAACAAAATTGTACTATCGACCGGAGGAGGTACGCCCTGCTACGGTGCCATTATGGCCGACCTGAAAGCTCGCGAAAATCTGGTTTCCATTTACCTGAAAAATAGCCTGGAAACACTAACGCACCGATTGTTTCAGGAGAAAGCCGAACGCCCGCTCATCGCGCATCTGCAAACCCGTGAATTGTTGAAGGATTTTATAAGGAAACATTTATTCGAACGCTCTTTTTACTACAACCAGGCTCACATCACTGTGGACTGTGACGCGCTGTCTCAAAAAGAAATTGTCGAGCAATTAGTGTTACGGTTATTCTAAAATGGCGGTACAGCTGTTTCTCTCAAAAACTACAGAGACGTTTTCATTCAGGGAAGTAGAAAGGGAAATGCCCTTGAAATCGGCCTTTACCGGATACTTTTTATGATTGCGATCCACAAGCACAGCCGTTTTAAATTGTTTTAACGGAACTTCTAAAAAGTGCTTTACTCCGTAAATTAAAGTAGTCCCCGAGGAAAGTACGTCATCGACCAACAATAACGATTTATTCTTAAATGAGGAAAGTTCCAACGAAGTCGTTATAGGGTTGGTGGGCTTTTTTTTGTCGATATAGACCTCACAAAGCGTCACCTGAATGGGGGAGATCTTTTCCACTTCCACTTTGATCTTTTTGGCCAACAAAAATCCATTTTCTTTGATCCCGGCAATGATGACTTCCTTTTCGTTTACGTTCGACTCATATACCTGATAGGCCATTCGCTTTATTTTGTGAATGATTTGCTTATTGGTAAGAATGATCGTGGATTCCTGCATGAACTATTTTTAACTAAGTGATATTTTTCGAAATACAAATATAGTGAATACCGTATTGTCTATTCTTCCTCATCATTGGCAAAACCTTCCAGATCCCTGCGATCTTTCTTTGTGGGGCGCCCCACACCTTTTTTGCGGTAGTAGCTTTTTGCGTATTGCAGTACTTCCTGGTTTTCAAAGGCTTCCTTGGGAGTGGTGTCGGTGCGGTACAAGCCTACCAGCTTCGCTCCCACGCGATTGGGCGGAATTGCCAATACCTCCAGCGTATAATTAATTTGATTTTTTCGTACTGAAATAATATCGCCGGGAAACACTTCCCGGGATGGCTTAACAATCTCCTCCCTAAGACGAATGCTACTCTTTTTACAAGCCTGGGTTGCCACATTCCTGGTTTTGAAATAACGGGTACACCAAAGATATTTATCAATCCTCATACAATCTCACTTAAAAGTGCGTTAAATAAGATACAAAAATAGTGGAAAATTGTATCTTGCGCCATCTAAAAATTGAAGATGAAGAAAGTTTATTTTATACTTCCCCTTGTGGTGATTGCCTTGGTTTTGATCCAATCCTGTGGAGGTGATGATGGGGGAGCCACCAATTTTGTTCCTGCGCGTGACCGGGGAGAGGAAGCACCACTGTCTACAGCCATTATAGAAGATTATCTCGCGACACATTTTTACAACTACGAAGAGTTCGAAAATCCGCCTGCCAACTTCGATTATCGAATAATTTTCGATACCATCGCCGGAGATAATGCCGATAAAACAGCATTGATCACCCAGGTGTCCTCCAAGATGGTGAAAGACAGGGTAGCCGATGGCGTCACTTATAAATTGTATTACCTCAATGTTGAACAAGGAGGCGGAACCGAAAGTCCTAATTTCCCCGATATTGCAACGTTGACTTATGGAGGTATTTATATCAATGAAGAAATATCCACGATCCCATATACCAAGTTATTTGATGGCTCGGTGGTTCCCGTAAGTTTTGATCTTACCGCTATTGTGAATGGCTTCCAGGATGCCTTGGTCGAGTTCAATGTGGCCGAAGAGATCATTGTAAATACCGACGGAACAATTGAGGCTGTAAACCCGGGAATAGGAGCAGTTTTCATGCCAGCTGGCTTGGGGTACTATGTGAACCCACCCGCAGGCTCTGAAATTCCCATCTATGCACAACTCATTTTTACTTTTAGCTTATACGGGGTGGTGGAAGGAGATCAGGACAATGATGGAATTCTATCCATCAATGAAGATTTGAATATGAATATGCTGGAAGAAGACGACGATACGGATGGGGATCAACTTCCCAATTATGTGGATGCGGACGACGACAACGATGGAAGACCTACCGCCGACGAGATAGAGATCGATGCGGAAGGGAATATTACCTTCCCCGATTCGGATGGTGATGGGATCGTTGATTATCTGGATTCAGATAGTTAAGGTGACAAAATAGGATATAAAAAAAACCTCGTTAAAGCGAGGTTTTTTTAGTTCTTAACTTTAGGTAAAGGAGATAGAAAAATGCTATTTTCTTGCGATCACTTTCTTTGCCGCCTTCACGATGGCTTCAGCATTTAAACCGTATTTATCCATAAGTTGCGCCGGGGTTCCCGATTCTCCAAAGGTATCGTTGGTCGCGACAAATTCTTGAGGATTGGGAGCGTTTTGGGATAATACTCGAGCAACGCTTTCTCCCAAACCACCTAAATAATTGTGTTCCTCGGCAGTAACAACACATCCTGTCTTAGCAACACTATCGAGTATGGATTTTTTGTCCAGAGGTTTGATGGTGTGAATATTGATGACTTCGGCAGAAATTCCTTGCTCATGCAATGTTTCTGCTGCCAGTAACGCCTCCCAGACTAAGTGTCCTGTGGCAATTATCGTTACATCGTTTCCTTCCTGTAGCTTCACCGCTTTCCCAATTTCAAAGGTTTGATCTTCAGGAGTGAAGTTGGCCACTTTTGGCCGTCCGAAACGCAAATAGACCGGGCCTTTATGTTCGGCAATGGCCAGGGTGGCAGCCTTGGTTTGGTTATAATCGCAGGTATTGATCACCGTCATCCCCGGTAACATTTTCATCAACCCAATATCCTCCAGAATTTGATGCGTGGCACCATCCTCTCCCAGAGTTACCCCGGCGTGTGAGGCGCAAATTTTCACATTTTTATGACTGTATGCAACGCTTTGGCGAATCTGATCATAGACACGGCCAGTGGAAAAGTTGGCAAATGTTCCAGTAAACGGAATTTTCCCGCCAATGGTCATTCCTGCTGCAAGTCCGATCATGTTGGCTTCCGCCACTCCCACCTGAAAAAAGCGTTCGGGATGGTTGGCCTTAAACTCGTCCATTTTTAGAGATCCGGTGAGATCGGCACAGAGGGCGACTACATCCGGATTTGTTTTTCCCAATTGGGTGAGTCCGGCTCCAAATCCGGAGCGGGTGTCTTTTTTACCTGAGTCTATATATTTTTTCATAGTTGTGTTTCAGAATTAATAATCTCCCAGTGTCTCCGGATTTTGAGCCAGGGCAATTTCCAGTTGTTCGTCATTAGGCGCTTTTCCGTGCCAGGCGTGGGTGTGCATCATAAAATCGACACCATGCCCCATTACTGTATGAAGTAGGACACAAACGGGTTTTCCTTTTCCTGTTTTGGCCTTGGCCTCCACCATTCCGTCCAAGATGGCTTGCAGATCGTTGCCCTCCTTAATTTCCAGGACATCCCATCCAAAGGCTTCAATTTTCGCCTTTAAATTTCCAAGCGGAAGCACCGAATCCAATGACCCATCGATCTGTTGTCCGTTGTAGTCCACCGTCACAATGAGGTTGTCCACATTATTGCCCGCGGCGTACATAATAGCTTCCCAGTTTTGTCCTTCCTGCAACTCCCCGTCCCCGCAGAGCGTATAGACGATATGGGAATCGTTATTGAGTTTTTTGGTGGAAGCCGCTCCTATGGATACCGAAATACCTTGTCCCAGTGATCCCGATGCCATTCGTATTCCCGGCAGGCCTTCATGGGTGGTGGGATGCCCTTGTAAACGCGAATTGATCAATCGAAAGGTGTTCAATTCGTCGACGGGAAAATAGCCCGATCGAGAAAGGACGCTGTAAAAAACAGGAGAAATATGGCCATTGGAAAGGAAGAAAATATCTTCATCTTTCCCATCCATATCAAAACCGTCTTTTCGATCCATGAGTACTTGGAAAAGGGCGACAAAAAATTCGGTGCAGCCCAGAGATCCCCCCGGATGACCGGAATTTACTTTGTGCACCTGTCTTAAAATATCCCGACGAACTTGTGTAACAAGGTCATTTAATTGGGTAAGGTCTGGCATAGATTGTTGATTTTTCAGTGTCAAAAGTAAGCTTTTCAGTAAGGGCTGCAAAGAAGAACATAGCCCACTTATCAACGATTTTTGAGTTTTGTTAACAGCAGTTCGCGGTTCGCGAATTTTAAGCGAAAGGATAGCTGTGAATACACATTTTCTTCAGAATAAAAATAAGGCTCACCACCCAAAAGGCAGTTCTTTATTTTTGAAAGTCTAACATTTCTTTACCATACAAACCCGTAATTCCTTCTATCTTTGCTTCCCATATAATCATCGTTGCATGCAATTCAAACTGGAAGCTAAAGACCCGGGTACTAAGGCACGTGCGGGCACCATAACGCTCGCTCACGGAAAGGTGGAAACGCCTATTTTTATGCCTGTTGGTACAGTGGGTACGGTGAAAGGGGTACATCAAAAAGAATTGGCTGAAGAAATCAATCCCGATATTATTTTGGGAAATACCTATCATTTGTTCCTGCGGCCTCAGATTGAGATCCTGGAAAAGGCGGGGGGGCTTCACAAGTTCATGAACTGGGACCGAAACATTCTTACCGACAGCGGGGGATATCAGGTATATTCACTTTCGGCAAATCGCAAGATCAAAGAAGAAGGGGTAAAGTTTAAATCGCATATCGACGGAAGCATGCACTTTTTTACTCCCGAACGCGTGATGGAACTCCAGCGCTCCATTGGGGCAGATATTATCATGGCTTTTGATGAATGCACCCCCTATCCCTGCGATTATGATTATGCCAAACGTTCCATGCACATGACCCACCGTTGGTTGGATCGCTGCATCACACACCTCGAAAAAACACCGTTTAAATACGATTTTGAGCAGTTCTTTTTTCCCATCGTGCAGGGAAGTACCTATAAAGATCTTCGGAAGCAATCTGCAGAGTATATAGCTTCAGTGGGAGCCGAAGGAAATGCTATTGGAGGACTTTCAGTGGGAGAACCGGCTGAGGAAATGTACGCAATGACCGAAGTCGTTACAGAAATCCTTCCAGAAGACAAACCACGTTATTTGATGGGAGTGGGTACACCTATCAATATCCTGGAGAATATCGCCCTGGGTATCGATATGTTCGACTGTGTTATGCCTACGCGCAACGGACGAAATGGAATGTTGTTTACGGCCCACGGAACCATTAATATTAAAAATAAAAAGTGGGAAGACGATTTCTCTGCTGTGGATGAGATGGATATTACCTGGGTGGATACGGCCTACAGTAAAGCCTATTTACGGCACCTGTTCACGGTGAATGAAATGTTGGGAAGACAGATCGCAACAATCCACAATTTGGGATTCTACCTTTGGTTGGTTCGTGAGGCCAGAAAACATATCTTAGCGGGAGATTTTGCCACTTGGAAGAACGCCATGGTACAACAAATGGACAAACGTTTATAAATGCTAAGCATCCTTGATAAATACATATTAAAGCAGTATTTGGGGACGTTCCTCCTGTTGTTGTTGCTTTTCATACCCATTGGGATCACGGTTAACCTGGCTGAGAAAATTGACAAAATGCTTGCCAATGAAGTTCCATTGGCAGATATCCTGCTGTACTATTTGGATTTCACTGTCTACTTCGCAAATTTGTTGTTCCCTCTGTTTTTATTCCTTTCAGTAATCTGGTTTACCTCCAAATTGGCCAATAACACCGAAGTCATTGCCTTTTTGAGCAGTGGTGTTTCCTACTACAGGTTTTTACGTCCGTATATGATAGGAGCTACCATAGTCTGCATTGGCGCTTTTGTACTTGGAAATTATCTGGCACCTATTGCCAGTAAGGGGTATAATGAATTCACTTACAACCATCTGAAGAAGGGTAAAAGTGCTATGGATCAAAGTAATGTGTTCCGCCAGATCAACGACAAAGAATATATTTATGTAAGTTATTTTAATGTAACCGAAAGTTCGGGCAGTAATTTTACACTCGAGCATTTTGAAGGCAATAAGATGACCTTTAAAATTTCTGCGAGTCGCATCAAGTTCAACAAAAAGGATAGCAGTTATACCATGTTTGGTTATTCCAAGCGAATGATCGGAGCCGAGGAAGATTTGCTGATCAATCTCCCAAAAAAGGATACCTTGTTTTCTTTCGAAATGGAGGACCTAACCCCGGTGCGCTACATTGCGGAAACGTTGAATTTCAATGAGCTCAACAAATTTATCAAACGGGAAAAAGCAAAAGGGTCCAATTATATCAATCGCTACGAAGTGGTTCGCTACAAAAGATGGAGCTTACCCGTTTCCGCCTATATTCTTACCATTATTGCCGTGGCTGTTTCATCGGTTCGAAGACGGGGTGGGATGGGAGTGAATTTGGCGATTGGCATAGCCATTGGAATGTGTTTTATTTTCTTCGATAAAATATTTGGCACCATGGCCGAACAGAGCAGTTTTTCACCGTTTGTAGCCACCTGGTTCCCCAATTTCGTTTTTGGTATTTTGGCCATTTATTTACTAAGGAATGCAAAGAGATAAACTGCTTCATTACGGGCATCTACATTTTTTAGTCTTCATCGCGGGCTTTACGGCTGTACTGGGCAAGTTAATTTCTATCGAGGCGCTTCCACTGGTGTGGTATCGAATGGCCATTGCTTCGCTGCTCATTTTTGTGTTTGTAAAAGTGCGGAAGGTCAACATGAGGTTCTCAAAAAAGGCCATTGCCAGCTTTTGCGTGGTTGGCCTTATCATTTCATTGCATTGGATCACCTTCTTTATGGCTATAAAGGTTTCAAACGTTTCAATTACGCTGGCAGTGATCTCCAGTGGTGCTTTTTTCGCTTCCTTTCTGGAACCTATTTTTTTTAAGCGAAAAGTTTATGGCTATGAGGTGTTCTTCGGAATCATGGCGATTGCGGGTTTGTATATCATTTTCAGAATAGAAACCGAATATGTCTCGGGCATACTATTGGCCTTGGCGTCTGCCTTTTTGGGCGGGTTGTTTTCTGTAATCAATGGAAAACTTCGCATCAAGCACAACCCCATCGCTATATCCTTCTATGAGATGGCTGCCGGCACTGTATTTGTAAGCCTGTTCCTTTGGGCAGGAGGTGAGTTTACCACCGGGTTTTTCTCCTTAATGGCTTCCGATTGGATCTACCTGCTTATTTTGGCCTCGGTATGTACCGCCTATGCTTTTATTGCGGCAGTGCATATCATGAAGTGGATTAGCCCTTACACTGTAATGCTTACCTATAATATGGAACCGGTCTACGGGATCATTCTGGCCCTTATTATTTTGAAGGATTCTGAAAAGATGCAGCCTCAATTTTATTACGGAGCCTTGATCATTCTTATCACCGTAGTCGCAAACGGAATTGTAAAAATCTATTTCCGAAGAAATAATAACCGAATATCCCCAAGCTAACAACAAAGTTTTATCTTTGCGGTTACTACCTAAACAAACCGAAGATTCAACCGTATGGAATATCTTGAATTTGAATTACCCATTAAGGAATTACAGGAGCAATATGATAAGGCCTGCCAGATAGGCGAGGAGAGCGATGTCGATGTAAGCAACACCTGTACTCAGATAGAAAAAAAACTCAACGAGACCAAAAAGGAGATTTATAAGAATTTAACCCCTTGGCAACGAGTTCAATTGTCACGTCACCCCAACCGTCCCTACACATTGGATTATATTAATGCAATTTGCGGAGATTCTTTTTTAGAACTGCACGGAGATCGCGGTTTTAAAGACGATAAGGCCATGATAGGCGGTTTGGGAAAAATTGGTGACCAAAGCTATATGTTTATTGGGCAACAAAAAGGGTATAACACCAAAACCCGACAATATCGAAACTTTGGGATGGCAAATCCGGAAGGATACCGAAAAGCCCTGCGCTTGATGAAATCTGCAGAAAAATTTGGAGTTCCCGTCGTAACCTTGATCGACACTCCGGGGGCCTATCCGGGACTGGAAGCTGAGGAACGCGGACAGGGAGAGGCAATTGCCCGCAATATTTTAGAAATGACCCGTTTGAAAGTACCTATCATTGTAGTCATCATTGGAGAAGGTGCCAGTGGCGGTGCCCTGGGAATTGGAGTTGGGGACCGGGTGCTGATGCTTGAAAATACCTGGTATTCGGTAATTTCTCCGGAAAGTTGCTCTTCTATTTTATGGCGCAGTTGGGAATTCAAGGAACAAGCAGCCGAAGCCCTTAAGCTCACAGCAACCGATATGAAAAAACTCAAATTGATCGACCAAATTGTAAAAGAACCCTTAGGAGGAGCCCATAGCGATCGCGAAAAAACATTTTTAGAAGTCGCCAAAAACATTTCCAAAGTGTATACCGAATTAAAAGACTTATCACCAAAAGAATTGGTGGGGCAGCGAATGGAAAAATATTCTGAAATGGGAGTATTCAAGGGATAGTTTCAGCAATAGCAAGTCTTTTCAAAATCCGGAGGTATTAACCCGGATTTTTTTTATCTTTATTAACAATATTTATAAGTTGTCAACAGTTAAATTGTTAACTACCGGTGGACATCGAAATTTTAAAATTACCGACTGTCCGTAACAATTTATTTACATTCGTCCCATGGAATCTATAAAACCTCGCACTTCATTCACCCCAAGAACTTCTCAGGTGATTTCTTTGGAAAAAGGAAAAATACCTCCGCAAGCAACTGATTTAGAGGAAGTTGTGCTAGGCGCGATGATGATTGACAAAAAAGGTGTCGATGAAGTGATAGACATCCTCCACCCCGATGCCTTCTACAAGGAGGCCCACAAACACATATTTGAAGCCATATTCAATTTGTTCGAAAATAGCGAGCCTGTTGACTTATTAACCGTTTCAGCACGTTTAAAGAAGGAAAAAAAGTTGGATCTGGTTGGGGGTGAGTTTTATTTGATCCAATTGACGCAAAAAGTGTCCTCATCGGCCCATATTGAGTTTCATGCACGCATCATTTTACAGAAGTTCATTCAGCGTCGTTTGATTAAGATTTCGAGCGAGATCATCGAGGAGTCTTATGACGATGGAACCGACGTTTTTGACCTGCTGGACAACGCCGAAGCTAAGTTGTACGAGATCACCCAGGGCAATATCAAACGCTCCTCTGAATCGGCTCAAAATTTGGTGATTCAGGCCAAGAAACGCATTGAGGAAATTGCGAATAAAGAAGGCTTGTCGGGTATCCCTTCAGGATTTACTCAAGTGGACAAATTAACTTCGGGCTGGCAGCCTAGTGATTTGATCATTATCGCGGCTCGTCCAGGTATGGGTAAAACTGCATTGACGCTGTCGATGGCTAGAAATATGGCCGTGGAACACAATGTTCCTGTCGCTTTTTTCTCTTGTGAGATGTCTTCGGTACAATTGATTACGCGTTTGATATCTTCGGAAACCGGACTTTCTTCAGAAAAACTGAGAACCGGAAATCTCGAGAAACACGAATGGGAGCAATTGAACGTAAAAGTAAAAGGCCTCGAAAAAGCACCTCTTTTTATTGACGATACACCTTCGCTTTCTATTTTCGACCTTCGTGCAAAAGCTCGACGTTTGGTATCGCAGCACGGGATCAGAATAATTATGATCGATTACCTGCAGTTAATGACTACAGGCGGTTCCCAAAAAGGAGGAAACAGAGAGCAGGAAATTTCGACGATTTCCCGAAACTTAAAAGCGCTGGCAAAAGAATTGAATGTTCCCGTGGTCGCACTTTCCCAGTTATCACGAGCAGTGGAAACACGTGGAGGTAGTAAGCGTCCACTATTAAGTGACCTGCGCGAGTCTGGTGCCATTGAACAGGATGCCGATATTGTTTCCTTTATCTACCGACCCGAATACTACAAGATCGACGAATGGGACGATGAAGAACGTACGCCAACGGCTGGACAAGGTGAATTTATTGTCGCCAAACACAGAAATGGTGGTTTGGACGAAATTCGATTGAAGTTTATCGGGCATCTGGGACGTTTTGAAAATCTGGAAACCTTTGATTTCACCGGAGAATTTCACTCAAGAATGAATGATGCGGCCAACGATGACACCTTTAAAACCGACCATCTTCCCTCTGCCAATGAGGCCTTCGGAAGCTCTATGAACGATGAGCTGTCTTCCGCAGATGGCGACGACGACATTCCGTTCTAAGCGTTGCCCTGTTCTGTCAAATCGGTCAATGAAGCGATCCACCATCTAAAAACAAAGCAATCTTTTATCTATTTTTTAAAACTTTGGCTCAACTTTTGTCGTTATCTTAGCGACATGACGCGATTGATACTTCTTATTTTTGCCCTTTTCTTTTCGGTACACAGCTTTGCCTCCTATATTTTAATACCCATGGATGCCGAAAGTCAGGCCGAACACCTCAAGGCCTACGGAATTACATATTGGACCTTGGAACGCCAGTTAAAGGCCAAATGGCTGCTCAACTATCGTGGTGGTTCCTTTTTACTGCCCGATTCCGAAGAGATTCGAAAAGAATGTCAAATACGAGGCGTTTCTTTTGAGGTGATTAGTAACTCTCAAGCCAATCAGATCCTTGAGGAAATTAGCAGTCCGTCACAGAATATGGAAGCCGTGGTTCTTGAGAAAGCACCCAAAATTGCGGTGTATTCTCCAAAGGGAAATCAGCCCTGGGATGATGCGGTAACCATGGTGTTGACCTATGCTGAAATCCCTTACGAAGTGGTGTACGATGAGGAGGTTTTGAGTGATCACTTGTTATTGTACGATTGGCTGCATTTGCACCACGAGGATTTTACCGGGCAATACGGTAAGTTTTACAGGGCGTATCGTTCCGCTCCCTGGTATATCCAGCATAAAAAGGAATCGGAAGCACTGGCAACAAAATTGGGATATGATAAGGTTTCCGAAGCAAAAAGAGATGTATCGCTCAAAATAAGAGACTATGTAATTGGTGGCGGCTTTATGTTTGCCATGTGTAGTGCTACGGATAGCTTCGACATTGCACTTGCTGCGGAAGGAGTAGACATCTGTGAGCCCATGTTTGACGGAGATCCCAGCGAATCGGGTTATCAAAGTAAGATCGATTTCAACCGTACTTTCGCCTTTAAGGATTTTATTCTGGAGCGCAGTCCCATGGTCTACGAGTTCTCTTCCATCGATATGACGACCAAAAGAACTATCAGGAAGGAGATGGACTATTTCTCCTTAATGGATTACTCGGCCAAATGGGATCCCATCCCTTGCATGTTGGTTCAAAATCATACCTCTTTGGTCAAGGGATTTATGGGACAAACCACTTCGTTTGACCGCAAGAACGTAAAGGCGAATGTGTTAGTGATGGGAGAGACCAAAACCAATGGAGAAGCCCGATATATTCACGGAATTCGAGGAAAAGGGTTTTTCACCTTTTACGGTGGCCATGATCCCGAGGACTATCAGCATCGAGTAGGGGATGCCAAAACCGAACTGGCATTGCACCCCAATTCTCCCGGATATAGGTTGATATTGAACAACGTGTTGTTTCCTGCTGCTAAAAAGAAAAAGCAGAAAACCTAAACCCTTGAGATATTAATCACAGTTTTTTCAGGTCTCGTCCCTACTTATTTTGATGTAACCGTACTCTCTTAACAACTCAAATAAATATCATAAAACCGACAGTTTAAAGGTTGCCGGATTTTGATCAATTCATTTTACCACAACAAAAAACCCGCTCAACGAGCGGGTTTGCAGCGAAATAATGTTGTTATGAATAGGCTTTCGCCCTATTTTACTTTTTTTACAATTGCCTCAAAAGCTTCCGGGTGGTTCATTGCTAAATCGGCAAGTACCTTACGGTTCAATTCGATTTCATTAGCTTTTAGTTTACCCATAAACTGTGAGTAAGACATTCCGTGTTCACGGGCACCTGCATTGATACGGGTGATCCATAAAGCGCGAAACGTTCTCTTTTTGTTACGACGGTCTCTGTACGAATATTGCATTGCCTTATCAACGGCATTTTTTGCAACAGTCCATACATTTTTACGTCTTCCAAAGTATCCTTTGGCCTGCTTGATAACCTTTTTTCTTCGGGCCCTCTTCGCAACTGAATTTACTGATCTTGGCATAATTTACATGTTTTTTGTAGTAGGCGACCCAATTACTTGAATACTTTCAATGCGCTACTCCAGGGTTCTATTAAATTGTTTTAACCGGTTAAATAACTACTTCAAACGAAGCATTTGCTTAACATTACTCTCATCACTCTTACTTACCGTGGTAGCATGAGTTAGAGCAAGCTTACGTTTCTTAGACTTCTTGGTTAAGATATGACTCTTAAACGCGTGCTTTCTTTTGATTTTACCGGTACCTGTAAGCTTAAATCGCTTCTTGGCACTGGATTTTGTTTTTTGTTTAGGCATCTTTCCTACTTTTTTTATTATTTCGCATTGTCCTCCGAAGCTTTGGCCTAGGCGGGTTTCTTTTCTATATCCACCATAGCCTTTGGCAGAGGTGGATTATAATGACTCCCTTCGGAGATTATTTCTTTTTAGGGGCGAGAAACATCGTCATTCGCTTTCCTTCCAATTTCGGCATTTGTTCTACTTTCCCAAAATCCTCAAGGTCTGTTGCCAAACGCAACAAAAGTATCTCTCCCTGATCCTTGTATATGATGGAACGACCTTTAAAGAAGACATAAGCCTTCAGTTTTGCTCCATCCTTTAAGAATTTTTCCCCGTGCTTTTTCTTGAATTCGTAATCGTGGTCATCTGTATTAGGACCAAATCTAATTTCTTTAATCGTAACTTTAGTCGCCTTTGACTTTAAAGCCTTTTCCCGCTTTTTCTGCTCGTAAACAAATTTCTTATAATCCATTATTTTGCAAACCGGTGGGGATGCATCTGGGGAAATTTCCACAAGGTCAACTTCCTGCTCGCTGGCTAACTCCAACGCAGTTTTTAGGGGATATACCCCTACCTCTACGTTGTCGCCAACTAGGCGTACTTCTTGAGCGCGAATTTTTTCATTAATGCGGTGTTTATCCTCTTTAATGATTCTGGCTGGGCCACGACTTCTTTTTCTTCGTATAGCTATGACTAAAAATATTAGACCTGTCTTACGACAAGTTGATTAAACGTTAAATTCTTTTAGGGTGTGTTGTATCTCGTCGGTGATCATTTTTGCAAACTCTTTCACCTTCATAGTACCCACATCTCCTTGACCGTGTTTCCTTACAGAGACCGTGCCATCCTTTTCTTCCTGCTCTCCAACGATCAACATAAATGGGATTTTATTCATCTCTGCCTCCCGTATTTTTCGGCCAATCGTCTCGTTTCTATTGTCAACAAGGGCGCGAATTTCGTCATTTTCTAACAAAGTTAAAACTTTTTGAGCGTATTTCTCATATTTTTCGCTTAATGATAGGATACTCACCTGTTCCGGGATAAGCCATAATGGGAAATTACCACCGGTATGTTCCAGTAGAATCGCGATAAAACGTTCCATGCTACCAAAAGGAGCACGATGGATCATTACCGGCCGGTGTAATTCATTATCACTACCCTTGTATGTTAGATCAAAACGTTCCGGTAAATTGTAATCTACCTGTATCGTACCCAACTGCCATTGTCTTCCCAGGGCATCCTTAACCATGAAATCCAGTTTGGGGCCATAGAAAGCAGCTTCCCCGGTCTCGATTACATAATCCAGACCTTTATCTTCTGCCGCATTGATGATCGCCTGTTCGGCTTTTTCCCAATTGGCAACATCGCCAATATACTTTTCCGGATTTTCAGGATCCCTCACGGAAACCTGTGTGGAAAAATTTTCAAACCCTAAGGAGCCAAATACATATAAAACCAGGTCAATGACATTCTTAAATTCCTGGTCCAATTGATCCGGCGTACAAAAAATGTGGGCATCATCCTGTGTAAAACCACGTACCCGGGTCAGACCGTGAAGTTCTCCGCTTTGTTCATAACGGTAAACGGTTCCAAATTCGGCATAGCGTTTTGGAAGATCCTTATAAGACCAGGGACTGTCATTATAAATTTCACAGTGGTGCGGACAGTTCATCGGTTTCAAAAGAAACTCTTCATTCTCTTTGGGAGTTTTTATGGGTTGAAAACTATCTTCTCCATATTTGTCATAATGTCCCGAAGTGACATATAATTCTTTTTGACCAATATGAGGAGTGACCACCATCTCGTACCCCGCTTTTTTCTGTGCTTTTTTAAGAAAATTTTCCAATCGCTCCCGTAAGGCCGCTCCCTTGGGTAACCAGAGTGGCAAGCCTTGTCCAACGCGTTGAGAGAAAGTAAAGAGTTGAAGCTCTTTTCCAAGTTTTCTGTGATCTCTTCTTTTGGCCTCTTCCAGCAGTTCCAGGTATTCTGTCAATTCCTTTTGCTTCGGAAATGTAATTCCGTATACTCGTGTAAGTTGCTTGTTATTTTCATCACCCTTATAATAGGCCCCGGCCACACTAAGTATCTTAGTCGCCTTCACAATTCCGGTATTCGGAATATGGCCTCCTCGGCACAGATCGGTAAACGTATCATGGTCACAAAACGTGATATCGCCGTCTTCCAGTCCCTCAATCAATTCTACCTTGTACTCATTGGAGCCGGTATAATAAGATAGTGCCTCTGCCTTGGAGACTTCTCGCATTTTAAAATCGTACTTTCCTCGGGCAATTTCCAGCATTTTATCCTCAATCTCCTTAAAATCTTTCTCCGAAATAACCTGATCGCCCAAATCCACATCGTAGTAAAAACCGTTTTCGATGGCAGGACCAACCCAAAGTTTTACCCCGGGGTACAACGCCTCCAATGCCTGCGCCAGAATATGTGCGGAAGAATGCCAGAACGCCTTTTTACCTGCATCATCCCGCCAGGTAAACAAAACCAAAGTACCATCCGTATGCAAAGGGGTAGAAGTTTCCACTATCTCACCGTTAAAGGCGGCAGATATAACGTTACGCGCCAGCCCCTCACTAATACTTAGCGCCACATCCATGGGACTTGTGCCGGCTTCCATATTTTTTATACTTCCATCGGGTAATTCGATTGCGATCATAGGTTCAGTAATTAGTCGGCAAAGATACTACGAGTTTCGGCGGTTTACAATAACCAAAGTATCCTTTATTATTTTCTTAAATTCAAGATTAGGTTGCGGGTAAATCCTATGATCCTTAGCTACAGTGAAAGTGCAGGATGTTTCCCTACTTATCGAACTTGCTTGACGATAAGTAGACTATGTGCTGTGCCCTTCGTTATTCGCTTGTGTGGAAGATGGAGAGGACGTTGCTGCTATCCCAAACTCAGTTGCGACAAAAATGGTATATATAAATAGGTAAAGCCCTAGCGAAAAAAAAAGTTTGCGAGCTAATGTTGAGTGTTTCAAAGCATTGCTAAAATGAGAGAAAAAAGCCTCAAAAAAAGTTGCGATTATGTTTGCGCAAACCGAAAAGCAAATTATCTTTGCAGCCGCTTTGAAAAGGAAATTATTTCCTAAAAAAGTGACGTGAATGCAACGGCCTGAATTATTCTGAAATTATTTTTTAAAAAGTATTGTAGGTTTAAAAAACTGTTGTAAGTTTGCACCCGCAAAAAGAATGAGTGAATGCAAAAACACGAGTTTCTAAGTAGCGATTTTTTTTGAGAACATCAGTTATTTGACATATTGAAATTGACAGCGTATTTAGGGGATGATTGGTCATTTATGATCGGTTATTTTTTATTTACAAAGAACTAAACTAAGTAAGACATTTCTGAGATTCTTTTGAGGACTTATTAGTTGTATAAATATTATTTAAGAATATACGATGAAGAGTTTGATCCTGGCTCAGGATGAACGCTAGCGGCAGGCCTAACACATGCAAGTCGAGGGGTAACAGGGGAGCTTGCTCCCGCTGACGACCGGCGCACGGGTGCGTAACGCGTATACAATCTACCTTGTACTAGGGGATAGCCTTTGGAAACGAAGATTAAGACCCTATAGTCTATATTTTTGGCATCATTAATATAGTAAAGGTTACGGTACAAGATGAGTATGCGTCCTATTAGTTAGTTGGTGTGGTAACGGCACACCAAGACTACGATAGGTAGGGGCCCTGAGAGGGGGATCCCCCACACTGGTACTGAGACACGGACCAGACTCCTACGGGAGGCAGCAGTGAGGAATATTGGACAATGGAGAGCAACTCTGATCCAGCCATGCCGCGTGCAGGAAGACTGCCCTATGGGTTGTAAACTGCTTTTATACAGGAAGAAACACTCCCTCGTGAGGGAGCTTGACGGTACTGTAAGAATAAGGATCGGCTAACTCCGTGCCAGCAGCCGCGGTAATACGGAGGATCCAAGCGTTATCCGGAATCATTGGGTTTAAAGGGTCCGTAGGCGGGCAACTAAGTCAGAGGTGAAAGTTTGCGGCTCAACCGTAAAATTGCCTTTGAAACTGGTTGTCTTGAATTATTGTGAAGTGGTTAGAATATGTAGTGTAGCGGTGAAATGCATAGATATTACATAGAATACCAATTGCGAAGGCAGATCACTAACAATATATTGACGCTGATGGACGAAAGCGTGGGGAGCGAACAGGATTAGATACCCTGGTAGTCCACGCCGTAAACGATGGTTACTAGCTGTTCGATCTTCGGATTGAGTGGCTAAGCGAAAGTGATAAGTAACCCACCTGGGGAGTACGTTCGCAAGAATGAAACTCAAAGGAATTGACGGGGGCCCGCACAAGCGGTGGAGCATGTGGTTTAATTCGATGATACGCGAGGAACCTTACCAGGGCTTAAATGTAGTGCGACAGGGGTGGAAACACCTTTTCCTTCGGGCGCATTACAAGGTGCTGCATGGTTGTCGTCAGCTCGTGCCGTGAGGTGTCAGGTTAAGTCCTATAACGAGCGCAACCCCTGTTGTTAGTTGCCAGCGAGTCATGTCGGGAACTCTAACAAGACTGCCAGTGCAAACCGTGAGGAAGGTGGGGATGACGTCAAATCATCACGGCCCTTACGTCCTGGGCTACACACGTGCTACAATGGCCGATACAGAGGGCAGCCACTACGCGAGTAGGAGCGAATCCTTAAAATCGGTCTCAGTTCGGATCGGAGTCTGCAACTCGACTCCGTGAAGCTGGAATCGCTAGTAATCGGATATCAGCCATGATCCGGTGAATACGTTCCCGGGCCTTGTACACACCGCCCGTCAAGCCATGGAAGCTGGGAGTACCTGAAGTCGGTGACCGCAAGGAGCTGCCTAGGGTAAAACTGGTAACTGGGGCTAAGTCGTAACAAGGTAGCCGTACCGGAAGGTGCGGCTGGAACACCTCCTTTCTAGAGCTTTGCCTTTCTGAGCCTTCGGGTTTAGTTAGGAGAAGTATACGACGATAAGATTCTTTAAAAGGATCTTGGTCTTATTTAGTTTAGCTGTCAATTTTATATATAATTAGTTGTTAGTTTTTGGTTGTTAGTTTATGGGAAACTATCAATGATCAACCACCAACCATCAACTAAGAGCAAGTCTCATAGCTCAGCTGGTTAGAGCGCTACACTGATAATGTAGAGGTCGGCAGTTCGAGTCTGCCTGAGACTACTGCGCAGCGAAGCTGCGAGTTAATAGTGAGTAGTTATTAGTTAATAGTAACTATGAGTTATGATACGTTCATATTAATATATTGAAAATTAGGAAATTCTGGAGGTTGTGCTACCACAAACTGCCGACTGGCAACTGAACACTGCCAACTGACAGTACATGGGGGATTAGCTCAGCTGGCTAGAGCGCCTGCCTTGCACGCAGGAGGTCATCGGTTCGACTCCGATATTCTCCACCAAGGACATAATTTAAGTGTTACATAATCAAAGAGCGATTCTAAGAGCTTGCGATTCGACATTTAGAGGTCCAGACCGTTCATTGACATATTGGAAAAAGAAATACGAGAAAAGCAATAATAATTGAAGTGTATCAAGAGGTACACTACATTGAATATAACTCATTAAAAGAGCAAAAAGTACAATAAGCAAAGTAAGGGCGTATGGGGAATGCCTAGGCTCTCAGAGGCGAAGAAGGACGTGATAAGCTGCGATAAGCTGCGGGGATTGGCACATACAAATTGATCCGCAGATTTCCGAATGGGGCAACCCGGCATGTTGAAGACATGTCACCTTA
>CAWECU010000010.1:0-198540 GCA_963807685.1 uncultured Flavobacteriaceae bacterium | reverse complement strand
CTTCGTACACTTTTTCTTCTGAAGAAAAATTGGTAGTGTACACTATTTTCCTTCCAGCGATGGGCGTTTTCAGTTCATAAAAAATACCGCCGTCACGCTTCACCACCTTTCCCGAAATTTCATATAAATGATTCGCATAATTGATATTTAGTGCATCCAAACGTTCCATAAAAGGTTCCAGTCTGCGACAGGAAATCTGATAATCCTGTTTCAATATCTTCCGAAGCACCACTCCAAACCACCTCACTCATAGCAAGCATTCGTGGAAATGCCATATATTCTACCTGTTCGGTCGGTCTGGATATATTCGGTCCAAAGATTTCCCTGAGCACCAAGGACATATTTGGCTTCTTCTGTGTTTAATTCCTCGGGAACAGGATTAAAACTATACACTTTTTTAAGGGTAAAAACCCGCCAATAGCCAAGGGTTCATCCGTCGTATTCCGCCTGATAATAATCGAAATAGGCATGCGATGTCGGGGTCATAATTACATCGTGCTGTTCTTTAGCCGCTTCAATCCCGCCTTCGGTTCCACGCCATGACATGACGGTTGCATTGGGAGCCAAACCGCCCTCCAGAATCTCGTCCCAACCAATGATCTTTTTGCCTTTACTATTGACAAAAGCTTCCATTTCTTTAATAAAATAGCTTTGCAATCCGTGTTCATCTTTTAAGTTGAGATCTTTGATCAGCTTCTGACAATGATCACATTTTTCCCATTGTTTTTTGGGAGCCTCGTCCCCGCCAATGTGAATATATTCACCCGGGAAATAGTTCAATGACTTCAGAAAGGACATTCTTCAGAAACGCAAATGTTTTTTCATTGGGACAGTAGATGTCTTCAAAAACACCCCATTTGGTAGCTACAGGAACGTGTCTCACCTGTACAACCCAATTCAGGATAGGCACTAATGGCGGCCTGAGCATGCCCCGGCATTTCTATCTCCGGAATGATAGTTACATTGTGCTCTGCCGCAAAGGCAACAATTTCTTTAATGTCTTCCTGCGTATAGAATCCGCCATAGCGTTTCCCATCAAATTTCTGTGGGGAAGTCATTATAATGCCCTATGAGGGTTTCCTCCCGGTAGGCGGCATGTGTTGTAAGTTTGGGATATTGTTTGATCTCAATGCGCCACCCCTGGTCTTCGGTGAGATGCCAGTGGAAGTAGTTCATTTTTAGCATCGATAGATTGGCAATATATTCCTTGATAAATTCCTTCGGAAAAAAATGCCGCGCTACATCCAGGTGCATGCCTCGGTAGTTGAATTTTGGAGCATCCGTGATAAGCACTTGTCGAACGGAAACTGTTTTAGACGCTAGGTTGCCCTGCCGTTCCAATGCTACCGGGAGTAGTTGCCTGAGTGTTTGAACCGCATAAAAAGCACCGCCGGCATCCGATGCTTTGATCGTTATATTTTCTTCGGAAATGTCCAGTAAATAGCCTTCGGCAGGTAATGAAGCGTCTTTTTCGAAACTAATATCGGCCCTGGAACCGGTGGCGTCTTTAAGCTGAAAACCTGCTCCTTTCGCTATATAATTCTGAAGAAAATCTGCTGCGATTTGAAATTCGGGATTGTAGACAAGAGCGGTGTTTTTATTCAAAGTAAACTGACCCTCCCGAACCTCCATTTGTTGAGGTTTTGGGAGAATACCCGGAACTGAGGTCTCTCCGGTCTGCTCGGTTTGACAAGCCCCGGTGAACGTAAAAAGAAGAAGAATAGCGGCGACGTTAACGAATGATTTCATTTTTTTGGAGGGATTGAATCCACTAAAATAGTGAATTCATTGTCAGTTCGAGTGATTCGCCACAGGCGAATCGTATCGAGAACCCTGGCCCAAAGATGCTCACGCTTGTCTATGGATATCGCAATCCCTCAAACTTACATATGACTTAGATCTATGCCCTGTCGATCTCCACTCGTTGCTTCACTTCATTCCCTTCCTGATCTACGGCAGTCAGCAAATAGGTTCCCGGCAGGGGTTGCAGCGCCAGTTCATGGAATGTTTCGGTAACGCCTATAAAAGTGCTATCGAGGTACCAATAAACCTTGATTTCGGGGGTGCGGTGGGCAAGCTGAAAAATGATCTCATTGGTGCTGGCATCGAAGTCTTTGGACAATAAAATGGTTTCGTTTTTCTTCGGAAAGATAAACTCCATCAACCGCTCTCCATCACGTAAACAATCATTTTTAAAGGGTGGAAGGGGTTTGTATTCGGGATGCAATGCGGCATAGTAATATTCCTGAACCGGCGGCAAGGCGAACCAGTTTTTTTGAACCATATCTTCTAAAGGATAGCAGGAAGAGTTGACACGTGCATTTTCGGATGCTGTCAAAAAGACCTTTTGATGGTACGGACATGGGGGAGTCTTCATCCCGTTTTTCGGAATAAATTCGGAAACCAATTCCTCGCAAAATACGCCTGCGAGATGACCACTTTTTTGACACAGCTCGGCTTCCACCATTTCGTCATAGGGCACCGTGAACCATTCACTTTTGGGCAAAACATCTAGCACATCGAATAGCACGGGTGCCGCTGCCTGGATTCCTGTGAGTCCGGGGCGCCCTTCCCCGTCGGCATTTCCTGCCCAAACACCAATGGCGTATTGAGAAGTTACCCCAACAGCCCAGGCGTCTTTAAACCCAAAACTGGTTCCGGTCTTCCACGCAATGGGTTGCGAATGGCTGAAATACTGCCAGTTTTCTTCGCCTTCCGGCCGATTCACATTTTGCATGGCTTCGAAGGTTTCATAGATGGCAGCAGCATTTACAACAGGGGCTGGGGCTTGATTTTTTCCGAAGGAAACAGGCACGTCTTTGACAAGACTGGGTTCCATAAACTCCGTTTCGCGGTACTCACTGGATGAGGTGTTGAAATAATTCAGGGTGGAAGCCATTCCCGCATACGCCTTGGTGATATCCCACAAAGAACTTTCGGCACCCCCTAAAATGAGCGATAGGCCGTAATAATTGGCAGGTTTGTCAATTTGGTGAAAGTTCATTTCCTGCAAGCGATTGTGGAATCGTTGCAAGCCGTACTGCCTTAGCAAGCGCACTGCGGGAATATTGAGGGAGCGCGATAAGGCCTCACTTGCCGGCACCGATCCGTTGAAACGGTTGTTGAAATTTTTAGGACTATACCCGTTGATGACCAGGGGCACATCGGCTAGCAGGGTATTGGGGAGCAAATCGCCCCCATCCAAAGCCGAGGCGTATAAAAAGGGTTTTAAAATACTGCCTGTACTGCGCGCTTTGTCAATAATATCGACATAATTATTGTTTTCCATTGTTGTGGGCGCGTTTCCCACATAAGCCAACACTTCCCGGGTTTGGACGTCCAGAATGAGCACCGCCAGATTATTGATCTCGTTTTGTCGCAGCGCAACATGATGTTCGCTCACGATGGAATTCACCTTTTGCTGCAGGTGATAGTCAATGGTGGTAACCACTCGCTCTCCCGGATATTGTTTTTTTATTTTTTCTGAAAGATGGGAAGCCACCTGAGGCAAGGGAAAGGGTTTTCCGGGAAGCCGCTCGTCCAGCGCCAGTTGGTAGCTGGTTGCATCGATGATTTCGTTTTCGAATAATTTCAGCAATAATCGATCCCGTTTTGCTTTGAATATTTCCTCGTTCTTTCCCGGAAAAATTAAGGAAGGCGCATTGGGCAAGACCGCCAACGCCGAAGCCTGCCCCCAACTTAATTCGCTGGCAGGAATCCCAAAATAGCGCCAGGAAGCTGTTTCGAGCCCCACGACATTTCCCCCAAAGGGTGCATAGGAAGCATAGAAGGTGAGAATATCTTCTTTGGAATAACCTGCTTCCAGTCGTGTTGCCATAAAGACCTCGATCAATTTTTCACCATACGATCGTCTTTTATTTTTTCGGGAAAGACGGATCACCTGTTGGGTGAGGGTACTTCCGCCACGTCGTTTTTCGGTGGTAAGATTTTGCCAGATGGCTTTGCTCATGGATATGGGATTGAACCCCGGGTGTTGATAGAAATATTCGTCTTCAAACAGCAAAATGGCTTGCTCAAAACGAAAGGGAACCGAGTCTATCTTCGGAAACCGATATTGTCCGTCCCCGGCGATCCTGGCGCCCAGCATCCTACCCTCCCTGCTTTCAATCACCGAGGAAGTAGGATCTTTAAACAGCGGTTTTGGGAGACAAAATAACCAAAGTACGAACAGGAGTAGCAACAAGCTCAATTTGAACTTGTGCTTCCCTACGCCTGATTTGATATATTGATTAACTCGATTCATTGTATCCGAAAAGCTATCATATTTATTGGGAAACGGTTATCCAAATTCCCTTATTTCTGGCATAATAATTATTGTCGTACATGGCTTCGATCTGTGTTCCCGGCAAATAATAGGTTCCGAGATAGGAAGCATTCAGCTTTACCGTAAATACTTTCGATTTTTTTGCGGGAAGTTCAAAATAGAAATTTACCCGGTCGTCACGAATATCGGTATATCGGGCATTGCCTTTGGCTCCGCCGCCCAATTCAGTAAAACTGGTATTCACGATCTCCCAACCACTGGGAAAGATCTTGGTGAGCGCCACGTTATCCACATAGTCATTGGACGTATTGGTCACCACCACTTTGGCAATAATTTCGGTGCCCTGACGGAGATTGGTGATGTCCAGCGGATTGCCCTCAGCGTCCAGATATTCTGCTTTTAGACCTATATTCTTGCGTTCGGCAAGTTCGTCTCCCAGAGGTAATTTTCCTTTTTGAGAGAGAGTCACAAAGACCAGATTTCCTTTGTTATTGCTCACAGAGACCGAATTGCTTCCCATAGCCACGGAAATTTCCCGCTGGGCCACGGCCCGATTCGTATTGATAGTGATCGTTTTTCCGTTTTGGGTATAAGAAAGTTCCAGCGCTTTCCCACCATTTTTCTCCACCATTTTACCCATGGCTAAGAGTCCGAAGGCGGTTTCCTGAGTACTGTACCAACGCTGGGAGGATAGTTCTTTGGCGAGTGAAATTGCCATCTCCCTTTGTTTTGGATCCCCCAGTGCAACCATAGTTTCCAGTGCCATGGCCTTGTTTCTGAAAGGAGAACCGTAGGTGTGGTAATCGTAATTTTCAGGTTTGAAATTTATATTGGCTGTAGCCGCAATATCCTGAGCTACTTTTTTCTTTCCGGCTAAAGCATAGGCAGCCGCAAGTCTCCATTTGGCATCGTTGCTCAGGTCTTTGGATTCCCGCAGCCGGTTCATGGCCGATAATTCGGGTTGTCCGGCGAGCGCCAGAGTGTACAATCGATAGGCCTGTGTGAGACTGGAATTGTAACGGGTATTGGTGTTTCTCCATTGTCGGGCCGCATTTTTCTGATAACGCAACCAATTGCTTAAAAAGGAGATGGGTAATACATATCCCTTCTGTTTGGCCTCCAACATAAAATGTCCGGCATAATTGGTGCCCCATTCGTCTGCATTGCGCTCTCCCGGCCAGTAACTGAGGCCTCCGTTGGTGCTTTGGAAATTACTCAGTCGGTGAATTGCGGCTTTCATATTTTGCCGTATTTCAGTCTTTTTTGTTACGGTAATATCAAATATATCTTCCAGAAACAACTGGGGGAAGGCCCCTGAAGTCGTTTGTTCAATACATCCATGAGGATATCGAATTAAATATTCCAGTCGCCTGCTGAAATCCATAGGGGGTAAGGTTGAAAATTCGAGCGTGGCACCATTACTTCCCGCAACGCCATAGGCTTCAAAATTGATGCTTTGCGAAGCATTCGCTCCTACGGTATATTGAGTGGTCTTTTGCGAAATTGGATTCGGATTTTCAACGTCTATCTCAACTTTATAACTAGCTTTCTCTCCGTTGCCTGAGGCCGTAACCTCAATAGTTTGAAATTCAGTGGCGGGAAGAACCTCAAATTCAAAATTAACGATCTGCTCCCCCGGTTCAGAAAAGGAAATTCGTTTGGAAGTCCCGTTGATGGGTTTCAACGCAGCACCTACTTTTATCGAAATATCTGCCGTTTTCACTTTGGGTTCCATGGCAAAAACAGTCACCGGAAGGGTCACGATTTCCCCGGGAGACAGTTTGCGAGGAAGGGAGGCAAGTACCATTAAAGGTTTGCGAACAGGGGTCGTTCGATCACTTTTTCCGTAGGCATTTTTATCGCTGTCGCCGGCAATGATCATCGTCCGCACCGAACCAATATAATTGGGCATCGTAATGTCATGGGAGGCTTTTTTCCCTGCTTTGAGCTCGAAAGGCCCCAAATAACGTACCACAGGTTTGAATCGATCCGCCTTTCGGTTTTTGGCTCCGGCGGCATCGTCGCCACCCCCAACAGCGTAAATATTATTCACGCTACCCGAATAAGCTCCAATTACATAATCAAAAATGTCAAAGGTCTTCACGCCAAGCGCCTCGCGGCTGTAAAAAGCCTCATGGATCTTTGGTGTTGCAAAGCGTGTGAGATCCAGCAACCCTTCATCCACCAAAGCGATGGTATAGGTCATGGCCTTGTTGTTTTCTTCGGAAACGGAAACGGTAAATCGTTCTTCGGGTCGCAGGACGTCCGGCATGTCCAATTTCGGTTGTAACAGGGTCGCCGGATCTTGGACCAAAATAGGAACAACTCCGTAGAGCCTGATGGGCAGGTCGTTCTTGGTTTGCGCATGGGGCTGCAACAGAGAGATATTGACAAAAACATTGGGAGCCATTTCCTTGCTGATGGGAATGCGCACCTGTGTTTCGCCCTGCTGGGTTTCCACCCACTGGGTCGTAAGTACTTCGGTTCCGTTTTCAACGCTTACCAGGGCACGTCCCGCAGCTCCCGAGGGAAAATTAATAGTGGCCTTGTCACCCACATTATAGGTTTCTTTATCTGCCGAAAAGATGAGCATTTTAGAACTTTCCGAATCCCCGTCATTGGGCCGTTTCCACCAGTCCCGATAGAAGTACATAATGCGTCCCGTGGCATGACCGGAAGCGGGATCCTTGACCCGAATTAAGTAGCGGCCACCATCGTTTTCGGGAATATTTACTTTAAAATTGGCCTTTCCACTTCTATTGGTTGTCACGGTAAAGGTGCGAATCGGTTTGTGTACCGAAGCGTTTTCATAGCGGGATAGGTTGTCATTTCCTCGATTCCACCACCAGCGCCATTCAATTTGAAATACCTGTACTTCCAATTTCCGGTTTCCGCTGGCCTTTCCCTGAGCGTCGACTGTGGCCAGGTCGAATTCGGTGTCTTCGTCTGTATAATACGACCCATAGCGTTTAGGTTCGGGCGATCGAAGACCCACGAAATGTGAATACGGAGCCAGATCTTTGGAAAAAACGTCGATCGAAAAATCACCGCCACCTTCATAAACTTTGGTCAAAAAGGTCGCTTTTAGCATTCCCGGAGCATTTCCGTTGAGGGCTACTTTTTTACTAAAATTGGCCAATCCCTCCTGTGACAGTTTGGTGTCGAGGATTGGAATTTCCACCTCTCCAAAGCTACGAACCGGGTCGTTAAAATTATAACCCATCCAACCTTTAAAGACGGTTTGGGTCGAACGCAGGGTCGCGGTCATTTCAATTCGCAGATTTCGGGCGGGTGCTCCGTGTAACCAGAGTCCCTGAGCACTTCCTTCAATAGGCTTACTGGCATCCAGAATGTCATCCTTAAAGTCTAGTTTTAGCTTGAGTCGATTGGGTTTGATGGTAGCAACTTTGAGTGTTTTGCTGAAGGTCGCGCCTCCCACCGAAACCGTAGCATTCCAATTTCCTGTAGGTGCGGTGGTAGCTGTTGCGATCGGGAAATAATAAAACCCTCTCACGCCGTCGTTCACCACGGCTCGCTGGACCAATTTCCCGCGGGCATCGGTCACTTCAAGCTTTACGGGATGGTTTTTGGGCAGCGGATTGCTGTTGTCGTTAAACACAAATGTGAGGTGAATGCTGTCACCAGGGCGATGGACCCCTCTTTCAGTATATAGAAATCCTTTCAATCCTTTCTGCAGGGTTTTCCCCGAAACATCAAACTTACTCAGTGAAAGCGCATTCCCGTCTTCCAAACGTACATAGGCGTAGTTGCCTCCTTTTTGTGCCACGGCAAAGGCCACGTTCTTATCGATGTCGAGGATCGCAAGGCCGTCATTATCGGTATTAATGGTTCCTAACAGCTGTTGCTGGTAGTTAAATAATTTGATCTTTGTTCCTGGTTGTGGTTGTGTGGTAAGCAAATTGGTAGCGGCAAAATGATAGGATCGATTGTTCCCTTTTTTTACGATAAGACCCAGATCACTTCCTAGAATATTCGTGCTTAGTATCCGATCTTCGTGATAATAGGCCGCATGACAAGGGTTATCCCGCTGCTGCCAATTGTATTGGTAGCGACGATAGTTGTAGATCTCATTGTCCCAATAGCGCTCTTCCAGTTCGTCTTCATCGACGGTGCTGTTGTCCACATATTCTTCTTCATAATAATATTCGTCTTCATAGGTTTCTTCCTGATTTTCTTCGGAAGTGGCGATGTCGCAATCATAGGTAGTGTATTCCTTCTTAAAACTGATTTCCACCCGATACAGCGAGCCGGGTTGGGCGTTAAAATATTTTGAAAGATTGATGCCGTAAGCCTTCCATAGGCCATCGTCACCCATGCTTTTGTCCTGAAGGTCAATCGTCTTCATAGCGATTCTACGCCCCACTCGTTTCACGTCATACATACTGTTGTTATCGAGGTTGGAGGTTTGCAGAAACTGGAGCATATTATCTTCAAAGATCTGTATTACCCGCACATCCACTTTTGACAGATTGGATGCCCTGAAGTAGAGGGGGGTTGAGGCCGCATTCGGGAGTATGACCCCGGTGGAGATCAATTCGAGGGCAGGTTTCAGTTGTTCGAAAGAGACCCATTCGGAGAATTCTTTTTTAAGTTTGAAACCGTCGTTGTTCTTTATTCCGTTGAACAGGGTAACCCTTACGTTACCAACGATGCGGTTATCGGGATAAACATGCAGCACGTTGCCGTCGACTTCGAAACGCAGGTTTTCCGCTTTCTCAATGGAAACCAAGCCCGAAAAATTCTGATTTTCCTCCAAGGGGTCTGAAAAATTGATCGAAAGGACCGATTGGGGCGCATAGCTACTTTTCACGTCGATCACTGTGAAATTATTTTGTCCCGGAATTGGAAAAGTATTCGATCCTTTAAAATTTGAGCCAATGGGTTTTCCATCCCAGACTACCTCAATATTGGAGTCGTCCAGGGCTCTTTGAATGCTGTCAACGGTAAAATTAAAGAACTTACCCTCTCCGCTATCCTGTAACCAGTTGAGGCGCAGGCCTATTCCGTTTTGCGCTGCTGTAACCAATTGCTTTGCCTTTTCGAGTGCGACCACATCGGAAGTCTCGATCGATCCCGTGACGTATTGCCATTTTTTGGAATACGATTGAAGGTCGTTGAGGTCAAGTTTAAAATTGGGAGCGATGGTTTTAAAGGAGAACGTATAGGTTTTAAACTCTTTGGGCTGATCCTCGTAGAGCTTGTTCAGCATAACGGTGACGGTATATTCGGTATCCGGTTTCAGGTGAGCCGAAGGTTGGAAAATGAGGGTTCTTGAGTTTTCGAGCAGCAGTTTTCCATCGGTTTTAGGTGAAATTTTCAGGTATTCTGAAGGCATCTCCTGGGTGATTTCAAATTGTTCGACCGGCTTCATCAAATCGACGGTAATCGGGGAAGTGATACTTTTATTTCCGTAGGTAGAATGACTAATATACTCTTTGAACTTAAAGAGATTGTCTGTTTCGGAAGTTTTGGTTTTGTCTGCGCAGGACGCAAAAGTGACTAGCATGGCCAGGGCAAAGAGACGGAAAAGCAGCTTCATAATTGATGGTTTTGGTGCAAACAGTAACCCATTTATGGGATTAAAGTATCGCTATTAAAAATACAATAAAAGGTGGTTGCGCATAGCTAAAAACTACTCAAAATTCTCCAAAGGAGCATTCTGAAACGCAAATTGATCGTATTTTATAAGGAGGGAATTGATTGGGAAACGCAATCCCCGTAGAATTGTTATTCCCGATTTTAACATTTAGGAAGAGTTTAACATACTTACGGGCGGGTTGCAAGTCAAGCGGGTTTTTGGAAACTATACTCCCGTTCCACTTTACAAATTCGTGTTTTGTACCAGGAATACCATTGTTCTTTTCCCAACCGTTGGGCTTCCTGATGATCCAGATTTTCTTTCCAGTTGGCAATGGCCTCCGGACTCTCCCAATAACTGATGGTAATACCCAGGGACTCACGGGCGTGTTCAAAATCGAGAAACCCGGGTTGTTGATGGGCTAATTGTTCCATAGTTTCGGCCATTTGGGCATACCCATCCGAAGTTTCTGTTTGAAGGTTAGTAAAGATAACGGCATAGTACGGAGCTTTCAAGGGGATTCTTTTTTATAGATTTCGACAATAAGTTCACCTGCTGCGTTCATGTGAGCGCGATACATGCCTGCGGTATTGAATTCCATCGCTACATTTCCATCTTTATCGATGGCGACGATTCCACCATCTCCGCCCAGTGCAGGTACTTTTTTCTGAATGACCTCACGAGCCGCTTCCTGAAGGCTTACACCTTTGTATTCCATCATGGCCGAAATATCATGGGCCACCATGGCGCGAATGAAATATTCTCCCCACCCGGTAGATGAGACGGCGCAAGTGGCGTTGTTCGCATAGGTTCCGGCGCCAATGATGGGGGCATCTCCAATTCGGTTCCACCGTTTGTTGGTCATTCCGCCTGTGGATGTTCCGGCGGCCAGATTTCCGTTTTTATCGAGAGCGACGCAACCCACGGTTCCGAATTTTGAGTCTTTAATAAATGGATCTTCAAAGGTGGTGGCCGTTTTATTATTCTTTTTAAGTTCGCGTTGTTTCGCGCGCTGCAGTGATTGGAAGCGTCTTTCGGTATAAAAGTAGGAAGGATCCACCAATTCAATACCCCTGGATTGCGCAAAGACTTCTGCTCCTTTCCCGGCCAGCATCACATGTTCGCTGTTGTTCATCACCTCCACGGCAAGATGAATAGGATTCTTTATATGAGTTACGCCGGCCACGGCACCAGCGTTGAGGGTAGCACCGTCCATGACAGAGGCATCCAGTTCATTGGTTCCTTCATGGGTAAAGACAGCGCCTTTTCCCGCGTTGAAGAGTGGAGAGTCCTCCATAATGTTGATTGTGGCTGTTACTGCATCCATAGCTTCTCCTCCATTTTGTAGGATTTCATGACCGGCAGTAATAGCACGACCAAGAATGGCTATATAGGCAGCTTCAAGAGAGTCACTCATATTTTCCTTAAGAATGGTTCCGGCCCCACCGTGGATCACAATTCCGAAGTTTTCTACTTTTTCCGGAACAACACTATCAGAAAAAACTGACGCATCTGTTGGCTTTTTGTCATTATCACAGCTAAAAAGCACAAAAACACCGATTAAAAGTGTTAAAATTTGAATTTTCTTCATATTTTATTAATTATATACGAATATAATCGAAAGCCCCCTGTTTTCCGAAGGTTCTCGGCATTTTTATTGTAGGAAAATTAACTTAAAAATATTAAAAACATCGATAAAAAGCACTAGAAATACGATTATATGTAAAATGTAGTAATTTTTTTCCTACATTTGAATCCACATCATGCCCCAAATTTGATGTCCCCCGTAAAATGAAATTATTAAAGACTAGCCTACTTGCTATGGTTCTATTGCTAACCGTAGCTTCCTGTTCCAAAGACGAAGATGTAGTTGTGGAACAAGCAAACTACAGTATTGACCTCAACCTAGCCAACGAAACGGATTGGGAAATGGCAAACGAAATTTTAGTCCTTATCAATGATCACCGGGCAACTTTAGGACTTTCTTCTATTAAAAGAGATCAACAGTATGCTTCTGCCTACGCTGTAGACCATACCAAATATATGATCGATATGGCCAAAATCAACCACGATAATTTTGCCGTGAGGGCAAGAGCACTCAAGGATAGAGGGGCCGCCTCGGTAGCAGAAAATGTAGCCAAAGGGTACACTTCTGCAAGAAATGTCGTGAACGCCTGGCTCAATAGCCCTGGCCATCGTGATGTGATCGAAGGAAATTACACTCATTCCGGTTTCGGAGTAATCCTGGACGAGAAAGGGAAATATTACTTTACACAACTTTTCTATAGAAAGTAAATTACTTCCACCTTTTAGATTTAAAGCTTTTGCCGTATTTTTATGCCAACACATAAAAGTACGGCAATGGCTATTTCAAAACCTTTCAATCTTACAAAATGGGTAGCGCAAAATCGCGAACTACTTAAACCCCCGGTGGGTAATAAGAATCTGTACGTCGATGCAGAAGACTATATTGTGATGATCGTTGCCGGCCCAAACGCTCGCAAGGATTATCACTACAATGAAACCGAAGAATTATTCTACCAGCTCGAAGGCAACATTAAAGTAATTGTTCAGGATGAAGGGGAACGAAAGGAAATGGAACTAGGTCCCGGAGATATGTATTTACATCCCGCCAAAGTACCACACTCTCCCGTTCGAGAGGAAAACTCTATCGGACTGGTCGTCGAGCGAAAGCGCACAGACCTTCCGGGAAAAGATGGGTTGCTCTGGTTTTGTGACAATTGTAATAACAAGATTCACGAAGTTTATTTTCCGTTGAACGACGTTGAAAAGGATTTCCTTCAACATTTCAAGGATTTTTATAATAACGAAGCACTGCGTACCTGCAATAATTGCGGAACCATAATGGAAACAGACCCGCGATTTATGGCAGATGAATAGGCATGTTGGATCTGGTCGCTTACCCACAACCCATTGATATCTTCTCATCCTGGTGGGAGGAACAACTCACCACATCCCGCTCAAAGCACCCTTAGGAATGTGTATTATCAACCAAAGGCTTGGAGGGCTATTCGAATGCAGGATACATATTTCTGAAGGAGTTGAAAGAGTCTCGATTTCACGATCGGCTGCTTTACACAAAAAATAATAAGGACTGGAGTGGGGTGCGATTACAACCTTAAATATTTGATAATCCTTTCAAAATCTTCCCTCAATTACGTACATTCGCAGGATTAATTCAGCATTAAAAAACACCATAAAATGATGTCAACTGTAGCCACGTCCTTCGGAATTGAAGATGCATTAAAGCAATTAGGGATTGAGACTGTAAATAAAGGTACTTCCACCGGAACCAAATGGTTTCCCGGAGGAACTGAAATAGCTTCCTATTCACCCGTCGACGGGCAGTTGATTGGGAAAGTCACCACCACGTCCAAAGAAGAATATGAGCAGGTAATGGCCTCGGCCACCAAAGCTTTTAAAACCTGGAGAACCCAACCCGCCCCTTTACGAGGGGAGATCGTTCGGCAATTTGGGGAAGAACTTCGTCGTTTAAAGGAACCCCTGGGGAAATTGGTTTCTTATGAGATGGGTAAAAGTTATCAGGAAGGCCTTGGTGAGGTTCAGGAAATGATTGATATATGCGACTTTGCGGTAGGCTTATCAAGACAGTTACACGGGTTGACCATGCATTCGGAACGCCCAGGACATCGTATGTACGAGCAATACCATCCGCTGGGTGTGGTCGGAATTATTTCTGCCTTTAACTTTCCGGTAGCCGTTTGGGCCTGGAACACGGCTTTGGCCTGGATCTGTGGAGATGTTTGTGTCTGGAAGCCTTCCGAAAAAGCGCCCATGTGTGGGGTTGCCTGTCAAAAGATAGCTGCCAGAGTCATGGCAAATAACGGACTACCCGAAGGAATCTCCTGTCTCATCAACGGCGATTATAAAGTGGGAGAATTTATGACCACAGACAAACGCATTCCGTTAATTTCAGCAACTGGATCCACCCGAATGGGCAGGATCGTGGGAAGAACCGTAGGAGAACGTTTGGGGAAATCACTACTGGAATTAGGTGGAAATAACGCCATCATCGTCACTCCCGATGCCGATATTAAAATGACTGTCATCGGAGCCGTATTTGGTGCTGTTGGAACTGCAGGACAACGATGTACCTCAACGCGTCGCCTTATTATTCACGAAAGCATGTATGATACCGTAAAAGACGCGGTTGTCGCTGCTTACGGACAACTTCGTATTGGAAATCCGCTGGACGAGAACAACCACGTTGGGCCGCTTATCGACAAGGACGCTGTTGCCAATTATAACAGAGCATTGGAAAGAGTAGTTGCCGAAGGAGGAACCCTTGTTGTCGAGGGAGGCGTGATGGAAGGGGAAGGCTATGAAAGCGGTTGTTATGTGAAACCGGCTATCGCAGAAGCGGACAATAGTTACGAAATAGTGCAGCATGAGACCTTTGCTCCCGTACTTTACTTATTAAAATACAGCGGGACCGTTGAAAATGCTTTGGATATTCAAAACGGAGTCGCCCAGGGGTTGTCTTCCGCTATTATGACCAATAACCTTCGGGAAGCCGAGCATTTTCTATCGGTAGCGGGAAGTGACTGCGGAATTGCGAACGTAAATATAGGAACTTCCGGCGCTGAAATTGGAGGCGCCTTTGGAGGAGAAAAAGATACCGGGGGAGGCCGTGAGTCTGGAAGTGATGCCTGGAAAATATATATGCGAAGACAAACCAATACGATTAACTATACAACGGAACTTCCGTTGGCACAGGGAATCAAGTTTGATCTGTAGCATTTCGAAAGGAAATAGACCCAACAACTTTGTATATAAATCCCGATTCGATCCGTTTCGGGATTTTTTCTTCGGAAAATTCTTATCATTGGCCTGACTTTGAAACGATAAACTTAAAGCTTCTTTGAGTAGCTGCCAAAGTTACTGGGTTGGATACCTAAAACACCTGTCTCAATTTATAAATGACCCAATTATTTAGTACTTTAGAAGTATCCTAACCTTAGTTCCATCGATATGCGTAGAAAGGCCTTCATTGTAATTGGATTATTGTTCCTGGTTTTCCTGGGGGCTTATGTCTATTTGGGATATTATGCCGAACAGAAAATTTTCTCTGAAGGATTCGTCAATGATAAAAATCCGCAAGGTTCAATAATTACTGAAACCAAAGTAATAGCAAACCCTTTCGTTCTTAGGGACTCGGAAGGTGATTTTTCATTTAGCAGTGATGATAATTTTAATTTTGAAGTGTCCGGATATGAGATCCTCCGCCCGGTTTCAAAGGATATTATCACTGGCATCGCGGAGATGCACATTTACTTTGGCGCCAATGAATCACGGCGCGTCGGGGTAACCGGTTGGTATACTTCTTCGGAAAAGAATGCATCCGGCTTTCCTAACCTGGGATTGGCAAGGGCCAATGCAATTAAGGAATATTTGATCATTCAGGGGATTCCATCCTACCGTATCGAATTATTCGGAATAGTAAGTGACACCTTAAAACGGGACGGAAAGATCTTTCGGGGGCCTGCGACATTCAGCATTAATGAAAGCCCGTACCCTTCCGAAGCAAATAAAATCTCTCAATAAACGTAACTTCAGGATTGCAATTGCTATTCAATTCCGCCCGGTTTCCGATGGATATAGCTCATAAACCGGCTGGCTCTGCCAAATTTGCTTTGTATCGACATCCACAATGGACAACGGACCTTGAAACGCTGCTCCGGTATCGATGTTCCAGAGATTGGCGAAATGCATGGGACGTGTGGCTCCCATTCGGCTGACCGGTGTATGGCCAATGTAAATCTCGGCAAAGAGCTTTAGCCGCTCGGGATAGCGAATATCTTCTTCTGAAATGTCGGGATCCAACGATCTTGCTACTTCCCAAAGGGTGCGATCCCAGAATACCAGATCGGGAAAATATTCGTGTTCCGGCCCTTTGAGATTGGTAAAACCGGCATGGACAAATAAGCGATTTTTGGAATCGATATGGTAATTGGCCAAATTCTCATAAAAAGTAAGGTGTACTTTTAGTTCTTCGGAAGAGCGGGTGCGGTAACTTATTTTTGACGCTGCTCCACCATGGGCCAGCCACATGGGATTGTCGTCACCGTGCTTCAGGTATTGGTACATCAAATAATCATGATTTCCTCTCAGAAAAATGCAGTCGTGCGCTTCAGAAAAATGGATCAAAAATGAAACGGTCTCCGCCGCCTCGCTCCAACCATCGACATAATCTCCCAAAAAGATAAATTGGTCTTTGGGTGAGGGCGAAACTTTCTGTAGCACTTGTTGTAAGGCTTTTAATCCACCATGAATATCTCCAACGACCAGCGTTCTCATGATTGATTATAAATATCAAGAAATAGAATAATACCCGCCAAAACGATGATGATGGCCAGCACAAACAGGAAGATCTTCCAGAAGGAATACGGACGGCTGCCCGAAAGTACACCGGTCTGTCCGTTGACGAAAAAGTTATAACGTTTCGCTTTGAACGTATAGGCACTCACAAAAACCGGAACTAAAATATGCTTGAAGGTTTCGTTTGAAAGTTCCATATTCAGGGAACTGATGCGCTGGGTGTCCCCGCCGATATCTTGACGGGCCCATCGATCGGCAATTTTTTTGGCCTCGTCATTGGCGGCGAAGTGACCGTCTTTTAAAGTAATCGTGTATTTTTCGGTAACAAAACCAGACAGATAACTACTGTCGAAGGGTTGTAATTGTGTTAAGTTCCAATGGGCAACTTTTCTGGGAAGAACGCCCGATTTCTGTTTCGACGCTTTGATAAGGGTATCGTCTACAAAACCCGATATGGTTCCGCTAGCCGGCGACCAGCGCGTGCGTCTTTCCTGCCGGGTTCGCATGACCGTTTTACCGTTGACTGTGGCGGAATAAGGAACCGAAACATAATAATAATCCCCCCGTTGCCCGGTATAAGTCGCGAACAATTGGGCATCAAAAGTCCAATAGGGAACATAGAGTCCTTTGGTATTCTGGGGGTCAATAGAGGCTTTTTTCAGCTTGTTGGGCGCCCACCAAAGTTTTTTCACCCAGTTTTTAAAAATAAGATGTGCCTTTTGTTGCGTAATCTGAAACGGCAACACGGCGCCCGGTAAGATCCATTCCTCTTTATGGGCATCTTCAATGATCAACGGAGAATTACAATAGACGCAATGCAGCGATTTATAATTTTCTTCTATATGTTGATTGGCGCCACAGTTCTTGCAGTTTAAAATGGTAATGGCCTCGCTGTGCGATTGGGATCCCAACGTATCCAAATACGGTTGCAATTCCAGCTCTTCAAACCCGTTTTCGGAGGGCGGGATGTCTTGTTGATGCCCGCAGTATTCGCACTTCAGCTCGGTGGTGCCCGGCGCGTAGGTCAATTCGGCCCCGCAATTGACGCAGGATTTTTTGAATTCAGATTTTTGTTCTGTGGTGGGTTGCATTAATTTGTCTGTTCGAGCGCTGCCGATAGCTATCGGGAGCGTTCCACCTTACAAGGTTAAAATGATTATTTCTTATTTACCCGGAAGTGGTGGCGGTGTGCTTCCACCCAGAAACGTTTTCAATTCCTCCACATCTTTGACAGCTGTCCAATTGGCCATGCCCTGTTTCCAGACAAGCGAGTCCTTATTGATCGTTCTGTTGGCAAAGAGTGCACTTAGTTGTTCAAAACCAACTGGCCCTGCCTGCTGCCCATTCACTGAATAATAATATTGAACAGCCAGAGGCATAGGTGGCGGCATTGCTGCTGCCTGTTGCTGTGGCATTTGCTGGCCACCCATTTGCGGGCTCATCAATCCGCCCATTTGCTGAGCAAGTACAAAGCCCATGCCCATCCCCATTCCGGCACCGGCGGTTCCACCTTCGTTCAAGGCAGCGGCTTCAATGGCTTTGGCCGTTTTGAATTTTGTCAATTTATCCAGATCCAGTTTATCGATACGACTGTATTCAAAGATCTCTTTTTTGAGATCTTCCGGCATCGAAACGTTTTCGATAAAGAATTTTTCAAGGGAGATTCCAACCGATTGAAATTCGGGTTGCATCACTTCCTTACAGGTTTCGCTTAAGCTCGGAGGTGTTGGCGGCGTACAATTCGATAGGTAGATTGGCCTCACCCACAGTGTCGGTAAAACGGGTAGCGATCAAACTTTTTAAGTGCTCATTGATCTCGAAGTTGGTGAAGTTATTATCGGTCCCGACGATATCAATGATAAATTTTCCGGCATCGTTAATTCGAAACGCATAAGTTCCGAAAGCGCGTATCTCTACCAGTCCAAAACGTTCATCATTAAGCGTAATCGGGTTTTTGGTTCCCCATTTTTCATCGGTAAACAAGTGCGTATTTACAAAATAGACCTCAGCCTTAAATGGACTGTTAAAACCGTATTTCCAACCTTTAAGTGTTGTTAAAATAGGTAGGTTTTGCGTGTTCAGTGTATAGGTTCCCGGCTTGAAAACATCGGCCAACTGACCTTCATTGATAAAAACGGCTGTTTGCCCTTCCCGTACAATGAGCTTTGCGTTCGTTTTTAATTTCGTTCTGATAACGCTCAAAACGGTGACAGATGGTATCATCGGTATAGTCGAGCCATTCGATGATATCAATAAATTCATTGCTTAGTTTTTCTTTTATTTTATCAAAAAGTCCCATAGTTTTAGTTTGATGGTGTTATTAATTTTTAATGAATTTTTGTGTTTGTTTGTTTCCTTCGGAAGTAGTTACTTCGAGAAAATAAAGGCCAGCGCTTAGGTTTGAAATATCGATCGTTTCTGAATTTGAAGTGGCAGTATGGATCAATTGTCCTCCCACCGAATAAATTAGTGTCGAATTAATTTCAGAAGTTACACCGTGGATATGAATTATTTCGGAAGAGGGATTTGGATAGATAGCAAATTTTTCCATTTCCATTTCCGAAGAACCAAGAACTACAGTGCTGCAATCTTCCGAAACATCAATGCTCCATGATTTGGACACTACGCAACCGTTAAAGCAATCACCGCCGCCGATAAAAAAGGTATATGTATTATTATCTACCAGAATATCACATACCGCAGCCGGATAAGTGCCCCAATCGGGATCGTAAATTGTGTAGGGGATTCCGGTGTAGTTCAGCCCTAAGCCGCCTGTATATCCAATAGAAGCATTATTGATATCAGGGATGGCTTCAAGGTCGTCCAAAATCGCAAAAATATTTAAAAAATCGTAACTCGTCGTCATCGTAAAATGAGTCACTCCAAGATTGACGAGGTCAACATAATCGGTCACAGAAAGTTGGTAGTCAGCGAAGAAATCATCGAGCGTGGCAAATCCTGAAATCCCAGTATCTTTTAGCGCTTGCACCCATGAAACATTTGTGTCAACGCTAAAGACGAGGCTTTTGTATTCTGTTTTTTGATGGTATACCGAATTAACATGAATCTGCAATTCGTTAAAAAGTGAATCAATGATAGGTTCGTTATTAGGGTTTTCAAAGATGGCCGAAAGTTTTTCAATATAGGGGATTACTCTGGCCTGTGGTACAAATGGATTGTCAAAGTCGGGATCGGAAGGATCGCTCAAAATCTCGCGTAGGGCGAGAAGTTTCGTGTCAATATTGTAGTTGTCTTCAATAAAGGAATTGACACTGCATTGGGAAAATCCAATGCTATTCAGGCAAAGCAGTATACCTAAAATAAATGTCATTCTTTTCATAGCATTATTGAGCTTGTTTGAATATATAAAGTTACTAAATTTTTAGCTGTACTTTACCTTCCGAAGAATTCGTGTAGATTCTTTATACGATTGGTAAATGGTTCCATTAATCTCTTTCAAATAGGGTTGGGCCTCCATCAATTTTTCTTTGGCATCCTCAAAATCGTTCAGAAAACAAATCATATATATGGCGGGGAGGTAGTGCAGGTCTTTTTTTTCCTGAGCTCTTAAGGGAATATTCTTCTTTAGTTTTTCCAGCAAGGCATTATTGGCATTGTAACTATGGAATAAGGTGCGTTTGTTGAATTTTGGTGGTTCAAAAATAAGTTGGGTGTGCATATTGTGAGAACCCGTTTTCGTGAAAGGTAATGATGACCTCTTCCAACGGATAGTATTGGTAATTTTCGTTGAGGCCCAGATGCACATATTCGGTGATCTTGAAAGTCATTCTCCGTAAACGAGATACTCACCTCATCCAATGTCGAATAGAACAAACGAACCTGTTCGTTGATCAATTCAATATCCACACGCGAATAATAGACTTCTCCCTTTACATGCTTGGTAATTCCGGCCCAGCAAACCACAAATATGTTCGGTGAAGACCCGGTAATGCGCATCGAGATCGTTATGCCGGTTGTTGATAAAATCCATCACCCCATCAAGAGTTAGCTCGATATTGTTTTTAGCCTTGTTTTCGATGGCTTTGACGATTTCAGAATTTACATCCTTAATCTCAATGTCAAAATCCTTGGGCATTGAAATACTTCCATCACGCAGGAAAATGGAGCCTCCCCAATATTTCCATATATTCTTGCGCAGGGACGTAATTTCACCCGTAGGTCGAATGGAAACCAATCCAACCACTTTATCATCCGGCAAATGTGGAAACATGACATTTTCATAGGAGATGAGCGGCGCATTGGTGAGGTAGGCGTTGATCAGGTTTTGTATCTTGCTATCGTCGAAAAAATCGACACCGTTGATCTCATTGCCTTCGTCTTCGACCCCAATAACGATATAACTGTTATTGGCCGGATTGCTGTTGCTCAAAGCGCAAATATGCTTTAAAAACTTCGCCTTTCCTTCCTTGGTGCCCAGATTGATCTTTCGTTTTTTATCATAAAAACTACTCTCATCGTTGTGAGCCAAAAGGTTTTTTATTAAGAGGCGTTTGTTGATCATTATTATGTCTGGTCGAGCGCAGTCGAGACCTACTCGATATTTTATTGAAAAAGATCTATCGACTGAGCCCGTATGTGTATCTAATTAAGTTTTATTCACAACCGTACTACTAGCCTGGTCCAGGCACATTACGGTTAGATCGGCAATATTTACATGGGGTGGACGGGTTACCGCAAACCAGATAATATCGGCGACATCTTCGGGGCGCAAGGGGGTGAAATTTTGATAGACCTTACAAGCTTTTTTCGTGTCTCCTTTGAAACGCACTTCAGAGAATTCGGTTTCGACCATACCCGGATTGATCGCTCCTACTGCGAATACCGTGTCCGTTGAGGTCCAGACGCATGCCCTGGGTAATGGCGTCCACAGCATATTTACTGGCACAATACACATTGCCTTTGGGATAGACCTCTTTCCCGGCTGTTGAGCCTATATTAATGATATGGCCCGATTTTCTTTTAACCATTTGAGGTACAATTGCCTTGGTAACATACAACAGGCCTTTCACATTAATATCCAGCATGGCATCCCAATCGTCCACCTGGGCGTCTTGAAAGGAATCCAGCCCATGGGCATTTCCGGCGTTGTTTATAAGGATATCTATTTCTGAAAAGTGAACGGGTAAATTTTGTAATAACTGAAGCACCATATCTCTATCGCGAACATCAAATTTAAGTGTAAAAACGTTCGTCAATTCCGAAAGCTCCGCAGCCAGGGTGTCGAGGCGTTCCTGTCTTCTTCCGCAGAGGATCAAACGCACCCCATGGCGCGCGAATAATTGAGCCGTAGCCCATCCAATTCCGGAGGTTGCCCCTGTAATTAAAGCAGTTTTATGTTTCATAGTTCATGTTACGTTTGATACCCATTATGCCACTTTGTGTCCTTGACTTTCCACCAGCATTCGAAACCAATCGATTTCGGTCAATGGGATTGTTGGGCTGCTGGCTGCCATTCGAATTCGTTCCTTGTTGGTAGTTCCAATGACAGGGTGGATACCAGAAGGATGTTTCAGAATCCAGGCGAGTAGCAATTGATCTTTAGACGCGTCATACTTTTGGGTGAGTTCGTCCAAAAGCTGGTGAATTCGTTGGTTTTGGACGTCTTCGATTCGAAATACTTTTCCCAGGGGACTCCAGCACATAGGAGTGATCCTGGACAGGACCATATGATCCAGACTTCCATCAAACAAGGCGTTATTGGCAGTGAGTGAAAATTCAATTTGGTTGGCACTTATTTTAGATGCGGTGGCGATCAATTTGGTTTGCGAAGGTGTGAAATTGGAAACCCCGAAGGCCTTTATTTTTCCTTCTGAAGTAAGTTTTTCCACTGCCTTGGCGATCTCGTCAGCTTGCATCAAAGGACTGGGACGGTGCAATAAAAGGAGATCGAGATAATCGGCCTTCAGGTCATTGATAGATTTTTCTGCACTCCAAACGATGTAATCGGCATCATATTGATAATGTTTTATTTCGTTTTCCCGGGTATCACCCACATACTGAATCCCGCATTTGGATATAAGTTGTATGTTTTCCCGGGCTACACCACTCTCGCTGAAGGCCTTTCCAAAGTCGATCTCTGTGGTGTAATCGCCGTAAATATCGGCATGATCAAAGGTGGTTATGTTGTTTTCCAGGCAGTAATGAATGGTCGAAATCATCTCACTCTTAGCTAATTGCTTCCCCCAGGCGCCCCAGGTCATACACCCTTGAATAATTCTTGAAAATTTATGTGGCATGTGTAATTTTTATGGCTTTCTAAAAATATAAAATTGAAATTACTAAAAAGTGGCTGAGCCCTTTAATTTACAATAATTTTTAACCAATTGTTAACAGGATTTTCAGTAGAAATATTCAATTTGCAGGGCATTAAAAAACTCACTGCGTTTTTGAACAAGAATACTTATGGAACAGACAACTGCTGCTCTGGATATAGGAGCATTAAATGAAAAAATTGAAAAAGAAAGTGCCTTTGTAGAGATCCTTACTTTAGAGATGAACAAGGTGATCATAGGTCAAAAGCACATGGTAGAACGACTACTCATTGGTTTATTGGGTCAAGGACATATTTTACTGGAAGGCGTCCCTGGTTTGGCAAAAACATTAGCGATCAATACGTTGTCACAGGCGGTGCATGGATCGTTTAGCCGAATTCAGTTTACCCCCGACCTGTTACCCGCAGATGTTGTTGGAACTATGATCTACAACATGAAGGTCAATGATTTCAGTATAAAAAAAGGACCTATTTTTGCAAATTTTGTTCTCGCCGACGAGATCAACCGGGCACCGGCAAAAGTACAATCGGCTTTGCTGGAGGCGATGCAGGAAAAGCAGGTAACAATTGGTGATGAAACCTTTATTCTGGACAGACCGTTTCTGGTGATGGCCACGCAGAACCCAATAGAGCAGGAAGGAACCTATCCCTTACCGGAAGCACAAGTAGACCGTTTTATGCTGAAAACGGTTATTAAATATCCAAAAATTGACGAAGAGCAATTGATCATACGTCAAAATTTGAAAGAAGGCTACGAAAAGATCAATCCCGTAGTTACTATTGACCAGATCAAACGCGCACAGGCGGCGGTTCGGGAAGTCTATATGGATGAAAAGATCGAAAAATACATTCTCGACATCATTTTTGCCACGCGAACTCCAGAGAACTACGGCCTGGCCGATATCAAACCGCTTATTAGTTTTGGAGCTTCGCCCAGGGGAAGTATCAACCTGGCCATAGCGGCAAAATGTTATGCCTTTATAAAACGCCGCGGCTATGTGATCCCAGAGGATGTTCGAGCTGTGGTTCATGACGTCCTCCGTCACCGTATTGGATTGACCTACGAAGCTGAGGCCGAAAACATCACTTCCGAAGAAATCATAAACAAGATCGTAAACGTAGATTGAAGTACCTTAAATCAGTAAGCAGTATCCGGTGTTCAGTAGGCAGTGAAGAACTGAACATCGATAGTTGTTACTGCCAACTGCCACTACCAACTGTATACTGAAAAGCATGGATACGAAAGAACTTCTTAAAAAAGTACGAAAGATTGAGATCAAAACACGTCGCTTAAGCGATCACGTGTTTGGTGGAGAATATCACAGCACCTTCAAAGGGCGTGGGATGACTTTTAGTGAAGTACGCCAATATCAATTTGGCGATGATGTGCGTACCATCGATTGGAATGTCACCGCTCGCTACAACGAGCCGTTTGTAAAAGTGTTTGAAGAAGAGCGCGAACTGACCATGATGCTCATTGTAGATATTAGCGGATCGGAACTTTTCGGAACCGACGTTCAGTTTAAAAATGAAATTATTACCGAAATAGCTGCAACTCTGGCGTTTTCAGCCATGCAGAACAACGACAAGATAGGGTTGATCCTTTTTTCCGATGAAATCGAACTCTTTATTCCGCCTAAAAAAGGGAAATTCCATGTACTTCGCATCATACGTGAATTGATCGAATTTAAAGGTCAAAGTAAACGCACCGATATTGCCCAGGCCTTAAAATATATGAGCAACGTCATCAAAAAGAAAGCCATCGTCTTTGTGCTTTCCGATTTTATAACCGAAGGGTATCACGACACTTTAAAAATCGTATCAAAAAAGCACGATGTTACTGGGATACGTATGTATGACCGCCGCGAAGAGGAAATACCTAATCTGGGGATGGTACAAATGCAGGACGAGGAAACCGGCGAATTGATGCTGGTAAACACAGGTTCCAAAGGAGTTCGCAGAAATTACAATAAATATTACATCGAACGAGTCAACGAATTCAACGAGACTTTTATGAAAAGCGGCGCCGGAGTGCTTAGCTGCCGTGTGGATGAAAGCTACGTAAAGAAGTTGTTGGGGTATTTTAAGAGACGTTAGTTAGTAGATGTTAGATTTGAGACAAAAAATAAAGCCAAATATTTTCCGTGTTCCACTGAGGTACACGCTGGTTATTGTATTGCTACTAGCCACGACCTCGCTGTTTGCACAGGTGACATCTTCGGTGGATACAACGCTCATTCGTATTGGTGAAGAAATTCAATATACGATAGCCGTGGAAGCCGATACTACTTCTCTTGTGTTGTTTCCGGAAGGGCAAAGTTTCCAACCCCTGGAAATGATCGAATCTTATAAAATTGATACCTCCTACGCACAAGCCAAATATCGATTGATCAAAAAATACGGATTGACCCAGTTCGATTCGGGAACTTACAAGTTGCCGGCCCAGCGGGTCATGATCGATGATAGGGGATTTTTGACAGATTCGGCTCTGGTGGAGGTACGGGATGTTCCGGTGGATACCACCCAGCAAAAAATGTTCGACATTAAGCCCGCTATTGGGGTAAAGCAACCTCCATTCGATTTCCTTTCCCTCTTATACTGGTTGCTTCCTTTGTTGCTCCTTGGGGTTATTGGGTACTTATTATTCCGAAGAAAAAAATTAAGGGAAGAAAGAGAGCGGCAACTTCCGCCATACGAAGAAGCGATGATGGCCTTGCAGCAATTGGATGCTTCAGAAATATTGAAAGAGAATAAATCGAAAGCCTATTATTCATCTTTAACTGAGATTGTAAAGCGTTATATCGATCGGGAAGTAGACGATACAGCCATGGAGAGTACCAGTGATGAGCTTATTGAAAGGCTTCATCTTCACCGGCATGCCGGCCACTTTGATTTTGATCTGGAAACGATCCGAAAATTGGATAGCATTTTTAAGCGAGCCGATCTGGTAAAATTCGCAAAAATGCAGCAGGAACCGGGGCAGGCACGTACCGACCGTGCAACTATAGAAGAGATCATCAACGAAACAAAGGAGGTACTTCCCGAACCCACTGAGGAAGAACTACTTGAAAACGAAGCCTACCTGGAGGCGATGGCGAAGCGGCATCGCCGAAAGCGCTGGATTCAGGGAATTTCATCAGGGGTGGTGGTCATCATTTTAGCAGCAGTGGTTTACGGAAGTATTACAGGATTTGACAATTTACAGGATAAGGTGCTGGGTAATGAAATGCGCGATCTGGCCGAAGGACGATGGTATAAAAGTGAGTATGGAAACCCGGCGGTGATCCTTGAAACTCCCGAGGTGCTTGTGAGGCGGGATGTTACCGTTCCCGAGGAGGTGCGGGATGTGATCATTGCCACCGATCATTTTGAATATGGAAATTTTAAAGATGTTTTCTTTATCACGGTGAGTACGTCCCAATTGAGTCCCCTGTTGCAAGAAGGACAGGGCCCGGATCTCGATGCTTTTATGGAGGGGACTTTACAGGGAATTGAGAACGAGGGAGGCATCAATATGATTGTAAAAAAAGAAGAATTTTCGACCGAAAAAGGAATCAAGGGCCTCAAAGCTTATGGCGATTTCAACCTGAAATTTGCCAATGGAAGAATCAGCAAGGAAAAAGCCGCCTATGAGGTGTTGCTTTTTCAGCAAAGTGGAGGAATCCAATTGGTGTCGGTTATTTATGGCAAGGATGATTTTCATGCGAGTGAGATGAAAAACCGTATCATGAATTCGGTTGAATTGGAACTACAGGAAACCAATCAACCACAAACAAAGCAAGAAAACTAATGCAAGCGTTTGAATATGTAAATCCGCAGTTTTTCTGGTTGCTATTATTGCTTCCGGCGCTGGTTTTTTGGTATGTGTGGAAGGGCAATCGCCAAACCGCTGCCTTGCGGATCTCTAGTTTGAAGGGCTTTAAAACACCTAAGAACTGGATGGCAAAATTGCGCCCCGTCCTCTTTGTTTTGCGGTTGTTGGCATTGACGGCGATTATAGTAGCCTTAACGAGGCCCCGAAATGTGGATGAAAGCACGAAGATCAAAACTACCAGTGGGATCGATATAGTGATGGCGATTGACGTTTCGGCCAGTATGTTGGCCAGAGACCTGAAACCCAATCGACTGGAAGCCCTTAAGAATGTGGCTGCCCGATTTATCAATGCCCGCCCTAATGACCGCATAGGCCTGGTAGAATACGCCGGAGAAAGCTATACCAAAACCCCGTTGACCAGTGATAAGGGAATTGTTTTGTCTTCCCTAAAAAGCATTAAATACAATACCATTATTGAAGGAGGAACCGCCATAGGTATGGGGCTGGCTACTTCGGTGAACCGCTTGAAAGACAGCCGCGCTAAGAGTAAGGTGATCATTCTGTTGACCGATGGTGTGAATAACTCGGGTGCGATAGACCCTAAGATTGCCAGCGAATTGGCGGTGGAGTTTGGCATTAAAGTATATACGATCGGCCTGGGCACGAACGGAACTGCGGTATCGCCTATTGGGATATTACCCAATGGTCAATTCCAATACGGAAATATGCCGGTGCAGATCGATGAAGACCTGCTGAAAGAGATTGCTAAAACAACAGGAGGGGAGTATTTCAGAGCCGTAAGTACGACACGTCTGGTGGAGATCTATGAACAAATAAATAAACTGGAAAAAACCGAAATAGAAGAGTTTAAATTCAAGAGTTACGACGAAAAGTTTCGCCCTCTGGTGCTTTTGGCCCTTGGGCTAATTGGTATCGAATTATTGTTGCGATATACCTTATTTAAAAGTTTCGTGTGAGTTATGTATCAATTTGAAGAACCCATATATTTTTATGTATTGTTCGCCATTCCGGTGATGGCGCTGCTTTTCATGTTGGCTTTGATCTGGAGAAATCGAACACAGAACAAGTTTGCCAATAGCAGCCTTTTGAAAAAATTGGCGCCAAATCGGTCCGTTTTCAAATCGGTGTTGAAGTTTTTGGTATTGTCTGTAGCACTGGCGTTGATAAGCTTCGCTTTGGTGAACCCTAAAATAGGCACCAAATACGAAACGATAAAACGCGAGGGCGTGGATATCGTCTTCGCCGTGGATGTCTCCAAAAGTATGTTGGCTGAAGACGTCGCCCCCAATCGGATCGAAAAATCGAAACAATTGGTAGCACAGATCATCAATAGCCTGGCGGGAGATCGCGTTGGGATCATTGGTTATGCCGGAAGCTCGTTTCCGCAGGTACCGATCACCACCGATTTTTCGGCCGCCAAGTTGTTCTTAAGCGGGATGAATACAGACATGGTTTCTTCTCAGGGAACGGCCATTACCGAGGCTATTTCCATGGCCGAAACCTATTACAATGACGAGGAACAAACCAATCGGGTCTTGTTCATTGTAAGTGACGGAGAGGACCACGAAGGGAATGTTTCGACCATTGTTCGGGAAGCTGCCGAAAAAGGAATCCGTATTTTTACCATTGGCGTTGGAACCGAAAAAGGCGCACCGATACCCATCAAGCGCAATGGGATTCTTCAGTATTACAAAAGAGATCAAAACAACGAACAGGTCATAAGCCGTTTGAACATTGAAACACTCACCGAGATCGCTTCTCTGGCAGATGGCCAATATATAGATGGAAGCAACACCAAGGAGGTCGTGGAAGCCGTAACGGTCATTTTAAACGGCATGGACAAGACAGAATTCGAGGCGAAGCAGTACACCGATTTCAAAGACCAGTTTCAATGGTTTTTGTTGGGGGCATTGTTTTTGCTGGCTGTAGATGTATTGTTGTTAGAGCGAAAAACCGCATGGGTGCAGAAATTGAACTTATTTAATGAAGATGTGTAATATGGACTTGAAACGAAATTATATGAAGTATCTGAAAACAGTTTCCAGTGGTTTGCTGTGCCTGTTTTTCTTCGGAATTGTAAGTGCACAGAAGAAATTTGAGGATAAGGAACAGCTGCGGGAGGAGCGGGAGGCTTTAGGCTATTTAAGTGAGGCGAATAGCGAAATTAGCCAGGACAATTTTGTAGGAGCTGAGGTGAATTACCGCAAATCTATCGCGATAAACCCTTCCGAAGAAATTGGAAAGTACAACCTGGGCAACGCTTATTATAACGAGGAAAAGAATGACGAAGCCATGCGGCGTTTTGCACAAGCCGCAGCTATTTCCGAATCCAAACCGGAAAAACACAGGGCCTTTCATAATTTGGGAAATACCTTTATGAACGCCAAAAAATATCAGGAAGCCGTGGAAGCCTACAAAAATGCCCTCCGAAATAACCCCACCGACGAGGAAACGCGCTACAATCTGGCATTGGCAAAAGATATGCTAGAGAAAAATCCTCCGCAAGGCGGGGACGGTGATGATAAAAAGGACGATCAAAAGGAGGATAAGGACGAGAAGAAAGACGATAACCAGAAAGAAAACGACGACGGAAAAGACAAGGAAAGCGACGACGGAGAAAAGAAGGAAGACGAGGATAAGGGCGATGAAAAGGACGAAAAGAAAGAAGGCGATAATAAAGAGGAAGAAGGAAAACCCAACGAGCCCAAGGATGAGAAGCAGCCCAAACAACAGCCTGTTCCTGGCCAATTGTCACCGCAACAAATTAAGAACCTGCTCGAAGCCATGAACAATGAGGAAAAGAAGGTGCAGGATAAGATCAATGCCAAGAAACAAAAGGGAGCCAAGGTAAAATCCAATAAAGACTGGTAGGGATGCGATGGACTCATTTCATACACGCACTATTCTTCTTGCTTTTCTGCGGGGCAGCAAATGCTCAGGTGCAGTTTGAAGCGAAGGTGAGTAAAAAGCGCCTGGGGGTGAATGAACGCCTGCGTGTGGATTTTGAAATGAATCAGGATGGAGATAACTTCAACCCACCCGATTTTTCAGGATTTCGAGTGGTGGGAGGACCCAACCAGGCGATTAGTAATTCGTATATCAATGGAAAACGAAGCTATTCCAAAACCTATTCGTATTTCTTATCGCCTATGGGGCGTGGAAAGTTCACCATCAACCAGGCATCCATCGAGATCGAGGGTGAAACCTATAAAACTAGCCCTATTATTGTGGAGATCACTGCAGCCGTGGACAGGCCCAAAGATGGGGATGATTCAGAATTTCTGGCTACCGAAAACGTACATTTGGTTGCGGAAATTTCCAATAGTAATCCGTATTTAAACGAAGCCATTACGGTTACCTACAAGCTCTACGTTGGCGGACAAGTGAATATTACGAGTAATTGGCGTGAAATTGACACGCCAAAATTCGCCGATTTCTGGAGTCAGAATATTGATGTACGGGGAAAATATAAAATATTTGAAGGCGAGTTTAGAGGAGAGGAATACCGTTATGTGATCTTGCGTACAACGGTGCTCTATCCTCAAAAAACAGGAAAACTTACGCTCGAACCCCTCACATTGGATATCCCAATTGATGTAAAAAGCAATAAGCGAGATCTTTTCGGAAGGCCAATTATGAAGCGTGTGAACCGTACCATCTCCGCTGGGAACCGGTCCATTGATGTAAAACCGCTACCCGAAGAACGAAAACCGACCAATTTCACAGGAGCGGTTGGAGATTTTAAATTTGACGTCACTTCAAGTAAACAAAAACTGGATGCCACAGAGTCACTGGAATTATCGCTGCGGGTTTCCGGAACGGGCAATTTGAAGTTGTTCAATTTACCCTCGTTAAAATTGCCCAGCTCACTGGAGGTGTATGAACCCACGCGCGACGATGATATTCGAACCCAACGCAACGGAATGAGCGGTGCGATTGTAGAGAAATACACTGTGGTGCCTCAATTCAAAGGGACCTACCCCATACGACCTATCTCCTTTTCGTATTTCGACCCCAAGACAGAATCCTACAAAACGCTTACTTCTGAAGAGATCATCGTGGAAGTAGAGAACGGGCCTGTCAGTGCCGAAACCACCGTGAAGGAGGGCGAAACCGAAGGAAATAAAAAAGCGGTGGTGAGTGGCGATGAGCAATTCAGGTATATCAAACTGAACGCCAATTTAGAGCCTATCACAAAGGAAAATTTCTTCAAATCCAAACTATTCTGGTCGTTGCTGGGAGCTCCTTTTTTGATGATTCCACTATTCATTTTGGTTGGGAGAAGTCGCAGCAGGAGACGGGCCGATGTGGAGGGTAACCGACTACGGCGCGCTACCAGGCTGGCCAAAAGATACCTGAGTGAAGCCCGAAAGAACCTGGGCAATAAAACCACTTTTTACGAAGCCCTGGAAAGAGCTTTACACAATTACCTGAAGGCTAAATTGAATATCGAAACCAGTGAAATGGACAAGGATCATATTTCAAAATTACTACAGGAAAGAAGTGTAGATCGGGAGGTGGTCTCCGAATTTAGTACCCTGCTGCAAAGCTGTGACTATGCGCGATATACCCCGGCATCCAATGTCGCGATTCAAAAGGACTATGAGATGGCCGTGAAGACCATTTCCAATATTGACAAACAAATTTCGGGCGTATGAAAAAGTTACAGAGCCATAGGAGTTTGAGTTGGTTGCCGTTGGTGGTGATGGGATTACTTCTGTTTTTTACTGAAATAGCAGTTGCCCAAAACAACGAATTATTCGATCAGGGGAAACAACAATACAAGGCTGAGAAATATCAGGAAGCCCTTAATAACTGGATGAAAATTGAAGCCGCAGGAGAGCATTCGGCAGCTTTGTACTACAATATAGGCAACGCCCATTATAGGTTGAACAGCATAGGGCCAAGCATCTATTATTACGAAAAGGCATTGAAGTTGGCACCCGGAGATAAGGAGATTTTAAACAATTTGGCCTTTGCACAAAATGCCACTGTGGACGCCATAGAACCGCTTCCGCAAACCATCTTTGCCAAGTGGGACACCACGCTTTCCAGCTGGCTCACCTTCGATGGCTGGGCTTGGGTCACCGTGAGTTGCGCGTTCTTATTTGCGTTACTTTTCCTCTTGTATTTCTTTTCCATGTATACCCTTAGAAAGCGTTTGTTATTTGTGGGATCCATACTGTCATTGCTGGTCCTATTGACCGGCCTTACCATGAGTTTCAGGACCTACAACAGACAAATGAACGATCAACCCGCCATCATTTTTGCGGAAAGTACCGATATAAAAACAGACCCCAGTAAAAAGAGCGAAACGATTTTTATTCTGCACGAAGGAACCAAAGTACAGATCATTGCCACAGATGAGGACTGGTATCGAATTGTGATTGCGGATGGCAAGGACGGTTGGATTCCAGGCTCAGACCTGAAGGCTTTGTAGATTTAGTTCTCAGTCCCCGTTTCCACTTCCACTTCCACTTCCGGTTTCTGTGAATTGTTTTTCTTTTCAAAACGCGCCATGACTTCAGGAATTACCAGAGGTGCGAGCGAAGCGACCGGGCCATAGAGGACTGATTCGCTTTTCTTTTCTTCGGAAATAACATAACCGGTAATATTCGAGGAATTGAAGAACATAAAAAACACACTAATGATGAAAGCGTACTGAAGTGCTGCAAAAACACCTCCCAGCAATTTATTAAGCAGGCCCAGAGCGGCAAAATCGGCAATTTTTGTGAGAAACTTACCAGCCCAGGAAATAGCAAATACAATCACCAGAAAAGTAACACCAAAGGAGACGAGGCGGGTCATTTGATCGCCCCAATCGAACCAACGCGAAATATAGCCACCCGCATAGTCGGAAAAGTAAATAGCTCCAAAAACTCCGGCAATTATACCTAAAAGGGAGGCCAGCGTTACAAAAAGGCCTTTCTTAAAACCCGAATAAAATGCGAGCAATAAAATAATTCCTAAAATGATATCAACGATATTCATAGTCTCGGTGTTTGATAGGTAAAGATACTATTTCTGGGCAATTCTGAATTTTCAATTCTGAATTCACAGTTAATACGATTACCTTTGTGCCAGAAAATAAACTATGGCTAGAGACGAACAATTAAAAGAACGATGGCAGGCACTAGTCGAGCTGCTCGGCAATCGCTTTGCAGACGGCGAATCTCTGGATTTGGATGCCATCATTTATATTATAGGCTTGCAGGAGTTGGGCCAATTACATCGTAAATTCAAAAAGGACGAAAAGGTCAATTTAATGCATATTGCTATATGCCGTTTGTTGGAGCCCTTTGGGTATTACGAATTCGATTATTTTGATGACGATGGCTGGCCCCATTATAAAGTTTTGGAACAATTACCGCCCTTAAAGGCCGGAGAACAAAGTGTGCTTATGAAAGAAGCGATTGTTCAATATTTTTTGGAGCGAAAAGTGATTGCTTAATTCACTATAAATTCAGTAATTTTGCGCCTCACTGTGCAATTACCATGATAGATAAGATAAAAGAACATATTGCTGAAGTCGAAGCCTTTAAAGCCAGGAGTAAAGAAGATATTGAAAACTTCCGAATAAAATACCTTGGAAAAAAAGGACTGTTGAACGATTTCTTCGCCCAATTTAAGAACGTAGCCAAAGAGGAGAAAAAGGAGTTTGGGCAAACGATCAATTCATTGAAAAAGGCGGCCGAGGAAAAAGTGAACTCGCTGCGTGCAGATCTGGCAAGCAAAGAAGAGGTTAAAGGAGTTTATGGCGATCTGTTTCGCCCGGGAGAGCCCATTGAACTAGGTTCCCGCCATCCTATTTCCATTGTAAAGAACAAGATCATTGAGGTTTTTTCGAGAATTGGGTTCAATGTTTCAGAAGGTATGGAAATTGAAGACGATTGGCATAATTTCACGGCTTTGAACCTGCCTGCGCACCACCCGGCTCGTGATATGCAGGATACTTTTTTCATTCAAACCGACCCCGATATTCTATTGCGAACGCATACCTCGTCGGTACAGGTGCGGTATATGGAAAATAACAAACCACCCATTCGAACCATTTCTCCGGGCAGGGTCTATCGCAACGAGGCGATCTCGGCACGATCTCATTGCTTTTTTCATCAGGTGGAAGGATTATACGTGGATGAGGGGGTAAGCTTTGCCGATTTAAAACAAACGCTTCAGTATTTTACTACGGAATTATTTGGGAAGTCAAAAATACGTTTGCGCCCGTCCTATTTTCCGTTTACCGAACCAAGTGCCGAAGTGGACGTATACTGGGGCCTGGAAACCGAAACCGATTATAAAATGACGAAGGGAACCGGATGGCTTGAGATCATGGGATGTGGTATGGTGGATCCCAATGTGTTGGAGAACTGTGGCATTGATGCCACAAAATATTCGGGCTTTGCCTTTGGGATGGGAATTGACCGCATTGCCTTGTTATTGCATCAAATTCCGGATATCCGCATGTTCAGTGAGAACGATATTCGATTTTTAGAGCAGTTTAAAGGGTCTGTGTAAAATTTATTTTAAAGCCTCGTCGAGCGCTCCCGATAGTTATCGGGACGACTGCCCGCCAGAATGAATCTTTCGGGCTGGCGCTCGACCGGACATTCACTCATGAGAAAAGACATTAAAATTCCGAAGGTCAAAGACGTTTATATAGCTGCTGTTCGAGAGTTCAATAGCGATTTTCGCACTCACGACTGGAATGTGTATATTATCAATGACGGCAGCGAGCCTTTGGATACTGTTTTAATTGTTTCGGAAGGGCGCGATGAGACCGATATCACTTCGCGAATGCGCCATTCGCTAAAACTACTTCCGGCCAAGAGCTTTGCCAAAGTCGAATTTCTCGAAGACAGTGTTTTAAAGCTGAACAATTACTTCAGTATTACATATTTTTTGGGAGATACTTTGTATGATAAGAAATTTGAACTTCCAGCGCATTCCGTTTTAGAGGACAATGCGGTAGACCTTCCCGTGATGGAATCAAAGGGAGTATTAGCGCGGTAATATCAAAAATGAAGGAATTTAAGTAGGCTGCAATAGCGGTCTCAAATTCGCCGTCAAGCGATTCAAATGCGCAGCGAATGGTTGTGAAAGCGAAAAATGAAAGTAAGGTTGGGTTGCTAGTAAAAGGGACTACTGAAGTTTCTCCGTCAATTTTTTAAAGATGCCTTTCGGGTTTTTACCTTCGTATAAAATGGCATATACGGCGTCTATAATAGGTGTTTTGGCTTTTTTCTTGTCTTTTGCCTCGTTCAATTCGAAGGCACTTTTGGTAGCATAATAGCCCTCGGCGACCATGCTCATTTCCAGTTGGGCACTTTTAACCGTATATCCTTTACCGATCATGTTGCCGAACATTCTGTTTCTACTGAAGGTGGAGTAGCCCGTCACAAGCAGATCGCCCAGATAGGCCGAATCGTTGATATCCCGTTTCATCTTATGCACTTTCTTTACATAGCGCTTCATCTCCCGTATGGCATTGCTCATCAACACACTTTGAAAATTATCGCCATATCCCAAACCATGCGCAATACCGGCTGCAATGGCATAAATATTTTTAAGCATGGCGGCATACTCGGTGCCTTTTACATCGTCACTTATAGAGCAACGAATGTAGTCACTGCGTAAGTGTGCAGCTACGATTTCGGCTTTGGTTGCATCGGCACAGGCAATGGTAAGATAGGAGAGGCGCTCCAGGGCTACCTCCTCTGCGTGGCAAGGTCCGGTGATCACGGCGATATCCTCAAATGGAATATCGTAATGTGTATAAAAATGATCTCCTACGATGAGACTGCTTTCGGGAACGATTCCTTTGATGGCAGTAACGATGACCTTTCCTTTCAGGGAGACCGTTAATTTTTTCAATTCGCTTTCCAGAAACGCCGAGGGAATAACGAAAATAAGGTAGTCTGCGTAGGCAACCAGTTCGTTGATGTCGTTACTCAGCTTGAGTTGTTCAGTTTTGAATTCTACCGAGCTCAGGTAATTGGGGTTGTGTTGTTCCTTTTTAATATGCTCCAGCGTATAAACGCTTCTCATATACCAACCTACTTCGTCCAGATTCTCGCATAGCATTTTTACAATGGCCGTGGCCCAGCTTCCTCCTCCAAATACTGCGAATTTCGGTTTTGTAGACATGTTGATCATTCTGAAAGGTAAAAATAAGGAAATAGAGAGGTAAAAGTCCAAATCGCGCGCTGCAAATTCGAAAGTTTGATCTAAGGGATTATAGGTTCGCCCACTGTTCTTCCGAAGAAATCAAAATAATATATTGATATACAGATACTTACAATCTTGGCACGCTTTTAGATTTCTACTCGCCGAACCTTTAATCTAAAAGTTATGAGAACATTTAAACTACTTTTCGGATTTGCCCTGGTGGCCACCCTGTTTACTTCCTGCTATACCGAAGTAATTGTCGAAGACCCGTATATCGATCCGGTGCCTACCATTAGCCTGAGAGAACTGCTCAATTCGCAAGAGCTGTGGTATGTCGATATCAATCGTTCCAATGCGAGTGGGGAAATACCGTTTATGCAAATGGCTTTTACACTCTCTTTTAGGAACAGAACCGTGTTTGCCAATAACAATTTGGTGGGCATCGGCGAACAGGGATATGGTTTTGGGATCGATGTGGGTTATTTTGACACCTTCGACTTTTTGTTGGATGTATCCCACGACATTGACGGGTTCCATACTTTTGAAGTGACACAACTTAACAATCGCGAGATCGAGTTGTATTATGCGCCTTTAGGGTTGCGATATATTCTGGTAGGCTATCAACGGAGCAATTTCGATTACGATATGCTGTTCTTTGATAACATCCATTATTTTATGCAGGAATATGTGACCTGGGAGAAGGTTTTTACCAGCACCTATGGCGAACCTAATGCGTTTGACTATGAAAACTTTCTGCAATTCCTTCCCGGCGGCGGAGATGGTAATTTCAAAAGTTCGCAGGATGTCAACGGAACGCCTATCAATGATATCTACTGGGACTATACAGGAATTTACAATGTCGATGACGTGCCCAATGACCGCTATGCAAAATATTTAACACTAGATTATGACTATCTGGGCAATGAATACTTTGACCTGGACGTTATTAATGACAACACCATCGAATTGTTCCACAATGCCTCTGGTACGCTGTATCGCTTTAGAGGAAAAGGGTACATTCAATTGAAGAATAAAGAAGGAAAATTACGGGTATCCAAAGCTGACATAGCAAAACAAATGAAGAAAATAAGCGTCTTTTAAAGTATATAACGATTTTGGTTGGTTATTTAGTTGAAACCGTCTGGCTCAGTCTTTGAGTTGGGCGGTTTCTTTTTTCTGAAAAGAATAGTTTACAGCCCTTAAAAGTGTTCTACTTATAAAAATTCATCTCATCCAAATACTCCCAAACATTCTGCGGAAGCATAGGTCGAATATTCTTCCCTTCTGAAATGGCCTTGCGAATAAACGTAGAGGAAAGCTCCATAATGGGGGCATCTATTTTGGTTATTTTTGCGTGCCCTTTAAATTGATGTTCCACGGTTCCTTCAGAAACACGGGGATAGACATAAATTTGATAGCGGTCAAGGATCACCGCATAGTTCTTCCATTTGTGAAAACTCTTTAAATTGTCTTCTCCCATAATAAGACAAAAATGGACGTCCGGATACTGTTCCTCAAGATGCGCCAGCGTATTTACGGTATAATTGGGTTGCGGAAGATCAAACTCAACAGTACTGGCTTTTAGTTTGCGATAGTCCTCCAAAGCGATGCGCACCATGGCTAGGCGATGAACGTCTTCCAGTAAGGTTTTCTTCTTTTTTAGCGGGTTGTGAGGGGTTACCACCATCCAAACTTCATTCAGATCGCTATGCTCCACCAAATAATTGGCGATGATCAAATGCCCCACATGGATAGGATTGAAAGTGCCAAAGTAAAGCCCTATTTTTTTTGAAGTCGCCATTTATTCTTCTTCTTTTGACGAAGTTTTCACGATGTGTTTTTCCACGAGAGCCTCAGCTTCCTTTAGCGCTGTTTCCAGGTCGTCGTTTTCAATAATAAAGTCGAATTGAGGCGCTGTTGCCATCTCGATCGAAGCTTTGGCAATACGCATATTGATCTTCTCGTCGCTTTCGGTTTTGCGATTTTTCAAACGAATTTTTAGTTCTTCAACGCTGGGAGGTTTCACAAAAACAGCGAGGGTTTTTTCGGGGTATTTCTTTTTGATCCGCAGGCCACCCACCACGTCAATATCGAAGATCACGTTCTTTCCCAAGGCCCAAATTCGATTCACTTCGCTTTTTAAAGTTCCGTAGAAATTATCGCGATAGACTTCTTCCCATTCCAAAAAATCGTCATCTTTCATGTGTTTTTTGAACTGCTCCAGGCTTATAAAATAATAATCCTCACCGTCTTTTTCATCGCCCCTGGGGGCACGTGAAGTCGCCGATACGGAAAATTCCAGATTGAGATGTTCCCGGGCCAGCAAATGCCGAACAATGGTTGTTTTACCACTTCCCGAAGGGGCTGAAAAAACGATTAACTTACCTCCAGTCATTACAATACATTTAAGGCTTGCTCTTTAATTTTTTCCAGTTCGTCCTTCATTTGAACTACCAATTGCTGCATGGGGGCGAAGTTGGCCTTGCTCCCGATCGTGTTGATCTCGCGGCCAATTTCCTGAGAAATGAAAGCCAATTTCTTCCCATTGGATTCGTCCAAAGCCAGGGTTTCCTGAAAATAGTCCAAATGGTTCTTTAACCGAACTTTTTCCTCAGTGATATCGTATTTTTCGAGGTAGTAGATCAATTCCTGCTCGAAGCGATTCTCGTCTACGGTTTCCTTTAATTCTGAAACAGCTTTGCGCAGTTTTTCCCTTATGTTGTCCATACGTTGGGGGTCGATAGCAATAACTTCTTCCAGCAATTCAGAAATATTTTTTATGCGAAGTGAAAATTCGTCTTCCAGGGTCTTGCCTTCCGCAGAGCGATACTTGTGGATTTTGATAAGGGCTTCGTCAACAGCCTCAGTGATCGCCTGGAATTCAGATTCGTCAACTTCTTCACGCTCTGTTTTTAGTGCATCGGGCATTCGAACCGCCATTTTTAACAGCTCGGTTTCGTCCCCGTTCACCACATTTTTCAATTGGTTGATGTATTGGTTGACCACTGTTGTATTGACCTGGGTATTGGTGGCTTCGCCGGTAATTTCAACAAAGACATTGAAGTCGACCTTTCCGCGTATAAGGGATTTTGATATTCGGTTGCGAAGTACCAATTCCTTCTCGCGATAGGCTCCCGGAATCCGGGCATTGAGGTCTAGATTTTTGCTATTCAGCGATTTTATTTCAACGGTTATTTTTTTAGATGGCAGTTGTAAAATACTCTTGCCGTAGCCGGTCATGGATTGGATCATAATCTCTGTTTATGCCCGCAAAGGTAAGTAATAAGTCGGTCGCTTTTATAGTACAAGTAAGACAGAAACACATTCCTAACTATCAATTCAATTCTCTAACCCAGATATTACGGTACCTTACTCCACTATTGTCCTGATGATCCTGGAGCTGAATTGGAGCTTTCCCATGCGCAATGTATTTGGGCCATCCAAGGTATTCGACCGGACCTTGAATTGAGAAATGGTCTTGAATAAGCACTCCATTATGTAATACCGTGACCGTGGCGGCCTTTAATAATTCACCGGTTTCATCAAACTCGGGTGCATGGAAAATCATATCGTAGCTGTTCCATTCTCCTGTAGGTACCGAGGCCATTGCCAAAGGAATGGATTGCTTATATACTGAACCCACCTGACCGTTCGAATAGGTTGTATTGTCATTGTTATCCAACACCTGAACCTCGTAACGTTTCTGTATGAAAACACCACTATTACTTCGGGCCTGTCCTTCGGCTTTGTTATCCGGGTTACTGCGCCATTCAATATGCAATTGCATGCTGCCAAAGTTTCGTTTTGTTTGAATGTCACCGGTTTTGTCTTTTACGGTCATACTACCATCCGGATTCAATTCCCATTTTACGGCAGTGGAATCACTTGCCATGACCCATTCATCGAAATTGGAACCATTAAATAATAGGATCGCATCCGAGGGAACTCCATTATTCCCAAATGGGTTCACTTTGGGAGGAACTGGTTCCCAAACCTCGGTATCCTTTGGGTCCGTAGGTTCGGTTTTTTGTACTTCTTCCGTATTGGTCGTGCCTAAATCCGTTTTTTCTTGTCCATCTACTGTTTGATTGCACGAGGCAAATAGTGCTGAAATCGTAATAATGAAAGCTAGTTTTTTCATGTTTTATAAATTTATAGGCCTAAAATGTTTTTAAGTTTTTCCTTATCGATTTCGGCCCCGGCAAAATCGTCAAATCGCTTTTGGGTGGCTTCAATGATATGATCACGGATAAATTTAGCCCCCTCCCGAGCTCCCTGTTCCGGACTTTTGATGACACATTCCCACTCCATAACAGCCCAAACATCGCAACCGTATTCGGTCAATTTGGAGAACACTGTTTTAAAATCGATTTGGCCATCTCCCGGCGAACGATAACGTCCGGCACGATCTTTCCAATCGCTATATCCCCCAAAGGTACCGCGCTTTCCGTCGGGTTTAAATTCAGAATCCTTTACGTGGAAGGCTTTGATGAATTCGTGGTAGTGGTCGATATAGGCAATATAATCCAGTTGTTGCAATACAAAATGGCTGGGATCGTACAAAATATTCACTGCTGGGTGATTTCCGGTGGCCCTTAAGAAGCGCTCAAAGGTAACTCCATCGTGCAGGTCTTCCCCAGGGTGGATCTCATAACAAACCGCCACACCGTTCTCTTCAAATTCATTCAAAAGAGGCAACCATCGTTTTGCCAATTCGGCGAATCCCATTTCCACCAAGCCGTCGGGCCGTTGTGGCCAGGGGTGCATGGTATGCCAAAGTAAGGCCCCACTAAAGGTAGCATGAGCCTTCAATCCTAAGTGCTTACTCGCTTTCGCCGCACTTATCATTTGTTTTCGCGCCCATTCAGTGCGTTTTTTAGGGTTGTTTTTACAATCGTTTGGCGCAAAGTTGTCAAACATAATGTCGTAGGCCGGGTGTACTGCCACTAATTGCCCTTGTAAATGCGTGGAGAGTTCTGTAATTTCGAGTCCGTAGCTATTGATCTTTCCTTTCAATTCATCACAATAAACCTTGCTTTCGCCTGCCAAATTGAGGTCTATTAACACCTCTGAGGTTGGAATTTGAATTCCCTTATAGCCCAGGTCTGCTGCCCATTGACACAATCCGTCTAGCGTATTGAACGGGGGATGGTCGTCCATAAACTGGGCCAGAAAAACGGCGGGTCCTTTTATTGTTTTCATAGTTTTAAAATCGTTATAATTCCTTCCAAACATTCCCGTCCTTATGGGAAGCAACGGCTGTTTCGATAAATTTCATCCCACGAACCCCGTCCCGAATGGATGGAAATTCGGCGGGGTCATGATCCTGGCCCCGTATGGCCTTTGCCATTCCTTTGTAGATATTTCCCATAGCGTCAAATATACCTTCCGGATGACCGGGAGGGAGTTTGGTGCCGTCAAGAGACAGTTTGCTATTGTATGCGTGACCGGGCTTTAAAACGCGTAGGGGTTGGCCATCTTCCAACAAGTACAGATAATTTGGGTTTTCTTGTTCCCACTTTAGACCGGCCTTTCTTCCATAGACGGCCAGCGTAAAATTATTTTCTTCTCCTGTTGCAATTTGGCTGGCGCGCAAAACTCCTTTTAAATGTTTTTTAAAGCGAAGTAACACGGTACCGTCAATATCCATTTGATTGTCGTCGTACAAATGATTGAGATCTGCCAGGATCGATTTAATGTCCATCCCGGTTACATATTCGATCATTTGAGAAGCGTGTACACCAATATCGCCCATACAACAGCTGATCCCAGATTTTTCAGGAATCAGACGCCAGGTCGAACTACGAAGCTCTTTGTCATGAATAATGGGATTGATCCATCCCTGATAGTATTGAGCGTCCACTTTCTGTACGTCGCCTATAGCACCTGCTTCGATCATTTTCTTCATTTGGCGTATCATGGGATAGCCGGTATAGGTATGGGTTAACGCAAATAAAGCATTGGTTTTTTTCTGAATAGATTCCAGTGTCAACGCCTCCTTGTAAGTCATTGTCATTGGTTTCTCACAAATCACATTAAAACCTGCCTCGAGCAGCTGTTTTGCCATGGGGAAATGCAGGAAGTTGGGTGTTAATATCGAAACCACCTGAATTCGTTTGTCTTCCGGAAGTTTTAATTCTTCGGAAATCATCTCGTCCAGATTTGCGTAAATGTGGTCTGTTGGGATTCCAATTTCTTTCGCAAATTCGACACTAATCGAAATATCCGTATTGAAGACTCCACCAGTGAGTTCATACGCATCGAACATGCTGGCTGCAACCCGGTGCAATACCCCAATTAGTGAATCTCCGCCCCCTCCGAGGACGCCCCATCGTATTTTATTACTCATAAATTTTATTCCTTGTATTCAATTTTTTCATTTTTAAACAGAAAGGCAAACAATACCATAACCCCAAAAGCGAATAAGGCTGGGAAGGTCCAAATAGATTTCCAAAGATGGTCGCCTTCAGCCAATAGATTGGCGTCCGTAATTTTCCCTGCTACGTAGAAACCAATAAGCATTCCTACTCCATAGGTGGCCAAAGTGATCAAGCCCTGGGCGGCACTTTTTACTTTTTCTCCTGCTTTGGTATCGGTATAGATCTGGCCGGAAACAAAGAAGAAATCGTAACAAATCCCGTGAAGAATAATTCCTGTAAATATCATAAAGAACAATTCTCCGGTATTGCCATATGCGAAAAGCAGATATCGAATGCCCCAGGCAAGCATGCCCAGTAAAATGGTCTTTTTAAACCCAAATTTCTTAAAGAAGAAAGGCAGGAGCAGCATGAAAAGTACTTCTGAAATCTGCCCGGCACTCGCCCATGCTGTCGAATCTTCCACGCCGCTTTCGGTTAAGAACGGACTCAGATTCTGGTAGTAAAACGCCAGAGGAATGCAGATAAGTACAGACGAAATAAAGAAGATCAAAAAGTTTCGGTCTTTCAATAATTTTAGTGCATCGAGTCCTAAAATCTCTGAGATACTTGGCTTTACAGATTTATCGCTGCTGGGCGGTGTTTTGGGAAGGGTAAAACTAAAAACACCCAAAACGGTCGATGCAATGGCACACATCATAAAGGTGTTGGCGAGCATCCCATTATCGATATTTGCTGTCGAATCCCATTTAAAGGCCAGGCTAATGAGCAGTCCGGCAATAATCCAACCTGCAGTCCCCCATACCCGAATATATGGAAATTGCTTTGCGGGATCCTTTAATTGATTAAATGCGACCGAATTTACCAAAGCCAAAGTAGGCATATAAGCAATCATATATCCGAGGACATAGGGGTAAAAAAGATTGAACTCGGTGGATTGTGACATTTGATACATAAGTGCCGCCCCTATTAAATGCAACACACCAAGAATCTTTTCGGCATTGAAAAAACGATCGGCGATCAATCCAATGATGAAAGGAGCTATTATGGCTCCCCAGGATTGGGTCGAATAAGCCATAGCCGTTTCACCACCCGTGGCAGAAAGATTGTTCCCTAAAAAGGTTCCTAACGTAACAAACCAGCCTCCCCAAATAAAGAATTCGAGGAACATCATAAACGATAATCTCAGGTATGTGGATGTTTTCATAAAGTTACTTTTAGTGGATTTGTGAAGCAGCTTTAATGAGCAAATCTCTAGTCGCAATGATACCTTCCTTTTCACTTCGATTGGATCCTTCATATTCGATCCCGATATAACCTTTATAGCCGGCGTCTTTGACGATTTGCAACATTTTTACATAGTCAATTTTGGGTTGATTCCCTTCGGCATCAAAATCGTACGCCTTTGCGCTTACAGCCTTTGCCGCAGGCATCATTAACCGTACACCTTCATAGTAGTCGGGATACTCTTCCTCACATTCTCCCCATCGTTCGCCTTTCGCTCTTTTGATACACCAATTGCCAAAATCGGGTAGGGTTCCACAGTTGGGCATATTCACTCCGTTGATCGCTTGCATTAATAACGGAGCATCCGATGATAGCCATCCGTGATTCTCCGCCAGGACATTGATGTTCTTGGTAGCGGCATATTCCGATAGTTTCTTTAGCCCGTCCTGAACCGTGTTGATCCAAATCTTCGGATCATTGCTGCCGAAAGTGTTTACGCGTATGGAGTGTCCACCAAGGATAACGGCCGCATCTACCCATTTTTTGTGATTCTCAACGGCTTTGTTGCGCTTGGTCTCATCGGGATCGGCAAGATCGCCTTCTCCGTCAACCATGATCAAAACACATTTTACCCCGTGTTTTTCATTTCTATTCTTTAACGAATCCACCACTGCTTCAAAACCTAGTTGCTTGATTTTTTTATCATACAGTTGAGTCACAAACTCAACGGCGTCAAAACCCAGGGCTTTTGCTTCTTTTGGAAATTCAAATGGATTGCCTCCATCTTCAACCATTTTATGCAGAGACCATTGGGCCAGTGAATATTTGTACGGAGCGGCAGGTTTGGCTGCCTCGACGGCTTCAACTTCGGTAGTGGTCTCGGCAGTATCTTTTTTTTCTGAATCGTTCTTACAAGAAATAAATACGCAGCAGACAACGAGTAGGGATACAAATGTTTTCATGTTAAAAAGCGGTTGAATTATAATTAATGACCCCGTTTTTGAGGTAATTTCAGCCCTAAGGTAGCCATTTTTTGATTCAAAAAAATAAGATACCCCAATCGATTATCATATTCATAAACGAAAACGTTTTCGGATGTGGATGCTGCTCTTTTAAGACTGCTTTTTTGTATAATCGGAAAAAATAATCGAATTTAGACAACAACTTGGTGCTATTTTAACAGTCACATCAGGAACTCTTTACCTTTCGATTCAATCTCTTTAAAAAAAACAACAAAAAACAATGGCAAACCAAAATGAACAATACGACGCCATCGTAGTAGGCTCCGGTATTAGCGGCGGTTGGGCGGCTAAAGAACTATGTGAGAACGGGCTAAAAACTTTGGTCCTGGAGCGCGGCCGTATGATAGAACACATCAAGGATTACCATACCATGAACATGGATCCATGGGATTTTAAATATAAGGGCCAACTTCCGGTTGAGGAAGAGGCCAAGCAATTAAAGCAAGCACGTTCAGGTTATACCACCGATGAAGCCCACAGACACTTTTTTGTCAACGACCTGGAGCATCCATACAACGAAACAAAACGTTTCGATTGGTTGAGGGGGTATCATGTGGGAGGACGTTCTTTAGTTTGGGGGCGGCACAGCTACCGATGGAGTGATATCGATTTTGAAGCCAATAAAAAGGAAGGAGTCGCGATCGATTGGCCGGTACGCTATAAAGATATTGAACCCTGGTATTCCAAAGTGGAAGAATTTATTGGGGTAAGCGGAGAGGCTTTGGGACTTCCTCAATTACCCGACAGTAAGTTTTGTCCTCCTATGGAATTAAATTGTGTTGAAACCGACCTGAGGGAAAACATGAGTAAAAGTTTTGATGATGGTCGGGTCTTAACCATCGGAAGAGTAGCTCACATTACCGGGACAGGAACTTTTGAGGGACGAGCTAATTGTCAGTTCCGAAACAGATGTATGCGTGGTTGTCCGTTTGGAGGTTATTTCAGTAGTAATTCGTCTACCCTGCCTGCTGCGGAACGTACCGGAAATTTGACCATTCGTCCGCATTCCATTGTGAGTCAGGTATTGTATGATGAAAAGACGAAGAAGGCAACCGGTGTTGAAGTGATCGATTCCGAAACGAAAGAGAAAATGGTCTTTAAGGCCAAGGTGATATTTCTATGTGCTTCAGCCATCGCCAGTGCCAGTATACTCATGCAGTCCAAAAGCAAACGATTCCCAAATGGAATGGGGAACGACAGTGGAGAACTGGGGCATAATATTATGGATCACCACTTTAAAGCGGGTGCCTGGGCGACCGTCAATAAGTTTGAAGACAAACACTATAAAGGAAGGCGTCCGGGAGGGATCTACCTTCCCAGATTCAGAAACCTGGGAGGGAAAACCGATCAGAAGAACTTTACGAGAGGCTATGGGTACCAGGGTGGGGCCAGTAGAAGTCATTATGAAGAAATGGTTGCCGAAATGGCCTACGGTAAAAACCTAAAGGATTCCATCGTCAAACCCGGAAAATGGCGTGTGCTGTTGCTGGGATTTGGAGAATGCCTGCCCTATCATGACAATAAAATGACCCTCGATTACGACCAGCTGGATCAATGGGGCTTGCCTACCGTGACCTTTGATGTGGAATGGAAGGAAAACGAATACGAAATGCGCAAAGACATGGTGCAACAAGCCGTTGAAATGTTCGAGAAAGCAGGATACGAAGACATCGAACCCTGGGACGACCCGGGGGCACCGGGACTGGGCATCCATGAAATGGGAACTGCTCGTATGGGCAAAGATCCAAAGACCTCTGTTTGCAATAAGAACAACCAATTGCACGCAGTGAAGAATGTGTATATTACCGACGGCTCGTTTATGACCTCCGCCAGTTGTGTAAATCCATCGTTATCGTATATGGCGTTTTCAGCGCGTGCTGCACATCATGCGGCCGAACAACTTAAAAAAGAAGCGTAATGAAAAGAAGACAAGTGTTAAAGAATTTAGGTTTGGGCGCCGGATTTCTAGTGGCGACACCCACCATCATGAGCTTGCTGCAGAGCTGTACCAACGAACCGGAATTTAATCCTATATTCCTTTCGAAAGGCGAAGGACATGCGTTGCGTCGTGTGGTAGATTTGATTATTCCCAGTGACGAAAGCGTTCCCGGCGCAGTTGATGTTGGGGTTCATAGCTTTATCGATGCTTTTTATGGAGCGGTACTCTTACCGAAAGAACAAGCATTGGTGAAAGTTGGATTTAAAACCTTCGCAGATACCTTCCGAAGTACGTTTAAAAAAGAACTGGAAGCCGGAAAACCCGAAGAATTTGATCAACTACTCGCAAAATATTTAAAAACCAGTAAGGAAGAGCAAAAAGCATATGGCAAGAAAATGGTGCCTTTCTTTGCCGCCTTTGAGGATGATCCTACGGCAGTGCCCGATCCCGATGCAGCGATGTTTGGCCTGCTTTCCAATATTCGCGGGATGACTATGTGGGGCTGGAAAACCAGTAAAGAAATTGGTAAGAATGTACTTTGGTACGATCCGGTTCCCGGACAACAAAAGGGATGTATTCCATTGAGCGAGGCCGGAAACGGAAATGCCATGGCACTCTAATCATATGATATGAAAAGAAGACAATTTATTCAAAAGGGAGCCTTAACGGGTTCCCTTTTGTCATTAGGAGGCGCGGGAATAGCTGCGAAAGCTTTTACAAATTCCGAAGCAATAAAACCTGGGAAATACAACTTCAATCTCAACTATGCGCCGCACGAAAATATGTTCAAAGCCTATGCAGGTGCATCGATTATCGATCAACTGGAATTTATGGCCGATCAGGGTTTTACTGCATTTGAAGATAATGAAATGCGAAACCGGCCCGTGGAATTGCAGAAGCAAATGGCCAAGGTAATGGAAAAGCGTGGTCTGAAAATGGGGGTATTCGTGGCGCACAAAATTTATTGGAAAGAGCCTAATCTCGCTAGTGGAAAGCAAGAATGGCGGGATGAATTTTTACAATATATCAAGGATGCCGTTGAAGTGGCTAAGCGCGTAAATGCCAAATGGATGACCGTGGTACCCGGACATGTGGATTTGCGTCTTCACCCCGATTATCAAACCGCCCATGTCATTGAGGCGCTAAAGTTTGCTAGTGATATATTGGAACCCCATAACATAACCATGGTATTGGAGCCTTTGAATTTTAGAAATCATCCCGGCTTATTTTTGGCCGAATCTCCACATGCCTATCAAATTTGTAAGGCGGTGGATAGTCCTTCGTGTAAAATACTGTTCGATATTTACCACCAGCAGATCCAGGAAGGCAATTTAATTCCGAATATTGAGGCATGTTGGGACGAGATCGCTTATTTTCAGATTGGTGACAATCCGGGCCGGAACGAACCCACCACCGGTGAGATTAATTACAAAAATGTATTTAAATACATACACAGTAAGGGTTATCAAGGCATATTAGGGATGGAGCACGGGAATTCGATCGAGGGTAAAGCAGGAGAACAGCGCGTCATCGATGCCTATAAAGAAGTAGATAACTTTTTATAGTGGGAACTTTGGGTTGGTAGTTCTGCGAAGACTCTTCTGCCAAGAATCGTAGTTTAGTAAAGTATTGGAATAAAGCTATTCGACAATAAATTTACCTTTCATAGTGGCCCAGTGTCCTGAAAAACTACACAAGAAATCGTAGGTACCCGGTTCGGGCGCAGTAAATGTGACCGATGTAGATTGTCCACCACCTATCATTTTGGTGTGAGCAATAATATCCTTACCGTCGTTGGGAATCCAATCCTTATCCTTTCCAGCCATAGTAGCGTCCTGCCCAAAAGCTACCATATCCACTCCGGACTTTAAGAGTACAAAGTTATGTCCCATTACCAGCAATTCCATTTTGCCTATATGACGTAATGTAAGGGTGACTTCCTGCCCCGCTTTCACACGAATTTCGGTCTTATTGTATTGCATGAGATCGTTTCCGGTAAGTCCAATATTTACGGAATTGTCGCTGGTCTTATTGGTCGAATCTGAATTACCAATTTGAATCGATTTCTTCTCTTCTTTTTTATCACCTCCACCACAACTTATCATCAAAGAAAGGGAGGCACACATGAATGCATAGTAAATAAATCTCATAGTAGTATTAGTCTTTAGTGTTTACAAATTCCAGGGTTCGAGCTTCGCTGTAATAGGTTCTATTCGATCGATGAAAACCCACATGACCCCCGTGTTTTGGAGTCTCAAGATAGATGTTTTTTGATTCTGATGCAAGTTTGACCGGATAACATTCCTTAGAAAGAAAAGTGTCGTTAGCGGCGTTTAAAATTAGTATGGGGGCCTTAATATGCGGTAAGAACTGAAGACTGCTGTTCTTTTTATAATAATCCAGGGCGTCGGCAAAACCGTGGGCCTTTGCCGTATAGATATTGTCAAAGTCGAACAAGGATCGAATGTTCTTTATTTCATCCTGGCTTATTTTTTCGGGGTATTGTAACATTTTGGATTTGAGTTTGCCTTTTAAGTCGACGAGAAAGGAGGTGCGATACACCCAATTATGCCATTCTTCCAATTTCCCAAGGGAACCTTTAAGACTGAGTGGAGATGATATAGCAACGCCTTTTTTTACTTCCTTCGGAATGCTTCGCTGCTCTCCCAAATATTTTAGCAATAAATTACCTCCAAGACTAAAACCTACTAAAGCTATTTCTTTGTAACGATCCTTTTTCAGAATAAAATCGATAACTGCGTCCAGATCGTCTGTCTTTCCAGCATTATACGATGAGTAGTGATTGTTGGGTTCACCACTGCAACCCCTGTAGTTGACGGCGGCCACATCCCATCCGTTTTTAATGAAATGTTTTCCCTGACCTTTGATATAGGTGCGTTGGGCATTGCCCTCCAGGCCGTGCAATAAAATGGCCATTTTTGTTGTGTCACCTTCGGAAAAAGACCAGTCGAGGTCTATAAAATCGACGTCCTCTAACGGGACACGTTCCCGCCGCTGTATGAGCTTCGGAATTGGGCGCAGCTTGGCCGAATAGATGGTCGAAAAATGACCGTTCCGGAAAGCTCCTTTGGCTTTGAAGGATGATGAGATTATAGGCATTTACGCTAAAACAGTATTATTAGATTGCATGCTTTCGGGGAGTTGTTGACTATTGGTTTCGCTAAATAAAGGCGATTCTAAAGATAACTTAATTTTAAAAACATAAAACTTTATTAATTTCTTTTTCTGAAACGTTCGTTTCATTATATTTGAACTGTTCATTTTATGAAATATGCCCAGAACCGAAGATTTTAACAGGGAAGAAGTACTAGATAAGGCCCAGCACGCCTTTTGGCTTAAAGGATTCAATGGCACCTCTATGCAGGATCTTGTGGATGCTACCGGCTTAAACAGGAGCAGCATTTACAATTCTTTCGGCAGCAAAATGGAACTTTATCAGCAGGCCTTAAAGAAATACCAGGAGGTTAATTCGGCTGTCTTCGATAAAGCACAGAGACAGGAAAGAAACGCCATTGAAACGATTGGTTTACTATTTCTCTATATAATGGAGGACATCAAGCACGATACTGAAAGCAAAGGATGTATGATCATTAATTGCTATACCGAAATGGCCAATCAGGATCCTCAGCTAAGGGTGTTTTTGGAGGCTTATCAGGAACGGCTCATCGAGATCTTTACCGAATTGGTCGCGCGCGGCCAGGCCGATGGGTCGATTCGGAAGAACGAGAAAAGTAGTGCCCTTGCCCATTATCTGGTGAGTGCCTATCAGGGATTCCGCATCACTGGAATGCACTCCAGGGATCCGCAAATTCTGAAAAATATCATTCAGAATGTACTAAAAACCCTCGCTTAATTTTTTTGTCTGTCCTTAAAACGAACGTTTCAGAATAAAAAATTCTATAAAAAAATAAAAAGATGCATTTGAAAGAGTTTGAAGTACGGTGGAGCGATGTGGATGCCAACAGGCATTTGGGAAACAGCGCCTATATCAATTTTATGAGTCATACCCGTATGAGTTTTATGGGGGAGGTGGGTTTTGGACACCGGCAAATGGCCCTACACGATTTGGGGCCGGTGGTATTGTACGAACATATGTACTATTTTAAGGAGGTATTTCCGGGAAAACCGGTCCGCGTTTCGCTGGAGTTGAAAGGTGTTAGTGAGGACGGGATGTTCTTTCAGTTCTATCATAACTTCTACAATGCCAAAGGCCAAAACATTGCGCGCGGGGATATGATGGGTGCTTTTATAAACCTCACTGAGCGTCGTTTGACAGGATTACCGGACGAATTATTTCAGAATTTAAACAAGATCAACAAAGCCGAAGATTTTATCACCCTTACCAAGAAGGACACCAGAATACACGGCCAATTGCCTAAGGATTTGTGACCTCGACTTTGTTCAGCCACCGCTGTTTCGTTAAGATGTTGGAGCTTCGGTTAATTTCTTTGGAGTTCGTGTTGACAAAAACACTCCTACGAATATCAAAACGGCGGCCAGGAGTCGGACCGGGGTCAATTGGTCAGCGCCTACCAAAATGGCAAAAACCGCGGCAATGACAGGTTGCAGATACATAAAAGCGCCAATGGTAGAGGGGCTCAACCTTTTGAGCGCGTAAATATTGAACAAATAGGTCAGTACCGTGGTACCCACCACTACAAATATTAATTTCCAGATCACATCGAATTCCAAATGCAGCCAATCCACTCCGGAAAACTGGGACCAACCAATAGGAAGATTTATAAAAATGGCAAACAGGAAAAAGAGTTTCATTAAGGTAATGGAACTGTACTTTTCAACCAAAGGCTTCACCAGAATGAGGTAGAACGCATAGGATGTGGCATTGATGACAAAGAGCAAATTTCCCAGGGGAATATTGGGTGCATTGGGCTGAGTTTTCGCCCCGAATAAGATCAAAACCAGGGCTCCAACCAAACCCAAACCTATTCCAACCGACTTAAGCCATGTAATCTTTTCTTTCAGGAAGAAGGCGGCGAGTACTAATAGAATTACCGGGGTAATGGTAATGACCACACTGCTATTAATAGGTGTGGAAAGTTCCAGCCCTTTAAAGAACATATTCATATTCAGGACCATTCCAAAACAAGCGCAGAGTAAAATACGCGGCCAATCCTTGCGATCAATTTTTTCCGAAGGTAAAAAGGCACTAATCAACCAAAACAATACGCCTGCACCACTCACACGCAATAAAATAAAGCCATAAGGGCCAATAACGTCGGGCATCAGACCTTTGGCGATGGTATGATTGACCCCATAAATGGCGCTGGCGGCAGTGGCAGCGAGTAGGGCGAGCGCTCGTGAATTCATCTGTGATGTATAGAGGCCTTAGCGGCTGCAACGGTTTTTTTACTGTTTCCAATAAAAATGTGGTCATTATTAACAACTACAGGCCGGTTTAAGAAGGTGTAATGTTCTAAAAGGAAACGCTTGAAATCGTCTTCGGTAAGATGTTCATCTTTGAGGCCACGTTCCCGATACAATTTGGCCCGCTTGCTGAACAAGGCTTCATAGCTTCCTGCGAGATTCTTCAAAGCTTCCAGTTCCTTGACGGTGAGCTCTTGTTGCTTTATTTCGTGTTTTATAAATTCTGAAGGCAATTGCAATTCTTTGATAATGCGCTTACAGGTGTCGCAGGTGGCCAGGTAGTATATTTTCTTCATAGTAGATTCGCTTTTAAAAAAGGTGCGACTTCTGTCATAGGGATTTCAAACTCGAAGGCCTCGGTCCCATAAGGGGCTATTTCGTAACTATTGTATACCAGGATAACATTTGTCTCTGAAAAGCCGATAGATTCGGGGAGTTCGAAGGTTCCGCTTTCGAACCAAAATCTGGCATCATTGAGGGGTGCGTCTGTCGCGATATTTTGGTTTTTTCTGAAGCTTTCTTCCGCCAGGTTTTTAAAGCCCGAGAGATCATAAAATAGATTGTGATAATCCATCAAATCTGTAGTTTCCAGATCAACATTAAGGAACATGGTGCTCCATAACCCGTGTACCCCGCCTTCGTAGAGATATTTGGTCAATTGGATACAAATCCATTGATTGTTCTGAAACCTCTTATAAACAGATATCTCCGCTTCATAACCACCCGTGTCCAAATCGGATGGAATATCGGGTTGATGGTCACGATAGGCCAGAATAAATTCTCTGGCGGCCTCCGGGATATTTTTGGCACTGGGTTTTGAATCATCGCCCAAAAAAAGTGCTTCGATAATGTACGATTCAATTTCTGAATTTATTTTTTCTGAAATGGCCCTATCCCCGGAGGCAATGATATAATCGATCGTAACCGGGGAGCAAAACTCATTTTGGCAGATATCCAGTGATTTTTCCGTGAATAATTCCGAAGAAAAAGTGAGGTTGGTTTCATTTTTACAACCGGAACATAACAATAGGAAAAATAACAGGCGAAAAGCATAATTCATTGTATAAAAGTACGACAGTTTTCAATATCCAAAAGTAAACCTGTACTTTTGTTATCGAAATTTTCAGTAACACAAATAATTAACCCATCGACGTCTGGTTTGAGCGCTCGCTAAATGTACATTTAATATGAAATTTAACACCAAAACAATACATGGAGGGCAAGAACACGATCCGGCCTACGGTTCGGTTATGCCTCCTATTTATCAAACTTCCACCTATGCCCAGTCAACTCCGGGAGGTCATAAAGGATATGAATATTCCCGCACACATAATCCCACCCGAAACGCCTTGGAAAATTCATTTGCCAGTATAGAAAATGGAAGGTTCGGCCTGGCTTTCGGGAGCGGTCTGGCTGCGATTGACGCGGTCATTAAGTTGTTGAAGCCCGGAGACGAAGTAATCTCCACTAATGATCTGTACGGTGGAACCTACCGTTTATTCACCAAGATCTTTGAAGGGTTTGGGATAAAATTTCACTTTATTGGTATGGAAAATGCGGCGAGAGTTGAGGACTACGTAAACGAGAAAACCCGCTTGATATGGGCGGAGACCCCCACCAACCCCATGATGAATATAATCGATATTAAGGCGCTGGCCGTGGTAGCTAAAAAACACGACATCCTATTGGGTGTTGATAATACATTCGCGACTCCTTATTTACAACAGCCTCTGGATCTGGGGGCCGACATTGTCATGCACAGCGCCACCAAGTATCTGGGAGGACACAGCGATGTAGTTATGGGTGCTTTGGTAGTGAGGGATAAAGATTTGGCAGAACGCCTCTATTTTATACAAAACGCCAGTGGCGCTATTTGTGGGCCTCAGGACAGTTTTCTGGTACTTCGTGGAATCAAAACCTTGCACATTCGTATGCAACGCCATTGTGAGAACGGCGAAAAAATTGCCCGTTACCTCAAAAATAACCCTAAAATTGAAAAAGTATATTGGCCCGGATTTGAAGATCATCCCAATCATGCTATAGCCAAAGAGCAAATGACCGATTTTGGAGGCATGATCTCTTTTGTCACCAAAGGAAACAATTATGACGAAGCGATTCGTATTGTAGAGAATTTGAAACTATTCACCCTTGCGGAAAGTTTAGGCGGAGTTGAAAGTTTGAGCGGCCATCCTGCGAGCATGACCCATGCCAGTATTCCCAGGGAAGAGCGTGAAAAAACAGGCGTGGTGGATTCGTTGATTCGCCTGAGTGTGGGGATCGAAGATGTGGATGACTTGATCGCCGATTTGGAGCAGGCGATAGGTTGAACCAATAAGCTGCAAACAAAAAGGGCGATCATTAAAACGATCGCCCTTTTTTATATATAATGTAAGATGTTAATCCAAATAATAAATATACCCAAAATTCAACCAGAAGATCCAGTCGTTGGCTTTGTTTTCAGGGACTTCCACGACACCGTTGTTTTCAAAGCTTGGGTTGAGCCCGTCTACCCAGTTGGAGAAATAGTATTGCCAACGGGCGTCTAGCATCAAATCGCTTAAAGGACTTAATTTATATCGTATCCCGGTACTCATCACGATAGACCAGGTAGAGTCACCTTCCTGCTGGAAGGAGTTAAAGTATTTTGGAGGCGTGGTAAGAATAGAGTTTAACGGTCCCAGTTCACTATATACTTCGGGATCGAAACTCACCCAGTGCACACCAAAACTTCCAAACGGTGCGATTCGATACGCTCCGGCCGCAAAATCACGAATACTTAATGGAAAAAACTCCAATTGAGCCCCAATATCGAAAACCGTGGAGGAGCCCTTCATAGCACGCAATTGATCTGCTGTGATGGAAGTACGGTCCGGATCCACCCATTTTCCAAGGTGTTCAAAATTTGTTTTGTGATAGTCTATTTCACTTCGTATTTTGAAGTGATCGTTGAAGTATACATCTCTGGTATAACAATTACAATCTGCTCGATATGAAAAATTAAGATAGTGGATAAGGCCCACTCCAAAGCCAACATTTCCTGTGTTGGTTTCAAAGTCAAAACGCTGTCCAAAATCGGAGTAAAAAGCAATGGGACCAGTAATGATTCCTACCTCATGGGAGAAACCCAATTGGCTAAAAACTTCCTGTTTTGGAATAGCAAAAAACAGAAATACCACTAGCAATAATCTGGTATTCATTATAAATTAGGTTTAGTTTGAGACGTAACAAATATATAAAAACATATGTAACAGGAAAATATATTCCTTATAATTAGCTAATTTCAGCAAAAATCGGTCTTCTTTTTTGCAGATATCTTATATTTGCCAACTATAACGAATAGGCTGTCATTTTATTGAATTATCAATAAATAAACATGAAGGAAGCTTATTTTGAAGGATTGTTAATTTTTTGACCTTTTTTTATTAATTCTAAATTTTTGTATGAGGGTATAAGCTTGGATAATTTGGGGATTTATACAAATCCATGTCTTCGCGAATTCCATCTCAAACCATTAAACAAATTACAAAGACTGATGAAACAAAGTATTAAAGATTTTATTTCCGGAGTTGCGGAAATGAACCCTAATGAGCCCGAATTCATTCAGGCCGTAACCGAAGTTGCAGAAACGGTTATTCCTTTTATCGAGGAAAATGAAAAATATCAAGGAAAAATGCTTTTGGAACGCATGGTGGAACCAGAAAGAACCATTTTGTTTCGAGTGCCCTGGACGAATGACAAGGGAGAGATTCAAGTCAACAAGGGGTATCGCATCGAATTCAATTCTGCCATTGGTCCTTACAAAGGAGGTTTGCGTTACCATCCTTCGGTAAACCTGAGTATTCTAAAGTTTTTAGGATTCGAACAAGTGTTTAAGAATAGCCTTACCACACTTCCCATGGGCGGAGGTAAAGGGGGGTCGAACTTTAATCCAAAAGGGAAGAGCGACGCCGAAGTAATGCGCTTCTGTCAGAGTTTTATGACCGAATTATCGCGCCATATTGGGCCCAATACCGATGTACCTGCCGGTGATATTGGTGTGGGAGGCCGTGAAATTGGCTATTTGTTTGGCCAGTACAAGCGCCTGAGAAACGAGTTTACCGGTGTTTTGACCGGAAAAGGCCGTAGTTACGGTGGTTCTTTGATTCGTCCTGAGGCTACCGGATATGGGAACGTCTATTTTGCACAAAATATGCTCGAAACCAAAGGGGAAACGATCAAAGGAAAAACCATATTGATCTCTGGTTCGGGGAATGTGGCGCAATATGCTGCCGAAAAAGCCATCGAATTGGGAGGCAAAGTGGTCACCATGTCCGACTCGGGAGGATATATCTATGATGAGGAGGGAATCAATCAGGAAAAACTTCAGTTCATCATGGAAATTAAGAACGTAAAACGTGGGCGAATCAAGGAATACGTGGATAAGTATCCTTCAGCATCTTATTCCGAAGGAGAAACACCCTGGAATGTGCCGTGTGATATTGCCTTGCCCTGCGCTACACAGAACGAACTGAAAGAAGACGATGCCAAAACCTTGGTAGATAACGGTTGTATTTGTGTAGGAGAAGGGGCGAATATGCCTTGTACCCCCGAGGCCATCTCGGTATTCCATGACGCAAAAATATTATTCTCTCCGGGGAAAGCGTCCAATGCGGGTGGTGTAGCCACTTCAGGATTGGAGATGTCGCAGAACTCATTGCGGTTGAGCTGGACTCGAGAAGAAGTCGATTCTAAATTGCATGCTATCATGAACGACATCCACGCTGCCTGTGTTAAGTATGGTAAAGATGGCGATGGTCATGTGGATTATGTAAAAGGGGCAAATGTGGCCGGTTTTGTTAAAGTAGCCGATGCTATGCTCGATCAAGGAATCGTTTAAACCGGAATGTTTCCTCGAACTTTTTTTCTTCGGAATAGATAGTTAACGGAGGATATTTTGGAAATCATTAATATATAAAGGCTGCCTCAATGGGTGGCCTTTTTTTTTGCGTAAAATCCTGCAATAAATACTATTTTAGCGTGTTAGTATAGTTGAAAACAATCGTTACCATTCCTATGAAGTATATCACTACCCTATTTCTGTTACTTTTCCCGATTTTCGGGTTTACCCAGAATTTTGAAAATGAATGGACCGGTTTTTTTTCCTATGCTTCGGTAAAAGGAATTTCGCAAGGGAACAATCAAATTTTTGTGGGAACCGAGAATGCCGTTTTTAGCTATGACCTTAGCAGCGAGGAGATCACCACTTTTTCTACCATTAACGGACTTTCAGCGGAAAGTATTTCCAGTATTTATTACAGCGAAGGCTTTGGAGTATTGGTGATTGGATATGAAAATGGCCTTATTGATATAAAGATCGATGGGGAGGAGAATATTCTCAAAGTGGTGGATATTTTGGAAAAACCTACCATTCCGCCCGATCGCAAGCGCATCAATAATTTTGAAGAGTTCGACGGGAACCTATATATTTCAACTCAATTCGGAATTTCGGCATACGATCTTTCTCGTTTAGAATTTGGAGACACCTATTTTATTGGTGATTTTGGAGGCTTGCTCAATATAACACAGACCACTGTTTTAGAACCTTATATCTATGCAGCTTCCATTGGTGGAGGTGTTCGAAGGGCCTTGGTTGCCAATGATAATCTGATCGATTTTGAACAATGGGAAGCCATAGGTGGCGGGATCATAAATGTAAAAGGAGTGCAAAGTCTGGAGGATGATATTTTTATCCTTCGGGTCGATGATGTCGTAGCAAGGTTAGAAGGTTCAAATTTTGTGTCGGTCGCTAATTTTAATGATGAAGTAGTCGATTTCAAATCCGATGGAGCTATTTTAACCCTAACCACCACAAAGAGCATCCAGGCCTATACGCCCGGTTTTAACTTGACGGCCTCGGTCAATTCCTTGCCAAATTTTGAATACACCCTGCAGTCCGGCTTTTCTTTCAACAATACTTTTTTTATGGGTACTTCGGAATTGGGACTGCTGGTAGTGCCATTCAATTCCAATAATGCCACTCAGTTCTTACCTGATGGACCTATTTTGAATCAGTCTTTTTCAATAGACGCCAGTCCCGGGCAACTTTGGGTCTCCTATGGAGACGTTTCCCAAACCTTTAACCCTTTCCCGCTCGATTTCCTGGGAGTGAGCAATCTTCGGGGAGAAGAGCCATGGCTCAATATCCCAGCGGATCAACTACGCGGTGCGAGTGACCTGGTGGAGGTGAAAATAAATCCAATGAACCCCGATGAGGTCTATATGTCCTCTTTTCAGCAAGGATTATTACGTATCACTGCGCAGGAACCAGACGTATTATTCGACGAAACCAACAGTAACGGCATCCTCGAAAGAGTGTTTATTAATGGAAACGACGCAGGGGTGCGAATCTTCGGTTCTCAGTTCGACCGGGATGGTAACCTCTGGTTTGTGCAGTCAAAAACGAACGACGGACTTAAAAAATTAAATACCTCAGGGACCTTTCAGCAATTTAATTTGGAAAGTGTTATCGACGGCGAAAGTGAACTGGCCTTAACCGACCTCAATATAAGCCGGGAGGGATTTGTGTTTTTCGGAACCCAACAAAACGGAATGCTGGCATACAACCCTACAACCAATAAGTTCAATAGGATTACTGAAAATGCCGGAAACGGAAATTTGCCTTCTACCAGGGTGAGAGCCATAGAATTTGACAATAATAACCGCCTTTGGATAGGAACTGCTCGAGGACTACGCCTGGTTTTTAATGTTGCCGGATTCTTTGAAGAAGGTGCCAACATCGAGTCAGTGCCCATCATCATTGAAGAAAACGGAGTAGGTCAGGAACTACTCATTGGACAAACCATCACCGATATAGAAGTGGACGGTTCTAACAATAAGTGGATATCTACATCATCGTCCGGAGTATTTTATTTCTCTCCCAACGGTCAGGAAACGTTGTTGCGTTTTACCAAAGACAATTCACCTTTGCCATCCAACAATGTGCAGGATATTGCCATAGACGAACTAAGCGGAAGGGTCTATTTTGCCACCATAAATGGCCTGGTTGCTTTTGACGGCTCTTCCACGGCTCCCCGTGACAACCTGGAGGATGTCTTCGCATTCCCAAATCCCGTGCGTCCGGGTTTTGCCGGAAACGTTACCATCGATGGTCTCACGGCCAATGCCAATGTTAAAATTACCGATATCGAAGGCAATCTCGTTTTTGAAACCACCAGCGAAGGAGGAAGTGTACTATGGGATACTAGTGCCTTTGGAAATTATAAGGTTGCCTCAGGGGTGTATATGGTGCTCATTACCACAGACGATCAGCTTGAAACCAAGGTTTCCAAAGTAATGATCATTCGTTAAAATGCAAGTCTCTACACGCGCCCTAGTTTTTTCCACTGTAAAGTATTCCGAAGCCGATCTTATTGTTACTTGTTTTACAGAAGATTACGGTCTGAAGACCTACCTGCTTCGGGGGGTCTTAAAATCTAGAAGAGGCAAGCTCCGCACCTCCTATTTTCAACCCTTAACCCTGCTTCAACTGGAGGCGTATCACAAGGATAAAGGAACGTTGGAACGCATAGGGGAGGCAAAAGTCCTGCAACCTTATCACAGTTTACATACCGAGGTGGTCAAGTCTGCCGTTGTGTTGTTTCTTTCAGAAATGCTGAAGATGAGTATTCAGGAAGAAGAGGCCAATGCGCAGCTCTTCCAATTTATCACAAATGCGCTTCAATGGTTGGACCTCCATGATAGTGTTGCCAATTTTCACCTCTTGTTTTTACTGAAACTGACCACCTACCTGGGCTTTTATCCAGACACTTCCCGCCAGGAACTTCCCTACTTCAATTTATTGGAAGGAAATTTTCAAAAGGAACCTTATGGCGACTATTGTGAAACCGGGGAAGCTGTAGAAACTTTGAAAGGTCTTTTCGGCATAAATTTTGATGTTTTAGAAGGAAAAAAAACCACTAAGAGACAACGTTTAGAGGCTTTAAATTTGATATTGAACTATTATCAATTACATTTGCAAGCCTTTAGAAAACCGAAGTCATTATTGGTTTTGAACCAACTTTTTAACTAAGCATGCGCACCCTCTTTCTATTCCTATGCCTCATAGGATTTTACAATACGTTTGCCCAAAAAATTAGGGTGTTGGACCTTGAAAATAAGGAGCCTATATCTGCCGTTGCCGTATTTAATTCAGAAAAAACAAAAACAGGAATTACCGACTTTGACGGATATGTCGATATTTCGGCGTTTCTAAATGATGAAATGGTCAATTTTCGGCATATTTCTCATATCGACCGGGGAATGACCAAGGCGCAGATCCTAGCCGGAGGAAATACGGTTTATATGGGTTTTCAAGCTAGTAATTTGGGAGAGGTGATCCTTTCAGTCTCCAAATTCGGACAACAAAAACGGGACATTCCGCAGCAAATTGTAAGTGTGAATAGTGAGGATGTCCTTTTCAGAAATCCGCAAACTGCTGCAGACCTTTTAGAGAGTAGCGGGCAAGTGTATGTGCAAAAAAGTCAGTTGGGCGGGGGAAGTCCGTTAATACGTGGTTTTTCAACCAACAGGCTGCTTATCGCGGTAGATGGAGTCCGTTTCAATACGGCGATATTTCGTGGAGGCAACGTGCAAAACGTTATTTCAATCGATCCTTTTTCCATTGAGACTACCGAGGTGATCCTGGGCCCCGGCTCCGTGGTCTACGGAAGTGATGCCGTAGGCGGGGTCATTAACTTTTACACTCAAAAACCGAGTTTTTCTTTCGAAGATGGTATCGACATCTCCGGAAATGTGCTGGGGCGATATTCGACAGCGAGTAACGAAAAAACGGGTCATTTTGATATTAACTTCGGAATGAAGGAATGGGCCTTTTTAACCAGCGTGAGCTATAGCGATTACGACGATCTTAAAATGGGAAGCCATGGCCCCGATGATTATCTTCGGAATGAATACGTGCAAACCATCAACGGCGTCGATACCGAAGTAGTAAATGACAATCCACGTATCCAACGATTTACCGGGTACGACCAAATCAATTTCATGCAAAAAGTGCGATATGCGGCTTCCAAAAAATGGGATTTTAGCCTGGGCTTGTTTTATACCACTACCAGCGATTACCCACGCTACGATCGTTTGATCCGCACCCGGAACGGCCAATTACGTTCTGCCGAATGGTATTACGGGCCTCAGGAATGGATGAGTGGGAATTTGCAAATTTCCCATCAGCAAGAGGGCGTGGCACTGTTTGACGACAGCAAATTTACCCTGAGCTATCAACGATTTAAAGAAAGCAGAAACGACCGCGACTTTGGAGATGCCATTTTATTTGAAACAGACGAAACGGTGAATGCATACAACGGAGGTCTCGATTTTACCAAGAAAATTGCACCTAAAAGCACCATTTTTTATGGTGTCGAATACATCTATAATAAGGTGGGTAGCGAAGGAAAGCAGACCAATAATGTCACTGGGGTCACCACCCCGGACGCCTCCCGCTATCCCGATGGCGCCACCTGGCAATCCATAGCGGCTTATGCGAGTTTGCAGTCCAAACTATCCGAATCGGTGTCCTTTCAGGGTGGACTGCGTTACAATCACATCCTGCTCGATGCCAATTTTACCGAGAACAATGTTTTTTTCGACCTCCCTTTTTCCGAAGCAAACGTAAACACCGGAGCCCTTACTGGAAGCGCAGGAATTACCTGGCAAGCCAGTAAAATTTTGGGCTGGCGATTGAATTTCGGAACTGCTTTTCGGGCGCCAAATGTCGACGATATAGGTAAGATCTTCGATAGCGAACCGGGAAGTGTGGTGGTTCCCAACCCCGACGTGGAGGCTGAATATGCTTATAATGGCGAACTAGGGGCTACGCTCAATTTTGAAGAAGTGGTGAAATGGGATTTTGCCGCCTACTATACTGTTTTAAAAGATGCTCTGGTGCGCAGGGATTTCAGTTTGGATGGGGAAACTCAAATCCTGTATCAAGGTGACCTCAGCAATGTGCAAGCCATTCAGAACGCCGGTCGCGCCGAAGTGTATGGCTTTGAAGTAGGTTTGGAAGTGAATTTCACCGAATCCCTTCAGCTAACCTCCCGGTACAATATTACCGACGGCTTTACTCTAGAAGATGACGATACCGAGGTACCCATCCGTCATGTCGCTCCACCCTTCGGAAATTCGCACCTTATTTACAAAAAGGAAAAATGGAAGCTGGATGCCTTTGTAGATTTTAACGGACAATTCGATTTTGAGGATCTGGCACCCAGCCAACAGAGCAATGCCTTCCTATATGCCCTGGACAAAAACGGAAACCCCTTTTCTCCTTCCTGGTACACGCTAAACCTGGCCGGCCAATACCAGATCACCCCGGAACTGCTACTTACCGCAACTCTGGAAAACATCACCGATCAACGCTACCGTCAATATTCCAGTGGAATCGCCGGAGCAGGACTGAATTTTATTTTGGCAGGGGCGTTTAAGTTCTAGGCACTATTCCTACTAGCGTTAATATTCCCAAACAACGAACGCGTCACCATTTTTTCAAGTACTTCCAATCGTTTGGGGTTGGCACCTTCTTTTTTCAATTGCTGGATCTCGCGCAGGGCAAACTGTTGTATGGTTAAGAGTGGCAGAACGATCTTTTCACGAACGGCAATGGATGCGCGCATGGCTTTGGAGTCTTCCATGAGTTCTTTGTAGCCGGTTACTTCGAGCAGCATCGCCTTGCTGCGCTGAAATTCTTCGTGGATGAGCGTCCAAAAACTTCCAAATTCGGGATCGTCCTGCATATAAGCAGTGAGCGGAAAGAACGATTTGGTGAGGCTCATCATGCTATTTTCCAATAAAGTTCTGAAAAAAGCTGAATGGTTATACAGCGATTGTACTTTGTCGAATTCGTTGTTTTTCTGAAAAGTTTCGAGTGCAATTCCTACCCCGTAAAAGCCAGGGACATTTTGCTTTAACTGGCTCCAACTTCCCACAAACGGGATCGCCCGCAGCTCACTAAACACCAATTCGCTTTCTTTCCCCCTTTTGGCAGGTCGGCTACCAATATTGGTTTTGGCATAGTATTTCAGAGTACTCATTTCCTCCAGGTACCTCAAAAATTTCGGATGGTTTTTAAAGTTTTTATAAGCGTCGTAGCTCAATTCGGCGAGACGGTTCATGGTCTCCCGATCTGCTTCAGATAGTACCTTGTCTTTGTTCCTAAAAACCGCATTCGCAATCCCGGAACTAATGAGCTGTTCGATATTATACTGGCAGGAGTTGATGGTTCCGAAGTTCGAGCTAATGGTTTGTCCTTGTACGGTCAATTGTACCTCTTCGTGCTCGATCGATTTCCCTAAAGAAGCATAGAACTGATGCGTTTTCCCGCCTCCACGCGCCGGCGGGCCTCCACGACCGTCGAAGAATATAGCGGTAATATTATATTTTCGGGAGATGGTGGTGAGACGTTCTTTCGCGGTAAAAATCCCCCAATTGGCCATTAAATAACCACCGTCTTTGGTGCCGTCGCTAAAGCCCAGCATAATGGATTGGCGGTTGCCACGACGTTTTAAATGTGCTGCATATTCGGGATTGGAATAAAGAGTTTCCATCACCGCTTCGGCTCCTTGTAAATCGTCCACGGTTTCAAATAATGGGATGACATCCACAGTAGGTGTTTCCCAATCGCACAAACGGATCATAGCAAAAGCCTCCAGTAAGTTCACAACACTGCCATTATTGCTAATAATATAACGGTTACATCCCTGTTCGCCATTAGTTGCCTGGATCTCTTTCATGGCATAGATGGACGCCAGAGTTTTTTCGGCGATTTCCAGCGGGAGTTTGGCCGGATCGATGGCGCCGGTTAAGCTGCTTAGCTCCTTTATTTTTTCTGAATCGGATAAGGTGTGGTAGGGTGCTGAGAATAACTCGGGATGCTGTTCAGAAATATGGGTGACTGCAGTGGTATGCACTCTCGAGTCCTGGCGTATGTCCAGGGTGGCAAAATGCGTTCCGAAGAGTTGTACCTTATGAATTAAATCGGAAACCTGATCCACAAATAACGATTGATGTTCCTCCACCAGCATTTGTTTGATTTCCCGCAGCTGTTGTAGCATTTTTTCGGATCGAAATGTTTCTTTGGTTTCCTGCTCTGTGAGATGCTCGTAGACTTCAGTTTCCAGAGCAATAATAAGGGATTCGGCACCTTCAAAGGTGAGACGACGGCGCAATTTCCGAAGATCCCTGTAATAGTTCCTCAATAAAGTGCTTCGCAATCTTGCAGCCACCTGCAGGGTGATTTCGGTAGTCACAAAGGGATTCCCATCACGGTCTCCACCCGGCCAAAAGCCCAGATTGATCACCTGGTTTTCCAATACGTCTTCTTCAAATATATTTTTCTGAATATAATTATAAATTGTGCTCACGCTGTGATAAAACACATTTTCGAGGTACCAGATCAAACTCACGGCCTCATTGTAAGGGGTAGGTTTTTGTTTTTTAAAGAAAGGCGTTTTCCCCAATTGTTCCATCATGGCTTTGATTTCACTTAGTTCATTCTTTTCGATGGCATGGGATAGGTCGGTAATGATCCCCAGTACGTTTCCGGGGTAAAACTGGGTAGGGTGGGCGGTTAAGACGGGCCGCACTTTAAAGCGCCGCAGGTATTCTTTTAGCTCCTCTTTTTTGTTTTTATCCTCCGCTTCTTCTTTTATATTCCGAAGCGTCCCGCGACCATCCATATTATTGATGATGGGAAAGGTAGCCTCTTCAATGGCGTCGAACAACACTACTTGCCGCTCGATATACTGTATAAAACGAAACATGAGATTTGTACGTCGCTCGGGCGTGCGGTGTTCCTGATATTTCTCGAAGAAATTCTCCACGATCTCCGTAGGATTTTTACCCTGCTGAAATCCCTTCTCACACTCCACCTGAAACAAGGGCAACAATACTCCCGTATTTGTAATAGAATCGAAGGGCAGCGTCATAAAAATGCTGTTATAGATTTGATATTGGGACAGCACATGCTGCTGAAACCGTTCCTGTTTGGTGTATGTCATGGCAGTATTCATGAGACTAAAATTAGCTAAAAAAGCAAGGCAGGCCTATCATTTAGTGCCCTTTGTGGCCAAATTAATAACGAAAACGATTGCGAGAGGATTCTCTCCAATGATTTGTCGAGAGTTTTTTTGTGCCATTTTTAAATAAAGCATAAAAAAACCGGGATGGATGTCCCGGCTTGTGGTATGATTTGTGAAAATAATTATGCGTTCATCACGTTTTCAATGTGCTCAAGTCGACCAATCTCGTCGATACATGATTTTACCCGGACCATTTGCTCGTTGAGCATTTTGGTGATTTCCGGTTTAAAATTCTGATTTTCAAGAATCTCATAATAGGTATCCAGACTTGCTTTTTCTCCGCGCAGACATTCTTCTAGTACCGCTTCATCGGTAGTGCTGCTGGTGAAGGCCTTTAGATCCATCCAGCTGCGGTGTATAGCTGCTTTGGTGCTTCCGCTTGCTACGGGAGTCTCATTGAGTTTTCGAATCTGTAAATCGATTTCATTGGCAAACTGACTTCTTTGTGCCGCCCGACGTTTTAGAAACTCAATGAGATGACTGCCCTTCGCATTTTCCATGGCCTTTTTATATCCGGCCTTCGCATCGTAAGTTCGTTCCAGTAAATCCTGGAGGCTACTTACTACGTTGTCATGTATATTTTCTTTTGCTTTTTCTAAAGTCGTTTTCATTGTATATATGTTTTAAGGTTCCTACTTAACCTAACATTTTATATGTGAATTTTTCTTAGATTTTTCTTAATTGATATGGATTTAACATCTATAAAGGAAAATGTTAAAATGATTTAAGCATATGCAACGAAGTCCTTAAAGGCATGATTTAGTTCAACACACTGGTACAGTAGACTGCCATCGAGTCCCATTAAGAGCCTAACTCCGGATATATCTTTTGCACATAAGCGGCCAGGTCCAGGAGTTCATTCTCTGGATTCGCTGCGGAGAAACTTTGAATATCGATCAAATTCGATTGATTTGGCTAACTTTCACTTCAAGAAGAATCGCTACTCCCTATGGCACCACCACGGTCTCTGTCCACATTCCTCCCACCAGTTTACATTTTGAGCGATGGTGTTGCTTGGCTCCCAACAGCACAATATCCAGATGAATGGGCTGTATTTTTACAACAGTAAGGTTGATGGTATTTCCGTAGATGATGGTTCCTTCGTCTTTTTTAGGAGCTCCGGGGATATGCACCGAGCCATAATCCTTGGTCCAGTCGGCATTGCTTAAGACTTGCTTTAGGTAGGAATCGTACCCTGCATCACGTTTGGTGATCAGTGAAGCGGTTCCGTAAAGTCGCACTTGCAACTGCTTGTTGGGATGATAGAACAAGGCGGAAACTTTAGGATTTTCACGAATTTGCTCAACCTTTGCGGTTCGGGAATCGGTGAAAAAGGTGATTTCCAGTTTCTGGGAAACCCCTCTGTTCACTACCATTCTCGATTCGGGGTAGTCGCCAAATGTCGAGAGATAGAAATATCGAAAAGGGTGCACTTTTTCAGTGGTACTCAGCTGCATTTCAGCTTTGGTATAGGGTAGTAAATTCATCGCCATTAAATTACAAAAAGTGAATTTGCCAAAACATGACATTTAGCATAAAGTGAAGATATCGCGTCTATTTCCTTGAAATTACCAAAATCGTTCAGAATTTGATTCTGAAACGGGCCGATTCATCTCTCCACCACAAACCGCCGCAAGATCATCTGCACTTCCCTGCTATCACGCTGTGGGATCAAAAAATCCTCCAGATCATCGTTTGAGTTGATGTCGTCGGATCGGTCGATAAACCCATACCCAAGATATATTCCGTTTTTGACCAATACAAATGCATCCTCATCCCTATGGCGACCCCGTTCTTTGAGGATTTTGTTCTGGGAGGATTCCCGGATGTGGTCGATGGCTTGAGCTACTCGTTCATTATAGGTTTCGGGGGATTCCTGGTTACGGCAAACGCCTTTGCAGCTTTGCAGGCTGTAATGCGAACAGGCCACAACTTGTTCCTGTAAATGACAGAATTTTGGGCAGAGTTCGAATTTCTCACAAATATGCTCTAAAAAGGCCCGACATTGTTGGATACTGTATAAAATAAGATATGGATTGGGTGTTCCTTTAGAGGCATTATAGGCCAAATGTTCGATTCCGGCCCGGTCTTGATAACTAATGATCGCATAAGATCGTGGGGTTCGTTTGGACACTACATTGTATTGCGGAAAGTAGTGTTTGATTGCGGCGTCTTCCATCAGCAAAGCCACCAGCTCGCTGCCGGAGAGTTCAAAATCGACATGGGCAGTTTCGCGACACAGATCCAGCTCCTTTTGTTTCTTATCGTAAAAATGACCAATCACCCGTTTCTTGATATCCTTGGCCTTTCCCACATAAATTACTTTACGTTTTTTATTTCTGAAATAATATATGCCGGGCGCATTAGGGAGGGCCTCAAAAACGGCTTTGGGAAGGTGGGGCGGTAAGGTGGCCTCCTTGGAATTGGCTTTTAAAAAGGTGGTAAAAACAGCCGGGGCATTCTCCTTGGCCATTAATTTTTTGAATAGCACAACTGTTGCCTCGGCGTCACCCCGTGCCCTGTGTCGGCCTTCAATTCGTATGCCCAGATTTGCGCATAATTTCCCAAGGCTATACGATTTGTAACCCGGGATCAATTTGCGGGAGAGTCGAATGGTGCAGAGTTTTTTTCTTCGGAATTCAATACCCAAACGTTTGAACTCCCCTCCAATGACGTTGTAATCGAAATTGACGTTATGCGCAACAAAAATGGTTTCTTCGGTGATGGAAAGCACCAGATGCGCAATATCCCGAAAGGGAGGTGCATTTTCAACCATGTCATTGTCAATGCCGGTGAGTGCCGTTATATGCCCCGGTATGAAATCTTCGGGATTCACCAGTGAAGTAAACTCTTCGATTACGGTCATTCCATCGTATTTGAAAATGGAAATTTCAGTTATTCGATTGGTTCGTCCGGTGGTTTCAACATCAATAATCGTGTACATCAACAAGCCAGTTTTTTTCGGCGGGAACTTCAAATTTAGGAAACTATGGCGCAGTTTGCAACTGGAAAGATTTGAGAAGTGAGAAGTGAGATGTCACTACGACTCCGTTCAGTGATTATGGTAAAGAAAAAACATATTGACTAAGCTCCAACGGATGCTGAGCGGAGTTAAAGCCGTAAGAACAAATCGTATATCGAATATCGTCCATCATCCATTGATCTTGATTGCCAACTATAGGGTGCCCCTATTGTTTTCGCACCCTTCATGTAACAATCTACCTCCTCCTTCGTCTTCCTAAGATAAACTTGCAGGCAACTATTTGCTGAAAATAGACGTCTTTATAAGAACAACACCTCATCTAACCTTACAATGACCGCATTAAAATATACCTTACTTTTTCTTCTCTTCGGAAGTGCTTTCGCGACCACCGCACAAAATTTCTCTGCAACCGTTGTTGACGAAAAAACCGGAGATCCCATTCCTTTTGCGACCGTGGAAACCGGTAAAAACCAAGGGGTCATCACCAATGAAGATGGTGTGTTTTCTTTCGACATTGACAAGGTAAAACAACCTTTGGATTCGCTGTATATTTCGTCTATGGGATATTCGAAAAAGGGGGTTTCAGTAAAAACCCAAAGCACGGGTGTTGTGAGATTAACTCCCCAACCATTTGCACTTCAGAGTGTATTTGTGAGCAATCAAACCCTAACTGCTGAAGAGATCGTCGAAAAAGTAAAGGAAAACCTCACTGCCAATTATACCGTGGATCTTTCGCGAAAGAAAATCTTTTTCCGTCAATCCGATTTCAATACAATGAACAAGGTCGATTTCGGATTTCAAAAGTCGACCATCGCGGAATTGAATAAAGAACTTATTGACAGCATCGCACAACTAATTCCGAGGAACTCTTCCTATTATCGCGAGGTGGTGGGTGATTTTTACGGAGATTATCAGAATCATAAAATTTATGTAGATAAGGCTGCCGAACTCTACGATAAAAGCAAGGACGTATCGGTCGACGGACTTTCAGAAAAACTGGAACGCATATTTAAGGAGAATGTAAAACCCGATTCGTATTTAAAGATCAAATCGGGAATATTTGGCACCAAGTTGCAATTGGATTCGGTGACCAAAGCCAATGAAGATGCCAAAGCCATTCAGCTGGAAGTAGAGGATACCGATGATCAAAACTTTCCGCAGCAAATAAAAGACCGCATCTCTGAACTGTACGAACAACTTTTTTTTCACGAAGATTCCAATTTGGATATACTCGAAAAGTCCAATCGCTACAAGTTTACGCTTGAGGATTATACCTTTATCGATGAAACACCGGTGTTCATAATAAAATTTGAACCCAAAGGGAAAAAGGATTTTAAAGGAGTAATGTACGTCACGACCGATGATTTTGCCATCCTACGCCTCGAATTTGATAATGTTCGTCCGTTGCGTAAATTCGGGCTGTTGGGAATAACCTATCGACAAAATGTGTTTCGGGGAAAGCTATTGTTTGCCAAAGATCCCGAAGGAAGTTACAGTCCGAGATATCTGGAATTGGAAGACGGAGGCTATTTTGGGGTAAAGCGCCCCTTAAAAGTGATTGAAAAGAACAAGCATGTAAAAGGACGCCGCAAGCAAAACGAACTTGCGTTGGAACTGGATGTTCAGACCACGAATTTGAACAAATATGAACTGGTTGTTTTTGATTCTGAAACCATAACCCAAAGCAATTATGAGGCCGTTGAGGAGAATAAAAATGCCCAAGCTGTTTATTTATCCCAATACGATCCCACCTTCTGGCAAGGCTACTCCATTATGGAACCCAATGCCGCGATACAGGCGTTTAAGGTAGTTGGAGAATAGTGTATCGAAGGGCCGATTTCTTAAAGCACATGCTCCTTAATATGCACCACAACCTCCGGGTTAAGTAAGGTGGAAATGTCGCCCAGGTGATCCCCATCTCCGTTGGCCACCTTTCGAAGGATTCTTCGCATGATCTTTCCACTGCGCGTTTTTGGAAGTCCGGGTGTAAACTGAATTTTGTCCAGTTTCGCGATGGGTCCAATGCGTTCGGTGATGAGTTGATTGATCTCTTTTCGGAGATTGTCGTGGTCCCGGGTTTCTCCGAATTCCTTCAGAATAACATAGCCGTATAAGGCATTTCCCTTTACTTCGTGAGGAAAACCTACAATGGCACTTTCGGCTACCGCGGGGTGTTCATTGATGGCATCTTCGATGGGTGCCGTTCCTAAATTATGCCCGGAAACAATGATCACATCGTCCACCCGGCCCGTGATACGATAATTGCCCGTAACATCTCTCAAAGCACCGTCACCTGTAAAATATTTGTTCGCATAGGGACTAAAATAGGTCTCCTTATACCGTTGGTGATTTCCCCAAATGGTACGCGCCATCGAAGGCCATGGAAATTTAATACAAAGGCTTCCGCTGGCCTTGTTTTTTTTAAGTTCGTTACCCGCTTCGTCCAGGAGGCAGGGTTGAATGCCCGGCAGCGGTAAGGTCGCGAACGTAGGGATGGTGGGCGTTGTAAAGGGAATGGGTGAGATCATAATTCCGCCTGTTTCCGTTTGCCACCAGGTATCGACGATAGGGCAGTTGCCTTTGCCAATATTATCGTTATACCAATGCCAGGCTTCTTCATTGATGGGTTCGCCAACAGTCCCCAGAATTTTTAAAGAAGAGAGGTCGTGTTTTTGTGCAAATTCCAGATTTTCCTTGGCCAGGGCCCGTATCGCCGTGGGTGCCGTATAGAATTGCGTGATCTTATGTTTTTCCACAATTTGCCAGAACCGGCTCCAGTCCGGATAGTTGGGGGCACCTTCGAACATCACGGTGGTGGCACCATTGGCCAGGGGACCATAGACAATATAACTATGTCCCGTGATCCATCCAATATCTGCGGTACACCAGAAGATATCCTTTTCGGCATACTGAAATACATTTTTAAAGGTATAGCCAGTATAGACCATATATCCCGCTGTGGTATGAACCATTCCCTTGGGCTTGCCCGTGGAGCCCGATGTATATAAAATAAAGAGTGGATCTTCGGCATCCATCAATTCGGGGACGCAGTCTTTATAGGCGGAATGCAACAGGGGTTCCAGCCAGTAATCACGATTTTTTCTCATAGTCACTTCAGCATGAGTACGCTTTGCCACCAAAACGGTTTTTACACCGGGGCAATCGGTGAGGGCATCATCGACGATAGCTTTGAGGTCAGTGGTTTTATTTCCTCGGAAGGAACCGTCGCTGGTAATGACCAACTTGCAATCACAATCATTGATTCGAGTGGACAAGGCCGTGGCCGAAAAGCCAGCGAACACCACCGAATGAACGGCGCCAATACGGGCACAGGCCAGCAATGAAATAGCCAATTCCGGAATCATGGGCAGGTAAATACAAACCCGATCTCCTTTGCCAACACCTTTATCTATCAACACGTTGGCAAAAGCGCAAACGCGGGAATGCAGTTGGCGGTAGGTAATGTGTTGTGCTGCTTCATTGGGATCGTTGGGCTCAAATAAAATGGCCGTTTTATCCCCATGGGTGTGCAAATGCCGGTCGATACAGTTTTCTGTAATATTGAGTCGTGCCCCTTGAAACCAGGTAATTTCCGGTTTGGTGAAATCCCAATCCAGCACTTTGTCCCAGGGTTTGCGCCATACAAAATGTTCTTCGGCGATTTCTTCCCAGAAGGTTTCGGGATCTTGCACCGACTTGCGATAAACTTGAAAATATTCTTCGAGGTTTTTAATCTGGTATTGGCTCATTTTCTACTGAAATAATAAATGATTATATAATTATAAATGTAAAGAACATTATTGAGTTTTATTTGGTGGATCCAGGAGATTATTCAGGTAATAGCCACAAAATAGAATCACAAATCCCAAAAGTGGAATGACAAGCGTAAGTATAAAGGTGGACAGGAAAAAATTCTTTCCGCTGAAATTAAAAAAATACACCATGGCCAGGCCCAGCAAAATTAAAATCAAGCCTCCAAATACAGGCTTTTTCCATGCATAAAGCGTGACCAACAGGAGTGCGATCCAAGGCAGGGTGTTAAGGCTGTTCTTTAAAAGCCCTATGTCTTCACTTCCCGATAGCAGGGCAAAAACAAAGACCAGCAATCCTAGTAAGAGCAGGACGATCCAAGCAATGCTCTTGATGGTTTTAACGTTTTTTACTTGCTTTTCCTGAATCATGGCCGTCAGAAAGATGGTTTCAGTAACAAATGACCTCGAATTTTGGTTGGAAAGCTATGATTTTGGTCATGTTTCAAGCAATGCGTGGCGACTCCCCTCGGCGAGTAATATTAATTATCAAGTATCAGATGTTCCAGGAGATCTCCCACGAAATACGACACTGCGGCTGCAATGGCTCCCAGGAGCAGCGTTTCCAGTATCCCCTTCCATACGGGGGTTTCGGTGATATAGGTTTTAAAGATTCCCACGATAATAAAGCCACAAGCTGTCAGGCAGGAAGCAATCAAAAAGAGGTTGGTGCCCAGGGGTGAAAAATAATCCCACACATAGGTCAATAGTGGGATGAGTCCTATCAAAATAAAGGCAAAGTAAGTGACCGCACCCATTTTTAGTGGTGATTTGGTCTCTTCCATCATATTGAGTTCTTCTTTCATCATCACGTCCACCCAACGATCTTTATCTGAGGTGATCACACTTACTATTTGTTCCAGTAGATCGCCTTCAAATCCTTTGGCGCGATAAATATCCCGAATTTCTTCCGTTTCCACTTCGGGGAGGTTGTCCACTTCCCAATATTCCAATTGTTTGTGTTTTTCGTAATTGTCTTTCTCCGATTTAGAGGAAAGATAGGCCCCCACAGACATGGCGAATCCGTCGGCCAGTAAATTGGCAAATCCTAAAATAATGATGATGGAACTGCTCAGACCGGCACCCACGGCCCCGGCAACCACCGCAAATGTGGTAACGCAGCCGTCAATCCCTCCATAGACGAATTCACCCAGGTAGGCCTCGTATCTTTTTAAAAGTCCCTTTTGGCTGTGAATTTGGTCTTCGTTGTGGCTATGCATAAAAATGGTGGTTGGTAAATGAACGTACAATTTACAATATTATGCAATTTCTTTTTGGAAGCATACGCTGTCTTTTACCCCTAGGTACTGATCGTAGTTGGGAACGGGTACGAAGCCATAATTTTTATACAATTTTATGGCCGCTTTGAACGAGATGCCTGTTTCCAGCAGCAGCCTGGTAAAGCCCAGTTCTTTGGCCCAATTTTCCAATTCGGATACGATTGTTTTACCGAGGCCTTTTCCACGGGCTTCCGGTTGTGTAAACATGCGTTTGATCTCTACGGTTTGGTCGTCGTATTTCTTCATCGCACCGCAAGCTATTGGCTTGCCATTTTCATAGGCAATAAGAACATAGGGGATCCCCTCAATATGGTTGAATTGGTTGTAGTATTCGTGCTTGTCACCATCGACGATACGTAGCAAGTCATTCAGCTCATCGACCAGGGAGATAAAATGGGGGTTTTGGGAATGAGTACGGATAATGGTTGGCATTTGAGGTAGGATCTAAGTGGGTTTCCCTTTAATTTTTTCTGAATTGCAGGTTAAAATTACGAATTATTTTACTGTGGGATGGAGATCCAGAAAATGCCTGTAAATACTGAAGTTGTTGGGTAACTATTCCGTTTACAAACGTTTACAAACGACTATAAACGAAAGTAAATACGTAACTACCGACTCTTTTTTGGATGCTGTTTCATATTTGCAGTGTCGAATCATGGTGGTTCGATTTAACTCAAACTGTTTAACGGGTCTGCCGCAGGGCAGGCAAAAAAATTAGAAATTATGAACGCACTTAGAAACAAAGTACAGTTGATTGGAAGATTGGGACAAGATCCCGAAATCGTAAATTTTGAAGATGGTAACAAACTGGCCAAATTTTCCATGGCCACAGACGATAGTTACAAAGACAAAGAAGGAAACAAAGTAGAGCGCACCTACTGGCACAACGTGGTAGTTCGCGGCGGACTGGTAAACGTTGTGGAAAACTATGTGGTCAAAGGTCAGGAGATCGCAATCGAAGGGAAATTGACCAACCGCTCTTACGAAGACAAGGAAGGAAACACCAAATACATGACCGAGATATTCTGTAATGAGTTGTTGCTGTTGGGAAGCAAAGCTTAAACAAATATTTGCTGCAAAAAAAGCCGCTACTTTTGGTAATGGCTTTTTTTGTGTATTTAAAAGAAGGTAAGTTGACTTCACGTGGCTACCAAGACAAGGATGGACAGAAACGATACATTACTGAAGTTCTGGTGAATGAGCTTTTGATCCAGGTTCGAGTCCTGGCGGGGCTACTACGTAAAATTGGTTACTTCCCCGGTGGTTTAGGCGAAGGAACCACATTGTCCACCGCTTTTGTACTTTTTAAATAAGCGAAAATCGCTTTAAGATCACTCTCCGGAAGCTGCGAATAGCTCGGCCATGGCATAGGGGGTAAAAGATCCCTGCCCGCCTCTTGTCCCTTGTACTTTCCTTTCTTAATCGAAGTGAGGAACTGGGCTTCGGTCCAGGTGCCGATTCCCGAATCATCAGATGTGAGATTGGCAGCATATGAGGTTCCCCATGGCCCGACCGAAGCGGTCAATCCCATGGTAAAGAGCGCATACGATTTTGCGGTTTCCTTGTCGTAAGGTGGTAAAACCTCATCGGCCGGATGTCCGGATAGCAGTCGGTTTGGATCGGGTACTGGCCCCCTGTCAGTCATAATCTTGGGAGAATGACAATCATGACAGCCAATGGCATTGACCAGCATTTCGCCACGCTTCAAGCGATCCGGCTGGATCTCGGTCTTGGCTTCATACAACTCTACCTTGGTTTTTTCTTCCTTGGGAGAATTACATCCTAAGACAATAAAACAAAACAACAGGAATAAACAAATAGTTTTCATAGTGATTAGTTTAGTGGTAAGTGTTGAACAATAATGTGATTAGCTATATAAATTTAATAAATAGTTGATTTCGTAGTATATACATGTACGCATTTACTTACAGGAAGTTCAGCTAAGACTTGTGGACTCCTCAGAATAATGAGTAAAGAACTTAAAAGGAAAATCTCCTCCTTATACTGCTACGCGCAACGTCGTAGCTCGCGGCGGATTTGTGAACGTGTAGAAAACTATATAACCAAAGGCAAGGAGATTGCTATAGAGGGGAAACTTGCCAGTTGCTCATATGAAGACATGGAAGGCGGTTGAGTGATTTTGTTTCGAAACCCCGCTTCAAAAGATCAAATAATCTAACTTTACAACCCATGACAACACCTCCTACCCAAAACATTAATTCCCTTCTAAAAACCCATTTTGGGTATGATACTTTTCGTCCTAATCAGTTGGAAATAATCGAAGAGGTCCTTAACGGAAGGGATACGCTTGCCATCATGCCAACCGGCGGCGGTAAGTCCTTATGTTTTCAATTACCGGCCCTTGCCCTGGATGGAACCGCCATTGTGATTTCACCTTTGATCGCCCTCATGAAAGATCAGGTGGATTCCTTAAAGGCCAACGGTATCGCAGCGGCCTATTACAACAGTTCCCAGCCACCTGAAGAACAACAAGCCGTCTTTAACCAGTTAAGGGAAGGGATGCTCAAACTATTATATGTAGCTCCCGAAAGCCTGGGGCTACTGGACAACGTGTTAGAAAATACTACGGTAAGTTTGTTTGCTGTAGATGAGGCCCACTGTATTTCGGCATGGGGGCATGATTTTCGTCCGGCTTATACTGAATTGGGTCGTTTGAAAACACAATTTCCAAACGTTCCGGTGATGGCATTGACCGCCACGGCAGATAAGGCTACCCAAGATGATATTAAAAACCAACTCAACATACCCAAGGCGGCAAAGCATATTGCATCTTTTGATCGGGCCAACCTTTATCTGGATGTGCGCCCGGGACAAAATAGGATAGGTCAAATCCTCAATTTTCTAAAGTCACGTCCCGATGACAGCGGGATCGTTTACTGCCTGAGCCGAAAAAGCACTGAAAAATTGGCTACTAAATTGAAAACTTCAGGCTATAAAGCGGAGGCTTATCATGCCGGACTCTCTTCAGAAAAACGAACGCAGATACAGGAGGATTTTATCAACGATCGAACCCCGATAATTGTCGCGACCATCGCCTTTGGGATGGGAATCGATAAAAGCAATGTACGGTGGGTGATTCACTATAATATGCCCAAGAATATCGAAGGATATTATCAGGAAATTGGACGTAGCGGACGAGACAATCTCCCCGCGCATGCCCTGATGTTCTATAGTTTTGCCGATGTGATCCAATTGCGAAAATTTGCCGAAGGTACCGAAACCGAATCTTTTCAACTGGCCAAACTCGAGCGAATGCAGCAATTTGCCGAGGCCCTGAGCTGTAGGCGAAAGGCACTACTCAATTATTTTGGGGAACACAATTTTAAAGACTGCGGGAATTGTGATATCTGTAAGAGTCCGCCACAGTATTTTGACGGCACCAAACTTTCGCAAATGATCTGCTCGGCTGTCGTTCGATTGAAGGAACAGGAAGCCATCGGGATGGTGATCGATGTGCTTCGCGGGGCTCAAAATGCTCAGGTATTCGATAAGGGGTATCAACACATAAAAACCTATGGTGCCGCCAAGAAAGTGGCCTGGCGAGATTTGCAGCAATACATCATACAATTGCTAAATCAAGGCGTATTGGAAATCCGGTTTCACGAGAATGGGCGGCTTTTATTGACCCCATTAGCGAAAAAAATATTGTTTGAAGGAAGGCGGGTGGAATTGGCAAACCTTATTCAAAAGAAAGTTGAAGAAAAAAAGGAACTCAAGCCGAAAAAAGGTGCCGAATTATTCGAAAAATTACGCGCCCTTCGCTCCAAACTAGCCGAAGAGATGGGCGTTCCTGCCTATGTGGTCTTTAGTGATGCCAGCTTAAAAGAAATGGAGGATACCCTTCCGAAGAACACCGAAGAATTTTCTAATATTAGTGGAGTGGGACAAGCAAAGTTGGAGAAATATGCAGAATCATTTTTAAAATTAATTGCCAGACATTTGGATACCAGGGAATCCAAAGAAGTAAAATTGGCAACCCATGAACGTAGTTTTCAATTATTTTCTGAAGAAGGATTGACGGTAGCTCAGATTTCAGAAAAAAGGGGAATTACTGAAAATACCGTCTATGGGCACTTACTGAAAACACATCAGCTGGGGACTCCAATAGACTTCCAACAATTCATTTCTTCCGAAGAAATTGAAACTATCAGAAAAGCAAAAGAGGTGTTGAATGCATCCGAAAGCATAAAAGACTATTTCGAATATTTTGAAGAACAAATACCCTACTGGAAAATAAAATTTGGATTGTACCTGCAACCCGAATAGTTTGATAGCATAAGAATTTGAATCCAATGATATGTTCCCTTTCCGCTATGGCTATGTAATGTCTGCTAATTGATAACGACTTTCTTGTGGCGTACTCCATTCCGGCACCTCCAAAACGAAGTTGCCATCCAATTTCGAGAGATATATTTTAGTCATTGACTCGTTAATTTGAAAATTGTTTGCAAGATGTACGGTGGAAAAATGAGTACATTTAAAAACCAATCTAAAAAACACCACCCCACACTATGAAAAAACCAAAACTAATCGCCCAAATAAGTACTCTCGAAGACAGAAAACCACAGCATGCCCTCGTAAATTCACTGGATCTTGTTATTGTAAAATTTGATGAAGATATTTCTGTACTATACGGAAGATGTTTGCATCGTGGCGCGCTCATGGCAGATGGACATATTGACGGGGATAACCTTATTTGTGGAGTCCACGGCTGGGATTATCGTTATGATACGGGAGTTTCGGAATACAACAATAAAGAAGTGCTTCATAAGTTTAGTACTAAAATTGAAGGGGACGACCTGTTTGTGGATGAGGCCGAAATGGATGCCTTTACAACCGAGTATCCACAGCCATTCAACCGGGATGAATATCTGGGCGCCTACGCAGATACCCACCCCGAAGACACCGAACCTTACACTGGCTATATCAAAGAACTGGCCAAAAACGGATTGAAAAATTGGGGGCATCATGGTCCTTCCGCCTCAATGGGGGTGGATCGGAATACCTTGCCAAAGTGGAATGACATTCAATTTCTTCCGGCACAATTGGCTTCAAGGCCTTTGTTGGATCGCGAAGAAGTTGCTACCAAAGTGATAATTGGACCCAACGCCAAAAAACCGTTAACCCTTGATATTCCTTTATTTGTAAGCGATATGAGTTTCGGCGCTTTGTCACGAGAAGCGAAAATCTCATTGTCGAAAGGTGCCGAACTAGCCGGAACCGGAATCTGCTCCGGCGAAGGTGGAATGCTTCCCCAGGAGCAAGAGAATAACAGCAAATATTTCTATGAACTGGCATCGGCACAATTTGGATTCTCCTGGGATAAACTGGATTCGGTTCAAGCCTTTCATTTTAAAGGCGGACAGGGTGCCAAAACCGGAACCGGAGGGCATTTACCCGGAAATAAAGTAAGTAAGGAAATTGCTGAAGTACGGGGACTTACAGAAGGTGAAACCGCCATTTCACCTGCAACCTTCTCCGATTTTCACGGTGTGGCCGATTTTAAAGCCTTTGCTAAAAAAGTAAGAGAACGTACCGGGGGTATTCCCATTGGGTTTAAAATTGCCGCCAGTCATATTGAAAAAGACATTCAATTTGCACTGGATGTAGGGGTAGATTATATCATTCTGGACGGTCGCGGGGGTGGAACTGGTTCGGCTCCAACGATTTTACGAGATCATATCAATGTGCCCACCATCCCTGCCCTGGCCCGTGCCCGAAAATACCTGGATCAAGAGGGCGCGATGGATGTCACACTTGTTATTACCGGAGGACTTCGGGTCGCCGAAGATTTTGCCAAAGCCTTGATGCTGGGGGCAGATGCCATTGCCGTATCAAATTCGGCCTTACAGGCCATTGGTTGTCTTGGAATGCGCGCCTGTGGAAGTAACAATTGCCCGGTGGGGATCGCCACGCAAAAGGAATCCCTTCGCAGCAGGTTGATCATTGATGCTTCCGCAAAACAACTGCATAATTATTTTGATGCCACCAATAATTTGATCAAAGTGATCTCCAGGGCTTGTGGCTATTATGATATTTCAAAATTCAATCATGACGATCTATCGACGTTCGATTTTGATATGCACAAGCTCACAGGAATTAACTATGCAGGAGTCAACTTGTAAAAGTGATCGTTATGAATTCTGAAAAATATAAAATTTGGTATAAAGTCTGGGCAACTTATCGTATGGTTTTCTCGATCCATTCCTTAAAAATACTCACTCGTGTATAGTATTCGGTTACGCCGTAAAGGCCTTGTTTGCCATTACCTCGTTGATGAGAACTCACTCCTAAAATATATCTTCTCCCGTTAAGGTCAATAAAAGCTGGGCCACCACTATCCCCTGGTCCACTCACTCCTTCCAATTCGGTCGCAGTACCAGATTCGGGAGCGTCAAAATTAAAATATACCCACTCCTGGTTTGTGCTATCAATTTTATTGGTTGCCGCCCGGGTTATTTTATCCATCTTTTGTGGACCGGTTAGCCCTGTTCCAAAATCTCCCCTTCCCACGATCGTTATCGGCTTCCCCTTTTCATCTTGCCGGCTGTATAATAACGCAGGTGATATGCCTTTCACCTCAACCTGTAATTTGATCAACGCGATATCATTTGCAATGGCGTGTTTGCTCAAAGCGAAATTTGGATGCAGTAACACCTTTTCAACCGGGTAGGTTTTTTTCTGAATGGTCACCTGAGGAATCGCGCCATTTTTAAGTTCTTCGGAAAGCCGCTCAGCAACATGTGCTGCAGTAAGTAGCCATTCCTCGCCAATTAAGGTTGCTTCCCCATCTGCCAGATGGGCAATTTGAGGGTATTCCATTGCCAAAGCAATAAATTGTTCGTCGGGCACATCGTGACGCACTACGAGGCTCATGAGCGAGTATGAGGTTAACAACACAACCAGTAGTCTTAACAATCTTTTCATTTTTTATGAAATTTTGGAACGTATTATTCAAAATTAAAATACAGGGAGCTAATTGTGTGTTAACTAAATTTAACGATCGCTAATAGCCCCGGGTTATTTCAAATTTAAATGATTTTATCCCGATCGTAATTAGGACTAAAAAGATCTTATTAAAAAAGCCACCAAGGGTAAGGGAGCCCTTGATGGCTAAAACTACACAATAACAACCCGCATAAGTAGATTACCTATGTTCCGATTTTAACCTAATAGTGTTTATGAGAAATGAAAAGGGATACTATTTGAACATAAACTACGTTAAAGGTCTAAAACATAGAACGTTTCATAAATTAAATGTAATAATCTTTCGATAATTCTGAGGTGGAAGTGAGAAAATAGTGATATTTGTAATTCAGTTTCATCTCAATAAATAACTAACTTCGAACTCATAAAAAATTGAATGCATGAGATCAGTTTTATTATTTTCTCTCTTTATTCTCATATTCTCGGTTTCATGTTGGTCACAGGATGCCGGTATAACCAATGTAACCAAAAGTATTGATTCTTTGAAGGCCCTTTTGGAGAACAAAGGACTTTCCACCAAAGAACGTGTGGAAAAACTACATGAAATTGGTCAATTATTCTTTGACCAGCCCGATAGCACCGTCTATTACCTGAATAAATCCCTGAGTCTCAGTAAATCCATAAGTGATAGTGTTTTAATTTCAGATACCTTTCTCAATTTGAGTTTGGTGGATTTGTTCCGTGACGATTACAATAGCACCATTCGCCTTACCGACAGTGCCGTACAATACCTCAACAAAAAGAACCAAAAGCACCTTCTCAATCTGGGGGTGGCTCATACCTTTCGGGGAATCGCATATAATAACAATGAGCGAATGGATCTTGCTTTTGAAAATATACTGGAAGCGAATAGTTTTTTGAGCAAAGCTCCTGTAGACGACGCCTCTCAGAATTATCTGGTGCAAAATTATAGTGATTTGGCCTTGATATATTTCAATATTGAAGAATATGACAACGCCATTAAAAGTGCCAAAAAAGCACTGGAAAGAGCAAAACCTATTGGGGCTATGCATCATGTAGCCGACATCTACAATACGTTGGCCACAGCCTATATCAAAAAGGAGGAATATGCTTTGGCCGAGGTTTATTTGGATAGTTCGGCTCAGACGTTCAAAGAAATGGACTTCGTCGCTGGGATCGTTCGGGTATATATGGATAAGGGACAATTATTACTTCGGAAGGAAAAGTACAACAGCGCAAAAGAGGAATTCAAAATGGCTCTGGAAATGAGTAAGAGCCTCGATAACGCAAATTTTCTTACTTCAGGCTATTTGGAATTGACTGAAGCCTATTTCAGGAATAACGAAACCCGATCGGCACGTAGGTATTTGGATTCGGCAGAAACCATTTCAAAACAGTTGGATATTCCGCTTTTCAACCATCAGGTTGCTCTTGCGAAATCGCGCATTTTAAGAAGAGAAAAGAACTATACCGAAGCCATAAACATTCTCAAGAAGAATAGTGTATATATGCAATCTGAAAATCTGCGCGAATCCCAGCGAGATGCCTACGAAGAATTGTATCAACTCTACAAAGAAAAAGGAGACACCGAAAATAGCTTTGTTTATTTTGAGAAATATACCCTGCTTAAGGACAATTTGAAACAAGAACTCCAAAACAGTAAGCTTAACGTACTGAGGGTGGAGCACAATTACAATCAGGTAGTAGCAGCTCTGGAAAACTCCGAAACCCAGTTGCAATTGGCCGGAGAGGCCCAAAAAAGAGTCAAACATCGCAATTATTTTTTGGGAGGACTGGCAGCGTTGATCGTTTTATTTTCATTATTTATGTATTTCCGTCAGCGTAAATTAAGTGCGGTGCGAAGAGCAGTATTGGAATCGAAGCAAGAAATTCTCAATGTAAAACAACAGGCTCTGGATAACGAAGTGCGTATTAAAAACAGACAGATCACAGATTTCGCAATCCACATTTCAGAAAAAAATGATTTATTGGAAAATATCAAAGCCAAGCTTAAAAGTATTAAAGTGACCAACGACACCTACAAAGAAATGGTGTTGGATACCATGCACTTTATCAATAACGATATTGAGCAAAATAAAGAAAAAATCCAGCTCTACAAGCAGGTGAATGAAACCAACGATTCGTTTCGGGCGAAGATCGACCAAATGTATCACAATCTTTCAGAGAAGGAAAAGAAGGTAGCCACCATGCTTCGGTTAGGACAAACCTCAAAGCAAATTGCACTACAATTGAATATAAGTGCCGCGAGTGTAGATAATTATCGATATACCCTTAGAAAAAAGATGAACATCCCTAAAGGAGAATCCTTAAAGATGTTCATTCAAACCATTTAGCAAGAGTTAGGTTAAGCAATTTTTTTCAACAGTATAAACTTAGTGTTTGCTAGCGTTAAGGGGAAACTTAATGAGATACTTGTGAGAAATTTATGTTGATAAAACAAGGTTTCATGCCTTTTGAAAGAGTTTTCCTTCGGTTTTTCCGAAGTAGAAAAAGAAAGGCTTTTAGTTTATGGTCGCACCATTTCCTACAGCATCCCCTCCTTGGGCATCAGGATTCACAAAAACCAATTTCCCTTCCGGAGTTTCGGTCATTAGGATCATGCCTTCGCTGTCCACACCTCTTAGGGCACGTGGTGCCAGGTTCACAAGTACCGTCACCCTTTTTCCCACCACTTCTTCAGGGCTAAAGTTTTCGGCAATACCCGAAACGATAGTACGAACATCAATGCCCGTATCCACTTTTAAGACCAATAGTTTTTTGGTTTTGGGCATTTTTTCGGCTTCAAGTATCGTGCCTATACGCATGTCGAGTTTGGTGAAATCGTCGAAAGTAATAGTGTCTTTTTGTGGGCTAACCGTTGCGTTCATAAGTTCGTTGGCTTTTTTACTGGCTTCCAATTTGTCCAGTTGTTGTTGTATTTGAGCATCCTCTATTTTGCTGAAAAGAAGTTCACTCGCCCCAATGGTGTGCCCGGGAATTAGATGCTCCGTTTGGGTTGATATAGTGTTCCAACCTAAAGAGGTCTCGACTGCGCTCGACCGGACATTAAGAAGGTTTTTTAGTTTTTCTGAAGTAAAGGGTAAAAAGGGTTCACTTAAGACCGCTAATGCCGTAGCAATTTGCAGGGCGACATACATGACTGTTTTGGTACGTTCTTCGTCGTTTTTAATGGTTTTCCAGGGCTCTTCATCGGCCAGGTATTTATTTCCCAATCGGGCAACGTTCATCAATTCTTGCTGGGCTTCCCGAAAGCGATAGCGTTCAATAGAACTGGAAATCACATCGGGATAAGCTTTCAATTCTGTAAGAGTTTGTACGTCCACTTCGGAAAAAGATCCGGGCCGTGGGACAACCCCTTCGTAATATTTATGGGTAAGCACGGTCACCCGATTGATAAAATTTCCGAAGATCGCCACCAACTCATTATTATTTCGTGCCTGGAAATCGGCTCCAGGTGAAATCGTTGTCTTTGGTCTCCGGCGCATTTGCTGTTAAGGCATAGCGTAATACATCCTGTTGATTCGGAAAATCTGTGAGATACTCATGCAGCCACACCGCCCAATTCTTACTCGTCGATATTTTATTGCCTTCCAAATTTAAAAACTCGTTGGCCGGCACATTGTCGGGAAGGATATAACTTCCGTCTGCCTTCAGCATACTTGGGAAGATGATACAGTGAAAAACAATATTGTCTTTACCAATAAAATGCAACAATTTGGTATCGTCATCCTTCCAATAGGGATCCCAATCCTTGCCTTCTCTTTCCGCCCATTCTTTGGTTGCCGAAATATATCCAATGGGAGCATCGAACCAAACATAGAGTACTTTTCCTTCGGCTCCTTCAACGGGAACCGGGATACCCCAATCCAGATCGCGGGTGACCGCTCTCGGTCGTAAACCGTCATCGATCCATGATTTACACTGCCCGTAGACATTAGTTTTCCAATCTTTTTTATGACCTTCAATGATCCATTCTTTCAGCCAATCTTCGTATTGATCAAGGGGTAAAAACCAATGTTTGGTTTCCTTAAGACTAGGATCAGCACCGGTAATAGCACTTTTCGGATTGATAAGGTCGGTAGCGTTATGAGACGTCCCGCAGTTTTCGCATTGGTCGCCATAGCTTTCTTCATATCCGCATTTGGGACAGGTTCCAATAATAAATCGGTCTGCCAGATATTGATTTGCCTCCGCGTCGTAGAATTGCTCGGTCACTTGTTCCATAAATTTTCCATCTTCATAGAGCTTTCTGAAAAATTCGGAAGCGGTTTCATGATGGATCTTGGCTGAAGTGCGAGAATAATTATCGAATGTAATCCCAAAATCTTCAAAAGATTTTTTAATGATGGCGTGATATTTATCCACCACTTGCTGAGGTGTAATGCCCTCTCTTTTTGCCTTAAGGGTAATGGGAACACCGTGCTCATCACTTCCACAAACAAACACAACATCCTTTCCCTGCAGGCGTTGAAAGCGGGCATAAATATCTGCTGGCACATAGACTCCCGCCAGATGCCCAATATGAACGGGGCCATTGGTATAGGGTAAGGCGGCGGTAATGGTGTATCTTTTCGGGTTTTGGCTCATTTTTTTGCTGAAATCCTACCTCTTTGTGGTAGACCCGTGCAAAAATAAGGATTTTATCTTCGGAAGTATATGTCTGAAAAAGAAAAGCCTTCCGGTATGGGAAGACTTTTTCAGAAAGTATTTTTAGAGGGCTAATTGATCATGATCGATTTACTGTAATTCTGCCCTCCGGTGGTAATTCGGTAGATGTACTGCCCGAAGCTAAGTCGTGTGTTTACGGCCGCTTTCACGTCTATTTTGTGTTGGCCTGGGAATAACATCTCATTTTTGAGCGTTGCTATTTCCTTGCCAAGAATGTCGTACAGCTTGACAGTGACATTCGCTGTTATGGGCATTTGCAGTTCGATGTAAGTTCGATCGGCCTGGTAGGTTGGGCGATGTACAAGACGGGTTACATTGCTAAAGTCCTGAGTACCCAGCACATCACAACTAAGGCCCAGATCCAGAGTCTCATAGCTTTGACCCAAAAGGATTAAATCCAAAACTACCGGGTCCAAACAGAACCACTGGGTCAATATGGTATTATAAACATCCCGAAAATCGGAAGTAGGGATCAGATTATCGTCGTTATCCCAAATGCTCAGATCGGGGTGTTGCCCCACCAGGCCGCTTCCTTCCAGTCCGGGGCCAAAAAGCAGCACCGGTGAGGCGGCTCCATGATCGGTTCCGTCCGAGCCGTTTTCATAAGGACGGCGCCCAAATTCAGAAATGGTCATGGACAAGACCGAGGTATCTATTCCAGTTGCAGCCAGATCGTCATAAAAGCTTTTCATCGAATTGGCAACATCCTCCAAAATGGTTCGATGCTGGTCTACCTGATTTGCATGCGTATCGAATCCATCCAGGGTCACCATATAGACTTTGGTTCCCAGACCTCCTTTGATCAATCTGGCAACGATAGCCAGTTGGCTGGCCAATTCGGCATCCAGATCGTAGGGCGCGTCATTATTGGCGGCCATATAAGCATTATTGATCACGCTGGCGTATAAAAAGGTAGTGTTGGTGTTGGAACGCATAAATAATAGCTTGTCTCCATACACACAGTCCGGAATGTCCAATACGTCATGGAAGGTGCCATTTTGTGCCACATTTGCCAATTGCGTAGGATTGGCTACTGCGAAAGCGTAATTGTTTGAACTTCCTTCAAAAACAAGATTTCCAATACTTCCTATTTGAACGGCAGGCGGCGTAGCAGGAGGATTCACTATATAATCTGGATAAAGATCTTCAAAATAACGTCCCCACCAGCCGGTCGGTTCAATATCGTTGGCTTCGGTAGAGGCCCAGATATCGGAGCTTCGAAAGTGTGATAGATTTTGATCGGGATAGCCCACACCATGAACCACTTTCATTTTTCCGTCGCCCCACATAGACTCAAGGCCGCTCATATAATCCGGAATTCCGAAGTCACTATTCAGCATAAACAAATCATTTTGTTGATGGCGAATGGTAGGTCTCAAATTGGCATAAGTGGCATAATCATAGACGGGAACAATGGTATTGAGACCGTCGTTTCCACCTTTCAGCCGAATGATGACAAGGATATTATCGTTTTCACTTTCGGCTAACGCCACCGATAATGGTGAGGCTTTGGAAGCCGTAACCGAACTTGCGCCCAGCATCATGCTCCCGGTACCGGCGAGGCCTAATGCCTGGATGAAAGAGCGTCGGTTCCATTTGCTGTGTTCCTGGTCGTGTATGTATTTGTTTTCCGAGGAAACTTTTTTCTTAGGGATATGATGATCGTTGCACATAGCGATTTTTATTTAAGTTGGAATTCGGGCATGCGGCAAATATGAACCAGTAATAAGAGACATTGATATGGCGCTTCAGTCCAGCTTAGGTTCCAGGTACCATCGTCGTAATAGTTTTGAGGGATTTCCCATTTAAAAATGTCTGTGGCAGTATCATAATCTGTTGCAGTGTGTAAGGTTTTGGGCACAAAATGATCTACCATCACCCGGGTGATGAACTCTGGATCGTTGCTGTCGTTGGACAGGTCCCGGGCCAGATCGACCAGGGTAAATTCGAAACCGTTGTCAAACAGGAAGCCAATATAGATTTGCATGAGTTCCCAGCGGCCGGTGAGGGTCGAACTATTGATCCAGGTCTCATCCCGCTGCCAGCCCGATACGTCGGGCGGATCATAAATTTCCTGTCCCATCAATCCAGCGTAGTATAAAAAGGCATCAATGATGGCGTCGTTATAGAAGAAGTTTCCGTCGGTGACAAAATTGAAAATAATGTCCATCGGACTCTTAATCACAACTCCCAAAGCTCGTTCGTTAAAAAAGTGCTCACTTTTAAATAGTTGCTTAAGCATGGGAACCAATTCAAAATTATTATCGATCAGGGTTTGCCCCAGGGGTTCAATAATTTCCAGTTCAATCACCGAATCCACATCAGGGCTAACGAAGAATTTGTAAAGCTTTCGGCAAATATGAGTGGCAATTTCGGTGCTGCGTTCTGCAAACAATAAATCTATCACGTCGTCATAGCCCCAATTGCCGGTTTGCCCGAAAATGGTCTTATTACTGTTATCAAAAGTGCTTACATCGAAGTAAATGTCTGCTCCGGGTTCGCTCCAATGGTTATAGCCCGTAAGCGCGCGAGCCGTTTCAATGATGTCGTTTTGGGTATAGTTGTTGCCTTCTCCCAGGGTAAAAAGCTCATACAATTCGCGAGCGTAATTTTCATTGGGATCGTTGTTTGTATTTTCAAAACCGTTGAGGTACAATAGCATGTTATTATCGATGCCGATGCTTCTCACAAATTCCTTGTAATTCCCCAAGGCGTTCACCTGCATTTTATTGTAATACTGAAACATATAGGGTGCATAAAAAACCGATTCCAGTTCGGTAACAAAATGGTTCATCCAGAAAAAGGCCAGTCGGCCCCTGAGATTTTCCGTGATAAGATCATTGCCCGTTTGAATGCGCCAGTCGAACACATATTGGTTGTTTTCAGTTTCAAAATCGGTAAAATCACTTACCACATAGTTCGCCCAAAATGGAGCAGGCGTAGGGGGTAAATTAAAAGCCGTATCCACCAGAGTGTCTATAAAATTTGAAGGTTCAAGCGGCAATGCGTCATCTATTTGCGTAATATTGGCACCAAATGCCAGTCTGCGATAGGTATGTTTTATTTTGCTGGTATTCCAGGGATCTCCGCCGGAGGGAACATATGGCGATAGCGTAGCCGTATTGCATGAAGAATTGGTGACAATTTCCATAGTCAATGGTGTTTTGGGGTTCATTATTAGTTTTAAATATACTGAATCAGAACGTTTTAGTATAAATTAGACTCGATTTTAACAGAATGGTTTACTTTTAATTTATTGTTAGACGCATTTTAAAAACATATGGTTACACCCCCTTTTTTACAACCCGGCGATACTGTGGCAATCGTTTCCACGGCACGAAAGCTCACAAAATCTGACTTAGATCCGGCGATTCAATTAGTGTCAAAATGGGGTCTAAAAACTGTTTTGGGGCATACCATTGGTGCCGAAGACCATCAATATGCCGGAGACGATTCCCTACGCGCTCGCGATTTTCAGGCTATGCTCGACAACCCCAATGTAAAGGCGATCTGGTGTGCTCGTGGTGGATATGGGACCGTTCGAATGGTGGACGCATTAGATTTTTCGAAATTTATTACCCATCCAAAATGGATCATCGGGTACAGCGATATTACCGTTTTACACAGTCATATTCATAACTTCGGAATAGAAACCCTGCACGCCCAAATGCCATTGGAAATTGAAAAGAAGACACAGGCCGCTCAAGATAGTATTTTTGAGGTGCTCTTCGGAAAAACATACCGTTTGGCCTATTCCGAAGAAAACACTCAAAACCGAAACGGAACAGCCTTAGGCACCTTGGTAGGGGGAAATCTGTCTGTATTGTATTCTCTTGGCGGAAGTGTTTCAGACATCAATACCCGGAATAAGATTTTATTCATCGAAGATCTGGACGAATACCTGTACCATATCGACCGCATGCTTCAAAACCTGAAGCGAAGCGGAAAGCTGGAACACCTCGCAGGTCTTATTGTGGGAGGGATGACCCAAATGAATGACAATACCATTCCGTTCGGAAAAACGACCCGTGAAATTGTAATGGATGCTGTTGGCGCCTACGCCTATCCGGTATGCTTCGACTTTCCGGCCGGGCATATACCAAACAATAAGGCGCTGATATTGGGCCGAGAGGTGCGATTAAATGTGAAAAGTGCTGAAGTTTCCCTGGCATTTTGAGATAATTCGTTGTTGTTGTCCTGGAGTTAGGGCCAAGTTGAAGAAACTGAGGAACAACGTATAAAAGCTATAATTGTGCCTGGTGAACACTTAGTCGAGATGAGTTCCTTTCATTTGATGCTTTATAAATCACTAAAAATAGCCAGCGGCTGTTCTATTGATGCTCGGCCCTCTGAGGTGTTAGAAATCAACTATTACACTAGTTTTTCTGGTAAGGTTGTAATTAGGGCAAATATTTTCTCTAAGGGGAATTAGTAAGCAAAAAACTCGACACGGGTCCATTATTATTTGCAATTACGATCATGGGGCGCTGTTCCTGACCGACTTTCAACAAACAAAGATCCTTCACCGTTCCACTTGCCATAATCCCAGTGTCCTGAGGGTGTAAGACCGTCCATTGAGTATCACCGGCCATCAGGCAAAGTCCCTTTCCACTATCAAGGCGAGTAGTTTCTATTTCGGTTTCGGTAAAGTTGCCGGCCAAAAAAACGTCCTTCTTCCCATCATTATTGAAGTCATAAATGGTGAATCCACTTATCGCCGAAACTTGTGCTTCAATAGGCAACTCTTTCCTTATAAATTTTGTGCCTGTATTTTCAAAATAATAGGAAGCAAATGTAGAAGCTTCATAATGCAATCCCTTTTCTAGTTTCGCTCCAAATATCCCTTCCAGATCGGCATTTGCGAATTCCGTAAAAGTGGGAAATTTTTTAGAAATAAAAGGCATCTGCTCCGAAGAACAATCCTTCCCACGAATAGGTTTCAAAGTTCCTCCATAGGCTTTAGCCAAAACAATATCCATGGTCTTATTTTCATCAAAATCACTGGCATAAATATGTATCGGATTACCAGGGGTGGGTGTTAATTTATGATTGCGTCCCACATTACCCGCAAAAAAGTCGATGTCTCCGTCACCGTCATAATCGTCAGCTACGAGGCTTTGCCACCAACCTTCTGTGTTTTCGAAGCCTGCTTCCGAACTTATCTCGGTGAAAGTTCCCTCATCATTACGGAATAAACGAATGGGCATCCATTCTCCTGTAACCAAAAGATCGGGATCGTTATCCTGGTCATAATCCATCCATACTGCCGAGGTTACCATACCCATTTCTTCCAGTGCCGGGAACTTAGTTTTGGATGTTTTCACAAATTGGTTGCCTTCATTGAGTAACAAAACCGATTCTGCCGGATATGGATACTTTCCCGGAACGCTGCGCCCACCAACGAAAATATCAAGATCGCCATCTTTGTCAATGTCATCGACAACGACGCAGGATCCGCTAAGATTCATTTTAGGTAACATGGACAGGGATCGATGAAAATTACCTTTTCCATCATTTATATACATTCGGTCTTGATAAAACTTACTGCCAGACCGTTTTTCGTTACTTCCGCTCACAACATAGAGGTCCTGTGCTCCATCACCATTGGCATCAAAAAACTGAGCCCCTGTATCCTCGTGAGATCTGTCTGCCGCCCATATTTCTTCATTGGTTCGCACAAATTGCCCATTCCCAATTTGCTTGTAGAGTACCCCCGATTGCCCTGCAGCACCACCCACGTAAAGATCCTCTAATCCATCACCGTTAATATCTCCTACTGCCAGGCAGGGGCCTTGCTGGGAAAGTTTGTGTGGGAGAAGTATTTCTTTTTCAAAATCATCATATTTTATTTCATTGTGATGAAAATCGATTCCCAGGGCTTGTCCAATTTCCTGAAAAAGATAGGACGGTGCGGGTTTGGGTAATTTGGACCGTTCGGCATTTTTATAATCAACTTTCAGCGTATTCCCCGCTTTTACATTGTCAAAGACCTGTTCCAATCCATTCGGCCAGGTGACCACTATGGTTGTCGCTATTTTTTGAGAGCCTAGTCCAAATATCATTGAGGGTTCGCAGGAAGATTGGAACCCTCGAACGGAATAAAGTTCCTGGTATTGGGTGTTATTTTTGGTAGTGCAGGTAACATTTGTGCCAATTCCAAACGGATTTGAAGCCGGACCTTTAAAAAGTAACTTGATCCATTGCTGCCCTTGCTCGGAGGCTGTGTTCTTATAGACAAACGAAGGGCTGTTTATATTGGCGACTACAAAGTCCAGGTCTCCGTCGTTATCGAGATCGCCTGATGCAAGGCCAGATGAAAAACCCGAATAATCGAATCTCCAATTTGCGGAATAGTCCTCAAATTCATAGCCGTTTGTATTTCTGAAGGAATAGTTCGGTAATGGAGTCACCGATACCATATCGTGAATTTCTTCAAGAGAAAGCGCATTTTTTTCTTTTTTGTCGGCCATTTCATTTGCCTTGTACACAAAATCCCGATTCTTATAATCGTGTAATACACCATTGGTTACAAAAATATCTTTCCATCCATCATTATCCGCATCAATGAGAAGTGCCGCCCAACTCCAATCGGTTTTGGCCACACCACTCAATTGAGCGATTTCTGAAAAATATCCTGGCCCTGTATTAATATGTAGTGAGTTATGCATGAACTGGTGATTAAATCCGTTCAGCAGCATGTCATCATACGCCTTAATATCCATAGCTTTCATATTGACCTTGGAACGGAAATAATCCGCCGGAAGCATTTCAACTTCATAGATATCCAGAAACCCATCGTTGTTCACATCTGCAATATCGCAGCCCATGGCAAATAACGAAGTGTGGCCGAAACCCATCTTTGAGATATTTACAAATCCCCCATTCCCATTATTGACGTAGTAAAAATCATGTTGAATATAATCGTTGGTCACAAAAATATCGGGCCAACCATCTTTATTCATATCTCCAACCCCAATTCCGAGCCCAAATCCGAAATTTAATATTCCAGCTTCCGCAGTTACGTCGGTAAATTGTTCATTACCATCATTACGGAAAAATCGGTCACTCCCATAAGGTGGTGGATTATTGTGATAGCGCATTGTGGTCTCAGTATCCAATCGGAATTCATTACTGTGATTCAATATATAGACATCCAAGTCCCCGTCCAGGTCATAATCCAGAAATGCCGCCTGTGTTCCCCGCCCCATATCATTCAATCCATAAGCGGCTCCTTTTTCAGTAAAACTTAGATCCCCATTATTAATAAAAAGTTGATTTTGACGATCTTCCGGAATAGGTTCATTCCCGCCTCTTGAAAGGTAGATATCAAGCCAACCATCATTATTGATGTCAACCATCGACACACCACTTGACCATCCTCCCGGAGAGGCAACCTTTGCCTTAGCCGTTATATCCTCAAATTGCAGATCCCCTTTATTTAAATACAACTTGTTTGCGCCACGATTGGAAACAAAATAGATATCGCTTAGCCCATCGTTATTGATGTCACCAATGGCAACTCCACCACCACTGGAGTAATATTCATAACTCAAAAAATTATACCGAATATCTTCAATAATTGTATTTTCAAAGGTAATATTCGAAGTAGACGCCGGGATACGCTGGAAAAGGCTGTCCAAGGGTTTATATTCGGTAAGATTAGCCTCTCCAATCTCTTTTTCCAAAGTTGGACCTGTGCAACTCATAAAAAAGAGCAGGCCGATAAATGTCCAAAATATTGATTTGCTCATGCGGGAGTTCTTATTTTCCATGTATTCGAAAGGTTGCCCAAAGCGCATACAGATTAGTTTGCCAGTAATGCAAATTGGGTTGAACACAAATATAGAATAAATGCTAAAAAAGAAGACACGATAAAGAAACCAATAAGTTCATTTATGGATGAACAAAAAAGCCTGCCATTAATTGTTCCCTATTCATACAAAAGCATAAATAGAACTGACTCATAAAATGGACAGGGAGCCGTCAATAACAATCTGACTAAAAAGCGACTGACCATGACAAAGTTAAATGCCAAACCAAGCTAATACTCATTACCAAACAGTTGGCATGAGTGTTTCTAAGTTTCTATGGAGGTTTTGCTTTTAAAACTTCAAGTCTGCAAATATGTGGGACTCCATCTTACGAATCAATCACTCGATATTTATGAATTGAGACCTTTACCACGGTCTTCGTAGGTTCTCGCTAGCACATTTTATTTAATTTTAGCACCATTCTTTGGGACGGATGACATTGTGTAGTACTAGTAAAAGCATCATGGCAGAACACAACGAACTTGGAAAATTAGGCGAAGAACTCGCCACCGACTACCTAATACGTTCCGGATATACCATTTTGGAACGAAACTATACCTTCCAAAAGGCCGAGATCGACATTATTGCACAACGGGAGAAGGATAGGGTAGTCATCGTGGAAGTCAAGACCCGGAACAGTGCCTATTTTGGTGATCCGCAAAGCTTTGTGAGTCCGGGAAAAGTAAAATTATTGGTGAAGGCCGCAAACGAATATATGATCGATAATTCTCTGGAAACTGAAGTCCGGTTTGACATCATTGCCATATTGAAGAATAAAACGACCGAGCAATTGGAGCATTTTGAAAATGCCTTTTATCATTTTTAATGCCTATTTGTTAGAATTGACTTCAAAAGGTCGGTCAGATCTTCCGGTTTCTCCACAATCACTTTGTCCGAATTCAATAGGTAGTAGGTGGGAGTTTTCGATACATTGTAGGCATTACCCGTTTCATTTTCCCACTTGCCTAAGCCCGGGACGTGTAAAAATGCCGGAAGTCGATAGGTCTCATTTTTCCAGCTATATATATCATCTTCAAGCCCAAAAGCGATCACCTGGTATTTCTTCTTGGGCAGTATCTCGATAGCTCTTTGAAGCTCAGGCAGTTCTTTAAGACAATGAGGACAAGCGCTACTCCAAAAAACAAGGATGTAGTGTTCTGCTGTTTTCAAGTCATAAAGTGAACGTAATTTATCAGCTTCGTCCGTCCAGGAGAAATTAGGTGCCTTCGCCCCAATGGAGGTGTTGACAATCGTTTTAAGTTCGTTGGCAAGCGGCCTGTCTTCCAATTCAATGGCCAGAGGGATAAGATATTTTTCTGCAAGATAATTGGCCTCACTCCCTTTGTTCGCATCCTGAAGACGTTGCCATAATCGCATCATAAAAACTTTTTGAAACTCCTTTTTACAACCCTTCAGATTATTAGCAATTCCGTCCAGGTTTTTCTCGAAAGGGAACGGACTTTCCTCCATCAACCGAAGTGAGTGCTCCATTAAAAATCCGGATTTTTGAAGCACACTGTCGTCATAGCGAACCGTTTTTAAGAGATGATGGCTTCTGGCTTCTTTATAGGCCGTAGCCCCCATAAATGCGCTTGGAACAAACGGCTGGGCGGCATTGATAAAACTGGCAACCAACTTCCCACGGGAGGAATTCTTATAAATATGATAGACAGACTCTTGTTGCTTGATCAAACTATCTATGGCGGTATCTTTGGGGGGTGAACTGGCATATCCGAGATCAATTTTGGATTGTAATACCTCCATGATTTCTATATAGCTGGTCCATCGTTTATTCTCATCCGAATCAATATAAGTAAGTCCTTTTTCTTCGGAAAAATCAAGCCTAATATCTTCCTTTCCATTGTAGATGAATTCAAAATTATGTTCTTCAGGGGGAACTCCATACACAAGTCGGTATACTCCTGCGGCAACCGTACTGTCGAGCGACATGCGAAAAGCTCCTTCTTCACCAATCTTGGTATCTGTGATATATCGCGTACTAATTGGGGTTACCTCATACAAGATGCCCCATTTATAGTTCTCTGCAGGGGTAAAGGTACCTCTAACCTGTTGTTGGGCTTCTGCCCATAAGGAGGTGAAGAGTAATAGTACTAGTAATTTCTTTATCATAGTTGGGTAAATATAAACAACTCAGGCCAAAAATGATGCCAACTAAACACAGCGAGGATGTATTATATCGAAAACCGTTGTAAGGCTTCCAGCACTCTTTCCACCGAATGAACTTGTTCGATGGTAAGCAACAATCGAAGTCCGTTTCGGGTTTGTTTCTCCTTCATTTTTACTGAAGCCGAATGGGACTGAACATATTGCAACACCTTGCCAAAGGCTGCGCTTTGATAAAAGGAACTTTGTTGATCGCTAATAAAGTAACCCACAAATCGCCCTTTTTTCATCACAACCCGCTCAAAGCCCATGGCGATGGCGATCCATTTAATGCGAACGCTGTTGAGAAGATCCACTACCTCTTCCGGGAGTTCGCCAAAACGGTCTATCAGTTCCTCCTCAAATTTTTGCAACGCCGCTTCATCTTTAATTTCATTCAACTTGGTGTACAGATTGAGCCGTTCGGTGATATTATTGACATAATCGTCGGGGAATAATAGCTCGAAGTTCGTATCGATAACGGTTTCCTTGACGAAGGTGGTCTTTTCGTGCCCGGTGCCTGCGTATAGGTCTTTGAATTCCTTTTCCTTCAGTTCATCGATGGCTTCGGCCAGGATTTTTTGGTAGGTTTCAAAGCCAATTTCGTTTATGAAACCACTTTGCTCACCGCCCAGCAGGTCTCCGGCACCGCGAATTTCCAAATCCTTCATGGCAATATTGAGGCCACTACCCAAATCACTGAATTGCTCCAATGCTGTTATTCGTTTTCGCGCATCGTCTGTAATCGCAGAAAATGGTGGTGTAATGAAGTAGCAAAAGGCTTTTTTATTGCTTCGCCCTACACGTCCTCGCATTTGATGCAGATCACTTAGTCCAAAATTATTGGCGTTATTGATAAAAATCGTATTGGCATTAGGGACGTCAAGGCCGCTTTCAATGATCGTTGTTGAAACGAGCACGTCGAATTCATTGTTCATAAACCCGAGCATGAGCGATTCCAATTTTTTTCCTTCCAGTTGACCATGTCCAATTCCTATTTTAGCATGGGGGACTATCCGCTGGATCATTCCGGCTACTTCTTTGATATTCTCGATCCGGTTGTGGACGAAATAAACCTGTCCTCCACGAGAGATCTCGTATCGAATCGCATCCCTAATAATCTCTTCCCCAAAGCGAATTACATGGGTTTCCACCGGATACCTGTTGGGTGGTGGAGTTGTGATAATACTTAGATCCCGTGCCGCCATTAAACTGAACTGCAACGTACGCGGTATGGGCGTCGCCGTGAGGGTAAGGGTATCCACGTTCTCTTTGATGGTCTTTAATTTGTCTTTTACCGCCACTCCAAATTTTTGTTCTTCATCGATAATGAGTAAGCCCAAATCCTTAAATTCAACGGTCTTGTTCACCAATTGGTGGGTTCCAATCACGATATCCAAGGCCCCGCTTTTAAGGTCTTCCAGCACCTCGCGTCGTTGTTTGGCACTACGGAAACGGTTGAGATAATTAACGGTGACCGGCATTTCGGTGAGACGTTCGCTAAACGTTCTAAAATGCTGAAAGGCCAGAATGGTGGTGGGCACCAAAATGGCTACCTGCTTGCCATTGTCAACGGCTTTGAACGCAGCTCGTACCGCAACTTCGGTCTTCCCGAAACCCACGTCCCCGCAGACCAGCCGATCCATAGGGCGTTCGTTTTCCATGTCCCGCTTAACATCTTCGGTGGCACTGGACTGATCCGGAGTATCTTCATACATGAACGAAGATTCCAACTCGAGTTGTAAATAGCTGTCGTGATCGAAGGCAAAACCTTTTTGAAGGCGCCGTTTAGCGTACAATTCTATAAGGTTGAAGGCTATTTGCTTGACCCGGGCTTTGGTTTTTTGTTTGAGTTTTTTCCAGGCAGCACTTCCCAATTTGTAGATCTTTGGGGCGGCACCGTCTTTTCCGTTGTATTTTGAAATTTTATGCAACGAATGAATGCTGAGGTATAATATATCACGGTCGCCGTATATTAATTTGATGGCTTCCTGCGTTTTCCCTTCGACTTCAATTTTTTGCAAGCCCCCAAATTTTCCAATTCCGTGATCGATGTGGGTTACATAATCGCCCACTACTAGATTGGTGAGTTCTTTAAGGGTAATGGCCTGTTTTTTAGCATAGCCATTCTTTAGCTGAAACTTATGGTAGCGTTCAAATAATTGGTGATCTGTATAGCAGACATTTTGGTTTTCATAATCGATAAAGCCCTGATACAGGGAGAATACGACCGTCTCGTATTGCATCACCTTTTGTTCAGCATCATCGAAAATATCGTGAAATCGTTGGGCCTGTTGTTCACTACTGCAAAAGATGTAGTTGGTATAGCCATCGTCCGTATTACTGTTCAAATTTTCAATAAGAAGGTTGAATTGCTTGTTGAAAGAGGGCTGTGGCTTTGTTTTGAACGTAATATTGCTATATGACTCTTTTAATCCATTATTACTGAACTGAATGGTGGTAAATTCTGAAAGTTGACGCCGCAATAACCGCGAATCGCAAAACAACTCTGTGGGTGGGCTCATTCTTACTTCCCCTATTTGCGCAACGAAGGCGGTTTCGGCTTTTTTAAAGAGTTTATCGATGCTGCTGCTTAGGAGTTCGTCGTTTTTTAAGACAACCACGGTCTTGGAAGCGATATATCTTAAAAAACTCTCCCTATTTTCCTGCATCATTTTGTTTTCCACATTGGGAATGATCGAGATTTTTTTGAGTTGCTCCAGCGAGAGTTGGGTTTCCACATCGAAGGTGCGAATACTATCCACCTCATCGCCAAAAAATTCGATACGGTAGGGTTCGTCATTGCTAAATGAAAAAACATCTAAAATACCGCCGCGAACGGAGAATTCACCAGGTTCGGTGACAAAATCGGTACGCTTGAATTTGTATTCGAACAACACTTCGTTGATAAAATCGAGGGACAATTGATCGTTGCAGGAGATCTTTAAGGTATTTCGCTCCAATTCTTTTCGGGTCACTACTTTTTCGAACAGGGCTTCAGGATACGTAACGATTAGCGCGGGCTTTTTTCGGGAGTTGATCCGGTTGAGCACTTCGGATCGAAGCAGCACATTGGCGTTATCGGTTTCTTCGATCTGATAGGGTCTTCGGTAGCTTCCCGGATAGAACAATACATTTTCAGGATTGAGCAAATTCTCGAGGTCATTGAGGTGATAGGCGGCTTCTTCCTTATCATTCAGAATAACCAAAAAAGGAAGTTCCGATCGCTTGAATATAGAGGCCAGAACCATGCTAACTGAGGAACCGACAAGCCCGGAAACTTGTATGGATTTTTCTGAATGGGCTATAGCATCCCCTAGTTTTCGCAAGGACGAAGACTGTTCAAAAAGCGAACGAACAAGGGTTTTGCTCATAAGTGCGCAAAGATACTACAGGGCGTCTTTAAATAAAACAAGAAACCAACTTTTCTAGGTCGTCATGCGTATTGTAAACATGGGGAGATACCCGAATGGCATTACCCCGATAGGAAACGAAAATATTCTTGGCGATGAGCTTTGCTTTCAAGGGTTCGAGGGATGCGCCTTCGGGCAGATAAATTCCGAAGAGGTGATGCCCCCGGTGGTCGGAATCTTCAATAAAATAACCGGCTTGTGAAAGTTGTTCCAAAGGGCCTTTGGTAATGTTCTTACAATATTCCTGAATGCGCTGAGGATTCCAGTCGAGCAATTGTTTGATGCCTTCGGCAAGCATGGGAACCATAATAAAATTACTGGATTCTCCAATGTCGTAACGGGCCGCCTTCGCTTTAAAATTGTGATTGTAATGTACCAGCCTTGAAAAATCGGCTGCGTCATCGTGGTTCATCCAGTTGTTGTCAAGAGGGGTTCCATGGTCAAACTTTGCTCCGAAATACGCAACCCCCAGTCCGTAGGCGCCCATTAGCCATTTATAACCGGCGCAGACCAGGGCATCGGGCATGATTTCCTTTACTGAAAAGGGCATGGCCCCTACACTTTGAGTTCCGTCAATGATGAGATACGAGTCGACCTCATGGGTGCGTTTGCGAATGTCTTTTAAATTGAATTTAGTACCGTCGGTCCAATGAACGTAGGGAAGGGTGACGCAGCGGGTCTTTGATGAGATGGCTGCGAGAATTTGTTCGTTCCATCGTCTGCCACGGCCTTCCGAAAGCCCCGGAGGGTCAATGGTTTTGATTACCACACCTTTTTCGGCCTCCAGCTGCTTCCAAGGATAATAGTTGCTTGGAAACTGCTCCCGGAGCACGATGATTTCGTCTCCTTGTTCAAAGGGGATATTTTTTACGGCCGTACCAATTCCGAAGGAAACCGAAGGAATAATGGCAATTCTCTGAGGGTCTTCGGCGTCTACCAGTTGCGCGAATCGCTCCCGAAGCACTTCTTTTTCAGAAAAAAAATCTTCGACGGTGATTAAATGAGGCTGGGATTTCCTTTCGAGATTTCGAACTCCAATGTGTTCGACGGTTTTCAATTGGGGCGACATATAGGAACCGTTCAGATAGGTGATCTCATTGGGCAGATTGAACAGGTGTTTTTGAGGGGTCAATATCATTTTTCTAAGGGGATGTTATGGGATAGATTTTGAATAAGGCGAAGCGAGCTGTCCCAATCCCGGATGCCCAAATTTGTAATTTGAGTGGTAAGTGAATCTGAGGTGATTAAGGGACAATTCATGGCTGATTTATATGGCTAATTAAAAGTACTATTTTTAGTGGGAGCTGGTGGCGATTAATTAAAAAATTAGGTGATTTTTCCGAAGAAATTTTCAGAAAAAATAATCGTATAGGTTATCTTTGTAGTATAAATTTGAACTATGTCATTTAAACATTTATTTGAAAAGGGGGAGCACTCACGAAATTTAGGACATTTTGCGTCCATTGCGAATATCGCAGCGATTGACGGGGATTTTAGTAAAGTCGAAGAGGCCATGTTGAAGCGTTTTGCCCGAAAATTGAATATTGACGAAGAGACGTATAATGAGGTTCTTGAGGACCCGAGCCAATACCCCATCAGCCCACCCAACGATGCCGATACCCGTTTGGAGCGTATGCACGACTTGTTTGAAATGATCTTTGCAGATCACGAAATTGATCAAGAAGAACGTAACTTGATTGAAAAATATGCCATAGGACTTGGTTACACTGAGACACTTGCAAAAAAGTTGATCGAACGTTCCATTGACATCTACGAAGGCGGACTGGACATGGAAGATTACCGCTATTTGCTGAATAAAAAATAAAACGATTTACGTTTATCGAATGAGCTTTTCAATACTTTTGAAGAGCTCTTTTTTGGAATAGGGTTTGGGCAGGAAAAGCTGGGCACCTGAATCCAGAAATTCTTGTTGCTCCTCGATCATGGTACTTCCACTAGCCACAAGGATAGGGGTTGAAGCGATCGTATCTACCGCGTTACTTTTCATTTTATCGACAAAAATAAGACCGTCCATATCGGGCAGTTTCTTTTTGACTATCGTTAAATCGTACTTTCGGGTTTCCAGAAGTTGAAAAGCATGGGAGGCATTATTGGCGATCTCGATGACGTATCCTTTTTCATTATTCAGGAAGGTTTTCATCCAGAGCATTTGGTTGGTGGGTTCATCCTCGACAATCAAAATACGCTTGCTTTGAAAAATACCCGACCCTTTTTTTACCGTTTTTTTCACGCGACTAGCCTTCCTTTTTTCAAAGGGCAGACTGCATACGAATACCGTACCTTCAGCGCCGCTTTTCACAGTTATGGTTCCATTTAATAAAGCTACAAGGTCTTTTACAATTTTTAGTCCCAGACCTTCTCCAATAGGCTTTTCCTGATTCAATTTTAACTGGTAGTAGGCATCAAAAACCTGATCCAATGCCTCCTGCGGGATACCTTCACCCGAATCGGCTATTTCAAACCGAACCAGTGCCATGCCGCCCTCGATATTTTTGGAACCAATTTTCAGGGTAACGGTTCCTTCTTTTGTGTTTCTAAAGGCGTTTTCCAGTAAATTAAAAAGAATTTGGTTGAGGCGAACGGGATCCCCGATAAATGTCTTGGGAATACCTTCGTCTATCTCAACCTCCAAATGCACTTTGCCGCTATTATACTTTATACTGAAGTGCTGCTGAAGACTCGAAATGATGGACGTTAAATAAAAATTAACATGCTTCACGGAAATAACTCCCCGCTCAATCTTCGAAATATCCAACATATCGTCCATCAGGGTTTTGATATGTCCTCCGGTCTTTCGAATTACCTTAATGGTTTCGTGTTGATCGTAATTGAGTTTGGTCTCGGACAGCAATTCAATAAAGCCCAACATATTGTTGAGTGGGTTACGTATTTCATGATTGAGATTGGCTAGAAAATTATTCTTAAAATCTTCCTTGGCCTGCATCAAACGCTTTTCGAAATCCAATTTATTCTTTGCGATGGAGGCTTCGTTCTTCTCCTGCACCAGTGGATGAGAGGCCTCGTAGTGTTCAGTAAAATCGAATAGCAGTAAAAATAATTGATCCTTTTTCACAAGAATCTCGATGTCTACAATTTTTTTTACGGTGCCAATTTCCAAATTTACACAAGGAAAAGTAATGTTATGCGAAATGGACGGAAGCAAGTATTGCGAAGCTTCAAAAAAGGGATGCAGCGAGCCTATTTGGGATCCTTTTGGAATGGTAAAGAAGGCATCATCACTGGCAAGAACGATCCCATCCATGGAAACTTCCAATTGCTGGATCCGCTTGTTCACAAAATCGGTTTTCAACTCGCTAAGGCTCATCTTACAGCATTTTTTTAGCGATTTCCATGAACATCTCTTCCACATAGTCCCCGGTTTTCGCACTGGTAAAAAAACAATCCTCGAATGGCTCATCTTTAAAAAAGTCTTTCGAAAATTGGTTGGTAAATTGATCGGCCTTATTCCCAACGGTACACACTGGGACATTCGCAAAATTCTCGGTAAGATAGTCGAGTTCCTGGGATATGTTTTCGTAAGTCTCGGGGCGAGTGATGTCAAACACATAAATGAATCCCTCTGTCCCAATGAGATACGAATTTCGGGCTTTTTCGATGGACGTATTACCTTCGATATCCCAGATAATTAGCGTTAATGGCTCATTATTAATGACAACTTCCTTTTTTTTCACGTGAACCCCTACGGTGACCATATAGTCTTCGCTAAAGGTAGCATCAACAAAACGGCGTAGTAAACTGGTCTTGCCAACTCCAAAATGACCGAGTAATACAACTTTTTTAGGATGAGACATGGGTTTATTATTTATCGTCGCAAATATATTCAATAATGACGGTAGCCGTCTTCTCTACAAAGATAATTATATACCTTATAACGAAAACTTTAAACGTCACAAATTAAAATCAAAGTCTAATTCCTGCCGAATCTGTATAGCTTTTAGGTGAAAATTAGCAACACTCTCTTCAATCTCCTGAAATACTTTTTGCTGCTCACTCGTCATTCCTGATTTCTTAAGCCACTCAAGACGGGTCACCAATTTCTCCATTTCGATAATCAATTTTGTGTCGATACGGGCTCTCATAAAGTCGAGATAGGCTTTCTTCTCTTCCAAATGTTTTAATCGCAATTCGTGTTCTTTTTCCTTGAGCATTGCAGATTTCTTCTCCTGGGCGGCTTCGTGTAAATGTTCGTAATGTTTTGAATAGTCGAAGAACAACACCGCCAGAAAGTCACGCTCCATTTTGATGGTAACATCACAGATCATTTTTTTTCCTTGAATTTCAAGTTGAACACAAGGGAAGGCCAAACTACTTTGGATGCCGGTTCCGTTTACTAATTCGCTTTGCAAACTTTCAAAGAAAGGATGAAGCTCATATAGGTTGTGCTTGGGATCTAAAGTAAAAATGGTATCACTGCTGTGAATTATTTCACCATTGGGTTTCGAGTGGATCTCCTGGACCTTTTTCGAGAAAAATGTATCTTGTTTGTTCATCTTCCAAAAGTATTGGCCAGATTCAAAAATAATTCTTGTACGCCTTCACCGGTCTTGGCACTAACGTAGGAATGGACAGTTATATTTTTGGCTTTCATATATTCCTGCACGGTGTCTGTATCTGCCAGATCTTTCTTATTTCCAATAACTTTGAGTGCCATTTGAGGATATTTGTTTGTTATAAAGGCTATTTCTTCATCCAGATGATGGTAGGTGAAAGGGCGGCTGATATCAAAAACGTAAATAAATCCGTTTGAACCAAGCAGGTAAGAGGCTCTTGTCTTGGACACTGAAGTGAATCCTTCCAAATCCCAAATAATCATGGATAACTCCTTTCCCGAGGGCAGCACGATAATTTTCTTTTTAATTTGAACGCCCAGCGTTGGCATATAATCGGTCTCAAAGACATTGAGCAAAAAGCGCCTCGCCAAAGACGATTTTCCCACACCAAACTGCCCCAAAAGGACAATTTTTTTTGTCATTTCCATTTTTTGAAGAAATTTTCCAAAAACGCATCGATCTCTTCTCGCGTGAGCACAGAAACCTTAGGGGAGAGTTTTTGTGATAATCGTAATAACTTATTTTCTATTTTGCTTTCAAAAGAGCGGTTGTAATTGCCGGAAACAACTACAGCGATATAATAACTAAAAAAGTTTTGAATATGTATGGTATACAACTCGTACTCAATGGCTTCCAGATTTTGATTTCCACCCGAAAAGGCATCTTCCACGAAGCTTTTGATAGCCGTTAACATCCCGGACACCATATCCTTGTCCAAAGTTTCTGTTTTACTGTGATTGCCAAGAAGAATCCCTGAACCTTTTTGAATGACGAATATTTCGTTAATCAGTGGAGGATCCGACTCCATTAGTATAAGATCGCTCTCTTTTACACCCGTAAGACGGGATCTTAATTTTCGTTTTAAACCAACCATAGAAAAAGTATTGTTTACTTTTTTATTGATAGTTTCCGATAGCTTTTTTATTTCATTTTGCACATAGCGTTTGATCATTTTCCCCATGATAGGGTAGAGTGCTTCCACCACTTGATCCTTACTGTTTTCTATTTCATGCTGAAGGGTTTTCGTAATTGTAGGGCCAAGAGTTGTTGGGATTTGAGCTACAAATTTATCCAGGCGCGCTTTGATAATGGGGTCTACTTTTTCTGAAAGTTTTTCCCGTTGTTCAATAACCTCGGCTAAGACATCCAGACGTTGATTTACAGCGCTTGCCACCTCTCTATCGTCTACCAATAAGATTTCGCGAAGCAACTGTAATTTGTCTTCCTGCGCATTTCCCATAACCAAAGTGCTCCCTTAAGAGCTTAATTTTTCACCCAGGCTTTTTAGTAATTTTCCCAGTTCTTTGCGATCCAACTTGTCATCGGCCATTGTCTCGGCTTTTGACTGAAGACTGTCTTCCAGATCGGTGATACGAATATTAACGTCTGTGCTCAGGGAATCAATGGACTGCATAAGCTCATTGCGTACTTCATCGATATAACTTTCAAGCTTTTCCTTTTTCGCTTTAAGTTCCTTTCGGATAGTATCAAACTGACTATCATATTGTTCAATGTTCTCTCCGAAAATAAGGTTTTTTATAGCTTCAATTTTAGAATTCGAATCTGTTGGAATAGACTCTGGAGGTGTTGTCGTTTTCTTTGCCATTTGGTCGTAGTTGTTCTTTATCTTTTAAAAATAAGAAAAAAAGCCTCAACAACAAGGGTAAGTATAATATTATGCGTTTCGCATAAAGGTCTCGGCCTTCTCTACCATGAGCTTACTTCCGCAGAAAAAAGGGACACGTTGGTGTAATTGCGTTGGTTGAATATCCATAATTCGCTCAAAACCATTGCTGGCTTTGGCCCCCGCTTGTTCTGCAATAAAGGCAATGGGGTTGCACTCGTATAAGAGGCGGAGCTTTCCTTCAGGATCTTTGGCCGTGCTCGGATAAATGTAAATACCGCCTTTGATCATGTTGCGGTGGATATCACTTACCAAAGATCCAATGTATCGGGAGGTGTAGGGACGATCGCCCTCTTCTTTCTGGCAGTATTTGATATAATCTTTTACTCCCTGCGGAAAATGTACGTAATTCCCTTCATTCACCGAATAGATCAGACCCGTTTCGGGAAAAACCATATTTGGATGTGATAAATAATAGGTTCCAATCGCCGGGTTGAGCGTAAAACCGTTGACGCCATGACCTGTAGTGTAAACGATCATGGTTGACGTGCCATAAATAATGTATCCGGCGGCGACCTGCTTGTTGCCCGGTTGCAGGAAATCTTCCAACGTGACAGGAGTACCTGACGGAGTCACTCTTCGATAGATAGAGAAAATGGTTCCAACTGATACGTTTACATCAATATTGGAGGAGCCGTCTAATGGATCGATCAGGACAACGTATTTATTTTCGTTTTGTTCATTTCTGCCTTTGATCGTGATAAAATCATCTTCTTCTTCACTGGCGATTCCACAAACGATCTCACGATTCGTGAGGCATTTGATAAAAGCCTCGTTGGCATAGACATCCAGTTTTTGTTGATCCTCTCCCTGAATATTGGTATCTCCCGCAGCCCCCAGGATATCGACCAGCCCTGCCTTGTTTACTTCGTGGTTCACTACTTTGGCAGCCAGACGGATGGAGTTGATTAAACGCGATAATTCACCCGAAGAATACTGGAACTCACTCTGATTTTCAATAATAAATTCGCCAAGGGATTGATTTCGGGTAGCCATAGTGGTTGATTGTCTGGAATTTCAAGCAAATATCGTCATTTTTAAGAAATTTGAACCGATATTTGTGGCTGAAAATCGAGATTATGGACATTCAGTTACGAAAAGTTACAGAAGCCGATATGCCTCAGGTTTTAGAGCTTATCGTTGAATTGGCGGTGTTCGAGAATGAACCGGATGCGGTGGATATTACTGTCGCCGATTTGGTTTCCGAAGGCACCGGAGCCGATGCCTCTTTTACCTGCTTTGTTGCTGAGGTCGACTCGGAGATCGTAGGAATCGCATTGTTGTATTTTCGATTTTCTACCTGGAAAGGGCGTACCGTCCATTTAGAAGACCTCATTGTAAAAGATTCTTTCCGCGGAAAAGGAATAGGAAAAATGCTTTACACTCAGGTTATGAAGTATGCTTTTGAACAAGGTGTTAAGAGGGTTAACTGGATGGTACTGGGATGGAACGACGGAGCCATCCGATTTTATGAACGTACAGGCGCGACGGTGATGAAAGAGTGGTGGCAAGTGGAAATGGACGAAGCCGGAATTAAAGCATTTTTAGAGCATAAGGAATGAAAGTATTCAAATTTGGAGGGGCATCTGTCAAGGATGCGCAAGGGGTTAAAAATCTTGTTACTGTATTGCGAACTGCGGGTGAAACCAATCTGGTAATCGTCGCTTCGGCGATGGGGAAGATGACCAACGCTTTGGAAGAAGTGGTCAATCTTTATATGAATGACAAGAGCGATTTTAAAGAGTCCCAGGCCGAAGTGTTTCAATATCATCAGAACATAATGCAGGAACTCTTCCCAAACAAGTCCCACCCAATTTTTAAGAAAGTAGGCAGCCTCATGAACGAGCTGACCCATTTTTTAGAGACGAACAAATCCACCAATCACGCCTTTGTGTACGATCAGGTGGTAGGCTATGGAGAGCTTATTTCCACACATATCATTTCGGATTATCTCCATTCAGAAAACATAAAAAATACCTGGCTTGACGTTCGCCAATGTATTGCCACCAATGATTATTATCGCGATGCTAAGGTAGATTGGGAGAAGACCCAAAGCCACATTTCAGAAAAAGTGAATACTGCTGGGGTGTTCATTACCCAGGGATTTTTAGGGGCCGAAGCTTCCAATAATTTCACCACCACTTTAGGGCGGGAGGGGAGTGATTATACTGCGGCGATCTTTGCGTATTGCTTGAATGCAGACAGCGTCACCATCTGGAAAGACGTTCCAGGAGTCCTCAATGCGGATCCTCGGCATTTCAGTAATGCCCGGCTGCTCCGGCATATTTCCTACCGGGAGGCAATTGAATTGGCGTTTTACGGCGCTACTGTTATCCATCCAAAGACCTTGCAGCCGCTTCAGCGGAAGGAAATTCCGCTCTTTGTAAAATCTTTTATAGAGCCTGAAGGGGAAGGTACTTGCGTTGGGAAGGGAGTTACATTGGACCCCATGACCTCTTGTTTTATTCTGAAGAAAGACCAGGTGCTCATTTCCCTGTCGTCTTTGGATTTCAGCTTTATGATGGAGGATAATTTCAGAGATGTGTTCAATTTGCTTCACCACTATCAAATGAAGGTGGAGTTAATTCAGAATTCGGCCATTAGCTTTTCGGTGTGTTTGGACAATAAGTATAATAATCTGGAGCCTTTACTAAATAAACTACGTTCTACTTTTAAGGTTAGCTGTCACGAAAATGTTACCTTGTATACAGTACGTCATTCACAACCAAATGAAATAAAGGCACTTACCGAGAACAAGAAGGTGCTTTTAAAGCAGGAAAGCAGTGAGACGGTGCGCCTGGTTGTTCAGGAATAAAATAGATTGCTTTCCCTATATTTGTCGTTCAACTAATCCAATCTCCTCATGGGTCTTGTCACTGCCAAAGAAGTTGCCAAAGCCATAAAAGTCGATAAATTCGGTTTTTTGGGCACTTCGATGGGCTGGGTGTTGATGAAGGTTTTGAACATCTCCACCATGAACAAGATCTACGACAAGCATAAACATTTAAAAGACCTTGAGTTCATGAATGCCTTGTTGAATGAGTTCGAAATTCGGTTTGAAATTCCAGAAGCAGACCTCAAACGACTCCCAAAAACAGGCCCTTTTATCACTATCTCCAACCATCCTCTGGGTGGAATTGATGGTATACTGTTGCTCAAATTGCTACTCGAACACAGAACCGATTTTAAAATAATCGCCAATTTCCTTTTACATCGTATAGAACCATTAAAATCTTATGTGATGCCGGTCAATCCCTTTGAAGGCCACAAGGATGTGAAAAGCAGTTTGATGGGGTTCAAAGGTGCCATGCAGCATTTGCAAGACGGGCATCCGTTGGGGATCTTTCCAGCCGGAGAGGTTTCCACCTATCGCGATGGTAAATTGGTCGTGGACAAACCCTGGGAAGTGGCTGCGATGAAACTCGTAAAAAAGGCGAATGTGCCTGTCGTTCCTATTTATTTTCACGCTAAGAACAGTAAATTATTTTATCGCCTGGCAAAGATGAGCGATACCCTGCGCACAGCAAAACTCCCCAGCGAACTCTTGACTCAAAAGGAGCGTTTGATCAAGGTGCGTATTGGTAATCCCATTCCGGTGAAAGATCAGGAAGAGCATGAATCCTTAGACGATTTTACCGAATTCCTTCGGAAGAAAACCTATGTGCTTTCCAATCCTTTTCAGAAGAAAAAATTATTGGAAAACATTCCCAAAACCATCAAGATCCCAAAGCAACCGAAACAAATTGCCGGAGCCATTTCGGTCGAAGCGATGGAAGCCGAAATACAGTCCCTCACCGAACAGGGAAAACGCTTGCTTTCCAGTAAAAACTACGAAGTCTATTTTGCGCCGGCCACCGATATTCCCAATGTGCTTCAGGAAATTGGACGACTGCGGGAAATTACCTTCCGGGAGGTGGGAGAAGGAACCAATCAGGCGACAGATTTGGATGAATACGATTCGTACTATCACCATATGTTCTTGTGGGACAATGATGCCAAAATGATCGCCGGGGCCTACCGAATGGGACTGGGAGAGAAAATTTATGCCAGCCACGGGATCGATGGTTTTTACCTGCAGAGTTTGTTCCGCTTTGAGCCGGAGTTGTACGACATGATGAGTAAATCCATCGAGATGGGACGTGCTTTTATCATTAAGCAGTACCAGCAGCGCCCAATGCCATTATTTTTACTTTGGAAAGGGATCGTACATACTACCCTTCGCTATCCCAATCACAAGTTTTTAATAGGTGGGGTAAGTATTAGTAACCAGTTTTCCGATTTCAGTAAGAGTTTGATGATCGAGTTTATGAAATCCAACTATTACGATCCGTATGTTGCCCAATATATCAATCCAAAAAAGGAATACAAGGTCAAGCTGAAGGATGCCGACAAGGATTTTATCTTTGACGAAAGCGAAGCCGACCTCAATAAATTCGATAAACTCATCGAAGAAGTAGAGCCGGGGTCACTTCGACTACCTGTGCTTATCAAAAAATACATCAAGCAGAATGCCAAAGTAGTGGCATTTAATGTAGATCCGCTTTTTAATAATGCAGTGGACGGATTGATGTACATTCGTATTGCCGACCTGCCGGAAAGTACCGTAAAACCCGTGATGGAAGAGTTTCAGGCCGAGCTGGAGAAAAAGTACGCAAATGGGGGGAAGGGTATCAACGAAGAGGAGTAGTATTCTTTTATTAAGTACCTTAGTACTACCAACCCTACACCCATGCCACTACCCACCACCATCGATGAAGTGATCCAACAGCTTGGGGACATCATTGCTACCGAAACTACTGCCGGAAGTAATCTGGCCTTCTTTCCCGTCCTGTATAAAAAAGTGACCGAACGCATTCAATTGGGTATTCAAAACAAGGAGTTTGAAGACAATTTGCGTATGGAACGACTCGATGTTATTTTCGCGAATCGGTATATCGAAGCATACCGTCAATTAAAAGCGGGAGATACTCCTACGCAAAGTTGGGAGGTTGCTTTTCAAGCAGCAACCAATAAAAAGTTTATCATTATGCAGCATTTACTACTGGGAATCAATGCGCATATCAATCTGGATCTTGGGATCGCAGTTGCCCAGACCGTAGGTGAAAATGGCAATTTGTCCGGAATCGAAAGTGATTTCAACAAGATAAATGCGATTCTAGCGGCCATGGTGGCGGGAGTGGAAGCGAGCATTGGTCGGGTCTCACCCATATTTTATTTGTTGGAGAAAGTGGGAAAAGGCAAAGAGGATAAAATTGTAACCTTCAGTATCAATCTGGCTCGTGACGGGGCCTGGATATTTGCCAATCAGTATCATATTTCCGGAAACAAACCCGCCGAGATCTCACAGCGGGATGGGATCATTGCGAAACTTGCGACCAAGTTAACAACCACCAAAAGCCGATTGTTGCGCTGGACCATCCGGGCCATTCGATTTTTTGAAACGAAGAATGTCGCCAAGGTTGTAGCTATTCTGAGTAAATGATAGGGTCGTTACTTACCAAACCATTTTGCGATGACGTTTTCTGCCGGTTTGAAGCGCGGTGAGAAATCGAGGTTCTCGTCCACAGCCCCGGCTTTACTTTGAGTGTTCCACTGCCAGATGTAGATTCCGGCAAACCACTCTCTGGACCAAAGTTTTTGAAATAGTGCCTCATAGGCCAATACCTGGGTGCGATCAGACTTTTCCTTATGCAGTATACTAAGTCCGGAACCCCATTCCCAGGGTTTTATAGTACTTGAAGCCTCACTTTTATAACCTATTTCTGTAAAAAGAATGGGCTTTCGATGCATTCGGGAGAGATGCTCGAGTTTTGTAATATGTCTATCCCAACCTTGTTTGATCGTTTCCAAATCGGGAGTTTTCTTTTCAGTGAGGGGGAAGTAAGCTTGAATACCAATATAATCTAATTCATCCCAAAAAGTGATGGCCTCGAGATCGTCGTTCCAATTGGCGGCATAGGTGAGTTGCCCCTTATAAATAGTTTTAATTTCGGCAATGAGATCGTGCCATTTTTCAGGCTGCTGCGCGATGGAAGTTTTTAATTCGGTGCCAATGCAAAGGAGTTCCACATGGGTTTCCTGCGCCATTTTTGCGAAGTGTAGTATGGTGATGCGATAGGAGTCGAACCAGCCATCCCACTGGGTTTTGGAGGAAAAGTTGATATTGGATCGCCATCCGCTGGTCAACCATAAATGGGGTTTCAGATGCACCCGAATCCCTTTTTCATGTAACTTTGTAATTCCTTTGATATGCATGGAGTCCCGACGGGACCAGGTCTCATAGGTCTCCCGAGTTGCAACTGCGGAAGTCTGTTCGTCTTCTTGATCGATAAAGGGAATCACTGCCACCCATTCCACATTTTTTTTGACCAATTCTGAAATAGCCTCGTCATCATTTCGTCTCCAACCGAATACGCTCATGCCCCTGTGCAACCCATCCATCTCATAACAATTGTTTGAAACCCCGCTGAGATTTTCTACGGAAGCATCCCAGCGATATTCATAATTCTCATTGGAGTTGACATGAACGAGTGTTTTATAGCCGGAAATTAACACTGCCAGCGGTAATACCAGGAATACGGCCAATCGCTTCAGAAAAACTTTAAATCCTTTTTTCTGAAAGGACCTCACCAAATATCTAATTAAAAGAAACGCCCCCAGAGCCGGGAGATAGAATAAATGAAAGCCTTTTAAAAAGGAAGCGTTGGGTGCCAGTTCAAAGAAAAGGGTGACACCTTCCAGTAGGGTACGATCGTTCCAGGCTACAGCGATCACTATAAAAAGGAACATGCCTAACCAGCTTAGGAGATATACAATAAGTGCGGTGCGAACCAATTTTTTCATCATAGGCTCCAAATTGGAGTCCCGACACCGGTTAAAGTTACATGCGTACCTCCAAAACATCGGGAAACCAAATATAGTGATTTCCCCGTGTCACTTCAATCTTCGCCTAGCACCGGGACAATAAAATTGAAATATCAAGGGTACGTTACAATGGAAAAAGCTCGTGGATGGTTGCTACGCGAAAACCGTTAGCAATCACCAGTTTATAAGCCGGGCTGGAAACGTCGAGCACGGGGTTGGTATGGTTGAAATGAATAAAGCAGATTTTCTTTTTTTCTTCGGAATCGAGGGATTTGAATTTTTCCATACTTTCAATAATAAAAGGATGGGGTATTTCTGAAATATCCCTCGCATTGATCTCTTCTCCATCGAAGAAAGTTGCATCGAGAAAGGCATAGTCCACCTCTGAAATAGCGTCGATGATGGAACCTTCCCACTGTTCCCATTTGTCGATATCGGGAATAAAAAGTGCCTTTTTGTTCGGCCCGATAATTTCAAAACCCACCGTTTCTGAATACTCATCCCGATGGGGTACCGTAAATGGAATTACCGATAGCTGCGCCGTCAATTCAATTTCTGTTACGTTTTGCAATTCAGTAAGGGAGATGTTGCTGTTTGAGACCAATTGGCTCCATGGGCCGTTTTCTTCCAGAAATGACTTCATTCGAGGCATGGCGTATACCATGGTTTCCTTAGCATTGGTCGCTTCCTTTCCCAAATACATGAGTCCGGCATAATGGCCAATATGGGCGTGGGTGATAAAAATTCCGTCCGGCAGTTCTTTTTTAGAATGGGACAACTGCTTTAACTTTTTAAGTTGGGATGGCATATCGGGAGTGGCTTCGAAGAGGAAAGTTTTATTATTGGAAGCGTCAATAAGGCCGAGGGAAACTACTTTTCGGAGGGGATCGGGCTGTTTGAACAGGGCCGCACAGCACTCCTTTTTACAGGCGATATGAGGTGAACCTGCATCCTGAAGGGTTCCCAATAGAACCAGGGAAGTTTCGGTTGGCAGCTCCGTAGCGACCCATTTATTTTCAACTTGGGCTTGCTCCTCCTTGCCTTGGTTACAGCTACCCAGAAAAAGCGACAGCACACATATACAAAGCACTTTCATTCTTTGGGGGTTGAATTTAAAATGGTAAGGTATTTTGGCCAGGGGCCAACCTCATCTTTATATTGTTTTGCCATGACTCTTGAAATTTGGGCAATGTGTCCAAGGTCGTGGACTACCCAGGCAGAAAGCATTTGGTTTAGGCTAACGGGGCCTAATTCAGGATGGATTCCCTTGCGCGATAGTTCCTCCGATGTTAGAAATTTGGATTTTAGATTGCGGAGATTTTTCTTCCGAAGAATTTCAAATTTGTCCAATAAATCTCCCAGAGATTTCCCTTTACTCATTTTAAATTGCGCGAAACGGTCATAGGGTTCGAAGGTTTTATTTGGATCATCACTAAGGATAATTTCCAATCGCGGCATCCAATCGGTTTTTTCACCGTGAACCAAATGGCCTACAACATCATATGGACTCCAGGTAGCCGCTCCTTCGTTACTATGCGTCCAATGCTGCGAAAGATTGTTCAGCAGGTTTCTCAAGACAATCGGAGTTCTCTCCAGTACTGAAATAGCTTGATTCAGGTCAAATTGCATCGTCTTTAATTGATTAAAATGTTCATTTGTTCCTTTTCCCATTTCATTGAATCCAGTTATTTCATGGCAGCACCAAGTCCAAATCGTACGACATTACCGATCTCCACACCGAAACAATTCCTACTGTTACAAGGTATGGATTTTTAAAAAGAAAAAAGGACTATTTAGGTTCCATAATTAGGAATACGGCGGTGCTGTCTCCAATATTCAAAACTTCATGCCATGCAGTGCCTTCACTGGAAAAGTGGGTTCCTGTTGGCACCGCAACTTCCCGAATTCCATCGGCGTCTTTCATTCGAAACGTACTGCCAGCCAGCGTATATCCCACGTGTGGTTTGTGGTAATGGCGTTCGTGACCTACACCGGGAGGAAAGGTACATTTTAAAACCCGTAGCCGGGAACTGTCTTCCATAAGTTCGCAAACCGCCTCACCGTTCCAGCCGGCCTTTAAGGGATCGGGCAGTTCATTTTTGTTGTCACAACTTAAACATACACCCAGGAGCAACAATGAAAAGAATATTTTTATCATCAAAGCACTCGTTTAGCCCGTTCGATTCCTTGCAGTGCCAGCGTTCTTTTGGGTGCCGTTTTCAAACTTAGCGTGTACTGTTGGGTGGCCTCCTCATTTCTGTTTTGTGTGAGTAACCAATCTGCATAGAGTTCATGTGTTGGTTTTTGAATGTGCGGAGGGCCGTAGCTATAACTAATACTCTCCTGCAGGGCAATGGATTTTAAAAAGTAGTCTTCGGCCAATGTCATATTATTTTCCAAAGATGCAGCAAGTCCCTGCAATTGATCTTTTCGTATTTGTGCTTCTATGATATCAGTTTCGTTGGCTTGATCACGAGAAATCCCTGAACAAAGCTTTGCACTGCCAGCGGCAGCAACGAACGATTCACGCTTGGAGTCATTGTCCATGATCTTAATAATACTGTCAAGTCGTGTTAGGTTTCCATGATGAAACGCCTTCATCCCTTCCAAAAATTGATACTGCGAGCGAACCGAGATATTTAAATCGGATACATCCACGGGAATATCGGCTAATTCACTAGCCCATTCATTCGTACCCACCAAATAGGTTCCTTTTAAAAATACCAGATGAACTCTTGCTCTCTTGGACGGTTTATCGGCCGTAAATTGTTTCATTTCCAGCACCATTTTTTTCGCCTCTTCATGGTTTCCTTTTTGAAGATATCCATACTCAAGCCAATGATAGGCATGATAGCCCCGGGCGTCGTTATCTAGTTTTTTTCGCTCCATTCGATTAAGACTGGCTTGATACGAATTGATATTGGAAGAGATCACCTCATCCCACATACCCATGGCAACATAAATATGCGACGGCATGTGCAGGGCATGGCTCGCATCTGGCGCTACCTTTGAATAAGCATTGGCGGCATCCAGGGCAAGAGTGGCATGACTGGGGTCGTCATAGGAATGAATAAGATAGTGTAAGGCACCCGGATGATTGGGATTTTCCTTTAAGATACCCTGTGCGATTTTCGCACCCTTCCCATACAGTTCATCATCCCTGCCTTCCGGAACTGATCCCAACAAGGAAATGGCATAAAAAGCGGCGATCTCGTGATTCGCTGGATACTTTTTTGAAAGCCCTTCCATAAAATTGGCATAGGCAATATCCCGTTCCGTCTTTTCTGTCTCTTCCTGATACAAAACTTGTACTGCTTCTATAAAATCACTTTCAAGTTTTGTGGCGTATTTGGCAAGATCGATCTTTTCCAAATGGGCCAGAGCGGCAGTTCCCTTGTCATAATCCTGTTCTCCCCATAAGCTATGGTTATAGGTCATTGCTTCTCCCCAATAAGCCATGGGCATTTTTGGATCTAGTTCCTGTGCTTTTTTAAAGGCTTCACGGGCATCATCGTATTCGAAAGAATGAAGCAGGAGCAGCCCTTTTTCAAAATGAGGAACCGCTTTTTCAGCACCGCTTATCTCAATATTGACAATACCGAGATATTCTTTTTCGGGTTTATTTTGCTGGCAGGAAACCACAAGTAACAAGAGAAAAATAATAGGAAGTCGTCTCATAATTAATGAATTAGGAATTGGTTGTTTTTTCTTCGGAAGAAATTAAGAGCGGGAACTGAATTTGTCCCCATAAATATATGAAAATTAAGCAACTTATTTAGTGGTGGCTTCCGGGTACTCGTTAATTAACTCCATAGATTTTGAGCACATCCGAAACATCGGGATATCTTTCCCGACAATTAGGACGATCGAAATCCTGCTTTGAGATCAACACATTGGCTTGAGGGTATTTTTCCGAAGTGGATAATCCTTTAGTAGTAAAAGTACCCAAATCATTAAACAGATCTAGCCAGCAAGAACCAATCCAATTCCAATTAAGGCCGGAAGTGCCTGCACAAAAAAGATTTTTTTGCTGGCAGTTAACGCCCCGAAGATCCCGGCTACGGCTACACATCCCAAAAAGAAAAGTGCCACATTTATTTTCCATTCCGGATTATCAATAAAAAAGGTCCAGATCAATCCGGCTGCCAGAAAACCATTGTATAGCCCTTGATTGGCAGCCATTGGCCTGGTAGGTTCAAAGAGTTCTTTGGGAAAATGCCTGAAAACTTTACGGCCGCGTGTTGTCCAGGCGAACATTTCGAACCATAAAATATAAAGATGGATTGCGGCGATCACGCCTATCAAAATGGCTGCGGCTAGTGACATACTTTATAGCTTGTGTTCTATAAAATTACGACAATATTCTTTAATCTCATCCCTTGCTTTGGCGAAAGCCGTGTGTATTTCTTCCGGAGAACCTTTGACTTTGGACGGATCGAAAAAGTTATGATGCAAACGTTCTGCCCGAAATGAAGGAATAAAAGGACAATTTTCACGGGCGTGGTCACAAACTGTAATAATAAAGTCCCAATCCATGCCCTGATATTCATCCACATGGTTGGAGGTGTGGTGGCTAATGTCGATCCCGTCCTCCGCCATGATAGAGACCGCACCCGGGTTAAGGCCATGAGTTTCAATCCCGGCGCTGTAAATGTTGGCTTTATCTTCGGAAAAATGCTGTAAATAACCATGGGCCATCTGACTGCGGCAACTATTTCCTGTGCAAAGCACCAGTATTTTTTTCATAAAGTTTATGATTTGTTATTAGTATTCATAGCGATACGTCGCTCAAAGAGTACATTGTCATGCCATTTACCATGGCGCTGTGCGATTTTTTCACGGATGCCTATGCGGCGAAACCCGCATTTTTCATGAAGGCGAATGCTCGATACATTTTCCGGAAATATTCCTGCTTGAAGGGTCCAGAATCCGGCTTTTTCACTTTCATTGATGAGATGTTGCAGTAACTTCTTCCCAATTCCTTGTTTCTGAAACCGGGAAGCTACATAGATGGTATCTTCGGCAACTCCTCTGTAAACGGAACGTTTGGAAACGGAACTCAAGGCACACCAGGCTGCCACCTGATCCTCCTTCATATAAACAAATCTGCACACGTCAAGAAATTTTTCATCCCACTGTTTACAGTCCGGAATCTTGGTTTCAAACGAGGCAATTCCAGTGGCCAGTCCCTCGGCATAGATGGCGGCAACTTGCGGGTAATGCTCCTTTTGAAGAGGACAGATCTTCATGTGCTAACAGCAGCCTCCTTCCGGGGTACAACATCCATCGGCTGTAACCGCTTCTCTGGCCTCTGCAGCGGCTTCGGAAACCGGAATCCCGCAGGCTTCCTTCGCCTTGCAATCGGTTTTTTCGGCAGAAAGGGTCATCAATAACCTGCCATTGCGCACGACATTATGGTCTACAAATAGTTGTGCGGTGTGAAACAGGGCGTTGCCGTATTCAAATTTCACTTCGGCCTGCATATCGAAGGGTTTTATTTTCCCTACTTTTTTGAGGATACCCAGTGCTTTGAAACTGCTCATGTATTCGGTTTTACCCAGCTCGGAAGGACTCTCCCATAACTGGATAATAGTTTCGTTCCAGAAATCGACACCTGCTCCGCAATCGACCGAATCTATGCGAATATGTTTCACTTCGGTGAGGTGGTAATTGGCGCCTACCAATTGGTTGGGCGCGTATTCGAACAAGAGTGCAGTATCTTTATTCTCTTCCAGGAGTTGTAAAAATTCGTGTGTTTTCATTTTAAAAGGTGTTAGCAGCATTTGGCCTCAGTGGTTTCAAAGAAATCTTGAAATAATTCTTTGAGTGCCGTAAGCTTGTCTGCGTTAATTCTATAGTATTGACTTTTCCCCTCGAATTTGCTTTTGAGCAATCCCGCTTTTTTAATAACCTGTAAATGCTGGGATGTGGTGGGTTGTGACAGTTTTATTTTTTCTGAAATATCCTTGCAGAGGCAGCCGTCGCAGTCCCCAATGTAGTTTAAAATAGAGATTCGGGCGGGATGTGAGAGCACTTTGGCCAGATCTGCCAACTGGTTGACACTAACGGTATGCAAATATCTTTTTGAAACGCCCATGACTATTTGTAATTTATATATCGCAATATTACGATATTAGACTGAATTAAAAAAGCTTTTAGAATATTTTCTTCTAAAAGCTTTGGAATCTTAGAACCAGGGTTTTTTGTTAACCTGATAAGTTTCATAGAATTCCTCATCACTTTTGGTGAGATACATAATTCCTTCCACGACCCCTACGGCCCATACAATGAGCGTTGGAATTCCACATAGAAACCATCCAACCAAGGAAACAACCAGCATGATGACGCCTTCTTTCTGATATCCGAGGATAAATTTATGAATACCTAAGGATCCTATAAAAATGGCCAGAAGTCCCGCCAGCAACTTTTTGTTTTCCCCGTTGTTGGTGGCTTGGTTCCATCCTTCTTTCATTTCGTTTACGGTTTCCTTGGTCGAGCTTTCCGCTTTTTCTGCAGCGTCCTCAAGTTTATCCTTGGTGCTGTCATAGTCTTCATTGGTGTTTTCTTCAGACATAATAAATTGGATTTTAGTTGAGATATAAAAATAGGGAATTTTTTTTAACCTATTCTATTGGAATTCATATAGTTTTCATTCAGAAATTTCCTATAGGAAAGAACTGTCGATGGGTTCCCATAGTTCTATCTTGTTACCCTCGGGATCCAGGATCCACCCAAACTTCCCATAATCGTATTCTTCCATTTTACCCACAATGGTAACACCTTCTTCCTTGAGAACCTCAAGCAATTTGACCAGATTCTCGACCCGAAAGTTCATCATAAACTGTTTATCACTGGGTTTGAAGTATTGGGTATCATCTTTAAATGGACTCCATTGCGTAGAACATTTATTGCCTGCTTCGTCCTTCCACCAAAACGTCCATCCGTATTGGTCTGTGGGAATGCCCAGATGTTCTTTATACCAATTTTTGATGTGATCGGGATCTTTGGTTTTAAAGAAAAATCCTCCCAATCCTGTTACTCTATTTTTCATCTGTATACCCCGATAAGTACGGGAACTATTATGTTATTAATTTCAATTACCATTCTTTCATAACGACCATAGACCGTTTCAGGAACTCCTCAAGAATCGCCATATCGATATCTTCCATTCGCCTCACATAGAGGCAAGATTTGCCGGTCTTGTACTTTCCCAATTGTTCCATCAGCGCCTTTTCCTTTTCAAATCCTGAGATGGCATAAATGGTTGTATTTGCCTTCCTGGGGGAAAATCCAATACAAAACCACTCACCCTCAGATGTTTTCCCCTTGTAATGATACGATCCGAATCCAATGATGGAACTTCCCCATATTTTAGGGGGGCTGCCGGAGATCTTCCGCATAAGTTCCAATAATCGTAACAGATCCGGATAACGTGCCTCCTCCTTAAATTCACTTAATAAAGCGTCTACATCGTCATCGTTCATTTTGGTCTTCGGTTCGTACAGGGTCTATCTTTTAATGTTTGCTTCGTAGATCTCGATCCACTCTTCTGTGGTCATCTTGGCGACCAATTCGCCTATGAGGTCATACGGGATGGCGTCCACCTTTTTAAAACGAACACAGCTTTTACCCATATCCAATTTATACTTGCTATGTTTTGGATACTCGGCAACAAACCAATCTAATAATGCCTTATTCGCATACATACCCATGTGGTAGAAAGCAACGAAGTTCTTTTGAGAGGCAATGTTCATAAAGGGCAACGGAAGTTTGGGATCGCAGTGATAACCACCAGGATACACTGAGTGAGGGACATAAAAGCCAATCATTTTGTAATTCATTCCTTCTTCCAGACCTTTTGGCAAATTTGCCTTAATCGTCTTTCGTAATTTTTTCAACGGCTCCTTTCGGTCTTCCGGTAACTGGTCGATATAATTATCGGGTGAGGTTGCTTCGTATTGCATAATTGTATTATTTACGTTGAAGAATAAGTGCCGATAAGATGCTAATAATTAAGCCCATAACCATTACAATTAAAAACATGAAAACTGCCAGCGATCCACTCGTGTGAGACGTATCGACATCTACAACACCCAGGTCTCGCTGTCGTTGTACATAATCGGCAATCCAATTTGGATCTATAATGGCCGTGTAGATATAATCTATGATCGCAAATCCTACTCCAGCGAAAAGACTGATGAAACTACCAATGATAAAAGCCGTTCGAAAGGTGATAAGTCCGTTATTTTCATTATCCCGATAGTGTTTTATTCCGAAGAAAACAAAAGATAAAGAAACGACCATGCTGGCATAACCCAGGATCACCTTGCCGGTTTCGCTTAGATCTGCTCCAAATACGAGCGCTGCCAAAAAGACGATCGCACCGGTGAGAAGTGCAAAGAATCCATATTTGATAATGGTAGTTTTCATGATTTCTGGTTTTATAGTTGTTCACGAATGTAGTCCACACGAAGCTTATAGCACTCATACTAAAGTACGAAAATGCCTTTTACTTTAGTGCTAATGAGCCTTTAAACTACAATATTGAGCTCCTTAGCCCGCTTTACGGCTTGGGTTCGGCGTTTTACGTCCAATTTGGCAAATAGATTGGAAATGTGAGTTTTTACAGTACTTTCAGAAACAAATAAGGCGGCACCAATTTCCTTATTGGAGCATCCCTCCGAAATTTTCACCAGAATCTCATATTCCCTCCGACTCAATCCCAGAGCCGAAATCACATCCTCATCTATCGTATTGGTTGGAGTCGCGCCTGTTGTTTTCTGAAGACTTTGTTTATTCATATAAACGCCTATCACAAAAAATATGATGGCAATTCCCGCGATTACAAATTCAAGCTGTAGATTCTTTGAGACCACTACATAACTGCTCAACTGAAATAAAGCGAGTAGTGAAAGTATCAAAGCGCCAAAAATGAGAATCGTTTTTTTCACCCTTAAAAATAAGAAATTTGTCCTGTTATCTCTTGACAACTTTCCCGGAGTAGACATTACACTCGTTTGCGTTAGTAGTGACCGGCACATTGGTCAACGAAAAATTGGACACATTCAAAATCTTCAGTTCAGTTTCGCAGCGACAATTTTAAACACCTATTCTTCCTTAAGTGTATTCAAGATTTTATCGACGATGGTTTGCGCCAATTTTTGCTTACTTTCCACCGTCCAACCGGCTATATGGGGGCTCATAATCACGTTGTCCATGGCAATAAGTTCTTGTAAAGCTTGAGGGATTTCTTCGGAAGTAAATAAGGATTCAAACGATAATTTTTCATATTCCAACACATCAAGTCCGGCACCGAGGACCTTTCCGCTTTTGAGTGCCGAAACCAGATCGGCAGTCACAACACTTTTTCCACGGGCGGTATTGATAAACCAAAAGGGTTTTTTAAAGGCGCCAATGAATTCAGTATTCACCATTTTATCGGTCAAAGGAGTCCATGGTGTGTGCAAACTCACTACATCTGCCATTTCCTGAAGCGTTTTTAAGGAAACCTGAGTGGCGTTTTTATTTCCAACATTCGCCTCGATATCATGGCAAAAAACCGTGCAATCGAACCCTTTTAATTTTTTAGCGAAGGCTTTCCCCATATTACCGTAACCAATAAGCCCCACGGTTTTTCCTTCCAATTCGATGCCGCGATTGGTTTCCCGGTTCCAATGTCCGGCTTTTACCTCCCGATCGGCTTTGTTCAAGTTGTTTAATAACGACAAAAGCATTCCCAGAGTATGCTCTCCCACGGCATTGCGATTGCCTTCTGGTGCGGCAAAAAGAGGAATACCCTTGTGCCGAGCGTAATCGATGTCAATACTTTCCAACCCCGCTCCAACGCGGGCAATAAACTTGAGTTGTGTGGCCGCATCCAGAAATTTTTGGTCGATTCTAAATCTACTTCTTATTACGATCCCGTCGTAGTTGTGGATTATTTTTTCGATCTCTTCTTTGGAGGCCGTATAGTTTTCAGTATTCTGAAAACCGGCGGCACTCAATTGCTCGAGTAGTAGGGGGTGATTTTTATCCAGGTGAAGAATCTTCACTAGTTTAGATTTTTGGGTATTCAGTTTGGGTTTTTTCGTGCACCACATTTCCCGTGTGTGCCGTAGTTAGCTTTTCAAAGAGAAGCACATGCACTTCATCTCCATCCTTTGTCACCGGACAATGTTCCACGCCTTTTGGGACCACGATGAGCTCTCCTTCGTTTACAATTTCGACTTTATTTCTGAAATGCATTTCCAGCGTCCCTTTTTGAACAAAGAACAGTTCGTCCTCAGCTTCATGGGTATGCCATACAAATTCCCCTTGTATCTTCGCCAGGAGTACCTGCATATCATCCACCACAGCGATTTGGTGGGGATGCCAATGCTTGGAGAATTTAGAAAATTTTTCTTTGATGTTGATTGGATTCATTATGTGCGGTTGTTATTTCCGAGCTACCCATTGGTTAGGGTGACACTTTGGTTAAAACAAGTTACGAATTTCATCAGTAATTTTCGTGGGGCGTTGCGATTTGGCGTCGAGCAGACACCAAATGGTCTTTGCTTCCACCAGGGTTTTGCTATCTTTTTTTCTGAATATACGATAGTGGCGCTCACTTTTCACTCCTTCGGTAGAAAACACCCAGGTCTGGGCCTCCAATTCCTCTCCTTCAAAGGCAGAAGCCTTATAATCTACCGAATGATGCAGCACATACCAAACATAGCGCTGCTGTATTTCGGGTGGGGCGTTTCGCTCCCAGTGAGCTTCGGCGGCCTTCAAACACCATTCCAGGTATTTCAAATTGTTTACATGTCCGCGGGCGTCAATAGCAGACGCCGCAACCGTGAACTGTTGGGTAAATACTTCCGAAGTCAAAATCCCAGGATGGTTCTTGAGATGTAAAAGAAGATCAATATTCCGAAGATATCATTGCTGGTGGTGATAAACGGACCGGTTGCTATGGCCGGGTCTATCCCCCGTTTGTCCAGCATAATAGGGACAAAGGTGCCGATAATTGCCGCAATAATGATCACAACCAATAGTGAGATTGCGATGGCCAAACTTACCAAAAAGGGATTTCCAAGAATGGTATTAAAAAGGATGACGAGAATTCCCAGAGCCAACCCATTGATCAAACTAAGCCCAACTTCTTTTAAAAACCGATTCAGCAGACTTCCTTTTACTACATCATTTGCCAAACCTTGTACGATGATCGCGCTCGATTGAACACCAACATTCCCCGCCATGGCGGCAATGAGCGGAGTATAAAAGAAAAGTATCGCATATTTATCCAGGGCTTCTTCAAAATCCTGCATGATGAAAACGGCTCCTAAACCTCCAAAAAGGCCTAAGACCAGCCAGGGGAGGCGCGCCCGGGTAAGTTGCCATATGTTGTCGTCCGCCTCGACATCCTGAGATATACCGGCAGCCATTTGATAATCTTTTTCGGCTTCATCTTTAATAAAATCCACAATATCATCGATAGTCACGCGGCCCACCAAAATACCGTCCTCGTCAATCACCGGAATGGCTTCGAGGTCGTATTTTTGCATGATTCTCGCTACTTCTTCGCCTTCGGTATGGACGGTCACATAGTCTACTTTAGGAATGTATACATCACTAATATGTGCTTTTTCAGGAGCGGTGAGCAAATCTTTGAGAGACAGCCTTCCTTTGAGAACTCCATCTCTATCTGTAACATAAATGGAGTGAACCCGTGTAACATTTTCAGCCTGCCGTCTCATTTCCCGAACACAGCCGGCAATGGTCCAGGTTTCCTTTACCTTTACAAGTTCTTTGGCCATCAATCCACCTGCGCTCTTTTCGTCATAGCTAATGAGTTCTACAATATCTGCGGCAAGTTCTTCGTCTTTAATTTTATCGATTACCTTTTGCTGGATGTCATCATCGAGCTCGGATACAATATCGGCAGCGTCGTCGGTGTCCATTTCAGAAAGCTCTTTGGCAATTTCCTTGGGGGAAAGTCGGTTGAGGATCTTCTCCCGAACATCTTCGTCCACCTCCATTAACGCTTCACTGGTAATTTCGCTTTCTAAAAGTTTTATGAGGTAAGTGGCCTCGTCACTTTTTACTTCTTCCAGGATATCGGCTATATCGGCAAAGTGGTAATCTTTAAGCAGTGTTTTTAAGGCATGGCCATCCTTTTGGGCGATGAGTTGCTCAATCTTTTGAAGGAACTCTGTCGTTAGTTGAAATTGCATCTGCTTCCAATTTAAGAGTTAGCGCGATAAATTCCTTTACAGAAAGCTGTTCGGGACGCTGGCCAAAGATAGCATCTTCTTTTAATTTATCGGAAAGTTGGAATGATTTTAAACTGTTGCGAAGGGTTTTTCGACGCTGCTGAAATGCAGTTTTTACCACTTTGAATAGCATTTTCTCATCACAGGGAAGTGAATAATCTGCTTTTCGCTTTAAACGAAGCACCCCGCTTTCCACTTTGGGAGGGGGATTGAAAACTCCGGGCTTGACGGTGAATAGGTATTCGGCATCGTAAAAGGCCTGTGTCAACACCGAAAGGATCCCATAGGTTTTACTGCCTTCTTTTTCACAAATTCGTTGAGCAACTTCTTTCTGGAACATACCCGTAAATTCGGGAATACGAGCTCTCCATTCCAATGTTTTAAAGACGATTTGAGTAGAAATATTATAGGGAAAGTTACCGGTAATGCCAAAAGGCGCATCGTCAAAAAGTTGGGCCAGATCGTATTTTAAAAAGTCGGCTTCGACAATCTTCAAATTATCGCAGGTGTAATGTTCTTTGAGATAGGCAATGGAATCCCAATCAATTTCCATGGCAATGAGTTGCACAGGTTTTTTGAGTAGATATTTGGTGAGTACACCGGTTCCAGGGCCTATTTCGAGTACATTTTTATAGCCTTCCAGGGAGAGGGTATTCCCAATTTTTTCGGCAATTGTCTCGTCGATTAAAAAATGCTGGCCCAGATGTTTTTTGGCGCGTACGGGTTTCCTCATAACGATTTCAAAGGTAGTTATTTTCAACTGTTATATGGGGTTTAGCTGCATAGTTCGGTGGGTTGGCATCAAAAACTCATGTACCATCGACTCAAAAGGAATGCCGGTATCACACTTAAACGAAAAAACAAACCCTTCAGCTAAAAGTTGTGGGAAAATTCGATTTAGGTTGTAGGTTTGTTCCTATACTTATAAACCTCACAGTAATCCCTTTAATGAAGAAATTTCTAATCGCCCTATCCGTTTTCAGTTTTACCTACACCTCGACCTTTGCACAAGCACCCTTTGAAATTGTGGAACATTTGCTTGAAGAATCTCGCGTAGTTTACAAAGATATAGGAGATAACGGTTTTAAATTTGAGACTTTGACGACCGGAATTAATTCGCCTTATGCCGATTACGGTTCGGGACTTTTTAAAAACAAGTTCATTTCTTTCTCGGCGCGAAAAATTGGTGCCATTGCCAAAAAGGATCCGGTTACTAAAGAGCCGTTTACAAAATTATATTGTAGTGATATTTTGGAAAACTACGACCTTTCCCGCCCGTTGTTGTTCTCCAGCCTTTTGAACAAGAACGAAAATCTGGGTTCAGTGAGTTTCTCACAAGATGGTTCGATTATTTACTTTACTAAGAATATCGATGGAAATACCCAAAGTTATCAGTTGTACCGAGCCGAATTAAATCCCGATCGCGCCGGAGAATGGATCAATATGACCCCGTTGCCTTTTAATAGCGCAAATTATTCCGTAGAAAACCCACACCTCAATAGAGCGGGGGATATACTTTATTTTGCTTCGAATATGCCTGTGTCTAAAGGGGGCTTTGATATTTTTCAGGTAACCCTAAATGCCGATGGTTCCCCGGGAGAAATTAGTCCGGTACCTGGAGCTATCAACACCGAAAATGACGAAAAGTTCCCGCACTTGTCTGTGGACGAGAAATTTTTGTTCTTTTCCTCAAAAGGGCATGAAAATATGGGGGGTTTTGACGTGTTTAAATCCAGAAGGACGAAAAAAGGCTATGTGACCATTCTAAACCTTGGGAACACCATCAACACCGAGGAAGATGAGATCGCATTTGTCCCGGCCACCGATCGCATTGGCTATATTACCTCCAACAGGGAAGGTGGAATGGGGAATTTCGATATTTATAGAATTACCGAATATGTATTTGCACAAAAAGTAAGCGGTAGGGCAGTAGATTTTGAAACCGGAATTCCATTGGCGAACGTGGAAGTTCAATTAATCGATACCGACGGGACCCTGGTAGGTGGGATGCAAACCAATGAAAAAGGAGTGTTTTCCTTTCCCATTTCGTCTTTTGAGCTTTACACCCTTGTTTCCGGGAAAGAAGGGTTCTTTAAAGGATCGACCCTATTCAATACCGACAATAAAACCAAGGAATATATGGTCGATGTAAGCTTGAAGGCAGAACCGGCACCCATCGTGGTTACCGAGGAGAAATCGTTTATTCAGATTGAAAATATTTTGTTCGACTACGATAGTTCCCGTATCAAAAATATTTCGACCATTACCTTAAATACGGTTGCGGAGACCCTAAAGTATAATCCCGAAATCAAGGTAGCTTTGAACGCGCATACCGATTTCCGTGGAAATGACACTTACAATTTGAAGTTGTCTAAGCGAAGAGCGGCTTCGGCCATGGAATATTTGGTCTCAAAAGGAATTTCTAAGGATCGAATTCGTTGGAAAGGATTCGGAGAAACACAACCTTTGATCGATTGCAAACCATGTAGCGAAGCTCAGCATGAGGCCAATCGCAGAATTGAATTTATAATTTTGAAGAATAATTAGCCAGTTTTCCAATGACCCCGCACAGGCCCGATAGTTTTCTATCGGGTTCCTGGTTTACGATGGCCGCTGTTCGCTCACCACTTCCAGCTCGGTTCTGAAAGCGACAAACTTTCCTTCGAATGGTTTGCTTTGGTCACGCAGGTTCGCGGCGTCTTCGGCATAGTATTTTTTCAGCGTGGCCATGCTGTCGGTTCTATATTGCACCGAGTACGTGATTCCGTCCATTTCCTCCGCAACATGTACCCGGGTCATAAGTGCATTGCTAAACTTTCCCGTTTCGAGCATGGCCGGGATATGTTCGTTTTGCATCCAAGCCAACCAGGCGTTATGAACACTTTCGTCTATATTAATGGTGACATTGTAGATATACATGGCAGTTTTTAGAGTACTGGTAACAGGGGTATTTCAGGTTTGGACAAGAAGAGGACTTCATTAATTGATCGCGTCCCCTCTTAGCATCCGGAATCGCTTGCGCGCCTCTACAAAATAAATACTATCGGCAAAATCAAAAATGATCTGCTCATACAGGGCCTTTGCTTTCTGGGGAGATGCCAGCGGGCCTTCGTAGAGTTTCGCCAATCGAAAGTGAGCGTCATCGGCCAAAATATCTTCCTTATAGAATTCAATTAATTTCAGGTAGTTGGCTTCCGCCAGGGTGTATTGCTCCATCGTCTCGTAGATCTCACCCATCTTCAGAAGCGCCTCGTCTTCAATTTTTTCGCCTTTGTGATTGGTGAGTATATCCTGCAATACGGCAATGGCTTCGTTGTTTTTATTCTGAAGGGTAAATAGATCGGCTCTTGAATATTTCTTCAAAGCCGTTTGGGTGGAATCTTCCAACGAATTATCGCGTATCATTAAAGATAATTGCATGGCGTCATTTGCGATCAACTGCGAGGCCGATTTCTTCAAAACATCCAACTGTATTTGAGCCCATTCAAAATCACCTTTGAAATAGCTGGTTCGCGCCACTTTGAACCGGGCTTCCTGTGCCAGAATATTACTTTTCACTTTGTTCTGAACCTGGGAGTAATAGATGAGCGCCTGATTGAATTTTTCATCAAAAACCAAAATATCGGCCAATTCCAGCTTTACGCGTGCTTCCTGAAAAATGGAAAGCCTGTTTTTCAGCAGCAGTTTGAGATTTTCGATGGCATCGGTACTGCGTCCGTTTCGAAAGGCCAAAAAATGATTGTAATCTATTTGAAGGGCCAGAGTGGCAGTTCCCCGTCCAAATTCTTCAAATAAGGCAACATATTGCTTTTCAACGCGGGGATACTCTTGAGGAGTAGCCAGTTTTAGTTCTACATTCATGAGGTATTGGTATCCCTCCAGTCTCACTTCGGGAGTAGGCGCCTTTTCTATCACGAAGGCTACAATATCCCTTGCATCTTCATACTTTTCTTCGTCCATGGTGATTCGTAAAAGATCGATAATACCGCGTAAATTTTCTTCACTTCGCTTGTAGATCGCCTTTTCCTGAACAAAAGCTTTTTTAAATTCTTTTTGCTGAACGAATAACCAGCTCAGCAACTCGTTATACAACAAATCCGGGCTTTGCTGAATCTTCTTTAACAACGTTTTCCGAAGCATGACATTGGCCTCATTCGCAGGGTCTTCATTCACATAAAAACTAAAATTTCGCTGTGCCGTCGAACGATAGCCTGAATTACTTTCCACCAGTTCCAGATACTTCTCAAACATCTTTTCGAGTTTTCCCTGTTCACCGTAGATCTTCGCCAACTGGGAGTTATAATCCCGATCGGGATCGAGTTGCATGGCCAGCTCATAGGTGGCTGCCGCCTGATCCAACAAACTATAATCTGAAAATACCCTTCCCACCGTATAGGCGTTAAACGGGTTTTCCCGAACACCGTCAATCGCCTTTTGATAACTCACCTGCGCAAGGCTGTCCTTTTCTTGCAGTGCATAGTTGTTTCCCAATTCAACATAAAACTGAGGTGCCGGTCTCGGCTTATTTAATTTTGCCAGAATGATCTGCTCGGCCTCTTCGAAATTTTCAAGTTGCTGGTGCGATTTTAAAACATAATTGGCAAAGACAGCACGATTGGGGTTTTGGCGTGCCAGTTTTTTAAATATAACAAGTGCTTTTTCGTATTCGCCTCTGTCAAAGTAGTTTTTACCCAATGCCTCACTTTGGGCGAAGGAAGGTGCCGTTAAGAGAAGTACTAAAATGATCAGTAGAATACGCATGAGGTAAATATAAGCAATTGATTTCTTAAAAATATCTCAAATATTGAGCCGCTTTTTTGAGTTAACAGTAAGCAGATGGCAGTTGCAGTTGGCAGTGACTCACTACGGCTATGTTTAACTAAAAATAAATTTTAATCGATGAAATCAAATCCGCAATAGGGAACCAGTACCTCCGGGATTTTGATTCCGTCCGGAGTTTGATAATTTTCCAGAATTCCGGCGAGTACTCTGGGCAAGGCCAGGGCACTTCCATTGAGCGTATGAACCAGATGGTTTTTCCCTTCGGTGTCCTTGAAACGCAACTTGAGGCGATTGGCCTGAAAGGTCTCAAAATTGGATACCGAAGAAATCTCCAGCCAGCGATCCTGTGCCGTGGAGAACACTTCAAAATCATAAGTTAGGGTTGAGGTGAATCCCAGGTCGCCGCCACAGAGTCTTAGAATGCGATAGGGTAGCTTTAATTCTTTAAGGATTCCTTTCACATGTTCGACCATTCCATCGAGTGCGTCGTAACTTTTATCGGGATGTTCGATACGTACAATTTCTACCTTGTCGAATTGATGCAAGCGGTTCAAGCCTCGTACATGGGCTCCATAACTTCCCGCTTCACGTCGAAAACAGGCTGTATAACCGGTGCAGGTTACAGGCAATTGATTGTGCATGAGCAGATCGCCCCGGAACAGATTGGTTACTGGCACCTCGGCAGTGGGAATTAGGTAAAGGTCGTCTACGCCCACATGATACATTTGTCCTTCTTTGTCCGGTAGTTGTCCCGTTCCAAATCCGGAAGCTTCGTTGACCAAAAGGGGAACTTGGTATTCGGTATAGCCGGCGGCGGTGTTCTTGTCCAGAAAATAAGCGATCAATGCGCGCTGAAGTCGGGCGCCTTTTCCTTTATACACTGGAAAGCCCGCGCCTGTGATCTTTACTCCCAGCTCGAAATCAATGATGTCGTATTTTTTGGCCAATTCCCAATGGGGTAAGGCATTGCTGCCCAGTTTGGGGATAGCTCCCTCGCGAAACACTACTTCATTGTCATTCTCGTCACTTCCGGCCGGCACCAGGGCGTGGGGTATATTGGGAATGGTATATAAAAGTTGTTGCAACTCGTCTACGACTTCATTCAGCTTTTCCTGAAGATCTTTCGATTTTTCTTTTAACCGTCCTGTTTTTTCTTTGAGCAAATTGGCTTTTTGTGCCTCTCCATTTTGAAACAGTTTCCCAATTTCTTTGGAAAATGTGTTCGATTGAGAAAGGATTTCGTCCAATTCAGTTTGGGTGGCACGACGTGTTTCGTCTGCTGCTAAAACTGCTTCCAGGACCTCCCCGGCATCGACACCTCTTTTGGCAAGTGCGGTAATGTAGGTGTCTTTATGCTCGCGAATACTGCTTAGTTGTAACATTTTCGGTGGAAATTTAAGAAGGCAAAGTTAGGGAAAATGCCAAATTTATTGGTGTTTTGAATTTATTCTTTTTCAGGCTTGTTCATATAATCCTCGGGAGAAGGGAGTATCCAATCGTGGTGGCGAAAGTGATCCCATTTTTCGTTGGCAAGATCTACGTTGGGATCGATCAACGGGTAGTATTCACCACCGTTGATCTTTACACGGGAGGTAATATAAACTTTTACATCATTGCCCTTTTCGGCCTCTATTTGTTTGATGCGCTGTGCTAATTGCCAGATGAGGTCCGGTTTGGCCTTGACATTTCGGTTTTGTTTTTTGGATAATAATTTTCGATAGTTGTAACTATTTCGTTCACCGGTTGCTTTGTTTTCGGTGTAGATGATGAGCATTCCGTTTCTGCTGCGCAACATCATACGCCAGGCCAGGCGGTGGCCTTCTTCGGTCCAGAGCACGTCGTCTTTAAAAGTCCAATGGCGGAGGGGTAGCGCAATTTGAATCAGAAAATAAAGGGAGCATACACCCAAAAGCAGTGGCTTATAATGGGGAACGATCACTTCCCCTCTGGTGTATATTTTTGTATGCTGAAAGTGTTTTCGAGCGAAAGGAAGGAACCGCTTGCGTAATGTTTCCGAAGAAAAGAAAAACAAGGCAAAGGCCATTGACATATAAGGGAAGATCCCAATTTGAAACACCACCGAATTAAACAAATGAAAAAATATCGAAATGATAAAGCCGGCGACTCGGGTGCGTTTCCACAATAGCATGGGGATGATCAACAGATCGAAGAGAATGCCAAAATAGGCCATGCTATGATGCACCCAATCCCATTGCAGGAATTCACCTATGAGCCAATAATCGCTCTTGCCTTTCATGAATAGGGCGGTCACGGTACCATCCAGCCAATCGGGGTATAATTTTGCGACAGAGGCATAGGTATAAACAATCCAAACCTGAAGAATGATCACTAAATACGTCCAGCGCGGTACCGAGTTCGACTTTAGCTTCGGCGTAATTTTGGCGTCGAGCGATAACGACCGATTTGCCGGTAAAAAAACCATGATGTAGCACAGTAGCATCATGAGGTAATAGTGATTGTTATAGGAAGTTTTTTGCATGAGATACACACAGGTCCACATAAGAGCGTAGCAAAACATGCTAAAGCGGTATTTATACCCCAGAGTGACCAGGATTCCAAAGATGCCCATTAAGGCAAAATAGAAGTACATCCCGTTTCCCGGCAGTGGTTGCAGAAAGTCAAAACCAATGAAGTTGAAGGTAAAGTCGGGGTCAATAAAATTTCGTTTGGCCGCTCCCAGTACAATTTCGCCAAAGGCCTGAAAGGTGATCAAAATTCCGAAGATGATACGCCAAAGCACAAGGCCTGTATTGTCAATATGCCTGAACAGGAATTTATTCATGCCGCTTTAAGAAGTCCTTTGCGAAGACCTCATCATTTTGAATGGCCGCAATGAGCTTTTCATTGGTTTCAAAGGTTTCCTGATCCCGGATATGGGTGATAAATTCCAACTTGAGTGACTGCCCGTACAAATTGGAGTCCATGCTCATAAAATAGGTTTCGATGGTGGTTGTAGTACCTCCAACGGTTGCGTTATTCCCAATGCTGGTGAGACCGTAGACCTGTTTACCATCAATATCAGATACCACCAGATAAACGCCATTTTTTGGGATCATTTTAAAAGGTTCATCGACCTTAAGATTCGCGGTGGGGTATCCAAAGGTTTTCCCAAGACCTTTTCCCTTTACCACAGTGCCGTGCAGCATAAACCGATAGCCCAGATAATTATTGGCGGTGGTGATATCGCCGGCATCGAGTGCTTTTCTAATCTTGGTTGAGCTTACGGCTACCTGATCCAATTCCTGGGCACTTATTTCTTCGACGTCAAAATTATATATAGCTCCAAATTCCCTCAGGTCGTCAATATTTGCGGTTCGGTTACGGCCGAAACGATGGTCGTAGCCAATAATGATCTTTTTGGCGTTCAATTGATGGACGAGAATATCCCGCACATATTCCAAAGCGGTAAGTCTGGAAAATTCCCTGGTGAAGGGCTGTACCACCAAATGGTCGATCCCAATGGTTTCGAGCAGTTGTTTTTTTTCTGAAAGGGTGTTGATTAATTTTAGATCGCCGTCCTTTTGAAGTACCCTACGCGGATGCGGAAAAAAAGTGAGTAATACAGACTCCAACTTTTCTTTCTTAGCGATGGCTACCAATCGGATCAAGAGGGCTTTGTGCCCCAAATGGACCCCGTCGAAGGTGCCGATGGTCACCACACTGCCCTGGGTGCTGTTATATGCCGAAGAGGAGCTGTGTTCCTTCAAATTATGTTCCATTAAAAGTATTCATAGTTCTGTTTATACCTGCCAGACCAAAGGATTCGATGATGCTAGCCGCGACTTCGAGGCGTTCGGGCAATTGTTCGGTTTCTTCCTCTGTCCATTCGCTGAGTACGTAATCTACTTGATTCCCCTTGCCAAAAGCATCGCTAATCCCAAATCGGAAGCGATTGTATTGGGTGGTCTGTAATATCTGCTGAATGTCTTTCAATCCGTTGTGTCCTCCATCGCTACCCTTGGTTTTGATGCGGAGGGTGCCAAAGGGGAGGTTGAGATCGTCGGTAACGACCAGCAGGTTCTCCAATGGGATCTTTTCTTTATCGAGCCAGTATCTCACAGATTTTCCACTTAAGTTCATATAGGTGCTGGGCTTCAGCAATACAAAGGTTCTTCCTTTCTTTTTGTGGGTGGTCATGTCTCCCAATTTCACAGTTTCCCAGGTAAGTTCGTTTTGTTGGGCCAAAAAATCGAGGATTTTAAATCCGATATTATGGCGGGTAAAATGGTATTTAGGGCCTATATTACCTAGTCCAACGATAAGATATTTTTTCATGGGATCGTCTTCGGTCTCATTTTTCTTTTTCCCGGCCGCTTCGCTTTTGCTTCCAGAGGAGGTAAATAATTTTCTGAAAAAGGATAACATTCGGTTTATATTTTAGTAAAAATAAAAAAAGCATCCCGAATTAAGGGATGCTTTGGTTTTATATTGAGAAGAATTTTTATTCTCCCGCTGGAGCCTCTTTGGCTGCTCCTTCTGCAGGGGCTTCTGCTCCTTCTGCTCCTTCTTCTCCTTCTACGCCTTCTTCTCCTTCTTCTTCTTCGTCTACTTCATCTTCAATAGCGACTCGCGAAGTTCTCACTTGACATATTACGGTATTTTCTCCGTGCATGATCGTGAATTTCTCCTGTTCGATATTCGTGATGTACATTTTTTCACCAATTTTCATTTCAGTGATATCTGCATCGATAAAATCGGGAAGATCTGCCGGTAATGCTTTTACTCGCAGCTTACGATTTACAATCCGCAATACCCCTCCGTTCTTAACTCCACGAGAGTTCCCTACGGTACGAACAGGGATTTCCATGGTGAGTTCTTTATCAGCGAAGATCTGGTAAAAATCGATATGCAGGATGCGATCGGACACCGGGTGAAACTGAATATCCTGAAGGATACATTCGGCTTTCGATCCGTCTTCCAATGCAATTACAACTGTGTGTACGTTGGGAGTGTACACCAAGTCTTTAAATGCAATTTCTGATGCTGAAAAGTGTAAGGGTGTTTCTCCTCCGTAAACTACGCAGGGAACCATTCCAGCATTACGTAAGGCCTTTGTTGCTTTCTTGCCCACGCTTTCTCTTTGAGTTCCGTTAATTGTAATTGATTTCATTTTATTTTTAAATTGTTTATAAGTGCCTTAAGTGGCGGTATCCTTCTCAGAAATTTTACCTAAGAGGGGTGCAAATGTAATGTTTTTTATAGAAAATGTAATAAAAACGGGGGTTTTATTGATCGAAATTGGAATCGCTATTTTTTTCAGAAAAGATCAAACAGCAATCCAGGTTTCTCTGGAAACAATAATTTTTTATACTGAAGGCTTGGTGCCGGCGAAAGACCTGCCTTACATCAGGAATTTGGAACTGATGGATTGGTTGCCATGCACTCTTAGCATGACTTCCCCAAATAGATTGGCGCAGGTGAGCACCCTTATTTTAGGACTGGTTTGTTTCAGTGGGATAGAATCGGTAACGATCAACTCTTCCAACTTAGAATTTTCAATACGCTCATAGGCATTCCCGGAAAGAATGGGATGGGTACAGATCGCCCGAACACTCAAAGCACCGCGTTCCATCATTAGATCTGCGGCTTTGGTGAGGGTTCCGGCGGTATCCACCATATCGTCAACCAACACCACATTTTGCCCGCTCACATCCCCAATGAGTTCCATATGTGAGATCACATTGGCCTTGGCCCGTTGCTTGTAACAGATTACTACATCGCTCTCCATTGCTTTGGAGTAGGCATAGGCTCTTTTAGAACCTCCCATATCCGGGGAAGCGATGGTCAGATTAGGGAGATTTAGTTCTTTTAAGTAGGGGAGGAAGATGGTGGAAGCGAATAAGTGATCCACGGGTTTTTCAAAGAACCCTTGTATTTGGTCTGCATGCAGGTCCATGGTAATGATACGTGTTGCCCCTGCGGTTTCCAGCATTTTTGCGACGAGTTTTGCAGCAATGGGAACACGGGGTTTGTCTTTGCGATCCTGTCGGGCCCAGCCAAAATAGGGCAGTACGGCCGTAATATGCCGGGCGGAAGCACGTTTGGCTGCGTCCAGCATCAACAGCATTTCCATAAGATGGTCACTGTTGGGATGGGTGGAGCCAATGATAAAAACCCGACTCCCTCGCACCGATTCCTCAAAAGAAGGTTGAAATTCGCCATCACTATAGGTAGAAGTAATGATCTTTCCCAAAGGAATTCCGTACGCTTTGGCAATATCGGTGGCCAGGGCCTGGCTCTGTTTACAGGCGAAAATCTTGGGTTGGGGTATCTGCGAGGACATAGAGGTACGTTTATTTGGTTGGATGGTTACAAATGTAAATTAATGTGAATCGTTTATTAAAAAATGAGGAAAGGATTTACTAACAATTTCGAGGAAGTTATTCCGGAAAAATGATTGTTATAATTAACAATAATTGTTTATTTTTGCCCTCCACTAGCTCAAGTGGCGGAACTGGTAGACGCGCTGGATTCAAAATCCAGTGTCTTAGGACGTGCGGGTTCGATTCCCGCCTTGAGTACAGATAAACCACAAAAAAGTGGAAATGTAAGCGAGTTTCAAAAATGAAGCTCGCTTCTTTTTTGAAAGGATGCGAGCCGTTTCCTTTTGTGGTTTTCAAGATGACGCAAAAGGGAAGAAGTGCAGGCACTTCAATCCCGCCTTGAGCACTTAAAAACTCCCCAGACTAATTGGGGAGTTATTTTTCTCCTATTTTAAGGATAAAAATGCGATACATATCCGTCGAATTGATTAAATTTAATGGACTTAAGGTCAGGCGTCCCAGACGACTAAAATCGTATAGACTTGAAGAAAATACAGGAAATATTGAATAAGATCAGCCAGCTTACCGTCGAGATCAAGGTAAAATATCCTGGCTTGTATCGAAACCTGGACGAAGATCCCATGACCATTCCTGCTATGGGCCATCCTAGCATGGACGAAAGTGTATTCTCAGATTACCTTGATGGCTTGCGGCAACTGGTCAAACGATATCTCGAATCCCATAAAATTCAAGAGGAGCCTACTCCTTAAAAAATCTCTGGACTGTTTTTCCCTCTTCGGAAATGATTTCAGCAAAGTAAAGACCTGTGATTAAAGCAGACACATCTAGTTGCGTAAGATCATCAGATTCTTCCAAAACTAATTGACCACTAAGATTGTATATCGCAATTTTTTCGATTACGGCCCCTTCCGAAGAAATAAAAAGCACCCCGGAAGTTGGGTTGGGATAAATGATCAGTTTAGACCGTGACAAATCACTTACCCCCAAAATGGGCGTATCCTGATAAAATGCCTGGTTCCCTTCGTCATCGGTCAAGACTAAAAATAAATTTCCGGCGTCGGTGATAAGAATTTCATAGGTGAAGTGAACATCGAGAAAATCACCTGCCAGAAAACCGAAATATACAATAGCAAAATCACACCACAAATTACAACCCGGTAAGGTGATATTAGGTTCCGTGAAGGTAAATTCCTGATCATTCGGATCGTAGATAATATCACTAAAAAAACTATCACTTTCAGGGTCCAGAACAGCAGTGGCGAATGTTTCTTCAAATTCGATATTGGGGTTAACTATCCCAATTTGATTGACAATGGGCGTGGGATAGGTCACGCCATCCAAAATAATATGGTCGATATACCAATTGGTTTCCAGTAATTCCGGAGGTTGCCCGTTTGCAATTTGCAGGACGCATAAAAGAATCAATGAGAGCAATACATTTTTCATGGCAACGGATTTTCGGACCTGATTTTTATTAAAGTTATGAAATCTTACCCACTTTCTATATTTTTGGCCTCGTTATTAGGGAACTATGGGGGATTTTTTACTTTATTTTACACTGGGATTTGAGCATGTCCTTGACCGTGCGGCATACGATCATGTCCTTTTTATTACGGTTCTTTGCGTGGCCTACACCTTTGCCTCCTGGAAAAAGCTTTTACTCTTGGTCACTATGTTCACCCTCGGGCATACGATTTCCTTATTTTTGAGCAATTATGGCTGGACACCTATTTCTCCAGCCTGGATCGAGTTTTTGATCCCGCTTACCATCCTGGCTGCCGCCTTGTTCAATCTCGTAACTACAAGAAAGAAGCAGCTTGTTGGCACCGACACTGAAAGAATGGGAAAACTCGGGCTTATCTATGTCTTGACCGTTTTCTTCGGACTTATTCACGGCTTCGGCTTCGGACGTTATTTTAACCAAATAAACGACGAACAGGCATTGGCACCCTTATTCGAGTTCGCATTGGGAATTGAGACTTCACAACTGGTTATTGTACTTGCCGTTCTCGTTTTTGGGTTTGTGGTAAACAGATTGTTTCGTCTGGCCAAAAAAACCTGGATTTGGGCGGTATCCTTTCTGGTTATTGCGCTCACCCTTCCCATGCTTTTCGAAAACTGGCCTTTTTGACGCTGAAATCTAAGGAACAAAATCCTCTAAAGGGAGTTTGGAATTTTGAGCTAGGAAGAACTTTCGCAAACATTTAACACCAAGTTTTTTTGAAAGGGAGTAAGTTACGAGTAAATTCGCCTACTTACTCCTGTGTATGACCGAAAAGAAACAACGAAAATACGATGTAGCTTATTTACGAATGGCCCAGGAATGGAGCAAACTTTCCTATTGTGAGCGTAAGCAGGTGGGTGCATTGATCGTTCGTGATAAAATGATCATTAGCGATGGATACAACGGCACGCCTACGGGCTTTGAAAATATATGTGAAGACGATGCAGGTTATACCAAGTGGTACGTTTTGCACGCCGAGGCCAATGCTATTTCGAAAGTAGCCGGGTCTACTCAATCCTGTAAAGGATCTACTTTGTATATTACCATGGCTCCTTGTCAGCAATGTAGTAAGTTAATTCATCAAGCTGGTATCTCGCGATTGGTTTATCTTCATTCGTATAAAGAAGACTCAGGAGTGAAATTTTTACAAAAAGCAGGCGTTGATATAACACATATTGAATCTTTAGACTAAATGAACAATATAAAGAAATACTTGCCATTATTGATGGGTGTAGCCGTTGCCGCAGGTGTTCTTTTGGGATCAAAACTTAATTTTGGTGATGGGAATAAAAAGATTTTCGCAACCAATTCAAAGAAGGACAAGCTCAATCGACTCATAGATTACATCGATTATGAATATGTCGATGAGGTGAATACCGATAGCATTGTGGACGTGACCGTGAATGGTATCCTTGAAAATCTGGATCCGCATTCGGTATATATTCCGGTGGATCAATACGAAGAAAATGCGGACGACATGCGTGGCAACTTTGTAGGAATAGGAGTAAGCTTCTATCCTTATAACGATTCCATAGCGGTGATACGCGCCATAAAAGGAGGTCCCGCTGCAAACGCAGGAATTCTGGGAGGCGACCGAATCTTATACGCGGATGGTAAAAGACTATTTGGTGAGAATATAGACCGCGATAGTATCTCCAAATTCTTAAAAGGAGAGATCAATTCCAAAGTGAAGCTCACGGTCTTTCGGAAAGGGGAGGAGAAGTTGCTTGAGCTCACCCTCAAAAGAAGGCGAGTTCCATTGGTAAGCGTCGATGCCTCATACAAGTTGACAGATGCTATGGGTTATATCAAGATAAATCGTTTTTCAGAATCAACCTATAAAGAATTTAAAAAAGCACTGGAGAAGCTGGACGATGAAGACTTGAATACGCTGGTGCTGGATTTACGAGACAACCCCGGCGGATATATTTCCACAGCCGAACGGATCATCGATGAGTTTCTCGAGGATGACAAATTGATACTTATCACTAAAAATAAAAACGGTGACGAAAACCGGACTTATGCAACCAAGCGGGGCGATTTTGAAGACCGAATACTGTATGTGCTCATCAATGAAAACTCTGCTTCCGCGAGTGAGATCGTAGCAGGAGCCCTTCAGGATAATGATAAGGGAACTATCGTGGGGCGTCGTTCTTTTGGCAAAGGATTGGTGCAGCGGGAGATGGCTTTGGGCGATGGGAGTGCAGTTCGTTTGACAATTGCCCGTTATTATACCCCAACCGGGCGTTCTATTCAGAGACCCTATGGAAATGGAAACGGCACCTATTATAACGACTACGAAGACCGTTACCACAATGGCGAAATGAGAAGCGCAGACAGCATTCCCGTGGCAGATTCTTTGAAATTCAAGACGCCTAAAGGAAAAATAGTATATGGCGGTGGTGGAATTATCCCGGATGTATTTGTTCCGAAGGATACCAGCGTTGAAAATGAAACCCTTCAATATTTTACGCGCCATGGCTTTATGAGCTATTTTGTTTTTGAATATCTCGAGGCTAACCGCGCAGACTTTGACGGAATGTCATTAGAAGAATTTTCCAATGATTTTGAAGTGGACGATCCTCTGAAGGAAGATTTTATTTCCTATTCGGGGCTGGAAAAAGCGAAAATCAATATTAACGGATATACAGAAGAACTCAAACTTGCTATAAAGGCAAATATCGCCCAACAACTCTTCGGACCCAATGCCTATGAGTATTTTCTAAATCTCGCCGACCCCATGATCGAGAAGATATTTGAGCTGGAAGAAAACCAGATGCGAGAATAAGCGTATCATTATGCGGCTATTTACGAAGCGCAGTACTCCCAAACCTTATAATAGTACCTGCCTCTTTTCACTTCTTTTGCTTCATACGGCGGGCCACCAGCAGAATTACCATCAGCATCACAGCGCAGGCCGCGGCTAAAACACCAATGGCAGCTACGCCACTTTCATCGGTAAAAGGATTTTCGAGATCGAGTTTGGTCGCATTAAAAACAATAAGTCCCAAACCAATGATCAATACAGTATAGATCAATATTTTCATAAGTTCACGCCCGTAAAGACCGGCAACTTTTAGTTAAACAATTCCTGAATATTCGAGGTGAACAATTTTACCGCAAGCGCCAGTAGAATGACACCAAAGACCTTTTTGATGATCGCAATACCGCCTTTCCCCAGGATGCGCTGCAATTTCCCCGAAGTCTTCAATACAATATAAACAAAGATGATATTCGCTATTATAGCGACGATGATATTTTCTGTTTCGTATTCAGCTCGCAATGCAAGGATGGTGGTCAAACTTCCGGGACCAGCCACAATGGGGAAAGCAATGGGAAAAATACTGGACATATCGGGACCGCCATCACCTTCTTTGAAAAGGGTGATATTTAAGATCATTTCCAGGGCGATAAAGAAAAGAATAAATGCCCCTGCAACAGCAAATTCGTTTACGTTAATACCTATGAGCTTTAAAATTTCCTCCCCTACAAAAAGAAATACGACAAGAACCACAGCCGCAATGACTGAGGCGCGCCCACTCTTAATATGGCCTGCTTTTTCCCGAAGCGCGATTACGATGGGGATACTGCCCACAATATCAATCACGGCGAAAAGAACCAAGGTGGCAGTTCCTATTTCTTTTAAACTGAAATTCATGTGTCTTCATTTTAGGGTGCAAAATTAGACAATCAAAACAGGAAAAAGTGTATTTCACCCTAATAATTATGTGGGTTTTTCTTCCGAAGAAATACGATAATCCCATTATCTTTGCGGCTATGTTTCAACTGGGTAAAACAATCGTTTCCGAAGATCTTATCGAAAAGGACTTTGTGTGTAATTTGGGGGCTTGTAAAGGGGAATGTTGCATCGCCGGTGAGGCCGGTGCGCCCGTTTCCGAAGAAGAAACACGTATTTTGAAAGAAATATACCCCAAAGTGAAACCCTATTTGCGCTCCGAAGGAATTGCCGCAATCGAGGCACAAGGCACCCATGTTACCAGCGATCTCAATGAGCTGGAAACCCCGCTAGTTGAAGGAAAAGAATGTGCCTATGTCACCTTTACCGAAAATGGAATTGCCAGCTGCGGTATTGAAGACGCCTATTCTGATGGGGCTGTGGATTTCAGAAAACCTATTTCCTGCCATTTGTACCCGGTTCGGGTGCAGGATTATAGCGAGTTTGCTGCGGTCAATTACCATAAATGGCCTATTTGCGATGATGCCTGTACCCTGGGGAGCCAATTGAAAGTTCCCGTTTATAAGTTTGTTAAGGAAGCACTTATTCGGAGATTTGGTGAAAATTGGTACACCCAGTTGGAAAAGGTAGCCCGGGATCTTTAAAGAACGGCTCTCCTTTGCACTTATATCCAGGGCCAGAAAACAATTGCTGGTCATCTAATATCCGGAAAAAGATGGAATGATGTTACATACCATCCAACATCTGTTACATTACACTCAGGATTTGTTTTCAAAACCTTTTAGTTTTATGTAAGATTTATTCTACGAAAAAATAGCTTGTTTGGATGACACTTAGGTTTTTGATTATCATTAACTTAGCAATACCATTAGAAACGTAAAACTGAATATTATGAAGAAACTTTTTATAGCCGTTTTTGCCATAGCTACGCTTATGGCCTGTGACAATCCAGTCTCTAAAAAAATTAAAGAGACCAAGCAAAATGTTTCCAACACTCAGGAGGCATTTAAAGAACTCAATACCATGCAGGAGGATATTAAAGAACTGCAACAGGTAGAGCCCCTTACCAATGAAGAATTGAAAACCTGGTTACCCGAAAAGGTCAATGGAATGAAGCGAACCGGATTTAAGGCCGGGCAGGGCTCTTATCTGCAGATCGCCATGATTGAAGGAACCTATACCAGCGAAGACAAATCCAAAAAATTTAAAATTGAAGTGATGGATGGTGCCGGAGAAGTAGGTGCCACCGCCACCGCAGGGATGCGTCTTATGTTTTCACAGGATTTTGAAGAAGAAGACGAATACAAAACCCGTCGAACGGTAACCAAAGACGGAATGAAAGCCATTGAGGAATATCGCAAGAACAATAACCGCAGTACAATACAATTTTTTAAGGACAATCGGTTTTACTTTAACGCTACCGGAACCAATATGGATATCGACGAAACCTGGGATGCCATTAAGGATTTGGAAATGGACGATCTGGGATCGTAAAATGAAACCTAGTTTTAGAAAAGATCCACCTTCGATTTGGAAGGTGGATTTTTTTATTCTAAAGTGTTTTTTCTGAAGTGTTTTATACGAAAATTGATGTCTTTGGTCGAAAACCACACAATTATTATGGCAGACGATTGTTGAAAATTAATGTTAGGAAAACGTTACCAAATTGTTGTCCAGCTACCGTAAAATGGAAGGCTGCTGGGGTTTTCAACGACTAAATCTACAATTGTTCATAAGCTTGACAATAAATAGTTAAAGCATTATAAATGAGTTATATAAGTGCTTTTTTTAACAAAACGATAATAACAATGCCAGCACGTACGTGTTGAAAACTTTGTTGAAAACCTTGACCGAATTTTTCTGGAAACTGTCGCTATTTTAATCATATTTGTTAGTCCCTAGCAGAGAGAAATAATTCAAAAAACTTAAAGAACGGACAATGAATCAAGTAGAACCAATTTTAGCGGAGAATGAAGGCAGATTTGTAATTTTTCCAATTCAACATCATGATATTTGGGAATGGTACAAGAAATCTGAAGCGAGTTTTTGGACGGCCGAAGAGATTGACTTACACCAGGATTTGACAGATTGGACCTCTAAGCTAAATGATGATGAGCGTTATTTCATCAAACACATTTTGGCGTTTTTTGCTGCTAGCGATGGTATTGTGAATGAAAATCTGGCCGAGAACTTTGTAAATGAAGTTCAGTATAGTGAGGCCAAATTTTTCTACGGCTTCCAGATCATGATGGAAAATATTCACAGTGAAACCTACTCTCTGCTTATTGATACTTATGTGAAAGATGACAAAGAAAAGCATCTGCTTTTTAATGCCATTGAAAATTTTCCGGCCATTAAAAAGAAGGCAGACTGGGCCCTCAAATGGATCGATAGCCCGAGTTTTGCAGAACGCTTAATTGCCTTTGCCGCTGTAGAGGGAATTTTCTTTTCAGGAGCCTTTTGCTCCATTTTCTGGTTGAAAAAACGAGGCCTGATGCCTGGATTGACCTTCTCAAACGAATTGATTTCCAGAGACGAGGGCGTACATTGCGATTTCGCAGTTCACCTGCACAACCATCACCTTGTAAATAAAGTACCCAAAGAACGTATTCGCGATATTATTGTGGACGCTTTGAATATAGAACGTGAGTTTATTACCGAATCACTTCCAGCAAGTCTCATCGGAATGAACTCAAAACTAATGACACAATACCTGGAATTCGTCACAGACCGCCTACTAGTTGAACTGGGCTGTGAGAAAGAATACAACACCAGCAATCCATTCGACTTTATGGATATGATCTCGCTGCAGGGAAAAACTAATTTCTTTGAAAAGCGCGTTTCAGAATATCAAAAGGCTGGAGTAACCAATAAAGATAAAGAGTCGAATAAAATAAGTTTCGACGCAGATTTTTAGAAAGAGATTCCGCTTTCTCCCCAAGAGGCGGGCTTTTTCGCAGAGAGTTGAAAATGTGCAGTGTAGCTGCTGTGCATTGGAAATCTTTTTTAAAAATACTAACTAACACAGCGTAAACACAATGAATGTAATTAAGAGAGACGGCCGCAAAGAACTGATCATGTTCGACAAGATTACCGCAAGGATTCGGAAACTATGTTATGGTTTAAATGAATTGGTAGATCCTCTGAAAGTGGCAATGCGTGTCATCGAAGGCTTGTACGATGGGGTAACCACAAGCGAATTGGACAATTTGGCTGCAGAGATTGCCGCAACCATGACCGTATCTCACCCGGACTATGCACGACTGGCAGCGAGAATATCGGTTTCCAACCTTCATAAAAACACGAAGAAGTCTTTTTCCGAAGTAATGACAGACCTCTACGAGTATGTGAACCCACGTACCGGGAAGGACGCACCCTTGTTGAGCGATGAGGTGTACAAAATTATTCGGGAAAATGCCGACGAGCTGGACTCTACTATTATCTACAACCGTGATTTTGGTTACGATTATTTCGGATTTAAAACCCTGGAGCGTTCCTACTTATTGAAACTGAACGGGCAAATTGTTGAACGACCACAGCATATGCTTATGCGGGTTTCTATTGGGATTCACCTGAACGATCTGGCAGCCGCAAAGGAGACTTACGAGCTAATGTCGAAGAAGTTTTTTACGCACGCTACACCAACCCTATTTAACAGTGGAACCCCAAAACCGCAAATGTCTTCCTGCTTCCTGCTGACCATGAAAGACGATAGCATCGATGGTATTTACGATACGTTGAAGCAAACAGCCAAGATCTCGCAATCTGCCGGGGGCATCGGTTTGTCTATACACAACATTCGGGCTACGGGATCCTATATTTCGGGAACCAACGGAACGTCCAACGGGATTGTCCCCATGTTGAGAGTCTATAACGACACCGCCCGATATGTGGACCAGGGTGGCGGAAAACGCAAAGGAAGTTTCGCCATCTACATAGAACCATGGCATGCAGATATTTTCGACTTCCTGGATTTAAAGAAGAACCACGGAAAAGAGGAAATGCGAGCTCGTGACCTGTTTTATGCCATGTGGATTCCCGACTTGTTCATGCAACGAGTTCAGGAGGACGGGGAATGGACCTTAATGTGCCCCAACGAATGTCCCGGTCTCTGTGATGTACACAGTGAGGAATTTGATGCGCTATACCTGAAATACGAAGCAGACGATAAGGGAAGAAAAACGATTAAAGCGCGTGAGCTATGGGAGAAGATTCTTGAATCTCAGATTGAAACCGGGACCCCTTATATGTTGTATAAAGATGCGGCCAACCGTAAGAGCAATCAACAAAATTTAGGAACCATTCGTTCTTCCAATTTATGTACGGAGATCATGGAGTACACCTCTCCGGATGAGGTTGCCGTTTGTAACCTGGCTTCCATTGCCTTACCCATGTTCGTAAAGAACGGGGAGTTCGACCACAAGGAATTATTTAGAGTGACCAAACGGGTGACCAAAAACCTAAACCGGGTGATTGACCGAAATTACTATCCGGTCAAGGAAGCAGAGAATTCGAATTTCCGTCACCGTCCAGTGGGCTTGGGTATCCAGGGATTGGCAGATACCTTCATCATGATGCGCTTACCATTCACCTGCGATGAAGCTAAAAAGATAAATCAGGAGATTTTTGAAACCTTGTATTTCGCGGCCGTCACCGCTTCCATGGAAGAAGCAAAAACAGATGGCCCTTATGAGACGTATGAAGGATCTCCTATTTCGAAAGGGGAGTTCCAGCACAATCTTTGGAATATTAAAGACGAAGAATTAAGCGGCCGCTGGGATTGGTCGAAATTGCGTAAAGAAGTGAAAAAACACGGGGTGCGAAATTCACTGCTTGTCGCTCCCATGCCTACGGCGTCCACCTCGCAGATTCTTGGGAACAATGAAGCTTTCGAGCCCTATACTTCAAACATCTACACCCGACGTGTACTTTCGGGAGAGTTCATTGTTGTAAACAAACACCTGCTGGAAGATCTGGTAGAATTGAATCTTTGGAATGACGACTTGAAAGAGGAGATCATGCGTGCCAATGGATCGATACAGGATGTGGATTCAATTCCTCAGGACCTGAAAGAGTTATACAAAACCGTTTGGGAGCTGAGTATGAAAGACATCATCGATATGTCCCGTCATAGAGGATATTTTATCGATCAATCCCAGTCACTGAACCTCTTTATGGAGAACGCAAATATGGCAAAATTAACTTCGATGCATTTCTATGCTTGGAAGAGCGGTCTAAAAACGGGAATGTATTACTTGCGTACGAAGAGTGCGGTAGACGCCATTAAGTTTACGCTGAAGAAAGAGGTTAAAAATGAACCCGCTCCGGCGATGGTGGAAGCACCGGTAGAGGCTACCTCTTTGACGAGCGAAACCAAACCGTTGACCGCAAAAGAACTGCGCGAATTGCTCGAGAAATCCAAAGAAGCCGAAAGTGATGATGATTGCTTAATGTGCGGATCTTAAGTCTCGCAAAGATGGGAATCTGTTCGATTCCCTTAAATTTAAAGTGATAAGAATGGAAAAGGAAGGCAATTCGCCTTCCTTTTTTTAGGTTTTATTATATTCGCCTTTCAACTTTTTATTTTAGTCCATGGAAGAATTGGTCACACAGGAATTATCCTGTACACAATGTCAATCGCTTATTAAAGAAGAACAAAAATTTTGTTCGGGTTGTGGTTTTCCGCAACGGGGTACAGCGGGTGAAAAAGCAAAATTTCACGCCGAACAAAGTATGGCCAGGGGAAAATCCAGAGAAGCACCCAAGCTCATCAAACAGGCCCGAAACACCCTATTCTTTGTGGCTGGAATCACCTTTTTATATGGCATTATCATTTTTTTCGCTCAGGATGATACGGCAACATTTATCGCCGCGGCAATTATGACCATAATTTATTTAATATTGGGTTTCTGGTCTCAACAAAAACCTTTGATCGCCCTAGTTCTTGGTTTGTTGCTGTATCTCACCAACATTGTTTTAAGTGCCATTATCGAACCGGAAACTATTCATAAGGGAATTATTATTAAGGTCATTGTGATCGTCTTTTTGATAAAGGGGATCAATTCTGCTTTGCATTTACGTAAAGCAAATTAAGCCCTATGGATACAACCTGTCCACATTGTAAAAACACCGTTTTTTCACTCGATTCGTACTGTGGACACTGCGGAAAGAAGATTCGCTTGCAACACGATGTAAAAGAGAAAAATAGCTTGCAATTGGTGCTCGCCTTTTACATATCCTATTTGATCTTTGCGATTGTATCTTTTGCCTTACTTGAAGAAGCTTATAGTTTGGGAACCGAGATTGCCATTGAAGCTGTTTTTATCCTGTTGACATTACTCTTTACCTTTTTTGATGCGAAAAACGTATTTGCCCTCTACAATATAAAACAGCTTCATTGGAAAAATATACTCTTCTCCATCCTTTTTCCCATGTTTTCGGCGGTCCTGGTCTATTACAGCGTAGGCTGGCTCAACGACTGGCTCATTGGAATGCCCGACAATATCTTTTACGATTACGAAGCCTATACCAACGCCTTATTTTGGGTCCTTATTTTCTATACGGTGATTCCACCTATTTTCGAAGAATTGGCCTTTCGCGGTTTTTTGTTCAATCAATTACGGGCCATTGCCAGCCCAAGTGTCACCATATTGGCGACGGCCTTTATCTTTGCGTTGATCCACTTTTCATGGATATCGATTCTTTGGATTTTCCCCTTCGGAATTGTACTGGGCTATCTACGCCATAAGTACAATACCTTATGGTTGGGGATGATCATTCACTTTATTCACAACCTGCTGGTGGTACTGTTGGATTACTATTATTATAGCAGCGATATCTATCTGGAATTTTAAAGGAGGCTAAACAAATAGCCGGCAAGAGCACCTAAAACAATCACCCAGATTACGCTTACTTTTTTAAACCGAAAAACAATCACAGCACTCAATAAGGCGATTGCCATGGGCCTCCAGTTGGTGATCGTATCCAAACTCATTACGTAGAGCACCGAGAGCATGACCGCTACCGCAGCCACATTCACGCTGTCTAAAAACATTCCCAGTACTTTCGACTTTCGCATTTTTGGAACTAACGGATTTAAAATCCAGACAAACAGAAAAGACGGCAGAAAAATACCGGTCGTAGCCGCCACCGAACCCCAGAAGCCACCCAATTGATATCCAATGAAGGTGGCCGTGGACAGCACGGGACCCGGCGTAAATTGACCAATTCCGATGGCGTCGATAAGTTCAGGGCGGGACAGGATTCCAGGGGTGACGAGTTCGGCATCCAGATAGGCGAACAATACGTAGCCACTTCCGTACAGGATGCTTCCCACTTTCAGAAATATCCAGAAGATTTTTAACGTGGTCAGTTTTGTAACTACTTCCGAACAAAGAAATAGCAATGCAATCGGGAAAAAGCTGTTTGCCTGTGATGCCTGCCATTTACTTTTCAGAAAAAAATAGATAACACCCAAAAGCCCCCCTAAAAGTAAGGTGACCACTTCGTTTATACCGAGCAAACTTGCAGTCAGTACGACCACACCCAGAACGGCAAGCTCCCAATTTTTTACAGCCTTTTTGCCCAATTTCAAAATAGCCGAAGCTATGATGGCCAGTACCGCAGGTTGAATGCCAGCAATAAAAGGTTGAACTTGAGGAAGGGTTCCGTAGGTCGTGTAGAGATAGGCCAAAAGCCCCGTAATAAATACAGCTGGAAAAATGAAGCTGATACCCGCCACGAAAAGTCCGTTGCGACCCGCATATTCATGGCCGCAGTGCATGGTCATTTCGGTGCTGTTGGGTCCTGGGATTAAGTTGGTCGCTCCAATAAGGTCCAGAAAATGTTCCCGGCTCATCCATTTGCGTCGGGTGACTACTTCATCTTCCATGAGCGCGATATGGGCGGCGGGGCCTCCAAAAGCAAAACAGCCCAGTTTGAAAAAGACAGTCGCTACTTCTCTTAATTTGCGAGATTGGGACATTAGATACTACTTTTTTTCAAGAGTATCGGTGCCCAGATATTTATCGTCTTTGTTGTAAAACCAGGCTCTTGTTTTCGGCATTTTAATTCCATCAATAACCACTTCATCTTTTAGTATAATATATTCGCCCGTGTCTTTACCCAATCTTCTCGGGTCTCCTTTGTGGAATTGATAAATTTCCATGGCATAGGTATAGGGGTCAAAATAGAAGGTCCAAACGTCTGTTCCCACGCTCACATCGTAGGTCACCCAAAGCACGAGATATCTTTTTCCTTTGAAGGTTTGCGCATTTACCTGCTGTACTACGTTGGTTCCGGGGTCTTTTAACTTCATGGGCAGGCCGTACAGATAGGAGTAATAGTTTCTAAAAGTTTCGGCCCGTCGGCAGCTCAAACGGTTTTCCTTGATTGTTGCCTCCGAAAGATCGGTCTCACCGTTGAAAGCCATACGGCAATCCTCTTTTTCGATAGTGTACTCGGTCGTTGTGGTTTCCCGGGTAGTTTTAATATAAAAATATTCTTCGGGAATGTTGATATCAATTTCGCTTACTCGTGCAGGTCCATTTGGGGTTTGCGAAGTGACCTTGAGGCTTCCGTTAAAACGCGCCCAATTGCCATTGGGATCGTGATAGGCAATGGCTTTGTCGAGCAGTTCGTCTCCTGTTAGGGTTTGCCCGGTGAAGGTAAGTGGTAGTAAAAACAGGTAAGCGTATAAAAAAAGAGATTTCATTTTAAATGAGATTTATCATATTTCAATATAACATATTAGTTACATTTATCGTGGCAAGAACTAAATAATTTATGGACTACGGTTTTACCGATTTACTTCAACTATTTGGATCGTTAGGGCTCTTTCTCTTCGGAATGAAGGTAATGAGTGATGCGCTTATGGATTTGGCCGGAGATCGAATGCGGCGGATACTGGCGACGATGACCTCCAACAGATTCTTAGGAATATTTACCGGGTTTGGAATTACTTCCGTGATTCAGTCTTCTTCGGCGACTACCTTAATGGTAGTAAGTTTTTCCAATGCTTCACTACTCACTCTCACCGAATCGATAAGCGTGATCATGGGTGCAAATATTGGCACCACTATTACCGCCTGGCTTATTACTATTTTGGGCTTTAAAGTGAGTATGAGTTCTATCGCCTTGCCATTGGTGGGGTTTGGATTTGCTATGACCTTTGCTAAGAAAGAGACATTAAAGAACTGGGGTATTTTTATCATCGGTTTTTCTGTATTGTTCATCGGGCTTCAGTTTTTAAAGGATGCGGTTCCCGATATCAACGAGAATCCTCAAATTCTTGAGTTTTTAACCAGGTATACTGATCTGGGCTTTCTTTCGGTACTCCTATTTCTGATGATCGGGACCCTGTTAACAGTGGTCATTCAGTCCTCCAGTGCTACGATGGCTCTTACTCTCATCATGACGGCTCAGGGCTGGATTCCTTTTGAACTGGCAGCCGCCATGGTTTTAGGAGAAAATATTGGCACCACGATTACGGCAAACTTGGCGGCGATAGTTGCAAATTATCACGCAAAACGAACCGCAAGGGCCCATTTATTGTTTAATATTCTGGGGGTGATCTGGATGCTCATTTTGTTTTATCCCTTTTTAAAAATGGTCGCCTGGGTTACTATTCGTACGGGCTCGGACTCTCCATATTTGAGTGCTGCGGCCATTCCGGTTGCTATCTCTTTGTTCCATACGATATTTAATATATCCAATACCTTTCTGTTGCTATGGTTTATCAATCCCATTGCCCGAATCGTAGAGCGTATGGTTCCTGTAAAACTCGAGCCCGAAAGAGAAATTGACGAACCTAAGTTTTTAAGTCGCGATATCGCAAAATACCCCGAAACTTTGATCGTGTCTCTGGAAGAAGAATCAAAATATCTCTTTAAAAATGCAATTTACGAGATTGTCGCACATGCTTTGAATATTCACAGGGAAGATATTATAGGGGGTGAAAAGATCAAAAAGATCATCAAGAAGTCCACCGAAGATATGAAGACCGACGTTGAAGCCCTGTATTATACAAAAGTGAAAAAGATCTATGGCGAAATTATAAGTTATGCCACCCGTGGACAGAGTAACCTGAAGTTAACTGAGAGCCAGAATAAACATATTTCCGAACTTAAATTGGCCAACCGGAAGATGGTAGAAATAGTTCGGGACATTAAGGAGTTAGGTGTAAATGCCTCTAAATTCTTGAATTCGGAGAATAAATACGTTAGAAAGGAATACGATAAATTCCGAAAAAAGATCGCCAAAGTATTGCGTACGATATATTTATTCAGAAAGGGAGATGAAAAAAGTAAAGAATTACACTATCAGAAACTACTCGAATTAAAGGAAGAGGCAAAACTTGCTATTCACGCCACCAACAAGTCCATAGATAGACTCATTCGCGACAATCTGGTTACCATAGATATGGGTTCTTCGCTGGTAAATGATAATGATAATGTAAACGATACCATAGAGAAATTGATCACCGTGGCTGAACTCCTCTATGGCGAACGAGATACGCTTATTGATGAAGCGTCTGCGAAAAAGGAAAGCAACCCATTATAGCTTGCGGATATGGGTTGCTTTCAATAGTTTGAGATTAATGACTCTTAGTATTATAACTGTTGTAATACTCATCCATTAAATTCATTAGGGCCGTCACCAGATCTTTAGTTTCCATTAGCAGGTTGAAATAAAGTGTGGTGTTCTTCGGGCTTGATTCTTCCGTACGAGTTCGTTGGATCTGCTTGTTGATCATGCTAGAGATATCCTCGTAAGCTTTTTGTTTTCTCACGAGCAAAGTTCCTAATTTTTCGAATTCACGATTATCGAAGATCGAGCGGATATCTTTCAACAGATGCTGGAACTTTGTTTCGATTTCCTGAAGATCCTTAATTTGATTAAAGCGCAACGCTTTGTGGTGGTTGTCCACATGCTTATAGCTCTTCTTGGAAATATAATCGAGTGACTGTGCAATATCTGTAAGATAAGCCAATATGGTGATGTAGAAGGAACTACCTCGAACACTCGTCTCGTCCAGATTCTTGATGAAATAGAAAATATGATCTCTCATCTCTTCAATTTCGGCATCCAGTTTTTCCACTCCCTTTCTGCTTTTTTGTAAAGCGGTTTTATCTTCTTTTGCGAGTCCTTTCAATACCGCGCTGTAGATCTTATTTGTTCTGCTAACGACATTAGAGATATTGTCGGCACTTTCAGCAATAATACCTTGTACGGTTTTACTTGCCGATTTCTTCAAGGCGTCCGGTTCCAGTGTTTTATTGCTCTTTTTTCGATGCGATAGATAGTTTCTCACCAATAATAAAACGGTCATCAGAAGTAGTATGGGAATCATTACTTCCTTGTTCCATTTGATCAAGAACGTAACAATTCCAGCGGCGATGAGCGCTCCAAAGGCCGTGAGGAACCAGCCTCCGATTACGTTTAAAACTCCCGCTACCCGATACACAGCACTTTCTCTACCCCAGGCTTTATCTGCCAATGAGGTACCCATGGCAACCATAAAAGTTACATAGGTGGTCGATAGTGGTAATTTCATAGAAGTAGCAATGGAGATGAGAACCCCTGCCACCATAAGGTTTACGGAAGCTCGTATCATGTCGAATGCCGGAGCTTGTATACTCTCATCTTTCGTCATTACAGAAGTAGGTTTCTCGAAGTTCCTTCCTAATTTTTCCTTGATGGAATCTGGCACCATGGTCCCGAAATATTTGGACAATTGCGTACTTCCTTTTACAATACCTCTGGAAAGCATATTGGGTTGAAATTTTTCGTGTGTATCACCCTGACGCGACAAACCAATTTCGGTCTCGGCCACTGTTTTCGCTTTTTTAGAAAACCAAAGTGTGACCACCATGATACCTCCTGCGATAAATAGTAAGAAGGGTTCTGCCGGCATTTTACCATCGAGAACTTCCATGGTGAACTCGGTGGCAGGTACGCCAGTTCCATGCCATGCCTCCCATGAATGGTAGGCGGCCATAGGAACGCCGATAAAGTTAACCAGATCATTTCCGGAAAAGGCCAGAGCCAAGCCAAAAGTACCCACGGCGATCACTACCAGTAATACCGTTTTTTTTGTCAGTATTTCAAAAAGGTAGGAGAGTAGTGTCCAGACGACAAAGGCAACTAACAAAATTATAATTTCGTTGCCTTCGATAGAGTCTTTTAATTGCTGGTAAACCGGAGTGCCTTTCAGTCCTTTCAAGAAAATAAAATAGGTAATCGCCGTTAAAGCAACCCCACCGAAGATCGCTCCAAAGGTTTTAATTCTTTTTTCGTACTGAAAACTAAATAGGAGCCGTGAGACCCATTGAACCAGCGCTCCAACCGTGAAGGCAATTACAACCGACAATAGAATTCCACTAATAATTTCCATGGCCTTTTCGGTGTTGATATAATTGGTCAAATCTGCAAGGGTCTCCGTATTGGACGCACTAATCTTGATCAGGGACATGACGATGGCAGCTCCTAATAAGTTGAATACGATGGAAACCGTTGTGGATGTGGGTAAGCCCAGGGTGTTAAAGAAGTCGAGAAGCAGAATATCAGTAATCATTACGGCCATAAAAATGATCATGATCTCATCGAAATTGAATTCTGCCGGAACGAAAATCCCTTTCCGGGCTACCTCCATCAAACCACTGGAATAGACGGCTCCTATAAAAATACCTAAACTTGCGACGATCATAATAGTTCGCATGGGAAGTGCCTTGGATCCAATGGCGGAGTTTAAGAAATTGATAGCATCATTACTCACCCCAACAATGATGTCTGCAACGGCTAGAATTACCAGCGCAACGAGCATTAAAAGGTATATGTTTTCCATAATTTTTGGGTTGGTATAAGTGAAACAAACGTAATTTAATTATTAAAATTCTATGTTATGAAAAGGTTACTATCTAATATTGATAAGCAGTGGAAATTCTATTAAGATTGATCTACAAATATATTGAAAATCAATTTGTTATTTCTGATAATAATAAGATCCTTATCCATCAAGACTACTTCCAAACTTCTTAGAAATGCAAATCGAAACCGCATCGGAACATGATATTATCTTCATTTCCATCCTGGGTACTATAACTGATGTCGGATTGCACTTTTAGTTTATGTCCCACAACATATTTTGAAACTCCTAAGGTATATTGTTCCTGAGGATCTCTTCCCGTGACGGCTTCAAAATCCAGACTCGTAAATCGTCCAGTGACTTCAACATTGTTCTGAAACAAATAACTTGCCTGCCCATTAAACGCACTCCCGGTTCGCACAATATCCCCGGTTTCTGTAATTCCGTCGGCTTCCAGGGCGACTGGATCTGCTGCATCGCGCAACGCATATTCTCCCATAAACGCAAAGCCTTTATACTTAAACATCCCGTCCACAAAAAGTGTGGTGATATCGGTTTGATATAAGGAGCCATCTTCGCGAAACATATAGGAACCTAAATTACTGCGAGTTTTAACGGCATCCTGATTAAAGTCGTACGTAACTCCTACCATAAGTTTTGGTGTTTGTTCGCGCTTCAGATCTCCTTGAGAATAGTCTCCTTTGGATGCAAATTTTCCAAAGGGCAGCAACTCGAGACGTCCCGTATATTGCAATCCGCCCAGGTTACCCTCTGTTACATTTCTTCCTTCCCCTTGAGAAATGGCTATTTTTTCGCGTATCAAAAAGTTTCCACCCAGGTTGTCATGATGACGAATTTGAATTCCCACGTCACGGTCAATGTTAAAATTGCTGTTCAATAAAGATCGGTCGATCAATTGCATATTGGCTGAAGACACTACCCGTTCGACGTTTCCGGGTAATTTCGTTTGTCCTGCCCACAGCTCAAAATTCTCATAAAAGTTCCACATAATGACCGCATCGAGAATATAACGCGGTGTGTTTCGGTTGAATTGATTGGCTCCGGAAATATCTCGGTTCGAAAGCCCCAACTCAATTTTGTATTTCAGCTTAGGGGAATATGCGAAACCGTCAAATTTCAATCGAGCGCGTCGAATTAAAAAGTTCTGCTCACCACTGCCGTAATTTTCTCCGTCGTGGTCCCAATTGATCATATAACGACCCTGAATTCGAGGCGCAAATTTTACACTGAAGGAACTGTCCTTCGCCACAAAATTAATAAGTCCGTTGCCAAATTTTGTATCGCTAATTTCCTGTGCTTCTAAAACATAAATAGAACAGAAGAGCAATACTAAAGTGAAGAATTGTAATTTCATTTTCAATCGTTTAAGTTTTTGTCGGTGCAAATAACTAACTCTAATGTTAAACTAATGTTACCGAATCATTAATTTATAAGTGTTTTTTGAAACGGTTTCATGCCCGGAAACATGTATTTTTTATAATTATTTTAACATTAAAGGACCGAATGAAAAATGGGTAGCGATTATATTTGCCAAAATAATCATTTTCGTGCTTAGATCTGTTTTGATTGTTCTCTTATCCTTTGTTTTGGTTGCATCAGTATTAGCGCCAACTGCATTGTTGTTCTCAAATTTGAATATAGAATTATTGGATTTGGAAGACTTTTCCCTAGAGGAGACGACAAATAGCGAAAAAGAGAGCAAGGAAAAAGAGCTTATCTTACATTCGTTTCAAAATCGGGAGTTACTTTTAGTCAGATTGAATTTTGAATTGAAGGATTTTCGAGATCATTCTTTGGGTTCACACCCATCGGAAATATTTCTTCCCCCACCCGAGTACATTTAATAGTTTTATTACGAGCAGGCTTCAGCAATTACTGAAGTAGTTTCATTCGTTTTTTTGTTACTTACAAAAGAACAGTACCAATCAATTTATAATAACTATGAAGGATTTATTCAATTTAAAATATTTTAAAGGAGATTTATTTGGCGGGATTACTGCCGGTATCGTAGCACTGCCCCTAGCGCTGGCTTTCGGTGTAAGCTCCGGCTTAGGACCCACAGCGGGACTGTACGGGGCTATTTTTGTTAGCTTCTTTGCCGCACTTTTTGGAGGAACCAACACACAAATCTCCGGCCCGACCGCTCCAATGACAGCTGTTAGTATGGTGATCATTGCCGGTATTATCGCAATTAATGACGGAGATGTCAACAAAGCCCTGCCTGCCATTTTAACGGTATTCATGCTGGCAGGGCTATTTCAAATAGGTCTAGGGGTTATTGGCCTTGGAAAATACATCAAGTATATTCCCTACCCCGTGGTGTCGGGTTTTATGACGGCCATAGGTGTCATCATTATTGTTACTCAAATACTGCCGGCACTTGGCTATTATCCCAAAGAAGATACTCAATTTGTAGAGCAGTTTAAACCACAGGCAGAAGAATTGATTCTTGAAAATATTTTGAAAGAAGAGGCAGGAGAGGGCATTTTGGTACTCGAAGATTTTCAAGAAACCATTGCGAGGGCCAATAGTATTACTCAGAATGATATTTCAAAAGAATCAAAAACGCTTGCAGGTACTGAGGCCCAGGGAGTAATAGGGGCCATCAAGGTTTTACCACGGGCCTTAAACAATATCAATTGGCTCGAACTATTATTGGCGTTGGGAACCATTTTTATAATTTATGGTTTTAAGCGAATTACCAAAGTCGTTCCCAGCACCCTGGTGGCACTTTTGGTGATGTCTGGGATTGCCTATGGATTTAATTTGGGCTATCGCCCTATCGAGGAAATACCCCTTGGGCTGCCCCTTCCCAAGTGGGAAATTTTTACCGGTTTCAACTTAGCGAGTATCACCCCTTATGTTTTTACGGCACTCACATTAGCTCTGCTGGGTGCCATTGACTCGCTGCTAACCTCGGTGGTGGCCGATAATATGACGAAGACCAAGCATAAGCCTAATAAAGAATTGGTAGGGCAAGGGATAGGAAATACCATTGGGGCCTTTTTTGGTGGGATTCCCGGTGCCGGAGCTACCATTCGAACCGTAGTGAACATCAATGCGGGCGGTAAAACGCGCCTATCGGGAATGATGGCAGGTGTTTTCCTGTTGATCATCATGTTGGGCTTAGCTCCTGTGGCCTCTCAAATTCCGGCGGCGGTGCTTGCGGGAATTCTTATTACGGTAGGTATAGGCGTCATGGATTATCGCGGTTTGAAGGCGATACCCAACATGCCAAGACAGGAGGTAATTATAATGATCGTGGTGCTGGTACTATCATCGGTATGGGATTTGGTCTACGCAGTGGGAATAGGACTGGTGATCGCATCGCTTATATTTATGAAAAAGATGGGAGATCTTACGGCAGAACGATCCGATGTCAAGAAATTACTAAAGGAAAAAGCCTGGGACGATGAGATCGATTTTCCAGAAAATTTGAAGGAAGAAGTTTTTATCAAACATATTAAAGGCCCGTTGTTCTTCGGAACTACTAGTGATTTTCAACAATTGGCAAAACAAATTCCCGCAACGGCCAGTGCTGTTGTGATACGGATGGGCCGCATGCAATATATGGACCAATCTGGCTTGTATGCAATGGAAGATATTTTGATCGACCTTGCGGCCAAAGACATTAAAGTACTATTCGTAAATCCTATGAAGCAACCACTTTATATGATGGAACGAATTGATATTATTCCCGATTTGGTGCCTAAAGAACAGATATTTACCAGTTTTAAAGACTGCCTCAAGTGGATAAAAGAAAACGTAAAAGATAAATCATAAAAAAACACAGATGAAAGCACATACCAAAGAAACTCAGCTCACAATGACCCCTCAAAAGGCGTTGCAATTTTTGAAAGATGGAAACCATAGATTTGAGAATAATTTAAAAGCCAATCGGAACTTACTTCAGCAAGTAAATGAAACCACAGATGGACAATTTCCGTTTGCTACAATTTTAAGCTGTATTGACTCCAGAGTATCGGCCGAATTGATTTTTGATCAAGGTCTGGGAGATATTTTTAGTATTCGTATCGCAGGAAATTTTGTAAATGAAGATATTTTAGGAAGCATGGAATTTGCCAGTAAATTGGCGGGAACAAAATTAATTTTAGTTCTGGGACATACCAGTTGTGGTGCGGTAAAAGGTGCTTGCGATCATGCAAGGCTGGGGAATCTTACTGCATTAATCAAAAAAATTGAACCTGCCGTCGCGGAGGTCAAAGAGCCAAAGGACGATTCACTACGAAATTCTAAAAATCTGGAATTTGTAGATAGTGTAGCCGAGAAAAATGTAGAAATGACGATTGACAGGATTCGGGCTGAAAGTCCAATTCTGGCCGAAATGGAGCGCAACAATGAAATTGATATTGTAGGCGGAATGTACGACGTTAGCACTGGAAACGTGAAATTTTACGAATAACAACTGTCAATTTCTTATCTAAAAAAAAGGGCTGCCAGTTTTGGCAGCCCTTACTTTTATAATCAAGTTGACAAAAACTAAACGATTAATAAAAGATTTGTTATGTCCTCACGGGTACTGTTAAATCATTCTAATGCGATCGATATCAATAAAAATTAAGCATAGACTAAGTTTATCAACCATGCGAAGTAACTAAATGATTGTGCCTTTTTAGTTAGGCTATTATTAATAAATCTTTAAGAATTATTCGAATAAGCAGAATTCCAATGTTAAATCTTCCAAAGTAAAACATTGAAAAACAAGAATATACGGGATTAATGTAAATTTAATGTTATGAAATGTTTTCATAATTGTTATCAATCCTTTAACTTTATCATAGCAGAATCCAAATAAAGTAAAAGATGAAAAAGATTGTATTGTTATTAGTATTGGTGATGTCGGCAAATATGGCTTTTGCCCAAACTTGCAAAAAGACATGTGATATGAAGAACAGCTATGTGATGAAAGGCGATGTGATTCAGGCAACCTTATATCACGATAATGGTGCGGTAGCACAAACAGGTTTTTATACCAAAGAAAATAAGTTGCACGGTGAATGGATAAGCTATAATGCCAAAGGTGATAAAACGGCCATAGCCAATTATGACAATGGTGCCAAAGTGGGAACCTGGCTATTCTACCATGAGGACTCCATGAAAGAGGTAAGTTATGAAAATTCAAAAATAGCGGAAGTCAAGACCTGGAAGACCACGAGTACCAAAGTAGTGACAAATTAGCACACAGAACAAAACACAAAATAAAAGGGCTGTACAGTAATGTACAGCCCTTTTTACTAATTAAATAAACTACCTTATAGTCTTGCATCGATCCAAGACCATCCCGAAATATCCACAGCAGTACCGTTAAATACGTTGTTGGTAGGTGCCGTCATAGGAATTCCGTCAACGATCACATTCCCAATAGGGCCATCATCCTTCATGTCGACATTGGTGTCATAGCCACTCAATAGTACGTTTGTTATTGTGGCGCCCGACATTTTCTTAAACTGAAGTGCAGTTCCTCCTGTGGAAGAAATGGCTGTAAAGTTTGTAATGGTTGGGTTGAAGTTATCTCCGTCTGCTTCAATAGCCGTTGAGAAACCGTCAATTTCATGCAATACATAGGTATTGGTGATAGTACCATTCCATCCTTCTGTCCAGTCCACCGAATCATCTTCGTTGTTTCCGAAGTAAAGGTTGGTCGCACTCACTGTTCCCCCGAAAAATTCGATGCCATCATCAGCACCATTGATCACAGCCAGGTTATTGATGGAAGTTCCACTACCTACGGCATATAAAGAAACACCATTGTATTGAGATTCCGAATTGATCTGAGCACCGGTTCCTAAGATTACCAAATAGTCGATATTCCCTGAATCATCGGCTGGATCTGTACCTCCGTAGATAAATCCACCTACCTCAGCCGTCACTCCAACACCTTCTGTGGTTGGACCGAAACCACATATTGTCAATCCACCCCAGTCACCCGGTTGTCCGTTTTGAGAAGACATTACAACTGGATTGGAAGCGGTACCGTTAATTTCGATGTCGCCTCCTTGTAGCACGGCGATATAAACTTCAGTACCACCATCACGAGCGGTGATCTTGGTTCCTGCCGGAATAATCAATTTACCACCGGATTGCACGATATAAGCATTGTTCAACAGGTAGCTGGTGTTGGGATCCAGGATCTTAGTTCCTGTAACGTTACCTTCCAAGACGACAAGCTGTTGACCGGAGCCATTGGAGTTTACCCAGGAAAACATATTTATGTCTACCGTAGCAGGGGCAATATAGGTATTGTTTGGATCTGCAATCTCTCCGTCGATGATCACGTTCTCAAGCGGGCCATCATCCTTCATGTCAATTGAAATCTCGTACCCCGTCAAAGAAAGGCCTGTGATCGTAGCTCCCGACGTTTTCTTGAATTGTAATGCGGTACCACCCGTGTTGGAAACAGCAGTAAAATTTACCAATTTAGGATTATTGTTATCCCCGTCGGCTTCTACGGCTGTAGAGAATCCTTCAATAGTATGCAAACAGTAGGTATTGGTAACGGTACCATTCCAACCTTCCGTCCAGTCGACCGCATCATCTTCGTTGTTCTCCAGGTATAAGTTGTTTACTGAAACCGTTCCGCCGAAAAATTCAACACCGTCATCGGCACCGTTAATAAGAGCTACATTATCGATCGTAGTTCCACTTCCAACTGAATAAAGGGTCAAACCGTTGTACTGGGATTCGGAGTTAATTTGGGCTCCGGCGTCTTTGATTATTAAATAGTCAATATTTCCTGAACTGTCGCCTGGGTTGGTACCTCCGTAGATAAGTCCGCCTACTTCAGCGGTTACGTCGACACCTTCCGTAGTAGGGGCTTCACCACATAGCAATAGTCCGCCCCAGCTACCTGAGGCTCCTGTTGCCGATCTCATGATCACTGGTAAATTTGCCGTTCCCTGGATATCAATACGTCCTCCTTGCTCTACGGCAATATATCTGTTTTCGGCGGCTTCCGACACGATAACGGTTCCAGCAGGTATGGTCAAAGTAACCCCGGATTTTATCAGGTAGGGCCCGGTGATCGTGTACTGTTCTGATGAGATCAATGCGCGATCGCTCTCTAAATTTCCGCTTAGATCTGTAAGTTCAGTGGTGTCAATCCCATCATCAACCGCGAGAAAGAAGTCGTCTGTGCTACAACTGGTCGTAAATAGTATACTCATTGCAGCAAATACGCTAGCCAGATTTTTTAAGTGTTTCATGGTTTTTAAGTTTGAATTAATTGATTTTCTTTTATAAAAATGAATAGTTTAGATTGAAACCCACCTGAATACCTCGGGTGTAGGATAAAACCGTTTCTTCGGTCTCGATACCTGTGGTAGCGGGACGAACTAGCTGTGTTCTTTTGATCTCCGGGTTTAATAGATTCATTCCCGTTAAGCCTAGTCTCCAATGTTCTCCTAATTGCTGGTTCAAAATAAGATCCAGCGTTACAAAACCATTTTCCACAATTGCATCATTATAGTTGGTATCGCTGGAAGTTTGAATTTCGGCCGCCCCGAGAGCAAATACGCGGTCTGATGCATAGTTTCCTACCAGAGAGACTTCCAATGGATTTTCGGTATTCGTATCGAAATTCAAGGAGGTATTCACTATCCAATCGCTCGCCCCCTGCAGATCTACTTTGGTGAGTCCTTTGTATTTAAATGATCGAATCAAGGTACCTGTCGTCTCATCGACGATGTCCTTTAAATCTTGTTCGTGCCACATTCTGGAAGCGTTGAAGTTCAAGCGAAGTTTTGGCTCATCGTCTTGATCCCCACCGTTCAACAAATTTACCCGAGCCTCGAGTTCCAAACCATACACTTCTGCTTTTTCACCCGAGTTGAAGTATGAAAAAATTCCGGCAGACCCTCTATCCTGAACCCGGTTGATAGGGTCTTCAATCCTCTTGTAAAATCCGGTCACAGAAACCAACTCGTCCTTGCTAGGGAAAAATTCCCATTTCAGGTCGTAGTTGAAATTATTGGAAGCCTCAATATCCGGGTTACCTCTTGTTACCTGCCCGGTAGGAGATACATATTCGAAAGGAGCAATTTCCTTGAATTCAGGAAGTGTTCGCGTCAAACTATTGGCAAAGCGGATGCTGTGCTGTTCATTGATGTCATATTTCAGGTTAATGGAGGGGTAAAGTCGGTTGTAATCTCTATTGGTTTCTCCCAGTCGGCCGGGGAAGTTTCCAACGTCAAATTGAACCCTAACGGCATCCCTTTGATAACGAACTCCGGTTTGAATACTGAAGTCTCCCAGTTTTCCAATAAAGTCTATGAATCCGGCGGTACTTTCCAGTTCTCCTTTGTAAAAATCGGGTTGGAGCAAATTGAATTTCAACAGATTATTATCAAAGTTGGTCTGGGTAAATATGTCTGTGATATTGTCAATGGAAGTAGGATTGACAGCATTGGTAAACGTTTCCTCAACACCTACGAATTGGGATCCGAACTTGCGCTCCTTATTTCGGTAGTTGGCTCCAATATTTATATGAAATAATTTCGTTTCGTTATCATAGATCTTCATCAAATTGGCGATCCGGCCATTGTATTCAACGTCTTCTATCTTTTGGATACTTTTTCGTTGCTGGAATCCGCCGGTACGGCCCAATTGAACAAAGCCTCCGCTGGTAAAGTTTACCTCATTGCGAATACGGTTGGGTTCATCGGCACTCAGGAAATTATAGCCCAATGCCCAATCCAGGGTGTTTTTTTCTGAAATGTCATGCGATCCCAGTAATTGTGTAACCGAAAGTAAGGTCTTTTTGGTGTTCTGGTCTCTAATGAATTGAAAGAAGGTGTTCCCATCGGGCGCGGTTTCCATTTCATCGGTCTCTTCAAAAATGGTTGCTGTTCCGGCACGACCACCTTCAAAGACATTATCCTCCACCTTATTGATGACAAGCGTATTGAACTTTAACGTATGGGTCTCATTTACCCTAAATTGTGCACTCAATAATCCGGAGGTCGCCACGGTTTTTTTCCAACTGGTCGCATCGGGAATGGTGTCGTCAATAAAGTTGGATCGGAATTGTCTGAAAACTCCTTCCCTATATTCGTAGTTGGATCGCTGTCCTGCCGTTAATAGCACTTTCAATTGTTCACTGAACTTTTTTCCGGCGCTAAAAGAAATGGAATTATTAACAGGAGCTCCCTCGGTTCCCGGCGTCCAGGACTGCTGGGTAATGTTGCTACGCGTATTGCCCTCTCTAACGTAGATTCCCAAGGTGACATCATCCTGATTTGGGGATACCTTGAAATTATCAAAAACACCATTTTCGATCACATTGCTGTTGACCGCAGAACTTGCTTTAACCTCCAATACGTTACTTCCGTTGAGTTCTTTGGAAGCAATGTCAATATTTCCAGAAGCTTGATCGGCCGAACTGCTTGGGGAAGTTGTTTTGCTCACCGAAACGTTTTGGATCAAGCTTGTGGAAAAGAGCGAAAGATCAATATTTTTCTTTTCAATATCGTCGGAAGGGATGGGCAAGCCATTCAAAGTCGTATATAAGTAACGATCTCCTAGTCCTCGAACAAAAACATCTCCCGATCCTTCGGTTTTGTTCACTCCCGAAATTTTAGTAGTAGCACCCGAGGCATTGGAAACACCTAATTTTGCCATTTGCTCGGCACCAATACTTTCCTTTACGGCAACGGCTCCCTTCTGTTCCAAAAGCAACGCAGATTCACGTTCCCGGCTGTTTGAAACTGTAATAAGTACTTCGTCCAGTGCCGCAGCACTTTGACCAATGGTGGCATCGATTCGGGTAAATTTACCATCCTCAATACTCACGTTCGGAATTGTTATTGTTTCGTAACCCACATAACTTATTTCAACAGCGTAAGTCCCTACGGGCACATTTTCAATAAGGTAATTTCCATCGAAGTCAGATTGAGCTCCCTTTGCGGTACCTCTAATGACCACAGAGGCAAAAGCCAGCGGTTCATTATTAAATGTTTTATCGCTAAGACTACCTTCCAGGGTGCCGGTTTGTGCGCTCACTATTGCTACCATGAGCAATAAAATTATTGTGATAAAATTTTTCATCCAGTTATTGTCAAATTTGACGCAAAGAAACTTGAAATGCCTGCGAAAGCAGTTACCCAATTGTTATGCTTGGTTTAGGTTTTCGTAACATTTATGTTAGCTAATTGTTAACCGTAGGCTTGCGCCTTTTTTTTTGCTGAAGTTCAATTCAGGAGCACTCGCTTATGGTCTTTCGATTAACATTTTAAGAAAGTGCCAAACTTTCCCGGGGTCTTATTTTTTTGTTGCGCATAGAAACTCCTATCTTTCGGTCCCAAAACCAACACTATGATGCAATGGGAACAGCTCCTGTCATTACGTCGACAAGGAGATACCAACAAACGCTTGCGTATTGAACAGGACGAGACCCGTCTGGGATTTGAAGTAGATTATGACCGTGTGATCTTCTCTTCTGCCTTTCGAAGCTTACAGGATAAAACACAGGTCATCCCGCTTTCCAAAACCTCATTTGTGCACACCCGCCTGACCCACAGTTTGGAAGTAAGCGTGGTAGGACGTTCGTTGGGGCGTGCCGTAGGAACTGCTTTGTTGGAAAAACATCCTCAACTTCGGGAGACACATGGACATCTTTTTAACGATTTTGGAGCCATTGTTGCCGCGGCTGCGTTGGCCCATGATATTGGGAACCCTCCTTTTGGACATAGCGGTGAAAAGGCCATTGGCGATTACTTTTTGAATGGAAATGGCCTGCGCTTCAAAGACCAACTATCAGCCAAAGAGTATCAGGATCTTGTCGACTTTGAAGGAAATGCCAATGGATTTAAGATTTTAACCGAAGGAAAACATGGAGTGGAAGGTGGCCTGAGGCTGTCCTATGCGACCCTTGGAGCCTTTACCAAATACCCCAAAGAATCCCTTCCGAAACAACCAACCCAGCACATCGCCGACAAGAAATATGGGGTCTTCCAAAGTGATGTTCCGTTTTTTACTGAAGTGGCCACAGAACTGGGTTTGCTTGAACTTGAAAACAACCGATACAGCAGACACCCATTGGCATTTTTAGTCGAAGCAGCCGATGATATTTGCTATACCATCATCGATTTTGAAGACGGAATCAACCTGGGGTTGATCGAAGAGGAATTCGCGCTCGAATATTTGCTCAAACTGGTCAAGGACAGCATTAATCGGGAGAAGTACAATCAATTGACCCAATCCTCAGACAGGCTCGCTTACCTGCGGTCTTTGGCTATAAGTACGTTGATTCAAGAGGCTGTCACCATTTTTCTGAAGCAGGAAGATGCCATTTTGAGCGGGTCCTTTTCCGAAGCACTACTGGACAAAAGTAAGTACAAGGCACAGATCGATGATATTCTTAGAATCTCGGTCGAGAAAGTGTATCGAAGTGCCGAAGTGGTGGAGAAAGAGATCGCCGGCTACCAGATTCTAACCACATTATTGGATGCCTATACCACCGCTTTTGAAAATTATTACAACGGTAAGGGACGTCATTACGACACTCTCTTGCTTCGGAATTTTCAAGATCCGGTTTCCGATACTGCGACGGTATATTCCTATCTTATGGAGTGCTGCAATTATATTTCCCGTTTGACCGATGGGAACGCATTGCTGTTGTTTCAAAAGATACAAGGAAATCTTTAAACGTATTTCTGAAGGGTTTGCACTATTTTTTCTGAAGAGATACCGGCAAGATCCTGCAATTGAGCCACGGTACCATGTTGTGGGAACACGTCCGGGATTCCCATTATTTTCAGGGTGTTCTTGTAATTATGCTCCAGGGCGAATTGAGCAATAGCACTTCCGAAGCCTCCGTTGACAACGCCATCTTCCAGGGTGATGATCACCGAATGCTTTCCGAAGATCTCATGCAGCAACGGTTCATCCAATGGTTTTACAAATCGCAGGTCGTAATGGGCGATGCGTAAAGTCGTATTGGTTTCCAGCTGTGCAATCGCTTCCGAAGCATTTACAGCCATCGTCCCAATGGTGAGCACCGCCAGATCGTTGCCTTCTTTTAACCGAATTCCTTGCCCCATTTCCATTTTTTGAAACGGTTGCTCCCAATCCACAATAGACCCGCGCCCTCGGGGATAGCGGATCGCGATGGGTTGTGACATTCCCAATTGAGCAGTATAGAGCATATTGCGTAGTTCGATCTCATTTCGGGGGGCAAAAACGATGAGGTTTGGAATACACCTCAAATAGGCCAGATCGAATATTCCGTGATGGGTGGCGCCGTCTTCGCCTACGATTCCGGCACGGTCCAAACAAAAGATTACCGGCAATTTTTGCAGGCACACATCGTGTATCAACTGGTCGTAAGCGCGCTGTAAAAAAGTAGAGTAGATATTACAATAGACCGTCATTCCTTGAGTAACCAATCCTGCGGCGAGGGTCACGGCGTGTTGCTCAGCGATTCCAACGTCGAAAGCCCGTTCGGGAAAGGCGTCCATCATGTATTTCAGGGAACTACCGGTGGGCATGGCGGGGGTAATTCCCACGATGTTTTCGTTGGTTGTGGCCAATTCCAGCAATGTTATCCCAAAGACATCCTGAAATTTGGGGGCTTGTGTTTGAGTTTGCTTCGGAAGCAGATCGCCCGTACTGGCATCAAATTTACCAGGGGCATGATATTTCACCTGATTCTCTTCTGCCTGGCGTAATCCCTTTCCCTTTTTTGTGATCACGTGTAATAGTTTGGGACCGTCCAGCTGTTTCAGCCGTTCCAATTCAGCAATTAAAACGCTAAGGTCATGCCCATCTACCGGCCCTGAATAATTGAAATTCAACGCTTCAAAGATATTGTCGGTCTCCGGCGTTTTGTCGAGGGTCACTTTGGTAAAATAGGCTTTTAATGCCCCCACACTAGGATCGATGCCAATGGCGTTGTCGTTAAGGATCACCAAAAGATTGGTCTGGGTCACTCCGGCGTGATTGAGTGCTTCAAAGGCCATCCCACTGGCGATAGAAGCATCGCCCACCACAGCGATATGTTGTCGGGTGGTATCCCCTTTGAGTCGGGAGGCGATGGCCATGCCCAAAGTTGCCGAGATGGCAGTGCTGCTATGTCCGGTGCCAAAAGTGTCGTATGTACTTTCTGAAATTTTAGGGAAACCACTAATCCCGTCCAATTGGCGGTTGGTGTGGAAAATGTCCTTGCGTCCGGTGAGGATCTTATGACCATAGGCTTGGTGTCCCACATCCCAGACCAGCAGATCGTGTGGTGTATTAAAGACATAATGCAAGGCGATGGTCAACTCGGTGACACCTAAACTGGCTCCCAAATGCCCTTCTTTTACCGCCACGATATTGATGATGAATTCGCGAAGTTCCCGCGCGAGCTGGGGCAACTCTTGCGGAGATAATTTCCGAAGGTCTTCAGGAAAATGAATGCTATCTAGACTATTTTTTTGCACGCGATAAAGATACGCTTATTGCCGAATTGTTAATTCCTTAATTTGTAGTTTTGTCTTTACCCACCGAAGCTGGAACGAAGAAGGAAATAATCAATTGTCAATATGATAAAACCCCACGACGACGCATACTTTATGAAACGCGCCCTGCAAGAGGCGGAAACTGCTTATGAAAAAGGGGAAGTACCAATTGGTGCGGTGGTGGTTATTAAGAATCAAATCATTGCGCGCGCTCATAATCTTACCGAGACGCTCAATGACGTTACTGCCCATGCCGAAATGCAAGCCATCACTGCGGCGGCAAATTTCCTTGGGGGAAAGTATTTGATTGATTGTACCTTGTATGTTACTCTTGAACCCTGTCAAATGTGTGCGGGCGCTTTGTTTTGGAGTCAGATATCGAAGATCGTGTATGGTGCGAGGGACGAACAGCGGGGTTGTATTGCTATGGGAACAAAGTTGCACTCCAAGACGAAAATGAACGGAGGCGTTATGAAGGCAGAGGCGTCTCAGCTATTGACCCGGTTCTTTATCGAAAAAAGATCGCGGTAGCTCTGGATTAATTCTAATAAAAGGACATAAAAAAACCTCCTGGCGTGAGCACAGGAGGGTTCCATCTGGTTGGTAAAGATATATCTTAGTCGTGGATCACACGCACTTGTGCGGCAACCTTTCCTTTTCTTCCTTCTTCTTCGACGTATTCCACTTTGTCTCCTTCGTTAAGGGCTTCCCCGTTAAGTCCGGTTACATGTACAAAAATGTCTTTTCCGGTTTCATCGTTGGTGATAAATCCGAAACCTTTAGATTCGTTAAAAAACTTTACTGTTCCTTCCATTGTAAATAATAATAATAATTAATAATAGAAGTAAAGGTAATATTTTTCTAATGTGAAATGTTAAAAAATGTTAACAATTTTATGAAATCCCCCTGCCTTACAATTTTTTCTTATCGCCTTCTTCCCTCATTTTATCAAGGTTTTCCTGGGTGAGCATATAGTCTTTTACACTTTTATTTTTCCAGCGATGGTATATAAACACTGGCATCCACACAAAAAATAATCCAACCATGGAAATACCTATACAAAATTCACCTGTTTTAAAGTCTTCAGGTTTTATATAATAACCGTAACCAAGGGTGGCGGCAATCGCAATAAATAACAGGATTAAAAACAGTCTCATTTTTAAATTTCTGAAAGTTCGATAATCGCCTCGCTGGTTTTTAGAGTTAGGGTTTAATACGCAATTGGAGGCTTAATTCTTCCAATTGGGCCGTGTCGATGTTCGCCGGTGCATCTATCATGACATCCCTCCCGGAATTGTTCTTCGGAAAGGCAATAAAATCGCGGATCGTCTCCTGGCCGCCTAAAATGGCCACCAAACGGTCCAGGCCAAAAGCTATACCGCCATGGGGAGGCGCTCCGTATTGAAAGGCATCCATCAAAAACCCGAATTGAGCCTTGGCTTCTTCGGGGGTAAAGCCAAGATAATCGAACATCTTTGACTGCGTATTTTTATCATGGATACGGATGGAACCACCACCAATCTCATTGCCGTTGAGCACCAGATCGTAGGCGTTGGCCTTGACCTCACCCGGATTCGTTTTAAGTAATTCTATTTGCCCCGGTTTGGGGGAAGTGAAGGGGTGATGCATTGCGTGGTAGCGTTTTGTTTCTTCGTCCCATTCCAGCAATGGGAAATCCACGACCCATAAGGGAGCAAATTGTGACGGGTTGCGTAAACCCAATCGTGCAGCCAGTTCCATGCGCAGGGCACTCAACTGGGGCCGTACTTTATGAGTTTCGCCGGAGAGCACACAAATCAAATCTCCTTTTTCAGCTCCGGTCACTGCTGCCCATTGGGCCAGATCATCCTGATCGTAGAACTTATCCACGGAAGACTTATAGCTGCCATCCTCATTGCAACGCACATAGACCATTCCTAATGCACCTACTTGCGGTCGCTTGACCCAATCAATGAGTTTGTCAATATCTTTGCGGCTGTATGAATTTCCACCTGGGACTGCAATACCAACAACCAATTCGGCTTGATTGAATACATTAAAATCCTTGTGTTGGGCTATCTCATTGAGTTCGCCAAACTCCATTCCAAAACGAATATCGGGTTTGTCGTTTCCATATTTCTGCATGGCTTCGTCGTAGGTCATTCTTGGAAAATCTCCTATTTCAACCCCATTGATCTCCTGTAACAAGTGACGTGTCAATCCTTCAAAAGTGGCAAGGATATCTTCCTGTTCGACAAAAGTCATTTCACAGTCGATCTGTGTAAATTCCGGTTGGCGATCAGCACGCAAGTCTTCGTCCCGAAAGCATTTAACGATTTGAAAATAGCGATCCATTCCGCCTATCATGAGCAGTTGCTTGAAGGTTTGAGGAGACTGCGGAAGAGCGTAAAACTGTCCTTTATTCATTCGGCTTGGGACCACAAAGTCACGGGCTCCTTCGGGAGTGGATTTGATCAGATAAGGGGTTTCTACTTCAACGAAATTCAACCGTGATAGATAATTTCGCACTGCCATAGTTACTTTGTGCCGAAATACAAGATTCTCCCGTACCGGATTGCGTCGTATATCCAGATAACGGTATTTCATACGCAGGTCTTCCCCGCCATCGGTTTCATCCTCGATGGTGAATGGAGGGGTTAGGGATTGATTCAGCACTGTAATTTCAGAAACCAATATTTCGATAGCACCGGTGGGCATTTTTGGATTTTTGGACTCCCGTTCGATCACGGTTCCGGTTACTTGAATCACAAATTCCCGGCCCAATTGGGTAGCTGTTTCCATCACGTTTTTAGAGGTGCGTTCTTCATCGAAAATAAGCTGGGTAATTCCGTAGCGATCCCGCAGATCGACCCAGATCATAAAGCCTTTATCCCGGGTTTTTTGAACCCATCCGGCAAGGGTTACCCTGTTGTTCAAATGTTCTATTCGAAGTTCTCCGTTAGTGTGCGTTCTGTACATTTTCTATTTTTTCTGAAAACAGCTGCAAATTTAGCAAGATTAAAGGGGATAACCTTGTTTTTTTAATAGTTACTGATATGAGGTTCAAATGTTTCTATGAAAATGGTAATGATAAGCCTGTTTCAATGAAAAAAAACCAATGAATCTTTGGTTTAAATGAAGAATTAAAAGTAATTTCGAATAATTAACTTAAACTTAATAATTATGAAACAAAACAACTTAACGAACAGGGTTTTCTTGTTCTTATTGCTTTTGCCCTGCTTTGTATTCGCACAAAATACAATTTCGGGTAAGGTAAGCACAGACAACGGGGATCCCGTTTCCTTTGCAAATGTTATTGAAAAGGGGACCACCAATGGTACTACCACAGATATCGATGGGATGTATTCCATTGACGTGACCAGTTTGCCCGCTACTTTGGAATTTTCATCCCTGGGGTTCACTTCGGTAGAACAAGCGGTTAGCGCTGCCGGCACCGTGAATGTATCTATGGCCGAGTCTGCACAATCTTTGGATGAAGTAATAATAACTGGTTTGGCAACGTCTACCAAGCGTTCCAATGCAGCCAATGCTGTATCTTCCATTTCGGCAAGTGAACTTACCGGGGTGACCACACAATCAGGTTTGGATGGTGCCTTGTATGGAAAATTCAATGGGGCCGAAATAAAAGCAAACTCGGGAGCACCCGGAGGAGGTATTTCGATGCGCTTGAGAGGTGTGACCTCTATTTTTGGAGATCAACAACCACTTTTCATTGTAGATGGTGTGTATGTAGATAACTCCTCAATTGGCTTCGGGAATAATATAGTAAGTGAAGCAGCGGGGGGAGGAAATCCGTCAACGAATCAAGATGACGCTTCTAACCGTATTGCCGATATTGATCCTGAAGATATTGAGAATGTAGAAATCCTTAAAGGAGCTTCTGCTGCCGCCATTTATGGTTCACGAGCCGCTGGTGGGGTTGTTCTCATTACCACCAAACGAGGAAAATCAGGAGCTCCGAAAGTTTCATTTTCTCAAACATTGAGTGTTCGAAGTCCTACCAGGCTGCTAGGTTTGCGGGATTGGGACCAAAGTGAGATCGAAGCGTTGGGAGGACCAGCCAATTTTGATCTGAATAATTTGAGAGACTATGAAGCCGAACTTTTTGATAGTCAAAGAGTTTCTTATACCACTCGTTTTACTACAGCGGGAGGTGCAGATAAAACGGATTACTTCTTTGGAGTGACACATAAAAATGAACCGGGATTGGTAGATAATACGGGCTATGTTAAAAGTTCTGTACGTCTTAATATTGGACAAAAATTTACAGATTATTTCGATCTGTATGTAACGTCCAATTACATTAATTCCAAGGCGGATCGTGGTTTCTTCAATAATGGAAATGCGAACAGAACAGTGGGTTATGCATTGGCGTTTACCTATCCCTGGGAAAATTTATCACCGGTCGACGGGGTATTTCCGCAAGGAGGAGCCGGATCAAACGTATTGGAAACCGTTGCTATAACAACGAACCGAGAAGAGATCAATCGATTTATTGGAAGTGCTACTTCCAATCTAAAATTGATAAATACAGATCAAAATAGATTGAAGTTGGTACTGCAAGGTGGATTTGATCAATACACGTTGAGAAGCACGAGTATTTTCCCGAAAGCACTTTCATATTTCAGAGACCCATCGTCTTTGGGAGGTGTGGCTATTTCAGGTTCTACCGTGAATACAAACTTCAACCTGTCTGCATTCCTGGTGCATAATCTGGACCTTGACAATGGTTTGAGCTTTACGACTCAGTTCGGTAACTTCCTTCAGGACTTCCGAAGAAATACAGTAATCACCATTGCAACAGGATTGAATGGTTCTCAAACCAATCTGGGACAATCTTCCAACGTATCTACGCAACAAACCATAATCCCGCAGAAAGATACAGGGTTCTTTGGCCAGACGGAGATCAACTTCAAAGATATGATCATTGCTACGGCAGGGGTTCGAGGAGATAAATCAACCAATAACGGAGATTCTAGTGAGACCTATTATTATCCTAAAGGAAATTTAGCCGTGAACATCCATAAATTCGATTTCTTCGGAGAAGGTGTGGTGAGTAGTTTGAAACCACGTGTTGCCTATGGAGAGGCTGGAAGATTTCCAAATTTCAACGACCGATTCTCTCTCATGAACGCACAGTTTATTGATGGTTCTTCGGGAGTTAGCCCGCAAAACCTTAGAGGAAATCCTAATATTGGACCAGAACGTCAAAAAGAACTGGAATATGGGTTGGACTTTGGGCTTTTGAAGAACCGTATTAGCCTGGAGGTAAGTTTCTACAATAAGACGGTCGAAGATCTGCTTATTGAAACCAACGTTCCTACGTCTTCCGGTTTTACTAGCACAACTAAAAATGCTGGAGAATTGCAAAATGATGGTATTGAGATTGGCCTAAATGCTGCGATCATCGATAATGACAACCTTCAATGGACGACCAACGTTAAGTGGTGGACGAACGACTCGGAAATCACTCGATTGGACGTACCTAGTTTTACTGAAGGAGGATTTGCAGCTTCATTAGGAACTTTCCTTATTGAAGAGGGATCAAGTGCCACTCAGATTGTAGGGAATTTTATAGCTTCCGATTTCACAGCTGCTGAAATTGCAGCTATGGATCCAGATGGAGACGGACTTATTGTATTAGGAAATGCAGAACCCGATTTTCAAACTACCTGGTTCAATAATGTGAGCTATAAGGGCTTTGATCTGTCATTTTTATGGCACTGGAAAGAAGGAGGAGACGCTATCAACCTAACGACTCTCTTGACCGATTTGGCCGGAACTTCATTCGATTATGATGACACTGGCATAGATCCTACGGGACAAATGACCAATGGAGAATATAGAGCCAGTCGCGCATTTGCAGATACAAAACTTGTGGTAGAAGATGCAAGTTATATTAGACTTCGTGAAGTAGGATTGTACTATACGTTCCCTGACGATTGGGTTAAATTTACGGATCAGGTGAAAGTTGGGGTCTCAGGTAGAAACCTTATCAACATTTTTGATTATAACAGTTATGACCCCGAATCTTCCAATTTCGGAAATAATGTGTTGGCAAATAATGTTGAGGTAACTCCTTATCCAGCATCGAAGTTTGTGAACTTTCATGTGAATGTTAATTTCTAAAAAAAAACAATTATGAAAAATATAACCTTAAAATTCTTTCTCTTCAGCGCCGTGATCATATTCACCGGTTGTGAATTGCAGGAGATCGATAACCCGAATGCACCCAGTGTGGAAAGTTTTGCTGAAGGGGCCTCTCAAGCCGACGTCCAGTTATTGGCCGTAGGTCTTGAAGCAGTAATCAGAAATGATCTGGCGTTTCACTATGATACGGAAAGTATTTTGGCCAGAGAATATTACGATCTTACCGGGGTAGACCCTCGGTATACAGGAGAGCTTTTAAAAGGGCCTCTTGACAACAATGGGTTTCTTACCACTCGGGCTTTTGCCGCTTGGTATAAAGCTGTAAAATCTGCCAACATCTTAATCACTGCCGTGGAAAATTCCCAGGCAGGTTATGGTGATGCCGAAAAGAACAGTTATTATGGATTCGCAAAAACAATGAAGGCTTATGCTTTGTTAATGGTGGCTAACCGTCAGTTTGACAACGGTATTCGTCTGGATGTGGAAGATCCCGATAACTTAGGTCCTATTGTTGATTACAACATGGCTCTGGCGGGAATCATGGATATATTGAACGAAGGGTTAACCAACCTTGCGAATTCTTCAAGCGAATTTGATTTTTCGATCAGTAGTGGATTTGCCGGATTTGATACACCAGATAGTTTTATAGCTTTCAATAGAGCAGTTGCTGCCCGGGTTGCCTTATATCAAGGAAATATGTCGGAAGTTCGCAATCTGTTAAACGCTTCTTTCTTCGATATCAATGGTGACTTAAACAATGGTCCGGCTCATGTCTTTGGATTAACGGGGAATGACATTTCAAATACCCAATTCCATGTTCCCAATCAATCGGGTCAGGAATTTATGATTCACGATACATGGATAGCCGATGCGGAAGCAGGTGATAGTCGTGTTGCTGAAAAGTCCATTCTCTTTGAGGGGGGGACGGTCACATTTGATGGCTTGACAGCCGATTACCAGATCGCATTGTATGATAGCAATGTGGATCCCGTATATATGATCCGTAATGAAGAATTGATCTTGATGTATGCCGAAGCACAGGTGGGTAACAACACCGGAGAAGCGGTTGCCGCGATCAACAGAGTTAGAAATGCTGCTGGTATTGGAGATTATTCCGGAGCTACCGATGATACTTCATTAATTGAAGAGATCTTGCGTCAGCGAAGATATTCGCTAATTGCAGAAGGACATCGTTGGGTTGACTTACGTCGATTGGGCAGGCTAAATGCAACCTATGTGCCATTGGATCGTACTGGAGATAATATCATCAATGCATTTCCAACGCCATTTAACGAAGGACTCTAATGGAACCCTTCTTCAAATAAAAAATAGTTTATTTGAATAAACAAAAAAACCCTTTCAGCAAAACTGAAAGGGTTTTTAGTTATGCTGCTTCTGAGAGCGGTACATCCTTTTCTTTAGGACGATTACGCCAGTTCCGAACCCGAATTTTTATTTTATAAATAATATAAAACAAGGCAGGTACTATAATCAAAGTTAAGAAGGTTGCAATGATCAACCCATAGATCACTGCCCAGGCAAGGGGTCCCCAGAAGATTACATTGTCACCTCCCAAATAAAAGTTGGCGTCAAATTCAGAAAAGAAACTAAAGAAGTCTATGTTCACTCCAATGGCCAGCGGAATCAACCCAAGTACCGTGGTGACGGCCGTTAATATTACGGGGCGCAAACGAGCGCGTCCTCCTTTTACAATGATCTCTTTAATTTCTTCCTTGGGTAAAAGAGCATTATCGGGAAGATCCAATTCTACAATTCTGCGGTCAATAAGGAGTTGGGTGTAATCCAGCAAGACCACTCCGTTGTTTACAACGATACCGGCAAGCGATATAATCCCCATCATGGTCATCATGATCACAAAGGAGGCCCCTGTAATCAAAATGCCGCCAAATACCCCAATAAAACTGAGGAAAATAGCGATCATTATAATGGTGGGCTTGGAAATAGAACTAAATTGGAAGATAAGAATCAGGAAGATTAGCCCTAATCCCGCTAAAAAGGCTAGATTCAGAAATTCTTGTTGTTTTTCCTGTTCTTGAATCTGTCCAGTATAGTCGATCTTGATTCCATCTGGGTCATTAAAATCGACCATTTCATCCTGAATTTTAGCCACGATCGCCGCGGCATCAATAAAGCCGGGAGCCAATGCCGAATAAACCGTCACCACCCGCTTGTTGTCCTTATGTTTGATGGCACTAAAGGAAGAAGTATTCTTCTGATTAGCCACCGCAGAAACCGGCACTTCCTTTATTTTTCCTGAAGCCTGGTCCCGAAACGTGATGTTTTGATTGAACAGTGCCGAGGGGTCGTAACGCTCGTTTTTGTCGAAACGTACATAGATATCATAATCTTCACCGTCTTTTTTATAGACACCCGCTTTCTCACCAAAAAGGGCTCGGCGCAATTGATTACCAACCTGACCGGCGGCTACACCTAGTTCTCCCGCTTTTTGACGATCTACAACTACCTCCATGGCCGGTTTTCCTTTGTTTACGTCAATCTTAAGCTCATCAATACCGGCAATATTTTTGGTATTGATAAAGTTGCGCATTTTTTCGGCAGTCGCGATCAATTCGTCATAGTCCTTCCCTTCCAATTCAATATTGATAGGATATCCGGCAGGAGGCCCGACAGCATCCTTTTCTACTGAGATCGCTACTCCGGGATACACACCCTTCAAGGCTTCCTGAACCCGGCTTCGCAGCACTTCACTGTCCTTCCCGTCTCTGTATTTGTATTCCCTCATGCTCGCTGTGATCTTAGCTCTGTGCGGCATTTCGGCGGCACTTCCACCATCGGTTTGAGGATTACCTGCACCTTCTCCTACCTGTGAAACGGCAGACTCAACCAGGAAGTTATAATTTTCACCTCCTATATACTCCGAGTTGTTTAACTCTTGATACACCCGTCCTTCGATCGCTTTGGTAATCGTATTGGTCTTATTGATGTCGGTTCCTTCGGGATATTCAATATAGACAATGATCTGGTTGGGCGTATTGTCGGGGAAAAATTCGATGCTCGTTCGTTTGGCAGCAATGGACATACCAAAGCCCATAAATACCAGAATCAAGACTAAAAAAATACCCCCCACAAAGAGCCCGGGTCTTCTTCCTCCCAAGGCCCAAGACAAAAAGCGTTGGTATGATCGCTCAATTCGGGATAATATTTTTTTCTGAAATACGAGTGCAGCATCTTTAAGGAAATAACGGTACACCCAAAACAAAAGTGCTACCACGATCATAAGACTTCCCAGACCTTTAACAGGTCCTCCTAGAAAGAAAATGAAAAGTCCGATGGGCACCATGATAAGGCTAATTCGAATCAATTGTTTTCGGGTCAATACTTTCTCACCTATTTCCATAAATTGTGATACCATCATGGAGTTGATAAAAATCGCCACAAACAGTGAGGAACCCAATACGACCGACAACGTAATGGGGAAGTAGATCATAAATTCACCCATAACTCCCGGCCAGGTTCCCAGAGGAACAAATGCCGCTACCGTGGTCACGGTGGAAATGATGATGGGAAAGGCTATTTCACCAATTCCTTTTTTGGCAGCCTGAATACGGGACATTCCTTCTTCTTCCATCAAGCGGTACACATTTTCAACCACGACGATCCCATTGTCCACCAGCATTCCAAGCCCCATGATCAATGCGAAAAGGATCATGGTATTCATAGTATACCCCAAAGCCGAAAGGATCATAAAACTCATAAACATCGACATAGGGATGGCAAAACCAACGAAGAGGGCATTCCTAAATCCTAAAAAGAACATAAGTACTCCTACCACCAAAATAATCCCAAAAATAATATTGTTCACCAGGTCACTTACCTGGTTTTCGGTCTTTGCAGATTGATCATTGGCTTTGGTGATATTGAGATCGGGGGGTAATATTTTCTTTGCATCGAGTAAAATTTGATCGATCTTTTCAACCGCCTCGATCATGTTTTTACCTGAACGTTTTTTTACATCCAGCATCACTACACTATTTCCATTTACTCCATCCCCTTTTTCTCGTGCAAAAGTAGTTTTATCCTCCTCTTCAAATCTAACTTCGGCAATATCCTGGAGGTAAATGGCCGATCCGTTTTCGGCCTTTACTACGAAACGTTCTAATTCTGATGGTTCCTCAATTTCCCCCAAAATACGAATGGTACGTCGTTGTCCGCTGGAAATCATATTTCCCGCAGATATCGTCATGTTTTCGTTCCGAATGGAGTTCAGCACATCGTCAAAACTCACTTGTGCTGCCATCATTTTATAAATATCCACGGCAACCTCAACTTCTTTTTCCTGAGCTCCCCGAATATCGACCGCTTTTATTTCGTCCAGGTCTTCAATTTCATCCTGAAGGTATTCAGCAAACTCCTTCAAACGTTCCACAGGATAATCACCTGAAATATTCAAATTGAGGATGGGGATTTCTTCCGAAAGACTTAAATCGAACACATTGGGATCCACCTTCGCCCCATTGAACGTAGGCCAGTCCTCATTGGCCGTCTCACTATCTACCTCATCTTTTACTTTTTGCTTGGCCTGTTCTACGGTGACGTTTTCATCAAATTCCACTGTAATTATGGAATAATCTTCCTGAGAGGTCGACAAGATCTCCACCACATTGGAAATACCTTTCAATTTATCCTCCAAAGGATCCACGATGAGGCGCTCAATATCCTCGGCAGTGTTTCCAGGGTATGGTGTTGAAATATAGATTTTGGTCTCGTTAATTTCGGGAAAACTTTCACGAGGCATACTGAAATAAGCCCCTACACCCAAGGCGAGAAAGATGGCTACCATCACCCAAATAACCGTAGGATTGTCAATGGCCCAACTGGAAAGCTTGAATTCCTTATCTACTTGTTTTTTCTTTAAGCTCATCGTCCTATAGGTTTGATATTTTTACTTCCTGCCCGTCTTTTACACTACGAGCCCCTTCGATGATAATGATGTCTCCCGATTGCAAACCACTTAGCACCTCGATCACATCTCCCTGCGTCTTTCCGGTGGTTATAATTTGCCTTTTTACGAGCGCTTTGCCCGGATCGGAAGAAGATTCAGGTTGTGCCATGTACACATATTGCTCTCCGTTAGCGTTTTCAGAAATTACATTTAGCGGAACCAACAATGCCTTCTCGTTCGTATAATCGTTAATTCGCACTCTGGCCGTAAGGTTGGGTTTGATCACTCCCGTGTTGTTCGGAAGGCCCACCTCAATAGAGAACGACCTATTGTTGGGATTGATATAATTGCTGCTTTGTCTTACCTTGGTTTTGATGGTTTCGCCAAGCATAGGAATCTCAACCACCACGTCTTTTCCCGGAACCACACTCGGCAAAAAACGCTCGGAGACATCGGCCCTGATAAACATATCGCTCAAATTTACAATTCTGAAAATTCCCTGTCCCGGAGAAACTACGGTTCCCTGATCTGTGATCACATCGTCGATCACCCCCGAAAAAGGGGCGCGAATGGTCGTTTTATCCAACTGACTTCGCAATTGATTGACTGCATTTTGAGACGATTCGTAATTTGCCTTCGACTGAAGGTATTGAATCTCTGATCCTATTTTTTGTTCCCACAAACGTTGCTGACGCTCATAAGTGGTTTTGGCCAATTGCGCCTGTACTTCCAATTGGCTCAATTGGCTTCCCAAACCGCCATCGTCGATCCTCGCCAGGATTTGTCCCTTACGCACCTGCTCGCCTTCCTCAACCATTACGCGGGTAAGTGTTCCTTGGTATTCGGGGTAAATAATAACGTTTTGCTTGGTCTCCACATTTCCCTGAAGTTCTATAAAGTGACGAAACAGGGTGTCGCTAATCGTGTGAACCGTTACCAAAGCAGAATTATCATTCGGGTTTAATTTTTTAAGCTCGTCATCAAGCTTCTTTAAATCATTTTCAAGATTGCTATGTGCCAGTTTTACGGCTTCGCGTTTCTCGCGCATGGCTTCTAAGTTTCCTTCGGAAATGAGGTCATCCACAGATTTTCCGGATGAATCACCGCCGCAAGAAGCGAGCAAAAGGACGGTTAATAGAGAAAACATTAATTTTTTCATGGGTATAGTATATAGTGTGATTAGTTTCTTAATTGAGGAGCGTTGAGCACGGTTTCCAATTGTGCCTTGCTGTTAATTAAATTGAGCATGGATTGAAAATATTGTTGTTGTGCCGTATACAATTGGGTTTGTGCCTGTCGCAGATCGAAACTGCTGGCCAGCCCTTCGCTGAATTTCACCTGATTTTTTCCTTCAATGCGTTCCGATAGGGTGAGATTCTTTTTAGAATTTTCATAGTTTTCAATGGCGAATTGATAATTACTTTTTGCGGTATTCAACTCCAATTGAATATTTTGAATGGCTTCTTCCAGTTCGGTCTCGGCTTGATCCAGAGCTATTTTGGTGCGTTGCGTTCTTGCGCTTCTTTGTCCGCTACTGAAAATAGGAACGTTCATTTTTACACCCAAAATCGAGGATTGATACCATATTTGATTACTATTCAGAAATGTAAAACTACCACTGTTGGCCTGAGTTCCATAATTTAAAAAAGCGGAAAGGGTGGGTAAGGCTTTGCTTTTTTCCAATTTCATTTCCAGGTTTCGTTGCTCGGTGAGATTATAGGCAATCTTATAATCGACATTGTTCTCTACATTCAGGGAGCTGTCCAAAAACTCAAGCTGAATATTTTGTTGGGCCAGGGCATCCAGATCTTCAGTAAAAATCACCTCGCTTTCAGCCGGTATACCAAGGCCTACATTGAACATTTCTCTCGCAATTGCGGCGGTACGTTTGGCATTACTCAATTGGGTTTTAATATCGAGGAGAGTGATCTCCAGTTGTTCAACACTTTCTTCCTCTGTCAATCCATTTTCATAAATCTTACGGGTTTCGAACAAGTTTTTGTCCAAAGCCGCTTTGTTTTTCTCAAAAATAGCGATCAATTCTTCTGAAAGCAGAACACTTCCGTAGGCATTGATGACCCCTTTTCGAACTTCCAGTTGTGTCTTTTCATTGGCATTTTTAGAAAAATCAAGAAAAGCTCTGGCAGCCTGCAGTCCAACGAGATAACTGCCGTCAAAGATCAATTGATTCAAGGTCGCCACGGCATTGGCATTTTGCTGGGTGCCAAAGGTCACCGGGACAAAAGTTCCCATCGGTCCGCCCGTGATCTCCGCTGGAATTAAAGTTACGGGTTGTTTAAGGTTGTTGTTGTAGTTTATGGCGGCATCAATTTGCGGAAGGCCGGTCGCTGTAGTTTCCCACTTTTGTTTGATCGCTTTTGCAATATCGCGACGCGCATTGATAGCCGTATAATTACTATCCAGAGCAAAGGTGATTGCCTCCTCCAGAGAAAAACTATAACTTTTTTGCGATTGTGCCATCGATAACGAAGCCATGAATACCATGGATGAAAGAACAAGTATCTTACGCATTATGTTTGGTTGTTTTAATAAATTGGTTTAGTGTTTTTAATCCTTCTTTGGTAACAATGCCCCGTAAATGGTATTCGAGATAATCTTCAAATAGCTGCACCTTTGGGAACATATGAACCGGGAAAACGGTGTTGTCTTTAATGCCGTTAACGCCAATGAAATAGATGCGCGAGACAAATTCAATGTCAATATTGTTGCGATACAGCCCTTCTTCCACACCGCGTTGTAAATTATTCATGGTGCAGTCGTACATTTTCTCAAAGTGCTTTATTTTGAAAGTTTCATGGACCTCGGGATAGTATTTTTGAAGTTGAAACTGAGGGGATGATTTTTCATTTTTAAGCTGTAACATCACAAACTTTTTAATCTCATACAACTCCTCAATAGGATTCTGATGTGTGGCACAAATACAGTCGATCCCATCGGTGATGTGATTGAACATAGTAAGAGTGACGTCGCGCACCAATTCAGTTTTATTGCTGAAATGCGCATAAATTGTTTTCTTCGATATACCCATCTCGTTGGCAATATCGTCCATAGTCACACTCTTAAATCCCAAATTTAAGAAGAGCTCAGTTGCTTTTATTGCAATTTTTTCTTTCATAATCGAGGGCAAAAATAAGTCTGGAAACTTTAAAAACAATAAAAGTTTCCAAAGTTTTGCAATTTTTTAACATTTCATAGTGTTTTACTTTTAACGGGAGTGGCATTTAAGGGTGGCGCATTGATAGTAGTGATTACAATCTTTAAGGCAGGGCATTGCCAAAGTCACAACGCTACGGTTTAAAATCTAACATCTAATGCGTACTTTAGCACGAAATTTTGTGAATGGAATTATTGTTAGATTACAGCAAGGCTTTTACCAGGCGTCTCGAGGAAACCATTGTCGTAAAAGAACCTTCCCAACTTTATGAACCCATCAAGTACATTCTTACATTAGGAGGAAAACGCCTTCGCCCGCTGCTTACCTTAATGACAGCCGATTTCTTCGGGGAGGGTTACGAAAAAGCAATGAATGCTGCTTTAGCGGTTGAATTGTTCCATAATTTTTCCTTGATACACGATGATATCATGGACAACGCGCCGCTGCGCAGAGGCAAAGAGACTGTCCATAAAAAGTGGGATGTTAATACAGGAATTTTGAGTGGAGATTCCATGTTAATTTTAGCCTACCAATTGTTCGAGGCCTATGAGCCCAGCTTGTTTCAGGAGTTGGCGAAATTATTCAGTAAGACGGCAATTGAAGTATGTGAGGGACAACAATATGATGTGGATTTTGAAACCCGGGACAACGTTACTATCGCAGAGTATATCAATATGATCGACTTCAAAACCGCGGTACTCGTGGGGGCCGCGATGCGCATGGGTGCCATTGTTGCCGGAGCCTCTGAAACTTGTAAAGATCATATTTATGAGTTTGGAAGAAATTTGGGAATCGCCTTCCAATTGCAGGATGACTATCTGGATGCCTTCGGAAATCCGGAAACCTTCGGGAAACAGGTAGGGGGTGATATCATTGGCAATAAAAAAACCTTTTTGTACCTAACGGCACTTGAAAAAAGTACACCCGACCATGCGGAAACCCTTCAGCATTTATTTGAGGTAAATCCGACGGATCCTTCGGAAAAAATTGAGATGGTCAAGACAATTTTTGAGACTTCGGGAGCTGCAAAAGCTACGATTGAGGAGATCGAACGCTATACCCAAATGGCGAATTCAGTTTTAGATTTGATTGCCCTTTCCGAAGAAAAGAAAGCGCAACTTCGTGAGTTCGGCGATTATTTGATGCGGCGTACCGTTTAAAAATATACACGTACAAAAGGCGCCCACGCACTGGCATAAAAGCTTTTGTTTTCATTATAGAGAACGTCGTATCGCAATCCGGCGGTTACGTTGCGAGTTCGATAGCCGGCTCCCAAAAACAATCCCGAATACCAGAAATTAGTTTCAGGAGGAACAAAGAAATTAATTCCAGAATCATATTTTCGATTGGCGTTGAGACGTTCAAATTCGGCCGAAAGTTGAATTTGGGGTATTATATTAAATAGTGATATAACACTACCTCCAAGAATGGTCGAGGTATAGGTGTTTTTCAAACTATTGTAGGTTCCATTGAGTCCCACTCCCATGGCAAATTGTTCGTTAAATTCATAAATTGCGCTGGGAGCCAGAGTTGCACTAAAAAAGTTGTTCCCAAAGCTTAGCCCAATTCCACCACCAAAACGAACGTGCTCCCAAAATTGAAGTTTTTCGTCTTCCTGAGCATTACTTTCGATGGAAAACAAGAATCCAATAATAACTAAAAGGCTTATCATTCGTGGGCTCACAGTAATTTTTATCATAAGAGAATCGTTATGGAGGTTGCCGATAAATATACGGAGAAGAACGGTTTCATGTTTGAATTTGTTGTATTTTTGTATCGTTTTATTTAAAAGAAGCCCTATTTATTCCAATTATGGATAGATTTTCATTTCTCAATGCGGTTCACCCCGCGTATATCGCAGAACTTTACGACAGGTATTTACAATTTCCCGATAGTGTGGAACCCAGTTGGCGTTCCTTTTTTCAGGGTTTTGATTTTGGGATTGAGAATGGATCGCTGGAAGCACTCGGAGTTGAAAATAGCATAGCCAACTTACATGAAAATGTTCTAAAGGAGTTTCAAGTGATCAAATTGATCGATGGGTATCGTACCCGGGGTCACTTATTCACCAAAACCAATCCGGTACGGGAGCGTAGAAAATATTCGCCAACCCTGGCATTGGAGAATTTCGGTTTGGCTGAAAGTGATCTGGATTTACAATTCGAAGCCGGATCTATTTTAGGACTAGGGAAGAACAGCTTGCGTGAAATAAGACGTCATCTCGAAGCTATTTATTGCGATTCTACTGGGGTGGAGTATATGTACATTCGTAACCCCGATGAAATCGAATGGATACAAAAATGGTTGAATAATAACGACAATCATCCCCAATACAATTCCGATGAGAAAAAACAGATCCTTAAAAAATTAAACGAAGCCCTCTCGTTCGAATCCTTTTTGCATTCCAAGTATGTGGGGCAAAAGCGTTTTTCGGTAGAAGGAGTGGATGCCATCATTCCGGGATTGGACTGGTTGATCCAGAAAGGGGCCGAAAAAGGAATTGAACAGTTTGTGGTGGGAATGGCTCACCGTGGTCGTTTGAATGTATTGGCCAATATCTTCGGAAAATCTCCGGAAACCATCTTTAGCGAGTTCGATAGTAAAGAATATGACGAGGCCGAACTTTTTGATGGAGATGTGAAATATCATATGGGCTGGACGAGTTTTCGAAAAACGCCCGGCGGTAAAAATGTGCGTATGGATCTCGCACCCAACCCTTCGCATTTGGAGACGGTGAATGCAGTAGTCGAAGGAATTTCCAGAGCAAAACTGGACAATCAATTGGGTGGAAATGAAAAATCAATACTTCCCATTTTAATTCATGGTGATGCCGCCATTGCTGGCCAAGGAGTGGTTTATGAAGTGGTTCAAATGGCACAGTTGGATGGATATCGCACGGGAGGTACCATTCACGTAGTGGCAAATAACCAGGTAGGTTTTACAACCAATTATCTCGATGGACGTTCCTCAACCTATTGTACAGATGTGGGGAAGGTAACGCTCTCTCCGGTACTGCACGTAAATGCAGACGATGTGGAAGCCGTATGTTATGCCTTTACGTTTGCCCTGGAATTCAGAATGCAATTTGGACGCGATGTATTTATAGATGTACTTGGATATCGGAAGTATGGTCACAACGAAGGCGATGAACCTCGTTTTACACAACCAGAGTTGTACAAGGCTATTTCAAAACAACCGAATCCCCGGGACATTTATGTCGAGCGATTGAAACGAGAAGGGGTTATTGACGATGCGTATGTAAAACAATTGGAACTGGATTACAAAACCGAATTGGAGGAAGACCTCGAAGCTTCTCGTAAAAAAGACAAAACGGTGGTAACAGAAATTCTGGCGGACGATTGGAAAGATTACCGTTTGGGTAAATTGGAAGATATACTGGCCCCAGTAGACACGAAATTTGATCTAGGCAAGCTGACCGATTTGGCCATGCGAATCACCAAACTTCCGGAAGACAAGAAATTCATTAAAAAAATTATGCGAATCATAGCAGATCGCAACAAACAATATTCCGAAACCAACAAACTCGATTGGGCAATGGGAGAGCTTTTGGCCTATGCGACCCTTATGGAAGAAGGCTTTAATGTGCGTATGTCGGGTCAGGATGTGGAAAGAGGAACCTTTTCCCACCGTCATGCCATTATCAAGACGGAAGATGATGGCGAGGAAATAAACCTGCACAACAACTTGGGTGTTTCGGGTAAAATGTACATTTATAATTCGCTGCTTTCCGAATACGGGGTCGTAGGTTTTGACTATGGGTATGCGATGGCAACGCCCAAAACCCTCACCATTTGGGAAGCGCAGTTCGGTGACTTTTCCAACGGGGCTCAAATCATGCTGGACCAATATATCTCTGCGGCTGAATCCAAATGGAAAACCCAAAATGGCTTGGTGATGTTATTGCCGCATGGTTATGAAGGCCAGGGCTCAGAGCACTCCAGTGCCCGCATGGAGCGCTACTTACAATTGTGTTCCAGAGATAATATGATCATGGCCGATGTCACCACTCCGGCCAACTTTTACCATTTGCTGCGCAGGCAAATGAAGTGGAACTTCAGAAAACCCCTGGTAGTTTTTACTCCGAAGAGTTTGTTACGCCATCCGCTGGTGGTCTCTACCAAAGAAGAATTGGCGAACGGAAGCTTTCAAGAGGTGATCGATGATCTGAAAATAGATAAAAAGAAGGTGCGTTCCCTGGTGTTCTGTACCGGAAAGTTTTATTACGACCTGCTCGAACGACGGGAGGCAAACGGCAGGGGTGATGTAGCTTTGGTGCGTATAGAACAGTTGTTTCCACTTCCGCAGAAAAAATTGGAAGAAATTATTGAGAAATACCCGAATGCAACAGATTATGTCTGGGCCCAGGAAGAGCCTAAAAACATGGGTGCCTGGGGCTTTATGTTGATGAATTTTGACCAGGTGCAATTGCGTGTGGCCTCAAGAAGGGTTTATAGTTCGCCTGCAGCGGGAAGCAGTACCCGATCAAAGGCAAGGCATAAAGAAGTAATAGATAGTGTTTTTGAAATTCCGAAAAAATAACAATAGCTAAGAGCAATAGTATGTTAGAAATGAAAGTTCCCTCTCCGGGAGAATCCATCACCGAAGTAGAAATCGCACAATGGCTGGTTGAAGACGGTGATTATGTTGAAAAGGATCAAGCCATAGCCGAAGTCGACAGCGATAAGGCTACCCTTGAATTGCCGGCAGAAGCCAGTGGTATTATCACTTTAAAGGCGGAAGAAGGTGACGCGGTGGCCGTTGGCGCCGTTGTTTGTTTGATCGATACCGATGCTGAAAAGCCGGATGGCGACGCGTCCATCAAAACTTCTGAGAAACCCGCTGACGAAAAAGGGAGAGGCAATGCAGACCCCGATCTCGGTAAGGTGGTTGCAGCTTCGAAAAATTCCAATGAAAAAGCACCGGCTTTATCTGAAAAGACATACGCCAGCGGCGCACCGTCCCCGGCTGCCAGAAAAATCCTGGACGAAAAAGGAATAGATGCTAAAAATGTGAACGGAACAGGCCGTGACGGTCGTATTACAAAGGATGACGCACAAAAAGCAGTTCCATCCATGGGAACCCCTGGAGATGGTGCCCGTGTCACAGAGCGCAAAAAGCTTTCCATGCTACGACGTAAAGTCGCGGAACGTTTGGTAACAGCCAAGAATCAAACGGCCATGTTAACTACCTTTAACGAGGTGGATATGGGTCCAATCTTCGCATTGCGGAAGGAATATAAGGAAGCTTTTAAAGAAAAACACGGTGTGAGTCTTGGCTTTATGTCGTTTTTCACCCTAGCCGTGGTGAGAGCTTTGGACCTTTATCCCGATGTCAATTCAATGATCGACGGGGATTACCAAATACAACATGAATTTAAAGACATCTCTATCGCGGTTTCTGGCCCCAAAGGATTGATGGTTCCGGTCATTAGGAATGCTGGGGCCTTGTCGTTTCGCGGTGTGGAACAGGAAGTAAAACGCCTGGCACTTCGGGCACGTGACGGTCAGATTACAGTCGACGAAATGACGGGAGGAACCTTCACCATTTCCAATGGAGGGGTGTTCGGAAGTATGCTTTCCACACCTATTATCAATCCGCCGCAATCGGGGATATTAGGAATGCACAATATTGTGGAACGTCCGGTTGTCAAGGACGGAGCCATTGTGATTGCTCCCGTAATGTTTGTGGCTTTGAGCTACGATCACCGTATTATTGACGGACGCGAATCGGTTGGATTCCTGGTAGCCGTAAAAGAAGCACTCGAAAACCCAACCGAGTTGCTCATGGAAAATGATATCAAAGCCGCTCTGGAATTGTAAAATGTCATTCCTTCAGAATAAAAAAACCCGACGGATACGTCGGGTTTTTTTATTTAACTTGGTTAGTTAGCTGTAAAAATTAACTTAAGAATATGATACAATATAATTAACAACGTTAAGTAAAACTACACTTACAATCGAGAAAATCACGATGTAGAAAGCAACTCTGCTCTTATGCTCTTTTTTGAATTTTACTTCATGAATTAATTGCTCTTTTTTCACCTGGTAAATATGGGAATTTTATGCAAAATATGAAATACGTATTAACACGTAATTTGAGAATGGACCCGGGGGCAAGAATTATTGAAGTTTCTCCTGATGTTCCTTGGCCCAAATGAGCAAACTGTTGGTTTTCTGTTCCAATTTAAGCTTGGTGATGATGTTACTTCGGTGCTTTTCTACAGTTCGGTAGGAGATAAACAAAAGGGAAGCTATTTCCTTATTGGTTTTATCCTTTGCAATGAGTTTTAATATTTTCCTTTCGGAAGGTGTAAGAAGTTTTAAGGAACCGTCCTCTATAGTGTTTTCTGCCAATAACTCCATTATTTTCGGACTGAAATACGGGATTCCCTTGGAAACGGTCTCAATACAGTTTTCTAATTCCTCCAAGGCGAATTCTTTCAGTATATATCCGAAGATATTGAGGTCTTTGGCTTGCTGATACAATTCTTTTTCCTTGTGAAACGTGATGAGAACAATTTTGGTGTCCAAATCATTCGCATTGCATTTTTTTGCAATCTCGAGGCCAGACATATACGGCATTTGGATATCCAGTATCGCAATATCGGGACGTAATTGATTGATGAGATTGAAGGCTTCCCGGCCATTGCCTCCGCTTCCAATAAAATTGTAACCCTTCTCCAATAGAAAGTCACTTAGACCTTTTAACAAAAGAGGGTGATCATCTGCTATGACGATAGATTTACTTTTCATGCTGTTGGAAATTGAAACTCAAGCAATGTACCATTATTCTTTTTGGAATGTACTTTCATTTGACCGTTTAAGAATTTTGTACGTTCCAGTAGGGTCTTGAGCCCCAATGATTTTACATTCTGATATTTTTCTGAAAAATCAAAACCAACTCCATTATCCCTAATGCTTACATTTACCATATACGGATAACGTTTTACAACAACCTTGCCAGCTTCTGCACTAGCGTGTTTAATTATATTGGATAGTGACTCCTGTATGATCCTATACAAATTGACCTCCTGCTTTTTACTGAAAATGTTATCGATATTATCTATTTCCCAAGAAATAAAAAGAGAGGTATTTTCATCCACCTGGTCTACGGTATGCTCAATCGCCTTAGTGATCCCCAATTCCTGTAACTGGAAGGGATGTAGGTTTCTTGAAATGGACCGAACCTCGTCAATAGCAGTTTCCACCAATTTTTTGGTCTCCTCATCCTTCGTTTTTACCACATTATTTTTGATGAGCAATAACCGCTGGCCCAATCCGTCGTGAAGATCTTTGGATATTCGCCTGCGTTCCTCTTCCTGTGAAACCAATAACTCCTGACTAAACTGTTCCTGAAGGATCTTCGAACTCTTAATACGCATGCGATTGCGGAAGAGTAAAATCAAAGCGAACAGTGAAAAAAGCACCAAACTAATATAGGCCAGGCGCTTCTTTGAAGATTCGTTGTCTTTTTCCAGCAATTGAATGCTGGTGTTTTTTTCAATAAGTTCGTTTTCCTTTTTCTCGGTTTCGTAAAGGGTTTGGTAATAGGCAAGTTTGTTGGCGGTTGCTTTATTGTAGATCGAATCTTTTAAGGCGATATAGTCATTTTTATACTGCAAACCGGATTTATAATTTCCGGCAGCTTCGTTCACCTTGGCAAGTATCTCATAGGACTCCAATATGGCTTCTTCATAACCCAGAGTCTTTGAATGGATTAATTTTTCCCGGGCAAAATCGAGAGACTTTTTATATTCTCCCAAGGAAAAATAATATTCGGCCATGGAGCCGCTGTAGTGGATCTGATTTACAAGATCTTCCGGTGCGAGCTCAAAATTATAGGTAAGTAGTGCCAAATAGGCCTCTGTTTTTTCCAGGTTTTTTTCTTCAGCGTAATATTCGATCAATTTTGCATACACATAAATTTTATTACCAACGTGTACCTTGCCGTCCGGGACCAGGTCTATGGCATTTTCGGCCTTCAGCAAATAGTCCAGGAATAGTTCTTTATTGCCTTGTCGATGATAATCCAGTGCCTGGTTATAATAGATGGTGACCAGATGGTGATCCAAGCCAAGTTCTTTGATCTTTTCAATATTCTTATCGCGTTCCTCTTTGGCCTTATCGTAAAAACCATTCATACTAAACATGGCGGTCACCCCTTGTCTTGCGTAGTACATATATTCATAATCCTTAAGGGCTTCAAAGTATTCGTAGGCTTTTTTGAAACTCTCTCCTGCAGGCACAAATTTTCCAAGGTTTGAATAAGTTTGTCCGCTAAATAAGTATGCATCTGCAACGTATATCGAATCTTTTTCACCGTAATTTTTTATGGCATTTTCGAAGTCGACAATAGCTTGCTGGGAGTCAAGTCGGGTGTTCGCCCCGCCCCGTTTTAAATAGAGGGTCCCTATCAGAAAACTATCGTTAATCGCGTATTTTCTGGCGAGGATGCCATCCAAAAGCGTAAGCACTTGCCTGGGTTGGTTTTTTATGGAAGTTAGGCCGTAACTCACATTGATCGTTTTACGCGCCGCGGCCTCAATGCTATCCAGTTCTTTGGCTAATTCAATATATTGTAAGCTGTAACCTATAAAATCGTCCAGGTTAGTTGTTCTGGTTTTTGAACAAAGGGAATCCAAAGCGACCAATCGCTGTATGGGATCCTTGGAGATTTCCACAATTTTTTGGTAACTACTTAAGTCTTGTGCTGAAGTTGTAAAAATAAAAACGCATAAAAACGTAATAAGAACCAGAGACGGGGTTACCTTCAGCATAATAGTTTTTTGGGAGTAATATAAATATAACAAAAATTAATCACTAAACTCAAACTTTACTTGATGTAAAAACAATTGCGTCCATAGTCGATCACGGCTCTTAATCGCTTTAACAGATCTGCACCCAGAATTCCGTGTACCTGTATTTCCTCGACCTGTTCCAAGGCACTGTTTACATGCGAAAGGTCAAAAAGAATAACATCGAGATTGTTGAGTATTTGACTCCCAATTTTCAATTTGTTGTTCTTTGCGATTCGGGTTGCCATATCTACCGCGCCTGCTCCGGCGGCTTTGATTTCACTTTCTTCGGTATTCATCTTAAAGTAGGTCACACTCTTAAACCCTATGCAACTGGTGGATGCTCCGGTGTCTAAGATGAAATCACCGTGCTGGTTATTAATTATTAAAGAGAGTGAATAATGCCCGGTATTGAGCTTTTTTAGGGGAATTCTTTCAAAGCCTTGTCCCTCCAGAATTTTTCGTAATGACGCCAATTGTTTTTTTTGTAAAGATAGATAACAAATTGGTAGCTTTGCGCCTATGTTGACCGATACACATACACATTTATACAGCGAGGCTTTTGCCGATGACCGGACCGAAATGATGCAACGAGCCTTTGACGTTGGGATTGAACGATTTTTTATACCTGCCATAGACTCAGGGTATACGCAGTCCATGTATGCGTTGGAGGCAGCCTATCCGCAGCACATATTTTTGATGATGGGATTGCATCCTACTTCTGTAAAGGAGAACTATGCAGATGAATTGGCACATGTGGAGGAGGAAATGCGAAAGCGGAAATTTTATGCTGTGGGGGAAATAGGGATTGATTTGTATTGGGATACCAGTACTTTGGAGGTTCAAAAAACCGCGTTTAAAAGGCAAATTCAGCTGGCGAAAAAGTACAAATTGCCTATTGTGATCCATTGCAGGGAAGCCTTTGACGAGATATTTGATGTATTGGAGACGGAGCGGGGCGATGATCTCTTCGGAATATTTCACTGCTTTACCGGAACTTTAGAACAGGCCAAAAGAGCCATCGGTTTCGGAATGAAATTAGGCATTGGAGGGGTAGTTACCTTTAAAAATGGCAAAATAGACCAATTTTTAAAAGACATTGATTTGAGCCATATTGTTTTGGAGACAGATTCACCTTACCTTTCGCCCGTACCCTTCCGAGGAAAACGAAATGAAAGTAGTTACCTCCAGTTGGTGTGTCGCAAGGTGGCAGAACTATATCATCTTTCCGAAGAAGAGGTAGCATGTATCACCACCCAAAACTCAAAAGATGTTTTTGGAATTTAAAAGATAGAAACCAAAAAAAAGTAGCGAACTAAGGGCCTGTTTTGGGCTTGTTCTATTTCAGCAAATAAGAATGAAAAATAAACCGAACATACTGCTCATCTACACCGGTGGAACCATTGGGATGATCAAGGATTTCAAAACGGGAGCGCTGCGAAATTTCAATTTCAAGGACCTTTTAAAGCACATCCCGGAGCTTAATTTGTTGGATTGCGATATTGAGACCCAAAGTTTTTCAAAGCCCATTGACAGTTCCAATATGAATCCCGGTTACTGGCTGGATCTGGCCAATATGGTGGAAGAGAATTACGAGAACTTTGACGGCTTCGTGGTATTGCACGGGAGCGATACCATGTCTTATACGGCCTCGGCATTGAGCTTTATGCTCGAAAACCTGGCAAAGCCGGTGATATTTACCGGGTCGCAACTACCCATTGGAGACCTGCGTACCGATGCTAAGGAAAATTTGATCACCTCTATTCAAATTGCCGCCTATCAGGAAAATGGAAAACCCAAGGTGGCTGAGGTAGGGTTGTATTTTGAATACAAACTCTATCGCGCCAATCGCACCACCAAAATAACGGCTGAGCATTTTAGCGCCTTTTCATCACCCAACTACCCTCCATTGGCAGAAAGTGGTGTACATCTGTTGTTCAACGAAGAAGCCTTGCTCAAGCCCAACCGACGTAAAAAATTGAAGGTGCACAAAAAATTGGATTCCCGTATCCTGTTGGTAAAGATGTTCCCCGGAATAACGGAGGAGATTATTGCGCATTTGTTCTCCTTTCCCGACACTCGGGGGATTATTTTGGAGACCTTCGGAAGTGGGAATGTCACCAACGAATCCTGGTTTTTAAGACAATTGGAAGCCGTTCAAAAAAGAGGGATTCCCATTATCAATGTCACACAGTGTTCCGGGGGCGGCGTCACCATGGGACTCTATGAAACGAGTATCGCACTTAAGAACATGGGTATTATTTCGGGCAAGGATATTACCACCGAGGCAGCTTTAGCCAAATTAATGTACCTGTTGGGGCAGAAAATTTCGAACGTAGGTTTTAAGACCTTGTTCGAAACGTCAATGCGCGGTGAACTAACGTAAATAATGCAAATATTTTATGGTGTCCAAGGTATTTTTTTGTTATTTAGCAGCCCCAATAACGGCCGTAGTTATTGGGATATTATAGAGAGGTGGCCGAGCGGCTTAAGGCGCGCGCTTGGAAAGCGCGTATACGCCAAAAGCGTATCGAGGGTTCGAATCCCTTCCTCTCTGCAACAAAAACCCAAAGCCAAAAATGTCCAAGCTTGCTTGAGCATTTTTGGCTTTGGGTTTTTGTAAAATCGCGCAGCGATTTGCCGTGTTGTACGACTCCCCTTTCGGGATCAGCGAGCCATAGCGAGCTAACCCCTTCCTCTCTGCGAATTCATTTGGAACGATAAAATTTGTCGAAGTTCATTTCAGAAAATTTTGTAAGATCGCAGCGCGATTTGCGGTGTTGTACGACTCCCTTTTTGGGATCAGCGAGGCATCGAGCTAATCCCTTCCTCTCTGCAAAGATTCAGGAACTCAGTTCGATTGTGGTTACGCCTTCGATTGAATCCTGGGTAATTTCTTCGGAAAAACAAACTATGTGCAAGCTATGTTTTACGGGTTTTTTGGAGTGCATCTCGAAATCGATCGGGAAGGGTGCCTGAAAATTTGATTTCAATGTGAAACGATTGCCCGTTTGTGTCAGTTCACACTACTTTAAGTGTATCTCTTTGAATATTCGTAAATTGGTTAATCTGTATTTTATATTGAAGTTCAAAATTTCCGGGTTCCATTGTGGATAAATTATGATTATTCAGCAATTGTGTCTAATCCTTTAGAGATCAGCTACAAAATTTCGATATTTAGAAGAAGAAATTAGTATTTTAACGAAGAATTGTGCGAATACCTCCTCATTCATATAAATATTGCACATTAACTAATTATTTTTATATCTTTAAACCCTTAACTAAAACAAACTTTAAGTCGATAGCAATGAAAAAATTATTTTCTATTCTAGCAATTGCAGCACTAATTTTTGCAGGTACCTCTGTGAATACGTTCGCTGCTCCAACCATGGCAACTAATGGATTATCCCTGGTAACAGCCACAACAGCAACAATTATACAAGATGAAGCAGCGGCCACCGAAGGTGAGTCTAAAGGATTTCATCAAGACCTCAAAGAACGTTTTGTAGAAGGAGGCCCCGGTTTTATGGGAATTGTATTGTTGTGTTTAATTCTTGGTCTAGCGATTGCTATCGAGAGAATCATATTCTTAAACCTTTCTACTACCAATACTCAAAAATTGGCAAACAATGTAGAAGATGCCTTGAATAGCGGAGGTGTTGATGCTGCCAAGGAAGTATGTAGAAATACAAAGGGTCCTGTGGCATCCATTTACTATCAAGGACTAGACCGTCACGATGAGAGTATCGAAGCTGCTGAGAAAGCAGTAGTGGCTTATGGAGGTGTCCAAATGGGACAGTTGGAGAAAAACGTCTCCTGGATTTCATTGTTTATCGCATTGGCTCCTATGCTTGGTTTCATGGGTACTGTAATAGGTATGATTCAGGCTTTTGATAAAATTCAATCGGCTGGTGATATGAACCCATCGTTAGTAGCTGGAGGTATTAAGGTAGCACTTTTAACAACCGTATTTGGTTTGATCGTAGCTATTATCCTTCAAATCTTCTATAACTACATCATCGCTAAGATTGATAGTATTGTAAACAGTATGGAAGATGCATCTATCACATTAATAGATATGCTGGTAGATTACAAAAACAAAAAATAATTTTAAAACACATACTATAATGGGTTTACATAAAATATTAAGAATAGTAGCTTTAATCCTCGGTGTGGCTGGTATGATCTTTTGGGTCATGTTGGTTTCCAAAGGCGATGATTATGTAAAATCTACGGGAGAAGGAGTAGATCCTCTCATGTATATAGCATATATAACATTGGCCATCGTGATACTCTTTGTAGTGGTCTTTGTCCTCCAGGGCATTTTTGCCGGAAACTTGAAGAAAACACTTTTAGTGGTGGGGGTATTTTTGGCCATCGTGGTTGTTTCTTACCTTATATCTTCAGATAGTGTCGAAGGATTGCCCAAGATTGACGGAAAGGCTATTTCGGCAAGTACCTCCAAGTGGGTGAGTACCGGCCTTAATACATTCTATATTCTTGCCGTTGGAGCCATAGGCTCGATGGTATTGAGCGGAGTGAAAAAAATAACAAGTAGATAATGGCTAGAAGATCAACACCCGAAGTGAACGCGGGATCTATGGCAGATATAGCATTTCTATTGCTTATCTTCTTCTTGGTTACCACAACCATTGAAAAAGATAAAGGGATAGCGCGACAATTGCCACCGATCGAGGATGTAGAAGATCCACCGATTATAAAGCAGAAGAATCTATTCATTGTAAATGTGAATAGACACGATCAATTATTGGTCGAAGAAGAACTTATGGATATTAAGAATCTGCGTCAGGCCGCTATCGACTTTATCGATAATGGAGGAGCGCCATCGGGAAGCCCTGAGTATTGTAATTATTGCAAAGGGAAACGATTGCCAAGTTCCTCCGATAATCCTGCTAAGGCGGTTATCTCGGTTCAAAATGACCGACTCACTTCCTATAAAATGTATATCGCCGTTCAAAATGAATTGGTGGCGGCATATAACTTTTTAAGGGATCGGGAGTCTCAACGTAAATTTGGATGGAAGTTCACCGAAATGAAGAGATCTATTGATGAAGGTAACTTTAACGGAAATGTTGATAATATGCAGGAGAAACTTGAAGAAATACAAGCATTGATACCTTTGAAATTGTCTGAAGCGGAGCCTAAGAAATCTGGAGAATAAAACTTAAAAAAGATGTCAAAATTTAAAAAGAAAAAGGGGGGTGAAATCCCTGCTGTAAATACTGCATCATTACCGGATATTGTATTTATGTTGTTATTCTTCTTTATGGTTGTAACCGTTTTGAGAGAAGATAATCTCCTGGTGCAACAAAGAATACCCAAGGCAGATCAAGTTGAGAAATTGAAAAAGGATCGCTCGGTTTTTATCTATGCAGGTAAACCAAGTCCGCGCTATCAAAGTCAATATGGTACCGAAGGGAAAATTCAAATTGGCGATAAGTATACCGATATTAAGGCGTTGAGAGCTGCGCTTATCCAGGCAAGAGCGGGATTACTGCCCGATCTTCAAAGCAGAGTAATGGTGGCACTTAAAGTGGATGAGGAAACCAATACCGGGCTGGTAACCGATATCAAACAGGAACTGCGGGAACTCGAAATGTATAAGATTATTTACATTACCTCCCCCGGGAACCAAATGGACGAATAGAGAAAATAATTTATTCAAAAACGCCTTGATAACCTCAAGGCGTTTTTTGTTTTACCCTATTTAGAATTGCTTTATCTTTAACCAATGATTCTAAAAAATCTAGGCATCGGCTTCCTGTTTCTTTGTGCAGCTTCGGTATGGGCCCAGGATAGTATCCCAAATGCCGATCTGGATCAGCAATATCGCGAAGATCAATTCTATGCCGGAGTTACGTATAATCTGCTCACCAGCGTACCTAGCAGCATTAATATCGTGGGTGTTTCGGGAGGAGTTCATTTCGGATTTATGCGGGATATGCCTATCAACGAAAAACGCAATATGGCTATAGCCATAGGAGCAGGACTGGCTTTTGATCGCTATGGTTACAATCTATTTATAGGAGAGGATGCTAACGAAAATACCATTTTTCGCTCGTTGGGTTCAGAAATTGAATACGATGTAAGTCGCTTTAGTACGGCGACCCTTGAAGTTCCCCTGGAATTTCGATGGAGAACTTCCACACCATCCGATTATAAATTTTGGCGTGTTTATGGCGGCCTGCGTGTGGGATACACCTACTGGTATCGCGCATTTTTCAGTCAGCCTAATAATGTAGTCAACCAAACCAAAATCCCCGAATTTGAACAAGTAAGGTTCGCAGCCACCCTGAATTTTGGATACAGCACCTTCAATTTTTATGCCTATTACAGGATCAATCCCTTCTTTAAAGATGCTTTTCTAGAGGATACCGGCGAATCATTGGATATGAGAACGTTAAAGCTAGGTGTAATCTTCTATATCTTATAGCCAAAAGTTAAGCATGAGCAACTGAGGTATAAAGCCCATTACAAATCCTAAAATAAGCTCGGGATAGGTATGCGATTTTGTATGTAATCTCGAAGAAGCCACCCAACCGTTGGCGAGGATAAACAATCCAATCCATAGCAACATGTTTACCTTAAAATGAATCGATAGCGCAATGATAAACAATGTGACCCCCGCAATACCCATTTGATGCAGACTCACCTTTATTTTGAAGATGACCAACAGCAGGGCCGAAATACTTGAGAATAAGATCCCCACAAAGAAAAAATACATCTCTGGATTATCGTAGGGATTAAAGACCATTTTAACGATAAGCAGCACTAAAAGACATTGCAACATTAAGGGAATTTTACGCTCGTTCACATTGTTCAGTTCCATCGATTGTATCCATCCAATATTTTTCAGTAATAAAAAAAGGACTATGGGAACAAATATGGTGATGATTCCTATGGCGAATAGATTGGCTCTTATTACCGCAGATTCGATGAAACGTGGGGTAACGATATAATAAGCGAACGCCCCAAACAATGGCATCAGCAGGGGATGTAATATGTAAGCGCCTAAACGAAGGAAGTTATTCATCAAATTTCTTTTCGAAGTCTGGCAACCGGTAGGTCAAGTTGTTCGCGGTATTTGGCCACGGTACGCCTTGCGATGGGATACCCTTTTTCCAACAATATCTTGGCGAGTTTATCATCGGTGAGTGGCTTTTTCTTATTTTCTTCTGAAATGGTTATTTCCAGTATCTTCTTGATCTCCCTGGTAGAAACATCTTCCCCCTGATCGTTTTTCATGGACTCACTGAAAAACTCTTTGATTAACTTTGTTCCGTAGGGCGTATCCACATATTTACTGTTTGCAACCCGTGAAACCGTTGAAACATCCATATGGATCTTATCGGCAATGTCCTTGAGGATCATAGGCTTTAATTTACGCTCATCGCCACTAAGGAAAAATTCTTCCTGATGGTGCATAATGGCATTCATGGTCACAAATAGAGTTTGCTGCCGTTGCTTTATCGCGTCGATGAACCACTTGGCGGCATCCAGTTTTTGTTTGATGAAAAGCACCGCATCCTTTTGAGATTTCGATTTATCCTTGGCGTCCTTATACCCCTTTAGCATGTTGGTGTATTCCCGTGAAACATGCAATTCAGGGGCGTTGCGTCCATTTAAGGTAAGCTCCAGTTCCCCTTCAACAATTTTTATGGCAAAGTCGGGTACCACATGTTCAACCATACGCGTATTTCCCGAATAGGTACCACCCGGTTTCGGGTTGAGGCCCTCAATTTCATGAATGGCCACCCGGAGATCGTCTTCAGAAATATCAAATTTAGAGATTAACTTTTTATAGTGTTTTTTGGTAAAATGGTCAAAGGTTTCCTCAATGATCCTAATGGCTAGTAGCACCCCTTCGCTCTCGTTCTTTCGTTTTAGTTGCAACAGCAGACATTCCTGTAGGCTTCTGGCTGCCACTCCCGCCGGATCCAAATCCTGAACTAACTTCAGTATTTTCTCAATTTTTTCTTCGGAAGTATATACATTCTGGGTAAAAGCCAGATCGTCCACTATATCCTGAATGTCCCTTCGAATGTAACCGCTTTCATCTACGCTACCCACCAGAAAATGAGCAATCTCCCGTTCCTCCTCATCCAAACGATAGGTACTTAGCTGCTGCATTAAATATTGGGTGAATGAAGTGCCGGACGCATAAGGAGTTTGTTTTTCTTCATCGTCCGCGCTGTAATTGTTGGCGGATAACTTATAGCTGGGGGTTTCATCATCACTTAGGTAATCATCTACATTGATATCGGTTTCGATGACCTCACCTCCATCGTCAAAATCGTCGTAATCTTCATTGCTAAACTCATCATCCAAACTATCGCCTTCGTCTTTTCCGCTGTCCAATGCCGGATTCTCTTCCATTTCCTGAGAAATACGTTGTTCAAATGCCTGAGTAGGCAATTGTATCAACTTCATCAACTGGATTTGCTGAGGTGATAGCTTTTGAGATAATTTAAAATTTAACTGTTGTTTTAGCATGAATTATTTTCCTATCGTTAAAATAAAAAAAAACTAGTTACTTATCGTGATTAGTGACTAGTTTTAATATAAGCTTGTGATATGACGATAACCGTTAGCGCCGGTATTATTTTAAATAACGATAGAATTATCCGCTCGATATCTTTAAAATTGGGCATTACCGGGGGTTCTGGGATAAGGTATCACATCGCGTATATTTCCCATACCCGATACGAACAGCACCAGTCTTTCAAAGCCCAATCCGAATCCGCTGTGAACGCAGGTACCAAACTTCCGAAGGTCCAAATACCAGGACAATTCCTCTTCCGAAATGTCCATTGCTTTCATTTTGGATTTTAGAACCTCGTAGCGTTCTTCCCGTTGCGATCCTCCCACAATTTCTCCTATTCCCGGAAACAGCACATCCATGGCCCGTACGGTCTTCTCATCTTCGTTCAAACGCATATAAAACGCTTTGATGCTCGCAGGATAATCAAACAGGATTACCGGGCACTTAAAGTGTTTTTCCACCAGAAAACGCTCGTGTTCGCTTTGTAGGTCGGCACCCCATTCTTCAATGAGATATTTAAATTTTTTCTTTTTATTGGGTTTTGAGTTTTTCAGAATATCGATCGCTTCCGTATAACTCACGCGTATGAAGTTATTGTCGATCACAAAATGCAGTTTATCCCGCAGGGACATTTCACTACGCTCTGCCTGAGGCTTGTGCTTCTCTTCTTCGATCAAACGGTTTTCCAAAAACTCAAGATCGTCTGCGCAATGCTCCAGAGCGTATTGGATCACATATTTTATGAAATCCTCAGCCAGATCCATATTTCCGTCCAGATCGCAAAATGCCATCTCCGGTTCAATCATCCAAAATTCGGCCAGGTGGCGCGTAGTGTTCGAATTTTCCGCTCTAAAGGTGGGGCCAAAGGTATACACCTTACCCAGTCCCATGGCAGAGGTTTCGGCTCCAAGCTGCCCACTCACGGTAAGGTTGGTTTCTTTTCCGAAGAAATCTTCTTTATAATTAACTTCTCCCCGATTATCAAGGGGCGGATTTTTAGGATCCAACGCACTTACCCGAAACATTTCGCCGGCTCCTTCAGCATCACTTCCCGTAATGATAGGGGTGTGCATATAGTTGAATCCGTTTTTCTGAAAGTACTCATGCACGGCAAAGGAGAGTTTAGAGCGCAATCTCATG